>CAVOTD010000059.1:0-29183 GCA_963698995.1 uncultured Alphaproteobacteria bacterium | reverse complement strand
GCTGTCCGGCCCGGAGACATGGGTAACGGAACGTACCTAAGACATGGGTGACAATCTCGTGCCGAACGGATTGTCGATGGTCTGCAAGGTCCTCTGCTCCAGGTCGATATAGCCGAGATCATAGTGCATGAAGCTGACGAGCCAAATGCCGTCGTCGACTTCCTTGATGCCGAGTTTCTGACCGGCGAGCACGGTCGAGATATTGATCTTCTTCCGGTGCATGCAGATGCGGCCGCAGGCGGTGACGAGGACGTCGCGGTCGTGCCAGGGATATTGGAGTTCCGGCAGCCCGTCATAGGGCCGTGGCGAGGCGGCGTAGATTTCGGCCGGGCATCTCATGGCGAGCGCCTCGTGCGGCCGTTCGGTGTTGAACTCGCGCACGAAGGCATCGAACCTGGCCTGCTGCTGCAGGCTGTTGAGTCCGGGCGGGCGGGTTGCTTCCTTCTTCAGGGTCAGGTGCATGCGCTCATGGCGGCCGTTCTGCTGCGGATGGCCGGGCTTGATGCGCTCGATGGCGATGCCGAGCCGCAGCCACCAGACCGAGAGGCGGGAGAGATTGTAGAGGCCGTTGGGACTGGCGAACGGCAGCCCGTTGTCGCTGCGGATGGCGACGGGCAGGCCGCGCTCCCGGAACAGCCGCTGGAAGGCCGCGATGACCGGGGCTTCCCGGGTCGATTCGAAGGCCTCGCACAGCAGCAGATAGCGCGAAGCATGGTCGGTGACAGTCAGGGGGTAACAGTAGCGGCCATTGCCGAGCTTGAACTCGCCCTTGAAGTCGGCGCACCACAGGTCGTTGGGAGTGGCGCCGGCCGACAGCGGCGTGCCGGTCGCCCGGTGCCGCGGCCGCCCCGCGATCTTGACCTGTAATAGTCGAGACTTGGTCTGACAGACGCTGTTGGCTGATTGAGCCTGTATAGCTGTCGCCGGTCGTCATGCCGCCATGATTTTCTCCTTTGCCAGAGGGAGCGCATCAAGAAAGGTCTGCATTGGGGTCTTGCCGAAGCACCAGCGGCCTTGATGCGATCGCCGGTGATTGTAGTCGACCAGCCAGGTGTCGAGGTCGGTCTGCAACTCGTCGATCGCGTGGTAGATCTTCTTGCGGAAGGCAATCCGGTAGAACTCGTCGAGGACGGTGCGATGGAAGCGCTCGCAAATGCCATTGGTTTGCGGGCTCTTGGTCTTGGTGCGGCTGTGGTCGATGTCCTCAACGGCGAGATAGAGCTCGTATTCGTGGCTCTGGGTGCCGCAAAACTCGGTGCCGCGATCGGTCAGCACGCGCGACAGGCGGATACCGTGCTCGTCATAAAACGGCACCACCCGATCATTGAGGATCTCGGCCGCGGTGATCGGCGTCTTGCGATCGTATAGTTTGGCGAAAGCGACCTTGGCGTAGGTGTCGATGAAGGTCTGCTGATAAACCCGCCCGACGCCCTTCAGCGTTCCGACATAGAAGGTGTCCTGCGCCCCGCAATAGCCCGGGCACTCGCTGTCGAACTCGCCATGTGCCTCCTTGTCGGCCTTGGCCTTCTCAAGCGCGGTGATCTGCGCTTCGGTGAGCAGGATGCCCTCCTGTGCGACTTTGGCCTCGAGCGCCTTGAGGCGGTGCTTCATTGAGGTCAGATCGTGACGTTGCCAGACGCAGCGCACGCCGGCGGGCGAGATCGACAAACCGCGCCGCTTCAGCGCCTCCGAAACACGGACCTGTCCCCAGGCCGGCTGCTCGACCGCCACAGTGACCACCGCCTGTTCGATCTCGACCGGCGTGCGGTTCTTCAGCACCGGCTTGCGGCGGCTGATCTCCTGCAGCGCCAGTTCACCGCCTTTATCGTAGAGCTCCTTGAAACGATAGAAGCTATCGCGGCTATAGCCCATCATCTTGCAGGCTTGGCTGACATTGCCGAGCTGCTTGGCAAGCTCCAGCAAACCAACTTTCGCCCGAATGATCTTTTGCTCTTGCGTCATTTCGTGATCTCCGTCCCGCCGAAGGGCGGGTCACGGTCCCAGCTCGGGGTGAGAACCGCGCCCCGCCCTCCGGCTCCCTTCGGAAACCAACAACGTTTGTCAGATTAAGTCCAAGCTATTACACTTGACCAGGCCGTGCCGGTGGAGCACGGCGTGGATCGTGCTCTTGGCCGGAACGCGGATGTCGCCGTCCAGTCGGCGGACCAGGAGCTCACGGATCTTGCGGGCACCCCAATGGGGCTTGTCGCGCTTGGCCGCGACGATCAGGCTCTCGATCTGCCACGGCAGCTGGTTGGCGTAGCGAACCGGCCGGCGCGAACGGTCGGTCAAGGCCTCGAGGCCGTGTTCCTTGTAGCGCTCGAAGATTTTGTAGCCGGTCTTGCGCGAAATGCCGAACGCGCGACAGACCTCGCTCATCGCCTCGCCGTCCAGCAGCCGAGCGACGAACCGCAGGCGCTCGTCCATCACCGAACACTCCTTCCACGGCATCCACACCTCCCCCGGAAAGGGGAAAGGTGTTACCCATGTGTCCGGTACGATCTGTCACCTATGTCTCGGGCCGCTCAAGCTCAGTCAGGCCAGAGCGACGGTTTTGGAAGCCGGAGATCGTCGGTTCAAATCCGACCGTCCAGACCACGGGGAGTGGGCCAGCAGCAAAGCCACCTGTTTCGGATACAGGAGATCGCGGGTGCGAGTCCCGCCTTCCCGACCATTTCGGCCGGTTAGCTCAGCGGCAAGAGCTTCGCGTCTACACCGCGACATTCGTGGGTTCGAGTCCCTCACCGGGTACGGGCGCGTAGCTCATTGGCAGAGCGTCTGCGTGACATGCAGAAGGCGGTAGGTTCGATCCCTGCCGCGCCCACCAGCCCGCCTTCGTCTACCAGCTAGGATCTTGGGCTTTCAATCCGAGGAAGCCGGGGCAGCACCGGCAGGCGGGACCAATTGCCTCCACCAGCGGATCTGGCGTCTGGGCTACGAACCCGGAACGGGGAGTTCGAGTCTTCCTGGGGGCTCCATTTTATCGGCCCATCTGCTGAGACGGCGGTCGCCTTCTAAGCGACCTCGGGCAGGTTTGATTCCTGTATGGGCCTCCGGTCCCGTAGTGCAATGGACAGCATCAGAGAATCCGAATCTCTGGATCCAGGTTCGACTCCTGGCGGGATCGCCAATTCGCGCGGCTGACGTAACCGGCAACCGTACCGGTCTCAAAAGCCGGGTTTCCGGGTTCGAATCCCGGGCCGCGCACCATGGGGGCATAGCTCAATGGCAGAGCAGCCGGCTTTTAACCGGTCGACCGCGGGTCCGATTCCCCGTGCCCCTACCAATCTGGCCGATGTCGTATAGTGGCAATACACCGCCCTCGTAACGCGGGAACGCAGTTTCGATTACTGCCGTCGGCACCAACCTCTTTGAGGTCGACCATGCAATCCGTCGCTCTTCGGCCTCGCAAGGCCAGACGAAAGTCGCCGCCGGCACTTTGCACGCTCGTGCTCAATGCTGACTACCGGCCGCTCTCGACCTACCCACTCAGCATCATCGCCGCCCAGGACGCGGTATCTGCGATCTGGCGCGAGCGGGTAGACGTTGTCGAGGCTTGGCCGGACGCATTCTTCCGCTCCCCATCGACCACAATCGCTGTGCCGAAGATCGTCGCGCTTCGGCATTATGCTCCCGTTTCTGGAGAGCCGAAATTCTGTCGGCGCTCGATTTTGCTGCGCGACCGTTTCAGGTGTTGCTATTGCGGCGAGCCGTTCTCATCGCCCGATCTGACCTATGACCCTAAATCCGGCAGTTGGCTGGGTTGACCGCTGTGTGACGTGGGATGGGACAACCGGGGATTGCGGTTCAGGCGGGGTTGAGTCGATGGGCGGTTCGAGCTGCCGGCCGTGCAGGTAATGTCGCAGTGCTTCACTGAGGATGCGATACCACCGCCCAAGCGCGTCCAACTGCTCCGCATTTTGCCGCAGTCGGGCCATGAAGCCGGCGATACGCAGATACGCCCGGCGTGCCGCGGTTGGCCTAGTACATCTCGGGGGTGATGACGTTTTGCGGCCGGTTGGTCAGCAGCGCGGCACGCATCGTCTCGGCCGATTTGCGCCGCGTGTCGGTCTCGGATTCCGGTGTCAGCCAGGCGGCGTGCGGGGTAACGATTAGGCGACCTTCGAGCCAGGGCTCGCGCGCCCGATAGAGACGCAACAGTTCCGGCACAGGCTCGACGGGCGGCTCGACCGGCAGCACGTCGAGCCCGGCGGCGGCGATGTGTCCACTCTTCAGATGCGCCAGCAGTGCGTCGAGATCGAGGATCGGGCCGCGCGCGTCGTTGATTACAACTGCGCCCGGGCGCAGCAGGCCGAGCTCGGCATGGCCGGTCCGCCGCGAGCGGTTCCACGAACCGTGGAACGCCGCGAAAATGTCGCCGCGGTATTCCGCGGGAAACCGCCCACCGTTATAGAAGGTCAACTCCATCGACGCCGAATGTGGCTGCAGCAGCACGTCCGGCACGCTCACCCGTTGGCGCAGGGTCGGCTCTTCGCCGGCACGACGGGGATCCTCATTACCGCCGATATAGAACCACGGCCAACCATAGAAGGCGCCCTCGCGCACCCGGGTCACAAAATCGGGCACGAGATCGTCACCGAGGCCGTCGCGCTCGTTCACCGAGCACCAGAGCTCGCCAGTAGCGGGCTGCACCGCCATTCCGACGCAATTGCGCAGACCCGTCGCGTAGAGCTGCTTATTGTTGCCCTCTGGCGTGAAGGCGAGCACGAGGGCGCGACCCTCGTCCGATTGCCAGGGTGCATATATCCGCCGCTCGCCGGCATTGCTACGCGAGCCTACCGAAACGAACATGCGGGCCCCATCGGCGGAGAAGACGACGTCGCGCGTCGAATGCCCGCCGCGCGGCAGCCCTTTAACAATCGTCTCTGGCGGGGCGCCCGGTTGAAGATCCCCTGAGCGATAGGAACAGCTCGTTGAAGACGAGCGCGGCCGCGGTCCCGTAAATAAAAATTCATACCATTCCAGCGCGGAGCCGACAGCCGACGCAAGCGCGACTCGCGTGAGGCTCGTCCGCCCGGTTCGATCCGACCGCCAGCCACAAGGCCATTGTGCGGCGCACACCGAAGCGATCCATCGCCGCCGCGGCGAAGGGCCGTGATCCGCGAGATCATGCTGTTCCTGACAGCAACGGTGTCGGCACCTCGCGGGCGCTGCGGATCTACAAGACCTATGGCGCCGCTGCCGTTAGCTGATCTCTGCGAACCCCTATCGTTTAGCCCGCGATATCCGCGGTATCGGTTTCCGCACCGCAGATCAGATCGCAGCCAAGCTTGGTATCGAGAAGACCGCTCTGATCCGCGTCCGTGCCGGTATCTCCTTCGCGCTCGCCGAGGCCTGAACGGAGCAGCCGGTGGGTCCGGTGGAAGTCAGGTTCGCAGTTGACTCGCCGCTGGAGGGAGCTGGATTCGTCCCTCGGTCCCCCGTCCAGAAGGACGACGCTTTTCGAGAACCCCCCGTCCGATTAGCCCCGTCGCGAGGCCGCGGTGCCTTGGGATGCTATTTGAGCCTCCCAAGCGCCCCCGGCTAAGCGGCTCTCTCCGAATCCCCTCGCCGACAAAAAGGAAAGCGCCACGCGGGACGTGGCGCTTTCGGTTTGAGCAGCGTGGCGGTTGGGGGAGCCACCCTCCGCAGGTGTGCGGATACTGCTCTCTATTGGCTGAGAACGCGGGGCGAGTTCCAGAGTTCCAAAAGCGTCATTCTGGCGCCTTTGAGCTCGGCCTATGCGTCGGCGACCACGAGGCGCGGACGCCGGGGCTTTCGCGCATGACCTAGTCGAACTTGCGGATAGGCGGTCGGCTGCCCAAGTCCAATTCGCCGAGTTAACGGATCATCCCTACAATCCTTCGGAGCAAATCTTGTTTATCCGACGACAACAACCGTACCCTCGCGGTGATGATCGCGAGCGGGTCATCAAAGCGCGGCAGGAGGCCGAAGCGCTATTCACATCGAAACGGCCCATCAGCGAGCCATCAGTTCTAGACCTCCTGACGTCGGCCGACCAATCGACGCGGAAACCTCGTATTCTGAGAGCCTTGTCGACGGCGTCCGTCCGTCATGAGGAAAGTGAAGCGCCGGTCAGCTCCGAGCGGCGGATGACGTCCGAGATCCCGAGCTCGCAATTTGCTCGCATCCGCGCCTGGGTGAAATATGGCATGACGGCTGCCCAAGTCGCCGGGGTCTACGGAGTTGCCATCGGCGTGATCGAGCGCATTCTCCGCCAAGCCTGATAGCGATTAATCCCCGTCCGTGCCCGTGCTATGGGCCGGTCTTCAACACGCAGTTTCGCCGAGCCGGAAATCGATCTCAAACGCCGCGGCCATGTTCAGCCCGTAGATCTCGGCCCCGCGATATGGCCCAATTTCGCCCCCAACCCAATTTGTCCAAACCGCAGGCTGGATGAAGGCTACCGCCCGCGCCCCCCGGGTGGCGCCCTGCCACGAACGGGGCATGCTGACTCCTCACCGGCCCAGGCGGTGTATCTTCACCTTCGCGTCCACAACTCGGTCGCAAAGGAATGACTATGTCATCGAACATGAGAACAGTTTCGATAATCTGCTGTGTCGCGCTGCTCGCGTTGAATGCCGCGTCGCTGTTCGCTGTCGCTAATCAACTCCATTTGTATTTTTCGGGGGCTTCTTTGGCGGTTACGCTCGCTCTGCTCGTGGTAATTCTCGTCAACCCCGGCAAGGCACCCGAGCCCGAGCAACCCAACGCCGAGGCAGCCAAGCCCATCCCGATCCCGGCAGCCCAGCAACCAGGCCGAAGCAGAAATCGCCAGCTTTCTCGCCACACTCCAGGAGCGGGGCCGGTTGGTTGACTTTCTGATGGAGGATATCACAACCTATGACGACGCCCAGGTCGGCGCCGCCGCTCGCGTCGTACACGACGGGTGCAAAGCGGTACTCTGCAGGAACACTTTACAATCAGGCCCTTGCGCGAAGAACGCGAGGGATCAGCTGTTACCGTCGCCGTGGGGTATGCAGCCGATGAATACCGATTTATCGGCAAGATTAGCGGGGCAGGGCCGTTTTCGGGAACGCTTGTCCATCGCGGCTGGAAAACGGAGTCGGTGAAACTGCCACGTTTGTGCGGGTCAACGCCGGGCGGCTGCCAACAATTGCGCCTGCGGAGATCGAACTGAAGTAAGCTGCAACGAGTAATCGGCGTGCGACACACGCGTCGTGGCCGCGAGTACGACGGCGACGGAACTGGGCGAGAGATCTAATTGTCTCTCCCGTAGAGGTGCCGACCAGCTCCCGTCTTCCCCCACAATGAAACTGAGACTTTCCGCTCATGACCACCCGTTTTAGTCTTGGCATCGACCTTGGTACAACTAACAGTGCGATCGCGCTCACTGATCTGGAACGCCGATCAGGCCCAGGTATTGGAAGTCACCCAAATAATTGGACCAAATCAGATCGGAGAGAAACCGACGCTGCCTTCCGCGCTGTACATCCCGCACCCTGATGAGTTTCCGGAGAATTCGTTTCCGCTGCCTTGGGAAGACGACATAAGGGATGCGATGATCATCGGTCATTTCGCCCGCGATCATGGCGTCGCTTGATTCCCGATCGTCTGATCACCTCCGCCAAGTCGTGGCTTTCCAACCCGCATATCGACCCGACGCGTCCATCCCTCCCGTGGAGATCAGAGATCACAGAATGAGAAGCTCTCGCCGTTCGAGTGCTCGCGTCGATACCTTGCGCACCTGAAAAACGCGTTTTTGTATGCCGGACGCGTGCAGGGAGGGAACTGGGAGCTTTCTGAAACGGAGATCGTTCTCACGGTTCCCGCGTCATTCGACGCGGTTGCACGTAGTTTGACCGCCGATGCCGCGGAGGCCGCGGGCCTCGGCAAAGTCACGTTGCTCGAGGAACCGCAGGCGGCATTTTACGCCTGGATCGCGCAAGCAGGCAGGGAGTGGCGCGACCTGGTCAGTCCCGGGGACATTGTCCTGGTCTGTGATGTTGGCGGCGGAACCGCCGATTTCAGCCTGATTGCGGTCACCGACAATAATGGCACGTTGGAGCTCGAGCGCATCAGCGTCGGGGAACACATTCTTCTCGGCGGCGACAACATGGATCTGGCGCTTGCCTATACGCTCCAGGCCAAACTCGAAGCCGAGGGAAGGTCGATAGATGCCTGGCAGTTCCTTGCACTCGTCCATGCCGCCTCCAACGCCAAGATCGCATTGTTTGACGATGACCGGTTGCCGGAAGCGCCGATCGCGGTTCCCTCAAGGGGCTCCAGCCTGCTCGCCACAACCGTTTCGACGAAACTTGATCGAGCCACCCTTGAGCAGGTCATCCTCGATGGGTTTTTTCCGAAGACGACGATCAACGACCTGCCGCAGGAGTCGCGCAGAGCAGGACTGCAGGAGTTCGGTCTCCCTTTTGCAGCCGATCCCGTAATCAGCAAACATCTGGCGCGCTTTCTCTCCCGGAGCCGAGCGAACCTCGCAGGCAGTCAGTCGCTCTTCGCACTGGTGGAAGGGCAATTGGGGTCGAAAGAATTCGTCATGCCGACGGCCGTCCTTTTCAACGGCGGTGTTTTCAAGAGTGCGCCAATCCGCAACCGAGTGCTCGAGCTCCTCGCTTCATGGAACCAAGGACAAGCGGTTCGCGAACTACGAGGGATCGAGCTGGACCTCGCCGTCGCGAAAGGGGCTTCATTCTATGGGCGAACTCGGGTTACCCAAAAAGGTATCCGGATCAAGGCCGGGGCAGCGCGGTCGTACTACATCGGGCTCGAGAGCTCCATGCCAGCGGTGCCCGGCTTCAAACCGCCGGTTAAGGCGCTGTGCATCGTTCCCCAAGGCATGCAGGAGGGCTCAGAACTCCTCATCGAAGGGCGAGAGTTCGGTCTTCTCACCGGGCACCCCGCCGAATTCCGGTTCTACTCGTCGGCGGTGCGAAGCGGTGACCGACCGGGACAGATCCTGCCTGATGCCGAACGTGAGTTGGAGGAAACGAGCTTGCTTGAGATCAACCTGCCTGCGCTCCCTGACTTCCCTGCGGGACAGGTCATTCCTGTGCAAATCAACTCCGTCGTGACCGAACTGGGCACGCTTGAATTGTGGATGAAGCACATTAATTCGGATCGCCGATGGAAGGTCGAATTCCAGGTCAGGACGGAGTAGCCGGTACCAAGCCAATATGCCAACACCCCGTTTCAGCATCGGTATCGATCTCGGGACAACCAACTGCGCCTTGGCGTTCGTGCCGCTGGATGGCGAAGCGAAATCCGAGATCCTCGGCATCCCACAATGGGAGACGCTATCTGGAATAACGGAATCTTCAGGCCTTCCCTCCTTTCTTTACCTGCCGGACGAAACAGCTGCGGTCCAGATACAGGGCGGGGCGGCTACCAAGGAGGAATGGATCGTCGGCCGGCTCGCACGAAAAAAGGCCGGAGAATCTCCCGGCCGGGTCGTCCATTCCGCGAAGTCCTGGCTCTGCCACCATACGTCCGATCGCACCGCGCCGTTTCTGCCCTGGGGATCGGACGACATCGCCCGTACCAGCAAGATCTCACCTTTACGCGCCTCGGCGCTCATCCTCAGCCACCTCAAGGGAGCGTGGAACAGCCGGTTTGCCCACCGCGGCCCCGACTTCGAGTTTGATAGTCAGGAAATCACCGTCACCGTTCCCGCCTCATTCGATGCAGCGGCCCAGCGGCTAACGCTTATGGCTGCGCAGGAAGCCGGTTTTCCCGAAACCATTCGACTGCTCGAAGAGCCGCAAGCCGCATTCTACTCATGGCTGGAGCAACACGATTTTGCAACGGACCTGGTGAGTAAGCTGCCCAACGACGACGACGGGATCCACCACGTGCTGGTGGTCGACATTGGTGGTGGCACCTCGGATTTCAGCCTATTCGAATTCCGCTCGCAAAGCCGCAGCTCTGCCCCGGAAATCAAGCGCGAGGCAGTTGGCGATCACATCCTGTTGGGCGGCGACAATGTCGATCTCGCGATCGCGCACCTACTCGAACCGCGGCTGATCGGCGAGCGCGGGAAACTCTCAGGTCCTCAGTGGGACGATCTGGTCGCGCGCTGCCGGGATCTGAAGGAGAAGATGCTCTCCACCGAAGGCCGGCCTGAAGAGTCCTTCTCGATCTCGTTGCCCGGTCGCGGTTCCGGCTTGATCGCGGGATCGCGTACCGCCCAACTGACGTGCGCCGAACTTCAGACGGTATTGCTCGACGGCTTCTTCCCCGAATGCGACGCGCAGGCCTATCCCTACCGGACGCAGGCTGCCCTGAAAGAGTGGGGGCTTCCCTATGCATCCGATTGTGCGGTCACCCGGCACCTTGCCGAATTCCTGCGGGGTCGTCCGCGTGTCGATGCGATCTTGTTCAACGGCGGCGCGCTTCGTCCCAGGCTCCTCCGCCAAAGGATCTGTCAGCAGATCGGAAAGTGGCAAGGTGGCTTGCCACTGCTCGAGCTGGAAAACGCGGATCCCGACTTTGCTGTTGCGCGCGGCGCCGCTCTATTTGGAAAATCCCTCCATCGCAAGACGGAACGCATCGAGGCGGGTGCCGCCCGCGCGGTCTTCCTTGAAGTACTCAGAGAGCGGTCGCCCGAGTCCGGTAACAAGGCTCGGCCCTCGCTTATCTGCGTTCTCCCTCGTGGGGCATCCGTCGGAGCAACGGTTCGACATCACGGGCATTCCGCTCGAGGTGCAGACGAACCGTCTCGCACGCTTTCAGGCCTATTCCTCCGCTCGCCACGACAGATGCAAAGCAGGCGACATCGTCGATTGGAGTGAGGAGGACTTCCACCCCCTTCCGCCCTTGGAAACGGTCATAAACGTCGCGACCCTGCTCTCGACAGAACTTCCAACACAGTTCCCGTAACGTTGGTTGCCAGTGCGAACGAATTGGGCCTACTGCACGTCTCTTGCGTCAGTGCGGACCCCCGTGTCAAGCAGTCCTGGCCCCTGGAATTCAACCTTCGCCCACACGAGCACGATGGGCAGCCGCTTCGATCAGCGGCAGTCTCCAAGGTTTCGGTTCGAACTCAAGCCAAATGTCGCTCCGGCGGCCCTCGAAGCCGCCCGATTGCAGATCCAGCACTTGTTTGCTCGCTCCGCCAACCAACGAGATTTGATTACGGCAACACGGGTCCTAAAAAAGCTGGAGCAGATTCTCGGAATGGCGAAGAGCGAATGGAACGCCGGCCTCGTCCGCTCACTCTGGCCAGCTCTGGAAAGCTGTATGGCGCAGCGCAAGACGTCCGCGGACCATGAGGAGACCTGGCTCATTCTCGCCGGCTTCCTTCTGCGCCCCGGCTTTGGGGCTGCCGGTGACGACCTTCGCATCGACAGCCTCTGGCGGCTCCGTGATCAGTGGCCTCTACTTTTTGGGCAAACGAAGCAAGTGCCAGGAATATATCCTTTGGCGGCGTGTGGCAGGCGGCCTCACGCAGCAACGTCAGGAGCAGATCCTCGCACCCGAACTCGACAAGATCCGTACGCGCAAGAAAGTTCTACCGGAGCTTATCCGGCTCGCCGGATCACTAGAACGCCTTCCTAACGAAACGAAGACGGAATTGGCCAATCTGTTCATTGACACGGCCACCGACCTCGCCCGCGAGAAGAAGCACTGTGCTCCGTACCTTGCCGCGCTGGGCCACATCCTCAGCCGGGCACCACTCTATGCCGGACCAGAGACGGTGGTCTCGCCCGATCTTGTGGAACGAGCTTACGAGACCTTTCGTCAGGTTTGACTGGGGCGCGCCGGAACTGGCAGAAATGCCAACCTTGTTTCTCCGCGCGGCACGTGTCGTCGGCAATCGGAGTTTTGACCTGCCCAAAGCACTGCGCCATCGAATTGCAGCCAAACTGGAGAATGTCGGCGTCGCTCCTCAGAAGACCGCCAAGCTAAAGGAATTCGTGCCGGTAGGAGGGTCGGAACGGATCAGTTTACACGACGAGAGTCTTCCCCCTGGGCTGATCTTGACCGAGGGCTAGTCGATCCACCTGGCCAAACGGTTCGGCCGGGGCTCGCGGATGCCGCTGGCGATCCGTGTGATCCGATCACGCGAGGCCATCGAGCGTCACGACTTCGGTCGACGAGGAATTACCGTTCGCGGCCAACACGGGGCCGTTTCACCCGACTCCTCCAATACTGCCAGCGGAGCCCTAAGACCACGCGCTCTTTTTGTCGATCAGACCGCGGCGCTTTGTTCCGCTTGCTGTCGACTACGTGGCGTAGAGCTTTCCATCCCGCTCTTCGATACGGCCGGCCCGCTTGTGCCGGGAAATCGCGGCACCGACATGGTTCGGGCGAGCCCCCTTGCAGGCGGCGGCGATTTCATGCTGCGTCTTGCCGGTTGCCAGGGCAAGGACCTGATCGCTGAGGCTCGGCGAGCTGCGCTTGCCACCAGGCTGGTCTCGTAGTCGTACCGCGCGGGTGCCCGCCTGCTCGCGCTGGAGCAGCCGGATTTCTTGCCGTGGTCGGCGTCCTGGCTGCGGCCATCTTTCTTGCCCCAGAGCCCTTGCTGTAGCGCGCCAGCACACGCTCCGTTGCCTCCAATTCGGCGAGCTGGCCCGCGAGCTTTTCGCGCTGAGCGTCGACGCGCGCAAGCGCCTCACTGACTCGCTGCTTTTCCTTGGTGATCTCGTCCAATGTCGACATTCTAGACCTGTAAGATGGAGTAGAGGTTGAGCACATACTGTTGAATTGGACAAGGCGATGCGAATGGCACAGATATGGTCTCTAGGTCCGAAATCTTAAGGGGTAATCGTCCTTGCGACCCGGAAGCCGAAGCTGTTTCCGAGAACCGCGGCGAATTGTGCTATTGCCACAAATTCCTTTTGTTGGGGCTGCCGTCAGTCAGTGTTTTGCCGCCGCCCGTGTTGCGGCATACCCTCGGCCGGTTGTAGCGGCCGGTCGGCTGCTTTCGGACCTTGAGCGAAGGGCCGGTCTCGTGAGGGCGTCAGCAGCGCGACGTGATCGCAGGCAGCGCAATCCACCTTCACGAAGTCAGACTAGAGCCGAGTTTTCGAATGCGTTAGGCGCCGCTGGCTCGTTGTCGGTTCGGAAAAGGCAAACTTTCGTCCATCCGATAATCGACCCCGGTATGGGTTGTCGGGGAATTCCTCGTAACGATGCGGGATGCCGAGCTCGTTCAGCCGCCGATGGCCCGCGCCGCCGGGCTCAACAAGGAAGACGGCTCATCGATCATCAAGGTGTTTGAGCGCATGGCCGGAGTGACGATCGGCGACGACGACTGAGATTACACCGCCAACCGGTGGAACCGGGCGGCCGGGTACGCACCCGGTCCAGCGTTCCTTAAAGGCGGCGGCGCGGCGCCTTGGTGCTGCGACGCTACGCCCGCCGGATGATCCGCGCCCGAACGATGCCATCCGCGACGCTCAACGGGGTGGCGCCGGTCGCGGCGGCGCAGCGCAGCACGTCGCGGGTGATGGCGCCGATGCGCGCGACCGAGGCGAGCACCGCGTCAGGCTGGTCGTCGATGGTTTCCTGGTGGAAGTCGATGACGCCGCCGGCATTCGCCAGATAGTCCGGCACGAACACGATGCCGCGTACCGCCAACGCGGCGTCGTGCCGCGCCTCCGCAAGCTGGTTGTTGGCACCGCCGCAGACGACGCGGCAGCGCAGGCAGGGGATGGTCGCGTCATTCAGCACCGCGCCGAGCGCCGCCGGGGCGAACACGTCGACGTGCTGGGCGTGGATTTCCTCGGGTGCCGCCAAGGTCGCGCCGTAGGTGGCGGCGGCCTGCGCGCAGCGGTTCCCGTCAAGGTCACTGACCACCAATGCCGCCCCCGCCGCCGACAAGTAGCCGCACAATGGCATACCGACATTGCCTAGCCCCTGGACGGCGACTCGCAGCCCCTCCAAGTCGCTGCGGCCGAGGCAGACCTCCGCAGCGGCGCGCAGGGCCTCGAACACGCCGAACGCGGTCGCGGGCAAGGCTTGCTGCGCGGCCGCCGTCGCCCCTGCGGTATGGCGCGTCACTTCCCGCATGATTATCAAGTCCGCGAGCGTTGTGCCCACGTCGTCGGCGGTGATGTAGCGGCCGCCGAGGCCCTCGATGATGCGACCCATCGCGTGAAGCAGCGCCGGCGTCTTGTCGCGGCGCGGGTCGGCGATCATCACCGACTTGCCGCCGCCATAGGGCAGTTCGCAGATCGCCGCCTTGTAGGTCATGCCGCGCGAGAGGCGCAGCACGTCGGTCATCGCGTGCTGTTCGCTGGCATACGGATACATGCGGCAGCCACCGAAGGCCGGGCCGAGCGTGGTATCGTGGATCGCGATCAGCGCCCGCAGGCCGCTCGCCGCATCTTGCGTGAACAGCAGCGCCTCATGGCCGTCGTAGTCGGGGTGACTAAACATCTCTTACCGTGCCGTCGGCGCGCGGCGGATGAAGGCAAGCGCCACGAGACGAGATCGGCCTTGCGAAGGAGGAGTCAAAGCGCAAGACAGAGGCATCGACCTCGAGCAACCGGTTCTTGGCAAGCAATCCGCCAAGCGATAGCGGTGGCTCCAAGCGCGTTGTAAGGACCAGGTGAAGATGCGATGGGGCGTGCCTAAGCAGAAACGACACTGCGCCGCGTATGGCGGGATCAGTCACCGAGTGATAATCATCCAGAAACAGAAAGACTTCGTTATCGATGTCGGCCAGGTCATTTATCAGCATCGACACGATCGTATGCGGATGGAGCAGCAGGCCGTAAGCCCTCTCGCCCGGATGTGGCTGGGCGAAGCGCCGATCGGTCTAATGCTTGAAACCTCCCATCGCCGTGGGAGGAGGAGATACGCCAGATCGACGATCCGGTCCGGCTGCGCCGGCGCGCCGCCAACCTCGAGTTTGGCCGCGGCCCCGGCACGCGAGTCGACCCTGGCGTTCTTGCGCGGCATATTGGAGGAAGTCCGGTTTGCACTAAACTCGCCGCTGGAGGGAGACGGATTCGAACCCTCGGTCCCCCGCCTACGGTGAGCTCGGTGCACCTGGGCGCGCGCGACTCACGCGTCATCGCGTTGGCGTGCTGTCCCTTAGGCGCCAGATCCGGACGTCGCTGTTTGCTCGCCGAACCGGGCAGGCTAGCCCGTCCGAATCCTTTGCGGAACGTTCTAGCATTCAAGTCGTGGGCCGAAATTACTACGCACTGACTATCGGCCGAAGGTACGGTGGCGCTGGCTGGCGAGGAATTTAACCTGCGTTGCGATACGAATTAAATTACGTAGATCGAGCTGAAGAGCCCCCTTGCCCTTGGGATGGCAGTGGCAGAAATCAGCGGATGGTGACCTCGACACGTCTATTGCGCGGTTCCGGGACCCCACGCGGCGTCGGTACGCGCGGATTGTTGGCCCCGTGATACGTGACCTCGATGATGTCGGTCGGAACGCCCGCTCCGATGAGGGCATCGCGCACCGTGTCGGCGCGTCGCAACGACAGCGCCAAATTCTCGGCGTCCGACCCCGTCGCGTCCGCATGGCCGACTACACTAATGTCGATATCGGGGGTGCCCTTTGCCGCCGCGATCGCAGCGGCAAAATCGCCCCGCGACCTCGTGTCGAGTTCCGTCAACCCGGTCTGAAAGTAGAGGATGTAGACGACCGGCGGTCGCGGGGTGGCTTTGAGAGCGCCGGCGAACTCGCTTTCGACTTCCGGCTGTTCAGCTGTCAGAACGTTGTGGAGCGACGCCTCCGATCCGGCGTTCACTGCGGTAAGCGGTCTGTCGAGCTCGACAGCGCTGGCGCCTTCGTGGACGATGACCGCGCCAACCATGCCGCTTTCGTCGGGTATCAGGACAACGACATTGGCAGGCAGACCGCAGCCGGTCAGCGCCATCAGCCAGACTAGCGCCATTGTGCACCTCGTCATCGCTATCTCTCTGCGCGAACGAGAAAGCGCGTGCCACGCGCGCCGACGGTGAAGCCCGGGGTTTCGATCGACATCGCCTGTGGCGCGAGCTTTGCCGTCAAGCCCGAAATGCATTCCAGCGTTCCATACGCCAACCTCAGGATTAAGCCGTACTCCAGGGCGGCCGGCTTAAAGACGAAGTGGGTGAGCTCAATCCGGCTATTCGGACCCAGCGAGATCCGCGTATTGTCACGAAAGGTGACGCCGAGCTCGCCGTCGGCGCCGGTCTCGAGCGTATCATTTTGATAGACCGGCATGGCGGTCCTGGCCGCCATTGCAATAGCGCCATGCGTTACCGTCGCAGCGCCCAACAATGTCTTGACGAAGCCGATTGGCGCGTCCTCGGCGCGGGCCGGGAGTGCAAGAGCACAGGCGATAATGACCAGGGCTGACCCTATGCTTCGCATCTAGCAGCCTTAATGTTTGTTGTGGAAATCAGGTCGAATGCATGCCGAGCAGCGCACACAAACGCATGCGAAGCTCCTCCATCCGGTACGGCTTGGGAATGACTTGAAATCCCGCGGTTGCGGCATTGGCAGCGACGTCGCTGTAGCCACTGGTGAGAAGGATCGGGAGCCCCGGAAACTCCGCTCCTATTACCTGGGCGAGTTCGAGACCACTCATCCCGTCTCGCATCATTATGTCTGAGAAGACGAGGTCGACCCTCTGCCCTGCACGCAGCAATTCGAGCGCCGTGCTCGCCCGGTGCACAACTTTGATCCCGAGCTGCAATTGCCCAAACAGATCGGCTGCGAGATTGGCGAGGTCAGGGTGGTCCTCGACGACCAGCACGGTGCCCGTTGCGGGATATGATCCCTCGGGACCGGGTGAGGCTGCGGCTGTGATGGGCGTCGCCGCCGGCAAATACATCCGGACGGTGGTTCCCCTTCCGGGTTCACTTTTAATATCGACGGCACCGCCAGACTGGTGCGCGAAGCCATGCACCTGACTTAGACCGAGCCCAATACCGGCGCCGACCTCCTTAGTGGTCACAAACGGCTCGAAGACCCGGAGCAGGATTTCCGGCGGGATCCCCGACCCGTTATCGGCTACCTCAATCGTGACGTAGCGACCGGCAAGGCCGAGGCAGTCGTCTTGGACCTCCCGGTTCTTCGCTGAAATACGCAGCGCACCGCCGCTCGACAACGCATCGCGCGCGTTGAAGCCCAGGTTAAGAAGGGCGAACTGGAGTTCGGTCCGGTCGATCTCGACCACCCAGAGGTCGGGCGGAATGTCGGTTTCGACCGTTACGTTCGCCGGGAGGGATCCGCCGATTAACCTTGCAAGATCACGAAGCTGCTCGGAGGGTTCGATCGGCTCGGGACGCAGCGGTTTCTGGCGGGCGAAGGCGAGAAGCTGCCATGTCAGATTGGCACCCCGTTCAGCTGCCACCACCGCGGCATCGAGGTAATGACGGAGCCCCTCGATGTTCGAGCTCTGCCGCGAGGCAAGCTCGAGATTGCCGAGGACAATCGTCAGGAGATTGTTGAAGTTGTGGGCGACGCCGCCGGCGATCGTGCCAACGGTCTGCAGCCGCTGCGTCTGATGGAGGGCCTCCTCGATGCGACGCCGTTCTGTCACGTCCGTTACGACACCGGCCATGCGGATCGGCATGCCGTTCTCGCCATAGTAGACACGGCCGTCGACTACGATCGAACGCAGAGCCCCGTCAGGCCGGTGGATGCGGCATTGGAGGTGCAGCGTACCGGTCCCCATCGCCGCATCGAGACTGCGCGCGACCGCGTCGTGGTCCTCGGCGACCACCGCGGTCAGCAAGGTCTCGCGACCCCATTCGGGTGGCGCGTCAGCATAGTCAAAAATTTCGTCATAGCGCGGCGAGCGACGCGAAGTGCCGCGGACGAGGTCTGCATCCCACATACCCACCTGAGCCGCATCGAGGGCAATGGCGAGGCTCGCGCGCGCGTTTTCTGCGTCGGCGCGCAGATCAGCCTCCCGCCGGGCATTGGCGAGCTCGCTTTCGCGCTCGCGCCGGGTGCGGATCTCTCGGTGCGTCCGCTCCGCGAGAACGATGAGGTTGGTCCCGAGTAATGCTACGACCGGGAGGGTCGCATCCAGAAGCAGACCTCCCGCTGCGAAGGCGCCGAACGAAGCGGCGACAAGCAGGATCCCGGTGCCGCCTGAGAGCAGGGCATAGGCCGTGTCTCTCACTCGGCCGAATTGAAGTACGGTGACAAGCCCGAGCAAGGCTGCGAGCAACCGTTCTAGCGCCGGCGCGAATGCCGGACGCCACAGCACATCACCTGCAAGCAGGCTGTCAACCAGCTGTGCCTGGATCAAAACCCCCGATTCCAGCCGCCGTAGCGGGGTCTCGAATGTGTCGCCGAGACCCGGGGCGCTTGCTCCGATCAGCACGACGCGATCGTGGAAGATCGCCCGATCGAGCTCGCCATTTAGCACCCGATAAGCCGGCACGGAGAAGACTGCGGGGCTGACGGTGACCGGGTAGCGCAGCCAGACCCTGCCCGCTTTGTCAGTGTGCGCAACCTTCTCGCCGATTTCAAGTTCGCCTCCGCCATCCCATTCCGCGCGGAGGCGGATCCAGCCTGCGCGGCTAGCTACTCGCACGATCT
Source organism: uncultured Alphaproteobacteria bacterium (assembly GCA_963698995.1). Taxonomy (GTDB): domain Bacteria; phylum Pseudomonadota; class Alphaproteobacteria; order ATCC43930; family CGMCC-115725; genus AP-15. The sequence continues at coordinate 10,679 of CAVOTD010000059.1, read as the reverse complement.
CGACGCCGAAGCTCGGCACCAACACAGACCCGACCGATGCCACCGTCGGCATCTTTCGGATGACCCCGTCGGCTTCCGGCGGCACAGTGATGAGACCCGTGCCGCTCGTGGCACCGGCGAGAGCCGCGCGCGGCCAGGCCACAGTCCGGTAATGAGGGAGGGCTGCGCGCGGATCGTTGCCGGCTTCGAAAACCGGTGTGATAGCGGGGATCGGTTGCGAACGAAGCTCATCGGAGGGGTCGGCCGCCGCCGCAAGGACGACCGGAACTTTCCCCATACTTGCGGCGAGGATCGCGTCGGTATCGTGACCGCTACCCGCCAGCCGGTCTGGTTCTGTTAATAGGAGATCGATGCCGATGACGCGCGCCGCCGCTGCCGTCTCCACCAGTCGGGCAAGTTGGTCACGCGACCAAGGCCACTGCCCGATATGACGGGATCGAAGTTGCCGTCGATATCGATGACCAGAACGCGATCTACTGGCCGCGTGGCCGGCCAACTGCGTTCGTACGCGTCGAACACCCAGTTGCGCAAATTCGCCAGCGGGCCGTTTGGCGTCGCGTCAGCGATCAGGATGATGACCAGGCCGAGCAGCGTCGCTACGACTCTTGCCCGCGTCGCACCGTGCGAGATGGCTAGGGAACCGCCCGGGCGGTGAGCAGGCATAGAACCGAGACTTAGGCCAGTCGGACGGCACCCGCCGCCGCAGGATTAACCTTAACTTGCAAAGCAAATCGCGGCAAGGCGGCCGGTTCTCCCACCCACCGACTGCCGGGCTATTCAGCCTTCGCCCTGATACAGCTACCATCGATCTCAAAAGACGATCGTCTAAGCCTTTTCGGACCTACCTTAAGGCGAATTGGGGGTCCGCAAATGTCGGCATTCCTGGGCGACCAAATACCTAGGGCCGAGCGTTCGAGCGGACGCTTTTTTGACGATTCCGACTGCGTAATGGCATGGATTGGCTGCTCTGCTCGCGAGAGCGGGTCAAGATTGCGTGTAACAGAGCGCCAAAATGGTCGTGACCCCCGCGGACGCTCTGAGGTCTTGATGAGGCTATCCGTGCAGCGCCGCACGTTCGGCATTCAGGCGCGGCTCACGATGTTGGCTGGCGTGACCGCGCTGCCGCTCGTCGTGCTCGCGAGCTTGGCCACCCTCCGAATGGTCGATGATCAGCGCACGCAGATCGAGCAAGGCCTAAGGCATCAGGTGGAAAACTTGCTTACGGACGTAGACCGCCAGATTAGCGCGATCCAGGCAGTGCTTCAGGTCCTCGCGGTATCGCCGAGCCTGCAGAGTGGCGACTTTCCGGCGTTTGATCGGCAAATGCGCGCAGCCCTCAAGATCCGCGGGACATCAATCGTTCTGCATGACACGACGGGCCAGCAACTCCTCAGCACGAACCGGCCTTTTGGCGAACCGCTGCCGCGCGCGACCAATACCGAAATGCACGATCGCGTCGTGGCGACGGGTCAGCCGCAGATCTCCGATCTGATCATCGGTGCCGTCTTGCGCCGTCCGATCCTCGTGATGGGAGTACCGGTGTTCCGCGACGGGCAGGTCGCTTACGTACTAGCAATGGGGCTCGGGCCGGAGATTTTGTCGTCGCTGCTGGAGGAGCAAGATCTTCCGCCCGATTGGACGGCGGGGATCTTCGACCGCAAGGGCATTATTGTGGCGCGCAATCGGGAATTGGATCGCTTTCTCGGCAAGCCGGTTTCGCCGACGCTGTTGAAGGCGATGCGCGGCACCGTCGAGAGCTGGTTCCCGAGTGTCACGAGTGAAGGGATCTCGGTATATACGACATTCCGACGCTCGCCGATCACCGGCTGGACCGTAGCGATCGGTGTGCCGAGGGAATTTGTCGACGCTCCGCTGCGTCGCGCGCGATTGCTGGCCTTTGGCGGCGGAGCAGCCGTGCTCGTCTTGAGCCTGATCTTGGGTTGGTGGATGGCTCGGGCGATCCGGCGGCCGGTCGAGGCACTCACCGCCGCCACCCAGGCGTTAGGAAGGGGCGAGCTCATTGGCCCGCTGGTCGCAGGAGTGCGGGAACTTGACCAGGTTGGCAATGAGCTTCGCAACACCGCCACCGCCCTGACGCGCCACCGCGAACAGCTCGAGAGCATGGTGGCGGAGCGTACTCAGGAGCTTGCTGCGGCCAATGAACAGCTTCGGGCCGAGATCGCCGCACGTCAGCAGGCGCAATCGGCGCTGCTGCAGGCCCAGAAAATGGAGGCGATGGGGCAGATGACCGGCGGCGTCGCCCATGACTTCAACAACGTGCTGACGACGATTTCCGGCTCCTTGACATTGCTCGAAGCGCGGATTTCAGACGATAGGAGCTTGCGCCTGCTCCACACCGCCCAGCGCGGTGCCTCTCAGGGCGCCAAGCTCACCGAATTGCTGCTCGCATTCGCCCGGAAGCAGCGCCTCAACCCGATTCCGGCGGACCTCAACTCCATTATCATCGAGATGACCGAGATGCTGCGCCGCTCCGTCGGCCCGACAGTCGAGATCCGGCATGCTTTGGCAACCAACCTTTGGCCGGTTCTGATCGATACCGGTCAGATCGAGACGGCGCTCCTCAATGTTGCCCTCAACGCGCGCGACGCCATGTCGGGCGGTGGCACGATGCTGATCGAAACAGCAAACATCAGCGCGACGAGTGGGGAATTACCGGAAGAGGTCGCAGGCCAGGACTGTGTGCTGGTGTCGGTGCGAGACACCGGAACTGGGATGAGCCCCGAGGTCTTGGGGCGCGCGTTCGAGCCGTTCTTTACGACCAAGGAAATCGGCAAGGGAACGGGTTTGGGGTTGTCGATGGTATTCGGCGTTATAAGACAATCCGGCGGCACGGTGCGGATTGGCAGTGGCCTGCGCGAGGGGACTACAGTGCAGATCTATCTGCCCCGCGTGAACGCGACCCCAGCATCCAGCGTGGACCCTGCGAGGCCGGCAGGCACGGCGAGAGGAGCTCACATCCTCGTCGTCGATGACGACCCCGATGTCCGCTGGGTCATCGCCCAGTACCTTCGGGAGATGGGGTGTGTTGTTACCGAGGCGGAAAGCGGCCGTACCGCTCTGGCGATCCTTGAGCAGAACACGCCTTGCGACCTGATGGTCACGGATCTGGTGATGCCTGGGCTGTCGGGGCTGGATACGCTGCGCTTGGCGCGCCGCGACCGGCCCGACCTCAAGGTGCTCTTCGTCAGTGGTTATGCCGATCTGTCGCGATTTGGGAGCAACCTGAGCAATCAGCCTTTGCTGAAGAAGCCACTCAAGCTGGAAACCCTTGTCGAAGCGGTTCAGACCGCACTTCAAGCGATTCCCTCGAACGAGCCGGACAATGTAGTGCTGTTGCGGCGCGATCAGCGCTGACCGGGCGGACCCGGGCATCGCATCGGCCATACCGGGTTGTCCGCCGGACTTACCGGGCACGAAGACGGCGAGACAGCTGTTCTCCTCGAGATCGTAGAATGCCATCCTGAGGATAGGCCACGGAGTCTTTGGGAGGATTCGTTTGGTCGTGAGCGTCCGGAACAACACTTCGTTGGGGCGCGCTGCCTCTTGGATCAGTCCCAGCCAGCCGCACGGTTTCGTTTCTGACTTGTCGCTGGAGCAAGCCGGATTTCGAACCCTCGCTCCCCCGACAGGGGACAGCATTTTACACGGAGGGCAACGAGCTCTATCCCTTACCGATTAACTACCAGGTCGGAGATCGTGCATCAGGCGAAAAGCGGCTGAGCCGGGGGCGAAGAAACCGGTGCCAGCGGCTGCGGTCGCTGCACTAAGTCGGCGGCGCGGATCCAAAAGCGCTCGAGCCGACGAAGCGTGACGCCGACGGCCTGAAGATCGTCACCGCTCATAGCGGCCTGCGACAGCATCTCGGCTTGGCGCCGATGCATCGTGGTCAACTTGTCTCGCAATTTGATCCCTTTTTCAGTCAATCGAACATGAATCGAGCGCCGATCGTGCACCGAGCGCTCGTGCGCGAGATATTCGATCTCTACCATCTTCTTGACGTTATAGGAGACGTTAGAGCCGAGATAGCATCCTCGCAGAGTGAGTTCGCCGACTGTCATTTCGGCATCACCAATATTGAAAAGCATCATTGCCTGGATGTTGTTGATGTCGTAAATCCCGAGCCCTTCGAGCTCCAGCTTCACCACCTCCAGGAATTGACGGTGAATGCGCTCGACGTAAGAAATGACTTCGAGGTATGGATTATCCATAGACAGCCTCCATCGTGCCACGCTCTTCCTCAGCGTTCGGCAGGGGCGTTGCCCACGCGCGTTGTTGTCGATCTCGGAGGTCGAGCGTTAACCGCACGAACTCATCGACAGTGCTGCAGGCGATCGTCTGATCCGAACTTCCGTTGTTGCGGGATCTGATCTCGACGTTGCGCGCGTAATGGGCGTCCTCGATGCGACCGTAAGTGTACCCGCGGCTGAGCCCCTCCTCGGGCGTCCAGCAGTCGAAGGCATAGCCCCCGTTCCTCGTTAGAACAGGTCCAAGAACGATTTGCATGGAGGTTCCTTTGGACAGTATTCGAACCGCCACCGGCCCGTCCATCTGGCATGATGCAGTCCCAGGCCTTGGCCACTCTAGTAATCATCCGCCAGATCGACAAACCAGCGTGTGACTTGGCTTACACTCCGCGCATTTCTAGAAATCACGGTCGTCATTCAGCAGCATCGCAGCCTTCATCGGCTTCGCCTGAAAGCGTGACAGCTTGCCAGATGGCGAGTACCTGGCCTTGGTATCTTGTCGTCGCGTCGGCCCTCGCGGGCGGATACGCAGCCGTTCTTCTCAGCACTGGGTCAGAGTAGCATTCTTATGTCAAAGAAATGTCAGATATTGATTGGGACGATAGAGTTTCTTCGATCATTTAAACAAAATTGATTCGAGTAGTCATAGTGCCATAAAAACAGCACCGAAGAAAGTAAGTGGTCCGGGCAAAGGGTAGGGTCTGGCTGTCGGGTCCGCCTTTCGCCGGTGGAGAAAGGGGGATGCGAACCCCCGCCCGCCGTCTCGGGTGAGCTCGGTGTAACGCCCGGAACGCCGATCGTTTGCGTCGACGTGTTCTGCGGCGTGCGTGGAGCAAGCTTTCACATGGACAAAGCTGGCCGCGAGCTCCGAGATCGGCGTCGGCGACTTCGAAGATCTGGCGGCGTCCTTGTTCGCTTTCTCGGCAACGTTCGAGATCTGTCGGAACGATCGGAGTTGTCACCACGGCGAATCTCCAAATCGCGGACGAGCGCGGGATTCCCTGATCCGGGCGAGAATTTCCCTGTTCGCCCGCCTGCCGGCTGTGGAGGATTGCTTCATCGGGTCCATATTTCGAAAAATCGAGGCCGGTCCAGCCCGGCATGAGCACCAGCGCGCCTTCCTCGCTGACATAGGATCGGTAATCCTCGAGCTTGGCTCGGGCGGCTTCGGAAGTCGCCGCGGTGATCACGGTCATCATCGTGAAAATCAAAATTTGCGCGGGGTTGCGGCCGGCCGCTGCGGCTCGCCTGCGAATGTCGGCGACAATCGGCGCAATCACCTGCTTCGAGGGCCCGTTGATGAACACGCATTCGGCGTGGGTCGCGGCGAATTGGCGTCCGCGCGACGACGCGCCGGCCTGATATATCAGCGGTGTGCGCCGCGGCGAGGGTTCGCAGAGGTGAAGCGCTTCGATCTGGAAATATTTGCCGTCGTGTCGGATGCGGTGTACCTTCTCCGGCCGCGCGAACACGCGTTGCGTGCGGTCGCGCAGCACGGCCCCGTCTTCCCAGCTGCCCTCCCACAGCTTGTAGACGATCTGCATGTATTCCCTCGGCGATTTCGTAGCGTGTGTCGTGCTCCGGCTGTCGCGCAAGCCCGATGCCCTTGGCGGCGCTGCTGAGATATCCGGTGACCACATTCCAGCCGATACGCCCGCCGGTCAGATGATCGAGCGTCGAAAACCGGCGCGCCAGCGGATACGGATGTTCGTAGGAGACCGCGCAGGTGACTCCGAAGCCCAGATCGCGCGTGACGTATGCCATTGCTGGGATCAGCAATAGTGGATCGTTGACTGGCACCTGCACCGCATTGGCAATCGCCGCGTGGGGCGATCCGCGGTACACGTCGTAGACGCCGAGCACATCGGCCAGGAACAGCGCGTCGAATTTGCCGCGCTCGAGGAGTTTTGCCAGTTCGACCCAGTAGTCGAGCGTGTTGTAGCGATCGGCACGATCGCGCGGATGGGTCCACAGCCCGGGCGACTGATGCGCGACGCAGTTCATGTCGAAGGCATTCAGTCGGATTTGCTTTGGCATCTGGTCCCTCTTGCTCCGGCCGGCTGCGGAACGTACACCGTTGGCGATTATGGCCCAACCAACGGGATCACGACACGATGGACGCGAATGAACTGCGCGCGCTGCAGGCGCCGCTGAAGAAGCGTTATCGGGAGCAGCCGGGAACCGCACTTACGCTGGCGCGCGCCGAGGCCATGCTCGATGTGGATCGCCTCGCCTGCGGAGTGCGCTCTTGGGGCGGAGAGACGGACGCCGGTTTGCATCCGGCCACCGGCGGCGATGGGAGCCTGGCCTGCTCCGCGGACATGCTGTTGGAGGCCCTGGTCGCGTGTGCCGGTGTGACCGTCAGTGCGGTTGCCACCGCGATGGGCGTGAAGCTGCGGGGCGGGAGGGTTGTCGCGGAGGGCCACTGGGACGCGCGCGGCACGCTGGGCGTGGATCGCGAAGCGCCGGTCGGCCTCACCGATATCGCGCTGACCTTCGAATTGGACACCGACTCCGATGCCGCGACGGTGCAGCGTCTCGTCGAGATGAGCGAGCGTTTCTGCGTCATTTACCAAACCTTGCGCGCGCCGCCTCGACTTACAGTTACCCACCGGACCGCAGTCGGGGCCTGATACCCACTCTCCCTCTTCCCCAGCTGCGCGCAGGGACGCCGCGAAGGGCGAGCTGCTCGGGCATGCGGGGGTGCCATTCGCCGGATACCGCCTGGATCACCGCGCCGGGGTCGAGCTCGCCGCAATCGACGCGCATGGTGCAGCGGAAGCGGCGGTCGGTGCGGTGATGAAGGCCGGGCTCCGGGGTTGACATCAATCACCTGACTGTGAAGGGATCGGCGCGCAATCGTACGTCGTCAATTGGTAGGAACTCCACGCCGACATCCTCTAAAGCGCGCTGGATCGCCTTGGCGGTTGCCGGATCTGGCGGCAGACGTTCGAGCTCGAAATTATCAACGGCACTCTCGCTAACGGAAGCGGTACTCGCCAGCTTGCGAACCGACCAGCCTAGCAGAGTGCGCGCGGAACGGCTTTGGGCGGCTGTTATCATTCTATGAATTCCTTCATTGCCTGTCAGCGCGAGCATTTCGTCAAGTTTACCAAACACACACCACATCGGAAACGTTGGCCGCGTTCGGTGGGCCGGTCACGCCTGGAACCTCAGCCGCGCGGCCGCCTCGAGCGAACGGCAGTGCTCTTCGCCCCTCGCCTACCTAGGCACGTTGGCTGAATGCGCGCGGGGTCGAGGCGCATGTGATCCATCCCTCGAGCAGTATCGCGGGAGCATCGCCGGGCCAAGACCGACCGGCTCGACACCGACCGATTCACGCGCGAGATAGCGGATAACGGCATCCACTCGCACGACCGCCCGAGTAGCGATTGTCCGAAATTGATGCTGTGGACGCCTCTTCTACCTGGACGTCGACCGGTTGGCAGCGGCACACGGTGCGCTCTCCGCCGCGATATTCTTGCCGAGCGTCGTTGTCGCTGCCGGCTGACCTGGTCCGGTTCGCACTAGAACTCACCGCTGGAGGAAGCGAAATTCGAACCCTCGGTCCCTCTCTAGCTCGGGGCCTTCACGCGGTCGAAAACGTCGATGTCAGGTCCGGTCGGCGTAGGCGGCTTCGAAGAAGGAGAGTTCGAGGGCGACGGCCCGCTGGAAAAAGTCGCGGCACAGATCCTCTTGCGCGGGGCCGATGCGGTCCAACTCCGCGCGCAGGAAATCGACGAAGCCGCGAAACCCCGGATTGTCGTGCAGCGTGATCCACTCGGCGTGCACGAAATTGACCGCAGCGGCTGCGGCGCGCGGGAGGCCCAGTCGAGATAGAGCCATTCGGCCACGACGAGGACCGAAAGCGCGGCGGCATAGCTGCGCGTTTCTGCGGCTTCGCGCATGATCGCCTTGAAGCCGGCGGTCGGCTGCGTATCGGGATCGGCCGCGCGCCTGTCCTCCGTGACGCCAAGCGCGTCGAAAGTGCGGAGAAAAAAGGTGTTCTCCTCGCCCGACACCATGCCGATGAAGCGACCGAACCGAACCCGGGCCTCGAAGGTGTCGGCGCTGGCGAGCGCCGCGCCGAGCAGCGTCAAGAAACTATCGAGGAAGCGGGGTTGATGCGGGTTAAGACGCGAAGTTAGCGAGGTGAAGTTTCCATTCAATGACAATAAGGCAGAAAACTTGGCTACCGCTGTAACGCGCCGGGCGAGACTGATGGGGTGCAATTCCACTTGATGAAGCTGAGGCAATCACATCGAGAACAGCGGAAGATCCTGCGCGCCGTCGCTCCGGGCTTATCGGAAGTTGATGCGGGCTCCCACCCCGTGCGCACTGACCCGTACCGACGCCGCGCGGGTGGCCGAAGAACGTCAGAAAGAAGCAGTGGCTGCGGCGATCGCCGAATACCGGAGGTTAAGCCCCTTGGCTACCTGCTGACAGGCTCGCGGTATCACGCGAGGTCAGGATAGTGGCGATTAGTTCGCGATCGTCCATTGCCAATCTCTCGTTGTTGTTCATGACGCTGCGACCGCAAACGCAATGCTTGGCACCGTCTCGAAATTTGGCCACGACCAGATCGACATCGACGAGGCGCGACAGATCGATCATTCGGCCCGCGCTCTGAAGGCCCCCGCCGCATTCTCGCAGCCGTCCGTGGAAAGGATTCATACCACCACAGGCGCGCCGTAGATGAGGCTTAAGGCTGCCTTGCGCGCCGCCTTCGGGGCGGAGCGCGCGCTGATCCGCACGGTCTCCGGGCGCGGCTACCAGTTCACCGGCGAGATCCGTGTGGTGCCGACGAGCCCGCGCGAGGCCGCTGGCGCGGTCGCGGCGCAGCCCGCATCGGTCCTGCCGCCGACCAACGTACCAGAGCCGGTTTCCGAGCTAATTGGCCGGGCGGAGGAGCTCAGGCGGAATCCTGAGTCTCGTCACCACGCATTGGCTCGTTACGCTGACCGGCGCCGGCGGTATCGGTAAGACAACACTGGCCCTCGCACTTGCGCGCGAGCTGCGGCCGCACTTTACCGATGGCGTGTGGTTGGCCGAGTTCTCGGCCCTCGCCGATCCCGGGCTGGTCCCTGCCACGGTGGCTGCCGCTGTCGGGCTGGAACTTGGTGGCGGCGAAGCTTCGGCGCAGCGTGTGGCGCGGGCGCTCGCCGACCGGCACCTGCTGCTTATCCTGGACACCTGCGAGCATGTGATCGCCGCCGCCGCGTCGATGGCCGAGGCTGTGCTGGGGGCCGGCTCGGCGCTGCATATCATCGCCACCAGCCGCGAGCCGCTCCGAGCGGGGGGGCGAATGGCTTTATCCGGTGCAGCCGCTCGCCGTGCCGGCGGCGGATGTCGCGGCTGACGACGATCCTCTGCGCTATGGCGCGGTTCGGCTGTTCATAGAGCGGGCGCGGGCGGCAGAGCCGCATTTTTGCGCCGGACCGACGGCTTATGGCGATAATCGCGGCGATCTGCCGGCGGCTCGACGGCATCCCACTGGCGATCGAGCTGGCGGCCGCGCGCGCCTCAGCACTCGGCGCCGCCGTCGGGCGGGCCGATCCGGACCAATAGCTGCCCGCGCAGCCCGCACCAGCCGGTGGCGGGGCCGAAAAGGCAGCCCTCGAAGGCTTGAAGAGTCGTGTCGCGAAAGATAGCGCTAACGGCCGCGCCGTCACGAACCCACCTCTCCTCGGCTGCCGCTTGGTACCCGGCACCTGGAAGCACGGGGATAATGCAAGTCTGATCGGGCTTGCCAAATTCATCATGCAGCGCCGCCGCTATCGCGCGGAAGGCGGGCGGATTGACCCCGTGGCGCGGCCGCTCGAGCTGGATGCGCTTAAGGCCGTGCGTCACCTTGTCCATTTGGAAGAAAACCACCATCGGCACCGCGCCGAGGGTCTGGCCGCGCAGAACGACATCGACGTAGCTGTCGCCAAAGTCCAATGCGCGGGGCAACCGGATCGCATTGGTGCCAAACTGGCGGACCAGTTCACCCGACGATTTTCCCCAGTGGGTCTCGCGCAGTACTTCCTCTATCCCACCCGCCGCAAAGGCAAGCGTCGCCAGGGCAACGACCGCCACCGAGACGGCAACCCAGGCGAAACGGACGAAGACGGGCGAAGTAGCTTTTTCGACCAGAGGCCTCTCGGGTTTGCCTGGCTGTTTGCCTGGTGGCATGGCGCCCCCGCCGCTGCGGCGCTGTGCGGGCTAAGAGTGAGCGCAGCGGCGATACCATTGGGCGGCTTCGGGCGGCTGGTGCGCAGCGCCAGCATGTGGGTCTCTTTATCACGCATGGGATAGAAGGAAGATGACCTTAGTGCGAATCCTTCTCGCGGTCAGCCGAGAACGCGGTTCAGGAAGGCGTCCATCTTCGCGGTCGCCTACTTCGACAGATCGTTCGGGAACAGCGTGAAGCCG
>CAVOTD010000058.1:0-51255 GCA_963698995.1 uncultured Alphaproteobacteria bacterium | reverse complement strand
ACCCGCGCACCCTCGGCACGAGGCGCGCCGGCGGCTACGGTACGCACGTCATCGTGCCGCACGGTCGCTACCTGCTGCCGCATAGGGCGTGCCGCAGGGGCTTACGCCGCCACCTACACCTGCTCTGGGGCATCACCGCCTTCTCGGCGCTCAAGAACGCGCGGGCATCTAGCTGCCCGACGACCACCTGGTGATCATTGGCGCGGGCGGCGTCGGCGGCAGCGCCGTGCACATCGGCGAAGGACAGCTCGCCACCGGTGAGGCGCCTGCGAATGTGTATCATTTGCGGCTCAAATGAGTTCGGGGAGCGATCACCCTCCTGCGCCCAATAGCCCGCCTGAGTGCATCTCGAGGTCTTCACCAGCCTACGAAGCCGGTCGAATGCTCGCCGCCCGATCGTCAACAACAGCCGGCGCGGCCACGCGATCTATGATCCGTCTCTCTGGCACGAGCCTGATCGCGGCCGAAATGCCCTTGAGCCCCTGGTGGTTGACGGCGTCGGCTGAGCCACGCACAACGAGGAAGTCAGTCTCGCATCGAGACTCGCCGTGGAGGGAGCTAATTCGAACCCTCGGTCCCCCTGCTACGGCGGACGAAGTCGCGCTACGAGGAAGTGATTGCCGAGGCCGCGGTCTTCTCACGGCACCACAACCCGAGCTGTCCAGGGCCGCGAGTGCTGCGTCTCGTCCAGCCATCCGGTCTCGTCCGGGCGATGGGACCGAGGATAACCAGGCATTCCTCGTCGAGCAACGGCGGTTATCGAATCGATCACCGCAGCAGAGGGCGCCTCCCGCAGCAACCGCAACGGACTAGGTCGGCGCCTCGCTCTGATACTGCGTCCGCCGAGCGCACAGGCCGCTTCCCTCGCGACGACGCATCGGCGTCCTCGAGCAGCTTGGTCGGCAGGAGGATGGTCCGCCGGCGACCGGCGTGCACACCCGGGCAGCCGCCGGCGCGGATCTCTCGGACGCCTCATGCTGAAGCAACGATACGATTACGTTTTCCGGAAGATTGGCACCCAGCTCGGCTGCCGCTTTGAGGGCACTAATCGACCCGGTCTGGACCTCGACCGGCGGGCCGATAAAGTGCGCGCGGCGCGGTGGATCGGCCGCTGGGAGGCACACCAACCAGCGATGATGCCGAGAGAGAGACGACGCAAATTCTTCGCGGGGAGTGCCGCCATGGCACTTACCCGCGAACCGGCCGCTGCCGGCACTCGCCAGAACTTGGGGATCCGGATCGGGCTGCTGACCGTCGAGACCGGCCCGCTCGCCCAGGGCGGCATCCAGATGGAGCAGGGCATCGCTCTGTACTTGAAGCACCGCGACCGCAAACTTGCGGGCCGCCCGGCTGAGCTGATCGTCGCAGACACTGGCGGCAATCCGCCGGCACCAAGACCAAAGCGCAGGAACTGATCGAGCGCGACCACGTCGATTTCATAGTCGGGCCGCTCGCCGCCTTCAAGCTGCTGGCAATTAGCGACTACGTCGCCGAGCACAAATGCCCCAATCCCCGCCTAAGCTGCCGCCGAAGACGGCTACTCTGCGCATTCGATACGCGCGACAGTTCATCACGACAGCGCTCGAAAATGGCGCCCGGCTCGAGGACGAGCAAAAGGCCGTCGGCATCGCGATCCGGGCACTACCAACCTCTATGACCGGCGCGGCTACAATCCCGAGAAGGCCGCGAGCTTTTTTGCGCCGACGTACTAAGGGCACGAGATGAAAGTTTTTTGGTCATGGCAATCCGACACACCAGGTAAGATCGGACGCCACTTTGTCCGCGACGCCCTCGGCGCAGCGATCGAGCGACTAAAGGAGACCCCCGAAATCGAGGAGCCGACCGCGCGCGAGGCCCGCTCGGCAATGCACCTCGACCACGATCGCAAAGGGATTCCGGGCAGTCCCGACCTCGCGCGGGTGATCCTCGCAAAAGATCGAGCAATAGCGCGGTCTTCGTGGCCGATGTTACCCCCGTCGCGATCACCACCACCCAGACAGGAAGAGGGACAGCGCAAAAAGATCATCAACCCCAATGTCGCCATCGAGCTGGGCTATGCGCTTCACGCGCTCGGCGACCGTGCGCTCCTGATGGTCATGAACGAGCACTATGGCGGTCGGGCCGATCTTCCCTTCGATCTGCAATCGAAGGCAGGCCCCATTATGTTCAACCTAGCGCCCGATGCCGACAGGAAGACGATCACCGCGGTTTCGCGACAGCTCACATCTCAGCCTGCCGAGGCGCTAGAACTCTGCATTGCGCAGTACGTCGAGAGCGTCCGGCGAGCAAGGCCGTTTCCACAAGCCGAGCTGAAGGACGGCCCTGCCAGGTTTCGATCGCCTGGCGAAGCTCTTGGACATTCGACACCTGCTCGGAACCAGCATCTCCCGGCGCCAGGTCCGGCGATGTGGCTTCGCCTCATGCCACGGTTCGATCCAGGAAAGCCGTCGACAATCCCGCGAATTTAGGAAAAGCGCTCAATCAAGGTATCAATCTGCCGACACTTATTGGGCCGGCAAATGGCACTTATAACGTTCCGGGCGGAAGATGGTGTAGGCACGTGCGTCCTTTTCCGCGACGAAGCGCGAAACGAATACTGCCGCATTTGCCTTCAAGACCGGAGAGGTGTGGGCGATCGACACGTGGGTGCTTGGAGCAGAGCAAACGATGCTTTTGTCCGTCGAAATAGAAGAAAATGCTCGACAGAACAACTGCCGCGCATATGCATACTTCCTTACCTCTTCTAGGCTTGAGGCGCCTTATCGATGGATCGCGGGTCTCACCGGCGTAAAAAACCGTCAATTACAATATCCTCGTGGACGGTACGCGACGCCGACAAATCCCGGCATGCCCGGTGCACTACGACGTTTCAGGCATGTTATCACCGAAGGTTTATTACGACGGTAAGCAATCACCGATGAGTACACTATTGCCGTTTTTTAAAAACATTCCAGATGCCTGCGGGATGGAGCGTCCCGAACATTTACCGACAATGCGTGTTATAAGGAACATCATCAGTGCGCCGGCGAAACCGGCAAAGTAGAGAGTGAAAGTCTCTTCAGTAAGGTCATAGCGAACCCACACTGACCCCCAAGTCATGCGGCGGGACATCTGCGAAAGATGGCGGCGAAACGTTGACAGCCGAGCGAGAAGGCCAGCCATTAAGCCGCGAAAAGTCCTCATCCGGAGGCCGACGTGCTTGATAACACGGACGTGAACACGGGCAGGTGCGATAGCGCCGACGCCCGCTGCTCCGGCGGTGGTCAGAGACCCTGGCATGTGAAGCTCTTTGCACGGGAACCGGGAGGTCTCGGGTTTGACCAGCGGAAGGACGAACCGGGTCCGCATCGGGAAGGCGAGGACAGTCCGGTGATGGACGAGCCCGAGAAATCTCACTCCATCCTGGGCGCGGCGTGGCGGTAGCGTCGGCGCCTGCGCGACCAGATGGCGAAGGAAGCCGGCGCGCCAGCGTCTAGGGACCGCACGGGCCCGGGACATCGAACGTGCGGCCTTCGCGCGTAGCGCTCAGTATTTGGGTATGGTCGATCGTGGATGCGGGCCGGCGGGCCGAAGAGCTTAGCTTCTATTATAATGTTCACGGCTGCGCTCAGCATTACCGCTCTCGCCTTTGTGCAGCGCCGCCTTTATCCGCGATAATATACGGGACCGGCGTCGCCCCGGTGACGGCGACCGCCCAGCGCCCGTGACAACACGAGGCCACCGCTGCCGACGCCATGATGTGGCGGCTGATGCTGATCGTGGGGAGAACAATGACCCGACCAGGACACCAACCCTTGATCACGGCAGCATAGTCCGATGAGCCCTCAATAAGAGAACATTGGCGGTCGATAAGTCGCACCCCCGGACGGTATGACGCGGAGCAGGTTAGGCGCTTCTCTGACACGACGATCGCGTATTACGATCGATTTGCCCGGGCTTTCTGGAACGGCACGCGAGACCACGATGTCAACCAAAACTACGCGGCATTCCTCGACGCGATAGAGGGCGACCCTCCTTATTCCATCCTTGATTTTGGTTGTGGACCCGGGCGGGATCTCAGTCACTTCCGATCCTTGGGGCACGAAGCCGTAGGGCTCGACGGGTCTCGGCAATTCGTGGCCATGGCGCGCTCGCATTCGCAGTGCGAAGTTCTCCATCAGGATTTTCTGGCGATGCAATTGCCCGAGAGCCGCTTTGACGGCGTTTTTGCAAACGCTTCGCTGTTCCACATCCCAAGCCAGGAAATGCCGAAGGTTCTGCTGGAACTGCTCAAGACGTTGAAGCCCCGCGGTGTCCTGTTCTCCTCAAATCCGAGAGGGAATAACGAGGAGGGCTTGAGCGACGACCGCTATGCCTGCTTCTTCGATCTCGACACTTGGCGCGATTACGTCACCTCGGCCGGCTTTGTGGAGGTGGGCCATTACTACCGCCCGCCGGGGCTGCCGCGGCATAAGCAGCCGTGGCTCGCGACGGTTTGGCGCAAAGGCTAGCCAGCCAGGTCGCACTGTGTCGTCGATATCGCAGGATCGCCACGTCGCGCTGCTCGCATTGCTGCCCCGGCTCGTCCTCCTCGGACGGGATCAGCTGGTCGCACAGTTCGTCCAACTTGCGGTGCGCTGCTTTCAGCTGCTGATTAACCAACCTGATGCGGACGCTCAGCGTGCGGATATGGTCGCTCGCCGCCTCAACCACCCCGGGGGCGACCGACAATGGCTTCTGTTTCAGGATTCGCAGAACCTCGGGAGCCTGCCAATGGCGGAGGCGGTGCGCTTTAACAAACCGCTCGATGGTGGTCTCACGCAGCCGAGCCGCCTTCACCGGTGTCGGTGCCTGGCTCCACAAATCGAGAAACCAATCCGCGGCGAGGTCGTCAGCAAGCTCGAGCATCTGCGGGTAATAGCGCCAGAGCTGCTCACGCATGCGGCTGGCCAGACGAGCGCGTTCCTGCTGCAGGTCGTCGGCCATCCGCGACCACTCGCGCAGCTTCACAATCACTGGCTCGTCGTTCGACAAGCGCCGAAAGGCGTGCCGATCGGTGCGCAAGCTGTCGCCCAGCACGTGAGCGTCGCGCCGGTCATCCTTGGCGCCGGCCACGGTGAAGCGGTCGCGGAACCGATCGAGCTGCTTGGGATTGATGCCATAGACGCAAAAACCGCGTTCCAACAAGGCTTCGACGAGGGGGCCCTGCGTCATTTCGATTGCCACCCCAATGACATCGGGCGTGGCGCCGGTGCGGGCAATCAACCAATCGCACAGCTCCTCGATCCCCGGGCCGCCATGCGCAACGGCTCGTTCCCCCACGCACTCTCCGTGGGCATCGACCAGGCAAACCTGATGGCTCTGGCTCGCCCAGTCGATGCCCACAAACCATTCAATCTCTCCCGCCATGCTCAGGCCCTCCTCTCGCATCACACACCTCCGGGCCGCCGCGACGAGCGTCAATCCCTGTACTGGCGCTCGAAGCGCAACCTCCCACGGGACTTCCGTCGCGGCCGACCTGCCGGGGTGCAGGTCCGCCCCAGGTGCTCAAAACACGGGGATTCGCGGGCGACTCCCGGCAGGCCAGCCCGGTCCGGCCAGTCTACAATGCCGACCAGCCAATAACCGCTTTGAAGGGTACAGGGATTCGAACCCTCGGTCCCTCTCGGTCTCAACGCAGTCGGGGCACGCAAATCCCAATGCAGAAGAGCCCCGGCATTTCGCGACGGGGCTCTTTAGAGGCGCTGAGCCTCTAAAGGGAGGCCATCCAGCGAGAAGGCCCCTAGGCTAAGATAAACGCGCTGATGCCTATGGCGCGTGACCTACCTCACAAGACCACCCAAAAATCACCGGCCCGCGTTCGTAACATGCTGGGCGAAGTTGCTCGCACTTTTGCCGCGCCGCCCGCCCGTGGCTGCCGCAGCCACCACCAACCGCGGCACCTACGAGCGGCGCGAGTTTCCCGGATTGCGCTCACGAGGCGCCGCGATACCGCGGCCGGCGACGCGATCGAGGTAACTTTCGGGATCCGGGTTGGACAGCCGCGGCGCTAGTCCGCTCCGGCGAGACCGGGTAGGCTTCTCCTTCGCGCGTCGGATACGCTTGCTGGTCTTGGCGCGCGGGGTCCAACCCGGGAGGCCCGCATGCGTATCCGCCGAATAGCGATATCGGCTGCGTTCGCCGCCGGGCTCGCCGCTCTGCCGCTCTCGATCGCCAAGGCGCAATACCATCCGCATCAGCAGCAGCCGACGGCGCAGAGCACGGCCGATCAGCTGAACCGCGAAGAGCTGGCTCGCCATCAGTCGGGCAACGGGTACCCACCGTACTATTGGGCCTCGGATTCCCCGCGAGGATGGGCCTATCCATGGGGATGGGGGTGGGGTTATCCCGCCTGCTCCTCGCCGTTTCCACTGTTTTGGCCGTTCTGCGTCGCGGGCGCCGTCGTCGGCACGGCTGCGATGATCGTCACTGCGCCGGTCCGGGCGCTCACGGGGGCGCCGCCCTACTATTACTCGCCGCCGTATTATTACGCGCCACGCTGAGCCCGCCCGCTTCGCGGCGCTGGCACAGCGGTCGCCGCGGCGCCGGCGCGGAGGTGAGGGTTCATACTACCAGGCGGAGAATCGGCGGAAAACTTGATACAGGACACCGGGGCGGAAATGGCTCGTTGCCGCCGGCAGTTTGGCCGAGACCGAATTCGCGACCTGTCTCTCAGCAAATTGTATTACTCAAGGGCTTGTGCGTAATCTGTGCCGATCACTGGAACCGTCTTCCGGCAGCGGAGTTTGTGCGCGCTTAGATGTTGTTCGGCAATGCGCCGAGGGGGTCCCGCGCAGACGAGCCCCGGCTGCGCCGATCGTCGCCAGGTCACAAATCGGGACGAAGTTTGCTCAGCGCAGCGGCGCGAACGCCGTCTCGCGGGTGCGCAACAGGATTACGAGAGTGATGATCGCTGCGGTGATGACATAAACGGCCGGCGCGTGGCTGTTGCCGGTCTCCCGGACGAGAAAGGTGGCGATGAACGGCGCGAACCCGCCAAAGATCGCGACGGCGATATTGTAGCCGATCGACAATGCGGTGTAGCGCACCCTGGTCGGGAAGATCTCGGCATAGAAGGCCGGGCAGGCTCCTGCATATGGCACATAGAGCAAAACCATCAACAACTGCGCGGCAACCGCGAGCCCGACGTTGCCCGACGAGGCCAGCATGAAAAACGGGTAGCCGAGGACCGCATAGCCGATGCAGGAGGCGATCAATAGTGGCCGCCGACCGAGGCGGTCCGACAGCCAACCCATCAATGGCAACAGCAGGACGAAGACCGCCAGGCACGACGTGCCGATCCACAGTGCCGTGCTCTGCGGCAGCTTGCCGACCGAACTCATGTAGTTCGTCATGTAGACGAGCGCGATGTAGTAGGCGACCGTGTTGTGCAAGGTCACGCCAAAGGCCAAAAGCGTCTGACGCGGGTATTCTTTCAGGGCTTCCCTGAGCGGCGCGGCCGCGACAGCGCCCTGCTTCTCGATCTCAATGTATTTGGGTGTGTCATCGAGCCGCCAGCGCAGATAGGCGCCGACTATGCCGACGGCAATGCCGAACAGGAAGGGCAGGCGCCATCCCCAAGCGAGACGCTCGGCCTGCGACAGCGTCGCATTGAGCAACGCTGCAGTCAGGGAGCCAAGCAGAAAGCCGCCGCCGACCCCAACAAGCTGCCATGATCCGAAAAAGCCGCGCCGCGCCGCGGGCGCGAATTCGACGATATAGGCAGTCGAGCCGCCCCATTCCCCGCCCGCCGAAAGTCCCTGAAACAACCGAACGACGGCAAGAAGCGCTGGGGCGAGAACACCGACCTGACCATAGGTCGGCAACAGCCCCATCGCAAAAGTCGCGAGCGCCATTACCAAGACCACCGTGCTCAAAGCCTTGCGGCGGCCGTGGCGGTCGCCATAGATCCCAAACAGGATCGAGCCGACCGGCCGCATGACAAAACCAACACCGAACACCGCGAAAGTCGACAACAGTGATACGACCGGGTCGCCGCTGGGGAAGAAGAGCTGTGAGATCGTTGAAACGAGATAGCCATAGACACCGAAATCGTACCATTCGAGGACATTGCCGATCACACCGGCAGTGATGGCCTTGCGGTACTGTACTCCCGATACCAACGGACGATCGGCTGTGGCCGCGGTCATGCTCGTTATCCTCTGTGCGGCCGTACGACTTGGCCGTTGCTCAAAGAATACAAGATCGACGGGGCTCGCGCCTTACCCAATCGAGATAGGCGGTTCTCTCTGAGCATTGCGGCGCTTTTCGCCTACAGCCCCGGGGTTCACTGCGGAGACGAACTCGCCGCGGGGAGCAAGAGGGATTCGAACCTGTATGGGGCTTTTCCTGTCAAGCAGTTGTTTTGGGTTTGTGCCAGTTCTTTGTTCGGAGCGGGAAAGCCGTTCTCCGTCCCGTCGCCTGCGATCAGGTTCGCGGAGCGCGCGGAAGGGGTCAAGGGACCGAAACGGTAGCACAGCTTGGCGGCTTGCCGCTTAGCGGGGCTTGTGTTTCGCAGCGCCTTGACGCCTGAGCACGCGGAGGGACGATGAACTGAGACAGGGCTTTTTGCATAGCTTCGGTGTCTGGTCGGTGCCTGTCTGTCTGTTGAGGATCCGAGGGGAGCTTGCCATTGGGGCGCATCTTCGCGCCACAGACTTGTATGCGGTAGAATCGTTTGATCCTGACCATGATGCAGTCATGCGCATCGGCGGCGAAGCTCCGGGCGGCGGGTCCATTCTCTCGGTCGGCATCAGGTGCCAGGTTCGAATACGGCTTCCCGCCACCTCGGATCGTCAATTCGACAGTCGGCTGAAAGGCAGCGCGAGCGCCGAATGGTACTGATTGCTATGCTCGTTCCGGTAAGCCCCTTTCAGGCCACTGGACGCAAGACGACGCCCTCCAGTGGCTCGCCAGTGGTGACAAAGCGCCAGAGCGCAATCACCAGTTTGCGTGCCAGCGCGACGATCATGGTCTTGCGCGTGCCAATACGGCTATCAGCGGTGCGGGCGCGATACCACAATGCCAGCGCACTCTCCTTCTGAAACATCAGAAAGCGCCAGGCGAGTTGGATCATGCCGCGGCGGACCCGGGCGTTGCCGGCTCGGGCGAGCCCTTGTTCGCGCCGTTGCGCGCCGCTCTCATCCGGCGAGCCGGTTAGGCCGGCGTAGCGCGCCACGGCTCTGCGGTCACGCATTGGCCGTGACAGCAGCTCATGGACCAACATATCAGCCGTCTCGACACCAACACCGACGATTTGGGCCAGCCGCCGAACCATGGCGTGGGGCCCGCTCTCCGGCTGCTGCTCTAATCGTTTCTGACGAGCGTCCTCGATCTCCCTGATCTGGCTGACAACAAAGCCCAGCCTCACCATGTCGCGCTGCAGCTCGGCCAAGGCATTTGGCGGCAGCGGCATGCCCTCCGGGGTGTGCACGGTTGCCAAACGTTCGGCCGCCTTGCGCAGGGTTGGTTTGAAGTGACGAATGCCCAGCCGGGCCAGGGTGGACTTTATCCGGTTTACAATCCGCGTGCGTTCCCCCACCAGGCAGTCGCGCTCGCGGTTTGGCCGCTTGGCGTCCTCTTCGGCGATCGTCGGCACGCGCGCCATGCTGCAATGGCCTCGTTCTCCGCGCAGCCACCCCAAGAACCCGCGCTTCAGCAGCTCGGTGTCGAGCCGGTCGGTTTTCGCCCGGCGATGTTCCCGCGATACCGCCACACTCGAGGCATGGATCACGTGCGCCTCGACGCCACGCGCCGTAAGCCAGCGCGCCAGCCAAAAGCCGTCGCGGCCGGCTTCGAAGGCCAGCGCAATCCGCGTGATCGTGCGGCCGGCCCTGACTGCCTCATCCCGCCAGCGATGCAGCAGGGCAAGCAGCTGTTCTGGGCTCGGTTCCAGCTTCTTGCGCGGCTGACGCTCAATACCCGGAACGACGCCGCCAACCAGCCAACTCGACTGGCTCATCTCGACGACGGCAATGATCGTGCTATTTTGGTCCAGGGCGACGAGGGACCTGCTCAAGTCGTTCGGCTGGGGCATCGCGGCACTCCATCGGTTACATGCAGCGACGAAGTTGCCATGTCCTTGTCGCCCGCCCCATAGCATCTCTCGGTCCCCCGGCCGATGGAGCTTGGTGCAGCTGGCGGCGCGCGACGCCGCATCGCGAAGCGCGGAACGCCGATCGTTCGCGTCGACGAGCTCGGGCGAGCGTGTGCGCTGCGGCGAGGGTTCGCAGAGGTGAATCGCTTCGATCTGGAAATATCTGCCGTCGTGTCGGATACGATGCACTTTCTCCGGCCGCGCGAACACGCGTTGCGTGCGGTCGCGCAGTACTGCCCCGTCTTCCCAGCTGCCTTCCCACAGCTTGTAGACGATCTGCATGTATTCTTCGGCGATTTCGTAGCGTGTGTCGTGCTCCGGCTGTCGCGCAAGCCCGATGCCCTTGGCGGCGCTGTTGAGATATCCGGTGACCACATTCCAGCCGATACGCCCGCCGGTCAGATGATCGAGCGTCGAAAACCGGCGCGCCAGCGTATACGGATGTTCGTAGGAGACCGCGCAGGTGACTCCGAAGCCCAGATTGCGCGTGACGTATGCCATTGCTGGGATCAGCAATAGTGGGTCGTTCACTGGCACCTGCACCGCATTGGCAATCGCCGCGTCGGGCGATCCGTGGTACACGTCGTAGACGCCGAGCACATCGGCCAGGAACAGCGCGTCGAATTTGCCGCGCTCGAGGAGCTTTGCCAGTTCGATCCAGTAGTCGAGCGTGTTGTAGCGATCGGCACGATCGCGCGGATGTGTCCACAGCCCGGGCGACTGATGCGCGACGCAGTTCATGTCGAAGGCATTCAGTCGGATTTGCTTTGGCATCTCGTCCCTCTTGCTCCGGCCGGCTGCGGAACCTACACCGTTGGCGATTATGGCCCAACCAACGGGATCACGACACGATGGACGCGAATGAACTGCGCGCGCTGCAGGCGCCGCTGAAGAAGCAATATCGGGAGCAGCCCGCAACCGCGCTTACCCCGGCGCGCGCCGAGGCCATCCTCGACATGGATCGCATCGCCTGCCGAGTGCGCTCCTGGGCCGGCGAGACCGACGCGGGCCTGCATCCGGCTACCGGCGGCGACGGGAGCCTGGCCTGCTCCGCGGATATGATGCTGGAGGCGCTGGTCGCCTGCGCCGGCGTGACCGTCAGCGCGGTTGCCACGGCGATGGGTGTGAAGCTCCGGGGCGGGCGGGTTGTCGCACAGGGCCATTGGGACGCGCGCGGCACGCTCGGTGTGGATCGTGAAGCGCCGGTCGGCCTCACCGATATCGCGCTGACCTTCGAATTGGACACCGACGCCGATGCCGCGACGGTGCAGCGTCTCGTCGAGATGAGCGAGCGTTTCTGCGTGATTTACCAAACCTTGCGCGCGCCGCCTCGACTTACGGTTACACACCGGACGGCAACCAAGGCCTGATACCCACTCTCGCTCTCGCCGGGCCTCCAAACGGAGGGGGATCGAGGGTTCGAGTCCGGCTCTCTCCAGCGGACAGTCCGGGTCTCGGGAATTTCACCCTCCGACGTCAAAGAGCCAGGCTTTTCAGGGGAAGGTCCAATATCTTGTGGATACGTATCAAGCGGTGGTACTCGATCAACCACCTCGCGATTTCGAAAACATCCAGGACGATCAAGCGATTATTTGTGTTATCGATTCACTCCAGTATGAAGTCGCCGGTTATGCATTTTCACGACAGGAATTTAGTTTCCTGGATAATCACTCAGATTTTCGCAAGCGCACGTGGCTATTGATGGATAAGACCAAGACCAATCAGGTGTCCGGTTTTGGCAAGCTAGAGGATCGTTAAATGGACGCAGGCTTTCCACCACGGCAGATGAGTTGTCATACGAACCGTTAGCCGATTTCATGAACTTTTGAAACCGGAGCGCCAACCGCTCCCTACTAAGGCCTCGAAACCAAACTAAGGCCCCGAAACCAACCCCTACTCCCTAGACCGCATCGGGCGGTATGCCGGTCTGAAATACGAGCTCTGCAGCAACGAGCCGGGCGAGAGAGGCTTGCAGCTCGTCCTCGGGAAGCCCGGAGACCGCGCGCAGCGACGTGTAGCGGAACCAACGCCCGAACGCCGCACCGATCTGCGCCACATGGCGCACCGACGCCAAACGGTCGAGCCGCGCCATCAGCGAGGCGTGCAGACTCGTCGGAATCGCGAGGAGCGGCACCGGGCCATCGAGCACCCAGTGACCTCCTTCCTCGCGTAGCAGCCCGCTCTCCAAGACGCTTTTGGTCAGCTCCTCGATAAACAACGGCTCGCCGTCGGTGCGCTCAACGATTTCGGCGATGACGTTATCGGGTAATGTCTTGCCGCCGATCGCAGGCGCCGTCACATGCCGCAGCGGCTGAAGCTGAAGGGAGCTGCAGCATGCCGAGGCTTCACGATCTCCTTGCTAGGTGGGCCTCGGTCCCATTCACAATGTTCAAACAATTTTCTAAGAGTTTGTGCCGCTTCGTGGCTTGATTGCCAAGGCGGATCAAAGGATGAGGGAAGAGCGGCGGCTGATCTGGCGCGTGTAGCGACATTGGAAGAAGATAGCGGACGATGGGCGTCTTCCACGCCGCGACGAAATCGATCCCTGGCTACGGGGAGAAGACGGGGCCAACCGCCTGCTGATCGCGATAGGCTGGTCGATCCAGGCGCAGGACGAGGCCGAATTTGTCAGAGATCTTGATCGAGGATTTGCCGAAACGATGCCTGACGCAGGTCCCCTCAATCCGCGTTGCGAATTGACTGCCGATCTCTTGGGCGAGTTGGGCAGTGATCCTGTGGCCGAGGAAGGTGGCGACGTGTTCGGCTTTTACAGTGAGGATGGCCTGCCGGGAAAGCTGTTGATCGAGGGGTTTGAGGATGGTTGGCGAGCGCGTTCCGCGCGTGGTGTCCAAGGACTCGGCACTGAAGATTTGTCGAAGGGATTGCTCCTGTCGGGGCGGCGATCGCCGAGCCGATCGAGAGATAGTTTGGAGAAGAAATGCGTGACCCGATCGAGGACGCAGCGCCATCCAGCAGCGGAACCGAGCCGCCGGGACGCATCGGTCTTGCGCTTTCCGGCGGCGGACTGCGGGCGACCCTATTCCATCTCGGGGTCCTCCGATTCCTGTTCGAGTCCGGCCTGCTCGTTCGCGTGAAGTTCATCGGCGGCGTCTCGGGCGGGAGCATCCTCGCGATGCACGCCGGACTGAAGTGGGACCGCTACGCGGGCGATGGGGCGTCGTTCGAGCTCGCCGCCAGGGAGATCATCGAGTTCTGTCGCCTCGACGTGAGGAACCGGATCCTGCGCCGCTGGCTGTTCGCGTGGGTGACCCTCGTCCCGCGCTTGTTGCTTCGATGGTCTCGCATCCAGCTGCTGCAATCCACCTACACCCGTCTGTTCGGAAGGGCGACGCTCAACGATCTTCGCCCGACCGATGCGATCCCGCGGCCGCGCATCATCGCGCAGTCGGTGAGCCTCAGCACCGGCCAGCCCTGCAGCTTCGGGCGGTCCGGATTCATGTGGTATGAGCTCGACGAGAACGGCTTCCTCCGCGAGCGCGAGGTCTCGAAGCTCACACCCCACCTGCCTATCGCGCTCGCCGTCGCGGCCTCGTCGGCGTTCCCGCCGATGTTCCCGCCCGTCTGCATCACGGCGCGCCTGCTCCACGTCGGAAACCACGAGTTCCCGAATGCGCAGTACATCACGGATGGCGGCGTCTACGACAACCTCGGGATCGAGCGACCGCTCTGGTACTACGAGCAGGCGCCCGAGCTCGATGCCTTCGTGGTCTCCGATGCCGGCGGGACGTTCGATTGGGAGTTCGGGAGCTTCGGAATGGCGTTCCCTCGCAACATGCGGGCGACCGGGCTCCTGATGAAGCGCGTCGGCGATCTCGTCTATCAACG
Organism: uncultured Alphaproteobacteria bacterium; assembly: GCA_963698995.1. GTDB lineage: Bacteria > Pseudomonadota > Alphaproteobacteria > ATCC43930 > CGMCC-115725 > AP-15. The sequence goes on along the minus strand of CAVOTD010000058.1, from coordinate 37,295 downwards.
ACTGGCCGCGCGAAGCCGGCACGCCTTCGTCCAGCTGGGCATCGCGAGCGCGACGGACAGTCTTGCGTCGGGGACGCTGCCTCCTTCCGTCCAGCGTCGCGTGAGCGGGATCCGGACGGATCTCAACTCCTTCAGCAACCTCGAGATCGACAGCCTGATCCGCCACGGATTCGCAGTCGCGCGCGAGCAGTTCATCGCCAAAGGCTGGATCCCGAAGACGGCGCCGCACTGCACCTGGTTTCCCGTCGACGCGCCAAAGCTGGAGGCCGGAGCCTGGGCAGAGTCGCTGCTCGCGTCCTCGAGACGGACGTTCGCTCCGCTCTTCTCGTTCCGGGACTGGCCGATCTGGGCGGCCGCGGCCGTCGTTGCCGCAGTCGTCCTGGCGGTGCGCCTGCTCGCGTTCTAGGCGTCGATCGCGGTCGCCTACCAGCGATACTCATTGAGCCCCACGCCGTCGTTCTCGTTGGTGTCGAAGCAGCGGTCGAGGAGCTTGAACCAGTTCTCGACGGCGTGATCGTTCGGGGTGGCGCCGTCGCGGCATCAGGCCCAATTGCCGCCGACCACCTCGGGCGTGCGGTGCTCGAAGGGAACGTACCAGTCATGCGCGGCCATGGCCTGCGCGTTTTCGAGCGTGCCGCCGGCCTCGAGATAGGCGGTGATCCCGGTCGCGCGGAATACATGGCAACCGAGCTTGCCCTTCAAGCCGGCTTCGGCCGTGCGGCGGCGGATCATGCGATAGGCGTCGACACGGTTCATCGGCTTATCGGTTAGCACGCCGGTCTTGCCGATCGCGGAGCGGAAGAGGGGGGTCTTGCCGTCCTCGCGGATCCCTGCCGCGGCGAGGTACTCGTCGATGAAGTGCTCGAGCTTGTGGTGCGCCGGCATTTCGTGACGCTTGCCGCCTTTCTCGTGCAGCCGCAGCCACCAGCGCTTGCCGCCGGGGTAATAGTCCTCGACCCGCATGGCGACGACAGCGCCGACGCGGGCGAAGGTGTAGGTCATTACGCCGATGAGCGCGCGATCGCGCAGGCCGACGATGGTCGTGACATCGATGCTGTCGAGCAGATGGCGGGCCTGGTCCTCGGTAAGCACCGGCGTCTTGCCACGGCGCACGACATGCTTGGGCCCGCGCACCGCATGCGCCGGATTGACGGCGAGGACCTGGCCGATGATGAGCCAGTCGAACAGCATGCGGATCGCCGCGAGGTGCTGCTTCACGGTTGGCTTGGCGGCGGTCGTCTGCAGCGCCTCGATATAGGCGGCGACGTGCACGGGCTCGATATCGGCGAGCTCGCCGATGCGGTGCTGCTCGACCCAGGCGAAGAACGAGCACACGGCCCGGTAATAAGCCATGCGGGTGTTCTTGTTGCGGATGTTGGCGGCAAAGAATTCCAGAGAATCGGCGCGCAGCATGGCCATCCCGGCTTTTGCCGATGCCCATCCCTCAAACCAGCCCGACGCGGAATGGATAGCTGGGACCGTCGCGGGACGCGAGCGTCTTGGGTTTGGACTACCCGTCTCCCTGGACGAAGACCGTGGTAGCCACATACTCGGGTTGGCAATGCCAAGCGCCTGCGATACTCGGAGAGACCACGGAGAAGCTTATGGCTATCAAGCCGGCGCAAATTGCACACCTTCCTTTCGGTGCCTCTTAATCGTGGTGCCTCGAAATCTCGTAGGAGCTGGTGGCGCGGGCCTCTAGCCAATGACGTAAGGGTGGCCTTCTCGCTCTAAGCGAGGTTTTTGTGTTTCCACCGAACCGAATTGTTTGCCTCACCGAAGAGACCGTCGAGACGCTATACTTGCTTGGCGAGCAGGACCGCATTGTCGGCATCTCCGGCTACGTCGTGCGCCCACCGCAGTCACGCCGCGAGAAACCGCGCGTTAGCGCCTTTACATCGGCCAATATTGACAAGATCCTCGCGCTGAAGCCCGACCTCGTCCTGACGTTCTCCGACCTCCAGGCGGATATCGTCGCCGATCTGATCCGCCGCGGGGTCAACGTCCACGCATTCAATCAACGAACCGTCGCGGGGATCCTTGCGATGATCCAGATGCTAGGCGCGATCGCGGATGCGGGCGGGCGGGCCGAAGAGCTCGTCCGGACCCTCGGAGCTGGTCTAGCAGAAGCCCGTACCCGGGCGGAGCGCTTACCACAGCGGCCGAAGGTATTCTTCGAGGAGTGGGACAATCCGCTGATTTCGGGGATTGGTTGGGTTTCTGAGCTTATCGAAATCGCCGGCGGGATCGACCTATTTGCCGATCGAAGAAATCAGGGTGCGGCCAAGGACCGCGTTGTGACAGCTGACGAGGTAGTCGCAGCGAAACCCGATCTGATCATTGGCTCGTGGTGTGGGAAGAAGTTCCGACCAGAGCGAGTCGCGGCGCGGGCCGGCTTCGACAGCATTCCGGCGGTGCAGCATCACCATCTCTACGAAATCAAATCGTCCTTGATCTTGCAGCCCGGGCCCGCCGCATTGACCGATGGCCTTGCAGAGCTTCAGAGAATTATCGAGCGGTGGGCAACTCGCCCTTGAGGCGGACCCCGAACTCGCATTCACTCATCTCGAACCGCGATGTGAGGTCGTAGCCAAAGTCTGAACAGGACGTGGCCTCCCTCTAACCGGCCTATGTGGGATAATGTCTTTTATCGAATAGTTCCTGGAGATTTTCGCATGGCACGCTCCCGGCAACCGGCAGCTCCAGCCCCCGCCCTCGGTCCCCGGGCCTCGCCCAGCCGCGCCCGGAGGCGACCGCTCAACTGCAAGAACGCATTGACAAGGGCAAAGAACTGCAGGCGCGGCCAATCCAATCTCGAGGAGACATCGAGGCGTACGAAAACGATGCGCAAAAATGGCGAGAATATAACTCCGACCTGCTTGTCCGGCTTTTTACAGACGACTCCATGAAAAAAGAATATCTCAGATCTGCTACGCCATCACGAATGGCGGGTGACGAGATGGAGGTCTTCACAATTCGCCGCGAAACAGTGAACCGTCAAATCTCAAAATTGGAATCGATAGTCGAGCGTCTCGGCCTGTATGCGGAGGCGGTCCCAGCGGTGACAGGATCAGGCGAAGCCCTGAGGTCGGAGGATCAGTCAAAGGTATTCGTGGTCCACGGTCATCACGACAGTGCACGCGAAGCAGTCGCACGATTTTTAGAGAAGCTCGGGTTAGAGGCCATTATCCTGCACGAGCAACCCGATCAGGGCTGTACGATCATCGAGAAATTTGAAGCTTTTGCCAGTGAAGTCGGCTTTGCTGTTGTTATTCTCACGCCGGACGACCTTGTCCGCGCCGCGGCGGCAGGATCACCGCAGCCTTCCCGTGCGCGACAGAACGTAATTTTCGAGCTGGGCTACTTCGCCGGTAAGCTGGGGAGAGGGCGAGCCTGCCTATTGCGCAAAGGGGAGGTCGAAATTCCATCCGACCTGTACGGCGTCATCTACATTAAAGAGGTTTCGAGGAGGGGCAGATGCAGCGGGCTGGCCTTATCCACATGCCGGGTTCGACGAAAGATCGCTCTGCAGACGCCGCGTGCAGTCGGCAACCGCGGAGCCAGTTGCTGAGCCCATCGCATGCGCAGCACTCTTTGATCACGTCGCAGCGGCCGATCGGCAACCAGGCTATGCTTCGCATGCTGCCACAGCCATCTGCGGAGGCTTCAGCCCTTGTCGGCAGAGGGCCTTCGTGGTCCTTCTCTCGTATTCCAATCCATCCGCCAGAACCGAGCGCCGCCGCAGAACGTCCTCTCGTTTCAGCCGTGTCGGCACCTCCGGACGTCCAGCCGAAGCTTCAAGTCGGCGCCGTCGATGATCCTCTCGAACACGAGGCCGATCGTATCGCCGATCGGGTGATGCGGATGCCGGAAAAAAGCTTGTGGGGCGAAACTAGAAACTCAGCACTCGGTTCCAGAAACCATTCTTCCGCACCGGGGATTCCTCACGAGGTGTTGGGTTCGCCCGGGCATCCGCTGGATGCCACTAGTCGCAGCTTCATGAAGCCGCGCTTCGGTCAGGACTTTAGCAAGATCCGTGTGCATTGGGACGCACGAGCGGCTGGATCGGCGCAGGACGTGAATACGCGTGCGTACACGATAGGTCGCGACGTGCTGTCTGGAGCGGGGCAATTCGTGTCCGGGACAACGCCGCAAGCGCCGACCGGCGATACCCAACCAACTCCGATGCAGAAGTCTTCAGCCAAGGGTCCGGCGATCACTGTCACCAACGGCTGGGCCAATCCCGCAGGCAAGACGGACCGCACTACTGTGGGTATCGGCGAGCTGAGCTCGTTTGTGGTGAGCGATGTCGAGGGAGGCAGCTGGAAGAGTGCCGACGGCACCGGCAACACCGTGAACAGCGTAACCTTCCGGTGGACCGCTAGCACCGCCGGAACCAACACCATTACCTACACCGCCGCCGACAAGACCACCTCCAACGTCACCATGACTACGGAGGTGCCGAAGAAGCTCAGCGGCAAGAAGGACAAGGATCTTACCTACCCGGCGGGCACTCAAGGGGCCGGCATGGAACTCACCGTTACCGTGTTGCCCGCGACCGTGTCGTTCCAAGCCATAGAACTGATGGAACAAACGTGCGACGCCAGCGCGATCAGCGGTTACTTCAGCAGCCACGCTCCGGGTCCTCACGGCGCCGCAGCTGGCGCCGGCACTTGGAACCAAGTGGGCTCGGCCAACGACGTGTCCGACACCGCCGAGAGCTCTGGATGGCCTTCGCCTTGGTCGAAAGGTAGCTTCACCTGGGCCATCCCGGTCAGCTGGCGGACGAAGGGGAGCAAAACATCGACCGCATTCAGCGCCACGAACGATCAGGTCGTCACCATCGGCGGTACGGATGGGACGACCATCGTCACGAAGCTCGGTGCCAAAACTGCTCCCAGAAAGCCCTGATCCACGGGGCCCGGGCGGCGCTGCCGGCGCTTCACGACCGGTGAAATTCCACTAAACCCCAGCGTCCCCCCGCCGGGGTTTTCCTTTGGCGGATATCCGTTGCAAATTCCGACGAAGTCGCCCGCTCACCCCTGGAGGGAGCGGGATTCGAACCGTCGGTTCCTGACTATGGCAATTTGCTGTCGTGCCCTGCCGTTCGGTTGCCTGGAGGGAGGAACGTGGCGGGACGGGACCGCGGTTTAGACCTTATTCTGCGCGGCGAGCCATTCCGCGAAGCCGACCGCCGATTAGGGTCGGATGGGCTGCCGGTTGCGGCGTTGCTCAGCCTCTTGCGCGAGCTGCCGGTAAAGCTCGAAGATCCCTTGGCCGGGAAACGGGCGCTTGAACCAGTCGAGGAACTGCGCGGTCGAATCGACTTGGTCATCATGCTTGCCCCTGGGGAAGACGCTCATCTCGTGCAGGTATTCGGCGAGCCACGGTGCCGTCTCCGGGATGTAAACAAAGCCGTTGTCGATCATCCCGGTCTGCGCGTGCAGGCGCATGATCTTGTCGCATGTCGGCTCATATCGCGTGACACCGTGGCAGCCGTCGGTGATCAGCTCCTGGATCAGCTGGGTGCCCGAGGCCTTATCCTCGATCAGCACTTCATTCGCCCCGAACATGCTCTGCTGCTCGCGCACCGCCCGCTTGAGCCCCGGATATTCGAGCCGCCGGCGGAAGACGTTCAGGAGGAAGAGGTGCTTGCCTTTTACGCCCCAGGTCGTGCACACCGAGAAATCGCTGAGCTCGGTCGCCTTATTGGCAGTGTCCCAGCTTTGGACGATGCGGTCGAACGGCTCCGGCCGGTCGCTGTCGCGATAGCGCTTGAACCATTCTATCTTGACCAGACCGCCGCCCAACGGCGCCGGCGATTGCTGGTACTGGCCGGCGAAATTGTATTCGCCGATCGTGCGGCGGATGCGGTCGAGGGTTTCGAGCGGCTCGCGGTCGGGATGTAGGGGTTCGCCGCGCCGGCGGGTGAAGATTTGCGGTCCCCAGATCGTCTCGATCTGGTGCACCTCGTCCTCTTCGGCGATTGCCGGAAAGCGGACGACCTCCCATGGCTCCTGAGCCAGCACATGGCCCACGAGATCGTCTTCGTGCAGCCGCTGCATGATGATGACAATGGCGCCGTTACGCTTGTCATTGAGGCGGCTGTAGAGGGTGTGGCTGAACCACTCGTTGGCGGCTTGCCGCTGCGCGTCGGATAGCGCCTCCTCCGGCTTCAACGGATCGTCGATCAGAATGATGTCGGCGCCGCGGCCGGTCAGCACGCCGCCATTGGAGGTGGCGAGCCGGTATCCCTGGCGGGTGGTCAGGAACTCCTCCACGGCCTGGCGGTGCGGCGCCAGGCGGGTGGGAAAGATCCGCCGATACCACGGGCTCAACATGATGCTGCGGCAATCTCGCGCGAGCTTATTCGAGAGAGCTTCAGCGTAGCTCACGCAGAGGATCTGGGCCGAGGGGTCATGCCCGAGACAGAATGCAGGAAAGGCACTTGACGCCATCAACGATTTCAGATGACGAGGCGGAAGGTTGATGATCAACCGTGGGATCTTGCCCTGGCGCACCGCGGTCAACTTCGCGGCGATGACCTCCAGATGCCAATTCATCGCGAGCTCGGTCTGCGGGTTGAGATCATAAAAGCAGCGCGCGGCAAAGGTACTGAAATCCTGCCGCAGCAGCGCCTCGTATTCGGCAGGCGTCGGGTTCTCGATCATTGTTCCGGTTTCGAAAAGCGCGCCTTTAACTGCTCGAGCACCTTTTGGTCTGCCAAGCCGAATGAGCTCTCGTCGTTTTGCAACTCGGTCCGCCGCTCGATGTCTTGCAGGATGTCGACCAGGAGCTTGAGGGCTCGCCAGTTGCCTTTCGCCGCTTCGTTGACGAGCTGCTTGAAGGCGGCTTGACGCTTGCTGATCCGTTTTCGCCCGCCGTTCTCGGTGACGAGGACAGGCTCGTTGAGCGCCTCGTTCAGCAAGGTCGGCAAGTTTTTTTCTCCACGAGGACGGCCGCGTGGATTACCGGACCGACCTCGCTGGAACCGAGTATGGAACGGCGGCTTACCGTAGCCAATCTCATACTTCCCCGCAGCATCACGCGGCATCGGCCGCCTCCGCCTCACGCACCAGGTCATCAAAGCTGCGGCCGCTCATGGCATGGCAGGCGTTTCCTGCCGTTCGCGCTTGCCAGCGGCGGACAATCGTGTCGACGTACGCCGGATCGAGCTCCAACCCGTAGCAGCGTCGGCCAGTCCCCTCGGCGGCGATCACCGTGGTGCCGCTGCCGAGAAAGCTATCGAGCACAATGTCACCGCGGGCCGAGCAGTCGAGGATCGCGTCGGCAATCATCGCCGCCGGCTTCACCGTCGGGTGCAACGCCAGTAGATTGCCCTCCTCGCCGCAACGGGCAAAAGAGTTGATCCCGGGATAATGCCAGACATTAGTTCGGTTGCGGCCAAACCGGCCAAGCTGAACATTATTGCGATGCCCGTTGCGGCCGTTCCTGTAGACAAGAACGAATTCGTGCTGGCCGCGGTAGAGTGAGCCCATCCCGCCATTATCCTTGACCCAGACGCAGTGGTTAACGAGCGCGCCATAGGCGTCGTGGCCGGCGGCCAGCAGCTCCTCGAGATGACGCCAATCCATGCAGATGAAATGGATCGAGCCGTCCACGGTGAAGGCGGCGAGGTTCCGGCAAGCCTGGACGAGAAAAGCGGTGAAGCCCGCTTTGTCCATCTCGCCGCAGGCCATCACGAAGGGGCGATGATGGATTGCGCCGAGCCCGCTCGCGTGGCCATCGATCCTGACATTGTAGGGCGGGTCGGCAAAGACCATAGCAGCGCGTTCCGGGCCCATCAGGGTTATGAAGTCGGCCGGGTCGAGCGCATTGCCGCACATCACGCGATGACGGCCGAGAAGCCACAAATCCCCAATCTTGCTGATCGGCGGGCCGGCTGACAGTTCGGGCAGAATGTCGGCCGGGTCATTGTCATGTTTGAACGAGTCCTCGAGTGAGGCGATCCGCAGATCGATCTCGCCGACCTCGAAACCGGTGACCTCGATATTGAAGTCGAGGCCCTCCACCGAGAGGTTCTTGAGCTTCGGCGCGAGTTCGAGCTAAGCCGCGCAAGGGAATATCACGGCACCGTGCGCCGTTGTTTGTGTGTCGGCAGACGAATTTTCCCTGCTCGATAACGGTAGAAAAGAATCGCTGGCCTTGCAGCGCACGGTTCGTTCTTGACTCTCCGCTGGAGGGAGCCGGATTCGAACCCTCGGTCCCCGGTCGCGAAGCGTCGATTCCTTCGGCGAAATGGGAACGGTCACTGAGGTGACAGACAGGAGATTCCAATCCCCGACCCCAACCTTGGCAAGCGAGGCCGCAAGCCGTAAGTATTTGATATCTTGGTAGTCAGTCGTCCCCTCCCGGAGCCGATCATAGCGGGAATGTCGGTCTACCCTCTGCCGTGCTCCTCGGCGAGAGTTTGGTGCGCTTCCCCTTGCCGTGGCCCCACCCTAGCGGCCATTGTTCTGTGCCACGCTGTAAAGCGACATCCATCACGTCGCACACAAACGGGAGGAAGTCATGAAATTGTCACGTCGTCACCTCGCCGCTGCAGGCGCGCTCGCGCTCAGCGCGCCGACCCTGATCCGATCGGCACACGCCCAATCGGCTGATGAAGTGACGGTAAAAAAAGCCGTTGAGGAATTGCGGATGGCCTGGATCAAACAGGACAAAGCGAAGATCGAGTCGCTCACCGCGGAGCAGCTGAGCTACAGCCATTCGGATGCTCGGCTCCAGAACAAGGCCGAATTCATCGACGGGGTGATGACGCGAAAGGGCACCCTCAAGTCGCTCGAATGGCCCGACATGACGGTCCAGGTCGTCGGGAACAACGCCGTTGTGCGACACCTTTGGGTCTCGGAAAGCGAGCTCGACGGCAAAGTCACCAACACCAAAATCGGCGTCATGCAGGTCTGGCAGAAACAGGACGGCGGCTGGAAGCTGCTGGCACGTGCGTCTTGGAGGCTGCCGCCGCCGGCATAGCACCACGCTGGTTGGCATCCACCGGCCCGCCGTGACATTCATCCGCGGCCTACGCATGCGCGCCACCTCTGGGGGGGGAAGTCGAAGGTCTGACGCGAGATCAGCTCAATCAGGCTTTCACTGACTGCGGCCGGTGGCTCGCGGTTGAGGGTGATACCGTCATTGCCAAAAATGTAGATGCGCATGAACCGACCGGGACCGCCTCAGCGGAAATAGCCGACACCTCGGTCTCCCTCACCCCGAACGGGGACGTTCGTAGCATTTCGATCCGATGTCAGTGCCTGACTGACCGAGTTCGCAACTGCCTCGCCCCTGGAGGGAGACGGATTCGAACCCTCGGTCCCCCGGTCACGGTGAGCTCTGATTGGCGCGCCCTGCCGCTCAGCTGGATGCGGAAATAGGAGCGCCGGAACGGGTGTCGCGGTTCAGCGCGATTTTTCTGCTCGGTGAAACCCTACCTCGCTTCTGATTTAGCGCATTTCGTTGGGGGTCGGAGCCGGTCAGTTCCTAACCTGCGGGATCAGCTTCGCCCAGCGGTCGAGGATCGGCAGGATCTCGTCTTCCTTGGCCGGCGGCAGGCGGACCGTCATGCGGGTCACGCCGAGATCGCGGTTGCGCTTCAGTACGTCGAGATCCTCGGGCGCGCCGCCCAACGTCACCGACAGCGATTGCGGGTCGCGGCCGGCTTCTTCGGCCATTTGACGCAGGCGCGGCATGAACTCCTCGGGGCTGCCCGAGCCGGCGCTCGGAGCCGCGGGAAGCATCCCGTCGCCGTAGCGGATCGCGCGCCGCGCGGCGAGGCGGAAGGCGCCGCCGACGATGATCGGCGGATGCGGCTTCTGCACCGGCTTGGGCCAGGTCATCATCGGCGGGAAATCGACGATCTCGCCGTGATATTCCGGCTTGTCCTTGGTCCAGATCTCCTTCATCGCCTCGATCTGCTCGCGCATCTTCATCGTGCGGGTCTCGTAAACGGTGCCGTGGTCTTCCATCTCTTCGGCATTCCAGCCGCAGCCGATACCGAACAGGAAGCGGCCCTTCGACACCTGGTCGAGCGAGGCGACGAGCTTTGCGGTCTGGATCGTGTCGCGCTGGATCACCAGGCAGACGGCGGTGCCGAGCTTGAGGCGCGTGGTGACGGCCGCCGCGGCGCTCAACGTGACGAACGGGTCCATCACGTCGAAGTATTCCTTGGTCAACGCCGCGTCACCCAACGGGTGGGTGAAGCGGCGGGTCACCGGGATATGCGAATGCTCGGCCACCCACAGCGAGTCGAAGCCGCGCTCTTCAAGCGCTACCGCAAGCTCCGTCGGGGCCATCGAATAATCGGTGAAGAAAATCGCAGCGCCGATTTCCATATTCCTTCCTCCCCAGATGTTGCTTGCTGTTTCACTCGGCCGCGTGGCGGGCGAGCTGGCCGAGCGCCCGCTCGACCCGGGGCCTGACCTCGCTCATCATCAGCTCCATCGAGCGCATCGCCGCCTTATGCGGGGTCGCGCCGACCTTGAACGAAAAACACATGTGGACCGGATGGGTCGCCCGGATCTCACCGACCAGCTTTTCGGCCACGGTCTCGACATCGCCGATCAGCAGATCGTTGTGGATCTGTTCGAGTGACGGTTCGTCGGGGAACGGCATGTCAACCAGCACCGTACCCTGCATGACCTCCTGCCGCCGCCGCAAGCTCGAGGCAAGGCGGGATTGGTAGCGCGCATTCTCAGCGAAGCGCAGCCCGTCCTCCTTGCTGTCGGTAATGTGACAGAAGCGGTTGACGGTGATGTGCGCGTTCTCCAGCGGTACGCCCTCGGCTCGATAAGCGTCCTTGATGATCTGGTACTGCTCGGCCAGCAGCGCGGCACCCCCGACCCTGCCCGACGACAACACCCGGTAGCCGTGCCGTGCCGCGGCGCGGAACATCGCCTCGGTGTGGCCGGCGACATAGATCGGCAGCGGTTTCTGCACCGGCCGGGCCGGGATGTGGGTCATCGGGATCTGGTAGTGCTTGCCGTTGTAGCTGAAGAAATCCTGCGAAAAGGCACGGTCGAGGATGTCGCAGAACTCCTCGGTCATCTCCAGATTGGCTTTGATATCGACGCCGAACCGCTCGAATTCGTAGGGCTGGTAGCCGGCGCCGACGCCGAGCATCAGGCGCCCGTTCGACAGCGCGTCGGCGGTTGCGATCTCGGCCAGCAAGCCGCGCCGGGTTGTAGAGCGGCAAGACGACGACCGCGGTGCCGAGCCGGATCTTTTTGGTGATCGAGGCGCAGTGCGCGACCATCATCAACGGCGACGCGCAGAGGCAGTAATTCGAAAAATGGTGCTCGGCGAACCAGGCGATCGCGTAGCCGAGCTCGTCAGCGAGCCGCGTCTGCTCCGCGACCTCGGCAAAAACTTCCGCCGTCGGCTTTTCGGGGGCGCGCGACCCCATCAGATTGAAGATGCCGAATTCCATCGCTCACTCCTTCGCTTTGCCTGGTTGCCGTAACCGTGGCCGCGATGACCCGAGGGCGTCAAGCGCCCAGGTTCTGTTGAGTGGGTCGGGTCGCGCAAGCCGCCGACCAGGAACTTCTTACGAGAGACGGAGTGGCTGGCCGAGGAAAAGGAATTCGGAACATCGGTCCCCTCTCGCGGGGAGGCGGAGGTGCCCTTCTGCTACGTTCCCGGCATGCGCTGGTCAGCTATTCCGTCAAAATTGCCGACGGGATCGATACCTGCTGCAATCGGAGATGAACTCATGAGTGATCGCCAAGTCGACCTGACTTACTTTTCGCCAAAGGTCGAAAAACGTTTAAGTCCGATTGAGGGTCGTGGTCTCCAGGCGCATGGTGACGACACCAAGGCGTTCACGGATCAGCCGCGGATCTCCGCGCTTGAGATCGCGCGGCGTCTTGATGCCGATCGCCGCCAGGCGGGCCGCCAGCCGGCCGGCGATGCCCCACAGATCCGTGAGCTCGATGCGCGCCAGGGCACCATCCTGCGCCGCCTCATCGAGCAGCAGCGCCACGCCGCCGTGTTTCTGATCCTTCTTCGCGGCGTGATTGGCGAGCTTGGCAAGCGTCTTGGTCGGGGCAATGCCGACCGACACTGGAATCCCGGTCCATTGAAGCACGGCGGCGCGCAGCGCCCGGGCATGACTTTCGAGACGTGCGCCGAAGCCCTGCAGGCCGAGAAAGGCTTCGTCGATCGAATAGATTTCGATATCGGGGGTGAAGCGGCTCAGCACGCTCATCACACGGCTGCTCATATCGCCGTAGAGCGTGTAATTGCTCGACCGCACGATGATGCCCGCGTCCGCGAACCGATCTTTGTGAAGGTGCCATGGCGCCCCCATCGCGATGCCGAGCGCCTTGGCTTCGTCGCTGCGCGCGATCACGCAGCCGTCGTTGTTCGATAGCACCACGACCGAGCGGCCGCGCAATTCCGGCTGGAACACGTGCTCGCACGACACATAGAAATTGTTGCAGTCGACGAGGGCGAGCGGGCCCACCATGGTCACAGCATGCGGATGCTGCGCGTGATGACGCCCCACACCTCGAAACTCTGTCCGTCGGTAATCGGCAGGTCCGCAAAAGCGGGATTTTCGGCCTGCAGCCAGACCGCACCGTCCTTGACCCGGTAGCGCTTCACCGTAAAGGCGCCATCCAGCAGCGCGAGCACGATGCTGCCATTGACCGGCTCGCGCGCGCGGTCGACGACGGCGATATCGTCGGGAAAGATGCCGGTGCCGGTCATGCTGTCGCCCTCGATGCGGATGGCGAAAGTCGCCGCTGGACCAACCGAGGCGGTCCCGAACTCCTCCCTCCGGCGATGGTTTGTTGATGACTTCTCTGCTGGAGGGGGCAGTCACGAGCGAACCCGTCTCTGGAACCGGAATTCCGTGCTAGCTGGGAAAATACAGGCAATTTTTGGAGGCTGGCCCCCAGTTTGCCTCCCCACCGGTCAAAAGGGCACGATATGTCAAAAGCTTCCTGGCGAATTCCCTAGGCCGACGAACAGCGTATTTTTTTACATTTACAGGGTCCGCTTTGCTGGCATCAGCGAAATTTCCGGTGGGATCAGGCAGGCGCGCCGGTCGAAGACCTGCCTCTCGGAAGCTCGTAATGACGAGAGCTATTTCACCCGGCGCCCTCGCTGGTTAGCGCAGCGAGCTCGAAGGCGGGTCTACCAGCTCGCCTGAGCCTTAACCTACCGTTTAGCCAACCTCATATCGGATCCGAATGCGGATCGCCGCAGCAATGCAAGGGTCTCTTCCAGTTTTCGCTTTTAGGGCACCGCGATGGCCATACATCTGATCGATTTCAACCACCTCGAGGTCTATGAGGCTGGGGCGATGTTTGTCACCTGGCTCGCTTACCCTGGTGACAGCGAAGACGACACACGCAGCCGGGTTCACGCATCGCTTTGTAATCATGCGCTCCGAGTAAAGTGCGCAATCGAGCCCGATTGGGCCCTCTCGCCACAAAGGATCAAGCCGATCTACGCTTTGCGCTGCGAGCGCGATATCAAGCGAGATTTGCGAACGCTCGCGCGTCGGCTGCGCGATCGGATGGTCGCCGGCCGCATGGCAATGGCATTTCTCAAAGAAGCTCTGGGCGGCGAGGTTTTCAAACTTCCCGCGAATTTACCGCGGCTTTCCATCAATCAAATGGCGCGCCTGGTTCTCGACGATACAGGATCTGCCGATCCCGCAAATGTCGAGACGCGCATCTGGCGCCCAAGCTTACCAGTGATCCATTTAGCCGCTGCCGTTCAGGTCTGGCTGCAAGTCGCGGAGACTGAAAAGCGGCCCGTTGGCCTCGAGACGTTGCTGCTCAGTCGCCAGCTGATCGAAGCTCTGGTTCGCGCCGCTGAGCGTCACGAATTGATACTCGCTCAAAGCGGGCGCCGGCGCATCGATCTCGACAGGTTGGTCAAGCTCCGGTTCGCCGAACCCGGATAGGTTCAAAATTTTCTTCGTTTGCTGAACTCGAAGCCTTGGGGTTGCGGGCTATTTGGGCGGGATCAGTTCCGCACACAAGGAAACCCGACCTATGACGGCATCAAACCACGCGGCCAAGCGGCCGCGGAGCGGGCGAACCGAGCCACTCGAACTTGTCTATCGGCGGATCGAAGAGCTCAAACCCGACCCCGTCAATCCGCGGCTCCACAGCAAAAAACAGATCCGGCAGATCGCCCACAGCATCGAAACCTTTGGTTTCAATGTGCCGGTGCTGGTCGATGCCGCGCTCAAGGTGGTTGGCGGGCATGGTCGGCTGCTTGCCTGCGGCGAGCTCGGCATTACCGAGGTGCCGACCATCCGCCTCGAGCACCTGACCCCGGCCCAGGCGCGCGCCTTCATGATTGCTGACAACCGGCTGACCGAGATCGCCAGCTGGGACGACAAGCTGCTCGCGGAACAGCTCAAGGACCTTTCGCTGCTCGGGCTCGATTTCAGCATCGAGGTAACGGGCTTTGAGATGGGCGAGATCGACCTGCGGATCGCGGCGCTCGAGGACATGCCCGAATCAACCGATGGCGACCCGGCCGATGCCGTACCCGAACGCCCGATGCGGCCGCCGATCAGCAAGATCGGCGATGTGTGGGTGGTCGGCCGGCACCGCGTCTTGTGCGGCGATGCCCTCGATCTTGCCGCCTTCGCGGCGCTAATGGGCGAGGAACGCGCCGCGATGGTGTTCAGCGATCCGCCGTACAACGTGGAAATCGACGGTCACGCGAGTGGCCTCGGCGCAATCCACCATCGCCCCTTCCCAATGGCCTCGGGCGAGATGGACAGGGCAGCGTTCACTGCCTTCCTCAGCCAGGCTTGCCGGAACCTTGCCGCGTTCAGCGCCGACGGATCCTTGCACTTTCTGTGCATGGATTGGCGCCACCTCGACGAGCTGCTCGCCGCCGGGCGAGACGCCTATGGCGAGCTCAAGAACCTCTGTGTCTGGGTCAAGGACAACGGCGGGATGGGCTCGCTGTACCGCAGCCAGCACGAGCTTGTGTTGGTCTTCAAGCACGGCCGCGACGGGCATCGCAACAACGTCCAGCTGGGTCAGTTTGGCCGCAACCGCAGCAACGTCTGGCGCTATCCCGGGGTCAATTCCTTCGCCCGCTGCGGCGAGGAAGGCAATCTGCTGGTACTGCACCCGACCGTCAAGCCGGTGGCAATGGTCGCCGACGCGATCCTCGACTGCTCGGCCCGCGGCGACATCGTGCTCGACGGCTTTCTCGGCAGCGGCACAACGGTGATCGCGGCCGAGCGCACGGGTCGGCGCTGCTACGGGCTGGAGCTCGATCCGGCCTATGTCGACACGGCCGTTCGTCGATGGCAGGCACTGACCGGCGGGAGCGCTCATCATGGCATCAACGGCCGCAGCTTTGATGACCTCGCTGGCGAGGCGGAGGCGGCCGATGCCGCCTGACAACAGGGGCGATTATGAAGTGGGCTACGGCAAGCCGCCCCGGCACACCCGTTTCAAGCGAGGCCAATCCGGCAATCCGCGAGGCCGGCCGCGCGAATCGAAGAACCTGCCGACCCTGCTGACCGAAGCGCTGAATGAACGCGTCCTCGTCGCGGAGAATGAAGGGCGCCGCAAGATCACCAAGCGCGAAGCGATTATCACGCAGCTCGTCAACCGCTCGGCCAAGGCCGACCTGCGGGCGATGAAAATCCTGCTCGACATCATCCAAGACATCGAGCGCCGGACCGAGCCGACATCCCCGCAGACCCCCTTCGGGTTGGCAGACGAGAAGGTGATCGAACAGCTGAAAGCTCGATTGCACCGCCCAAAGTAGAGAATCCGATGATCGAGAACCTAACCCGGGCCGAGTACCTGGCGCTGCTGCGGCAAGACTTCGGCACCTTCGCCGCGCGCTGCTTTCACGATCTGAACCCGCAAGCTGCGCTCGCGACAAGCTGGCACCTTGAAGTCATCGCCGCGAAGCTGACCGCGGTGCGGGAAGGCAAGATCGGGCGGCTGATCGTCAACCTGCCGCCCCGTCATTTGAAATCGCTGATGGCCTCGGTCGCCTTTCCGGCCTGGTGTCTCGGGCACGATCCGTCGGCGCAGATCCTCTGTGTCAGCTATGCCCAGGAGCTTTCCGACAAGCTCGCCCGCGATTGCCGCAGCATCATGACGAGCGCCTGGTACCGGGGGATCTTTCCGACCCGCCTCGCCGCCCACCGCCAGGCCGTGCAGGAATTCATCACTACGGCCCAAGGATACCGGCTCGCCACCTCCAATGGCGGTGTGCTGACCGGACGCGGCGCCGACATCATCTTGATCGACGATCCGTTGAAACCGGAAGAGGCGTTGTCCGATGCCCAGCGGCAAGCCGCCAACGACTGGTTCGACCACACCCTTTACAGCCGGATCAATGACAAGCGCCGAGGCGCCATTGTCATCATCATGCAGCGGCTGCACGAAGACGATCTTGTCGGCCACGTGCTTGCCCAGGAGCCGTGGGAGGTGGTGCGCTTTCCAGCAATCGCCGAAACCGACGAGGTGCACGAAATCGAGACGATCTGGGGACCGCGATGCTTCACCCGCCGGCAGGGCGAAGCTTTGCATCCCGAGCGCGAGCCGCTCGAGACCCTCGAGCGGATTCGCCGAACCGTCGGCGAATACAACTTCGCCGGCCAATATCAGCAAACACCCGCGCCGTTGGGCGGTGGCATGGTCAAGGCGGAATGGTTCAAGCGCTTCGCCGCGAACCAACGGTCGGAGAGCTTCGAGCGTATCGTTCAGAGCTGGGATACCGCCAACAAGGCGACCGAGCTCAGCGATTTCAGCGTCTGCACGACCTGGGGTCTCAAGGGCAAGGACTTCTATCTCCTCAACGTGCTGCGCAAGCGGCTTGAATATCCGGCGCTGAAGCGTGCGGTGCGCGAGCAGCAAAGCCTGTTCAACGCCAATGTCGTGCTGATCGAGGACAAGGCCTCGGGCACCCAGCTGATCCAAGAATTGATCGCCGACGGGTTCCATCGGGTCACCCGCTACAAACCGGAATGCGACAAGATCATGCGGCTGCACGCGCAGACCGCGGTGATCGAGAATGGCTTCGTCTACATCCCGGAAACCGCGCCCTGGCTCGCCGAATATCTCCACGAGATGACTGTCTTCCCAAAAGGCAAGCACGATGACCAGGTAGATTCGACCGCCCAGTTCCTCGATTGGTTCAAGAAGCCTTTTCCGGGCCAAGGCATCTTCGAGCTCTATCGCATGCAGGCCGAGAAACTCAAACCGCAGAAAACCTCTTGGACGCGCCTTCGGGCGCCACTGGGCATCGGCTCCGTGCAGACCTTCTCGGGCCGCCACCTCAATATCGGTCCGGATGGCACCGTCGAGATGTCCGCCGAGGATGCCCAATATCTGATCCGCGCTGGCTGGACCAGGCTCGCCGAATGGAGCGGCGACGATGTCGCTTGACGCCTCAGGACCTCATCGGCGCCCCCAGGCCTTGGCAGCTCCTGGTAGGTCTGCACCGGCGAAGATACTTGGCCGACATACGGGGGACCGAGGGTTCGAATCCACCTCCCTCCAGCGGAGAGTCTGTCTCTGCACTGCACTCCAGGGCTTTAGGCGGAGAGCTCCGCATTTTTGCGGCAGTCTGCGCAGGCATGGGGACGAGAAGGGACGGTTGGCTGCACACCGGCCCTTTTGGCCGTTTTTCTCTGACGGGCGTTGGGGCAGTCCCACCTTGAAGGCTAGCAGCATTCCAAAGAACGCGTGCAGGCCACGGCAAGGCCGCGGCCTGTGCATGTTAAATCTGGGGTTAGCTCAGCTTACGAGCAGTCTGTGCTGCTCGGCCCAGTCGAGCGGCAGGTCGAGCTCGGTCAGTCGCGTTGCGGTGAGCACGACGGGTTGTCGGCCCTGCAGGATCACGTCAACGAGCTGTGGGCTCAAGAAGGCGAGGTCAACAAGGCGCCGGACGTAGCGCCGGGTGATGCCGTCGCGCTTGGCCAAATCCTGCAGCGATCGGGCGCGGCCGGTCGCCAGCTCCTCAAACCATGTGCGACCGCGTGCGATCGCCTTGATCAGCGCCGGATCACATTTCGAGGCATGGTTGTGCTGCGCCAACCCGGGCAGCACCAGCTTGGTTTCAGCGCCGCGGCGCTTGAAATCGACAGCGGCCGTCAGCTCGATCGTGCTGCCGCTTGGCTCCTCCGACGCGCATAGCGAGGCTTCTACGCCCAACAGCGCACCGCGCCGCATCTTGATCATGATCCTTTTGTCGTCGACGATCACCTGATCGACGAGCTCTTGTACGATCTTGGCTCGTTCCCCTGGCGCGCTGCGGAGCAACGCTGCAAGACGGGCGGCACGGCCGAGCAATCTCCGAATCTGGTCACCGGGCATACCAGGACTACTGAGCCGTTCGAGCAACCTCGCCGGGTTGGTCAGCGCGTCCACGAGGATGCTGATCACGCAATCTTCGATCTCCTGAGCGGCAAGCCGCCAACCTTGCGTGTGATCCTGTCCTGCCTCGGAGATCAGCGCAGTGGAGACGTAATAGCGATAGCGTCGGCCTTTCTTGACGGCGTGTGACGGCGTGAGCCGCTCTCCGTGAGCATCGACCAGCAAGCCGGCCAGCAGGCTCGCCTCAGCCGCTTTCGCCCTGCGCCGATGATCGCCGGCATTGGCGGCGAGCTGGCCTCGAACAACGGTCCAGGTCTCATCGTCGATCAGCGCCCGATGTTGGCCCGGGTAGAGCTGATCCTTGTGCGCAATCTGCCCGATATAAATCGGGTTCGAGAGCAGTCTGTAGATATGCCCGCGCGAGAATGATGTGCCGCCGCGCTCGGCGCCGTTTGCTGTCCTGATGCGCTTAGTCCGCAGCCCGAGCCGGTCGGCCTCGTCTTTGACCCGGCGCACGCAGCCGTGTTCACGATAGAGCGCGAAGATATGGCGCACGGTCTCAGCCTCGGCTGGGTTGATGGTGAGCGCGCGCTCGTCCGCGTCATAGCCGAGCGGCACGTTGCCACCCATCCACATGCCCTTCTTTTTCGAGGCGGCGATCTTGTCGCGGATGCGTTCGCCGGTGACCTCCCGCTCAAACTGGGCGAAGGACAACAGCACATTGAGCGTCAGCCGCCCCATCGAGCTCGTCGTGTTGAACTGCTGCGTCACCGAGACGAACGACACATCCTCGGCGTCGAAAATCTCGACCAGACGGGCAAAATCGGCGAGCGACCGGGTCAGCCGGTCGACCTTGTAGACGACCACGATGTCGATCCGTCCAGCCCGAATATCGGCGAGCAGGCGTTGCAGAGCCGGCCGCTCCATATTGCCACCGGAGAACCCGCCATCGTCATAGCGGGTTCTCGCCGATGCCCAGCCCTCGTGCTGCTGGCTGCGGATGTAGGCCTCGCAGGCTTCGCGCTGAGCCGCGAGCGAGTTGAATTCCTGGTCGAGCCCCTCCTCGGAGGATTTCCGGGTGTAGATCGCGCAACGCCTGCGGCTCGCGTCAGCCCGCGGCATCGCTGTCCTCTTTGGCTGAACGTGGTCCCTGCGAGGACCCGAGAGCGGCGGAGCGGTTCGGCTTCAACCCGAAGAAGAGCGGTCCCGACCACGCCGTGCCGGTGATCTTTCTCGCCAGGGCGGAAAGCGAGCGGTAGTGCGTGCCCTGCCACGAGAAGCCGTCATCGAGCACCAGCACCTCATAGGTTCGGCCCCGCCATTCTCGAACCAGGCGGGTTCCGGATTTCAGTTCGAGACGAGCACGCCGCCGGATCTCTGCGGTTTGGTGGAGCTGCTGCGCAACGTGGCGAAGCTGGCGCTGCCGCTGCGGGCGGAGGCCGCCGAGAGCAACTTCCTGCATCCGGTATGCGACAGCTCGTACCAGCAGCTCGCGGCTGAGATGCGGGGATGCATCGGCTTTGTAGAGCGCGCGCCAGCGCTGACGAAGCTCGCCGAGATCGAGCTCGGGGAGGCGCGCAAGCGCCTCCCGGCAAGCCGTTGCATCTTCGATCGCGCGGCTCATGCCTGTTCCGGCGCGGCAATGCGGTAGACTCGGCCGCGCTCCTCCGCGGCCGAGGCAAGGGTCAGCCCGAGCTTCTTCTTCAAGGTTCCCGAAAAGACGCCGCGCACCGTGTGCCGCTGCCAGCCGGTGGCGCTTGCCACCTCGTCGACCGTTGCGCCCTCGGGTCGCTGCAGCATCGCAATGACCGCATCCTGCTTTGATGGGCGCTTCGCGTCGGACTGGGCATCCGGGTCCGGCAATGCCTCGATGGCTAACCAGAGCTGATCGATCAGCGCGTCACGGTCGCCGACCCTCCTGCGCTTTTCGACGCCGGGCAAAGCGTTCCACAGCGCCAGCAGCCGCTTGCCGCTGGGCCTGGCGGCGTGCAGTTCCTCATTCGAAGCGACGGCAATCTCGCCGTCATTGAGTGCGGTCGGCGCCTCGCGACACAGCGTGACTCCGTCGTTGCCGATGATGTAAATGCGCATGGGTGGGTTCTCCTTATTGACCCGGCGGCGGTGCTGCCGGTAACCCCACTCACGCTCTCTTCGCCAACCAAAGCCACTCTATTCCGGATAATCTTGTGGCGTTGTTGGGCCACAGTTGAGCATGGAATTACTCAGCCGACATTCTGCTGCTCCACTGCCCGTCAAAACGCAGTGCCTTGGGACGCGGTCTAGGGCGGGTCCGGTCCAAAATCCCCGACCATATCTAATGGTTGAGCGACCGCTCGTGAGCAGTTGCCGTCCCAGACAGCTTCCGGGCGGTGCACCAGGTGGCTGGGCCGGCACCAGGACGACGACCTCGACCCCCCGCTTCAGGGCCTCCTCAAGGGCCCTGGCGACCGGCGGGATCGGGATGGCTTGGCTCTCGATATAGATGGCCTCGCGGGCCGCACCGATGGCTAGCAGGTATTGCTCGAAGATCGTACACCCACCCTCAATCAGGTAAACTTAAAGCGTCAGAGACTAGGGGCCTGACCCTCGACGTTATTGCGCCGCCGACGCGATGACGAGAGCGAGGGGCAGCGAGACAGAGGAGAGGTGAGCCATGAATGCGGTAGCATCCCGCAACGTCAAGTTCGTTAGCCACTCCGACCAGGGCGGGCGCGGTGACGGCGTCCAGATCATGGTGCACCGCGGCTATGCCTATATCGGCCACGGCTATTCGAACGGCATCAGCGTCCTGGACGTGCGCGATCCGAAGAACCCGAGGCCCGTCGCCTTCCTGCCCTGCCCGCCCGACACCCGCGCCATCCATCTCCAGACCCACGACGACCTGCTGCTTGCCGTCAACGGGCCGAGCATGTGGACGATGCAGGTCGATGCTCAGGCCTACTACTCGGGATCGCCGGCCGATCTCCTGAAGGGCCGCCAGTACACGGCCGGAATCCGCATCTTCGATATCGCGCATCCCGAGGCGCCACGCGAGATCGCCTTCATGGCGACCGAGGGGGTGGGGCCACATCGCATCTGGTATGTCGGCGGCCGCTACGCCTACGTCTCGATCCACTATCCCGAGTTCACCGACCAAGTGCTGGCGATCGTCGACATGGCGGAGCCGACCCGGCCCGAGGTCGTCGGCAAGTGGTGGATCCCCGGCATGTGGACGGGCGGCGGCGAGACGCCGAGTTGGCCAAAGGGCCGGCGCTACGCGTTGCACCACGCTCTCGTCGCCGGCAACCTCGCCTATGCCGCCTGGCGCGATGGCGGGCTCACCGTGCTCGACGTCGGCGATCCGACCCGGCCCAAGCTGCTCGCCCATCGCAACCTCGACCCGCCCTTCGGCGGCGGCACGCATTCGCCGCTGCCGCTCCCCGATCGCAACCTCCTGGTGCTCGCCGACGAGGCCAATTTCGCCAATTGCAGCCAGGGTCTCCGCCACACCTGGCTGTTCGACGTGCGCGAGCCGACCAATCCAGTCAGCTTCGCCACGATGCCGGTCCCGTCCGAGGCCGACTACTGCGCCAAAGGCGGCAATTTCGGACCGCACAATCTCTGGGAGAACCGGCCGGGTGCCTTCCAGAGCTCGCGCTTCGTCTTTGCCACCTATCACAATGCTGGCGTCCGGGTGTTCGACATCGAGAATCCGTTCCAGCCGCGCGAGGCCGGGTTCTTCGTGCCGCCCGATCCCGAGCGCATGTTCGACCCGCGTCCCAACCGGCCGAAGGTCATCCAGTCCGCCGACTGCTTCGTCGATGCGCAGGGCGTGATGTACCTCACCGACAACAACGCCGGACTCTACATCCTGCAGTTCGAAGGTGCGTAGCCGCTTGCCGTGACCCTCGCCCCGCTTCTCGAGCCAGTTGAAATAGAAGCTATAGTCGGCCGCGGCAGCACCATTGTCGGGATGCGCCAAAACCCTCGTCCACGAGGTGCTCTCGCCGGGTATGCGTGATGGAACAGCGATGGCACTCGGTTTTCAGTCCACCCGCCGTCCACCCGACACTCCTGACGTGCGACCCGGATCGCCTGCCCAGGAGAGCGCGCCTGGAGTCTGCGGTTGGCGCAGTTTTACTGGTCGGGCCGGCGTAGATTGCCTTGTGGATCGTACTGGCGAATTTGCAATGAACCTAGCGCGTAGGCGATATCCTCTGCCCGCAACGCAGCCGTATCGATACGGCAGATGCTCGCATGCATGACGTAGACGTAGCCGCCTCCCCATTTTGGTCCGACCTTGCGCACCGCACGGCAATTGCGCGGGCCGTCCGAGAATTCGATCGACTTGTCTTCGCCATCAGCCACGAGATTACGCCAATTAGTGCCGCGCCGCGTCACCTGGTTCATGTCTTGAAAGTCTTCCTGATCGTATCCCGAATTACCGTTGACGTAGCAAAACTGTGATGTCTGATGCCCTATGGCGGTGAGTTTGTAGGGATCGAAGATCAATGTATCCGCCTCGATCGACAAATTGCCGGTGCTATACGCCACGACGTCGAGGGACAGGTCACAATTACTGCCACCCTTCGGATTGGAGATCTGATCTGTCGCGCCCGGCAGCAGCCGATACCCCTGTAGGCACTTACCCCCGGCGGCAGAAGCGATGCGGGTCGCCGTGCACGGGACCTCACGGAATTTATCCTCCTCTACGCGATATCGACCACTGTAAGGATTTCGCTGGTACGCCTTCCCAGGGTCGCGCAGGTAGGGAGGTGCGACCGGGGTTGCGGGTGCGGTGACGGTGACGTTGGGAAGCGACAGTTGCTCAGTTTGCTGCGCACTGGTGCCAACCGCCGACGCCATGATCGCCAATCCCCCAAGAGCGCCCGCCAATCCGGGAGTGGCCGGCATGATCAATTCGTCCGCCTTTCGCAAATTGCCGAGTAGATCGTACTGGTGAATTTGCTATGAACCAAGCGCCTAGGCGATTGTCCTCTGCCCGCCCTTCGAGCGCAACTCCGCTCGGGTTGACTCTCAGCGCACAGTTCTGATGGTTATCGGGCAGATGCTTGTCAATTACCGCCGGCTGACGCCACAGAGTAGGTGGCTGTTTCAGTGTCGACAGAGGAGGCAATCCGCGCGGCCGAGCAACCGGCGCGAAGAACCTGCGGACATTGCTGATCCGGGCGCTGAACGAGTTGGTGATCGTCACCGATAATGGCGCGCGTCGCAAAATCACCAAGCGCGAAGTGATCGGCACACAGCTCGTCAATCGCTCGGCCAAAGGAGATTGGCGCGCGATCAAGATCTTGGTCGACTTGGTTGGGGACGTCGAAGGCCACCCCGGGCCGGCCTCTCCCGAAACCGCCGCAGTGGTCCTCCTGCCCGATAACAACCGAGATCCCGAGCTGACGGAGGAATTGCGAAAAGCACTGGAAAAATACTTCGCCAGAAAAACAGCAGAAATAATGACAGTACAGGACATCGTTCCACGACCCGGGAATCACTAGCGTCGGATCGATCGAGCAATTTTCTGTCTTAACTCAAGGGTAGGACATTCCGATGAGCAAATTTTACTCGCTAGCCGAAACCGGGATCACGGCGGTGACAGCCAGACCAGTGCCGATCCACGTGCTCCTGGCGATCGGGGGCTCGGGGAGAAGATCTCGTGGCCTTCAAGGCGGCGAAGCGCACGCTAGATCAGGGGCTGATCGAGAAGGCCGGGGCGTTGATGGCGACGCTTGCGCGGCAGCTCTACGGCGACCGCCCAGCGGACGGCATCACCTGCGTACCTTGCGGGCACTCACGCCGAGCGGATTGCTTCGGTAAGAAGCTGGCGCGAGCTGTCGCCGATTGTCTAGTCCTTCCGTTTGTACAGGTTCACGCAGATCGCTTCTGCTCGGGTGTTTCGCATCCGAAGGAATTTCGAAAGCTGCCTCCCCTCGATCAAATTGCTGATCCGCTGTCGACAATGCTCGTGATCGACGACCTTGCAGTTTCGGGATGGCACATTGAGATCGCTGCTCGCGCTTCGTCGCCGAGGAGCTTCGGCCTCGGGTTTAGTCCTGATATCGGGGACGGGGAAATGAGAAATCGCCGTAGTTGGTAGCCGTCGGCGGTCCGATCGCGCAGCAATCGAAGCCTGCATCGCCGAGCTTGGGATAGGAACCATAGTAGTAAGCGGCGGCGCGAGAGGCCCAGACCGCTGGGCCGAACAGGCAGCGCGGGCACGCGGGCTCGACGTCGTAGTGTATAAGCCTAACCTTGACGAGGCACAGACGCGCTGGCAGGTGACCGAGCGCTTCTATGCTCGCAATCAGGCCATTGTGAGTGGTTCTGACAGAATCATTGCATTCGTTGCACCCGACCGCACTGGCGGCACCGAGGATACAATCCGCCGCGCGACGCGCGCCGGAAAGCCAGTCGAACTGCGGTAGGACCCTGGTGAAGAGGCTCAAGCTCACCAAGGAGAGACGAGAGCGCTTCCTGCAAGCTCTCGCCGATACTGGCAGCGTGACAGCCGCGATCAACATCGCCGGCACGAGCCGGACCCGTGTTTATGAGCTCCGGAAGGCTGACCCGGCGTTCGCCAGCGGCTGGCAGGAAGCCGAGGAGATCGCCACCGACAGGCTTGAAGACGAGGCGCGTCGGCGCGCCGTAGAAGGCGTCGCAGAACCGCTCGTCAGCGCTGGCAAGCTCGTTCGCGACGATGACGGCCAACCCATCGCGGTCCGACGCTACTCGGATAATCTGCTCCTGGCGCTGCTCAAAGCACACCGGCCACCGCGGCGCGAAAGGTCGGTACGCTTCCAACTCCCGCCACTTCGATCCGCTGCTGATGCAGCCAGTGCAATGGCGGCGCTTACCGCCGGGGTTGCTGCTGGCGACGTGACGCCAGGCGAAGCCGCCGAGCTGTCGAAGCTAGTGGAGGCCTACATCAGGGCGCTCGAGGCGAACGAATTCGACCGGCGCCTTCGGACGATTGAGGGAAGAAACGGTGCGACGAGACCTTGAGCGTCGGCTTCGGGTCTTCGAGGTTGCAGGGTCCGGTGGCATCGATATCTGGATCCATCAAGGTGATGGCACGGTCCGCGGTCCCGACGGCGAACAGATGACGCGCGAGGAGGCTGAGGCACTATCCCGCGCTGCCGGCAAAATCCCGCACGTGATCAGCGAAGCCGATGCACGAGTTTGATGTGTGGAGGGATCTTGAGTGCCGGCTCGCCCAGGCGGAAATCTCGGCGGCGCCGATATCTTCGGTAGATCGGTAACCAGCACACCAGTCGAGGCGCACATCGCCGACGCCGTCAAGAAGGGCGCTAAGGCGGTCACCGGCGGCAAGCGCGCCGCCCCCCAAGGCGGCAGCTTCTTCGAGCCGACGGTGCTGACCGATGTGACGACCGACATGGTCATCACCAAGGAGGAGACCTTCGGCCCGGTCGCCCCGTTCTACCGCTTCAAGAGCGAAGCCGACGCGGTCAAGATGACCAATCGCACGAGCTGAATTCGCGAAGGCCTTCGCGCGATCGGGATCGAACCGGCGCTTGCAGTGACACCGCGACGCGCCGAGGAAGCCGCGGCCGAACTGGCGGCGATTCCAGATACGCCCGAACTGAAAGCCGCTGACAAGGCGATCGTGCGCCACGGGTCTAGCAAGGGGGACGACGGCGCGCGCCAAGTCTGGGCGAAGATTGAGCGGATGGCGGAGCAATACCGTGCCGCTGGGCACCGGCTAGATCTCGCGAACGCGAGTCCCGCCGAACTGCTGGCATTTTGCGTTGCATTTGAGATGAAGCGTGGAGATGAAGTGTCGGGGGTCGGCCGGCTGGAGCCGAGGGCTGGCCCGTAGCAGCGAATGCTGCCAACCGAGATAAGTCAGACCCGGTTGTTTGCCCATCGCGCGCGTAGGGGTGTCCCGCGTGTCCCGATCACAGACGTCCGCCCGCCAAGCCTATCTCGACGGCGAATTGTGCGGCGTGTTCCCCGACGGCACCCCGCTGTCATAACGTGCACATGCAAGATGAACGCTCGCTCACGTTGCGTCAAATTGACGAGGCCCGAGGCGATCTATACGCGATCTCGGACGACCTCGACTTCCTCAAAGCCCAGATCGCCAGGCTACCGACGCGCGCATGGCTGAGCCGGATGGGGCTGCTCGGCCTGGCGAGTATATGGACGCTCCTCGCGGCCGGGGCGCTGATGTTGGTGAAATAATCACGGCGCCCGCATCGGAGATAACTTCACCTCATCAAAATCTCCTCGGTACCGCCAATCGGCGTATTGAATTGCTCGCGGTCCCGCGCGTCCGGACCGCTGAAGATCGCGACCTCGATACCGCCGTCGTCGTCGATCTTCTCGACCCGCCAATCGCCGGGCGATATCCGGTCCTCGAAAACCTTGGCTGGCTCGTGCATTTTGATGGTCTCCCCGGGTCACTGCTCGCCGCCTATCCTCCTCCATACCCCCTGATCTCACCGACACCGAAAAATTCGCGCTGATCGATCTGCTTAAGCACGAGATCGATGGCGCGCGCTACCCGTTGTCGCCGCGAGTGCAGACCTTGCGCGGCATTCTTGAGAAGCTCGAGCCTCAGCCGGTCCGCGAGGCCGTACCGCCCCCCAAGGTGTATGCGCCACCGCGAGCAGCAGCGGCCAGGAGGCGACGCCGCGGGTGACGTCCCAACCCGGTCCGCCGATGACACTCGGCGGCGCGGCTATTGCTGGCGTTCGCCTCATCGTGTGGTGCCGGGATTGCGGCCGCCAGGTCGAGCCCGATCCTACCGAGCTCGTCGAGTGCTACGGCGCTGACGTCGCGGTCCTCGAGTGGAAAGGGCGGCTGGTTTGTTCCGGGTGCGGAAGCCACAAGGTCGACATGGTGGTAAGCGGGACGGGACGGCGGAGGCCGTAGTAAAAACCGTCGCGAAAGCTGGAACCGGCTGAACCGCTCTGGACGGACCGCTCGGTTATGTAGATTACGCCAGTCCTGCTGCTACTCACCGCGTGAGAGGGCAGCGCGCCAGAAAGCAACGCTATCTGGGCGGAGAGTTCTACGAAAATACCCGGAAGCGGCGGAGTTTCAAGAGTGCCCGTAAGTGGGTCGTTTATCATAGTCTCTCGAAACCGACTAAGTGCTTCCCATTCGCGAGCTGCCCATTCTCGGCGCAACTCAAACGCCTTCGCCATAGCCTTTGATATCGCCGGATCGAGCCAAAAGATGGTTGGTATTAGGGTGGTCATTGCTCTGCTCCCTCAACGAGAAGCGCGCTTAAACCATTGAGAGTGGGTGCCATCCTGCTGGCCGATTCGTTAAAAAGGCGTTGCAATTCCTCGACCACTCTCCGAGAACACTGCTCGGTCCGATCGTGATGTACTATCGCAATATCTGTCTGATTCCCGACGCCGGGCGCAACCTCGGAGGCCTTTTTGGCGGCATAGACGAGGCGAAGGGTATCAGCCAGAGAAGTGTCGCGAGTTCGAGCACCAAGCGATAGGCGAGTCGTGGCGTGGATCGCCCCGCTCCCGATCGCTCCGTATCCAAGCTTATCTAGCCAACCTAGCGTACCCGGATGGCCGATATAGCCAATTCGTGCGCCGCCATCATCGATGCCGGCTACGATCAAATCGCATCCGATATTCGTGTTTGCCGACTGGATTACTAATTGTTGAAAAATCCCTGGTTGTTTCTCTAAGTATGTCGGTATAGATACGTTGAACTGCTCATGTCTTAGATAATCTGGGCCGAGCATAGGAATGATTATCTGCTCTCGGATTTTATTAGCACGAATTTTTATATACGAGGTTTTTAGTGCTTCCGCCACATTCTCTATCTGCGGGCGCTGACTTCCAGCAAGGCCTTTAATGGTATCGTAGACGATCTCCTTCGCGTACGCGGAATTGCCCGCAGCCAGAGCTACGCAAGAAGGAGAGAGCAATTCGATTTTCTGCTCTCCCGTCTCGAATTCCAAATTCACGGGCGCGGTAACCGTGAACATCCGATCCGCGGTGACGACGATCCGTTGTCCGCCGTCGCAAA
The DNA here is from genome assembly GCA_963698995.1 of uncultured Alphaproteobacteria bacterium. GTDB lineage: Bacteria > Pseudomonadota > Alphaproteobacteria > ATCC43930 > CGMCC-115725 > AP-15. Next base: position 8,943 of record CAVOTD010000058.1, on the reverse strand, counting down.
CGGCGGCGATGCAGACCGTCATCCTGAACGTCCTCTCTACGCCGATAGCTTCTCATTTTGAAGCTTAGCGGTATTTGCTGGCGAATTCCAAGCTCATCACAGCCTGTGCGGCACTATACACTTCGATCTTGGCGGCAGAATGGCATGTGCGTGCCGTCCCCGATCTAAGAAAAAATGCTAAAGGTTTGCGCAATCGTCATCTGGCATAACGTGTGTATGCCAGATGAAAACACGCCCGCATTGCAGCAGATCGCCGCCGACCGAGATTGGTGGCTGACAGATAGTGGCGCTCACTATCGAAGAGCTGGCCGGGTGGCTGCGCGAAACCGCCAGCAAATGTCGCCTGCCCATCCCGCAGAACAGAATTGCTCAACCTCGCCCGGCGATATGAGCTCAGAGCCGACCACCTGGAACGGAAAGCGCGGCGACAATGCAGATCGACCTCACCGACGAAGAAACGCCTCGCGCTTTTCAATCTGTTGATCGAGACCTAGTCGTCGGCCGCCGTGGTCGCGATAGCCGCGGCTGGCGGTGGCCGGCGGCGCGCTTGGCGCAACAGCAGCAGCAGCGGTATGGAAGCGAGCGCGATCAACATCAGCAGCTTGAAATCATCGATATAGGCGACCATTGCGGCCTGCCGCGTCACCTCGGCGTTGAGCGCCGCCATCCCGCTCGGCGTGCTCAGGCTGAACGGCGCCGCCAGAAAGGGGGCCTGCGCGCAGCGGATTGTCCGGCCGCAGGCCTTCGACCAGACGCGAGTGAACCACCTGGGTATTCTCGGCCAAGGTTGCGACCAGAATGCTGATGCCGATGCTGCCGCCGAGGTTGCGCATCAGGCTGCGGATCGCCGTCCCCTGGGTCATGATGTGGCGCGGCAGCGTCGACAGCGCGATGATGTTTAGCGGCACTTGGGTGCAGCCGAGGCCGAAACCCTGCATCAGCCCGGCGATGACGATCGGCGCCATGCCCATCTGCAGCGAGAACTGGCTCATCTGCCACATCGCGGCCGAGGTCATCAGAAGGCCGAACAGAATGATCAGCCGGTTGTCGACCCGGGTGATCAGCGGGGCGACCAGGAACATCGCCGCCATGGCCCCGATGCCGCGCGGCATGGCCACCAGCCCGGTGGTCAATGCCGGATAGTTCATCAGGTTTTGCAGCATCGTCGGCATTAGCGCGTTGGTGCCGGTCATGATCAGCCCGCCACAGAACATCAGCGCCGTGCCGGCCAAGAAATTGGCGCTCTTCAACAGGTCGCGGTTGAGAAACGAGCGCTCCTCGGTGGTTACCGTATGCACGGTAAACAGGTAGAAGCCGAGCCCGGCGACCGTCGCCTCGACCCAGATTTCGCTCGAATGGAACCAGTCCTTCAGTTCGCCGCGGTCGAGCATCAATTGTAGGGCGCCGATCCCCAGGCTCAGGGTCAGGAACCCGACGAAATCGAACGATTCGCGATGCACGTGGCGGGTCTGGCGCATGAAACCAAGGACGCCCAGCGTGCACAGCGTGCCGACCGGCAGGTTGATGTAGAAGATCCAGCGCCAGCTGTACTCGTAGGTCAACCAGCCGCCGAGCGCCGGCCCCATGATCGGCCCGAAGATCGTGCCCATGCCGAACACCGCCATGGCACGGCCGTGGCGCTCCGGCGGGTTGATCTGCAACAGCGTCGCCTGCGACAGCGGGACCAGACCGGCCCCCGCGACCCCCTGCAACGCGCGAAAGAAAACGAGCTCGCCGAGGCTCGTAGCGGCGCCGCACAGCGCCGACGCGAGCGTGAAGCCGATGACCGAGACCAGAAAGATATATTTGATGCCGAAGCGGCCGGCGAGCCAGCCGGTCAGCGGCATCATGATCGCAGCGCAGACGATATAGGAGGTCAGCGCCCAGACGATTTGGTCCAGCGAGGCCGACAGGCTGCCCTGGATGTGCGGCAGGGCGACGTTGAGGATCGAGTTGTCGACGCCCTGCATGATGTTCGCCATCATGATCGAGAGCGTGATCAGGCCGCGGTTGGGGACTGGGGCGAACGGGGCGACCGCCTCTCCCCTCACCGCCGACGCTCCCAGGGCAGCATCATCCCGGCAGGCAGCCCCTCACCCGCTCGCGGCTTCTTCCTCCCAGGCGTCGCCGGCCGGTGCAAGCAGCGGATCCACAGCAATCAGCGCCAAGAGCCGCGAGAATGCCTTCATAGTCTCCTCCCGCTGGCGTCGTGTTGTTGAGGCCAGTCTGGCACGCAAGCCACGGCCGCGCTACGCCTGTCGATTAACTGGCCTAAGGGTTTGAACTAGCGCGCCATTCGGACGCGCAGCATCCTCTATTTCTTGCGATTTTGGCTGGCCCCTAATCACGCGAGGATAGGGCGACCCGTGCAGCCCGATCGCGGATAAAAGAAGAGCCTCGTCTGCCAATAACGAGGCTCTTCTAAGGGGTCGGGCCCGCCTCGTTGGGGGACGAAGTCGGCGGCCCGTGTTCCTACCGGGTTGATGTTGAATCAGAGGCCGTCAACAAAGCGTCAGTGCCGCGCCGCTAAGGGAAACATCAGCAGTCGCGGCGCACGCTCGGGGCTTCCCGAATACGTTGCCCTCTTTTTTCGGCAAGTTCGCAGGAACACTACGCTTTTCCGTACCCCAAAGTGGAAAGAAAAAGCCCCGCCTTTGCGACGGGGCCGTAAGTTCATCTGCTGCCGGACCCATCGGGCAGCAGAGGCGTGAGACGCTACCTGACTTGGGTCAGCGCGCCGTCAGCATCCACCGGCCGAGGCGTTCGCACCGCTCGCTGAGCGAGACCGCGGCCAGGCCCAGGCGCGGCAAGCTCCGGGACCGGGTTGCGATGTCGAGAAGTCGCCCTGAGAGCCGCAGCGCAGCAACCGCAGCGATCAGGCGCGGCCAATTAGGAGTCGGCATCGCTCGGGCAACTTCTTCAGCCATGAAGCGACTGCGGAAACCGCGTCGTTCCGTGCGGCGCTCATTGCTGCGCCTCCGGCTCGCCGCCGATGACTTCGGGCTCTTCACCCACCACCAGCTCGCCTTCCTCGTGATATTTGAGGGCATTCGCGACTAGCGGCGGGAGCTCGGGCACGAAGCGGGCCAGCCGCGATGTCGATCTCGTTCTATGTGCACCTCTATTTTGATAAACACTACCACGTGGCGGAATCATGGTTGGGACGATTTGCCCGGTTCAGGCGAAAGCAACAGCTCCATTTTCTCCACCACCGGCATGCCGATTGCAATTTTGCGGTAGTCGACAATTTCTGGGATTGGCTTCTCGGTACCTATAGGAGCATCGATGCGCACAGGGAGACTTAGCCCGTCTTGGTCACCGAGCCCGAGATAGCCAGGTTGACCGGTGGCCACGAAGCGCACCGCGCCGCACAGGCAGCCACCCTCGAATTTATCGCTCATGCCATGCTGCTTAGCGCTTCATAGTTTGCATTGCACGGATAATTGTCCTATGGGCTGGTCCAGCCCGTGGCCGCGTCTGAACCTTGCCCCGACCGCCTTGCCATCCTTGCTCTACCAACATGATGGTCGGTGTGGCGGCCATCCGGGGAATGTCGGCTGATCCATGACCGGATCCACCCGATGGTACGATGCAGAGCAGCTGCGGCGGATTTCAGAGGTGACGATCGCGCATTACGATCGGTTGGCCGAAGGCTATTGGGACGGCACTCGGGACCACGATGTCAACCAAAACTACGCGGCGCTCCTGGATGCGATTGAGGGCGATCCCCCCTATTCCATTCTTGATCTGGGTTGTGGGCCCGGCCGAGACCTCCGCTACTTCCGATCATTGGGCCACGACGTCGTGGGCCTGGACGGATCGACCGAATTCGTGGCCATGGCACGCTCCTATTCGGAGTGCGAGGTTCTCCAACAGGATTTCCTCGCGATGAAATTACCGGAGAGCCGCTTCGATGGCATCTTTGCGAATGCATCGCTGTTCCACGTGCCGAGCCAGGAGTTGCCGAGGGTTTTGGCGGAACTCTCCGAAACCTTGCGGTCCCGGGGTGTGCTTTTCTGCTCAAACCCGAGAGGAAACAACGAGGAAGGCTTGAGCGGTGACCGCTATAGCTGCTTCTTCGATCACGACACCTGGCGCGATTACGTCACCGCGGCCGGGTTCTTCCAGGTGAGGCATTACTACCGCCCGTCGGGACTGCCGCGCCACAAGCAGTGGTGGCTCGCGACCGTCTGGCGCAAAGGTTAAGGTGCGTCACACATCGCGGCCAAGCGGGTCCGGCGGCGCCTTGTCGGATGTGGGTGTCTGGAGAATGGTTCGCCCAAGCGGGTCTGGTAATTCGAGCTTCGCTGACAAGCGGCGCGAATGGCAGATCCTCAAGAAGGGTATCGGCGCCGAAGGATAAGTCAGAACTGTCAGAACGAATAAAGCTCCCGATCTCTCGGTGGGGCGCGCGCCGAATCGGCCATCTCGGACCCGTCCTCCTCCGCCATTTCCGTTTCGACATCGACCGGCGCGGTTGGGCGCGTGGCACGGTGCTGATGACCTTCGTCAGCGGCGTTCATAACCCGAAAATAATGCTCGGCATGCTGGTAAAGGTTCTCCGCGGCGACTCGATCGCCACTCGTAGACGCCTCCCGAGCGAGGGCAACGTAACGTTCGAAGATTTGATGAGGGGTGCCTCGGATTTTGACGTTCGGACCGTTACTATCGAGGGTCTGACTTCGGTTCGGTATCTGTTGTCGGTTACGGTAGGAATTGTTACCGTTATTGCGACCATATGGTCGGCTGGTTTGTCCTGGTCTCATGACACCTGTGCATTTGATGAGAGGTTGGATCGTTATCCGGTGAGAGCGTATCGGAACGCCTCGGTGGCGGAGTCCGAAGGTGACGCGCCGCTTTTCTGTACAGCGCACCAGCTCTCTCGCGCCGGCACCCTAGATGGCGCCGTCCTTATCTCCAACAGGTTTTTGGTGCAATGCCCCGCCGAAGCGGGTCTCATTGGCGCCCCGGCCACGTGGTGACGGTGACGCGGCTCGACTGGGCTGGCCCGTTCGACCCGTGACCTCTTGAACACCCTCGCCACGATCATCGGCACGGAGATCGGCTTCCGATCCTTCGGCGGCGCGTGGGCCGACACGACGACCGCGCACGGACGCACCGCGTGCTATCAGGTGGCGATTCGCGCGCGCAGGGGTGTAGCGCGCTCCCCTGAGATTACGAGGATTGTCCTCTCCCAAAGTTCGGCATTGTCGCGATCGGGCATGGTCACCTCCTCGCGCTGACGATCTTGATCGGCCCAGTCCGCTCCACGACGATCCGATTGCCCTTAGCATCTCTGCCCCGCACCGCGTAGCAGCCCGTCTCGTCGTCGGCCCAGACGATGTCCTGGATGTCGGCGTGGGGTAACGAGCGATACGACGCGGTGGCGCCGAGCGGTTACGGGGTCGGTTCGGAAGTCGATGGTGGTCACTACAAATCCTCCTCCGGCCCGAGGTTTCGTCTGCGGGCAAGCGTCCCCGGACCCCCCCAGAGAGCCCCCCATGCGCGCATTGGGCGCCAGCGCCTGACAAAACCGTCCGACCAACCGTCTCGAGCGAGAAGCCTTGAGAGTTTGACGATCGACGTCATCGCTCATCATGACGAGACCGACCATCGGATCGTCCAGCAGCTCGGCGGGGCGAGCACTCCTTGATCGCAATTCGCTTCAGAGCGTACCCACTCCGAGCACGAGCACGGACGATGCGGCCGCTCGGGCGGCATCACCAACCTGTCGTCGAGACCGCTCGCACGAGCGCGGGCGCGCTTCCGCGAGCCCCGCTCCGGGCGAGCTCGGGGGCCCTCCATGAAGCGATCGCAAAGCCCAAGGCCCGACTGCGATTACGTCAAGCGGCTCCCGTCGGAACGCCTGTGCTCGCTGCTGTCGCAGGCCTCGCCGGTGATGGGATAGGGATGCGGGGAGAATGACCTCCTCCCCAGCGACAGCGCGTTGCGATCTATGCCCGAGTTCTCACCGACGGCAAAGGACGTTATCATACACTAAACCCATGTCAGGGGAGGGGGTCACATGGCCGGTCCGAATGCGCCTCGGAGGGCCTCAGCAAGAACACCGTTGCAACCATCGTTCAGCGCGCGCGGATGTTGGCGGTCGCCGGGCCCTCGACGAGTGTGCCGTCGGGGTCGACCACCACGCACCAGGACCGGGCGCGATAGCGGAAAGTGAGGCGCGTCCGCCCCGCGTCCGAATCGATCCCCTGTTCTGTCACGCTGTAGACATAGCCGCGGCGCATCTCGGCTTTCAGCACCTCGACCGACAGCCCCAGCTTGGGCGCAAGCAGATCCGCATCGATGGTGATCACGCCGTCTGTCATCGTGACCGCGGCGAATGGGATGACGTTCATCAAGGTCTCCCATCGGCAAAGTTGCGCTTCGCCTCAGAGGGGGAAACATCGCTTAGTCGGGCGCGGCTTGGTGGCGCCCTTCGTCGAAGCCCGACGCAGCGACCGGCGAGAGCTCGGCCGGGGTGTCCGTGGATGCGTCCGCCTGTCCCGTTATCCGGCCTGTCCGGGAGCAGTGTCGGCAGGTTGAACAACGCTCGGTCATCGGGGCGGGTGAGGAAACGATCGAGCAGCTTGAGCAGTGGCGCCTTGTACTCCGGCCGCTGTTCCGCTTCGTCGAGCACGGCGGCGCCGGCGAGTATCTTGCGCCGGGTGTCGGCCTTGCGTTCCTTCTGCCGCTCGCGCCCCTGTTCCTTGCGTATGCAGGTCTCTAGCGCCGCTTTCTAGGTGAGCAGCTTTTCGAGTTTCGCGGTTGCCATTGCCGCCTCCTCGCTGGCTGTCATGGCACCCCCGCTGCTTCTCCGCCGCTCAGATCAAAGGCTCTCACCACATATCGATCAACACGTTTTTCAGCGTCTTCATCTCTTCTAGGGCACGGCCCGAGCCGAGCGCCACGCAGGTCAGCGGTTCGTCGGCGATCGAGACCGGAAGCCCTGTGGCATGCCGCAGCACCAAGTCGAGATTGCTGAGCAGCGCGCCGCCGCCGGTCAGCACGATCCCCTTGTCGACGATGTCGGCGGCGAGTTCGGGGGCCGTGTGCTCGAGCGCCACCTTGACGGCCTCGATGATCGAGCCGACCGGTTCGGCCAGGCTCTCGGAGATCTGACGCTCGCTGATCACGATTTCCTTTGGCACGCCGTTCATCAGGTCGCGCCCCCTGATCTCCATCACGCGGCCCTCACCGTCCTCCGGCATGCAGGCGGAACCGATCTTTTTCTTGATCCGCTCGGCGCTGCTCTCGCCGACGAGGAGGTTATGGTTGCGGCGGATATAGGCGATGATCGCCTCGTCCATCTTGTCGCCGCCGACCCGAACCGATCGGCAATAGACGATGCCGCCAAGCGACAGCACCGCCACCTCGGTCGTCCCGCCTCCGACATCGACGACCATCGAGCCGGTCGGCTCGGTCACCGGAAGGCCGGCACCGATCGCTGCCGCCATCGGCTCCTCGATCAGAAAGACCCGCCTTGCGCCGGCGCTTTCGGCCGATTCCTGGATCGCGCGCCGCTCCACCGCGGTCGAGCCGGACGGCACGCAGACGATGATCTGCGGGGTGGCGAAGCTGCGCCGGTTATGCACCTTGCGGATGAAATGCTTGATCATTTCCTCCGTCACCTCGAAATCGGCGATGACGCCGTCGCGCAGCGGCCGGATCGCCTGAATGTTGCCCGGGGTGCGGCCGAGCATCAGTTTCGCCTCCTCGCCGACGGCGAGGACCTGTTTCCTGCCCTTGACGCTGGCGATCGCGACCACCGACGGCTCGTTCAGGACGATACCGCGCCCTTTCACGTAGACGACGGTGTTTGCCGTGCCGAGGTCGATCGCCATGTCGGCCGACAGCAAACCCAACATTCTTCCAAACATCTGACCGCGAACCCGATCGAGAAAAGGTCCGTCAGCTTGTCGGATTGGCCCGAGATATCCAATGGGCGGCCGGCACCTTCTGTGGCGTGCCGGCCACCGGCATCGAACCCTCCCGTTGCTCCACGTGACAAACCGGACCCGTAAAGAACGGGTCAACCGAAATGCGATGACAGTGCTCGCCACTCTTCCGTGTTAGCCGCCGAGGGCCTGCTTCGTCCCGAGCGGCTCAGGGCGCCGCGGATGATGCCTCCGCCACCGACTTCGTCATCTCGAGGATTTGACGCCGGATCGCCGGTCGAAGATGACGTAATAGAACCGGGATGAAGCACATGGCACAGCGCGACCGCGTCGGCATGAAACCCGTTCACCATCGCAGCCCTGCCCGGTCAAGGCTCGCTAAGTTTACACTGCCTTCACCGTCCCCGATCGAGTTCCTCGGCCATAATCCCGAGCCAGTTCGCGGCTGGAAAATCGCACGCCAGACGGAGAGGCGGCGCATGTATCCCTGGCGCGGGGCTCCGAACCGTGCCTTTGATCGCAGCTGTCGCACCGCGCCGACAACCGCGGAGCGTGACGTGTCCGGTGGCAGATAGGGGCGGCGCCTCATGGATTATCGGGCGATGAGCGTTGCGAATACGGCGGGGGAGGACGCGGCAGACGGTCCCCTCCCCCAGACCGTTGCCGGCGCGATCGAGAAGCTGCTGGCCCGGGGCAGCGAGCGGGGTTACGTCACCTATGACGAGTTGAGCGCCACGCTGCCGCTCGATCAGCTGTCCTCGGAGGAGATCGAGGACACGATGACGATGCTATCCGAACTCGGGATCACGGTGACCGAGAGCGACGAGAGCGAAGAGCCGGCCGCACCCGAAGGCGAGCCCGCCAAGGCACGCGGCAACCTCGACGATGACGATATCGCGCGTACCGACGACCCCGTTCGGATGTATCTGCGGGAGATGAGGTCGGTCCGGCTCCTGTCGCGTGAAGGCGAAGTCGCCATGGCGAAGCGGATAGAGGCCGGCCGCGAGATGATGCTCGGCGGCATTCGCGAGTGCCCGTTGACGTT
>CAVOTD010000057.1:0-7256 GCA_963698995.1 uncultured Alphaproteobacteria bacterium | reverse complement strand
ACCGGGTGAATTCGCCGCCGCATTATTCGATGAGTACCCGCGTCACCCGGCTCACGCGCGCCACGCTCAGATCGGGCTCGTCCCAGCCATCCCGCGGCGACTGGAACCGGGCGAAGCCTTGCAAGACGCGGATCGTCTTCCAGCCGAGCAGTCGCGCCGGGCGGATGTCGTTGTCGAGCCGATCTCCGATCATCACCGCCCGCGAGGCTGCGCACCCGGCCCGGTCGAGCGCCATTGCAAAAATCGCCGGGTCGGGCTTTTCGATGCCAAGCTCGAACGAGCACAGGCAGGTCGAGACGAACGGCATCAGCCCCCATTCCATTAGCCGCTCGGTCGAGCCGACGGACTGGTTGGCGATCACGCCGATTTTGTAGCAGGAGGACAGTGCGCGAAGCGTCTCTCGGGCCTCGTCGTGCGGCGCCTCCAATTCCTTGGGATACGGCGCCTCCGCCGCGATCGCGCGCCGGCACTCGGAATCGTCGACCAGCTTTTCGATGGCTCTGCTAACGAGGCGCGGCGCAAATTCCGCCGACGCTTCCTCGAAGGCGGAACGAACCTCGCCGGTCGAACGGCGCTTGCCGTAGCGTGCGAGCGCAGCGACCAGCCGCTGGATGCGGCATTCGGTTGCCGCCTCCTCGCTCACCAGGGTATTGCCCAGATCGAAGAACAGCCAGCGCACGTCCTGCATGGCCGGGTTATAGCAGAGTTCCATCGCCGGGCGGCCGGCGCACGTTGGTCGAAATTTCGGGCGAACCGGGCGATTGGTGATCAGCCAGGCGGACGTTATTCTCGTCGAGCGGGAAGGAGAGGAGTCAGCGATGACCGATATGCCGACGATGGTGGCCCTTGGCGAGGATTATCCCGAGCTGCGCGAGTCGGTGCGCAAGATCTGCGAGCGCTACCCCGGCGCCTATTGGCGCAAGCTCGAGGCGGAGCAGGCCTATCCAACCGAGTTCATCGCCGAATTGACGCAAGGTGGATTTCTCGCTTCACTGATCCCCGAGGAATATGGCGGGTCGGGACTGCCATTGCGCGCCGCCGCGGTGATCCTCGAGGAGATCAACGCCTCGGGCTGCACCGCCAGCCAGGGCCACGCGCAGATGTACATCATGGGCACCGTATTGCGTCACGGCAGCGTGGAGCAAAAACAGCGTTATCTGCCAAAGATCGCATCGGGGGAGTTGCGCCTGCAAGCTTTCGGGGTGACCGAGCCGACGACCGGCTCCGACACGACCAAGCTCAAGACCCGCGCGGTCTGGCAGGGCAATCATTATGTCATCAACGGCCAGAAGGTATGGACCTCACGGGCCCGGCATTCCGATCTGATGCTGCTGTTGGCGCGCACCACCGCGGTCGACGAGGTCAAGCGTCGGACCGACGGGCTCTCCGTGTTTCTCGTCGATCTGCGCGAGAATCTCGGGCACGGCGTCGAGATCCGGCCGATCGAGGCGATGATCAACCACAACACCACCGAGGTGTTCTTCGACAACCTCGAAGTGCCGCCCGACAACCTGATTGGCGAAGAGGGCAAAGGCTTCCGCTACATCCTCGACGGGATGAATGCCGAACGTATCCTGGTCGCCCAGGAATGCATCGGCGACGGTCGCTGGCTCCTGCAAAAGGGCATCGATTACGCCAAGGAGCGGGTCGTCTTCGACCGGCCGATCGGGCAGAACCAAGGGGTTCAGTTCCCGCTGGCGCGGGCCTATGCCGAGCTCGAGGCGGCCGACATGATCTGCCGCCGCGCCGCCGCCTTGTTCGACGATGGCAAGGAATGCGGCGCCGACGCCAATATGGCGAAGCTTTTGGCTTCGGAAGCGACCTGGCACGCCGCCGAGGCGACCTTCGCGGCCTATGGCGGCTTTGCCTTTGCCAAGGAATACGACATCGAGCGCAAATGGCGCGAGGCCCGGCTCTACCAGACCGCGCCGATCTCGACCAACCTGATCCTCGCCTATCTCGGCCAGCACGTGCTCGGCATGCCGCGCTCGTATTGAGTGCGGCAGGAGCAACCATTCCTCACGAGGTGTTCCTCAGGTCACTCCGCCCGTGGGCGGAGAGGGCGTGTCAGGCGCATCAAGCAACCAGCTCGGAGATTGCTAGCCAAAGGCCGGCGAGGATCAAGACGGCGCCAATCGGCGCAGCAAGACGGCGGCCGGTGGGGAGGTTCTTTTCGGCTGCCATCACGGCGCCCAGTGCCAGCATCCAGCCGATATTGGCAGTGCCGACAATGAACATCAGCAGCATCAAGGCCCAGCAGCAGCCCACGCAATACGCCCCGTGCCGGCCGCCGAGCAGCAGCGCGTGCCATTTCTCGCGGGCGCCTCGCCAGTGCTCAATAATGAAGCCGAGCGGTGCTCGGCACTTGTCGAGACAGCGGTATTTGAGCACGCTGAATTGATAAAGGCCGGCGATCCCCAGAACCGCCGCGCCGATGACCCAGCCATTCGCGATCAACCAATCGGACTGGTGCACGACAAAGGCCACGCCCCAGTCGGCGAGATGCGCGGCGAGACCGAAAACTCCCCAGACTGCGACATAACCGGTGATCAGCAGCGCCATCAACCGCCGCCGGTCGGCGCGTTGCGAAGTCAGACGACGGAAAGTCTCGAGGAGCGGCAATGTCGTCGGCAGCATCATTGCCGCCAGCATCAGGACCCAGCCGCCGACAACCAGCAGTCCACTCAAGATTACTTCACCGCCCGGCAGCGCGCGGCAAAAGCTCCCCGCAACCCCGATCTCGGTCCATTGGCCGTGGTCGAGGTAGCGGGCATAGGGGCTCTCTCCCCAGAGCCACAAGGCCAGCCACGCCGTGGCGGTGAGGGCCGCCATCAGCGGTAGAAAACGGCTGCGATGCGAGGCCGCCTGCATGCGAGAGAGTGGTTACCTCCGGGTTGCCCCCGTTACCCCTCGAAAGCGAACTGCCCCTGAATGGCGTTGTGGTCGCGCAGGTCGACATCGACGCCGACCGCCTGGTTCTTCAACCGGAAGGTCGACGCCTTTGCGACATAGGCCGGCGAGCCGGGGATTGTCGAAAAGATGCTGTCGACCAGGGTGGTCGGCTTGCCGCTCGGTCCGAGATACGGCTCCATCACCGCCTCGGTGGTATCACCGATCCGCAGCGTTCCTTTTCCTTCCTTTACTTCGAAGGTAATCGGCGCACGCTCAACCTTTACGACCTCGCCGATCAGCGCGGCGAGATCGGCAACCGGTCCCCCTTGCTTGCCGCTGAACACGCTGAGGAGCGCCGCCTCCTGCTCGCTGCTCGAGCGATCGTCGATATAGATCTGCGCGCGCCAATTGCCGGCCAACGGGGTTCCAGGGATAAAGACGTTGGTCGCCAGGGTCAGCCCCGAGACGTCGACCCCATCGATCGTGCCGCGGTCGACGTGATAGGCCACGGCGGACTGGCAAGTGCCGTTGTCGGGAGCCTCGCCGATCCAGCACGGGCAGAGGACCTTGCAATCACACACTTCAAGAATGCTGCCTTCGAGCTTGTAGGTCACCTTTGCCTCCCTGTTTCAGAGACGTAAAGATTATGGCGCCGTCATTGTGCCAAGAATGCCGGCATCTTCCAAGGTATCGAGAGCGCCGACGGTTCTCCATAACGCCGCGCCTTGCTCCGCCCGCAGTGCCGGAAGGATGCGCCAGCATGCGTCAAACTTCGTCCTCGCGGACTCTGGCGAGAGCGGGCGCTCCGGGCAGCCGAGCACTGAGGTTACTGTGCGGGCGACCGTGCGCCCCTCCGTAAGATCAATTTCGACGCGCTGCGGCGTCAGCGCGTTGGGGTCCGGGTTGCCGTCGTCTACAACCGTCAGCCTGCGGGCGAGTGCCAGGACGGCGGGATCGGCGAGCGTCGCCGCGCTGAAATCATAGAGATCGACATTGCCGCGGCGCAGGCAGACCGCCCCGACATATTGCAGGCAAAGCCGAGCATAGCCCGCCGTCATGCCTTCCACGGCCGGGCGGCCGACCAGCCGGGCGGTCAAGGGCGGGACGTGGAAACGGCAGTCAACCACATGCTCGGCGACCACGCCGTCTTCGCCGATCAAGCGCTGCAGGGCATCGATGCCGCCATGCGTCGCCCGCCCGCTGGGGAACGGTTTATGGCTGACCTCGGTGATGCGCCAGGCGCGGCCGAGTTCGTCGAACGGCGCCGGATCGGCCGCGCGGTCGAACAGCGCGAAATAGCCGAAGACCCCGGTAATCGGCGCACGCGGCCCCGGCATGCCGCGCCGCGCGAGCTCGACCGCGGTTACCGCGCTGCGTGCCGCAAAGCCCATCTGCATCGCCAGCTGGGGCGTCCCTTCGGTGTGCGCCTGCATCGTGCCGGCGCATTGTCCGTAATAAATGCCGATCGCGTCGCGCAGCCGCTCGGCGTCGAGCCCCGCCAGCATTGCCAGACCGACCGTGGCGCCGAACCCGCCGGCATTGGCCGGGCGAAAAAATCGCATCGGCGCGCGCGAGCACAACCCCAATGTCGCCGCCACATCGACCGCGACGACGACGGCGCGAAGCAACGAGCGCCGGAAACCCCGCCGTCGCGCTCCGCCCAGCCGAGCAGTGCCGGCAGCACCGCCGCCATCGGATGGACGACCGCCGCTTCGTGCACGCAGTCGAATTCCTGTCCATGGGTCTGATATGCGTTCAGCATGGCGGCGTGGACGAGCGGCAGGCGCTCGCCGCTGCCCCAAACCGTTGCTTCCGCCGCACCGCCGCTGCCGGCGAGCATGTCGAGGACTTCGCGGCGCCACGGCGTCGAGATGCCGGCGACCCCGACGGCGAGCGTATCGGCAAGGAACGCTTTGGCGGCAGAGCGGGCCGCGGCCGGGACGCCATGCGCGCCGACCCTCTCGGCATGCGCGACGATCTTATCGACGACGGCGTCTTGCATCGGGCCGCCCCTCACCCTCCTGCTGCGCGGGCCCCTCCCCTCCTCGCTTGCGGCCGCTTGCGGGGAGAGGGGCCCTTTCTATTCAACTTGCTGCAAGTCTCGTGAGGCTGCCGATATCGGCGAGACCTTCGAACCTGGAAATCATAGCGCGCAGCTCGCGCGTGCGCGGGGCGCCAAGCACCGGCTCGACGAGCGAGTCGAACTTCATAGCGAGACGCTCGCCCTGCTCTGCAATGTCCGCGGCGGGAACGCCGGCATCGTGCCGCGCAGTCAGACGGCGGCCGTCGGCCAGTTCGAGATCGAGCTCGCTCAAGGTCTGCGGCCAGCTGTCCTGCCAATCGATCGTGATCCGCCCGCGCAGTGCGACCAGCAGCGGGTCGGCCGCATTCTCGACGCTGTAGGCGCCGAGGCTGGCCGTGTCGACCCCGGCAAGCGCCATCGCCACAGTTTGGCGCAGGCTGAATTTACTCTGCAGCCCGTCGACCGGCGCGGGGATATTGCAGACGCGCTCGCAGCTCGCGTCGAGGCGCAGCGCAATCTCGGCGATTTCCTCAGGCTGGAACGGATGCTCGCTGCGCAACCTCCGAGCGCATTCGATCGGCGCGTGGGTCAGATAGCAGGCGGCGTGGTATTTGAAGAGATTGGCGAAGAGATGGAACGCGTTTGCGGGTGTTGCGCGCGCGACCTCCGGCGCGAAGTCCGGGCCGTGAGTTGGTGCGAAGCCTTGCACGCATTCGACAATGTCGGAGCGGCTGGTAAAGCCGCGCGCAGCGAGGCGTGCGGCGAGCAGCCCGTTCTGCGCGGCCTTGCCGGCATGAAACGGCTTGCACATCGTACCGAACTGCGATTTGAGCCCAGCCGCTTGCGTGCCGGCAATGCCGAGCGCACAAGCCGTCGCCATCGTCTGAAATCCTGAGAGCCGTGCGCAGGCGGCCGCCGCGCCAAAGCTCCCAACAGTGCCCGTCGAGTGAAAGCCGAGATTGTAATGACCGGGCTGCAATGCCGAACCGATCCGACAAGCGGTCTCGTACCCGGCGACAAACGCGGTGATCACGTCACGGCCAGCCGCGCCGTTGAGCTCCGCGAGCGCGAGCAGGGCTGGCAGAATTGCGACCGAGGGATGTCCCGGCATCGCCATATTGACGTCGTCATAATCGAGCGCATGCGCCGCCGCACCATTGACGAGCGCCGCCGCCGACGCAGGCAGTCGCGCCCCATGCCCGATGATGCTCGCCTGCGGCGCGCCGCCGGCCTCCGTCAGCTCGTCTAGCAGCATCCGGACGAGCGGGTCATCCGCGCCAGCGATTGCAACCCCGAAGTAGTCGAGAATGCATTGCCGCGCCAGAGCTCTGGCCGGCTCAGGAATGTCCTCATAGCGCAAGTTTGTTGCGCGAAAAGCCAAGAATTCGGTGAGATTGGCGGCCTGCGTGTCATCGGTCATCACGCGCTCCATCGTTGCACTTATCGCCCCTGAAAGCGCGGCTTGCGCTTCTCGTTGAAGGCCAGGACGCCTTCGCGCCGGTCCTCGGTCGGGACCATACGGTTGTAGGCCTCGATTTCGAGCATCATGCCGCTGGCGAGATCCATCTGCATCCCGAAATGGATGGCGTGCTTGGCCTGCCGGACCGAAATCGGAGCGTTGTCGGCGATCCGGCGACCGGTCTCCAGGGCTTCCTCGACAACCCGGCCCGGCGTCACAGACCCGGTTGACCATGCCCCATTCATACGCCTCGGCGGCGCTGAACGGGCGTCCGGTCAGGATGATCTCCTTGGCGCGCCGCTCGCCGACCGCGCGCGGCAGGTTCTGCGTTCCGCCGGCGCCGGGCATGATCCCGAGGGTGACCTCGGTCAGCGCGAAACGCGCCGTCGGAGCGGCATAGACGAAGTCGCAGCACAGTGCCAATTCGCATCCCCCGGCATAAGCGGCGCCGTTGACCGCGCCGATCACCGGAACCGGGCACCCGACAAAGGCGCGGATCATCCGCTCGAACAACAGGTGCTGCTCCTGCCAGGCCTCGTCGGTCATGCCGTTGCGCTCCTTGAGGTCGCCCCCGGCACAAAACGCCCGCGCCCCGGCGCCAGTCAGCACGACGCAGCGCGTGTTTCGCCGGCGCCGCGTTGACGCCTTCGAAAAAGCCGAGCAAGTCGCGGCCCATCTGGGTGTTCAGCGCATTGGCGACCTCGGGGCGGTTGAGGGTCAGCAACACCAGTCCGTCGCCGCGATCCTCGACCCCTAAAGTCTGATACTCGCGATCCATCCGGTTTTCTCCGCCCGCCGGTGCTTTCGGTCCGGACTATAGTCTTGCGCGCCGGCCTTGCCGAGATCAGGTTGGTAGGCGATGAGCGATCGACATCAGGTAGG
>CAVOTD010000056.1:0-7508 GCA_963698995.1 uncultured Alphaproteobacteria bacterium | reverse complement strand
CGTCTCCTTCTCGTATTTCACACCGGGGGCATGCGCGAAATCCGTGGTCTGTTCCCGGGTGCCGGTTAAACCGATCAGGCGCTTATCGAAGGCAGCCGTGAAATTGCGCAGCATCGGGCCACGATCGCGCTCGGGATCGACCGTCACAAACAGCGGTTGGACAAGGCTGGCCGCCGGCCCGATCTCGTCGAGCGCCTCGGCCATCGCGCTGAGTGCGGTCGGACACTGATCGGAACAATGTGTGTACCCAAAATAGATCAGCAGCCATTTCCCAGGAAAATCCGCGCTGGTCATTGCTTTGCCGTCGGCGTCGGCAAGCGCGAACGGATGGTCGAGCGAGACCTTATAATTAGCTTCGTCCTCCTCGCGGTGGCGTGGGATAGACTGAGACAAAAGGCGGTTGAGAACAATGCGACCCACGTTCTGATAAGGTGAGTGCAGGATGTCGAAGCCTGGTGCCGGCTCGGGAAGTTGGCATCGGAGGCTGTATCAAGCAGTCGCCGAATGTTTTGCACCGGGTTTTCAGTCGCCTTAGAGAAGCAGGTCCACGTTTCGCGGTCGATCAACGCGGAACGACCTTGACCTCGGTTCCTTCGGGGCCCATCCAAAGACGGATCTGCCTCCATAGAAACCAGACCGCTCTCGTTCGTCCGCGATCAGTTCTTCAATAGGAGGGCCCAAAGCGTTTTACTCGAGTAGCCGTGCCTGCGCATCGAGCCGGTTCAGCGCGGCCAGTTTCTCCTCTCGTCCGAGCTTCGCCTTTGAATAGCGGATTTCACCACCCGGATCGTCTCGTCGTAGACGCGTAGCGGCACGGGGAAGGGGTGTCTGTCCTTTCCGCCGTGGGCGAATGAAAATCGTGCGGGGTCGGTGAAGCGGTATGGCGTCCCATACACGACTTCGGCAACTATCACCAACGCGCGCACCGTCTGGGCTCCCACTCCGGGAGTGATTATGCCCGGGCCTGCTTCAAGGAATTTGGCCTGAAGACGGATCCGAGCGGCTGGTACGCGGCGATGTACAAGCCCTATCATCTGATCGGCCTGGAGCTCGGCATTTCGGTGCTGTCGGCCGCGTTGCGCGGCGAGCCGACCGGCCAGGCGTGCGGCTTTCGCGGCGATGTTGTGGCCGTCGCCAAGCGAGCCTTGCGCGCCGGCGAGACGCTCGACGGCGAAGGCGGCTATACCGTGTGGGGCAAGCTTGTGCCGGCAGAGCGAAGCCTGGCGGAAGGCGCCTTACCGATCGGCCTCGCGCACAACATCCCGCTGCGGCGCGACGTTTCAGCAGGAGAGATCGTGCACTGGGACAATGTCGCGATGGCGGACACCGACGCAGTGCGCGTGCGCCGCGCGATGGAACGGCGCTTTGCGCCGCCTTCCGCCATTGCCGCGCAATAGGAGGCCCGATGGAATATCGGCAATTCGGCAAGACCCACCTCAAGGTCTCGGCAATCGGGTTTGGTTGCTGGGAAATCGGCGGCACCTACGGCCGGATCGACGAAAGCCAGTTTCGCCGCGCCGTTGACCTGGCGATCGACAATGGCATCACTTGCTTCGACACGGCGGAAGCCTACGGCATGGGGGTCTCCGAACAGGCCTTGGCGCGAGCGCTGGGCGGCCGTCGGCGCGATGTCTGCATCGTCACCAAATTCGGGGTGGGCTACGACGAAATGCCGACCCGGCGCGACAGCAGCCGCGCCCGCGTCAAGGCTTCGATCGAGAAGAGCCTGCAAAGGCTGCAGACTGATCATGTCGACATCTATCTCGTTCATTGGCCCGACCCCGATACACCGCTCGAGGAGACGATGCGCGCCCTCGACGACATCGTGCGGCAGGGCAAGGCACGCTATATCGGGGTGTCGAACTTCCGCTTGGCGCAAATCGAGGCCTGTATGCGGCTGCGCCCGATCGATGTCGTGCAATATGGCTGGAACATGTTCGACCGGCGCATGCAGGTCGAGATCTTTCCCTATTGCGCCGCCCAACAGATCGGCGTCATGGCTTACGGTTCGCTCGCTTATGGCATGCTGAGCGGCACTTTTCACGCCGGCATGCAGTTTGAGGAGAGCGACTGGCGCTCGCGCGGCGGCATGGTCGGCAATCTGAACCTGTTCCGCACCTTGTTCGGGCCGGAGCATTTTTCGCGCAATCTGGCCGCCGTCGAGGATTTCAAGCGCCTCGCGGCGAAATACGGCAAGACCCTCCCGCAATTCGCGCTGCGGTGGACCTTGAGCAACCCGGTTGTCGGCACGGCATTGGTCGGCTTTCGCGAACCAGCAGAGGTCACGGAAAATCTGGGAGCCTTCGACTGGACCATCTCGGCCGCCGACATGGCGGAGATCGACGCCATCCTCGCCCGGCATGGCTGCGTGACCGTGCCGCCGGGCTGGCTCGAAGATTAGAAGGATGCCGCTGTCATGCCGAGCATCACCTATATCGAGTATGACGGCCGCGAACACCGGGTCGAGGTGCCGCTGGGGCTCTCTGTCATGCGCGGCGCGGTCAACAACAATATCCCCGGTATTGACGCGGATTGCGGCGGCGAAAGCGCTTGTGCAACCTGCCACGTCTACGTCGATGAGGCGTGGCTCGAGGCGACCGGCGTCCCAATTCCGGGCTCGCAGGAAGCCAGCATGCTGAGCTTTGCCGCTCTCGCTCAGCCCAACTCCCGCCTCTCTTGCCAGATGACGGTGACCGAAGCGCTCGATGGGCTTATCGTCCGAATGCCGGAAGGCCAACATTGAGGCCGCAGGAACAGGAGGCAGGCCGATGAACGCACCGCTCGACACCGCGGTTCATACCGACGTCAACAAGGTGGCGCTCGACACGATCGACGTCAGCGATCCGCGGCTCTACCAGGACGACATCTGGTACCCCTATTTCCAGCGGCTGCGGCGTGAGGACCCGGTGCATTACCGCCCGGAGAGCCAGTACGGTCCCTATTGGGCGGCGACCAAGTACAAAGACATCATGCAGGTCGAGGTCAATCACGCGGTCTATTCCTCGGCTTCCGAACTGGGCGGCATCCAGATCGAGGATCAGCCCAAGGACATGGAACGGCCGAGCTTCATCCGCATGGATCCGCCGCGCCACGACGAGCAGCGCAAGGTGGTCAGCCCGGTCGTCGCGCCGGCAAACCTTGCCAACATGGAAGGGGTCATCCGGCAGCGGACGGGCCGGGTGCTTGACGGATTGCCGCGCAACGAGCCCTTCGACTGGGTCGACCGCGTGTCGATCGAACTGACCACGATGATGCTCGCGACTTTGTTCGATTATCCCTGGGACGACCGGCGCCAGCTCACCTACTGGTCCGATGTCGCGATCGCCAATGTCAACGCTCCCGACGCGCCGGTGCATTCGGAAGAGGAACGCTTCGCCGAACTGAAAAAGATGGCCGAGGCGTTGGGTGCGCTGCTTAACGAGCGGGCGCAGCAGCCGCCCAAGTTCGACCTCTTGTCGATGCTGGCGCACGGCGAGGCGATGCGCGAGATGCCGATACGCGAGTTCATGGGCACGCTTGCGCTGTTGATCGTCGGCGGCAACGACACGACCCGGAACTCGATGACCGGCGGATTGCTCGCCTTGAGCGAGCATCCGGGCGAATATCAGAAATTGCGAGACGATCCGACGCTGATCCCTGGGATGGTGTCGGAGATCATTCGCTATGTGACCCCGGTGATCCACATGCGGCGTACCGCGAAGGAAGACGCCGAACTCGGCGGGAAACCGATCAAGAAGGGCGACAAGGTCGTGATCTGGTACGTCTCCGGCAATCGCGATCCCGACGCGATCGACGACCCGGATCGTTTCATCATCGACCGCCCGCGCCCGCGGCAGCACCTCTCCTTCGGCTTCGGCATCCATCGCTGCGTCGGCAAATCGGCTCGCCGAATTGCAACTGCGCATCCTGTGGGAAGAAATCCTCGAGCGCTACCCGGTGATCGAGGTCATGGGTCCGCCGCGACGCGTCTATTCCAACTTCATCCACGGCATCCGGTCGCTGCCGGTGCGCATCCCGACCTAAGGCAATGCAGACGGCACGGTCGCTTTGAGAGGAGGCACAGCATGCCGGTTCAACGTTTCGCGCCAATGACCAAGGATTTCGCGACATTCGATTGCGATGCCCATGTCACTGAGCCGCCGCTGATCTGGGAACGCGCCAAGGATTTTCTGAGCCGCGACGAACTGGATGCGCTGAGGGCGACGATATGGTGGGACGCTGACAGCGGGCTGCTGATCGTCAACGGCCGCGCCGGGGTCGAGCTCGGCTCGCCGCGCAAGGGCGGCATCCCGGGCACGATGCGGGTCATCACCAATGCAGGCCCCGGGGTCAAGCATGACATCCAGCGCGCCCTCAACGTGCGCAATCTCGACCCGAAGACCGCGCTGACCCAGGAGCAGGTGGCCTATCTCGACCACGCCGGCTCTTATGAGCCGAAGCCGCGCCTCAAGGACATGGACGTGCAGGGCATCGACCAGGTCATGATCATCCCGACCGAGATCGACATCTATCCCTGGCTGGAAAACGCGCTCGGCGCCAAGGCGTTCTGCCGCGCCTACAACGAGTGGGCCTACGAATACACTTTGGCCGACCCCGAGCGGCTGTTCTTCGCTGCGCTGATCCCGATGCTGCATCCGGATTACGCGATCGAGGAGGTTCGCCGGGTTGCCGCCCAAGGCTGCCGGGTCGCGCTCGTCTGGCCGATGGACGCGCTGGCAATTATCCGCTGCAGCCGAAATACGAGCCGGTCTGGGACGCGCTCGAGGAGACCGGCATGGTCTACGGCATGCACCCGTTCCCGGCATTCGGCACTCTCAAGCCCAGCGGCTACAGCGAGCAATATTCCGGCGCCGAACTGATCCGGCGCACGATCGCGACCGCCGGCCAGCCGCACTCGTTCCTGTCGAATGTGCAGAATTTCCAGGCCGAGGCGGCGCTATGGGTGACGATGGTGCTGATGTCAGGCTTCTTTGACCGGCACCCGAAGATCAACGCCGCCGTGTCCGAGGCGTCGTCGACCTAGCTCAGCTTTCTGATCGACGAGTGCGACAAGGCCTATCGCCTTATCGCAACGAGCGCCAATTGCCGCCGCTGAAGCGCCTGCCGAGCGAGACATTCTTCGAGCATTGCATGACCGGGTTCGAGGGCGATGAGGCGCCGCCGGCGCGACTGCCGGAGTTCTATGGCGACATCCTGGCTTGGTCATCCGACGTTTATCACCACGACGGCGACGATGCTTGGCGGGCGATCGAGACGATGCAGAAATATGGGCTGCCGGTCGAGCACCAGGCCAAGTTTCTCGGTGGCAACGCGCGTCGCCTCTACAAGGTACAGGCGCCGGCCAAGATCATCCGTGACCGCGTTACCGAGATCGAGCGTCCCGATTGGTGGCCCACCGAAGAGGAAATCCGGGCCTCGCTGAGGCCGGAGGCTGCGGTCACCGGCGGTTAGCGGATTTCGAAGGGGAGGGGAGAAGATGCCGTGCGCTTTATACGTTTGCGTGCAAGACGATGACAAGATCGCGTCGTTTGCGATAGACAGCGAGAGCGGCGGACTCACGCCGCAGGCCGAGGTGCCAGCCGCGGGCGGGCCCTCGGTGCTGGCGATCAGCCCGGACCGGCGCACGCTCTACGTCGGGCATCGCGGTCGGCCGGCGATCTCAAGTTTTCGGATCGACCGCGCCACCGGCCGGCTCACCCTGCAAGGCACCGTCTCACAGGAACACGCGCCGACGTTTCTAGCCTCCGACCGCACCGGCAGGTATTTGCTGTGCGCCTATTACCAAGGCGGATATGCGGCGGTCCATCCAATTGGAGAGGATGGTGTCGTGGGCGCTCCGCCTCTCGAACGGCAGGCCACGGCTGCTGGGGCCCACGCCATATCGACTGACCCCTCCAACCGGTACGCCTTCGTGCCGCATATCGCCCGCCTCAACGACAACGTCCTGGAACCTCCAAAGGAGAACCCAGGCCCCAATGTCATCATGCAGTTCATGTTGGACGCCAGACCGGCCGGCTGACCCCCAATTCGCCGTTCCGGGTCGAGCCGGCGGAACGCCTCGGCCCGCGCCACTATTGCTTTCATCCCAGCCTAGCTCTGGTCTATTTTTCCAACGAGCAGGGCTGCAGCGTCACCGTCTACCGTGTGGATCGTGCGAACGGTACCCTTTCAGCCGAGCAAACAATCTCGACCCTGCCTGCCGGTTACACCGCACGGAACACGTGCTCGCAGATTCACCTCACCGCTTCGGGGCGCTTCCTCTATGTGGCTAACCGCGGCCACAACAGCATTGCCGGGTTCGCCGTCGATGCCGCCACTGGGCGTTTGACCGCCGTAGGGCATGTATCGACGGAGGCGGTCCCCAGTGCGTTTGGTCTGGATCCGGCAGGCCATTTCGTCTTCGCCGCCGGCTCGGCGTCTGGTCGCTTGGCTTCATACCGCATCAACAGGGAGACGGGTGTGTTAACCCCTTTGGCCACCTATGCCGCGGGCCAGCGACCGATGGCGGTGCTGGTAACGCGCCTCGGTGAATAGGGCACACGGAGTTCCCCTTGGTCTGCAGCATTCCGTGTTCTTGGACGAAGTGCGCTCGACGGCTCGGTCTCGATCTGCACGGAACTGCAATCAGGTTGTTGCGATAGCGATATCGCTCTGACATTTCAATGAGGGCCTTGGCGTGGCTGGGGAACAGATAACGACAAAAGAATTTGCGGTGTTCGACGGCGATTTGCACGTCGTCGAGCCCCTCGAACTGTGGGAGAAATATCTCGAGCCGGAGTATCGGACGCTGGGCAAGCACGCACTCTGGCGGCAGGAAGGCCGGACTGGGTCGTATCTGAAGCTCAACGGCGAAATCTTCCGCGACACGACAAACCCCAATCTGCCGCGACACGCGCTGTGGCGGCCCGGCATGACTTGGGATGTGATCGGAGAGTTGGACCCGCATACGAGGCATCGGATGAACGAAGGCGCCTGGGACCCGCAGGCCCGCCTCGCCGATATGGACGCGATGGGCGTCGATCAGACGCTCTTATACCCGACTTGGTTCGCGGAGGGGTTCTTTTGGTGCGCGACCCGGACGTGGCTTATGCGCTGGCTCGGGCCTACAACGACTGGATTGCCGATTTCTGCAAGGCGGCGGCGCGCCGACTTTTCGCTGCCGCGATCCTGCCATTGCAGAACATGGACTTCGCTCTGGAGGAGTTGCAGCGGGTCACGCGAATGCCGCCGTTCCGCGCCGTGTTCATCCGGCCGATGTTTCTTGAGGGGCGCTATACGAACCACCCCTACTACGACCCGCTCTGGTCGGAACTGGAGCGGCTGGGCATCGCTGCGGCGGTCCATGCCACGCCGGGCCTGTGGAACCCGGAGTGGACGTCGCACGGCCCGTTCTTTGAGAAAATCAAAGATCGGCTCGTGCAGCCGGCGCTTCCCGGCGGGGGCGGCGGGCCATTTGCCGGTGGCAGCAGCGGCGCACCTGGAACCACCACATTTATCGGTGCCACGCC
>CAVOTD010000055.1:0-145108 GCA_963698995.1 uncultured Alphaproteobacteria bacterium | reverse complement strand
TTTGGACCAATATGCATCTAAGCGGCGGCAGCTTGGGTATCAGCACAACTTACCTGTCATCCGGCGCGAAGCAATGTCACTGTGAGGCGTGGACAGCATCGGCCAGAAGATAACGCTGGCCGATAGTCACCTTGAGCTGGCCCCTCTCGACCCGGTGGAAGAGAAATGGATTCGAGCTCGCGGTCCCCCTTGAGGGCTGACACCAACGCCGAACGGTACAGATCATTGGCGCCCCTATCCCGCCAGCCAGGAATTCGGCATAGTCAGTAAGATATGCGGCGAACGAGGAAGGATCCGGTCGAGCTAATTGGCTGTCCTCCCTCATCGCCTGTGACACACACCGTGGGAGGGCTTCCGGAAGTGAGCGGACGGGCTTGGTGGCTGAGCGGGGCCGCGTTCCTCCTGCTTTTGGCCGTCGCCGCGCTGGGTGTCGCCGTCGCCCTTCTGGACCCCAACGATTACAAGCCACAGATCGTCGCGGCCGTGGAGCAGATGACGGGACGGCATCTGAGCTTGGGCGGTCGATTGCGAATTAGCCGCTCGCTATGGCCCACGATTGAGGTCACGGACGTGATGCTGGCCAACCTGCCAGGCGGCACGCGCCCCGATCTGGCCCGGGCGGAACGCATCGAGGCGCAGTTGTCCTTGCCTGCGTTGCTGCACCGCCGCATCGAGGTGAGCAAGCTCACGCTGGACGGGCCCAACATCCTGTTCGAATTCGTCGACGGCAAGCCGAATTGGGTTCTCGAGCCGATGGCTGGCTCGCAGACCTCTCCAGCCGGCCAACATGTCACCCTCGACATCCGCCAAGCGCACGTGCGGAACGGCATGGTCACACTGCGGCTGCCAACTCGCACCCATGTCGTGGGCATTCGCTCGCTTGATCTGCGGCATCCAGCAGCAGACGCTCCGCTCGACCTAGCCGCTGTGCTCCTCTATTCGGATTATCAGCCGTTCAGCTTGCGGGCCTCAGCCCGACCGACGAGCGGCGTCGCCGATCCCTGGGACGCGCGGCTCGAGTTCGCGGCCTACAAAGCGACTTTCTCGGCCGAAGGACAAATGAAACTCGGAGGCGATTACGACCTGCAGGTGGAAGGACGTATTCCCGAGCTGGAGAAGCTCAACGCCCTGTTGCCGCCGCTACACCTGCCATCGCTACATCGGATGAGTGTCTCCACCCATCTGAGCAACGGCCGCATGCCGGGTGACCTGCCGGTGATCGGCGAGACGCTGCTCCAAGTTGGTAACGCCGACCTGGCGGACCGCCTGCCGGGGCTGACGCTGAGCACCGTTGAGGTGTCGCTGCCGAAGGCGGGCGGCGCGGCGACAACCTCCGGGGCCGGCCGCTACAACGGCAGGACATTCAGCTTCGCCGGCACGTTCGAAGTGCCGGAACGCCTGGACCGGCGGTTCAGCACGCTGATCGACCTGAAGGCCCGAATGGCCGCGGATGGCACGCAGGCTTCAGCCTCAGCAGATGGCAGCCTGGCGCTGAAGGGCAGGCTAACCCTCGACGCTGGCAGCTTCGACGGGCTGGATGCGACAGTGGCGCTGCGCCTGCCGGAGCTGACGGCATCCCAGTCGGTGCTATCGAGCGAGCTACCTGCCCTGACAGACGTCTCGCTCGGCGGACGGATAAGCATCCCCGCGGATCGCGGCTCACTGAGGCTCCATGGGGCTACGCTGTCGGCTCACGAACTCGACGTAGCCGGCGATGTGAGTATCGGACTCGCGTCGCCATTGGAGCTCGATGGCCGGCTGCGCGCGACCCGGCTCGACTTGGACGCCTTGTTGGCCGCATCCGCGGCGGACCGGGTAACGCCGGGGGCCAGGATCGCCGACCCGGGCGGACCGGTGATCCCGAACACGCCTCTGCCCTGGGCCATGCTGCGCGGCAAGAGAATGCATCTCACGGCGAGCGCCGCTGCGCTGACCTTCGCGCGACAAGTCTGGCGCGACGTTGACTTCGCGTTGCAGCTTGCCGACGGGCGGCTGCAGGTCAGCCCGCTACGATTGGCCTTGCCGGGCGGCCCAGTGGAAATGTGGTTGAGCGCCGATGCATCGAAGGAGGACTTGCCGGTCAGCCTGACGCTGCATGCTCCGGGCATTCCGCTCGCACTGCTCGCGCGCTACGCCGCCTTGCCGGGCGATGCCGGCGGGGATCTGCACGTCGAGATGCAACTCAAGGCGCACGGAAGCAGCGCCCACGATCTCGCCGCGTCGCTCGACGGCCCGTTCGTCGTGACCATGACCCACGGCAGCCTGAGCAATGCGGCGCTGATCGAGCTGGCATCCGCCTCGCTGCAGGCGCTGGGCATCGAGGTGCCCGCGCAAGGGGAGACAGCGATCCGCTGCTTCGGCATCGTCGGCTCGTTCCATGCGGGCGTGGGACGCTTTCCGACAATCGCCCTCGACACCACCCATCTGCAGCTGGACGGCGCCGGGCAAGTCGATCTCGGAACGGAGACGTTGGCGCTGAAGCTGCACCCGCTGGCACGTCTTTCGGGCTCATCCGTCTCCGTGCCGGTGTTGGTGGAAGGACCATTACATGCCCTCCATGGCCGGTTGGACGCCTCCGGCCTCGACGAGCTAGGATTGCTCATTGACGCGTGGTTCGGCGGCGACCAGCCGCAGACGTGCTCGGATGCGGGGCTGGCGCCCCCACCTCCAATGGCGCGTTAGGCAGCGCTGATGGGATCAATGCGAAACGCGTCGGTTGTTCGGCGCCATATCACCCGGGAGGGTCCGCCGTAGGGGTCGCCGGCTGAAGCCGCCAAGACAGGTGCGTTGTTCAATTCCTTTGAGTGTCTCCATGGCGTCGAGCTCATCTCGCTGAAAGCTGAAGCCGAGGTTGGTTCGCACGACATTGAGCTGGTCATCGACCGCAATATCGAGTGGCAACAGCCCCGGGTGTCGCTGAACTCAGCGCTCCGCGGAGCATCCCGTCTCGATTCCTCCTGATGCAATCACCGGCAGATGCACCCTCACGGCCCGGCAACCGCGGACACTCCACGGCTTGCTCCCCGAACGCGCTTACAACTTGTGAATCGGCATGGAATAAGGACCCCGTTTTCGGGGTGATCGGCATCCAATCGGGACCCCCGGGACGGTGGGTCCACAGTGGCTTCCGTGGGGGATACGGGGGCCAGGTTGGGGATGCTGGTAGTGGAGACGATCGCGAAGATCCGTCGGGCGTATTTCGCCCAGAACAAGCCGATCAAGATGATTTGCCGCGAGTTTCGGGTGTCGCGAAGGGTCGTGCGCAAGGTGATCCGGTCGCAGGCGACCGAGTTTCGCTACGAGCGCAGCAGGCAGCCGCGGCCGCGGATTGATCCGTGGCGCGACCAGCTCGATGGTCTGCTGCTGGAGAACGAGGGTAAGCCGGCGCGCGAGCGGCTGACGCTGATTCGGATATTCGAGGAGCTACGCGCCCTCGGTTATGAGGGCAGCTACGACGCGGTTCGACGATACGCCAAGAGGTGGCGTGCCGAGCGCGGTGCCGCGACGGCGGAAGCCTTTGTGCCGCTGAGCTTTGCGCCCGGCGAGGCGTACCAGTTCGACTGGTCGCACGAGGTCGTGCTGATCAACGGCACGACGGTAACCGTCAAGGTGGCGCATGTCCGATTGTGCCACAGCCGCATGCTGTTCGTGCGGGCCTATCCGCGCGAGACCCAGGAGATGGTGTTCGACGCGCACAACCGCGCCTTTGCTTTCTTCAAGGGAACCTGCACGCGCGGCATCTACGACAACATGAAGACGGCGGTCGAAGCCGTGTTCATTGGCAAAGACCGCCAGTTCAACCGCCGCTTTCTGCGGATGTGCGGGCATTACCTGGTCGACCCAATCGCCTGCACGCCGGCCTCGGGCTGGGAGAAGGGCCAGGTCGAGAACCAGGTCGGGGTGGTGCGCGAGCGTTTCTTCACGCCGCGGCTGCGGGTGGCGAGCTACGAGGAGCTGAACGCCTGGTTGCTCGACCGATGCGTCGCCTACGCCAAGGCGCACAAGCATCCCGAACTCGCCGACTGCACGATCTGGCAGGCATTCGAGGCGGAGCGGCCGCAGCTGGTGCAGATTACGGGGCCCTTCGACGGGTTCCACGCGACGCAAGCATCGGTCTCGAAGACCTGCCTCGTGCGGTTCGACAACAACAAGTACTCGGTCGCCTCGCGCGCCGTGGGCCGGCCGGTCGAGATCCAGGCCTATGCCGATCGCATTGTGATCCGCCAGGATGGCGCCATCGTCGGCGAGCATCGTCGCCGCTTTGGCCGCGGCGAGACGATCTACGATCCCTGGCATTACGTGCCGGTGCTCGCCCGGAAGCCCGGCGCATTGCGGAATGGCGCCCCCTTCAAGCACTGGCTCTTGCCGGCCAGCCTGGAGCGCCTGCGGCGTAAGCTGAACGGCTCCGATGATGGCGACCGCCAGATGGTCAAGGTGCTGTCGGCGGTGCTGACCGACGGCTTGGCCGCTGTCGAGGCAGCCTGCGCCGAAGCCCTCGCCGACGGCGTCCATTCCGCCGACGTCGTTCTCAACATCCTGTCGCGGCACCGTGACCCCGGGCCGGCGGCGACGATCCTGACCCCCGATGCGCTGCGGCTGCACCACCTGCCAATCGCCGATTGCGCTCGCTATGACAGCCTGCGGAGAGCTTCCTGATGGAGCGCACCGACATTCTCGAGCTGATGTCGACGCTCAAGCTCTACGGCATGCGGGCGGCATACGACGAGGTGATGACCACCGGCATCAAGCGCCGGCACGAGCCGCCGCGCATCGTCGGCGATCTGCTCAGCGCCGAGATCGCCGAGAAGCAGGCGCGCTCGATCAAGTATCAGCTGACCATCGCCAAGCTGCCGCTGGCCAAGGACATCGACGACTTCGACTTCACCGGCACGCCGGTCAATGAGGCGCTGATCCGCGATCTGGCGAGCGGCGCCTTTCTGGCCGAACAGCGCAATGCCGTGCTGATCGGCGGAACCGGCACCGGCAAGTCGCATCTGGCGATAGCGATTGCGCGGGCCTGCATCCGCGGCGGCGCCAGGGGCCGCTTCTATACCGTCGTCGATCTCGTCAATCGGCTGGAGAGCGAAGCCCGCGCCAGCCGGCAGGGGCGGCTCGCCGAATATCTCACGCGCATGGACTTCATCATTCTCGACGAGCTCGGCTATCTGCCCTTCGCTCAGACCGGCGGCCAGCTGCTCTTTCATCTGATCAGCCGGCTATACGAGCGCACCTCGGTCATCATCACCACCAACCTGGCCTTTGGCGATTGGCCCAGTGTGTTTGGTGACGCCAAGATGACAACCGCGCTCCTCGACCGCCTGACCCATCATTGCGAAATCATCGAAACCGGCAACGAGAGCTGGCGCTTCAAACACCGCGCCTGAGTGCCACCCCGGCTTGCCCCGGTGGGCAAACAGGCACCTCCCACGCGCGCCGCTCCGTCGCTCGTGAGGGCACTGCGCGACGCGCGCGGGACCCTCCTGTTCGCTACCGGGACAAGCCTGCCCCAAGGCCGGTGAGGGGTCCTTTTTCGATGCCGATCCGGGGTCCCGATTGCTTGCCGTTTGACATACAACTCATGCGACCCGACGCTATTGGACCAAAGCTTTCGTTCAAGTTCTGCAGCGCAAGGACTGATCGTGACTTCTGAGCCGCCGTCGTTGCCATCGCGCTCGAACGACGGGATTTGGCCCCGATCCGGACATTGCCCGGTTGCGGTCGTACAACCCCATTGTGACTACATAACCAGAATTATAGTTGCAAACCCCATCGAAGCCGATTATATGTGCCGGGATGGACATTGATATTGCCGCGCGTCGTCTCGCCGAGCTCGGAAACCCGACCCGGCTCCAGATTGTCCGCCTGCTCGTTGAGGCGGGCCGCGACGGCTTGGCGATAGGGGAATTGCAGGCGCGACTTGGCGTGCCGGCCTCGACCCTCGCCTTTCACCTTCGCGGTCTCGTCACGGCTGGTCTTGTCGAGCAAGAGAAGCAGGGCCGAAGCGTCCGTTGCACGATCGACTCGCGCGCGATTAACGCGACACTCGCCTTCGTCAAAGAAAACTGCTGCGCCGGCTTTTCGACAGCCGAACCGGTGCGGTCGCGAGCGTGAGCGTCACCCGCTAGTCCCGCAATGAGGAGAGCCGGAGCACGATATTTCATGCGCAAACCCAACTATATTACTAGTTCTATAGGAGATGAAGCAAATGCTTGAGACCCGCTTACCGGTCGCGGTAGTTGGCGCCGGTCCAATCGGACTTGCTGCAGCCTGTCATCTGTTGGCGCGCGGCGAAGAGCCGCTTGTACTGGAGGCCGGCGATGGGCCCGGTCATGCCGTGCGTCAATGGTCTCATGTGGGGATGTTCTCGCCCTGGGAATGGAACACGGACACGGAGGCAGTCAAGCTGCTGACGGCGCACGCCTGGCGGCATCCGCAGGCCGATGCGTTCCCGACCGGCCGCGACCTCGTCGCGCAATATCTAGAACCCCTCGCGAGGTTGCCGGCGTTAGAGCCGCATATCCATTATCGGACGCGCGTGACGGCAGTCTCGCGCAAGGGCTTCGATAAGGTACGGACGGCTGGCCGCGACGATCAGCCCTTTGTGCTGCGATTGGCGACGGAGGGCAGGGAACGGCTCGTCGAAGCAAAGGCCGTGATTGATGCCTCCGGCACTTGGTTCACGCCGAACCCCGCAGGCGCCGACGGGTTGGCCGCATTGGGCGAATACGACGCGGCGCATCGCATCGCTTACGGCATCCCGGACGCACTTGGGACGGTGCGTAATCGCTATGCGGGCAAGAGGGTCATGGTTGTGGGGAGCGGCCATTCCGCGCTCAACGCTCTGATCGAGCTCGAAACGCTGCGGCGCGATTTCCCGTCGATGAGCCTTATCTGGATCATGCGTAAGGCGCATGTCGAGGCGGCTTTTGGCGGAGAAGACGCCGACGCGCTGCCAGCACGTGGTCGGCTCGGCATCCAGGTTCGCGGCCTCGTCGAAAGCGGCGCAGTTCGCGTCTATTCGCCCTTCCGCATAGCGCGGATCGAGCAGGTCGGCGGTTCTCTGGCGGTTACCGGTGACCATGGTGGCGAAGATCGTACGTTGACCGTCGACGAGATTGTTGTAGCGACCGGCTTTCGCCCGGATCTGTCGATGCTGCGCGAACTGCGCCTGACGATCGATCCATGGCTTGAAAGCAGCGGCACGGTCGGTCCGCTAATCGATCCAAATCTTCACAGTTGCCGCAGCGTCCGGCCGCACGGCGCGGGCGAGCTCGCACACGCTGAAAACGGCTTCTTTATCGTTGGGATGAAGAGCTACGGCCGGGCCGGGACTTTTCTGTTGGCGACAGGCTACGAGCAGGTGCGCTCAACGGTGGCCGCATTAACGGGCAATATTGAAGCGTCGCGCCGAGTGGAGCTGTCTTTGCCAGAGACGAGCATCTGGAGCAAACGACCGATTGGACCGCGTCCCGTCGCAGTTGCTGTTGCGGTTGAGAGCGCGGATTGAGAAGTGAATGCGTTGATACTCCAGGGCGGCTCGGCGCCAGCGTGGGGTACCTCTGAGCGCTACCTTACCCTCTGCGCCGTGGCCGAGCGCTCGAAGGAGTGCGGGCCTTGAAACGGGCGATCGTCGTAGCGGCGATCGGTACCGCGCAGACACTTGCCGCGGCGTCAACCTATTATTTGCCGGCAATCCTCGCTGATCCAATCGCGGAGGGCACCGACGTATCGCGATCAGCCGTGTTCGGTATTTTTTCGGGCTCATTGCTGCTCGCGGCGATGCTTGGCCCGGCCGTAGGCCGTGCAATCGATCGACGTGGCGGCCGCGGCTTGCTGGCGATTTCTAACCTGGTGTCGGCGGCAGGGCTTGTATTGCTCGGCGAGGCGCACGGCATCGCGCTGTTGTCGGCAGCGTGGCTGGTGCTTGGTGTTGGTATGGCGATGGGCCGCTACGAGGCGGCCTTCGCGACCTTGACCGGGTTTTACGGGCGCGCCGCGCGCGGGCCGATCACCGGCCTCACGCTGATCGCCGGCTTTGCCAGCACGATCGGTTGGCCGCTCTCGGCGTTCTTTGAAGCCAGCTACGGCTGGCGCAACACCTGCCTGATTTGGGCCGCGCTGCATATCGTTGTGGGCCTGCCTCTAAACCGGTTGCTGATCCCGCCAGCGCCACCCCCGCAGCGGTCAAATATCGAAGGCGAAGCATCGCCGGAGCCCCGCTGGGCGATGCCGATCCTCGCTTTCGTATTTGCAGCTACTGGTTTCGTAAGCGGCGCCATGGCAGCGCACCTGCCGCGCCTGCTTGAGACGGCTGGTGCGAGTGCCACAATCGCCATTGCTGCGTCCGCTTTTGTCGGTCCGGCGCAAGTCGGCGCGCGCTTTATCGAATTCGGTGCGCTGCGCATGGTGCATCCGCTGGTCTCGGCGCGGCTCGCGACGATCCTGCATCCGCTCGGCGCTGGGGCGCTGGCGCTGTTCGGGCCGGGAGCGGTGATCGTCTTCGCTGTGCTGCATGGCGCCGGAAATGGTCTCCTGACTATCGCACGCGGTACCCTGCCGCTCGCTGTCTTCGGGCCGATCGGCTACGGGCTGCGCGCAGGCCTGCTCGCCGCTCCGGCGCGTGCCACACAATCGCTAGGCCCTTACTTCTTCGGGCTGCTACTCGACCGCATGGGAACAGCGTCGATCACAATCTCCACCATTCTGAGCCTATCGGCCTTCTTTGCACTGCTCGCGCTCAAAATCCGGGCAGAAGCGGCGCCAGCCATGGCCAAAGAGTGGGCCCGCGGGTGAGCGTCACTCGCTAATCCCGCAACGAGGAGAGCCGGAGAACCAAAATTTATTGCGCCAACCCAACTATACCACTAGTGCTATAGGAGACTATTTTGTCTGAGATCACGACAATAGCGAGTTCCGCCGGAGCGGCACGTGGCGCGGCGCCGGCAAGATTTTTCGCCGGACTCCGCGGCTTCAAGCTGCGCCCCGATCCGGTCGTGATCGGACTGGGGGGCTTGTTCGCAGGGCTTTGGATTTATAGCCCCGACCAAGCGATCGCCACGGCCCGCTACGTCGCGCACGAAATGGTCGAAATCGGCCCGTGGCTGGTCGCCTCGGTATGCATCGCCGCGGCCGCCCGGGCGACCGGCCTCGATCAACTCGCCGCGAAGGCTTTTAAGGGGCGCGAAAGCCGCATGATCATCTTGGCGTCCGCGGTCGGTGCTGCGCTGCCGTTCTGTTCCTGCGGCGTGATCCCGCTCGTCGCGGGCCTCCTTGGCGCGGGCGTGCCGCTCGCGCCGGTTATGGCGTTCTGGATCTCCTCGCCGCTGATGGACCCGACCCAGTTCTTCATCGCGTCGGGCGTGCTCGGGATCGGCTTTGCGTCCGCGAAGATGTTGAGCGCCGTTGGCCTGGGGATGTTGAGCGGCTTCGGCACCATGGTGCTGGTTCGCACCGGCTGGCTGGACGGGCCGGCTGCGCTTCGGATCACGGCCATGTCCGCCCGCGCTTGCTGCGGATCAAAACCGGCCGTCGCTGCCTCACCGCCAGTGAAGTTGCGCTGCGGCTCCGTTAAGGCAGCGTCTAATCCATCTTTGGCGGTGCCTAGCTCAGCCGTCCTGTGGCGATTCTGGACTGACGGCGCGAGGGCGCAACCATTCTTGACGACTGCCACCTCGACCGGCTGGTTTCTCGTGCGCTGGCTTGCCGTCGCCTATGCGATCGAGAGCCTGATGATCGCGTGGTTGCCGGTCGACGCGGTCGGAACATGGCTCGGTGCCGGTGCTGGTCCGCTCGCGGTGCCGCTCGCTGTCGCGATCGGCATTCCTGTCTACCTCAACAGCTTTGCCGCCATCCCGTTTGTCTCAGGCCTCATCGGGCTTGGTATAAGTCCAGCTACCGGTCTCGCCTTCATGTTGGCCACCAGCGCAACGGGGTTCCCCGCGATGGTGGCGGTATGGGCATTGGTGAAGCCCCGAGCTTTCGTCCTTTACCTCGGGTTCGCGATCACTGGGGCGACGATAGCCGGATATGTCTACGCGGCCACACTCGCGCTTCTGAGCAATTAGCGGGATCGGGCGATGTGGTCGCTTTCTCGCGGCGAGCCGGGCAGCGATCGGTTTGGCTTAAATGGTGGCCCAGGTCGGTAACGTCGTGCTTCGAGCAGCGGGGGTGGAGAGATCAAGAAAGCGTCCGTCCATTGCATGACCACGAGGTGATCGTGAAACTCCCGCAAACCGGCGGTTGCCAGTGCGGCAAAATCCGCGACGAGATCAGTGAGGCCCCCAACTGGTCTACACATGCCACTGCACCGACTGTCAGCGCATTACGGGCAGCGCTTTCTCGTTGGGGGTCGCACTGCCGAGAAACAGCCTTCCGCCTTACTGCTGGTGAACCGCGAGCACTCCAGCGCATGCCTGAGAGTGGCAAACTCAACACCCGGTTCGTGTGCCCCGACTGCGCGAGTTGGGTTTATAGCCTGCCGCGCGGTGGGGTGATCTTTGTCCGTGCTGGGACGCTCGATGACACCTTATGGCTGCGTCCAACCCGGCATATCTGGACGCGGAGCAAGCAACCCTGGGTCACCTTCGCCGATGGCGACGAGATTTTCGAGGGACAGCCGTCGGAATAGGCGAAGTCCAATCCGCATTGAGGTAACCACAAGGCAAGTCTCGTGATGGGTTGAGTTGGCCGTTCGATTCCGCTGTCTTGAGGATTTCGAGAAGCTCACCGGGGAGATGGTCGCAGGCACGCGGGTAGTGCCTGCGCCGAGCGCAGTGACCACGTCACGAAGTGACGCGTAGGCCCACGGTATGCGGGTCCGCTTTCGGCGCAAAGGCGCCAAAGGCATGGTCCGGCTCAAGTTGTGATCCGCTCGATCTCATCTAGCCTAACTTCGCCAATTCGACCCGCCGTTCCGCGATTTTCGCCGAGCAAGTGATTGAGCGGCAAGGGGTGCCGCGGGCCAGCACGCCGAAAATCGGCTGTAGTGCCGCCCAAGTCTATTCTCAAGGCCGCCAATGTGCCGATAATCGGCGGCCATCATGTTCTTGCGCTGCAAGGTCCGCCGGAAGGATGGCAAGCAACACCGCTACTGGAGCGTTGTCGAGAACACACGGGTCGGCGGCGGACGCGTGGTGCAGCGGCACGTGCTGTACCTGGGCGAGATCAACGACACGCAGGAATTGGCGTGGCGGCGATCGATCGCGGTTGTGGAGGACGGCTCGGCGCAACCCCGCACGCTGTCGCTGTTTCCGGAGGATAGCTGCGAAGGACTGCTGGCGGATGCCTCGATTGTCCGCGTCAAGCTGTCGGAATTGCGGCCGCGCCGGCCGCGGCAGTGGGGCGCGTGCTGGCTGGCACTGCTGCTGTGGCGGGAGCTGCAGCTGGATCAATTCTGGTGCAAGCGGCTCGGCGTGAGCCGCAAGGGGACGCGCTGGGATCAGGTCCTGTTCGTACTGGTCGCCTACCGTCTGCTGGCGCCGGGCAGCGAATGGCGGCTGCACCGTGAATGGTTTCAGCGCAGCGCTCTGGCCGATCTGCTGGGCGAAGATGCCGGGCTCGCCGAGATCCACAAGCTGTATCGCTGCCATGACCGGCTGCTCGCGCACAAGCAGGCGGTCTTCGATCATCTGGTGGGACGCTGGCGTGATCTGTTCAACATCAGCTACGACGTGCTCCTCTATGATCTGACGAGCACCTACTTCGAGGCGGATCCGCCGTTTCCGGAAGGCGACAAGCGCCGCTTTGGGTACTCGCGCGATCACCGGCCGGACTGCGTGCAGATCGTCATTGCCCTGGTCGTGACGCCCGAAGGCCTGCCGCTGGCCTATGAGGTGCTGCCCGGTAACACCGCGGACAAGACGACGTTGCGGGGGTTTCTCGAGCGCATCGAGCGGCAATACGGCAAGGCGCGCCGGGTCTGGCTGATGGATCGCGGCGTGCCGACCGAAGAGGTGCTCGTCGAGATGCGCGCGGCCGACCCGCCGGTGCATTACCTGGTGGGCACGCCAAAGGGTCGGTTGACGCGCTTGGAGAAGCATTTGATTGCCCAGCCGTGGCAAGAGGCGCGACCCGGCGTGCAGGTCAAACTGTTGCCGCAACAGGGCGAGCTCTACGTCTTGGCCGAAAGCCGCGACCGCGTCGCCAAGGAGCGAGCAATCCGTCAGCGCCAGCTGAAGCGGCTGTGGGCTCGGCTCAAGCAACTCTCGACAATGGAGATCTCGCGCGAGGAGCTGCTGATGAAATGTAATAGCTTGGACTTAATCTGACAAACGTTGTTGGTTTCCGAAGGGAGCCGGAGGGCGGGGCGCGGTTCTCACCGCGAGCTGGGACCGCGACCCGCCCTTCGGCGGGACGGAGATCACGACATGACGCAAGAGCAAAAGATCATTCGGGTGAAGGTGGGGTTATTGGAGCTGGCCAAGCAGCTCGGCAATGTCAGCCAAGCCTGCAAGATGATGGGGTACAGCCGGGACAGCTTCTATCGCTTCAAGGAGCTGTACGACAAAGGCGGGGAACTGGCATTGCAGGAGATCAGCCGTCGCAAGCCGGTGCTGAAGAACCGCACGCCGATCGAGATCGAACAGGCGGTGGTGGCTGTGGCCATCGATCAGCCGGCCTGGGGACAGGTGCGCGTGTCGGAAGCGCTGAAGCGGCGGGGTCTGTCGATCTCGCCGGCCGGCGTGCGCTGCGTGTGGCAACGTCACGACCTGACCTCAATGAAACACCGCCTCAAAGCGCTCGAAGCCAAGGTAGCACAGGAAGGCATCCTGCTCACCGAAGCGCAGATCACCGCGCTCGAGAAGGCCAAGGCCGACAAGGAGGCGCATGGCGAGTTCGAGAGCGAATGTCCGGGCTATTGCGGGGCGCAGGACACCTTCTATGTCGGTACCCTGAAGGGCGTCGGGCGGATCTATCAACAGACCTTTATCGACACCTACGCCAAAGTCGCCTTTGCCAAACTCTACGATCGCAAGACCCCGATCACCGCGGCCGAGATCCTCAATGATCGGGTGGTGCCGTTTTATGACGAGCACGGCATCCGCCTGTCGCGAGTGCTGACCGATCGCGGCACCGAGTTCTGCGGCACCCAGAGCCACGAATACGAGCTCTATCTCGCCGTCGAGGACATCGACCACAGCCGCACCAAGACCAAGAGCCCGCAGACCAATGGCATCTGCGAGCGCTTCCATCGCACTGTCCTTGACGAGTTCTACCGGGTGGCCTTCCGCAAGAAGATCTACCAGGCGATCGACGAGTTGCAGACCGACCTCGACACTTGGATTGTCGACTACAACCAGCGGCGACCCCATCAAGGCCGCTGGTGCTTCGGCAAGACCCCGATGGAGACCTTCCTTGACGCCCTCCCTCTGGCAAAGGAGAAAATCATGGCCGCGTGACCACCGGCGACAGTTACACTGGGCTCAATCAGCCAACAGCGTCTGTCAGACCAAGTCTCGACTATTACATCTAACAGGATTATCAGGCTGGGGTCGGCGCCTGACTCCCGAAACGTCGATGTGGGGAAGGGCGCGGATTAAACCCATTGCCTCAAAGCTTGCCCTCGCAGCTCCGGTAACTATCTTGCCCTGATGAGCAACGCGACCTTCGCCGCCGCTACGGCATCACCGCTTCCCGCACCGCGGGACCCGA
Source organism: uncultured Alphaproteobacteria bacterium (assembly GCA_963698995.1). Taxonomy (GTDB): domain Bacteria; phylum Pseudomonadota; class Alphaproteobacteria; order ATCC43930; family CGMCC-115725; genus AP-15. Next base: position 131,458 of record CAVOTD010000055.1, on the reverse strand, counting down.
AACTTCGCCATATGGCCAACGCGATCCGCGCGCTCGCGATGGACGCCGTCGAGCAGGCGAAATCCGGCCATCCCGGCATGCCGATGGGCATGGCCGACGTCGCCACGGTGCTGTTCACGCAATTTCTGCGATTCGATCCGCAGATGCCCGACTGGCCCGACCGCGACCGCTTCGTGCTGTCGGCCGGGCACGGCTCGATGCTGCTCTATGCGCTGCTGCATCTGACCGGCTATCGCCGACATGACGATCGACGAGCTGAAGCGCTTCCGCCAGCTCGGCAGCCGCACCGCCGGCCATCCCGAGCGCGGCCATGCGCAGCGGCATCGAGACCACGACCGGGCCGCTCGGCCAGGGCCTCGGCAATTCCGTCGGCATGGCGATCGCCGAGCGCCTGCTGGCCGCCGAGTTCGGCGACGAGATCGTCGATCACCACACCTATGTCATCGCCGGCGACGGCTGCCTGATGGAGGGCGTCAGCCACGAGGCGATCTCGCTCGCCGGTCATCTCGGCCTCAACAAGCTGATCGTGCTTCTGGGACGACAACTCGATCTCGATCGACGGCGCCGACCGAGCTCTCGGTCTCCGACGACCAGCTCGCGCGCTTCCGGGCGGCATGGCTGGGCCGCCGAGCGCGATCGACGGCCATGATCACGCGACGCGATCGCCGACGCCATCCGACGCGCCCAGAACAGCGACCGCCCGAACCTGATCGCCTGCCGCACGACGATCGCCTTCGGCGCGCCGAGCAAGGCCGGCAACGGCGGCGGCGCACGGCGCGCCGCTCGGCGCGGCCGAGATCGCCGGCGCGCGCGAGCGGCTCGGCTGGAGCGATCCGCCCTTCGTCGATCCCCGAGATGTGCGCGCGGATGGCGGCGCGGCGGGGCGCGCGCGGCGAGGCCGTGCGCCGCGCCTGGGAAGCGCGGCTCGCAGTCCGTCGCCGCGGAGCGCCGCGCCGAATTCCTGCGGCGCCAACGAGCCGAGCTGCCCGCCGGCCTCGACGCGGCCCTCGCCAAGATCTGCGACGAGTTCCGCCGAGGCGAATGCGAAGATCGCGACGCGCCAGGCGTCGGGCACGGTGCTCGACACGCTGACCCGGGTGGTGCCCGAGCTGGTCGGCGGCTCGGCCGATCTGACCCCCTCCAACAACACCAAGGCCAAGGACCAGAAGGACGTGCGCCCGCGGCGATTTCTCCGGGCGCTACATCCATTACGGGGTGCGCGAACATGGGCATGGCGGCGGCGATGAACGGCATCGCCGTGCATGGCGGGCTCATCCCCTATGGCGGGACCTTCCTGACCTTTTCCGATTATGCCGCCCGGCGATCCGCCTCTCGGCGCTGATGGGGGTCGCGCGTCATCTATGTGATGACGCACGATTCGATCGGGCTCGGCGAGGACGGGCCGACGCATCAGCCGGTCGAGCATCTGGCCGGCCTTGCGGGCGATGCCCGGGCCTCTATGTGTTCCGCCCGGCCGACGCGATCGAGACCGCCGAATGCTGGGCCTTGGCGCTGCACGACGCGATGCCCCTTCGCTGCTGGCGCTGACCCGCCAGATCGCTGCCGTTGCTGCGCCATGAGCCGAGCTCGGAGAACCGGTCGGCGCGCGGCGCCTATGTGCTGGCCGAGGCCGACGGCGGGCGCCAGGTGACGCTGCTCGCGACCGGCTCCGAGGTCTCGCTCGCGATGGCCGCGCGCGAGGCCTGGCTCGCAGACGGCGTCGCGCGCCGCCGTCGTCTCGATGCCGTGCTGGGAACTGTTCGACGCGCAGGCCCAAGGGAATACCGGGACATGGTGCTCGGCTCGGCGCCGCGCGTCGCCGTCGAGGCGGCTGTCGCCTTTCGGCTGGGACCGCTGGCTCGGCGACGCGCGGCGCCTTTATCGGCATGACGGGCTTTGGCGCCTCGGCTCCGGGCGAGGCGCTCTATCCCGCATTTCGGCATCACCGCCCGAAAAGGTTGCCGAGGCGGCCCGCTCGCTCCTATAGATCGGCCGAGAAGCCTTCGGGAGTTGACGAACCATGGCGATACGGGTTGCGATCAACGGCTTTGGCCGCATCGGTCGGCTGGTCTTGCGGGCGCGCCTACGAGCACAAGCACAGCGAGGTCGAGGTCGTCGGGATCAACGATCTGGGCCCGGTCGAGACCAACGCGCATCTGCTGCGCTACGACAGCGTCCACGGCCGCTTCCCCGGCGAAATCACGACCGGCGACAACTGGATGGATATCGGCCGCGGCAAGATCCGGGTCACTGCCGAGCGCGACCCGGCGAAGCTGCCGTGGCGCGAGCTCGGGGTCGATGTCGCGCTCGAATGCACCGGCATCTTTACCAAGCGCGAGGCGGCGGCCAAGCACCTCGAAGCCGGCGCCAAGCGCGTCATCATCTCGGCCCCGGCCGACGGCGCCGACCTGACCGTCGTGCTGGGCGTCAACCAGCGAGGAGTTGAAGCCCGAGCATCAGGTCATCTCGAACGGCTCGTGCACGACCAATTGCCTGGCGCCGGTCGCCTACGTGCTGCATCAGGGGATCGGCATCGAGCGCGGCTTCATGACGACGATCCACTCCTATACCGGCGACCAGAGCCTGCAGGACACGCTGCACAGCGATCTCCGCCGCGCCCGTGCTGCCGCGCTGTCGATGATCCCGACCTCGACCGGCGCGGCGCGGGCGATCGGCCTCGTAATGCCGGCGCTCAAAGGCAAGCTCGACGGCACCGCGATCCGCGTGCCGACCGCCAATGTGTCGCTGATCGACCTCACCTTCGATGCGTCGCGCGAGACCACCGGCGACGGAGGTCAATTCATTGATGGAAGAGGCGGCCCATTCGAACCGGCTGCGCGGCATTCTCGGCATCAACAAGGCGCCGACCGTGTCGGTCGACTTCAACCACGATTCGCACAGCTCGACCTTCGACGTGACGCAGACCCAGGTGCTCGACAAGCGCTTTGTCCGCGTGCTGTCGTGGTACGACAACGAATGGGGCTTCTCGAACCGCATGGTCGAGGTTGCCGCCTATTTCGGCGGGCTCGCCTGACCCTGTCATTCTGATCCACTCGCTCGCTCAGGCGATCGCCGCGCTGAGCGCCGCCGCGCGAGCCGGGTGCGCGATCGTGCTCGCGAGCGCGCCGAGTGCCGGCGGCTATGCGGGTCCGGGATGGTTCGGGTCGGTCGTCGCGGCAGCGCGCCAGGCCGTCCCCGGGGCACAGTGCTCGGCCTTCCTCGATTGCGGCGACAATGTCGGCGCGGCGCTGGCGGCGATCCGCGCCGAGGTCGAAGGGGTGATCTTCACCGGCCGGCCGGACGTCGCCGGGCGGCTTGCGGATATCGCGCAGCAACACGGCGTACGGTTCGAGACCAACCGGCCGGCAAATGTCCTCGACCTGGTCGACGAGTTCTTCGCCTCGAAGGAACAGGTCGAGCGGCGATGTGCCGCGTTCTTGCAGCAACGGGGTTAGACCGGCTCGGACGATTGCCGCGCTATTTCCGCACGCACTCCGCTGCCGGCCATCAGCATTTCCGCGGTGAATGCTGCGACCGCGCTGATCGTGCAGCCGATCGCGAGGCCGAATGTCGTGAACAATACGGCGCCGACAGTCGAATCGCGCAGGGCCCCAAGAAACAGGGTGAAAACCGAGGCACAGGTGGCTGCGGCCCCCACCGCACCGAGCAGAACGGCCGCATCGAGGGCAATGGACCGCCGGCGCAGATGCAGCAGCTGCCTGACGAGCTCCGCGCTCTGATCGGTGTCGGCATCCTCGATCGCTCGGCTGACCTGCTCGGCGCGATCGGCGACGCGCGCGAGGCGGGTGGAGAACACGTTCAGCAGCGTCGCTATCCCCGACAGCAGAAAGATTGGCGTCAGCGCGACTTGGATGATATGCGCCACCAGATCAAGCGACGAAACCGAAGAGAATGAACCGGGCATCCCTATTCGCGCTCGAGCGCGGCGCCCTTGGCGAGCTCGGAATAAAAATGAAACGAGTCCTTGGGACGTCGCTCGCCTGTAGTGAAATCGATATGGACGAGACCGAATCTTCTGCTGTAGCCGAAATCCCACTCGAAACTGTCGAGGAGGGACCGCACAAAATAGCCGCGCACCGGTACACCCGCGGCGATCGCGTCGAGCACTGCCCCGAGATAACCGCGCAGATAGGCGATACGTTGCTCGTCGCAGATCCGCCCGTCGGTGTCGATTTGATCGGCAAAGGCCGCGCCGCTGCCGAGAATGTACATCGGCAGATCGCCGCTGTAGCGCTCCTTTGCCTCGATCATCACCGAGCGGAACGCATCAGGGGCAATTTCCCAGCCCGTTTCGGTTACCGGCGTCCCTGTTTCGGGCGGTACGGTGACGGCCTCGAGCGGGTGGTCCGGGTCATAGCGTACTCGTGATCGCGTGTAATGGCTGATCGCAAAATAATCGAGCTTCTGTCTGATGATGTCGAGGTCGCCCGGCTGCATCAGCGCCTCCATCTCGACCTTGAGGAGCTCTGGGTAGGTCCCGAGAAGCTGTGGATCCGGGCAGGAACGGTTCCATATTGCATCGAGCATAAGGGCAGCGTTTTCGTCCTGCTCGCGTTCGCTCGCCGGCTCGCAAGGGCGGAAATTATGGATAATGCCGATCAGGAGGTCGGATCGCTCGGAGCGCATCGCGGCCACGCCCAGCCCATGCGCAAGGTTCATGACATGGATTGCCGCGAGAGCGGTCAGCCGGCCGCGGATGCCGGGGGCATACCTCCCCTCGCCATAACCCAGGACGCTTGCGGCGCTCGGCTCGTTGAATGTGGCCCAATGCTTGATCCGGTCGCCGAGCCGGCGCGCCACGACGACAGCATACTCGGCGAACCACGAGGCGACGTCCCGGTTCTGCCAGCCGCCGCGAGACTCGAGAGCTTGCGGGAGATCCCAGTGGTGCAGGCAGACCCAAGGCTCGATGCCGGCCGCCATGAGGGCGTCGATCAACCGGTCGTAGAACTCCAAGCCCTTTGGGTTCGGTCTCCCTCTGCCTTCGGGCAGAATGCGCGGCCACGCGATCGACAGGCGGTAGGCGCCGATGCCGAGCTCGCGCATCAACGCGACGTCCTCAAGCCAGCGGTGATAATGGTCGCAAGCTATGTCGCCCGTGGCATCGTCGCGGATGTTGCCCGGCTGGTGGCTGAAGGTGTCCCAGATCGACGGCCCGCGCCCGTCCTCGTTCACTGCGCCCTCGATCTGATAGGCCGAAGTCGAGGCACCCCAGAGAAACTGGTCGGGAAAGCTCTCCGCCATGATGACCTCAGTCTGATGGGCCGAAGCTCAGCCGGCTAACAAATTACCAATCATTATCGGCGAGAGATGGTGCGGCAACAGCCGGACAGGGCCGCACGATATCATGGACAGTCTCCCGACCTGGGCATGCTGGACGATTGCCGGAGCCATTCTCCTGAGCCCCGCCTTGGCGTTCCTTCTCGCCATACTGATCGAGATCGGCGTCGGCGCTGTAAAGGAGGGCGGTCTGCCCGCGCTCCTCATGCTGGTTTTCGCCGGCATATTCTCCCGGCTGCTGTTTCGCAGAATATGGAAGCGTCCTCAAACCAGCACCCTTGTCCGGCACTAGGCGTAAAGCTCCGCCGGCAGCCGGGGCGCTGTTCGTCCGCGGGCGTGCAAATAGGATTGCCAAAAGAGGCAGGCGGCGACCGATCGCCAGGGTCGCCACGCCTCGCCGCGGCGCCGCAATTCAAGTTCGCCGGGGCGCGATCCGAGACCGAGTTCCTCGCCGATCGCAACTTGCAGGCCGAGATCCGCGGCCGGCCAGACATCCGGCCGTCCGAGGGCAAAGAGCAGATAGATTTCGGCGCTCCATCGCCCGATGCCTCTAACCGCGAGCAGCGCCGCCAGCGCAGTGTCGTCTTCAGAGGCGGCGAGCCGAGTGAAATCGAAACGGCCTTGGTTGATCGCCGTGGCGAGATCGCGCGCGTAGCCCATCTTTTGACGACTGAAGCCGCATGCGCGGAGCGTTGTGTCATCGAGAGCGAGAAACGTCGTCGGCCCTAACGGGCGGCACAGTCCCACCAATCGATGGTACATCGCCGCCGCCGCGTCGATCGAGACCTGTTGCTCGAGAATGATGTGTAGCAGCGTGCCAAACTCATTGCGACGCCGACGGAACCGCGGTGGACCCGCCTTTTCCAAAATTTGACCAAAAAGTGGCTCGGCCCTCAGGACCGAAATCCCGTCGGCGAGACCTTGCGGTGCGTAGGGCACACTCCCGTCGCATACCAGCGACGGCGCCGCCGGGAGTTCGTGCACCGATCGCCGCTTCATCCGGATCCCGCCCTTTGCCGCGAGGCCTCTTATGGCATAGTGAGGATCGAACCACTAGCGACCGCAGAGGGAGGGGTGCGCGTTGCTCGCCGAATCATAACGGTCCTGGTCGCAGGCGTGCTGGGACTGGCGGCGCTCGGCGTCGCGGTGCGTATTTACATGGGCCGCGAAGCCGAAGATCGCCTTGCTCCGGGCGAGACCATCGGCATCACCGAATTGCGCTCGCCGTTGCCGAAAGCTGGTTTTCTTGCGTGTCCGCCCGGCTATTGTTCAGTTGGCGAAGCGATCGCCAGCCCGATTTTCGACGTGCCGTGGGAGCGGTTGCACGAGTATTGGACCGAGGTGATCGCCCGCGAGAAGCGCATGGTGAACATCGTCGCCGATACCGACGTCCGACGGCTCTTCTATATCCAACATTCGCCGACCTTCCGCTTTCCCGACATTATTACCGTCGAGTTTGTCGCGCTCGGACCCAACCGCTCCAGCATCGCTGTTTACAGCCGGTCGCGATATGGCGAATCCGATTTTGGGAAGAATCGCAAGCGGGTCGAAAAATGGTTTGCCCTGCTCGAAAGGGTCGCGCGGCCCGCATTACCGCATCGCGGTCACGCGCCGTGACACGGGACCCGAGGATGCCCTCTCGGGTCCGTTAAATCATATCCTATTCCCACGGACTACGCGGCCGAGTGAGCCGGCGGCCCGCCGGCGGGACGGAACCGCGGTAACGGGCGGCGCGGCCCGTAAATGCGGCCGGCGAGGCGCTGGCAAAGACTTTGCTGCGCGCCGGCTGCAGCAACGGGACGCCCTGCGGTCGCAACACGACGACCAGCACCAACCCGGTTACGAACCCACCGATATGCGCCCAGAACGCAACGCCAGGCTTGCCGGAGGCGACGATGAGACCGCTCGCCAATTGCATTGCGAACCACAAGCCGAGCATTGTCCAGGCCGGGATGTTGACAATGCGGAAAAAAATCACGATCCAGACAAAGCAATGCACATTGGCGCTCGGGTGAAGTAGCAGGTACGCCCCAAGGACACCGGCGATCGCGCCACTCGCGCCCACCATCGGGATGTGCGATGCCGGGTTCGACACAGCTTGGGCGAGCGCCGCCACGATCCCGCAAGCCAGGTAGAGGAACAGATAGCGGCCCCGTCCCAGCACATCCTCGACATTGTTCCCAAAGATCCACAGGTACAGCATGTTGCCGAGCAAATGAAACCAGCCCCCGTGCAGGAACATACTGGTCAGAATCTTCAGCCAGGGCGCCGGGGCCTGATAGATCTGCGGCGGACGCCAGAGGCCGAACAGCTCGGCCGGGATCATCCCAAAGGTATAAAGGATCACGCGTTCGTTGTGCCCGAGCTGCCATAAGAACGCGCCAATGCTCATGCCGATCAGAAAATAAGTGACGATCGGCATACGGATCGTCGGATTGTCGTCATGGAGCGGGATGGCAAAGATCATGCCGAAGGCCCGCGTCGACGATCCGTAGGGACGACTGACCGCCCGGGCGGGCGCCGGTCAGGACCCGACGAGACCGAATTGCGGGCTCGACGGTTCGGCGAAACGCCGCTTTGGAATTCGGCCGGCGAGCCGGGCGAGGCGTCCACCTTCCACCGCCGCCCGCATCGCCGCGGCCATCCGATGTGGATCGTGCGACCGGGCGATCGCCGTATTGACGAGAACCGCCTCGCAGCCGAGCTCCATCGCCAGGGCGGCGTCTGAGGCTGTGCCGATCCCGGCATCGAGCACGACCGGAACCGGGCTGCGCGAGCAGATCAGCTCGATCGCCGCCGGGTTGGCGATGCCCATGCCCGAGCCAATCAGGGAGCCGAGAGGCATTACCGCGGCGCATCCGACATCGGCGAGCTTTTGACAAGTCACCGGGTCCTCATTGCAGTAGGGGAGTACGGTGAAGCCGCTCCGCACCAGCTCATCGGCCGCGCGGACGAGCTGCTCGACATCGGGGTAAAGCGTTTCGCGGTCACCGATCAACTCGAGCTTCACCCAATCGGTGTCAAGCGCTTCGCGGGCGAGCTCGGCGGTCAGGACCGCGTCGCGCACGGTGGCGCAGCCGGCGGTATTGGGCAACAACCGATAGCGCCCGCCGAGCAAGTCGACCAGACTTTCCGCGTAGCCCTCAAGGCTGATCCGCCGGATCGAGACTGTGACGATCTCGGCCGCGCTCGCCTCCAGGCAGTCGAGCAGCACTTGCTGGTTTGGATAGCCGGCGGTGCCGACAAAAAGCCGCGAGGAGAGGGGTGTGCCGGCGATAAGAAACGGATCTGTCATCGAGATTGTCCTGGAGCGTTAATGCCCACCTCAAGCGTATGGTTCGACGCTGCTTCCGATGTCATCATCGCCCGGACACGACCCGGCAACACTGAAAATCGCCGCCGGTTTCGAGGCGCAGGCGGATGCCCGAATCGTGCCGAGGCATGACGATGCAGCGATGCGGTCGACTGAAACTATTTCAGATCGGCCGCAAGCTCAACCGCCCGAGAATGGCCGCACGATCTCGATATCGTCTCCCGGCCCGAGGGGTTTCGATGGCCATTCGGAACGGCGCACCACGCAACCGTTGACTGCGACTGCCAGGAACTTGGCTGCCGGGTCGACGCCGCGAGCGGCAAGCAACTCTCCGACCGTCGTCGCGGCGACCTCCTCCTCTACGCCATTGATCCTGACCCGCCTCATCGAGCCCCCCCGGCGAGGGTCCGGCCGGTGGTTGCGGTCGAATGAAGTTGCCCGCCGAAGCGCTCGGGTGAGAACGGCCGCGCCGCTTCGGGCAGACGACCGGTCAATACATAAGCGCTTATTGCCGCGGCGGTCAGCGGCGTCAGCAAAATCCCGTTGCGATGGTGTCCGGTGGCAACGACAAGCCCCTCGATCCCGCTCGGACCGAGCATCGGGGCGTCATCCCGCGAACCCGGACGAAAGCCAACCCATGTCTCGGCGATCGGCAGCTCTTCGATCGCCGGCACGGCGCGCCAGGCGCCTTCGATCAGCGCCAGCAATCCGCCGGCAGTCAATGTATCGTCAAAGCCGCGCTCTTCGACCGTCCCGCCGATCACCAGCCGTCCATCGTTGCGGGGCACGAGATAACCCCGCGGGAGCCAGACGACATGCCGCAGAAGAGGCGCTGCCGGGTCCATGCGCAGAGCCAGCATCTGTCCTTTGATCGGACGGACGGGGGGCAGGTAAGCCGGCGGGATGCCGGCGATTTCCCGCGACCAGGCCCCGGCCGCCAGCACCACGACATCGGCAGGATCGCGGCCCCGGTCTGTCACGACAGCGCAGGCGCGCCCGGCGGCGATCGCGACCTCGCGGACCGGATGATGCTCGCGCAGTGTGACACCGGCACGGCGCGCCGCCTCGACGAGCGCGCAAGCGAGCCGGCGATTCTCGACCTGGTGGTCGCGCGGGCTCAGCACTGCGCCCGGTATGCCGGGCCGCAAATGGGGCTCGCGGCGCCGCGCCTCCGCCCCCGACAGCCATTCCAGCTCGAGCCCGAGACTAATCTGAAAATCGTAGGTGAACCGCAACTGCTCGGCGTCATCGCGGGTCAGCGCAACGACAATCGTCCCCTCGTCGCGGTAGCCGACGGAAATCCCCGATGCCGCTTCGAGTTCACCCGCAAAACCCGGCCACATTCCCTGGCTTTCGAGGGTCAGCGCTAGAAGGTTTTCTTCGCCGGGCTCAGTCTCGATCGCGGCGGCCAGCATCCCGGCCGCGGCCCAGCTTGCTCCACGCCCTGCCGCGGCACGGTCGTAAACGGTTACCGGACAACCCGCCTGGGCAAGTCGCCAGGCGATCCCCAAGCCTATCACCCCAGCGCCGATGATCACGGTTTTGGGGTGAGACGACGAGACGGCGAGCGGCGCGGTTATGACGGACTCCCTTCGCCGGGCATGCCCGACCAGGTTCAGTGGGTCTAATCTCAGCCGTTCGGCTGCGCAGCGTCAGCTGCATGGCCGGCCGGCACCCCAGCCCCGCGTCAATGTCGGGCCAGTGCTTTGCCGATGCAAGGGTTTTCTGAGGTTCGGCTGCGCCGTGCAAGGTATGCAGCCGGCGCGCCCAGACGTCTGGGCAGCGCGGTCCGTGTAAACGATTGCTTACACATATGATGTCCGGTGTTATCTTCTGGCTCATCTAATGATTTCGGACATCGCCGTGCCCCGTATCCGACCGGCTACGACGTTCTTTCGGCGGGCTCGGCAAAACAAGCCCGCCGCTTGCTGGAAGACGAGGTCATCGATGGCGCTTGACGAACTCATCTCGCGCACGCTGCAACCACTGCCCAAATAAACTATTTCCGGCCGTGATACGGGTTGACTGAGCCTTATAGGAGCGCCCGCCTGCCCACTGCGGCTCCGAGCGGGACGTACCCCGCCAGCTGGGTCAAGGTCGACCGGTCGAAGATCACGAGCGTACCATCCTGAATTTCGGCAATCCGGCGTTCGCGCAGCGATTCAAGCGTCCTTGCGACATGCACCCGGGAGAGGCCGGCGGCGTCGGCGAGATCGCGCCGCTGCAGCGGAAACGGGCAGGTCGAGCCGGCATCGACGATCCCCCGTTGGCGCAGCCGGTCGAAGGTTTCCAGCATCAGATATCCGATCCGCTGCTCTGCCGTGCTCCGTCCAAGCAGCGCAAGGCGCACATCCATACGCTGCTCTTCTTCGACCCGCGTCTGAAGGATATTCAGCGCCAGCCCGGGATGGCCATTGAATAGTTCCGAAAAGCCGCGGCCCTGAAGCACACAAAGCGTCGCAGATGTGATCGCTTGAACGGAATGCTTGACCCTGCCGAGGACCGCGGAAGCGAGTCCGACGACATCGCCCGGCAGCATGATATCAAAGATTTGACGGGCCCCGTTTGGCAAGCGATGATAGCGAACGGCCCACCCCTCGAACAGCGTGTAGACCGGCCCCCCGACCTCGTCCTCCCGTATGATGTCCGCGCGCGGTGAGACGGCGATGTGGTCCGTCTTCATCGTAGCGATGAAGCTAAGTTCGATGTCCGAAAAAGGCCTGAATAGGGCCCTCCGCCGCAGCGGGCATTGCTCGCACGGGACGAACATCGGCGTGGTGTACCCTCCCAACCGGCGTTCCTAGCTTATACAACCCTAAGAGAACAGGTAAATTCCGTAGTAAAATCAAATGGATTCCATTCGTAACTGGGCTGCCCTCAGAGGCGGATTGCACGCGATCAATTCAAGCGGTCCAGGATCACATGTTCCAGCATTAGGCCGTGACCGTTTACATTCTGACGTTTTGGCGTTTGCCAAGCGAAACCCGACCCGAGTTTCGCTGTTCCCGCGATTCCCGGGTGTTCACTCGACGCGACCACGGATGATTTCGAACGCATGGTCGAGCAGTTCGCGCCCGACCATGTCGAATGTAGCGCAACCCGCATTGGGCCCAGGGTCGCGCCGGTAGCGCTCGAACAGCTGCGCGAAAACGATCGCCGAGCGGAACACCGACAACACCCGGTAGAAGGCGAAATCGTCGATCGCGCAGCGGCTGAGGCGCTGATAGGCGGCCAACATTTCGTGGCGGCGCCAGAACCCGGGCTGTGTCGTAGGCATTTGTCGAACCCGCTGCAGGCAAGCGGGATCGCCGGGCTCGGCCCAATAGCTCAGCAGCACGGCGAGGTCCCAAAGGGGATCGCCGCGCGTTCCCATATCCCAATCGATCACCGCGACCGGCGCGAGTGTCGTCGGCTCGATGATCATGTTGTCGAGCTTGAAGTCGGAATGGAGCAGACTAACCGACTTGTTCGTTGGGATTCGGTCGCGCAACCAGCCGACTGTCTCGGCAAAGGCGCGGGGATCGAGCAGATCGGCGACAGCCGCCCCGCGCCTCGACCAGCCCTCAACGGTTCGGGCCATGAAGTTAGCCGGATGGCCGAGCGTCCCCAGCCCGATCTCCGCCGGGTCGACGGCATGGAGCGCGGCCAGGGCCTCCACCAGCTGCCGACTTAACGTCGCGCCGACCTGCTCGCGGTCGCCCAAACCCGGCGGCAGAGTGTCGCGGATCACCATGCCCGGGCGGTACTCGATGATCTGAAACGGGGCGCCGAGCACCCTCGTCTCGTCGCAGAAAAACAGGGCGCGCGGCGCCAGCGGGTAGGCTTGCCATAGTGAAGACAGGATCCGATATTCGCGCGCCATGTCATTGGCGCCGGGCGGCAACGGTCCGCTCGGCGGCCGACGTAAGACGGCCCGCTTGCCGCCGATTTCGATCAAATAGTTGAGATTGCCAAACCCGCCGGCAAACTGCCGCGGTTGCGTTGGCCCGAGCGCCAAGCCAAACCGGGCGAGATAGCGGGACAATCCTGCCCAGTCCTGGGCGACGCTGTCCTCTGCCGCTCTGATCTCCACCCCGGGCTCGCGTGCCGAAGACATCCTGTTTAGCAAAAATCCGCTGTCGTACGCCGCGAGGCTCACGGTTTCGGAAGCAATCACACAATATGATATCCGAAGCGGTCAATTGCTTATTGGACTCCGCAAATGAACTATCCGCCGCGGCCAGAGTTGGCGGCCGCCGTCGTTATCGTTGCCTTGGCGCTTGCTGCGCCCGGCCGCGCAGCACAGCCGGATCTCGACCGCTTCAAGGCGGAGATCGACGCGTTCATCGGCCGCCTGGGGCCGACATCGAACGGTGTCGTCAGGTGGGCCGGCTCGGATCCTTACGAGATCCGGCGCGAAGGCGACGCGCTGGTGGCGGTCATCGATCATGCGCGGCTGTCGTTTGGCACCCCTGAACCCGGGCAGCTCGCTCTCGACCGCATCGAAATCCGGCTAGTCGGGCAGAAAGAAGAGGGCAGGCTGATCGAGCTCGCCCTGTCGCTACCGAAGAAGGCGACGCTCGTCGAGCCTGGCGGCAGCGAAACTCTGATCACACTTGAAGGCGCAAGGGCCGATGCCGTGATCGAGGCGGAGTCTGGACGCGGCCGGGAAACCGCCGTCACAATCGCCGGCGCGCGCATCGACCAACCCAAGACCGGCACTTGGGTCAGCGTCGGACCGATCTCAATGGAATCTAAGCTCGCCACCGAACCCGATGACGGGTGGAGTAGGCCGATCGAATTTGAGGCGAAAGGGCTACAGTACTTCTTCCCGCAGGGACCCGTTGCAGGCGGAATCGATCGGATCGCGTTCAGCGGCAGGAGCGCCGGCCCTCGTCTCCACGAACTTGACAAGTTGCGCGCCGCGATCGGCGCCCTGCAAACCGAAGACAGCCGATCACCGCAAGTGCGCGGCGCGGCTTTCCTAGCGATGCTTCCGAGCATCGCGGCCCAGTTCAGCACGATCCGGGGCGAACTCGCATTTAACGGATTGACGGCCAGAAGCATCACTGGCGAAACGCTGCTGTCGGTGGAGAAGGCGGGAAGCGCCATTGAGCTGACCGGTCTCGACGGCGAAATGGCAGCGCTGCGGTTCAGCATCCATCACGAGCGGTTCGACCTCGCGCCATTGGTCCTCAAGCAAAACAAGGTACCGCACCGCGTGGTGTTCGATTTCGGTATCGGCGATCTGAGCACGCAGGCGCTGACCAACCTGCTACAGGCGCTCGCCAGCGTGACCGACGAGCAAGCATCGGGTGAGCGCGACACCGAGAAAAAAAAGCAGCAGGCAATTCAGCAGGCCCTCGGAGCCGCGGCGATGCTCAATCCGACCTTCCATATCTATGATATCGCCGTCGATACGGAGGATGTCGGGGTGGATCTGACGGCAGAAGCGAAGGGCTCACCTCTCGCGCCGAAGGGCTATGCGGCCGCAGGCGATCTGGTCATCCGTGGCTTTGATGCGATCTCGCAATTGAGCGCCGGGATGCCTTTCGCCGAGTATCTCCCGGTGCTCAGGGAAATGGGTGTCGAGGAGAAGGCGCCCGACGAGTCGCCGCGAGTCGATTTCCGCTTGGCTTCGGCGCCCCCGAAATGGCTTTTGATCAATGGAAACGACGTCAGCGCTTGGTTCGGCGGGACGCAGCCTGAAGCAGGCCAACCACGGTTGTTGAAGCCAGCGGACCCGCCGATGCGGGGAAACGACGTGAAAGGGGTGCAACATGGCTTGGCGGCAGCGCGGATGACGATCGAGCAGAACGGCCTCTACAATTCAGCGACCGCCGCAGCAGTCGCACGATATCAGAAACAGCAAGGTATCAATGTGAGTGGCGTCGTCGATGAGACGACGCGACAGCGGCTGGGCGTTCCGGCGGATGTGCCGCGACAGGGTGGCCGAAACTAATCATCGCGCTATGATCGGGCAGCGCGATCGCGCAGGAGCACGTGATGGATAAAGTATACCCCGACGCCCACGCCGCGCTCGCCGGCCTATTGCGGGACGGCATGACGATAATGTCGGGTGGGTTTGGACTTTGCGGAATCCCGGAGGCGCTGATCGCCGCGATCCGCAATTCCGGGGTCAACGGGCTGACCGTCATTTCCAACAACGCCGGGATCGACGGCGCCGGGCTCGGGCTGCTGCTCGAAACTCGGCAAATCCGCAAGATGATCTCGTCCTATGTCGGCGAGAACAAACTGTTCGCCGATCTCTATCTGAAGGGGGAACTCGACCTCGAGTTCAACCCGCAAGGCACCCTGGCGGAACGGATCCGCGCTGGCGGCGCCGGAATCCCGGCGTTCTTCACCAAGACGGGCGTTGGTACGCTGATTGCTGAAGGCAAGGAAACCCGGGAGTTCGACGGCGCGAGCTACGTAATGGAGCGCGGTCTCGTCGCCGATCTCGCGATCATCCATGCCTGGAAGGCCGACCGGGAGGGCAATCTCGTCTATCGCAAGACAGCGCGCAACTTCAACCCGGTGATGGCGACCGCCGGACGCGTCACCGTGGCGGAGGTCGAGCACCTGGTCGAGCCCGGCGCGATCGATCCCGACCATATCCATACCTCCGGGATTTTCGTCAAGCGCATCGTGCACGGCCCGTCCTTCGAAAAGCGCATCGAGCAACGCACCGTGCGCGAGCGGGACAGCTGAGCAACAGGAGCGAGCGATATGGCTTGGTCACGCGACGACATGGCGCGCCGCGCCGCGGCGGAGCTGGAAGACGGTTTTTACGTTAATCTCGGCATCGGCATTCCGACCCTGGTCTCGAACTTCATCCCGCCGGGGATCACCGTGCAGCTACAGAGCGAGAACGGCATGCTCGGGATGGGCCCCTTTCCGTTCGCGGGCGAAGAGGACCCGGACCTGATCAATGCCGGCAAGCAAACAATCACTGAGCTGCCGACGACGAGCTATTTCGACAGCGCGCAATCCTTCGGGATGATCCGAGGCGGTCATATCGACCTGTCGATCCTCGGCGCAATGCAAGTGGCGGAGAACGGCGATCTCGCGAACTGGATGATCCCGGGCCGCATGGTCAAAGGCATGGGCGGCGCCATGGACCTCGTCGCTGGGGTCAAACGGGTCATCGTGGTGATGGAGCACACCGCGCGGAACGAGCCGAAATTGCTGCGTCGTTGCACCCTGCCGTTGACTGGCCAGGGGGTGGTCGACACGGTGATCACCGATCTCGGCGTCTTCGCGATCGATCGCTCCCGGATGACCCTGACCGAGCTGGCGCCAGGCGTATCGCTCGACGAGATCCGGCAGAAGACCGAGGCCTCGTTCACCCCGCGCCGCGGCCTCGATTGAGCGGCAGTTTCATCGGGGATCCCGGGCCTGGCCTTTGAGCGCCAGTTTCAGGGATCGCGACCCGCAGCCAATCGCGTTTGGCCAGCCCTTCCTAGCCCCTCTACCGGCGACTCTGGGCCGAGCCGCTGACGCGCCTCATCGACCGCCTGCAAAATTTTTGCTAAGCTAGCATCGCGCAGCGCGGCTGCGATCAACGCGACAGTTCAGAGCTCGTCCGTGCCTGCTTTGTCACGCGATCTTCGTCTCGACTTCTTTCGCGGACTTGCCTTGATCTTTATCTTTATTGACCATATTCCAGAGAATATCCTCAGCTACTTCACGATACAGGCGGTTCAGTTCTTCGACGCGGCAGAGGTCTTTATCTTCATCTCGGGCTACACCGCCGCTCTGGTTTATGGTCGAACGCTTGCGTTGCAAGGGCCGTTATACGCTACGGCACAGAATTCTCAGCCGCGCGTGGCAACTTTACGTTGCCCACATATTTCTGTTCGTCATTTTCATTGCGGAGGTGTCGTACACGGTCACGACGTTCAACAACCCGATGTACAACGACGAGATGCGGGTGGGCGACTTTCTCGAAGAGCCCCACGTGGCAATAGTCAAGGCGCTGCTCCTCGAATTTCAGCCCACGTTTCTCGACATCCTGCCGCTATACATCGTGATGTTGGTCATCTTCCCATTCATTTTGCTGGGGCTGCGGCAGCGTCCCGTGCTGGTGTTGGTGCCTTCCTTCCTCCTCTATGTGGTCGTGCAGATCACCAATCTGTCGGTGCCGGCATACCCGGAAGGCCATGTCTGGTATTTCAACCCGTTGGCCTGGCAGTTTCTGTTCACCGCCGGAGCTGCGCTGGGCTTGGGAGGAGGGAGCGAGCGGCGGTGGTCGCGATTAGCGCACGCCGCTCTGCCGCTCGCCGCGAGCGTCGTTGTTGCGGGTTTCGTCGTCAAGCTCAGTTGGACGCTTCACGGTGTCTGGGACCTGTTCCCTGGTCTGTTTCTCAAGGAACTGTGGCCGGTGAACAAGAACAACTTGTCCCCGATCCGGCTCATCCCGTTTTTTGCGATGCTCGCGGTCGTCGCCGCCCTGGTGCGACCCGACGCAGCGGTGCTGCGCTCCGCGGCGGCTAAACCGCTGATTTTATGCGGCCAGCAATCGCTGGAAATCTTTTGCCTGGGCATTCTGCTCTCGGCGCTCGGGCATTTCGTTCTTTCGGAATACGATTCATCGATCGTTGTCCAGCTGGCGGTTAATCTTGCGGGCATTCTCGCCATGTGCCTTACTGCGGGAATGTTGGAGTGGTACAAAACCATGGGTCGAGCGCCGATGCTGCAATCGGCCATGGCGGACTCCGATAGCGGCCGCCGTAGCGGCACATGATGCGGCGGCGTCCGGCCGGCAGGTGGGCCATGCCGGGGTTGTTCGCGGCGGGTCTCGCGGCGGCGTTTCTCCCTCCCTGGTGCGCCGCCTTGGCTACGCCGGCCTGTGACGTGCCGGAAGAACTGATGCAAGTCGATGACAAGCTGCCTCATCTGGCCGAGCGGTTGCGGGCGAAGGATCCTGTCAAGATCGTCGCAATCGGTGGGGCCTCGACCACTGGGTTGGCGGCGGGCTCCTCCGAATTCGCCTATCCCAATCGTTTGCAGGAAATCCTCGCAGCTTGGTACCCCGCATCCCCGATAGCGGTCGTCAATCGAGGTGTTGCGCGGCAAACCGCGCAGCAGATGCTGGACCGATTTGCCAGTGACATCATACCCGAAGACCCGGTTCTGGTGATCTGGGAGACCGGCACCACCGATGCCGTGCGCGGGGTCGGGGTCGATGATTTTGCGGCCACCTTGCAAACCGGGGTCGACGAACTCAAGGCGCGCGGTATCGATATCATTCTCGTCGACATGCAATTCTCGCATAGCACCGCGACGGTCATCGACTTCGAGCGCTACTTGAATGCCCTTCACCGGATTGGTGACGTAAACGATGTCAACGTGTTTCCGCGTTTCGAGATGATGCGCTATTGGAGCGAACAGAACGTGTTCAACTTCGACGGTGTCGCCAAAGACGAAAGGGCCAGCCTCGCGGCCAAGGTTTACGGCTGCATTGCCGGTAAACTTGCGGATGCGATCAGGATCGCGCTGCGGTGAGGGCTGCTGTCATCATCGGGGGTCTTATTGCGGTGCTTGCCGTGATGTCGGCACCGGGCGGTCCGGCACTGTCCGATCCGGCACATCCCGCAGCACTTGCCGGGGCGCCGGACTGCGCCACCCCGCCGGCGCTATCGGTGATCGACGCAGCGCTCGATCGCACGGCAGCCCGCATCCAGACCGGCGAGCCGCTGACCATCGTCGCAATGGGCTCGTCCTCGACCAAAGGGGTTGGAGCGAGCGCTCCGGAACTGAGCTACCCGAGCCGCCTCGAGCAGGAGTTGAAGGACCGCTTTCCAGGCCTCGGGATCAGGGTCGTCAACCATGGCGTCGGCGGCCAGGATGTTCCAGAGGAGTTGGCTCGTCTCGACCGCGATGTCGTGGGCGAGCATCCTGATCTGGTCATCTGGCAAGTCGGGACGAATGCCGCGCTGCGGCGCGACGACCTTTCGGCGGATGAACAGATGATCCGGCGCGGCATTGCCACGATGAAGGCGCACGGGATCGATGTTCTAATGATGGATTTGCAGTACGCCCCAAGGGTCCTGGCGCGGCCGGCTTCGGCCGAAATGGAGCGGCTGATCGCCGAGATCGCCAGTCATGCGCATGTCGGGCTGTTTCGCCGCTTCGAGATCATGCGGGACTGGGACCGCACGCAACAACTGGCGCCGGCGGCAATGGTCGGCCCCGACGGGTTGCATATGACCGATGCGAGCTACGGCTGCCTCGCGAACCAGCTGGCCGGGGCTCTGTCATCGAATTGGTTGTCGCACACCAAGCTGGCCAGATCGTCCCATAACAGCCCGGACGCGATCGCCGGGATCGAGCATGGGGTCGGGGCGCAGTCTGCTGGGGTTTCGCGGCCGCACTAATACGACACGGGCTGGGCTTGCCGCCGCCCGCGACGGCGGTTGGGCTTCAGCGGTTGAAACTCAAGCTAAGCCCGGAAAAACTGAACGACCTCGGCTGTGCGGATGAGAACGTTGAGGTTGTCGCAATCGCTAACCTTCTGCCGTTCTGCGGCAGAACGCCGCGGTTACCTGGGCCCTGGCCGCATTGCGCGCGGCCGCCGCGTCCAACGCCGGACCGGTGCCGTTGGCGTTAACCTACATTTCTATTGGGTTTTTTGCTGATTTAATATATGCTGGGGACAATTTCGGACTCGACCACAATATGTTGTTAACTGGTGATGAGTTTGGGCGTATCGTGATTGCCCGTCTAACAGCTTCTCGCAGGCTGTCGCGCAGGTGGTCAGATACATTCGTACTATCGCCACAAAGTGTTGCCATAATCACGGAGAGTGCGACCCTGCGATTATGCGGATCGGGTCGGGTGCTTTAACGAGGCGGGGCCGGTGGTTCGCGATTGGCGAACCCTCGGATGCATGATTGAGAAGCCGACGCAACAACGGTGTTGCCGGGATTGCGACGAATTACGAGATCCCGGCGAAACATTCGGCCAGTTACGCCGTTCTCTGATAGTGTGACGCGAAGGTGCGGGTGGGGCGCGGGGCATGGTTGAGGTGAGAAATGAATTTCGATGACGGAATCTTCGGGCTCTATTCCCGGTTGTACGAAAACCGGAGAGAGGTCGAGCTCTCGCTGGAGGAGTATCTCGGCAAATGCTCCGATGACGCTTCCTATTATGCGGGAGCGGCCGAGCGGATGCTTCGCGCCATCGGCGAACCGGTAATGGTGGATACGAGCCAGGATCCGCGGCTTGGCCGTATCTTTATGAACCGGACGATCAAGGTCTATCCCGAGTTCGCGGACTTCTATGGCATGGAGGAGACGATCGAGCGGATCGTCGGCTTCTTCCGGCATGCCGCCCAAGGGCTCGAGGAGCGCAAGCAGATACTCTATCTGTTAGGGCCGGTCGGCGGCGGCAAATCCTCGCTCGCCGAGCGCCTAAAGCAGCTGATGGAGAAGGAGCCGGTCTACGTTCTCAAGGCCGGCAAGGAAGTCAGCCCAGTATTTGAAAGCCCGCTCGGCTTGTTCGATCCGGTAACGCTCGGCCCCGAACTCGAAAAGCGTTATGGTATCCCGCTGCGGCGTCTGACTGGCACGATCTCCCCTTGGGCGGTCAAACGGCTCGAGGAATTCGGCGGCGACATTACCAGATTTAGCGTGGTCCGGCTGCAGCCCTCGCGGCTGAAGCAGATCTGCATTTCCAAGACCGAGCCCGGCGACGAGAACAACCAAGACGTGTCCAGCCTTGTCGGCAAAGTCGATATCCGCAAGCTCGAGTTTTTCAGCCAGAACGATCCCGACGCCTACTCCTATTCAGGCGGTCTCAACCGCACGACCCAGGGCCTCTTGGAATTCGTCGAGATGTTCAAGGCGCCGATTAAGATGCTGCACCCGCTGCTCACCTCGACCCAGGAGGGAAATTACGTCGGGTCTGAGAATATCGGCGGCATCCCCTATCAGGGTATCGTCCTGGCCCATTCGAACGAAGCCGAATGGCAAAGCTTTAAGAACAATAAAAACAACGAGGCTTTCATCGACCAAATCTCGGTGATCAAGGTGCCGTACTGCCTGCGTTCGACAGAAGAACGCAAGATCTACGAAAAGCTATTGCAGAACAGCGAGTTGGAGAGCGCAGCTTGCGCTCCGTCCACGCTTGATATTCTAGCGCGGTTTAGTACGTTGTCACGGTTGAAGTCACATGAGAACTCGAACCTGTACTCCAAGATGCGGGTCTATGATGGCGAGAGCCTGAAGGATACCGATCCGCGCGCGAAATCCGTGCAGGAATACCGTGATGCGGCCGGCGTCGACGAGGGAATGGACGGCATTTCCACGCGCTTCGCCTTCAAGGTATTGTCGAGTACGTTCAATTTCGACACTCAGGAGGTGGCGGCTGATCCCGTTCACCTGATGTACGTGCTCGAGCAGGCGATCTGGCGCGAGCAGTTTCCTGACGATACCGAAAAGAAGTATCTCAACTTCATCAAAGCCGAGCTGGCCCCGCGCTATGCCGAGTTCATCGGGCACGAGATTCAGAAGGCATACCTTGAATCCTACTCCGACTATGGCCAGAACCTGTTTGATCGGTATGTCGCCTACGCCGATGCTTGGATCGAGGACTCGGACTACAAGGACCCGGATACCGGCCAGCTGATGAACCGCGAATTGCTGAACCAGGAGCTGTCGAAGATCGAAAAGCCCGCGGGGATCGCCAACCCGAAGGATTTCCGCAATGAGGTGGTCAAATTCGCGCTGCGGGCGCGGGCCAACAATTCCGGCCGAAACCCGTCATGGACCTCGTACGAGAAGTTGCGCGAGGTGATCGAGCGCCGCATGTTCTCCCAGGTCGAGGATCTGTTGCCGGTCATCAGTTTCGGCTCGAAGAAGGATACCGAGACCGAAAAGAAGCACGCCGATTTCCTCGAGCGGATGGTGTCGCGCGGGTACACCGAGCGACAAGTCCGCCGCCTCGTCGAATGGTATATGAGGGTGAACAAGGCAGGGTAGGCGATCTCGGCCCCCAGCTTTGAGGAGAGCCTCATGAATATCGTCGACCGGCGTCCTAACCCGAAAGGCAAGAGCCTAAGCAACCGGCAGCGGTTCCTGTCGCGCGCCCGGGCAGAGGTCAAATCGGCGGTGCAGGACGCACTGCGCAAGCGCAAAGTGGCCGATGTCGGCCACGGCGAGAAGGTGGCGATCCCAACGCGAGGGATCGCCGAGCCGATCTTTCACCACAGCCGCCGCACCGGGCGAAGCGAACATGTCGTCCCCGGCAACAAAGAGTATGTCACGGGCGATGAGATCCCACGACCAACCGGCGGAGAGGGGCGCGGTGGTTCGCAGGGGAGCCCGGACGGATCGGGCGAGGACGCGTTCGAGTTTACCTTGTCGAAGGAAGAGTTCCTCGACATGTTCTTCGAGGATCTGGAGCTCCCCGACCTTGTCAAGAAGAGTTTGAAGGAGACATTCGCGGTCGATCTGCAGCGTGCCGGTTACACGGTCACCGGCAGCCCCGCCAATCTCAGCATTCGGCGCACGATGCGCAACAGCATGGCCCGCCGCATCTCGCTGAAGCGGCCCCGGCAATGGGAGCTCGAGGCGCTGCGCGAGGCAATCGACAACGCCCGCGCCCGCGGCGCCGAGGAAGAGGCTGAGAGGCTTTTGCGCGAGCTCGAACGCCTCGAGCACCGCAGCAAGATTATCCCGTATATCGATCCGGTCGACGTTCGTTATAACCGCTTCGATCGCGTGCCTCGTCCGAACACCGAAGCGGTGATGTTTTGTCTGATGGACGTCTCGGGATCGATGACCGAGGCGATGAAGGATCTTGCGAAAAGGTTCTTCATGCTGCTTCATGTTTTTTTGATCCGACGCTACCGGCACGTCGACATCGTCTTCATACGGCACACGAGCACCGCTGAAGAGGTCGACGAGGACACCTTCTTCTACAGCCGAGAAACCGGCGGCACGGTGGTCTCGACCGCTCTCGAAAAGATGCTCGAGATAGCGCGGGCGCGCTACCCGACAGACCGTTGGAACATCTATGCGGCTCAGGCTTCCGATGGCGACAATTACGGCGCCGACAGCGGGCGTTGCGTCACGCTGCTCGGCGGCGAAGTGCTGCCGCTGTGCCAGTATTTCGCCTATGTGGAGGTCGGCGACGGCATGGGCGGGAGCCTAACCGGGTTGTCGCGCGATAGTGATCTCTGGCGAGCTTATGCCGAGGTGGCGCCGGCCCATCCGCATTTCGTGATGCGGCGTGTCAGCGATCCGTCGCAGATATTTTCGGTGTTCCACGAGTTGTTTGCCAAAGGGGGTATTCGTGCCTGACTCCGCCGCGCTGCGGCTCGAAGCCGCGACCCCGCTCTACACTGGCCCGAATTGGGATTATGCCGGACTGCGCCGGGTCCACGACGCAGTCGAACGGATCGCGCTCGACGAACTCGGGCTCGATGTCTATCCCGTCCAGGTCGAGGTGATTACGTCCGAGCAAATGCTCGATGCTTACGCCTCGGTCGGTTTGCCGCTGATGTACCGGCACTGGAGCTTTGGCAAGCGCTTCGCCTTTCACGAGACGCTCTACCGCAAGGGATTGCAGGGCCTCGCCTACGAAATCGTCATCAACTCAAATCCGTGCATCTGCTACATCATGGAAGAGAATTCCATGACCATGCAGACCTTGGTCATCGCGCATGCGGCTTTCGGCCACAATCATTTCTTCAAGAACAATTACCTGTTTCGGCAGTGGACCGATGCCAACGGGATTCTCGATTACCTGAGCTTCGCGCGCGACTATGTTCAAAAATGCGAAGAGCGGCATGGCGCCGAGGCGGTCGAGCGCGTGCTCGACGCTGCACATGCGCTAAAGGACCATGGCGTCAACCGCTACGCCCATCGCACCAAACCCAACCTTGCCGAAGAGCGGCGCCGCGCCGAGGAGTGGCGGGCGCATTCCGAGGCGACCTATAATGATTTGTGGCGCACCGTGCCGGGCGCCGGAAAAGACAAGGAGGACCCCGACACCGAGGAAGCGCGGCTGCAGGAAATCAAGCGGGAGCTCGGCCTGCCCGAAGAGAACCTGCTATATCTGATCGAAAAGCGCGCGCCGCGGCTCGAAGATTGGCAACGCGAGCTCGTTCGCATCGTGCGTTTGATCTCGCAGTATTTCTATCCGCAAAAACAGACACAGATGATGAACGAGGGCTGTGCGACCTTCGTGCATTACGAGATCATGCGCCGGCTGCACGACAAAGGGCTGATCACCGAAGGATCGATGCTCGAATTTCTGCACTCGCATTCGAGTGTCGTCTTCCAGCCGGATTTCGACGACCCGCGGTTCAGCGGCCTCAACCCCTACGCCCTCGGCTTCGCGATGATGAGCGACATCCGCCGCATCTGCGAGGATCCGAGCGAAGAGGATCGGGAGTGGTTCCCGGAGATCGCCGGCGCGGGAGACGGATACGGCGTGCTTCGCCACGCCTGGGCGAATTACCGCGACGAAAGCTTTGTCCTCCAGTATCTGAGCCCGGCGATGATCCGCCGTTTTCGGCTGTTCCATGTTTCCGATGACAGCACCAAGCCGGCGCTGCGGGTCGAGGCAATCCATGACGACGTCGGCTACCGCAAAATTCGCAGCGGCCTGTCACGGCAATACGACCTGTCGCGGCGCGAGCCCGACATTCAGGTCGTCGATGTCGACCTCAGGGGTGACCGTTGCCTGATCCTTGCTCACTATGTCCATAACGGCGTGCTCCTCGAAGAAAAGAGTTGCCGCTCCGTTATCCGCCATGCGGCGACACTGTGGGGCTATTCGGTCAAGCTCTTGGAAGTTGATGCAGCGACGGACAAGACGCTGAAGACTTACGAGGTTGCGCCGCCCGGTTGACCACGAGCGGATCGCGCAGCGGCCGAGGGCCTGCCTGCCGAGCGCCGCTAGTTCTATGATCGTCCTCGGCATCGAAACGAGCTGCGACGAGACAGCTGCGGCGGTTGTCGCGGCAACACCATCCGGTCCGAGGATCCTCGCCAATCTGATCGAGGCGCAGCTCGCGGAGCACGCGCCCTATGGCGGGGTGGTTCCCGAAATCGCGGCGCGTGCCCATCTTGACCATCTCGACGGGCTTGTTGTGCGCGCCCTCGATGAAGCCGGACTAATGCTCGCCGAAGTCGACGCCATCGCCGCCGCCGCGGGACCCGGTCTGATCGGGGGACTGATCGTCGGAACGATGATTGCGAAGGGCCTCGCTTGGGGCGCCGGCAAGCCGTTTCTCGCCATCAACCACCTCGAAGGCCACGCGCTGACGGCCCGACTGAGTGCTGAGGTTAATTTCCCCTATCTCTTGCTGCTGGTATCCGGAGGACATTGTCAGCTCCTCGTTTGCGCCGGCGTCGGCCGTTATACCCGCCTTGGTACGACGCTCGACGACGCCGCGGGCGAAGCGTTCGACAAGGCTGCCAAGCTAATCGGCCTCGGTTATCCGGGCGGGCCGGCTATCGAGCACGCTGCGCAATGCGGAGACCCCTCTCGTTTCATCCTTCCGCGCCCGCTCCGAGGCAGGCCGGGCTGCGATTTCTCGTTCTCTGGCCTAAAGACGGCAGTACGTCAGATCGTCGCCGACAACCGTTTCGATTCACGCCAAAAAGCAGATCTCGCAGCCGCGGTGGAATGCGCGATTTGCGATACCTTGGCTGATCGCACGGCCAACGCAATTGCCTGGTTCCGCCGTCGCTACCCTGAGGGAAGCACCCTGGTCGCGGCGGGCGGTGTCGCGGCCAATCGACGCTTGCGGGGCCGGCTGGCCGCGCAAGCGGCCGATGCCGGCCTGCGCTTTGTAGCGCCGGCGCCGGCTTTGTGTACGGATAACGGGGCGATGATTGCGTGGGCCGGGATCGAGCGGCTCCGCCTCGGCCTTGTCGACAGCCTCGACGCGCCGCTGCGGCCACGTTGGCCTCTCGATCCGGCGGCGCCGCTGCGCATCGGGGCGGGGATTAAGGCATGAGCCTGCGGATCATCCGATGAGGCGGCTGGCGATCATCGGCGGTGGTGCTTGGGGCACCGCACTCGCCATCGTGGCGCATCGCGCCGGCTCCCTCCCGGTGATCTGGGCGCGTGATCCGGAGGTGGTTGCGACGATCAATCAGCGGCATGAAAACCCGTTTTTTCTGCCCGAGGTGAGGCTCGATCCGGCAATCGGCGCGACGGCCGACATCGGCACTGCTATCGAAGGTGCGGAGGCGGCATTGCTGGTTGTGCCGGCGCAATTTCTGCGCGGCGTCATCGAGCGGCTCGCACCCGATCTCCGGCGGACACTGCCGGTGCTGCATTGCGCCAAGGGAATCGAGGCCGGCTCGCTTAAGACGATGTCGGAGGTCGCCTCCGAGATCCTGCCGGACTGTCCCGCCGCGGTTCTTTCGGGGCCCAGTTTTGCCGCCGAGGTCGCGCGCGATCAGCCAACCGCAGTGACCATAGCGAGCCTAGACGTCTCACTCGGCCGCGCCTTCATGACAGCACTTGGGAGCGGCAGGTTCCGACCCTATCTATCGCAGGACCCGATTGGCGCCGAAATAGGCGGGGCGGTAAAGAACGTGCTGGCGATCGCCTGCGGCATCGTGGTCGGCCGCGGCATGGGCGACAATGCCAGGGCCGCGTTGATCACCCGCGGACTAGCCGAGATGATCCGGCTTGGCGAAGCCAAGGGTGGCCGAGCCGAAACCTTCCGGGGTCTCTCCGGTCTCGGCGATCTCGTGCTGACCTGCAGCGCGACCCAGTCGCGCAATTACGCCCTTGGCGTTGCGCTGGGTCGCGGGCGGAGCCTGGCCGCGGTGCTTCATGGCAGCCGCTCGGTGGTCGAGGGCGTCGCGACTGCCGCGGCGGTCGCCCGACTGGGGGCGCATTTCGGAATTGAGATGCCGATCGGCGAGAGAGTCGACGCGCTGCTGCATCGCGGCGAGTCGATAGACACCATGATCGACCAGCTGTTGCGCCGGCCCTATCGCGCCGAGTAGACAGCGGATCAACGCTTTAGTCGGCGGTTCGGGTGAGGAGTGGAAAACACTTTTCTGGACCGGCCCAAAGCCAATATCATTGGGAGCGAGCGGGGTTATCGGCTCGGACCGAGATGAGTGACAACGGAAAACGCGGCGAAGAAGGACCGGGAACGGGTGTCGTCGTCAAGGCAAAGCCGAAGACGAAGAAGCCGTCCATGTACAAGGTATTGATGTTGAACGACGACTACACGCCGATGGAGTTTGTCGTTCACATCCTCGAACGGTTCTTCAACAAGAACCGGCAGGAGGCGACCCGTATCATGATGCATGTGCATCGTCGCGGAGTGGGGATCTGCGGTGTTTACACCTACGAGGTTGCCGAGACCAAGGTGACCCAGGTTATGGATTTCGCCCGGCAGCACCAGCATCCGCTGCAGTGTACGCTGGAAAAGGACTAGGCAAGGAAGGTAGGCGGGCGTGCTGTCACGCAATCTCGAAAAGTCGCTGCATCGCGCGCTCGCTCACGCCAATGAGCGACGTCATGAATACGCCACCCTGGAACACCTGCTGCTGGCGCTTACCGAAGACCAGGACGCCGTGGCGGTGCTGCGGGCTTGCAGCGTCGATATCGATCGCCTGCGCCGAGAGGTCTTGAACTACGTCGACAACGAGCTTGCCAACCTCGTGGCAAGCCACAGCGACGATGCCAAGCCAACCGCCAGCTTTCAGCGCGTCTTACAGCGCGCGGCTATTCACGTGCAGTCCTCTGGCCGTGAGGAAGTCACCGGCGCCAATGTTCTCGTCGCGATGTTTGCCGAGCGCGAAAGCCATGCGGTTTATTTCCTGCAAGAGCAGGACATGACCCGGTTCGACGCCGTCAATTACATCTCGCATGGTATCGCCAAAGCCCCGGGCCGGTCGGAAACACGGCGCGTCCAGGGCGCCGACGAAGACGATCGCAGCGAGAAATCGCAGAAGCGCAACCATGACGCGTTGGACGCTTACTGCGTCAACCTCAACAAAAAAGCCAAGAGCGGCAAAATCGATCCGTTGATCGGACGCGAGGCGGAGGTCGAGCGGACCATCCAAATTCTCTGCCGGCGGGCCAAGAACAACCCGCTCTATGTCGGCGATCCCGGCGTCGGAAAGACCGCGATCGCCGAGGGCTTGGCCCGCCGCATCGTGCAGCGCGAGGTTCCCGAGGTGCTGCTGAACGCGACGATTTATGCGCTCGATATGGGCGCACTCCTCGCCGGCACGCGCTATCGCGGCGATTTCGAGGAACGGTTGAAGGCGGTGCTCTCGGAACTCGAGGCACAGCCCGGGGCAATCCTGTTTATCGATGAGATCCACACCGTGATCGGGGCCGGGGCGACGAGCGGCGGGGCGATGGATGCCTCGAACCTATTGAAGCCGGCGCTTGCCGGCGGGGTCATCCGCTGCATCGGCTCGACCACCTATAAGGAATACCGCAACTATTTTGAAAAAGACCGGGCGCTGGTCCGCCGCTTCCAGAAGATCGACGTCAACGAGCCGACGGTCGAAGACGCGATCAAGATCATGCGCGGCCTAAAGCCCTATTACGAACGACACCACAAGGTGCGCTATACCAGTGATGCGATTCGCGCGGCGGTCGAGCTTTCGCATCGCTACATCGGCGACCGCAAATTGCCCGACAAGGCGATTGACGTCATCGATGAAACCGGCGCGGCCCAGATGCTGGTCCCCGAGAGTCGGCGCCGCAAGACGATCACGGCGCGCGAGGTCGAAGCGGTGATCGCGACGATGGCGCGGATCCCGCCGAAAAGCGTGTCACGCGACGATCGCGAGGTGCTGAAGAATCTGGACCGCGATTTAAAGACGATGGTGTTTGGCCAGGACACAGCGATCGCCGCACTGGTTTCGGCGATCAAGCTGGCACGCGCCGGCCTGCGCGATCCGGAAAAGCCGATCGGTTCCTATCTGTTCTCCGGACCGACCGGGGTCGGCAAGACCGAAGTGGCGCGGCAGCTCGCCCGCACCCTCGGCATCGAGATCACCCGGTTCGATATGTCCGAATATATGGAGCGGCACACGGTGTCACGACTGATCGGCGCACCGCCCGGTTATGTCGGTTTTGACCAGGGCGGGCTATTGACCGATGCGATCGACCAGCACCCGCACAGCGTGCTGCTGCTCGACGAGATCGAGAAGGCGCATCCCGACCTGTTCAACATCCTCTTGCAGGTGATGGATTACGGCAAGCTGACGGATCACAACGGCAAGAATGTCGACTTCCGCAATGTCATCTTGATCATGACGACGAATGCCGGGGCTTGGGACCTCGCCAAGCCGGCGATCGGTTTTGGCAGCGGAGTCCGGACCGGTGATGATCAAGAGGCGATCAATCGCCTGTTTACGCCGGAATTTCGCAATCGCCTCGATGCGACGATCTCATTCGCGCCGCTGTCAGCCGAAACCATCGGACGGGTCGTCGACAAGTTCGTGCTGCAGCTTGAGGAGCAGCTCGCTGACCGCAACGTCATGATCGAACTCGACGACGCCGCTCGCGCGTGGCTGGCCGAAAAGGGTTACGACCAGCTGTTTGGCGCTCGCCCGCTTGCCCGGGTGATTCAGGAGCACATTAAGAAGCCTCTTGCCGAGGAGCTGCTGTTCGGCAAGCTGTCCAAGGGCGGGATCGTCCGGGTCACTAAAAAGCCGGACGAAGACGTGCTCTCATTTTCGTTCGAAGAGCGCTCCGCCGAGCCCGCGCCGAAGGAGCCCGAGCTGGTCGAGTAGTCAGTTTTCGCCGCTTCCTGCCTCGCCCATGCCGGGGCATGAGGGGCTCTCGTGGCGAAATGGGGAGAATTCGGTCAGACCCTCGATCTTGTGCGCGACCATCTCGCGCTCCCGTGCAAGAAATTGGGCGACAGCGCGGCGAAAGGCCGGATCGGGGATCCAATGAGCGCTGTAGATCGGCACCGGCAAGTAGCCGCGCTGAATCTTGTGAGGACCCTGCGCGCCCGCCTCGACGCGTTTTAACCCGTGCGTAATCGCAAACTCGATGGCGCGGTAGTAGCAGCACTCGAAATGGAGAAATTTGTAATCCCCGTAGCTCCCCCAGTTTCGGCCATAGATCGTGTCGCGGCCGAGAAGGTTGAAGGCGCCGGCGACATAGTTGACACCACGCCGCGCCATTACCAGCACGATCTTCTCGGGCATGCGCTCGCCGATCATCGCGAAAAAGCGGCGATTGAGATAAGCTGAACCCCATTTGCGTTCGGAGGTGGCGAGATAGAATTCGTAGAATGCGTCCCAATGGCGGGGCTTCAGGTCGGATCCGGTCAGCACCTCGATGTCCAGACCCTTGGCAAGCGCCTCGCGCCGCTCCTTTTTCACCGCTTTACGCTTCCGCGAGTTCAACGCTGTGAGAAAATCGTCGAAATCCCGATAGCCGTCGTTTGTCCAATGGAATTGCTGACCGAGCCGCTGCAAGAACCCCGCCTCAGTCAGCGCCGCGGCCTCGGAGGGCTCGGGGAAGTTCACGTGCAGCGATGAGATTCGGCGCCGCTTAGTGAACTCGACCATCCCGGCGAGCAGATGATCGCGGGTCTCCGGCGACGCCTCGGGATGCAGCATCAGGCGCGGACCGGGCACCGGAGTAAACGGCACAGCGCACACGAGCTTGGGGTAATAGCGTCCGCCGGCCCGTTCGTAAGCGTCTGCCCAACCGTAATCAAAGATGTATTCGCCATATGAATGCGACTTCGCATAGAGCGGCACCACGCCCGCGACATTGCCGTTAGGTCCGGCGAGGGACAAGTGCTGCGGCACCCACCCGGTGCGCGCCGTCGTCGAGCCGCTTTCCTCGAGCGCGTTCAAAAAGACATGCGAAACGGTGGGATTGATCGCGCCGGCGCACGCATCCCACGCGGCCGCCGGGACCTCGGCAACCGCCGCATGAACCCGTACGGTGACAGCGCCACTGCTGTCGTTCATGGTCCGCTTAAGGTCCGGGTTTTGAACGAATATGCGCCGGCCCTTTCGCTCATTGCGGCTGTCCCATTTCAATCGGTGAGTTCGCGGTTCCAGGATAGGCTTTGCATCGGATCTGTCCAGTGCGCCGCGAAACCGCCGTATTAGGCATCTAACAGCAAGGCAACCATCGAGGGCTGAAATGCGGCGGCTCCATCTGCCTGCGATTGCCTTCCCGCTGGCGCTGCTGCCGATCGCCCGACCAACGCTGGCAGAGACGCTTGGCGATGCTCGCGTCGGTTTCAGCGCGGAGCGGGTCCTGATCGTCAATGGGCAGAGTTATGTCGGCAAGATGTGGCATATGCCGGGCGAACAGCGTCATGAGCAGCAACTGCCGGCGTTGAAGCCGGTCTTCATTCTGCGCGCCGACAGCGCCATTGGTGACGTCGTCCTGCCGCAACTGCATACGGTGGTCGAATTCGCACTTCCGAAGGAATTGGCGCTCCTCGGTAGTCCGGATTTGCTGCGCGAGCCGGTCGGACAGGAAACCGTCAACGGTATCCCGACGACGAAATACACCGTTGCGGAAGCTTCGCCCGCAGGCGGCGCGACCGGCTCGCTGTGGCTCAGCAGCGACGGCATCCCAATGAAATGTGAGGCGAGGCTCAAGGCGAGCAACCGGAAGGTTTCGACCCTCTACTGGGAGCTGCGTCATGTCAAAATCGGCAACCAGGACGCAGCCCTATTCGAGGTGCCGCACGGTTACACAAGGCTGCCGCCGGAGGCGGCTGCCCCGCTGCTCGGGATGCGCCTGGCGCGCCCCGCCGCGCGCTGAACGGCGCAAGCCCGGGTGGCTGTGACAGCTACTCGATGATGATCTGCCCGTACATCCAGGGATGTGGAGTGCAGATGTGATAATAGCTGCCCGGTTTGTCGAAGGTGATTGTCTTCCATTCACCCGAGCCGAGAACTCCGGTATCCCAGCTGCCGATTTTGCCATTTTCAAACGCGGTCGCGGTGTGCGGCGTGTCGCCGACATTGGTGAGAGTCACCGCTGTTCCCGCCTTGACCCGGTCGCGTCGCGGAAAATAGGCGAACTCAACGTTGTTGTCGCCGATTTTGACCGCGTCGACACCCTCAGCGATCGGTCCGGTGACGATCGGTGGCGGTGGTGGTGGCCATAATGGGTTCAATGCCCCTTGAGCGAAAACGCCCATACGGCGTCACCATTGGCACTGCCCACGCCCTGATTGCCGTCGGCGGCGATTGCCACGTATTGATCGCCGTCGACCTCGTAGACCACCGGACTGGCCTCTGCGCCAAAAACGGTCTGGAACTGCCAGAGTATTTCGCCGGTCTTGGCATCGCGGGCCTGGATCGTCCCGCCGGGATCACCGTGAAAGACCAGGCCCCCGGCGGTCGTGCTCGAGCCGCCGCCGGTCCCGACGCGGTAGGGCACACTTTTTTGCCACGCGATTTTATTGGTACTAGCGCCGATCGCCGTCCAGGTACCGCTCATCGCCGAGCCGATCGGGGCCGCCTGAGTGCCGCCGTTATGCTGCTTCCCGTTCTGTAAGTATCCCCATAGCGCGCGAAGGCGCTGGTTCGCACGGTGCCGGGCACGTAGAAATCCTCCGTGTCGGCGTTGTACGACATCGGCGACCAATTTGTGCCGCCAATCCCCGACGGCTGGATCAAGGTCGGCTCTTCCCAGAAGACCTCGAAGATGCAGCCAGCTCTCTCGTAACCCTCCAGCGGCTGGGCACATTGCGGTACGATCGTATCGCCGACCGGATAGGGTTGCGTCTTTGCGGTCTTCTGCCGCGGCTCCTGAGGCACTGCACGTTCGTCGATCCCGATCCGCGGCTTCCCCATTGGTGCGGTCGAGGATCTACACCCAGCCGGCGCGCCCGGCCCGGGTGATCCCTTTGCGCGGCTGACCATTGATCGTCGTGTCGAAGAGGACAACCGGGCTCGTCGCGTCATAGTCCCGGATGTCGTGGTGAACCTCCTGGAAATGCCGGGCATATTCGCCGGTCTTGGCCTTCAACGCGACGACCGAAGCGCAGAACAAATTATCTCCCGCGCGTATCGACCCGTCATAATCCGGCCCGCAATCGCCAACCGCGAAGTATACGAGCCCGAGCTGCGGATCGAGCGCTGGCGTGTTCCATATCGTCGCGCCACCATGCATGTAATGATCGGTGCCGGCCGGCCAGGTATCGCCGCCAACTTCCCCCGGGACAGGCCGGTATACCGGCGCCATAGAATCTTGCCGCTGTTGGCGTCGAGCGCGGTCAATCGTCCGCGAACACCATGCTCACCGCCGGTAATTTCACTATAGACAATGCCGTCGTAGTAGAGCGTCGCGCCGGTCACCCATAGCCGTTTTGCCATTCCTCGATCGGGGTCTTCCACACCTCTTTGCCGGTCTTCATGTCTAACGCCACGACATTGGCGTCGAGTTGGCCGAGAAACAGCATTCCCTCGCCCATCGCGAGCCCGCGATTGTCCCAGCCGCGGCACACGCTGGTAAGCTTCTGGTCGATGCCTGACCAACGCTCCCACAGGAACTCGCCCGTCTTCGCGTTCAAGGCAAAGACATCGTCATTACCGGTGACGATATACATGACACCGTTTTTGACGAGCGGCGTTGCTTCAAATGAATACTTACCGCCGTACCCGGAACACTTGAGGCGGGTCATCCAGGCTCCCTTCAGCTGCATGACGTTACTCGTGTCGATTTGTTTCAGCGTCGAATAGCGCTGATTGGTCACGTTACCGCCGTTGGTCACCCAGTCCTTGCCAACCCGGCTTTGGAGCAGCTGGTCGATTTCGAGATCCGCCGCCTTGCCTATCCCCGTCCCGGCCGTCAGAACACCGAGAACGACCAAAAACGGAACCACTCGCCGAGGCGCGATGCCGCATCATCGGCCCACCCGGTGGCCGATTCACATGGCTCAACCTAGTCCCAACCCGAATCGTTCGCCAACTTCTTGGTTAACAAATTTCGAGATCGGCAGTGAAGCCGTCTATTCCGGCGGACAAAGGATCACGAGCGCGCGACATTACCGCGGCGGGTCCAGGAGAAATTAGCCAGCGGCCGTCCGCCGCGTATAGTGCCCGAAGAGGCGGCTGAGCCCGCGCGATCGCGGCGAGGGGACGGTGAGCACGAAGGCGAAGGCGCAATACGAGATACGGGGTACCGTCCGCTCCCTAGCCGCGCGGCTTGCTTTGGCTGCGCAGCGCTGCGTCGCAGTCTATGGCGTTGCTCTCTTTGCCGTTATCGTCCTGCTCGGCGCTATTCTACTCACCGCCGACAATTTGCTGTCGATCGGCTTCGTATTCGAGAAAAATTATAACGAGGGATGGAACGTTTACAATACAGAGCGCTTGATAAATCGGGAGTTGATCTATGACGCCGACTATTGGAGGGTAAATAATTATCCGATCGGTTCGTTTCTGGTAATTGCCGTCACCAATCTTGTGGTCGGCAATCCGCTGATAAGCGGGCGAATTGTTGGGCTGCTGTCGCTAATTGCAATAACCGTGTTAGCGGCAGTCGCGACCCGACGGTTCGGCGGCGATCGCATCGACGCGGTGTTTGGCGGCGGCTGCGCTCTCGGCTTTTGCTATCTGGTCGCGCCGGCCTGGATCATCGTCGATGATCCGCAGACCCTAGGCGAGGCGGTAATGCTCGCAGGTCTCGTCAGTTACCTCTCACGTTCGCCGGATTGCCGTCACCTATTGTCCGCGGGCGGTCTCGTTGTGCTGGCTGGTTTTATCAAGCATAATTTGCTGGCGATTCCCCTCGCGATCACATTCGATCTGACGCTTCGGTCACCGCGGCGGCTGTTCCTCTGGCTAACCTGCTGCGGCAGTCTAGCGTTGGTGTTCCTTGGACTGACTCAGCTGGTCGCCGGCGGTACCTTCATCGACCATCTGCTGTCGCCTCGTATTTTCACGTGGCACGGCGTGCGGTACCACCTTGTCAAATTTTTACGCTTGTTCAAATTGCCGCTGGTCGCGGTGGTGCTCGGTTCACCAATGATTTGCTCAGGCGATCGCATTCTGCTCGCTGCCTGGGGCACCATATCGGTTGTTATCGCCGCTGCCTCTTCGGGGTTTGAGGGAACGTCTTATAATATGTTTCAGGACGCGGCGGTCTTCCTTGGGGTCGCGGCCGGTGTCTCGCTGTGCGGATTGCGCCGGCGCGTCGCCGCAGCACCGGACCATAACGGCCAGTTCGCCAAAGTCGTGTCGGTTGTTTTGGCGATCTTTCTCGCCCAGCCGATTCTCGCGAGAACTCCGGATACGCTGGCCAGGATAGCAGACGTCCCGGCCCGGATGGCATCGAACCGTAGTGAGCAAGAAACGTTCTTCGCAGATGCCAAATATATTGCTGAAAGACCAGGTCCGGCAATTTGCGAAAGCCTGCTGTTATGTCGCATGGCCGGCAAGCGGTTTGTTCTCGATCCATTCAACTCGCGCCAATACATCCTGGCCGGTCGACTGGACGAAAGCCTGCTGATCAGGCGCATCGCGGCCCACGAATTTGCGGTAATCCAGGTTCGCGCCGACATCTGTGACGATCCGGCGACGACCTCGTGTCACATCCTGCATTACCCGCAGAAGTTCAATCGTTTTACCGACGAAACTCTCTATGCAGTAGATCGCTATTACCGGATCGAGCGGCGGTCGCGAAACGGCTCTTTCTATGTGCCGAATTAAGCACGTCGCGAAGCGTGATTTGCACCTCGACTTTCGTCAAGCAGACGATTTTCTTCAGCGGCAGCGGCCTCATCCGGTTGCGGTCGCCGGGTCGCGGGGATAGGCTCCCGGGGTACCAACAGGATCCGATCTTCGTGCGATATCGCAGCACCCGTGACACTCGCGCCACGCCATCGACCCTCTCATTTGCAGAGGTGCTGCTCGCCGGCATGGCTGAGGATGGCGGGCTTTATGTACCGGAGCGGCTGCCGCGGCTTGCTGCTGACTTGCCGAGCGTGACCGGCCTAAGCTACGCCGAGCTCGCGGCCCGTCTTATTGCGCTGTTCGCCGGCGACGCTTTCACCTTGGGCGAGCTCGAGCGGCTTACGGCGACCGCCTATAGCAGGTTTCGTCATGCCGCGGTCGCCCCGCTGGTGCAGCTCGACGAGCGCCTCTGGCTGCTCGAGCTGTTTCACGGGCCGACCCTCGCCTTCAAGGATCTCGCGCTGCAGCTCGTCGGGTTGTTGTTCGAGGCCGAGCTGGCACGTCGCCGCGAGCATGTCACAATTGTTGGCGCGACGTCCGGAGACACCGGTTCTGCCGCCATCGAAGCCTGCCGCGACCGGCAGGCCATCGACGTCTTTATCTTATACCCGCGGGGCCGCGTTTCCGAGGTGCAGCGCCGGCAGATGACGACAGTCGAAGCGGCGAACGCCCATGCCATTGCAATCGACGGCACGTTCGACGACTGCCAGGATCTCGTAAAGGCACTGTTCGCCGATGCAGGGCTGCGCCGCGAGCTCAATCTCTCCGCGGTGAACTCGATCAATTGGGCGCGGATCGCTGGCCAGACCGTGTATTACTTTGCCGCCGGTATGGCGCTCGGCGCCCCGGCGCGAGCGGTCTCGTTCAGCGTGCCGACAGGCAATTTCGGCAATGTCTACGCCGGACACATCGCCCGCGGGATCGGGCTGCCGGTCGAACGTTTGGTGATCGGCACCAACCGCAACGACATTCTCGCCCGCTATTTTGCGACCGGGCGAATGGCGCTAGCCGCGGTCGAGCCGAGCCTTAGCCCAAGCATGGACATCCAGGTCTCGAGCAATTTCGAGCGGTTGTTGTTCGAGCTGAAAGGCCGTAACGGCGACGCGGTCGGCCAGGCGATGCGATTGTTCCGACAAAGCGGCAGCTTGCCCGAGGATGACCGAGCATGGCGCGCCGCGCGCCGCTTGTTTTCCGCCCACAAGGTCGACGACACTGAGATCATGCACACCATCGCCCAGACTTACGCCCGATCGGGGGCGCTGATCGATCCCCATACGGCGGTCGCGATTGCCGCCGGGCAAGCCGAGATCGCTGCACTCGACAAGGCCACGCCGATGATCGCGCTTGGCTGCGCCCATCCGGCAAAGTTCCCGGAGACGGTCGAACGCGCGACCGGCATCCGCCCGAGGCTGCCGGCCGGGTTCGGCGATCTCCTCGAGCGGCGCGAGCGAATCGTTGGCTTTCCGAACGACATCGGCGCGATAACGCGCTTTATCTGCGCCAACGCGCGGCGGATAGGAGCCGCAGCATGACGAGCCGAGTCTCAACTCTGGCCAACGGGTTGCGGGTCGCTACCGACCGGGTTCAGACAGTCGATACGGTATCGCTTGGCATTTGGGTGGACGTAGGCACCCGACATGAACCGCCAGCGATCAACGGCGCCGCGCATTTTCTTGAGCATATGGCGTTCAAAGGCACCGAGCGGCGCAGCGCGCGCGCGATCGCCGAAGAGATCGAGGCCGTGGGCGGCCACCTCAACGCCTACACCTCGCGCGAGAGCACGGCATATTATGCCAAGGTCCTCAAGGAGGATTTGCCACTCGCCCTCGACATCCTCGCCGATATTTTGCAGCACTCGACCTTCGATCCGGAGGAGCTCGAGCGCGAGCGCACGGTGATCCTGCAGGAAATCGGCCAAGCCAATGACACGCCCGACGACATCATCTTCGATTATTTCCAGGAATGCGCCTATCCCGACCAGGCTATGGGCCGGCCGGTGCTGGGCAGGCCCGAGATCATCCGCGAGCTCGGGCGGAATGCGGTGATCCAATATTTGCGCGACCACTATGGCGCGCAACGAATGGTGCTGGCGGCGGCAGGCAATCTACAGCACGAGCAGCTGGTCGCCCTCGCCGACAAACTGCTCTCCGAGCTGCCGGCCGAGCGCTCCGTTGCCACCGAGCCGGCCCGCTATGCCGGCGGCGACCGGCGCGAGGACCGGGATCTCGAACAACTGCACCTCGTTCTTGGTTTCCCCGGGGTTGTGCTCGGCGATCCGGATTACTATGCCGCCGCGGTATTGTCGACCGCCTTCGGTGGCGGCATGTCGTCCCGGCTTTTCCAAGAAATTCGCGAGAAAAGGGGCCTGGTCTACGCAATCCATTCCTTCGTTCACGGCTATCGCGACGGCGGCTTGTTCGGGATTTATGCCGGTACCGGCGAGCACGAGGCGGCCGAGCTCGTGCCCGCACTGTGCGACGAGGCGATGCGGCTGCAAGACGGGTTCACCCCGACCGAGCTCAATCGCGCCAAAGCGCAGATGAAGGCGGGTCTGCTGATGTCGCTCGAAAGCACGGCCGCGCGCTGCGAACAACTTGCGCAACACCTTCTGATCCACGGCACACCTTTCGATCCACCCGAGATCGTGCGGCGCATCGAGGAGGTGGATGAGGGGGCGATCCGCCGAGTAGTGGCGCGCTGGCGTTCGGCCCCGCCGACCCTCGCCGCGCTCGGTCCGTTGAGCCGGCTCGAACAATACGATCGATTGCGGGCGCGGTTGGACGCTTAACCTCGCCGCGAGAATAGATGGCGCCGCAACGCAAATCCTTTCCACGACTGTTTCTCGCCCGGACCGATCCGTTCCGGCTCAGCGGGGATCGCGTCTATTTGCGGCCTCCGGAGCGCGGTGATTACGAGGCCTGGGCGAGCCTGCGCGCCAGCTCGCGGGATTTCTTGGCGCCATGGGAGCCGAGCTGGCCACCCGACGCGCTGAGTCGCGCGAATTTTCGCGCCAGGGTGGCACGCTACGCCGAGGACTGGCGCACCGATCAGGCCTATAATTTTTTCATATTCGATCATGACCAGACCTTGATCGGCGGGATCGGGTTGTCAAATCTCCGCCGCGGCGTGTCGGAGACGGCGAGCCTCGGCTATTGGGTCGGCGCGGCCTTTGCGCGCCAGCGTTACATGACGTCGGCACTGCCGACCGTTATCGATTTCGCCTTCGAACGGCTTGGTCTGCACCGGGTCGAGGCGGCATGTCTGCCGAGCAACATCCCGAGCCGGTCGCTACTCGCCAGAGCCGGGTTCCAGCAAGAGGGCTACGCCCGCGAATACCTCTGCATCGCCGGCAAATGGCAGGATCACTTGCTCTTCGCGATCTTGCGCGGCGATCGCGGCTCGTCCCGAACCTGACCTTGGGGCAGTCCCGTCCCAGGTTCTCGGGATCGTCGCTTATGCGTGTCCCGCCTCGCTCGACAGCATCGGTAGATCGACGCCGAGCTTGGCAAGAGCGCGGCGCCACTTCTCATCGTAATCGGTTTCGAAAATGATGCCGTCGTCGGCGGCGACCGAGAGCCACCCGTTGGCCTGGATCTCGGCATCGAGCTGGCCCGGCGCCCAGCCGGCATAGCCGAGGGCAAAGAGGCTGCGGCGCGGACCCCTGCCCTGACCGATCGCGCGTAGAATCTCGAGCGTCGCAGTCAGTGCGATATCGCCGTCGACGACAAGCGTCGCCTCCTCATTGTAATCTGCTGTGTGCAGCACAAAGCCGCGGCCCGCCTCGACCGGACCGCCAAAATGAACGGGACGCGACTTGACAGCGCCGCTCGGCGCGATGTCGAGCTGCGCAAACAGCTCGCCCATGGTCAACGACCCGAGCAGCTTGTTGATCACCAGCCCCATCGCGCCGGCATCGTCGCTGTGCGCGCAAATGTAGACGACGGACCGGGCAAAACGCTGGTCCAACATCTGTGGCATCGCCACCAAGAGTTGACCTGTGAGCGACGTCATTCCATCACGCTCTTCGATCCGATCTTGCGAACCTATACGTCTATATCAGGCTTTGGTTGCGCGTCGCGGTGCAAAAAAAGGGCGGCCGAGCGGGCTGGTTTGCCGAGCGCGGCGCCGTATGTTATCGCTCGGCTCGCAGACCCCTTCGGGCGAGAGCGCTACGAGCGCGGACGGGGTCTCCGAGCGAAAACACCATCCGAGGGATGCTCCATGACCATCAAGGTTGGCGACAAGATACCATCGGCGACTCTCAAACAGATGACCCCGGAAGGGCCGAAAGACGTCACCACCGACGAGCTGTTCCGCGGCAAGAAGGTCGCCCTCTTTGCGGTGCCGGGGGCGTTCACCCCGGCCTGCTCGCAGCGCCACCTGCCCGGCTATGTCGATAAGGCGGCCGACATCAAGGCCAAGGGCGTCGACGAGATCGTCTGCGTCGCGGTCAACGACGTCTTTGTCATGACCGCCTGGGGCAAGGACCAGAAGGCCGACGGCAAAGTGCGAATGCTGGCTGACGGCAGCGGCGATTTCGTTCGCGCATTGGGCCTCGAGCTCGATCTGACCAAGATGGGCTTGGGCACGCGTTCGCAGCGCTATTCGATGCTGGTCGACAATGGCGTCGTGAAATCGCTCAACGTCGAGGCACAGCCAGGTCAGGTGGATGCCTCCGGCGCCGACGCGATGCTGAGGTCGCTATAGGCCAGGTTTGAAGTTCGTATAACTAGCTCGCTTCGGCTACACGGGCCCGCGCGAGAGCGTCGGCCCGTTCGTTTTCCGGATGGCCGGCATGCCCGCGCACCCACTCCCAGGCGACACTGTGCCGGGCCGCCGCGGCGTCGAGCCGCTGCCAAAGATCGACATTCTTCACCGGTTGCTTGTCGGCGGTGCAGCCAGCCGCGCCGTTTCCAGCCGTGGATCCATTTGGTGATGCCGTCGCGTAGATACTGGCTGTCGCTGTAGAGCCGGACACGGCACGGCCGCTTCAGCGCCTCGAGCCCGGCGATCGCCGCCATCAGCTCCATGCGGTTGTTGGTCGTGGCCGGGTCGTAACCGCTCAACTCCTTCTCGACCTCGCCGATAACGCAGAATGGCGGCCCAGCCGCCGGGGCCCGGATTGCCGCGGCACGCACCATCCGTGAAGATCTCGACTTCGGCCAGCTCAGGCATCGAGCCCGTACCCCGCGACGCTCGTGATGCCGCGGTGGAAGCGCAGCCGCCGCAAAAATTCGACGGGGTCCTTGGGCCGGACCAACGCCCCGGCCGGTTGGTTGAGCCAATCGAACAGCCGGGTCAGCAGAAAGCGCAGCGCACTGCCGCGCGCGAGCAACGGCAATGCGGCGAGCTCGACCGCGGCGAGCGGCCGCGCCCGCCGATAGCCGTCGAGCAGCAGCCGCGCCTTGGTCACGTTGAGGCTGCCATCGGCTTCAAAGCACCAGGCATTGAGGCAGATCGCCAGGTCATAGGCGAGAAAATCAGTGCAGGCGAAATAGAAATCGATCAGGCCGGAAACTTCGCGCTCGCGAAAGAAAACATTGTCCGGAAAGAGGTCGGCGTGGATGACCCCGGTCGGGAGATGATCGCGGCCATTCGGTCTCGAGTATCGCAAGCTCGGCAGCCGAGCTCCGCGTCAAGCCCGGGTTGCACCTCGCCCGCGCGGCACCTGGCAGGCTTCGTACAATCGCCGCCAGCCGACGACCGAGAGATCGTTGGCGCGGGTCATCCCGAACGACGCGCCGGCTCGATGCAGCGCGGCGAGCGCCGCGCCGACTGCGGCGCAATGGAGAGGCTGGATACGACGCGGCCACATCCCGTCGAGGAAGGTCACCACCGCTGCCGGGCGACCGCACAGCTCGCGCAGGGCGACCCCGTCGCGCCCTTTGACGGGTGTCGGGCACGCGACGCCATGCCGGCGAGATGTTCCATCAGCGCGATGAAAAACGGCAGATCGTGCGGCGCGACCCGCTTTTCATACAAGGTCAGGATAAAATTGCCGCGCTCGGTGGTGATCAGGAAATTCGAGTTCTCGACCCCTTCGGCGATGCCCTTGCAGGACAGCACTTCGCCGATGTCGTAAGCGGCGATGAAGGCTCTGAGCTCGTCATCGGCAACATCGGTATAGACCGCCATCAGATTTTCCGCCGCCTCGCTAGGTACGGCCCGGCTTGTTTGCCTGGCACGGCTCGCATACAGTCCGGGCGGCGGCGAACCGCCGCCGCACACTGTGACAGTATCAAGGGCATAGGCAGGGAAGAAAGTATGGACGCAGCGATACCCGCGCAAAAAGAGCCGTATGGCGTCACTGTCGAATCCGGAAAGCGATATTTCTGGTGTGCATGCGGGCGCAGCGCCGCGCAGCCCTTTTGCGACGGTTCGCACAAGGGGACCGGATTGACCCCGATCCCGTTCACCGCGGAGCTTACCGAAGAGGTTTGGCTCTGCGGCTGCAAGGCGACCCAAGGGAAGCCGTTCTGCGACGGTACCCACAACACCCTGTGAGGCGCGCGCGGGCTGCGACCGGCGCAGCGCTGATCGGTGTTCTCGCCCTCTCGGGTTGCAGTTGGTTTTCGTCATCCTCGTCGAAAATCGCCGAGGCTTGCCCATCCACCGTGGTGCTGCGGCCGCTGTCCAATACCGCGGTGTTCGGTCCGGCCCCTGAGCGGCGTCCGGACAATGTAGCGTTCTACGGGGTTCTGAGCGAAGCCGACCTCAAATGCGAGTACAGTGGCGACGCCATGCATATCACCCTCGACGTCGTCGTCGTCGGCGAACGCGGCCCAGCGGCCAAGGGCGACGCCGTCGATCTCCAATATTTCGTCGCGGCCACCGGGCCCGATCAAACGATCCTCAGCAAAAAGCCGTTCACCGTCCATATCCCCTTTGCGGATAGCCAGAAACGCGCCGGCGTCACCGACCATATCGAAGACACGGTCCCGCTCGGCGGCCGCAAGGGATCCGATCTCAACGTCCTGCTCGGCTTTCAGCAGAGCCCCGAGGTCGTCGACTTCTACAAACATTTCCGCGGCCGCTGACCGGCAAGTGGCCGGGGCAGATGCTGCCCTTGGCTGCAACCGAAAATTGCACCGGCGCTTGCCGGTTTCATATCTACAGCAAGTCTGCAGCAGATCTCTCCTAAAAGTTGAAGTTACTGACCGGTCTGATGCCGGGCATGCCGCGTCGCTGGGGGCGGTCTTCGGCCTCCTGTAGCCGCCCGCGCAGGGCGGCATAGTGCGCTCGCGGCAGAGCCGCATTGCGGCCGGGTCGCCGTTCAGTCCGAGCTCGATGGCCTTGCGGGTCACGGCCTCCGATTCGCTTCGAGCAGCGCCGCGGCGGCGTTCGTTGTCCTGTTGCGGGAGCCGGCCGGGCGGCCGGCAGGATTGCCTGACCGGTCCCTTTCAGATGGCCGTCCGCGCCCCGCCCCGGCGGTTTTGATGAAACCCTATCGGCGATCGGCACCTCCTCGCTCTCGGCGGCAATCCGACAGCCGCCATCGGGCCGAAGTATGCGATGCTAACCAGGCAATTCTATGATTATCATTATCGCGCTAGGGGCGGTTCTGCAAAGCGCCCTCGCCCCGCTTGCGGGGAGAAGGGTCGGGAGAGGTCGGAAGCCGCGCGCTGCGCCGGTTCCGGGCGAGGGACAAACCTTATCCGGCGCCTGTTTGCCAAACTGTCATCGAGTTGCGATAGGCTTCCCCGGCCACCTTGGAGCAACCTCGCGGCCATGAGCACACAGGAGACCGGCTTCAACCTCGAACTCAGCCGTCGCAGGCTGATCGCGGCCGCAGGCATCGCAGGAGCGGCCATGGTGACGGCGCCCCTCATCGGAACCGGAGATGCTGAAGCCGCACCCCCCGCACCGCCATCGCCCGAGCCGGCGGCGACAGCCTCCGGTCGCCGGACTGCATCTGCAGTTCGGCGCGGATGCATCGTCGGAGATGGTGGTGTCCT
Organism: uncultured Alphaproteobacteria bacterium; assembly: GCA_963698995.1. GTDB lineage: Bacteria > Pseudomonadota > Alphaproteobacteria > ATCC43930 > CGMCC-115725 > AP-15. The sequence continues at coordinate 88,238 of CAVOTD010000055.1, read as the reverse complement.
GGCACACCTTGCAACCCGTTCGCAATTCCCGCGTCGTGCTCGGCCGTCTCGACGGCAGGCTCGAGCAAACGGTCGAGGCCCAAGCGACCAGTTACACCGATGCAAAGTCCGGGCAGGTCGTCTACGCCTATCATGCGAAGCTCGGCGGGCTGCAGGCCGACTCCCCTTATCTGTACGGTGCAACGCATGACGGCGCCAAGCCGGAGTTCGCTACGTTTGGCACTGCGCCGCGCGGCCGCGCGCCGTTCACCTTCACCAGCTTCGGTGATCAGGCAACGCCGACTCTCGGCAAGAAGTACGCGCCGCCCGCCGGGGTGACGATCCCGAACCCGCCGTATGTGAACGACAATCTCGGCTCGCCATGGGCTGCCGATACCGCGCTCGGCGTCGAGCGGCTGCAGCCCTTGTTCCATCTGTTCAACGGCGATCTCTGTTACGCCAATCTGGCCGAGGACCGGGTGCGGACCTGGTGGGATTTCTGGGAGAACAACAGCCGCAGCGCGCGCAAGCGTCCGTGGATGCCCTCGGCCGGCAATCACGAGAACGAGCTGGGCAACGGTCCGATCGGGTATCAGGCCTATCAGACCTACTTCTCATTGCCGGCGGCGGATGGCCAGACGGATGTGACGCGCGGCCTGTGGTATGCCTTCACCGCCGGCTCGGTGCGGGTGGTCAGCATCGCCAACGACGACGTCGTGTATCAGGACGGCGGCAACTCGTACGTCAGGGGCTACTCGGAGGGCGCGCAGAAGGCGTGGCTGGAAAAGGAATTGGCCGCCGCCCGCAGCAATCGTGACATCGACTGGATCGTCGTGTGCATGCACCAGGTCGCCATCTCGACGGCCGACAAGTTCAATGGCGCGGACCTTGGGATCCGCGAGGAATGGGTGCCGCTGTTCGACAGATACGGTGTCGACCTCGTCGTGTGCGGGCACGAGCACCACTACGAGCGCTCGCACCCGATCCGCGGCCAGGAGTCGAACCCGACCCTGACGCCGGTCCCCGCGGCAACCGCCACCGACGTGATCGACACCACCAAGGGAACGGTGCACATGGTCATCGGCGGCGGCGGAACGTCGGTCCCCTCCAACCAGCTGTTCTTCGATCCGCCGCAATGCCGGGTGATCACCGCCGTCGGCGAACCCGACCCGAAGACAGGCAAGCGCCCGCCTGTCTATGTGCATGAACAAGCGCCGTGGTCGGCGGTGCGAAACGCTGCCCATTCCTACGGCTTCGCGGCATTCACCGTCGATCCGGGATCGGATCCCGGCGGCTTCACCACGATCAAGGTCACCTACTACGACGTAGTGGGACGGGACGGTCAGCTGGCCCCGTTCGAAACCTTCACGCTGCGCCGCCCCCGCCGCGATTAGGCCAACTCATGTTCGGAGCTGCTGCTCACTCCGGCTTCTCTTGTCGTCGACGCCTGCATTGCATACAATGAAGGCGTATTGATGCGAGACCCGGAATGACGACGCTGACCATCCGCAATGTCGATCCCGAATTGAGGGAAGAGCTACGCGTGCGAGCCGCCCGACATGGGCGGTCCATGGAAGCCGAGTTGCGCCAGATCCTGAAGGAGGCGCTCGGCGCCGAGAAGCCGCGCCCAGAGCCCAATCTCGCCGAGGCGATCCGCCGGCGGTTCCTGCCGTTGGGCGGCGCCGACGAGATCGAGCCGCACCCGCCGGTGCCGGTCGGCGAACCGGTGCGGTTCGAGCGGTGATCGTCCTCGACACGAACGTTCTTTCGGAATTGATGCGCTCGCAGCCCGCCGCGGCGGTCTTCGCCTGGGTCGCGGCGCAGCCGCGGGCTGCGCTCTATACGACGAGCGTCAACAAGGCCGAGATCCTGTATGGCATCGCCGCGTTGCCCGACGGGCGCCGGCGCGCGGCGCTTGCCGTGGCGGCCGAGGCGATGTTCACCGACGATTTCGCAGGCCGGGTGCTGCCGTTCGACGAAGAGGCGGCCGTCCATTACGCCGAGATCGTCGTCGCGCGCCGTCGCGAAGGCCGACCGATCGAGGCCTTCGATGCGCAGATCGCCGCGACGGCCTGTGTCGCCGGCGCCGAGCTCGCGACCCGCGATGTCGGGGATTTCGCGGGCTGCGGCCTCGCTCTGGTCAATCCGTGGGACGCGACATGACCGAGACCACCGTGGGCTCGCACCTGGAGACGGATATCAGCTCCTCTCCGGTTGCCGCGAGGACGTGCTGCGCAAGGTCGAGGGCGCGTGGAAGGTGGAGAGGCGCATGATCGAAATGCTTCACCCGGTCTTCGTACATTTTCCGCATCCGGGAGCCGAACATAATCCCGGCAGAATTTCGTGCCAGCCTTGGAATACAAATCGCAAACATCGGCGAAAGTTTCTCCGCAGCCCTGGTCGATATGTGGCCGCTGGCGGCTCACTAGCCGAGGCGCCTCTCGCATTTTGGGCCGAATGGGAAGCCCCGTCGTGCGTGATTCAGAGGTGGCCGGAAGGAGGCACCCTTCCACGATTTTTGCAAGAGCCGAGATGGGAGCGCCCGACAACTAAGGGGTTCCGACAGAACACCGACCCATGGGTGTTCGGTGATTGTTTCCGCTACAGCAATTGCCACCAGTTAAACCAAAGCGGCTTGCGAAATCTTGCTGCAGGATCAGTGATCTTATTCGGCTCAACACTCGGGCTCGCTTCCGCGGCTGGTCCGAGATTTGTGCTCGATACCTTGTTCGTGGTGTCAGAGCAGCGCCAAAAGTTTAACCCTGCCGATCCACCTTATACGGACGAAGCTTTTCGTGTTTCCACGATTGAAGCATTGGCGACGGGCGACGACGCGAATGCTTGCGGGGCTTCCGATGCCTGCGGCGACGCGAATACGTGGTTCACGCTGTACAGCGGCGCGACCCACGAGGCTCCGGTCAACGGGATGTATTCGTTTGTCCCATGCAGGCGAGCGGACCGCGAAGATTTTCGCTTTGCTCGGCCGACGCTGTTCTTGCCACTAGAGGTCGTTAACCCGCGAAGTTGGCAATCACCGAAAGGAGCGGGCAGGCCGCTGCTGCCTCACAAAATTCGGGATTTGTGGACGATCGTGCGCGACCAGGTTATCGCTGCCAGGTGTCTTGAAGGGGTGCATTTCTCAACGCCACCCGAGGACCACAGAGCATCGGGCCCCTCGGTTCGAGTAGCCGTTGGGTAAACGGCCGCACACGGCAGGAAGGCGTCGTGGGAGGCGCGCCGGGAAGGCTCGGTTACCACCGACTCTCTAATTGGGACGAGCGAGCTGATACCTTTTTGACCCTCGCCATCCCTCTCAATAGCCCGGCAGGAACGCGAGTACCTGCGTCTCCGTTTCGCTGGCTTCTCGAAGGGCGGCTAGTGCCCACAGTGTTGAGCGGCACGAGGTGCAAATCGGCAATGTGGTTCAGGATCGCGATGCTGACCTCGAAGGTACCATGCGCGTGAGTTGGCAGTCTACTTGACAACGCGACTTGCCGCACGACCTGCGGTCGGAGCTCCGAGGTATAGCGTCGCCTTCGGCTTTGAGCGCCTCGACCGCTTCTGGTAGGGCAATTCATGACAAGTGTGCCGGCAAGCATCACCCGTTTCTACGGCAATACAGCCTTCGGGTTGGATGTTCTGGAAAACCAGCAGGTGGCCCTCGTCAGGGTCACACTATTGAATGATCCGTTCGACCCCTACGGCTTCTTCGAGACCGATTTCGACAACTACGTTAACCTGTCGAAATACGTTCAGACCCATCATCCACATGACCGGGGATGGTTCCGGGTGCACGTCACAGCCCAGAGTTGGGGCAAGACGCAACGTGAGCTAGAGGCGTACATGGCCGGGCTGAGGGCGAACACGTTCGTGCTGTGCGCGAGCGCGCCGACCGAGGCGCTCCACCCGAAGGATAATCTCTATATGTGGGGCCACTACGGAAATGGCCATCGCGGGATCGCGATCGAGTTTCAGCCGACAGCGCTCGCGTCAGTCGTCCTCGATCATCATTCGTCTCAAGGCGGCGCCTCATTGGAGGGTGAACAACCGTGGATTCAAATCGACTATGCCAAGTCGTTTCGGCCGATCTCGGCTGAGGATGTCTTTCAATTTTTAAAAGAGTGCAATGAGGTCGACGCGCGGCGCCAGAAGCAGCCTGCGCAGACTTCGTTGGATCGGTATTACCGGCGGCTATCCGTCATTAAGAGCTCGGTGTGGGAAGCTGAGAACGAATGGCGCCTGATGTGGCGCAGCACGACCGAGACCGGAACTGCATACAAGATACCCATCACCCCGGAATGCGTCAGAGCAGTTTACTTGGGTCTTGCCATTTCGGACGAAGACAGATCGAAGGCCGTGACTGCGGCCGCACCCCACTTTCCTGCCATTGAGGTCTGGCAGGCGTCGAAGCGCCACGGCGATTTCGCCCTAAACTTCGAGCCGGTTAGGGAGTACTGAACCCGGCTCGGATGTCAGCCAGCCCAAGTCATGACTATTCGATCGAAGCACGGCGATATCCGCTGTTGGCACGAAGGCGTCGTCGGAGGCGCACTGAGGAGGCGCGGGCCTCCTTCCGAGCTCTCTAATTGGGACGAGCGGACCGATAAGGTTGTGACTTTAGTCGTCACTTCGTAACCCCGCAGGCGCGCAAGTACGCGTGGTCCATTCGGCCGGCCTCTCGAAGGGCGGCCAGCGACCGCAGTTGTTGAGCGGCACTAGGGGCCAGCTACCCGCGTGCTGCGTGATTTGTCTTTGCCTCAGTCCCTCGAATGGGCCAAGCTGCCCGCAACCACCCGGAATCGGGGATGTCGGCTCGAGCCTTTGTGCAATATGTCGGAGGCGGCCGGCAGACGAATGAACGCCACGACAATCACGCCTGGGAGGCCCGACATGACCGCCGACACCATTCCCGCCGCCGCGCTCCCGAAGCCGCCCTCGATGAACCGGCTGATCGTCGCCGCGACGATCGGCAACGTGTTCGAATGGTTCGACTTCGTCGTCTACGGCTTTTTCGCCGTCACGCTTGCGCAAGTGTTCTTTCCGACCGGCGACCCGACCGTGTCGCTGCTCGTCACGTTCGGCGCCTTCGGCCTCGCCTATGTCGTGCGGCCGTTGGGCGCGATCGTCGTCGGCGGCTATACCGACCGCGCCGGCCGCAAGGCCGGCCTCCTGCTGTCGATGGCGCTGATGATGATCGGCACGACGCTGATGGCGGTGACGCCGGGCTACGCGACGATCGGCCTTGCGGCGCCGATCATCATCACGATCGCGCGGCTGTTACAGGGATTTTCGGTCGGCGGCGAGTTCGGCAGCGCCGTCACGTTCCTCGCCGAGCATGGCGGCGGGCGCCGCGGGTTCAGCGCCAGCTGGCAATTTGCCACCGGCGGCATCATCACGGCTCTCGCCTCGCTGTTCGGCGTCGGCCTTACGACCTTATTGACCCACCAGCAGCTGGTCGACTGGGGATGGCGGATCCCCTATTTCTTCGGCATGCTGATCGGGCCGGCCGGTCTTTATGTCCGCTCGAAAGTCGTCGACACGCCGGAATTCATCGCAGCCGAGAAGCCCGAGACGATCCCGATCAAAGACCTGTTGCGCCGGCATCCGCTGCCGGTGCTGCTGGCGCTCGGCATATCGATCATCTCGAACAGCTCCTTTTACCTGATGCTCTACATCCCGACCTTCGGGGTCAAGCAATTGCATTTGCCGGAATATACCGGCTTTGTCGCAACTTTGGTCGGCGGCCTCATCCTGGCGATCGGCTGCCCGCTCGCCGGCCACTGGTCCGACAAGACGGCGCGCCCGTTGATCATGGTGATCATGTGCTGGCTGTTCGTGCTGACCGCCTACCCGGCCTTCTACCTGATGGTCGCCTGGCCGTCGCTGGCGGCCTGCATCATCGCCGTCGCGTGGCTCCAAGGGGTCAAGGCCGGCTACAGCGGCGTTCTGCCGTCGCTGTTGTCCGAGCAATTCCCGGTGGAGACCCGCGCGATCGGCGTGTCCTTGAGCTTCAGCACCGCCGTGTCGATCTTCGGCGGTTTCGCGCCGTTCGTCGCGACCTGGCTGATCGCGCAGACCGGCAACCCGCTGTCACCGAGCTATTACCTGATATTCACCGCGCTGCTCAGCCTCGCCGCGTTGATCGCGATTCAGCGGCGCAGCCGCCGGCGCGACCGAACCCTCGCGCTCGCCGAGAGCGCCGAGCTCGCCGCGTCCTGAGATGCCACCGAGGGACGAGATCGTGCGAATTTCTGGCCGACCGGCGCGAGATGATCCGCTTAGGTTGGCGGAATTGATCTCGACCTGCCGCCTGCGGAGTTTGACGATGCACCGCCCTCGTTCGATCCGTGATCGGTCACTTGCGGGGATTTGATCGGAACGGCTTGGCCTTGCGGCGCTGATGGTGCTACACCAGCGGCGCTGTATGCACGCCCGCAGGAGAGGTCGCGCGACGAGGCGCGGCGCCGAAGGAGCAACCGCCCCGGAAACTCTCAGGCAAAAGGACCGCGGGCGGAAGGGCGCTCTGGAAAGCAGCGGCCGGAATTAGGCTCCGGCGGCTCACCGAAGGAGTAAGCCCCGGCCATGGCTCGCCCGCGGCCGGAGTGAATCTCTCAGGGTCCACGACAGAGGGGGCATGTTTCGGGCGCTTCGGCGTCCGCTCTGTCGGAGGTGCGCTGGTGACCCAGCCTGTCGCTGCGGTGCCGCTCGGGCGGACGCCGCTTCACGCTCTCCACCGCGAGCTCGGCGCCAGGATGGTGCCCTTCGCCGGTTACGAAATGCCGGTTCATTATCCGACCGGCATCCTTGCCGAGCACCTCCATACGCGGAGCCGGGCTGGTCTTTTCGACGTCTCCCATATGGGCCAGATCCGGCTTTTCGGGGCGCGCTCCATCGCCGCCCTGGAGGCGCTGGTTCCGGGCGATCTCCAAGCGCTGGCGCCGATGCGGATGCGCTACACGCTGTTCCTGAACGAAGCCGGCGGCATCCTCGACGACCTGATGGCGACGCGGCTGGCGGACGGGCTCCTCCTCGTCGTCAATGCGGCGCGCAAAGAGGCCGACTTCGCGCATCTGCGCGAGCGTCTTGGCGCCGGGACGGCCGTCGAGCCGCTCGCCGATCGCGCGCTGTTGGCACTGCAGGGACCCGCTGCGGCCGCCGTGCTGTCCCGCTTCATCGAGGGCATCGCCCGGACTCGCCTTTATGACGGCGATAGAGGTGGCGATCGACGGCCGCCCATGCCTGGTCACGCGCTCCGGCTACACCGGCGAGGACGGGTTCGAAATCTCGCTGCCGGCCGGGGACGCGGAGGTCCTCGCCCGGCGACTGCTCGCCGAGCCGGAGGTGCTGCCGATCGGCCTTGGTGCCCGCGATTCGCTGCGCCTCGAAGCGGGGCTCTGCCTCTATGGCCACGACATCGATGAAACGACGACGCCAATCGAGGCCGATCTCGCCTGGACTATCGGAAAGAGACGGCGCGCTGAAGGCGGATTTCCCGGTGCCGCCACGGTGCTGCGTCAGCTCGCCGAAGGCGCCTCTCGCAAGCGCGTGGGTCTGCGTCCCGACGGACGCGCGCCCGCGCGCGAGGGCACGCAGATTGTCGACACCGCCGGGAACAGGATCGGCCACGTCACGAGCGGCGGCTTTGGCCCTTCGGCCGGGGCGCCGGTGGCGATGGGTTACGTCGACCGCGCCCATGCCGCGGAAGGCACGGCCGTCGAACTTCTGGTGCGCGGCGTCGCTCGACCGGCGCGCGTCGTTCGCCTGCCCTTCATTCCGACCCGTTATTACCGCGGCTGACGCCGCAGGAGGAATATCCCGATGAGCTCGCTGCGCTTCACGAGGGATCATGAATGGATCCGGCTCGACGGCGATGTCGCCGTTATCGGCATCACCGATTATGCCCAGACGCAACTCGGCGACGTCGTCTATGTCGAATTGCCCGAGATCGGGCGGCGGGTCGAGAAGGGCAAGGAGGCTGCAATCGTCGAATTGGTGAAGGCGGCGAGCGAGGTCTATGCGCCGGTCTCGGGTGAGGTGACCGAAGTCAACGATGCCATCGCCGCCGACCCGGCCAAGGTCAACGCCGACCCGCTGGGCGAAGGCTGGTTCATCAAGCTTCGCCTCGCCGATCCCAAGGAGCTGGAAGGTTTGTTGGACGAAGCCGCCTACCAGCGTTTTGTCGACGAGCAGCGCTGATGCGCTATCTGCCGCTCACCGAAGCTGACCGCAGCGAAATGCTCGCGGCGATCGGCGTCGAATTCGATCGATGCGCTGTTCGCGGACGTGCCCGAAGCGGCGCGACTCGACGGTCCCGTCGACCTCCCGACGGCGATGGGCGAGATCGAGGTCGAGCGTCTGATCTCGCGAATGGCCGCGCGCAATATCGCAGCCGGCACGGTGCCGTTCTTTATCGGTGCCGGGGTCTATCGCCATCACATCCCGGCGGCGGTCGACCATCTGGTTCAGCGCGGCGAGTTCCTGACCTCCTACACACCGTACCAGCCCGAGGTGTCTCAAGGCACGCTGCAATACTTGTTCGAGTTTCAGACCCAAGTCGCGCTCTTGACCGGCATGGAGGTCGCGAACGCTTCGCTCTACGACGGCGCGACCGCCTGCGTCGAAGCGGTGATGATGGCCAACCGCATCACCGGCCGCAGGAAAGCGGTCCTATCCGGAGGCGTCCATCCGCACTATCGCGAGGTATGCGAGACTTACGCCCGGTTCGTCGGGTTTGATATCGCCATGCGGACCCCGCTCCGGGCGGCGAGGACCTCGCCCAGCTCGTCGACCGCGACACCTCCTGCATTGTTGTGCAGAACCCGGACTTTCTACGGCGAAGTCCGCGACTATTCCGGGCTCGCTCGAAGCTGCCACGATGCCGGCGCCTTGCTCGTCGTCGTCGTTACGGAAATCCTGTCGCTCGGCGCTATCCGTCCGCCCGGTGAGATGGTGGCCGACATTGTCGCGGCCGAGGGCCAGTCGCTCGGCAATGCGCTCAATTTCGGCGGACCGCATATCGGCCTGTTTGCCAGCCGCGAAAAATTCGTCCGCCAAATGCCCGGGCGCCTCGTCGGACAAACGGTGGATGTTGCCGGCCGGCGCGGCTGGGTTTTGACCCTGTCGACCCGCGAGCAACACATTCGGCGCGAGCGGGCGACCAGCAATATCTGCACGAACTCCGGATTGTGCGCCCTCGCCTTCACGATTCACCTGGCGCTGCTCGGCGAGGCGGGCCTGACGCGGCTCGCGCGCCTCAACCATGCCGCTGCGGTCGCGCTCGCCGAGCGTCTCGAGCGGATTCCCGGAGTGCGCCTTCACAACCGGGCGTTTTTTAATGAGTTTGCAGTGCGCCTGCCGCGGCCGGCGGCAGCGATCGTCGAGGCGCTTGCCAATATGGGCGTTCTTGCTGGAGTTCCGGTCAGCCGATTTTATCCGGACCGCGACGACCTGGCAGATATCCTGGTGATCGCAGCAACGGAAATGACGACAGCGGAAGACATGGTCCGGCTCGAACAAGGCTTGCGAGGGGTGCTGTCATGAATGATTGGAGCCGGGCAGCGAGTGCTCGCCCCGCCGACGATTTGCTGGGGCCGGCCGCGACCGTGTCCGGCAATCGCGGGCTACAAATCGAAGAGGAGTTGCTCTTCGAGCAGGATTCGCCCGGACATTGCGGCGTCGATCTGCCGGAGCCCGCGCCGTTCCGCAGCCGCCTCGGCGGGCTCGAGCGGCAAGGCGCGATCGGCCTGCCCGGCCTCAGCGAGCCGCAAATCGTGCGCCACTTCACTCGGCTGTCGCAAAAGAATTACGCGATCGACAGCGGGATCTACCCGCTCGGCTCTTGCACGATGAAGCACAATCCGCGGCTCAATGAAAAGCTCGCGCGCCTGCCCGGTCTCGGCGACATTCATCCGCTCCAGCCGATCTCGACCGTGCCGGGCGCGCTTGAACTGATCGGTACCCTGGCGCACTGGCTCAAGACCTTGACTGGCATGCCTGCCGTGGCGCTGAGCCCGGCCGCCGGCGCCCATGGCGAGCTCTGCGGCATCATGTCGATCCGCGCTGCGCTCGAGGCGCGCGGCGACCGCCGGAGCCGGGTGCTGGTCCCGGAATCGGCGCATGGCACCAACCCGGCGACTGCGGCCGCTTGCGGCTACACGGTCGATGCCATTCCCGCCGACGCCGGCGGGCGCGTCGATCGCGCCGCGCTCGAGGCGAAGCTCGGCCAAGATGTGGCCGCGCTGATGCTGACCAACCCCAACACCTGCGGGCTGTTTGAGGGTGAGATCATCGAGATCGCCGCCGCGGTGCATGCGGCAGGCGCCTTCTTCTACTGCGACGGGGCCAATTTCAACGCGATCGTCGGGCGTGTGCGGCCGGCCGATCTCGGCATCGACTGCATGCACCTCAACCTGCACAAAACATTTTCGACGCCGCATGGCGGAGGCGGGCCAGGGAGCGGCCCGGTGGCGTTGGCCGCGAGCCTTGCCCCCTACGCGCCACTGCCATGGATTGTGCATGGGCCCGCCGGCCTCGAACTGATCGAGCATAAAGCCGCGCCGGCGGAGCGCACGCTCGGCCGGCTGAAGGGGTTCCACGGCCAGATGGGCATGTTCGTGCGCGCCCTCGCCTACATGATGAGCCACGGCTCGGATGGGCTGCGGCAGGTCGCCGAAGACGCGGTGCTCAACGCGAATTATCTGCGCGCTCGGCTTGAGGCGGAGCTCAGCCTTTCCTTCCCGGGCCGGTGCATGCACGAAGTGCTGTTCGACGACCGCTTTCTGAAGGACACCGGGGTGACCACGCTCGACTTTGCAAAAGCTTTGATCGACGAGGGGTTTCACCCGATGACCATGTATTTTCCGCTAATTGTGCACGGGGCGATGCTGATCGAGCCGACCGAAACCGAAAGCAAGGCGTCCCTCGATCAGTTCATCGCGGTCATCAAGGAACTCGCCTCCGCCGCGCGCTCGGGCGATGCGGCTCGCTTGCGCGCTGCGCCGGTTCTGACGCCGCGTCGCCGGCTCGACGAAACCGCCGCCGCGCGCAAGCCGATTCTGCGCTGGCGGCCGGAGCCGGTGCGCCGAGCGGCGGCGGAATAGGAGAACCAGCTGATGCCGCGCGATCGCGTTCACCTCAGCGTCGCAGAAGCCCGCGAGCACTCCGAACGCGCGCTGCGCGGCATCGGATACGATCCCAAGGAGGCTCGGATCGTCGCCGATCACGTGATCGATGCCGCGTTGTGCGGCTATGAATATTCGGGGCTCGCGAAACTTCTCAATATCCCGGAGCACCGACGCTTCAAGCAGCCGCGCCGGCCGCTCGCGGTGTTGCGCGAGACCGAGGTCTCGATCCTGTTCGATGGCGGCAATAATGTCGGCATGCTGGCCATTTACCACGCCGCTCGCGCCGCCATCGAAAAGGCAGCCGCCCGCGGGGTTGGGATCGTCGGCGTCACCAATAGCTGGATGAGCGGGCGCAGCGCCTATTACGTCGAGATGATCGCCAAGGCTGACCTGGTCGGCATCCATACGGCCGCCTCGGCGCGCAGCGTCGCTCCATTCGGGGGCGCTCAGGCGGCGCTCGGCACCAACCCGATCGCCTTTGGCATGCCGTCATCGGGTGGACCCATTGTGTTCGATATGGGCACTTCCGCATTCATGGGAACGGATCTCGCCTATCGCGAACGGCTCGGGCAATTGCTTCCCGAGGGTGTCGCGGTCGATCCCGCAGGCCAGCTCACGCGCGATCCGGCATTGGCAAGGCTCGGTGCGCTGCTCCCGTTCGGCGGCTATAAGGGGTTTGGGCTCGCCTTTATCGTGCAGGCACTCGGAGTACTTGCCGGATCGGCACTCGACCCGGATGATGGTTACCTCTTTGTCGTCTTCAAACCCGACCTGCTGATCGGCCTCAACGACTTCAAGCAGCAAGTCAGCGAACTGATCGATCGCATCAAGGCAACCCCGCGGCAGCCCGGCGTCAGCGAGATTCGCCTTCCGGGCGAACGGGCGTTTCGCAGCCGCGGGCGTGCGTTGCACGAGGGAATCGAAATCGATCGCGCCGTATACGACGCACTCGCCGTGTTGCACGCTTGATTTGCCGCGCTCCCGACTGCTTGATCGGGACGCGCGGGAGTACCAAGTTGGCACCCGGGATCGGGGCGAAACCGTTAGGAATGTTGATGGGATCATGATGCCGTCCGGCCGGTTTTCTTGGCTTTTCGCACCCTTGCACGTTGCGGCTTTGGCGACCGGGGCAAAGTCGTTCCGCGATAATCCCATCATCGGTAGTCCGACACTTAATCGCGCCGGATTGCATGTCGCGCGCGTGCAGCTGGCTCACAGCATGGTCGAATGGCGCCGCCGGAAATTGGCACCACTGATTTCGGAAGCCGATCGCGCTGCCTTCGAGCGTGACGGCTTTATCCTCAAATCAGGCTTTCTGCCCGCTGCCGATTATGCGGCGCTAAAGCAGCAAGTCCTGTCTTTCCGCGGACCTGCGCGACAGCAGCTTCAGGGCGACGCAATGACCCGGCGTATCGCGGTGGACCGGCGGGCTCTGTCGCATGTTCCGGCGTTGCGCGACATGATCGAAGGTCCGGAATGGCTGGGCCTCGTCCGGTATGTCGGCTCGTTCATGCTCGACCCGCTGATCTATATTCAAACGATTTTCTCGCAGGTCTGCGATGGGCCGCCCGACCCGCAGACCAGGCTTCATGCGGACGCGTTTCATTCGTCCGTGAAGGCGTGGTTCTTTTTGACCGATGTCACCGAGGAAGACGGCCCGTTCATCTATGTTCCGGGCTCGCATCGTCCAACCCCCCGACGTCTCGCCTGGGAACGCAATCAATCGGTGGCAGCCGGGGGAAGCTCCGATTTTCAATCTGCACGGGGCTCATTGCGGATCTCGTTACAGGATTTGCGACGCCTCGGTTTCGGCGAACCGAGAATTTTCGCGGTGTCCGAGAACACCCTGGTAGTGGCCGATACGGTGGGCTTTCACGCCCGCGGCCTCAGCGCCCGGCCGTCGGCGCGTCTCGAGATCTGGGCTTATGGGCGGCGTAACCCGTTCCTGCCCTGGCTCGGACTTGATTTTGCCGCGCTGCCTTTGGTCAAGGGGCGGGCCGTGCCCCTCTATTGGCGGGCCATGGATATTGGCGAGAGGCTGCATCTCGGCGCCAATCCTTGGCGAAGTGTCGGGACGGCGACCGCCACAGCGCATCCCAATTCCATCCCGGTCGACGGGCATTTGCCGTCGCCGAGGTTGACATCGCCGCCGTCTTAGACGAGTAAAATCCTGGCGGATCTGATTAACGCGCGCAACCGGGCGTTTAGGGCAAGGGCTCTGATGGTGAGGGGGATAGGGGATGATGCCGCGCGGCCATGGTGATTCTTCGGCTAACTGGCAGATCTTCGGCATCAGAAATCAATGGCGTACGTAGAATTCGATTGTTTGGTCCGTGTAAAGAAGGCTAGGCTGGCAAGCGTCACCGAAGTTTTTACTCGGACTACAGAGTTTGTCTTTGCGCCATGACTGACGAGTCCATTGCGATCGTCGGCGCGGCCTGTCGGTTCCCGGGGGCTGACGACCTTGAAGGGTTCTGGCGGCTGCTCGCATCGGCGGGCGATGCGGTTGGCGAAGTCGACGACCAACGATGGTCGACCCGGTTCTATTACCATCCCAGTCGCAGCGAACCGGGCAAGAGCTACACTTGGTCTGCCGGCCTGATCACCGGCGTCGATCTGTTCGAACCTGCCTTCTTCGGGATCTCGCCGCGCGAGGCGGCGCAAATGGATCCCCAGCAAAGGCTGCTGCTGGAGCTTGTCTGGCATGCCCTCGAAGACGCCGGAATACCGCCGAGCAAGATATCGGGTAGCGCCGCGGGAGTTTATATCGGGGCCTCGGCGACCGATTATTCCGATCTCAGACTAGGAGACCCGGCCGGCGCCGATTCCTATTTCATGACCGGGAGCACCCTCAGCATCCTGGCCAACCGCATCTCGTATATTTTCGACCTGCACGGACCCAGCCTCGCCGTCGACACCGCCTGCTCTTCGTCGCTCGTCGCCCTGCATCATGCCTGCGAGGCAATTCGCGGCAAAAGAATCACCAGCGCCGTAGTCGGCGGCGTCAACCTATTGCTTGCGCCTTACCCGTTCATCGGGTTCTCGCGTGCCTCGATGCTCTCTCGTCGCGGCCGTTGCTTTGCTTTCGACGAGAGGGCCGACGGCTATGTCCGCGGTGAGGGCGGCGCGGTGGTGATCCTGAAACCGCTCGAGGATGCGCTCGCCGGCGGTGATCCGATCCGAGCGGTCATCGTGGCCTCGGGAGTCAATTCGGACGGCCGCACGATCGGTCTGTCGCTGCCCAGCGAGTTGGCACAGGCGGCTCTGTTGCGCTCGGTGTACAACGGCGCCAGGGTCGACCCGGACGAGGTTGCATTTTTCGAAATGCACGGCACCGGCACCGCCGCGGGTGATCCGATCGAAGCTGCCGCCGTTGGCAACTCGCTTGGACGGAGCCGGTCGGTTCCGCTTCCGATCGGATCGGTGAAAACCAATATCGGCCATCTCGAGCCGGCGTCCGGAATGGCAGGGCTGCTCAAAGCTGCGCTCGCCCTCGATCGGGGGGTCATCCCGCCGACGCTTCATTGCGAAATGCCCAACCCGAAAATTCCGTTCGAGTCGCTCAATTTGCGGCTGGTTCGCGACGCCGAGCCGTTGGCAACGGCAACCGAACGCCATTACGCCGGCGTCAACTCTTTCGGCTTTGGCGGGACTAACGCCCATGTCGTCCTGGCCGGGCCGCCACGGCCAGAAGCGCCTTGCACGACAGCGCCGATGCCTCCGCTCTTAATCTCGGCGCGGACCGAGGCATCGCTGCGCGGACTCGCACAAAATTGGTGCGCCGCCCTGGGCCAAGTGCCGGCCGACCGGGCGCCGCTGCTGCTGCGTTCAGCCGCTCGCGGCCGCGACCACCACCCGCACAGGCTGGTCGCGCTGGCCCGCGATCCGGCGAGCGTCGCGGGAATGCTGGCGGATTTCCTGAATGAAGAGCCGTCGCCCTCCGTTATCACGGGTGCGGCAGTTCGAGAGGGCAAGCTCGCCTTCGTGTTCTCGGGCAACGGCGCACAATTCACCGACATGGGGCGCGATGCGTGGCGCAGCAGCGCCATTTTTCGTGCGGCGATCGAAGACCTCGATCAACAGCTCCTGCCGGAACTCGGCTGGTCGCTGGTTGAGCTTCTCGAAGGCGGCGTCGATGGCGAAGCGGTGGCGCGCGCCGACATCGCGCAGCCTCTGCTATTCGCGGTTCAGGTCGGGATCGTTCAAGCATTGCGCGAGATCGGCGTCAGTGCATCCGGATATCTCGGGCACAGCGTCGGGGAGATAGCTGCGGCTTGGGCGGCGGGTGCGCTCTCGCTCGCAGAGGCCGGGCGAGTGGTGATCGCCCGCAGCCGATTCCAGCAGCGCACCCAGGGCAAAGGTCGCATGGCGGCGCTCGCGCTCGCCTCGGAAGCGGCTCGCGACTTTCTGGCCGAAATGGGCAGCGAAGCGGAGATCGCCGCGATCAACGCGACGCACTCCGTGACCATCTCCGGGCGAGGCCCCGAGATCGAGCGCTTGGACTCCGAGGCGAAACGGCGAGGCCTGTGGTTTCGTCCCCTCGACCTCGATTTCGCCTTCCATTCTCGCCAGATGGACAGCATACGCGAGGATCTGCTCGCGAGCCTGACCGGCCTGTCATCTCACCGCCCAACCGCGAGGCTGGTGTCGACGGTCACCGGCGAGGGGGTCGAGGCCGATCCGCTCGATGCCGATTACTGGTGGCGCAACATTCGAAGTCCGGTGCGCTTTGCCGAAGCGGCTGCACGGCTGATCGGAGAAGGCTATCGGATCTTTGTCGAAATCGGCCCGACGGCGATTCTGCGATCCTATCTGACCGATGCCCTACGCGACGCAGCAGCCGATGGGCGCGTCTTGGCAAGCCTCACCCGCAAACCGGTCGACGGCGACCCATTTCCCGCGATCGCAGCGCACTGTCACGTCGCCGGATACGACCTCAGTCGATCCTCTATGTTCGACGGGGCGAGCAATCCGCACGATCAGCCGCTCTATCCTTTTGAGCGGCAGAAATTTTGGTTCAGCAATACGGCCGAAGCCGTCGATCCGGTAAACCCGCCTTTTGATCACCCGCTTCTAGGTTTTCGTCAGCGCAGCCCCGTTCCGTGCTGGCTCAATCATCTCGACGAGCAGGTACTGCCATGGATCGGCGACCATGTCATCGAAGGCATGCCGGTCCTTCCGGCCGCGGCGATTGTGGAGATGGCTATCGCCGCGGCGAAATCGCAATGGCCGGATGCGCCGGTGCTCGAGGCGCGCGATCTCGAGGTTCGCCGCCCCCTGCCTTTTGATAGGGGGCGTATGCGCGAAGTGCGCGCCCTGATCGGTTCGGACGCGGGCGACTGGGAGCTTGCCAGCCGCCCGCGACTTTCGAGCGAACCTCTGACAGTCCATGCCGTCGGACGCCTCGGCTCGGAAACCGATACGCGTCCCATGCTGCATTGGGAAGAGAGCGCATCAACCAAGCATCAGATCGATCACGAGACGCTATATCATCTGGCCCGATTGACCGGACTCGACTATGGGAGTCGGTTCCGAACGGTAAGCCGGATCGAGGTCACCGGTCCGAATGCCGCTGTCGCAAGTCTCGACTGCTCTCCGATCGCTGCAGATGTCGATCCCTACCTGCTCCACCCCGCCTTGCTCGATGGCGCTTTGCAGGCGCTGCTCGGGTTGCTCGCCGATCGGCAGCACGACGTCCAGAGCAGCAGCTTTCTGCCATGGCGTTTTGGGCGCGTGCGTTTGTTCGCGCCGTTCGGGCGCGTTCCCGGGCGCGCGCGGCTGCGGCTCACTCGCATCGGCGTGCGGTCGGTATCATCCGATATTGCCCTTTACGACGATGCAGGACGGCTTGTAGCAGAACTCTCCGATTGCTGGTTCCGGCGTATCGAGTTGACCCGCCGCGGATCGGTCGACGACCGCGCTCTCCGCGCCGATCGCGTACCCGCTCCGCTGATCGAGCTTTCCTCTCTCCCGTTAATGGACCGATTTGCCGCGGCGTTGTCGCGTCGCGCCAGCGCTGCCGAGATTGAGCCGGCGCGCCAGGAACAGGCGTTGTTACTGGACGCTTTGATCGGCTCGATCGCTCATCGTTCATTGCAACGGTTGGTCGAACCGGGTCGCGATTTCACAATCCGGGAACTCGTCGAGACCGGAGTGATTTCGCCGGTCTCCAACGGGCTTGTCGAGTGCTTGCTGCGTTTGATCGAAAGGTTCGGCGCCGCGACCGCGACCGGCTTGGAGTGGCGGCTGGATCGATCGAGCGACCTGCCTGATGTGGAGGAAGTCTGGCGATTGCTGCTCGCGGATGCGCCCGATCTCGTGGCCGAGCTTGCCCTACTGGCATCGGCCGTCGAGGATCTGCCGAAAGTTCTCGCCGTTGGCCCGAAACAACCGGACGCCTCGCTCCCTGCGATGGTGGAGCATCTGCTCCAGGCGTCACCGCCAACCATCGCCAGCGTCGGCCTGTTATGTGATGCGCTGCGTGAGGTCGCCGAGAAATGGCCGAAAGGCCGCCCATTGCGCATTCTCGAACTCGGCGCGGTCGGCGGCGCGGCAACGCGCCGCCTGCTCGACTGCTTGGCGCAATCCGAAGTCCCTTTCACCTACCTGGCAACCACTGTGGATGCCGAACAGGCTGCGCGGCTGTCGTTTTTGGCGGAGTCGTATGCCGGAGTTTCCGCCCGCCAGTGGTCGCCGCATGATGGCAACGACCTGCTGGATAGCGCGGCGTTTGACATACTAGTGGCAGTGAACGCGTGCGCCCGTCTGCAGCTGGATGCCGCTAGCCTGGCAGGCCTGCGGGATCTTCTGGCACCAGGCGGTATCATTATTGCCGCCGAGCCCGAGCCGAATGCGCTCTGGGATTTGGTTTTCGGCCAGAGTCTCGGGTGGTGGCAGTCAGGTTCGCGGGCCATCGACGGATCGCCGCTGCGCGCGGCCGAAGAGTGGCGGGCTGAGCTCATCGCCGCCGGCTTTCGATCGGTCGATGCGGCGGCGAGCGCCTCGGTTCCGTGGCCATGCGCAGTTTTCTCGGGCACGGCGCCACCACAGGAACAGCGCTCTTCCCCGGAAGGCGCTCGACCGCGCCCGCTCTTACTGGTCGCCGGCACCACCGCTTTCGCGGCGGCGGTTGAGCATGGGTTATCAGAGGCCGGTCATCGCGTAACTCGGTCCCCGTACAGGGGTCCGGCAGCGCCAGAGGCGCCCGAAGCAGAAGACGGGACCCCCGAGATTGTACTCTTCTTAGCGGAACAGCCTGCTCCAAGTGATGCGGTTGAATGCGCCGCGCAACAGATTGCCGCATTGGCGCAGATCGCGACAATGGCTGCCGACCGCCAGGCAACGCTTTGGGTCGTTACATGCGATGCTCAGCAATCCGCGTTCGCGGATGAGCCGGCGTGCCTGGTGGGCAGCGCCTTGTGGAGTTTCGCGCGCGTCCTAATCAACGAGATGCCCCGGCTCTCGATACGCCTGCTCGACCTTGCGGGCATTGTTTCCGCGGGTGAACGCACCCGCCAAATCGCCGCCGAAATGGCTGCCTCCAGTCTCGAAAACGAGATCGTCTGGACGCCCGAGGGGCGGCACGTGCTTAGGGTACGCCGCGGTCTTCCCGCGCGCTGGGCGGATCAATCCTCGCTGCTGACATTGGGCAGCTGCCACCCCGGCGGGCTCGAACTCTCTCGGCTGGGAGATCGGGACGCCGCGCGCCGTCGGACCCGGCCAGGTCGAGGTCGAGGTACACGCCGCCGGCCTCAACTTCCGCGACATGATGTGGGCGTTGGGTCTGCTGCCGGAAGAGGCTCTGATCGACGGGTTTGCCGGACCTACCTTTGGGCTGGAATGCGCCGGCGTCGTCCGCTCGATCGGTCCTGGGGTTGAGGGATTGGCCGTCGGCGACCGGGTCATGGGGTTCGCTCCCGCCTCGTTGAGCACACGTGCGGTGACGATTGCGGATGCGTTGGTGCCGATACCGCCAGGAACCAGCTTTGCCGCGGCCGCGACCATCCCGGTGACGTTTGTCACGGCGATCTACGCGCTGGGCCATTTGGCAAAGCTCGCGCCGGAGGAATTGGTTCTGATTCATGGCGCCGCCGGCGGGGTGGGCCTTGCCGCAATCCAGTACGCCAAGCATCGCGGCGCCGTCGTCATCGCAACCGCCGGCTCGGAGGTGAAGAGGTCGTTTCTGCGCTTGGCCGGTGCCGATCACGTCCTCGATTCGCGAGACTTGACGTTTGCCTCGGCCGTGCACGAGATCACACGCGGACAAGGCGTCGACGTCGTGCTCAATTCGCTGAGCGGCGAGGCGATGGAACGGGGTATCGAGGCGCTGAAGCCCTTTGGCCGCTTCCTCGAGCTCGGCAAGCGGGACCTTTATCTGAACCGGCGCATTCACCTGCGGCCGCTCCGGCAAAACATCTCGTATTTTGCAATCGACATCGACCAGCTGCCAATTCGCCGGCCGGATCTCGCCCGCAGAATGCTGGCCGAAGTCTCTTCGGCGCTGTCGGAGGGCGCAATCCGGCCGCTTGCGCACCGGATCTTTTCGTTCGCCGAACTCGGCGACGCCCTTAAACTCATGCAGTCGTCGAGTCACATAGGCAAGCTCGTCCTTGTGCCGGGCGCCCGCGTCGGCGTAAGGCTGCGCGAACCGACAGCGCTTACCATGCGCCGTGACGCGACATATCTCGTCACCGGTGGGGTCAACGGGTTCGGCTATGAGGCGGCGCGTTGGCTGGTCGCGCACGACGCCGGTTCGATAGCTCTTATGGGTCGCCGCGGCCCCGACACGCCGGGATGTGAAGCAAGGGTCAAGGAGCTCGAAGCCGCCGGCGCCGAGGTGCGCGTCTATCGCGGCGATGTCGCGGACCGCGCTTCATTGGCGAAAGTCCTCGATGCGATCCGGGCCGCCCAACCGCCGCTCCGTGGGATCGTGCATGCCGCGTCAGCGATCGATGACGGCCTCGCTAGCGAAATCGAGACGGCGCGCGTCCGGGCAGTGCTTCGGCCAAAGCTCGGCGGAGCCGTCGCTCTCGATGCGTTGACCCGGGATGATCCAATCGAGCTGTTTTTGCTTTTCTCCTCGGCAACGACCTTGGTCGGGGCGCCTGCCCAGGGCGCCTATGTCGCAGCAAACATGGCCCTCGAAGCCCTCGCGCGGCGGCGTCGGGCCGAGGGCAAACCGGCGCTGGCCATCTCCTGGGGACCGATAGCGGATACCGGCTACCTGGCCGAAAGGCCGGACATACGCGACGCGCTCGCTCGCCGACTGGGGGCAAAGCCGATCCCGGCCGCCGAGGCGCTTGCCGGCCTGCCTGCGATGATCGCGAGCGGACTCCCCGCGCTCGCATACGCCGAAACCAACTGGAACGAAGCCCGCCGTTTCCTCCCAATTCTCGCCACCCCCCTATTTTCGGAAATCCGCACCAAGGCTTCGGTTTCTGCTTCCGACGAGTCGCTCGATGACCGGCTCGCCTCGCTTGACCCCGAGGCTGCCTTAGCGCTGCTCAAGAGTCGTCGTCACCGAAGAAGCAGCGACTATTTTGCGGCTGCCCGCGACTGGCATCGACCCGCTTCGTCCGCTCTCTGAGATGGGCATGGACTCTTTGATGGCAGTCGAGCTCCGCCTCGCTCTGGAGAGCCGGCTGCGGATTGATCTGCCGCTGGTATCCCTCGCTGAAGGAACAAGTGCGGCATCGATCGCGGAGCGGCTCGCCGCGGCGGTTTCAACGGGGCCCAAGGACGGTGAGTTGATCGCTCTGGTTGCGCGCCACGAGGGGATCGACGAACCGCCGTTTGCGTCAAGGACGGGTTCAGCGAGCCTTGACGCGAAATCGGTCGCCGCGGAGTAGTCGATGGGGGAGCCGGGGCGCAACCTGTTTGGCCTGTCGGCCCAGGCCAAGGCGCGCCTGATCGAGAAGCTTTCCTCGGCGTCGACAACACGATCGACGCGGCCGCGGCGCCAAGGCGATTCGGAGCCGAGCGCTCGTGGTGTCCGGCGGCTCGATGTCGCGGAATTCGAGGGATATCGCGAGATCCGAATGATCAGGGAGGCCGCCGAGTTTCTCGGTATCGCCGACCCGTTCTTTCGGGTGCATGAGGGGATCGCCGGTGCCGAGACCGTCATTGACGGTCTCAGCTACGTCAATTTCGCATCCTACAATTATCTCGGCCTGAACGGCCATCCACGGATATCCGCGGCCGCCAAGACGGCGATCGATCGCTATGGAACCTCGGTCTCGGCGAGCCGCCCGGTTTCCGGCGAACGCCCGGTGCACCGCGAGCTCGAACTGGAGCTGGCGCACCTGCACGGCACCGAGGATTGCGTTGCCCTCGTCGGCGGCCACTCGACCAACGTCACCGTGATCGGGCATTTGCTCGGTCGCAATGACGTGATCGTGCACGATGCTTTGATCCACAACAGCATCGTACAAGGCGCGATCCTGTCTGGGGCTCGCCGGGTGCCGTTTGCGCATCTCGACCATCAAGCCGCCGATCGGCTGCTCGGTGAGGTGCGTCCGCGCAATGGGCATGCGCTGCTCGTCATCGAGGGGCACTACAGCATGGACGGCGATGTGCCCGATCTGCCGGCCTTTATCGCCGCGGCGCGCCGCCACGGCGCCTGGCTAATGGTCGACGAAGCCCATGCGCTGGGCGTGCTCGGGCCGCGCGGGTTCGGCACCGCCGACCATTTCGGGGTCGATCCCGGCGAGGTCGACATCTGGATGGGGACCTTGAGCAAGACGTTGGTGTCGTGCGGCGGGTACATCGCCGGCCGAAGCGAGCTCGTCGATTATCTAAAGCTCGTTGCCCCCGGTTTTGTGTTTTCGGTCGGGATCGCGCCGCCGGCCGCTGCCGCAGCGCTCGCGGCGCTCGACTTGCTAAAGCGCGAACCGGACCGAGTCCGCCGCCTCAACGACCGAGCAGCGCTGTTCTTGCTTCTGGCGCGCGAGGGCGGTCTCGATGTCGGCGGGTCGATCGGCGCCTCGATCGTTCCGGTCATTACCGGCAGCTCGATCCGTGCCGGCCGTCTCGCGCAAGCGATGTTTCGGAGGGGGATCAATGTCCAGCCGATCCTCTACCCGGCAGTGCCCGAGCGAGCGGCCCGGCTGCGGTTCTTTCTGACTGCAGCGCACAGCGAGGAGCAGATCCGGGAGACCGTCAGTATCCTCTTGGAAGAAAGTCGCCAGGTGGCCGCGGAGCCTAGCGACTTGGCTGCGGTCGCGCGGCATCTCGGTAAATCGAGAATATTGTCGCGGTAGCTCAAGGAGCCTTTCGCGTGGCTCAGAGGCTGAGCAAAACCCGGACTTTTCTTGTTGCCGGATGGTTGGGTCTCTTAACCGTCGATGTGGCCTACGCGGCATGCGAGGCGAGCGTCTGGCGCGACTACCAGGGAACAAAACTCTGGCGGGTTACCAGTTCGGGCGCCTATTTCTATGCGACATCGAGAATGGATATCGACGCGGACGGCGCCCCAAACGCCTATCACCCGCAGGATCTCGGGATCGATGCGCTCGGCAATGCCGGATATCCCCGCGGCGGTTGGAGGTCGGTGCTGGTTGTCGACCCGCGCGATGCAGCGAAACCCTACGTGCAGACTACTGGGGAATTTGCAGGGTATTTCGTCTCAAAGACATCGCTGCAGGACAAAACATTGGCCGAGACCGATCCGCGACGGTATGTGGACGCCCGCACGA
This sequence comes from uncultured Alphaproteobacteria bacterium, assembly GCA_963698995.1. Taxonomy (GTDB): domain Bacteria; phylum Pseudomonadota; class Alphaproteobacteria; order ATCC43930; family CGMCC-115725; genus AP-15. Next base: position 65,443 of record CAVOTD010000055.1, on the reverse strand, counting down.
TCCCGTACATCGTATTTCCCGGGGATTTCTATCGTATCAGCGGAACCGGAGACTATGGCGACCTGGCGCTCGCACGGAACCTTTCGAACCAAATGCAGAGCTCGGCAGTCGTGGCGGATGGCGGTCCCGCAAGTGCGCCACTCGGCGAAGTATCGATTGGCTTGGCGGAAAACCTCGGCGGTAGTCATGTTAATCCGCGAACCGGCGCCGGCCAGCCGCGCGGCACTTTTGTCTACGCCGTCTTCCCCCATTCCAGAAGACTGCCGCCCTGGCCTGCCACCACCGCGCAAATGGATCAGCGCGCGAGTGACCTTCTTGCGGCTTTCGGCGGCTGGGACAAGATTTTAAATTGCCTACGCTAGAGCCTCAGCGTCGGGATACTCCCCCACCGCATGGTCTGCCGCCACGTGCGCCTGAAATCAGCCGGGTAATTCGCTCGAGCGGGAGTTTGTTGCGGCAGCCGCCGGCTCGCGGGAGCAAAAGCACCGCGGAAGCGTACACCGCTGCTGCCTCGACGCCGCTAGCGTCTCTGCCGCCCTAAAATGGTAGCGGCAATCATCAGCCAATCAGCCTGGCCGAGTCTTATATCAAGCGGAAATTCATCGAAATATCACCCACGATTATCGCCAAATGGGGCAGTCCTTCTGTTGGCTGAACCCCTTACGTTGATAAAATTGAAATTGGCAATTTGAACCCTATATTTTGATGATCGTGTTTCGACAACGGCTCGGCCTTACCCGGTTTGCTTACCAGCGACCGCGCAGCGCTTCCCGAAATTGAAATGTGATCTGGCCCGACGAGAGCGTCGGATCAGAATTCATGGTTTGAGGAAGCCTGATGAATATCGGCACAGTGAAATGGTTCAACATCCAGAAGGGTTATGGGTTTATCCAGCCCGATGACGGTTCGCGAGACGTCTTTGTTCACGTTTCTGCAGTCGAGCGCGCCGGGTTCGGCAATCTGCAGGAAGGTCAGAAAGTTAGCTACGAGCTAGAGCAGGGCCAGCAGGGAAAAATTTCGGCCGTCAGCCTGCAGTCAGCCTAAGACCAGCTGCTCCGTTGCGGCCCCGCCGCATCGGAGCCTTGCGGAGCCCCAGATGTCGCATCACAAGTTTGCCGTAGGTCAGAACGTACAATTCTCGCCCGATTGGCCCGTCAACAACTCGTCTGCGGGCCAATACACCATCGTGCGGCTGTGTCCCAACGCAGGTAGCACTCCCCAGTACCGCATCAAGAGCAAGCGGGATGGGCATGAACGCATGGTCCCGGAGACCACGCTCGATCGGCTCGCCGGGTTTGGCAACGGCCAAAAAAGCTTTCCGCCGTCGCCCAGCAGCAAGCAGTTGCGATAAGGCGGAGCTCAACCAAATCAGGGGTCGCGAGAGGTTTTGCCGATGGCGGAAAGTAAGGTGGGGCGTTCAATCGAGGAGTTGGCGCAGGCGCTGTACGAAGGAAACGATCCGAGCGGCATTCCTTGGGTCAAGCGCGGGCGGGTGATTCGTGAGCCATGGCTTCAGGTCGCACGAAAGCAGTTAGCGCAATCCGGAAGCCAATCCGAGCCAAGCAGGAGTGGCAGGCCATGATCATTCGATTGACGATCCAACAGGCTGGAGCCGGTTTTCGCGCAACGATCTCCAAGCGCGATGACCAAGGCGGCAGCGCTGTCGGACTGCCGGACACATTTCTGGTGGACGACAAAGAAGATGCCAAGAAACGAGCCAAAGATTTGGCTCGCGGCCTCGGGCTGAAGACTTACCGGGTGGTCGATAGGACCCTCAAAGTGTAGTCCCAAGACGGCCGTCCTTTTCCAGCCGGCCCGATTGTTAGGCTGAGGAGATGCCGATGCCAGGCTTGCCTGCGCGCGGCAGGTCCAATCTCGATCTATCTATTGCGGTGAAAGATGGCCAGACGCGGGAAGGCGAGCAGCGGCGGCGGTTTCGTGTTTTTCGACGTCCTCTATGAGGACGGTGGGCGGAGTTCGAACCGTAAAGTGCCGAGCGCGGAAGTTGGTGGCCTGGACGGGGACACGAACGCGAAGTCCTGCATCGAGAGGCAAGACCGCAGCATTGCCGAAGCTTCAGGGCGGCCGGGGCGCGTTATAAAATCGATCGCCCGCTCTCGGTCTCGCTAAATGCCCGTCGCTTCAGACTGCGGCGACGGGCGCACGTCCCGGCGGTGCTCGGCGCAGCGGCTGTCCCGCCACACCAAATTGCGGATGCGCCGATCCTGACGGCAGGTGAATTGCGGCTGCGCCGCGTACGCCCATAGGAAGTCCAAGAGGCGCTCGCTCTCCTCGGCCGCCAAGCCGATGATGTAGGAATTGATGCGGCGCCCCGAGGAAACAGCGCCTTGCGTCCAGTCTCGGGGTGTGCGCAAACGAGCGGCTAGTGACGGCCCGGCACTTTCGTCAGGTCGAAGACGGGGCGTGGACCCCTTCATCCCGGCAATGCGCGTCTGGATCTCCCCGGGCAAGGTCTCGTAGGCCACCTTCCCCCAGGATTTCGAGCGATCGCAGTAGACTGGCGGGCGGGCGCATGTGCCGCTGGTTGCTGATCGGCCGCTCGCGAAAGCGCAGCACAAATGATCGAGCCAGGCGTTGCGGATCCGGTCGCGCTCAAACTCGGCAAGCGGCCGGCCGATGTCGACCCCGCGGATGTCGGCGCCGAGCCCGGCCTCAAACAGCAATATGTCGATAGTCCTCGGCGCTACTCCGCGGCGGCTTGGGCTTCGGCGCCGTAATCGTTGATCGAAACCCGCCAATGGATGCGGTCCTCCTCGGGCGGGTAGTCGCCAGCCGCTTTGTGGTACGAGCAGCGGTTGTCCCAGATGACGATGTCGCCTTTGCGCCATTTGTGGCGGTATTCGGCGTCGGGCTGGATCATGTAGCCGCTAAGCTCGGTGATCAAAGCATCGCTCTCGCTGCGATCGGCGCCGACGATATCGACGATCTTTCCGGGATCGAAGTAGAGCGATTTGTGCCCGGTTTCGGGGTGGGTCCGGATGATCGGATGAAACACCGGCTTCCAGTCCTGATCCTCCTTGTCGAGCAGCGCCGAGCCACCGCGGCGGCCGCCATAGGCAAAGGCTCCCATCACTCCATCGAGACGCTGCTTCAGCCGCTCGGAAAGCGCGTCATAAGCGGCGTAGCCATTGGCGAACAAAGTGTCGCCGCCTCGGCTCGGAACGGCGAGCGCATAGAGCTGGGTTGCCTTGAACGGCTCCTGATTATAGGCCCCGTCGGTATGCCAACCCTCGGCGCCGCGCCGATAGATCGCGTCGTTGAGCACGCCGTCGGCATCGAACTTGTTGATCCCGAGCATCGTGATCTCGGGAATCTCGGGGTGGCGCGTCGATTTCGACGGATGCGGGACGACCGGGCCGAAACGGCGGCTGTAGCGCAGGAAATCGCGGATCTCGAGCTGCTGGTCGCGCACCACGAGGATGTTGTGGTCGAGCCAGGCCTGATAGATTGGGGCGAACCCGGCATCGTCGAGCGTCTTGACATCGACACCGGTGACTTCGACCCCGATCTGCGGGCCCATGCGGCGAATTTCGACCATCGATCGCTCCTGAAATCGGCAATTCGACGATCGTCCGCTTGGGCTCAGCGCGCTGTCAACACCGAGAATCGCGATGGTTGCCATGCGCCGAAGCCGCTAATCTCGACGGCGCAATAGGGAGAGCGTCATGAAGCTGGTGCTTTTCGAGACCTCCGAACAGGTCGAGCCGGTGCCGGGGCTGTTGACCGAGCGCGGCGTGGTCAGCGCCGCCGGCATGGTCGAGAGCAGCTATACACCGCAATTGACGATGCAACACCTGATCGACGCGTTTGACGGACTGCGGCCGGCTCTCGCGAGCGGCAGGCCGCTCAGGGCGAGGCCGTGCCGCTGGCCGCGGTGCGCCTGCGGGCGCCCTTGCCGCGGCCGGGTAAGATCCTGTGCTGCATCGCCAATTACTGGGAGCACGCGCAGCGCGAGGCGCGCCCGCTCAATATGTTCTTGAAAAATCCGGAGGCGGTGGTCGGGCCGGGCGACACGATCGTGCTGCCCGAGTTCACCGAGCCGTGGATCTTCATGCACGAAGCCGAGCTGGCACTGGTGATCAAAGGCCCGGCCAAGAAAGTCGACGCGGCGAATTGGCGAAGCGCCGTCTTTGGCTATACCTGCCTGATCGACGTATCGGCCCGCGGCGAGGGCAGGCGTACCTGGAAGGCCGGCAGCTGGCTCGGCAAGTCGTTCGACACCTTCGCGCCGATCGGCCCGTGCATCGCGACGGCCGACGAGATCGCCGAGCCCAACGATCTGGTCGTGCGCTTCTGGAACGACGGCCAGCTGCGGCACAACTACAACACCGACGACATGGAGCACCGGGTGCCGGAGCTCGTCGAATTCGCCTCGACGATCATGACGCTAAACACCGGCGACCTGATCGCCTGCGGCACCAACCACGAGGGGCTCGGCGCGCTGCAGGATGGCGAAACCGTCGAAATCGAGATCGAGCGCATCGGCCGGATGTCTTTACAGGTGGTAGATCCGCTGAAGAGAAAATGGGAACGCGGGATCTATATGGGCGCCGATTTAACCAATCCGGAAGCTGTCAGACGTCACCGACCGCAAAACCTGGGCTGATTACACCCGGTTCCAGTGTCCGATTTTTACGAAACCTCGGAACCCACATCTGAAACAACTCGTTTGTCTTTCATCTACGGCTGAAAGGAGACAACGAGATGAATGATGCGACAACCGTTACCGCCGGCGTCGACGAAACGGATCGGCTGATCTCCTCGGAGAAAGTCGACGGCACCGCTGTCTATGATCGCAGAGGCGAGCGCTTGGGCACGGTGCATCACCTGATGATCGACAAATATACCGGCCACGTTGTCTATGCGGTGATGTCTTTCGGTGGCTTTCTCGGCATCGGCGAGAGCTATTACCCCTTGCCCTGGAAGATGCTCACCTACGATACCCGTTTGGGCGGTTACGTCGTCGATCTCGATCGCGGCCGGCTTGAAAGAGCCCCGAACTATACGTCGCGCGACGTGCCGAACTGGTCCGACCGGGGCTACACCGGCCGCATCGACCAGTATTGGATGCCGCCGATCTGAGGCGTATCCCGGCGTCGGCGCCCCGCCAGGGGCGCCGCACGGTCTGTTGGCCTTCAGCAAGTCAACTTTGACGCTATCGTTTAGATGTATACGGTATCGCCCTCGACGCGCACCTCATAGATCGGCACTGCGGTCGACACGGGGCCGTTCACCAATTCGCCGGTGCGCAGATCGAACTGCGCGAAGTGCAACGGGCATTCGATCAGATATCCTTGGAGTTTGCCCCGTGACAGCGGCGCATTGCGATGCCCGCAAACGTCGCTGATCGCGTAGAATGTGCCCTCCACATTGGCCAATACCAACCGCTCGCCATCGACCGCGACCCATTTCATCCGGCCCGGCGACAATTCGTCGGTTTTGGCGACGGGAACGAGCCCATCGAGCATCGCAATTTACCGGCAATTTACCCAGTGCGGGCGCTCTCCCCGCAATCCGAGGAGAGCGCCAAGATCAGGCTTCGCGGTCAGTTCGGCCTGAACCCGAACAGCTTCGCCGCGTTGTCCGACGTTATCGCGCGGCGATCTGCCTCGGGAACCCCGTTAAATATCCGTCCCAGGAAGTCCTGTGACTTCGGCCAGGTCGACTCGGCGTGCGGGAAATCGCTGCCCCACAGCATCGTCTCGACCCCGATCCTGTCGCGCATTTGCACGCCGAGCTCGTCTTCCATGAACTCGACGAACATGTTGCGCCGCCAGTAATCGCTCGGCAGCAGGCCCTCGCGCGACTTCCAGCCCTTGGTGAAGACCGGCCGCTCGCGGTAGGTGAAATCCATCTGCTGCAGCCAGTGCGGGATCCACGCCGTCTCGTGCTCGACCGAACCGACCTTCAGTCGCGGATACCGGTCGAATACGCCAGCGAACAGCATCGAGGACAGCGAGTAGCGCACCCAGTAATCGGTCGTGGAGCGACCGGCGCCGGTCATCTCAGCGACATTCATCGTGAATTCGTTGCCGGGAACACCGTTGCGCGGGGTTGCGATGTGCAGCAGCAACGGCACCCCGAGATCCTGGGCGGTCCACCACAAGCGATCATAGATCGGATGGCTATAGGGCTTGTCCGGCAGCGGCGACACCGGGATGAAGGCTCCGACGAGCCCTAGTTTCTTGCACCGCTCGAGTTCCTGGCAGCCCTCGTTGACATCGTCGACATTGAGCATGCCAATCCCCTTCAGGCGCTCGGGATAGGGCTTGCAGAAATCGACGATCCAGTCGTTGTAGACGCGGCAAATCTCGGTCAGCAACTCGCCATCCGGGATGCGATACCAGAAGAGGCCCTGGCTCGGCTGCAGGCACGACCCCCACACGCCGTCTTCCTCATTCTCTCGGATCATTGCGTGGGCGTCGTAGCCGCCCTTGCGGACATCCTCCCAGACCCCGAGGAAATCGATCTGCGAGGGGTCCTCAAAGCGCTGCCCGGCCTGCATGACCGCCCCGAGCGTCCCGACCTGCATACCGTCGAGCATCCAGGCGTCATATTCTCTGCCGTTCGGCGTCTTGCGCCGCTCCATCTTGGGCGCCCGATCGCGGAATCTCGGCTCGATGCGCCCGGTATACATGTCGGGCGGCTCGACGATGTGGGAATCCGCCGAGATCAACTTGTACTCCGCCATCAATGACCTCCTCTGCTGGTCGCCGACTGCGTTCGGCCGGTTGCGCCAAAATGAACCCTTGACGTCGATTTGTGAACGGTAGGACCAGGCAGAGGGCTAGTCAAGCGACCGCCCACTTCGGTAGAGTCCCAGTTTGAACTCGCGACATTTGGACGTGGGACGCACTCGACGCAGAGACGAAGCTGATTCCGTCATAGCGTGTCGGCTATCGGAGCGGAGCGACCGCAATCGAATTCGTCTGCGATCTATCAAGGCGGCTGGCGAACCGGGCGCAGATCACCAGCGATGGACACCGGGCATATCTCGAAGCGGTCGAGGCCGGCTTTGGCGCCGATGTTGATTACGCGCAGCTCGTGAAGCTCTACGGCGAGGTCCCTGATCCTGCGGGCGGGTACAGCCGGCTCAGATCCAAGGCATGAAAACGTTATGTTGCTCTGGCGACCCGGACCTGAAGCACATCTCGACGAGTTACGTCGAGCGGCAGAATTTGACGATGAGAATGTCGATGCGAAGGTTCACGCGGTTGAGCAACGGCTTCTCAAAAAAGGCTGAGAACCACGCGCATTCAGTCGCGATCCGCTTCATGCATTACAATTTTGTAAGGATTCACCGGAGCTTGCGGGTGACGCCTGCGACGGCGGCTGGCCTGACAGCCAAGCTTTGGTCGTTGACCGATATGGGTGCGGGTAATCGAGGCTTGGGAAAGCTACGCGGTCGGCGAAGATCAGCGGCAAAACGTTGGTTGGCTAATTCTGCGGCGCGCTTTAAGTCCAGGCTGTGCTAATCTTCGCGCTCGCAGGCGAACGGAGGCTAACCATGTGGTCGTGGTGGGATTGCATGCAGTGGTGGAATAGCATCGGGGACGGGACAGTGTCCTGGCTGATGTTTCTGCCGATGATGCTCTGGCCGATCGTCGTGATCGGCGGCATCGTCGCTTTGGCGATGCTGCTAATACGCAGCGGGACAAGAGAGACACAGCGGAACTCGCGTACTGACAGCCGGCGACAATCGCCATTTGAAATCCTCAGCGAACGTTTCGCGCGCGGCGAGATAGATCGGCATGAATATGAGGAGCGTAGGGGACTCCTGTCTCAGCGGTAGCTGGTTAGCAAACTGACCCACTAGCCCCACTTCGCTTTTGGTGGGTTCAGTAACATGATCGCCTCGGTGACTCCCAATGTCGAGCCAAAGCGCGCTTGTTGTGATCGCCGGAACCGATGTCAATTACCAGCTGGCCGGCGCGCGCGCCAGAGGATGGCAGCGCTGCGTGTAACCCGCTCTCCTGAGGGGCGATTGCGCGACCTCCTGAGCTCCCTCGAACCGGCGGAGCGGATCGGCGACAGAGCACTCGTGCTGCGCGGCTTCGCCCATGATCTGCAAGCGGCTCTGCTCGCGGCGGTGGAGGAAATCGCCGTGGCAGCGCCGTTCCGTAATATGATCACGCCCGGCGGGTTCCGGATGTCGGTGGCGATGACCAATTGCGGCCGAGCCGGCTGGGTGACCGATCGCAAAGGCTATCGCTATGATCGCGTCGACCCGCTGACCGGGCGGGCGTGGCCACCGATGCCGGCCTTGTTTCTCGGCCTTGCCACGGCGGCGGCGGAAGCGGCCGGTTTTGCCGGGTTCGCGCCCGACGCCTGCCTGGTCAACCATTACGAGCCCGGAACAAGGTTGTCATTGCACCGCGACGAGAACGAGCTCGACATGACGGCGCCGATCGTGTCGGTCTCCCTCGGATTGCCGGCGGTGTTCCTGTTCGGCGGCCAAAGCCGCGGCGACCGGCCGCGCCGCATACCGCTGGAGAGCGGCGACGTCGTCGTGTGGGGCGGTCCCAACCGCCTCGTCTATCACGGGGTGGCGCCGCTTGCCGAAGGCGACGATCCGCTGCTCGGCCGGCGCCGGATCAACCTGACTTTTCGCAAGGCGCTATGACCAGGCGGATTTTGCATTGCGCGGTATCGCTGGCGTTGACCTTGGCGGCCGCCGCTGCCGTGGCCGAAGAGGCCAAGACCCTGAAGGAGCGTTTGTCGGACAAGGCGTCGGACGCGCAGCGGGTCGACAATTGCCGGGTGCCCCCGGATCGCCGCGGCGCCCTGCCCCGCCCCGATTGCCCCAAACAGCCTCAGCTCCCAGTGCCTGCCGCTGGGCCGTCAAGACCGCCCCGCTGATCGGATTACGGCTTCAGTGCGCCCTGCGTGTTGACATAGCACGCATAGAGAGACGTGCTGCCGCAGATATAGAGCCGGTTGCGCAGCAACCCGCCGAACGTCAGGTTGGCACAAGTCTCGGGGATGTGGATCTTGCCGAGCAACTGGCCCTCGGGGTTGTAGCAGCGCACCCCGTCCTCTTTCGGGTCGGCCCAGCCCATGCTGCACCACACGTTCCCGTCGACATCGCATCGCATGCCGTCCGTCAGGCCGGGCGCGAACCCCTCGGCGAAGACCTTGCCGTTGCTGAGCTTGCCGGCGTCGATATCGACATCGAAAACGCGGATATGCGACGGACCGCCGTCGGTGATGCCGGTATCGATCACGTAAAGCCGCTTTTCGTCCGGCGACAATGCAATGCCGTTGGGCTGCACGAAATCGTCAACCACGACCGTGATATTCCCGGTCTTGCCGTCAACGCGGAAGACGTTGTGCTTGTCCTGCTCCGGCTCGGTCTGCAATCCCTCGTAATTGCCCTTGATGCCGTAAGTCGGATCGGTGAACCAGATCGAGCCATTGGATCCCACGACGACATCGTTGGGCGAGTTGAGCCGCTTGCCATTGTAACGGTCGGCGATCACGGTGACCGTGCCGTCGAGCTCGGTGCGCGTGACGCGCCGGCCGCTATGCTCGCAGGTGACCAGGCGGCCCTGCGGGTCGACGGTATTGCCGTTGGAATTCAGTGACGGCGTGCGGAAGACGCTGAGGTGATTGTCGTCCTCCAGCAGACGCATCTGCCGGTTGTTTGGGATGTCGCTGAAGATCAGGTAGCGGCCGGCACGGAAATAGGCCGGGCCCTCGGCCCAGCGAAAGCCGGTGGCGACCCGCTCCACGGCGCCGGTGCCGACACTGCCTTTGAACCGCTTGTCGAGGATTTCGATATGCGTGTCGGGATAGCGCGAGCTGGGCAGCGGACCGAGCGGCAGCCTCTCTGCGTTGCGCAGTGGAACCCCGGTTTCCCCATAGGGACCCTCAGTGGCGGCGTTGGCGGCCGTTACGGCGGCCGCAGTCGCGGTGGCCGCCGAGGCGGCCAAGAACGCACGTCTGTCCATGTTTCCTCCCATGACTTATATCGTTCAGTCTTTGGGCGCCTCCGGCTTTTCGAACAATGCGAGGCTCTCCATCGCCAAGCCGTAGCCCAATAGCTCGTGCATTTGCCGGCGCAGATATTCGGTGAACAGCAGGCGGGTGTAGCGCAGCAGCAGGGTCGGCTTGCGAGCGAGATCCTCGGCCAGCTCCCAGGCGCGCGCCAGCAGCTTGTCCGGCGACAATACCTCGGCGACGAGGCCGAGGCGCAATGCCTCGGCGGCGTCCAACGTCTGTCCGGTCAACAGGAAATAGCGGCCGCGGTTGATGCCGAGCAGCAAAGGATAGACGATATGCATACCGTCGCCGGGCACGACTTCGGACATGAAATGTGCCGAAATCCTGGAACTGTGCGGTATTGGCCGCCAGAACGATGTCGCAGAGCAACGGGATCTCGGAATGTCGCCAGGCCGGGCCATTGATTGCGCTGATCACCGGCACCTCGATGTTCAGCAGGTTCATCAACAGATGCCGGCCTTCCCAATGAATGCGATCGATCCGGTCGATCGACGGGCGGGCCGGGAACGACGATGTCCCCGGGGTGGCGCGCGGCCCGGAGAATTCCCCACCCGTCCCGGTCAGGATCACGACCTTGTTCTCGCGGTCCGCACCGATGTCGTGGAAGGCCTCGGGCAGCTCGCCATGCGGCAGAAAACCCCAGCGCAAAGACTGTCCCTCGGTATGCAACGTCACCTGGACGATGCCGTTGCGACGTTCCATCCGCACTGTCTGGTACTTGTTCGCGTATTCCTCGAATGAGCTCATCTCGGTCCTCCCAAAAACGGAATAGAAGTGTTTGTTATAGAATGGCCGTGCTGCGCTATTCGCCCAGCCATTAGGGTTTAGCGAGCGCCCGGTGGGTCCGGTAGACCGTCAGCGGCACGCCCTTCTGCCAGTGTGCAAGATCACCGGCTCGTCGACCCGTCGTCCCTCGCCGTCGAAGCGTAAGGGCCCGGGGATAGAGCGCGCGGCGGGGTCGGCGCCTCTTCGGGGAGAGGTATGAATTCGGTTTCGCCCGGCACCTTCGCGAACCGGCCTTCTTTCCAATCGGCCTTTGCCTGCTCGATGCGCTCCGCCGAGCTGGATACGAAATTCCACCATAGGTGACGCGGCCCGTCCAGTGGTTCGCCGCCGAGCAGAAGCAGCCGCGCCGGCTCAGTCGCGCTCAGCGTCACCGGGCTGCCGCGCCGAAAGACGACCATGCGGCCCGCCTCAAAGGCGTTGCCGGCGATCGCGATGCACCCCTCGGCGATATACACCGCCCGCTCCTCGTGGTCGGTCGGGAACTCCAGCCGGGTGCCGTCGTCGAGCGCTGCATCGGCGTAGAACAGGTCCGAGAAGACGGTGAGCGGCGAGCGCGAGCCATAAAGCTTCCCGACAATCAGGCGGACCCGTTTGCCTTCGCCATCAAGCACCGGCAGCTCATCCTTGCCATGATGCGCGAAAGCAGGCTCGACCTCTTCCTGGTGCCGCGGCAGGCCGACCCAAGTCTGGATGCCGAAGAGCCGGGTGTCGTTGGCCCGCAGCTCCGGCGGGGTGCGCTCGGAATGCACGATGCCACGCCCCGCGGTCATCCAGTTGACCGCGCCCGGCCGGATCGGCTGCACCGTTCCCAGACTGTCGCGGTGGAGGATTTCGCCATCAAAGAGATAGGTCACCGTGGCCAGACCGATATGCGGGTGCGGGCGCACATCCAGACCCATTCCGGCGCGCAACACGGTCGGACCCATCTGATCGAAGAAGACAAAGGGCCCCACCGTGCGGTGCTGCGCCGAAGGAAGAACGCGGCGGACCTCGAAGCCCTCGCCGAGGTCGCAGAGTCTGGGGGACAATGATCGCTTCAAACATCGAGACCATGGCACGCTCCTTCGTCGGGCAATCTAACCCGCAGCCTCTAGATCATCTCACCGAAGATTCGCTCGGATCAGGAAAATATCCTAAGATCGCCCGATACGTTTGGTTTTTGGGAGGTTGCCATGCCTGTGATCAAAGCCTTCGACCTCGCTTATGGCCGGCTGCGGTCGCCCGATCTCGATAAGCAGGAAGAGTTCCTGACCGATTTCGGGATGGTCCGCGCCGAGCGCACCAAGAACGCCCTCTACATGCGCGGCACCGATGCGCCGCACCACATTCATGTCACCGAACTGGGCGAGCCACGCTATGTCGGGATCGCCGTGCACGCAGCGCAGTCTCGACGGACCTTGCAAAGACTCTCGCGGGTCGAAGGCGCGTCACCGGTCGAGAATATCGACGAGCCCGGCGGCGGCAAACGCGTGCGCCTGACTGATCCCGACGGGTATCAGGTCGAAGTCGTCCACGGCATGGAAATGCTCGACCCGATCACGGTGCCGCGCCCGGCGGTCAATTCCGGCAATGACAAATACCGCCGCAAGGGCGAGCTGTTCCGGATTGAGCGCGGCCCATCGCATATCAAGCGGTTCGGCCATTTCGTGATCATGTCGAAGAATTTCGAGAAAACCCTCGGCTGGTATCGCGAGATGCTCGGCTTCCGCTGCTCGGACGAGTTCTACGCCGGCGAGAAGAGCAATGTCGTCGGCTCGTTCAATCGCCTCGACCGGGGCGACGATTACGTCGATCATCACGCATTCTTTTGCATTCGCGGCGACAAGAGTGGTCTCAACCATTTGTCCTACGAGGCCGCCGACATCGACGACGTCATGGTCGGCCACGAGCAGTTGGAAAAGAAGGGCTATCAGCATATGTGGGGCATCGGCCGCCATCTGATCGGCAGCCAGCTATTCGATTACTGGGCCGATCCGTGGGGTCGCGTCCACGAGCACTGGGCCGACACCGATGTCCTCAACGCCGACACTCCGCCGAATGTGATCGAACGGGGCGAAGGCGCCGGCGGGCCTTGGGGTCAACCGATCCCGCAGATCTTCATGGGGCACGCCTCGCCCTGAGGTGCGAAGGGATGCACACAGCAGCTGCCGGCCATCCGGCACCTCACCCTGACACGGATCGCCCTCCCCCACCTCCCGGGGGAGGGCTAAACCGTGGCTCTTGCTGCGAGATGCCGGACGAGTTCGCGGGCGTAGATCGGCAGGTCGGCCTCGTGGCGCACGCAAATCGTCAGCTTTGCGAATCGCCCATTCGTCGGCCAGCTCGATTCGTGGATCGACATTGTATTGGCGTGACGCTCGGCGGTGGTCGCCGGGCACGACGCCGATCCCGACATTGCATTCGACTAATCGGCAGACGGCGTCAAAGCTACGCAACTGGACGCGCAATTTGAGGCGGCGGCCGATCCGCTCAGCCTTGTCGGAAAGAAACCGTTGCAGCGCACTCGTCCGGTCCAGACCGACAAAATCGTAATCGAGCACCTCGGCAAAAGCGATGCGCTCGACCGTTGCCAATCGGTGCTGCGGCGCGACGACCAGTACGAACCGGTCGGTGCGAAACGGCAAGCGTTTCAAGACCCGCGACCTCGACCGTGGCCGCGACAATTCCGACATCCGCCGTACCATCTGCGACGGCAGCGACGATCTCGTCGCTGAGCCGTTCCTCCAGATCGATGTTCACCTGCGGATGAGACATCAGGAAGTCGCTGAGCGGCTCGGGCAGAAATTCGGTCAGCGCATTGGTATTGGACAACAACCGAACCTGTCCCTTGATGCCCTCGGCATATTGCGCAAGTTCGCCGTGCATCCGCTCCGCCTGCTGCAACAGCAGACCGCGCGTGATGAGCCAGAGTGCGACCCGGCCGGCGTCGGCTGTACGCCCTGGCGTTCGCGGTGCAGCAAGGGGATGCCGAGCGCCGCCTCCATGTTGCGGATGCGCGTGCTCGCAGCGGCAATCGCCAGATGCATACGCTCCGCGCCATGTGTGATGCTGCCGGCCTCGACGACATGCAGAAACAGCCGTAAATCGCTTAGATCGAAACGCATCGCCGGGAGAGCTTTCGGATCTGGCGAAGCAAGGCTACGCGAATTGCCGATTGTGTCAATCGACGAACGGCACCAGATTTCGGCAAATACGAAGGCCGGATCATGACCAAGGCTTATCCGATCGAGCACCATTCCTACGATGTCGTCGTCGTCGGCGCCGGCGGCGCCGGGCTGCGCGCGACCCTCGGGATGACCGCCGCAGGTCTCACCACCGCCTGCATCAGCAAGGTCTTCCCGACCCGCAGCCATACCGTCGCAGCGCAGGGCGGCATTGGCGCCGCACTCGGCAATATGGGCGAGGACGACTGGCGCTGGCACATGTACGACACGGTCAAAGGCTCCGACTGGCTCGGCGACCAGGACGCCATCGAATATATGTGCCGCAATGCGATGCAAGCCGTCATCGAGCTCGAGCATTATGGGCGTGCCGTTCTCACGCACCGAGGACGGGCTCATCTATCAGCGACCGTTTGGCGGCCACACCGTCCACTGGGGCGAAGGGACTGGCCAAGCGTGCCTGCGCCGCCGCCGACCGCACCGGGCACGCGATGCTTCACACGCTGTACCAGCAATGCCTGAAGCACAATGCCGAATTCTTTGTCGAATATATCGTGCTCGACCTGATCATGGACGACGGCGTCTGCCGCGGGGTTGTTGCATGGCGGCTCGACGACGGCACCTTGCACCTGTTCCGCGCGCACATCGTGGTGCTGGCGACGGGCGGCGGCGGCCGCGCCTATTTCTCGACGACCCAGGCGCATATCTGCACCGGCGACGGCTACGCCATGGCACTGCGCGCCGGACTGCCGCTGCAGGACATGGAGTTCATTCAGTTTCACCCGACCGGGATCTATGGCGCCGGCTGTCTGATCACCGAGGGCTCGCGCGGTGAAGGCGGCTATCTGACCAATTCCGAAGGCGAGCGCTTCATGGAACGCTACGCGCCGTCCACCAAGGATCTGGCGGCTCGCGACATGGTCGCCCGCTCAATGGAGATCGAGATTCGCGAGGGTCGCGGTTGCGGGCCGAAGGCCGATCATATCCTCTTACATCTCGAACATCTCGATCCCAAGGTGCTGCATCAGCGTCTGCCGGGCATTTCCGAGACCGCGAAAATCTTTGCCGGGGTCGATGTCACCCGCGAGCCGATCCCAGTGTTGCCGACCGCCCATTACAACATGGGAGGCATTCCGACCAATATTCATGGCGAGGTTCTGAACCCGACTGCCGATGATCCCGAGCGCACTGCGCCCGGGCTGATGGCGGTGGGCGAAGCGGCCTGCGTGTCGGTGCACGGCGCCACCCGGCTTGGCACCAATTCGCTGCTCGATCTGGTCGTGTTCGGCCGCGCTGCAGCGCAGCGCGCCGCGGAGATTGTCGAGCCCGGCGCGCCGCACGGCGCTCTGTGTCAGCTCTGCAACCGAAGCCGCAGTCGCGCGGCTCGAGCGCGTGCGCAATGCCAGCGGGCGGCTCAAGACCGGGGAGATCCGTCTCTCGATGCAGCGGGCCATGCAAGATCATTGTGCCGTTTTTCGCACTGCTGGCATACTCGAGGAAGGGCTGCGCAAGATGACCGCTGTCGCGGACGCGCTGGGTGATCTCGCCGTCGCCGACCGCTCGATGATCTGGAACACCGATCTGGTCGAGGCGCTCGAGCTCGACAATCTGATCGGGCAAGCAGTCGTCGTACTTCATTCCGCCCTTTACCGCACCGAGAGCCGCGGCGCGCATGCCCGCGAGGACTATCCCGAGCGCGACGACCGGAACTGGCTCAAGCACACCCTCGCCTGGTCGGGCGACGGCAAGGTGCGCCTCGGCGACCGGCCGGTTCACCTGCACACGCTGTCGAACGAGGTGCAGGCCTTTCCGCCGGCCGAGCGCGTATATTGAAGCCACGCCACAATTCTGGCGTCTGAACCCCGATGCTGCCGCCCGCTGTGGCGCGGACGTGGTCGATCGCTTTTTACGATAATCGAAAACGAAATCAGCCCGATGTGTGAAGCGCCTCACAAACACAATGGGCCAATGCCGGATATCCTCTGGGTGTCGGTAAGTCCCACCCGCATCTCATCCGGCAATGCGGCTGGCTTCAGCAAAACGCCGGGCGATAGGAGAGTGTCATGGCGCAAAGTGCGCGCAATCAGATCTGCAAAGGTGGTTTTCAACCCCGCGGAACAGAAGCTGGAAGGGGTTCAGCGGATGCTCGCCACAGTCCTCGGCCGAGGCGGCTGTCCGGCATGCGGACGGCTGGCGGTGCTGGAAGTACAGTTCGCTTCCAATCCCGACCCTAATCTGGGTGTCATCTCGGTCACCACCGAAGGATAAGATGTCTGCCGCCCCGTTCGCGCTCGACAGAGATCCTGTCGAGGGTGTGGCGCCACCCCGGCCCCTCGGAATCGGCTTCCCGTACATCTCAGTACTGGAGCCCGAGCTGTATCGGTCAGGTATTATTGACTTCGTGGAGCTGACGCCCGACACGCTTTGTCGAGCGCGGCGGGACGGTGCGACAACCCGGATGGATCTCGTTTCGAACCAACTCGAGCTAGCGCGGAAAGTCTGCGGATCGCTTTCGATGGTCGTGCACGGCGTCGAGCTTTCAATCGGCTCGGCGCAAAATTGTAACGTCGCCTATCTCGATATGCTCGACCAGTTGCAGGCGCGCTGGCCTTTTCAGTGGCACAGCGAGCATCTCAGTTATCAGACGATTCCAGGAGAGAACGGCGTGTCACTGGAAATCGGCGTGCCCTTACCTCTGCCGGGGACCCGCGAGGTCGTTGATCTCGTTTCGCAGCGCGCCGCGATGATTTAGCGCCGCTATGGGGTTCCCTTTCTGTTGGAGAACCCGGCACATTATTTGACAGAGCTGCCTTACGAGCCAGGCATCGAAGACGAAATACACTTGATGGCTCGGATAACCGAGAGTGGCGGCTGCGGGCAATTGCTCGACCTACACAATCTCTACTGTAACGCCATAAACCACGGCTTCGATTCCTTCGCGGCCATAGATCGAATAGCGCTCGACCGCGTGGTGGAGATTCATGTCGCCGGCGGGTCGCGGCGCGACGGCTTCTTAATGGATGCCCATAACGGTCGGGTGCCGTACCCCGTCTGGGAGCTGCTGGAGTACACACTGCCGCGTTGCCCCAATATCGCTGGGGTGGTGTTCGAGCTGCTGGAGTATTACGCGCCGCAATTGGGTGTGGAGGCAATCGCGCAGGAGCTGATGCGGGCGCGGGACATCTGGGGCTCTCGGGGTTCCGCCAGCCCCGAGAAGGATTAAACGAGCAATGTCGCTGCTCGAGCACCAGATGGCTCTCGGCCAATGCATCCGAGCGATCGGCGCGCCGGCTTATCCGCCGCAGGAGTTTGATAGACAAGAGAGCGTTCAACTCGTTCGCCTCGTGAGCAGTGCGGGCTTCCGTTTTACTCGACGCGTACAGCGCTCCTGGTGCAAGGGGCGCGCTGAGAGTGCCGCGCGGCTGACCTTGTCGGTCCTGCCGGTCGAGCAGCGGCGCCGGCTCGTTGACCAATGGGTCGAAGCGGGCGGCGGAGCTGCTTCCGTCGTATCAGCTGAGGCAGAAGCGTTCTTGGAGTTTATCGCGCGCGACCTGACCGATCCGTCGTATCAGCTCACGATTTGCCGTATGGAGCAGGCTTGTTATCGCACCAGCGAAGCGGCGATGCACTTCAGGCCGCCAGACCGTCACCTCCTCGACCCTCCCGCAGCCATGCTCTGCGCCGGCAAAGGAGCAGCCCTGGTGCAATTTTTCACCGAGCCGCAACAACTCCTCGACGCCATCGAGGCAGGCGAGCCGTCGCCTCCTTTGTCCGACCGATCCTTCCCGGTGTTGTTCGCCCCCGGTCTGCCGCAACTATTCCGCGCGGCCACTGATGACGAGGTGGCGCTGTGGCAGAGGCTCGCCCGCCCTATGGCGATACGCGCCTTGTCGCGCGATCGTCGGGCCCAGCAGGCAATCGAGGAGCTGTTTGGCATCGGCGCCGCAGAATTGGCAGCAGCGCAATCCTACACTGGTTGAGATGCGTTCGGCGGAGGTTGTTCGGTTCGATCCACTGAACTGCGAGACCGCGCGGTACGGATCGACCGGAACAGTTACTGCTTTAGCGCAGGCTCGGCGCGTAACCCTTGCGGGGATATTCCTCCCAGTACTGGCGGAAGCCGCGGTGACTGGCTTCCTGGTGGGGATGCGCCCGCAGCTTTTCGACATCGATGTCGACGCCGAGGCCGGGGCTGGTCGGCAGATCGATCCAGCCGTCTTGCACAGTCAGTGACGTCGTCGCGATTTCCCGGCACAGATCTTGGAAGTTCACAAAATATTCGGTGATCCGGAAATTCGGGATCACTGCCGAGAGATGCACCGTCGCAGCGAGACCGATCAGCGTGCTGTTGAAATTGTGTGGTGCCATCACAACCGCTTGCGGCTGCGCCATCGCCGCAATGTCGAGCATCGCGCTAATCCCGCCGACGGCGCAGATGTCCGGGTTCAAGATGTCGGCCGCACGTTTGGCGAGGCATTCGAAGAAGGCTTCCTTCGAATAGATCGCCTCCCCCGTTACAATCGGGATCGGGACGGCGCGCCGCACCTCGGCGACCAGGTCGATGTTTTCCGACAGGCACGGCTCCTCGTACCAGTCGATGCCGAATTCGGCGAGGCGCCGGCCGATGCGGATCGCATGCATCGGCGCAAAACGGCGGTGCGCCTCGATCAAGAGCTCGAAATCGGGACCCAATGCGTGACGCATCGCTCGCACATAGTCGATTGCGAAATCCTCGTCGCGGCGGTCGACATAGCTGCGCCACGGTCCGGGGAACGGATCGAACTTGGCGGCAGTGAAGCCCATCGCCTTGACCTGCAACCCGCGCTCGACACCCTCCTCGATCGTCGCCCCGCGCGACCAGCCATTGGCGTAGACCCGGACACGTTCGCGCGACGCGCCGCCGATCAGATTATAGACCGGCAATCCGGCACGCTTGCCGAGAATGTCCCATGACGCGATCTCGATCGCGCTCCATGCCGCAAGCAGCTCCAATGAAGTGCGGCGGATCGCAAAATCCTCGAACATGATCTGTCCGGTGTGCCGGATATTGAATGCACTGCGGCCGATCACGAGCGGCGCCATTGCTTTGATGCATTCGGCGACGACCTTCTCCTTGCCGTGTGTGACATAGGCTTCGCCCCAGCCATAGAGGCCGTCCTCGGTCTCGACTCGGCAAAACAGCAGGTCCTTCGAGTTGCCGGTGCCCAGTATGAAAGTTTCGATGCGCGCGATCTTCATGTCCGCCCTCCGCCTCATGCGTTCCGCGATTGCGGAAATTCTGCGCCCGGCCGGGTGCGGCTGTCGAGGTTGCGGACGGGGGTGCGCTCATCGCTGTGGAGGGAAAAAGGCGCATAGGGGCGGCTGCCGCGGCGGAGAACGCGTGCTAGCCAGCCGCTCAGTTCAAGATCGCTGCCGGTTGCGCACCCAATGCTTCGCGTACGGCGCGGGCGAGCGTCCGTAGCCGATAGGGTTTGCGAAGGATCGCAATTCCCGGGTCGAGCGTGTTCGCGGCCCGAGCGTAGCCCGTGGTCAACAAGACGGCGATGTTCGGGTACTCGACCTTGACCCGCTGAGCAAGTGCCACGCCGTCGAGTTCGCCCGGCATGACGATGTCCGTGAATACCAGATCGATCGGCTCGCCCGACGCGAGCAGTTGCAAGGCGGCCGCCGCCGACTGGGCGTAAGATACATGGTAGCCGAGCGCTTCGAGCAACATCCCCACGACTTCCTGAACCTCGGGGTTATCCTCGACCAGCAAAACCGCTTCCCGCCCTCGCGGCGCCGGTCTCTCAGCGACCGGCTGCTCGTAGAGCGGATCGTGACTGCGCGGCAAATACATGGTCACGGTGGTGCCGTGTCCCACCTCGCTGGCGATCGTAACGGTGCCGCCCGACTGGCGCGTTAAACCATAGACCTGCGACAGCCCCAAGCCGGTGCCCTTGTCGAGCTGCTTGGTTGTGAAGAACGGCTCGAACACCTTTGACAGAAGGCCGGCTTCGATGCCGCAGCCGGTATCCGTCACCTGCAACGCGACAAATTCGCCTTTGAGGTGCTCCGGCGTATCCTCGGGCTGCAGTCCGACATTTTTTGCCGTTATCGTGATCCTGCCGCCGTCGGGCATCGCGTCGCGCGCATTGACCACGAGGTTGATCAGGGCGAGCTCCAGCTCATGAACATCGACTGCCACCGGCCAAATGCTTCGCCTGACATCGATCGCCAGCTTGATGTCACCGCGGGCGGAGCTCGCGAGCAGATCACGGAACGCTGCGAGGCGCTGCCGCAAGCTTATGACGATCGGGTTCAACGCCTGGCGCCGCGAAAAGGCGAGCAGTTGGCGGGTCAGGTGTTCGCCGCGCCCTGCTGCGAACTCGATGGCCTCGATCGAGCGCTGGTTCTTCGGGTCGTGAAGCCGGCGTTTCAGTATCTGTGCATTGCCGCTCACCACCATCAACATATTGTTGAAGTCGTGTGCTATGCCGCCGGTCAGCTGGCCCAGTGCCTCCATCTTCTGCGACTGGGCGAGCTGATCTTGGGCGCGCTGCAGTCTAGCCCTTGCTTCATGACGTTCGGTGACGTCGCGCATGATATTCGCGAACCCGATTAGTTTGCCTTCCTCGTCGCGAATGGCAGCGATCACCACCGCCGCAAGGAACAAGGATCCATCCTTGCGAACACGCCAGCCGTCATGTTCGTAGGTCCCCGAGGCTTCGGCCGTCGCGAGAGCGCGCTCGGGAGCTCCCGCCGCCCGATCGGCCGTTGTATAGAAACGCGAGAAATGGTGACCGACAATTTCCGCTTCGGCATAACCTTCGATCCGCTGCGCGCCGGCGTTCCAGCCTGACACCACACCCTGCGCATCGAGCCTGATCAGGGCGTGATCGGTCGCGGCCTCGGTAAACAATCGAAACTGCCGCTCGCTTTCACGCAATGCCTCCGCGGCCAGCTTCTCGGCGGTCACATGACGGCCGATTAAATAGATCAATCCGTCCTCTACCGTCAGCGTCCAAGCCAGCCAACGCCACGAGCCGTCCTTGTGGCGAAAGCGATTCTCCATCCGGACCGTGGGGACACCTTCGGCCAGCCGTCGACGACCGGCCATGGAATGCTCCGCGTCGTCGGGATGCCGCAGCTCACTGACGTGCATCCGCTTTATCTCGTCCTCGCGCCAGCCGAGGAGGTTCGTCCAAGCCGGATTTATGCTGGTAAAATAACCGTCGAAATTCGAGACGCCGAGCAGATCTTCGGAGAGTTGCCAGATGCGGTCGCGTTCAAGAGTGCGTTGGCCGATTTCGGCTTCCAGGGTGTCGTTGAGAACCTGCAGCGCCTGCTCTTTGCGAACACGTTCAGTCGTCTCGACGCAAGTGGTGAGGATGCCGCCGATGCCGTTTGGCGCCGATTCCTCCGGGATCGGGCTGTAGCTGATGGTAAAGCGCGCTTCTTCGGCGGTCGCCCCGTCGCGACGCACGATCCACGGGTGATCCACGGCAAAAAAGGCCTCGCGCTGACCGTGAAGTATCGCCTCGTTGAGTGGGCCGAGATTGGGGTAAACCTCTTCCCAGACTTCGCTCAAAGGGCGGCCCAGCGCGCCCGGGTGCTTGTCGCGAAGAATTAGCCGATAGGCGTCGTTGTAAATCAGAACCAGTTTGGGTCCCCACCGGATCGCCATCGGAAAACCCGAGGCGAGGATCATCGCAACCGCGAGCTTAAGACTTGGCGGCCAAGTCTCGCGGCTGCCAAGCGGCGTCGTCGACCAGTCCATTTGGTGGATCCGTCGCGCCATCTCTCCGGGCGGATTGGCAGGGACGAGACCGGTCATCGGAGGAGCTCGAGGTTTGTTCCCTAACTTGGTAAACCTCTAGAACACACGGGAACGCCGCTTGTGTCCAGCACCGCATTATTATGCTAGAACTCGTCCTTGGTGCGAGGCGCCTCCCTTTTGAAGGAGTCCACGGCAATGAAAACCATTGTTCGCTGCGGCCAGCTGTTCACCGGGCGTGAGGACGATGCCCGCACCGACCAAATTCTCGTCTTCGACGAGCGCGGCGTGCTCGCCTATGTCGGGCCCGAGGCGGGATCGCCGCGGCGCGCGCGCAGCGACCGGACGCTCGATTATACCCGCTATTTCGTCATGCCGGGCCTGATCGATGTTCATACTCACCTCGCCTACGGCAACGCCAAGAGCGAGGAGGACATCGACCTCTACAGCCCGCTCGAGTTCCGCGCTCTGCGCGGCATGTTCTTTGCGCAGAAGGTCGCGGCCGCCGGTTTTACTGCAATCTGCTCGCCGGGCGATGCCGGGCAGATCAGCCTGTCGATCCGCAACGCAATCCGCGCCGGCTTGTTCGACGGCCCGCGGGTCATGGCTGCGGGGCGTTATCTGACGACCCATCAGGGGTTGACGGACTGGTATCCGACCTGGATCGGGGCCCCGGAAACCTCGATCGGCAAGCTCGTCACGACCAGCGCCGAGGCGGTCGAGGAGATCCGGCGCCAAGTCAAGGACGGCGTCGATTGTATAAAGATCGCGCTCGACGGGATCCAGCGGCGCGACGATGGCGAGCTTGTCGCCGCCTTCACCCAGGAAGAGACCGACATCATGGTCCGTGAGATCCATCGCCTCGGCAAGAAGGCGGTGGCCCACGCCCGGGGCCGCGAGGCAACCCTCTACGCCGCGCGGTCGGGGGTCGATCTGATCTTCCACGCCAATCACCTCGATGACGAATGCATCGCGGCAATGCTCGAGACGGGCAGCACGATATCCCCGACCCTGACCCATCCGCGCAACACGATCGACTTCACCCAGCCCCACGAGCCGGCGTATCTGAAGGGCCGGCCGGATCATGCGCAACGCGAATACGAGATCGGCTGCGCGAACTGGAAGAAGGCCCGCGCCGCCGGCGTGCCGTTGCTGACCGGGACCGATACCGGTTTTGCGGTCACCCCCTATGGCGAATGGAATGCCCGCGAGCTCGAACTCTTTGTCGACGATCTGGGCTTTACTCCGGCGGCGGCGCTGCGGGCGGCGACCGAGGTCAATGCCCGGTTCATGACCGAGGGCGAGCATATCGGCACGCTCGAGCACGGCCGCGCGGCGGATTTTATCGCGCTAAATGGCTCGCCGCTCGCCGACATTCGCGTGTTGCAGGACAAGAGCCGGCTGCATGCCGTCCACATCGCCGGCAAGGAGATCCAAATCCCCGATCGCCCCTACGATCCCCGCCAGGTCACCGACTTCGCCCTGTCGAACTGGACCGATCTCTACACCCGAGCGCGGGTCGCCGAATTGCGCCAACAGCGGCCGCACCTGGCCGCGGCCGAATAGAGCAAAGCCATCATTTCGCCGGGCTCGTGGCGAGGCCGGCAGGCGTCGCCTTTCATGTGATTGTCATTATTGCGATGCACCCTTAGGGTGCTGGCGTGCGACAGGGCCACGCGCGGGGATGGCGGGGGATGGCAGCGGATAGCTTCGACTACGATCTCCTGGTGGTCGGTTCCGGGCCGGCCGGACAGCGTGCGGCGATCCAGGGCGCCAAGCTCGACAAGAAGGTCGCGGTCGTCGAGCGAAAAACCGTGATCGGCGGGTGCAGCGTCAATCTCGGCACGATCCCGTCGAAAACCCTGCGCGAGGTCGTCCTCGAACTCTCCGGCTATCGCTCGCGCGAATTCTATGGCGCCTCCTACACGGTCAAGGAGCACATCACGGTACAGGACCTGCTGGTCCGAACCGACCGAGTGATCCAGCACGAAATCGACGTCATGCGACACCAGCTGATGCGCAACGACGTCGAGCTGATCCCGGCGCAGGCCTGTTTTGTCGGACCCGACGCGATGCGCCTCGACCACGCCGATCGCCGGACTTCCCGCACCGTCACCGCCCGCAACATCGTCCTCGCCGTCGGCACGGAAACCACCCGCGACCCGCACATTCCGTTCGACGGGACGCGGATATTCACCAGCGACGACATTCTGCAGCTCGACCGCTTGCCGAGAAGCTTGGCGGTGGTCGGAGCCGGCGTAATCGGCTGCGAATATGCCAGCATTTTTGCCGCCCTCGGGGTGCGCGTCACCTTGATCGACAAACGGGCTCGGCTGCTTCCCTTTGTCGACGCGGAAATCACCGACGCGCTCTGCCACCAACTGCGCGAAAACCGGGCGACGTTACGACTGAACGAGAGCGTCAAGCAGATCGAGATCGTCGAGGGCGACGGGCACGGGGCCGGCGTCCGGCTGCATCTCGACAGCGGCAAGACGATCTTCGCCGAAAAGGCGCTCTACTCGGTCGGCCGCACCGGCGCCACCGGCAAGCTCGATCTGGCGAGCGCCGGGCTGCTCGCCGACGAGCGCGGGCGCCTGATCGTCGACGAGCATTACCAAACCGAAATCCCCAACATCTATGCCGTCGGAGACGTGATCGGATTTCCCGCTCTTGCTTCGACCTCGATGGAGCAAGGCCGGCTGGCGGTCTGTCACGCCTTTGGGGTCGAGGCGCGCAGCGCACCGGAGCGCTTTCCCTACGGCATCTATGCGGTGCCGGAGATCTCGATGGTCGGCAAGACCGAAGAGGAGCTGTCCGAGGCCTCTATCCCCTATGAAATCGGCAAGGCCCGCTACAAGGAGATCGCGCGCGGCCAGATCCTCGGCGATGTGACCGGCCTTCTAAAACTGATCTTCCACTGCGAGACCCGCGAGCTCCTCGGCGTCCACATCATCGGCGAGGGCGCAAGCGAGCTGATTCACATCGGGCAGGCGGTGCTGTCGTTCGGCGGCACGATCGACTACTTCGTCGACACGGTATTCAATTATCCGACACTTGCGGAGTGCTACAAGGTTGCGGCATTCGATGGGATCAACCGGCTCGGTATCTTCGAACCGGAGCGCCCCGCGACCCCTTGAACCGCCTCACCGCGTGTGACGGTGGATGAAATCGACGATCAGCCCGAGCGCCCGCTGCGCATCGGGCGCCGCGGGGTCGCGCGGGATGAAGGCGTGCGGCTGACCTGCGAATTCGTGAAACCCGATCGAGCCGCCGGCCTTGCTGTAAGCAGCGGCGAAGTTGGACGCCATATCGGGGGTCAGATTATCATCGGCAGTGCCCTGCATGATCAGGGCGGGCGGCTTGTCGACCGGCTCGCCGCGTTCGAGGATCAGTTGCGGATTGCCTTCGGCCATCGCTTCTTCGGAGGGCCAGAACTGGTGATGGGCTTCGACCAGGCGGTCGTTGCCGCGCTCGCCGACGGCGCGGTAGCGCGCGAGCGGATCGGCCACCGGCCAGCACGCAATGGCGAAAGCGAGGGCCGCATCGGTTCCCGGCAGCGGGCGTGAAGCATAGCGCGGGTCGCGCGGCAGCAGCGCGTTGAGCAGCAACAAATGCCCGCCGGAAGAGGTGCCGAGGCCGCCGACCAGCTCGGTCCGGGTCGCGAACCGTTGCGCGTTCGCCTTGAGGAATCGGATGCCGTAATTCACATCGGCCACGGTTTCCGGGTAGCGCGCCGCCGGCGGCATGCGGAAATCGATCGACAGCACGACAATGCCGTGGGCCGCGAGGTGCTCGGCGATCGAGACATTGTTGAACCGGTCGCCCGCGGTCCAGGCGCCGCCATGCACCTCCAGCACCGCCGGGAACGGTCCGCTTCCCTCCGGGCGGTAGAACCGCGCGAGCAGCGGAATGCCGGCCGGGCGGTCGTATTCGAGGTCTTCGGTATGGATCGGCATTGTCTTCGCTTTCGATTGGTCGAGGACCGGGGGAAGTCGACGAAAACCGTAGCCCGGCACCCGCGGGCGCGCAACGCGCAGGCAGCCCGGCCCGCCACCGGGACGGGGGAGCGCTGTGCTTTAACCGAGCAGCGCCCGCGCAATCGTCTCCCACTCCTCTGTCAGCGGTGCTTCTGAAGGAGTCCTGCCGGCGCGACGGTACCAGCCGCCGGCGTTGCGCAGATCGCCTTCGACACGGTGCAGATAAGCGTGCGCCCAGGCACCTTCGGTGTCAGCCTGCTTCTGCGCGCATTGATGCGCCTGGTGCCAATCGCCCTTGGCCTCCCACCACAGCGCCTGCGCCGCCGGGCTGAGCCCGTCGGGCGGCGCCTCCTCGGCGAGCGAGCCTTTGTAAGTCTCGAAATCCATCTCGTTTCTCCTCTCCGGATCGAGCATCCTCAGCATATAACACAATCAGGCAAGCACGCCGCGACGAGTCGTTTGGAGGAACTCATGCCTGCAATAGCCGTGAAAGCCGGGCCGAAGATCGAGCCGACGATCGGCGGCTCGGTTTACGTGAAGCCGAGCGCCATCGAATGGGAGCCGACGCAGTTCGAGGGCATCTCGATCAAGGTCCTGTACGAGGACAAGGAAAAGGGCGAGATGACCTGCCTCTTGAAGTGGGAGCCGGGCGCCAGTTTGCCGATGCACAAGCATCCGGAGATCGAGCAGAGCTGGGTTCTCGAGGGATCCTTCTACGATCACGACGGGATCTGCCGCGCCGGCGAGTTCGTGTGGCGCCACCCCGGCTCGTTCCACCAGACCCACTCGGACGAGGGCGCCGTGATCTTCGCGATCTACCGCAAGCCAAACGTCTTCCAGCACAGCGGCGCCGGTTATAACCGCAAGGGAGCGCGATAGGGCTAGCGCCGTTGAGATGCCCCGACGCGCGGTTGTCAACAGCGGGTTTTGGTACGAAGAGTGCTTCATCACAGTGGCGGGCCAGTGAATGCCGGCCCTATCTTTGAGTCACTGTCAGCCTTTGCGCCGCTGCTGCTTGCGGACTCGGGCGGCATGATCAGGGCCGGTCAAAGGTCGGCGCGGCGGCGTAAAATCGCTTCAGCGGACGGGTCTACCCCTGCGACCGTTGGTGCCCGACGACGGCGCGGAAGGCTCCCGGCGTTACGATTGCATCGGCAATCAGATCACGCTCAATGAGGTCGAACGCACTACGATTTCAGCCTGGATTTCATCGAGTCCGTTGCCTTCCGGGGATAGACGGCGTTAATCAAATACGGACCAAAGCGGGACAAACGTGCGCCCGCAAGCGTTCTCCAGCCGTCGAGCCCGGCCACCCGGACGGTCGGGTCTCGTCAAAAGGAGGATCACGATGCCGAATCACGTTTGCCGTATACTGGAAGTCGAAGGCTACTCGATGCTCAAAAAATTGGCGATAGTCCTCGGATTGGTGGCAGGATTGTCTGCTTGCGTCGGCCCATACGGTGACACCGGGTATGGCTACAACCAACCGGCCTTCTATGGATACGGCTCCAATACCCCCGTTTACTATGGACCTGGCTACTACTACGCCCCACACACCAGCCAGCACGGCACGGTGCAATGACGCTAATCCATCGTCAGGGCTGATGGTCCAAGAGCAACCGAGTATCCCCAGCATATAACGCAATCAGGAGAGCAGGCGATCGAGGCTGTCGCGCATCCGGTAATAGCTGCCGACCACTGGCAGAAACCATGGATTGCCGGAGTAGAGCGGGTGATCGGGAAACTCCGCCATATCGAAGCTGCAGGCGTAATTGGCCACCCGGGCAATCTTGCGCGCGGTTTGAAACCCGAGATAAGTCATCATTGCGACGCCACTGCCGTTGCAGCCGAGGCAATAATGGAGGTCGTCGCGCTGCCCCATATGCGGCAGCGCGTCCAGGGTGAAGGCGACATTGCCGGTCCAGGCGTGGGTGATCTTGACGCCGCGCAATTGCGGGAAGCGGTCGGTCATGTAGCGGTGGAGGATCGGCGCGCTGACCGTAGGGTCGACCTGGGTGAAACGGGCGCGGCCGCCGAACACCATGCGCCTGCCGTCCGGCGACATCCGATAATAGCAGAGCACCCGTCTCGTGTCAGACAAGGTTCTCGCCTTTGGGATCAGGGATCGGGCGAGATCGGGCGGCAATCCCTCCGTAGCGATAATGTGGCTGGCAACCGGGATCACCCGCCGCTTGAGCTCTGGAGTGAGGCCTCCGGTGTAGCCATTGGTGGCGATCACGACGTCGCCGGCCGAGATGGCGCCGCGAGCGGTGTCGATCCGCCAGGCATTGCCGGTTCGGTCGACGGCGGTGACTGCGGCCTTGGCGCAGACCGTGACACCGCGTCGGCGGCAGGCCTCGAGCAGCCCCTTGTAGTAGAGCGCCGGATGCAATTTACCGGAGCGCTCGACGACCATGCCGCCAAAGTAATAGTCGCTGGCGATCTCGTCGCGCTGCCGCTCGCGCGGCACCATATAGGCGGCCGATTGCGCCGCCGCATTGAGAACTTCGAGCCGGCGCATCTGTGCGGCGAAATGCTGCTTTGTCCAGGCGCCGACAAAGCGGCCGGGCTTTTCCCAGAAGCAGGCGATGTTTTCCTCGTCGATCAGCCGGTCGATCAGCGCAAAGGCGTCGGCGGCGTCGGACAGGATGCCGGCGACGCGGCCGGGGTCGACATCGGTGGTCTTGCCGGTGAAGCTCTTGCCGATATTGACGCCGCCGCTGACCGCGCCGCCATTGCGGGTGCTGGCGCCAAAGCCGAGCTCGTTCGCCTCGAGCACGACCGCGTCGATGCCGTGCTTGGCGAGTTCGAGCGCAGTCGATAGCCCGGCGTATCCGCCGCCGACGATCGCGACGCGCGTTGAACGCGGCACATCGGCGAGTTCCCCGGCGGTCGGCGTATAGGCCTCCCACCAGTAAGGCGTCGGGGTGAAATCACGATGGAAGATGTCGGGCACCATCGGCCACACCTCCGCGAATGCACTCGCGCTATGCGGGCAAGGCGGGTTGCCGCTAGCGCTTTCGCGTGGCTAAGATTAGCAGAGGACGACACTGCCCGCGACCGAGGAGCGAAAAATCGATGCCCAGCCAAGCCGCCACACAAAACAACGGCCGTCAAGCAGCGGCTCGCCTCTATCAGGAGCTCGAGGACCGCATTCTCGCCCGCGACCAGGAAGGCGGCAGCCGGGCCTATTATGAATTGCTGCGCCGCGGCCGGCCGTTGCCGGAGATCATGGCCGAAGCGGTGCGCATCCATGCGCCCTATACGCATGTGCCGTACCATCAGCGCATCGATGACGGCTTCCCGAATTTTGTCAACAACGACCACTGCCTGCTCTCGGCGCGCGCCGCGGTCAATCTGCAGAAGATGCTGCCGGAGAGCCTCGCCGGTCTGCCGCTGGCGCAGACCATTTGGTACATCCCCTCCGGGCTCGACATCTGGAACCAGAAGATCCTGAAGGCTCCCGGTCATTACGCGACGCGCGGCTACAAGATGCCCAACGCTGAGCCGCCAAAGCCGGTCGTCTATTGGCCGGACCAAGAGCCGCTGAAGGGCTCGGGGCCGCTCGACGAGCGCCTCAACAATTGGCTGACATTGGTCGAGCGCGGCCAGGTCATCGACGCCTACCGCACTTTCCTCGGCCTGATGGAGGATGTCGAGCATCGCACGGAGGTGCTGGCTCAGCTGGTGTTTGCCGGCATGATCGATGTCCAGGACCGCATGCTCTACAACCGATCCTACACGACCGGCCACAAGGCTTACCGCGCGCGCTCGGTGGTCGAGATCGGCAATGCCATCGGCTGGGACAATGCACATGACGTGATCTATGCCGGGGCGCTCGACATTGCCGTCGGGCCGCGCTGGCATTCGGTCTACGAGATGGCGTGCAATATCGTCACGATCTTTATCGAAGGCAAGGAGGTGCATGCCGTCCCACAAGGCGGCACGAGCGAGCGCGAGCGCGCGCTGCTGGCAAATTCGGCGCCGTTGAACGAGACCGAAACCGAAGAGCTGATCGACGCGCTGATCCATCAGCACGAGCCGGCTTATATCAAGAAGATCAGCGAATTGCTGCTGGCCGGCAGATCACCGCGCCATATCATCGACGCCATCCAGCTCGCCGGCGCCCAAATCGTGCTGGAGACCGACGGTCCGAACAATTTCTCGATGCCGCAGCACACCTACGAATACTGCAATACGATCGGCTGGTTCTACGACAATTTCGCGCACCCGCAGCGCCTCAAGCTGCTCTATGTCGCGGGGTCGATGGTCAACCAGGCGGCGTGGAACCAGAGGAGTTCCGGCTGGCTCAAATCCGATCCGATCAAGGCTCCTAGCGGCTCGGATCGAATGACCGGCAGCCAGATCATCGAGCAGCTGGAAGCAGCGATTGCCGCGCTCAGCCCGCCCGAGGCGGTGGCCTGGACAAAGGCTTACCTCGACAGCGGCGAGGACCGCTCGCGCCTCGTTCAGCGCCTGGCGCTGATGGCGACGCGGATCGGCAACGACCCGCACAACCAGGAAATTCCGCAATGCCTGCTCGAGGATTATAGCAAAAACCAGAGCCGCGATCGCGAGCGGCTGCTGCTCGCCTGCGCCCATATCTCCGCCGGCCACCGTAAATACGGCGACTTCTTCGAGGCGAGCCGACGGTTTGGCGAGGCAATGGGCTTGGCCGAGCTGCACTGACCCTCACCCTCCCAGCCCTCTCCCGCATTGCGGGAGAGGGCTGGGAGTGTGTCTCAGTGAAACTGCGGCTTCACCTCTTCGCAAAGCAGCTGCAACGACTTCATCACCCGGTGATGCGGGATCTTCGTGCCGCAATTCATTTCGGCGAGGATGCCGTCGAGGCCGATCTCCTCCTTCAATCCCATTAAGCGGTCGGTCACCTGCGCGGGCGTGCCGACGATGATCTTGTCGCGCAACGCTTCGTCGTAGCTGATCGTCTGCAGGCGGCGGCCGCGCGCCGCCCGGTCTTCGACCGCGCGCACGCCGGCCCGGGTCGCCGAATCCTCGAGCCGCTCACCGAGGTACCGGTAGAAATACATGATGCTCTCTTCGGGCTCGGAGCGCGCCTGCTCGGCGGTCTCCGCAACATAGACCGGCGCGCGCAGAAAGACCTGCCCCTCGCCCGGGTGACCCGCCGCCTTGTAGGCTTCCCGGTACGCCTTGATGTTCGGGGCAAGCTCGGACAGGGTGCCGAGGCGAACCGCGACAAACACCCCATGGCCGAGCCGGCCGATCGTCGGGAAGGTATCGGCGCTGTTGGCGGCGATGCGGATCTCCGGCCACGGCTTTTGATACGGCTTTGGCGTCGCTCTGACATTTTCGAACGAGTAGTATTTGCCGGCGTAGGAGAACGGGTCCTCGGTCCACGCCTTCTTCAGGATCTCGAGGGTTTCAGCGAAGCGCTCGCGGCTTTCGCCATAGGGCACGCCATAGGCCTCGTAGGTGCGCGGAAACCCGCTGCGTCCGACGCCGAAGATCAGCCGGCCATGGCTGATCTGATCGACCGTGGCGGCTTCCTCGGCGAGGCGCAGCGGATGGCACAACGGCAAGACCTGGACGCCGGTGCCGATCCGCATGCGCTTGGTGCGCGCGGCAATCGCGCTGGCGATGGTCAACGGCGCGGCGCACACCGAGCGGTCGGGGGCGACATGGATTTCGGCCAGCCACATCGCATCGAGACCCCAGCGCTCGGCCGCTTCGACCTGCTCGAACGATTCGGCGAATGCCTCTTCCTGGCTTGTCCCCGCCGGACATTGAAACTCATGAAACATGCCGAATTCGAACGCCATTGCCCCTTCTCCCTCTCGTCTACCGGCACTTTACGGACGATTGGTGAGGGACGCCAGCCAAGAAACACCGGTGTCGCGGCAATGACTTGCCGGGGCTGGCGGGTTGTGCGGCCGGCGGCACTCGGTCCTGCCGATCATGATTTCGCTAGCGGCTAAGCCAAAAACTGCGGCCGACTTGCAAAACCCGCTCCTTCGCTTTGACAAGGTAAATAATAAGGCTTACAAACTAGCCCTTTACCTTGATGATCGGGTAACTGTTAAATTATCATTAAAATTACCTAAAATACCCGAGAAGCAATGTCCCTAAAGAATCGACTTACGGACGGTTTTGACGCTGTTCTGACTAAAGATTGACGGCATTCTGACGGCGCAAGATCCATCCTGGCTAACTAATTCTTAACGTTTACTGATGGTTAACAGTCCGCCCTCGCGAGAGTCTTGCGCTAGTGAAAGAGCTTGACGAAATTAGTGACGCGATTGCGGCCTTTGCCTTCACCGACGCCATTGGCGTCGACCGTCTGGGCGGGTTCCGCCGCTATCTCGCGCTGCGCAAAGTTCCCGAGCACCAGATTCCCGATTGCTACTGCCGACTGAGTGAAGCCTTGCTGCACCGCGGCTGTAGCGAGGAGGCCGCCGAAAGCGCCCGAGTCGCGTTCGAGTTGCGCCCCGAAAAAGAAGAAATAGCGCACCTTTGCGCCTGGGTATTCAGCAATTGCGGGCATCACGGCGAAGCCGCGGCAGCATATGAGCGGCTATTGCACTTTCGACCGCAATGGGCCGAGGGCCATCGTCACGCGAGCGGCTCGTTTGCCGCCGCCGGACGGATCGATCGCGCGATGGTCCACGCCCGGAGCGCCAGCGATCTCGATACGAACTCATTTGAATTTGCCTTGCATGCCGCCGCGCTGTTTTGGTCGGCAGGGCAAAGCGAGGATGCCGCCGAGTATTTCGCGCGCGCTGCGGCTATCGAGCCCGGCAACGTCACTGTGCTGCGGCATTTGTCGAGCGCGAAATTCGCCGTTGCTCAAGAGCACGATGCGGTGGCTCTGGCGCTGCGCGCCCTGTCTCTGGCGCCCGGCGACCGCCTCGGTGCGCTGCATGCCACCGAGTTGCTGCTGCGGACCGGGCGATTTGACGAGGCGGCCGAGATCATTCTCGCCACGGTCGGCAGCAATCCGCAAGACGAGGTTGCGTTTCGCCTCCTTTCCGAAGCGCAGATGCTGCGCGGCCGAACGCAGGACGCCCTCGACGCAATCGATCGGGCGCTCGACCTCGCGCCCGAAGTCGCGGAACACCATCTGCACCGCGCGGGTTTGTTGTACCGGCTGGGACGGCTCGACGAAGCGGCCGAGGCGTTCGGCCGGGCGGCGGCGCTCGATCCCTCCAATGCCGATGCCAGACGCTCGCAGCTGACCGTCTATTTCGACAGCGGACGCTTTACCGAAGCGCTTGCCGTCGGCGGGGAACTGATCCGCACCTCACCCGATAACGAGGAATACGCGCAAGCAGTGCTTCAGGTGTTGACCCGCCGCCTCGAAACGTTGGACGGCGATTACATTGTGCTGGGCGAGCGCGCTGTGCGGCCGCGCTGTGGGCCGCGGCCGCCGCCCGGCTTGCTGGAACAGCTGCAGACCCAGGGGCGCGTCATCCACGCCCTGATCATCCGTGAAACCCGCACCCGGTTCGGCGACTCTAAGCTCGGATACGGCTGGGCATTGCTCGAACCGATCCTGCACATCCTGATGTTGTCTCTGGTATTCGCGGTGATGATGCGCGGCCGGCCACCGATCGGGAATGAATTCTTCATTTTCTACTATACGGGCATTATTCCCTACCATTTGTTTGTCCATACCAGCAGCAGCATGACTTACGCGATTACCAGCAACGGCTCGTTGCTGCAATTGCCGCTGGTCGGCACCTTCGATGTGCTGATGGCGCGCGGTCTGCTCGAGCTGCTTACCGACACGCTGGTGGCGGTCATATTGCTGGCCGGCTTCGGCGCAGTCGGGCTTGGCGCCCTGCCGCAAGATCTGGCGGGCGTGTCGGCCGCGCTGATCGTCGTCTGGGTGTTCGCTTGCGGGTGCGGTTTCATCAATGCCGTCGTCAACGCATTCGCCAAGTCTTGGGACAAGATCTGGGCGCAATTGACCCGTGTTCTGTACTTCTGTTCGGGGATTTTCTACGTGCCGGGAATGATGCCGGACTGGATCCGCGACATTCTGGCGTGGAATCCTGTGCTGCACGCGGTCGACTGGTTCCGATCCAGCTTCTTTCAAGAATACGAGCCGCACTGGCTCGACCGCTCCTATCTGGTGACGGCCGCCATTGTAACCTTGCTGGCCGGACTGGGGCTCGAGCGCGGATCACGCCGCCGGCTTTACGAGCCGCTATGATCATGCTCGATCGGGTGTCCAAGGCCTATCGCACTCGATCCGGCCGGAAAATCGTGCTCGACGACGTCAGCGCGGTCTTCGAAGCCGGTCACAATTTCGGAATCCTCGGGGTCAACGGCGCCGGCAAATCGACATTGATCCGTGTGCTCGCCGGGTCCGAACCGCCGGATCGCGGGGCGGTTCGGCGTTTCGCGCGAGTGTCGTTTCCGCTCGGCTTTGGGGGCACGTTTCACGGCGCCCTCTCGGGCCGCGAAAATGTCGCGTTCATCGCCCGGATCTATGGCGCGCGGATCCGCGCGGTGATCGACTATGTCGAGGCCTTCGCCGAGCTCGACGAATATTTCGAGATGCCGGTCAACACCTATTCCGCCGGGATGCGCGCTCGCCTCGCCTTCGCTACCTGTCTCGCGATCGACTTCGAGGTCTACCTGATCGACGAAGTGACCGAGATCGGGGACCAGCGCTTTCGCCGCAAATGCGCCGAGGCGTTCCGCGAGCGAACGTCGCGCTCCGACATCATTCTGGTGACCCACAACGCCCAGACGATCCGACAATACTGCGACCGCGGCGCCGTCCTCGCCAATGGCGCACTGACGTTGTACGACGACATCGGCGCCGCCTTGGGGCAATACCACCGTCTGATCCAGGAGACGGCGTAATGGCCGCGCCGACGCGCGCGCCAGCGACCGGCGATCGAGCCGATCAACCCGCTGGGGAAAGGTCCGCGCCTGCCTTTGCAACCGCGACTGCCGCCACGCTCCCGGTCGCCGCGGACAGCGTTGGGCAAGTCGCTGTTTTGCCTCGGCGAAGCTTCACCGGCGGCCCGTCACAGAGCGAGCGCCGTCGGCGAATTCCGCTCCGCCTGCTGACCTTCGTCATCATCGTGCTCGTCCCCTCCGTCGTCGCAGCGGTGTATTATTTCTTTATCGCCGCCGACCAGTACGTCGCCGAGTTCCGTTTTGCCTTGCGGGCGGTCGATCCGGTGCGCGCCGAGGTCAGCGGGATCTTTCAGGGAAGCGTCGCGCCCTCGCCGGTCGGCGTCGATTCCTATGCCGTCGTCCAGTATGTCGACAGCCGTGACATTCTCGATGACCTCGGCAAAACCCTCGATCTGCGCGAGATGTTCTCGCGTCCCGAAGCGGATTGGCTGGCGCGGCTGGCGTTGCCGGTATCGATCGAAGAGTTGGTTCGCTATTGGAAAACCCAGGTTGACGCATTCTTCGACGTCACCAACGGAACAATCGTGGTCAGGGCTCGCGCCTTCACGCCGGACGACGCACTGAAATTGGCGCAAGCGATCCTTGGGTCCGCGGAACGCCTGGTGAATGATTTGTCGGCGCGAGCGCGGAGCGATACCCTGCGCAATTCGGAAAAAGAGGTGCACCGCGCCGAACGACGCCTCAAAACCGCGCTGGCCCATCTGGCCGAGTTCCGCGACCGAGAAGGCATCATCGACCCGCGCAAGACTGCTGATGCGACCCAGGCCCTGGCCGGCCGAATACGCGACGAAATCGTTCGCACCGACACCGAATTGGCCACCGTCAGGCATTACATGCGCAGCGACGCGCCGTCGGTCAGAATGCTGGAGGCTCGCGCCCAGTCGTTGCAAGCCCAACTCCACTCGGTCGAGAGCGAGGTCACCGATACCGAACGGTCGCGCTCGGAAGTGCTGTCGCGCGTGATGGGGTCATATGAGCGGCTCGAAAGCGAGCGGAGCTTCGCCGAGAAAGCCTATCAGCACGCGTTGGAGGCGCTCGACCGGGCGCGCATGAACGCCGACCGTCAGCAGGTCTATATCGCCGGCTTTGTCCAACCCAGTCTCCCCGAAGAAGCGCTCTACCCGCGGCGGACGCGTTCGGTCGGGATTGTCGCGTTTCTGAGCTGCGCCCTTTGGCTGATCGGCGCACTGACGATCCAAACCGTGCGCGAGCATTTGTAGAGCCATTCCGCAGCACGGCCGCCATCGGCTGGTCTGGCGCGGTGTATGAGAGAGATCATGGCGACCCTCGAATTTGAAACCGAATCCCCGCGCTTCTCTCCCTCGACGATCGGTGCGTCGCCATTCCGGCCAGCCGGTCACCCGACCCGCAAAAGGCTCGCCGTAGTCTCGACCTACGACGATTTGTGCGGCATCGGCGCTTATACCCGCAGTCTGGAAAAACAACTAAGCGACGTCTTTGATGTAACCGTGTTCGATTTGGACCAGTATCTATTACGCAGTACCCATAGCCGGGTGAAAAAATTTGGCGATCGGCATGTTCAAGACATTTGCCGAGAGATCAGGACCTATGACTCGGTAAATCTTCAACTGGAGCATGGGACATTGGGCCGTAGCTGTCGCGATATCCATCGTCGATTTACTTGGATATTGCGGGCGGCACCGCGTCTTTCGGTGACCTTTCATACAATCTTCGAATGTGAAGCCTTCGATTTTCGCAGCTACCTGAACGAGATTTTGCGGTTCAATCTCGCCAAGGCGGTGGCAATGCGCTCGGAATACCATCGCAAGCACCTGTTGTCCGCAGGCGTGGCGAGGCGGCTGCGCCGCGCGCAACGCTTCAAACCGGTCACGCTGATCGTGCACACGCAGCGCGACCTCTGGCACATGAAGTTCGCGCACGGGATGCGAAACGTCTACGACCATCCATTGTCGTTTCTAACGGGCGCCGAGGCACAAGACGTTCGGCGTAACGCGGCCCGCGGAAAATTCGCGGTGCTCGACGCGATTCCGAAGGAGACCAAGCTGATCGGGGTATTCGGCTTTCTCGGACGGTACAAGGGGTTCGACACGGTCGTTCGGGCATTGCACCACCTGCCGGAGGATTACCACCTGCTGATTTTTGGCGGCGTCCACCCGAATGAAATCAAGCCGCATCAGCCGATCGACCCAGTCGTCTCATCGCTGTTCGACGCCGGTTATGTCGACACCAGTGTTGCCGAGAGGATCAGAGCAGATACGGGTGCGACCGCGCCCGCAGTCTCGGTCGCGGTTGACGGCTCGATGCGCGATCTGCTGGTCGAACATCCGAAGGATCTGTCCGGCCGGATTCATTTCCTCGGGGCCCAGAGCGATGCCGACTTCCTTGCAGGAATGGTGATCTGCGATGCTGTCGTGTTTCCCTATCTCGAGGTCGGGCAATCTTCCTCAGGCCCGATTTCGCAAGCCCTCGAGCTTGGCTGCCGCGTGCTAGCCTCGCGGACACACACCTTCCTGCAGCTCGGCCGCTACCATCACGGCATGATCGAGTTTTTCGACATCGGCAACCATCTCGAACTGGCCGGCCGCATCCGGGCCCGTCGGCAATTCGAGCGGCGCGCGCAGCTACCGGCGTTCAGTGTCGAGACCAACAAGTCGATCTATCTGGCCGCCAATGGCGGCACCCCTAGAGCGGAGCCGCCGAGCGTAAACTCCGGCGTCAGAGTTCGAGGCTTGCCGGAACCGGTCGCCGGCTGCGAAACCAGCGCACGACGAATTCGGATCGAATAATCTTGAACGGCCCAAGCTTGGCCGGTCTCATTTGCTGCTTCCCAACCGGGATTGACTGCCGTGGTAGTCAACCAGCGGTGCGGCCGAGTGTCGATTGGGCGAGGAGTGGCAGTCATCGCGCCATGCCGCTTGGGTTCAGTTCGAACAAGCTCGCAGGCTCGGAATCCCTTTCCTCGATCAAGGAGGACAGCCGTTCATCGGAATATGGCTTCTCTCCGCTCTCGCGGCGCAAGAAATCGAGTCGTTCGGTACCTATTGTGCGCCGAATTGAGGGTCCATAACTCGTGAAATTGGAGGCAAACAAACGAGCGTGCTTATCATCGGTTCACAATGGTTTTTATCTAGCCACGACCGCAGCTCGGTAAACCACACAGCCAGCGTCATGTTCGCCGGCTTTTGAACTTGTACAACCATCATTGGGCCAGTTCCTTGATGGTGGTCTACCGAAAAAAAATATAAAAGAACCACTGTCGAATCCGTACGTAAGCGTACGAAAGAGCGTTCCTTCATTAAAAATTGGACACCGCGGCGTCTGTAATCGGAGAAATCGCCTCCCATATCGCAGGTATCGTCCGCCACAGCCCATTGGGCGCGGACGGCTAAGAGATCCTCGTGCTCTTGCCCGAATTCCTCGGAGGAGCACATGCCTTCCGCAATTTCGATCTCAAATCGGCTGCTCGGTGCATTGTCCCCAGGGGATCTCGAGCCGCTCAGGGCGCACCTCGAGGCTGTCCCGCTCCCGCACAAACAGACGCTCTCAGAGCCAAATGCACCGATAGATTATGTCCATTTCGTCCAGGACGGGATGGTGTCGCTCGTCCAGCCTCTGGATAACGGGGCGATGATCGAGGTCGGGATGATCGGCAGCGAAGGATTGGTCGGAGTGCCCATTCTGCTCGGTGCGGATAGCTCCCCCCTCGAAGCGATGGTTCAGATGCCAGGATCTGCCTTGCGGATGCACGCAAGCGCATTTCGGGACGGAAGTGAGCCGCCGCACCGCCCTGTTCGCGACTGCTGCTTCGCTACGCCCAGGCACTCCACATTCAGGTCTCGTTAACGGCGGCATGCAATGGGCGGCACACGCTATCGGAACGCCTGGCTCGCTGGTTGCTGACGGCCCACGATCGCGCGACGCAGCGACCAGCTGCCGCTCAGCCATGAATTTCTTTCGTTGATGCTTGGGGTGCGGCGGGCCGGCGTCACGGTCGCGGTCGGGACGCTGAAGGCCGCCGGTTTGATCCGCAACACTCACGGCCGCGTAAACATCGTCGACCGCCCGGGCTTGGAGGCAGCCTCCTGTGAATGCTACCGAACCGTCAGGAACGAGTACGAGCGCCTGCTCTCATAGCTCAGTTTTCTGATCGCTTCGCACCGGCTTCATCGCGAGATTTGGTACTCCTGCTCCGGCGGCTTAGCATCTCTTCGAGATCATCGGCCCAAAGTTCCAGCTGGCGCGCGACCCCGTTCAGCTTTTCCGCCTCGTCGGCAGTCGGAGAGCATGCCGCCTTCGCGAAATATCGGGTCGCCTTTTTGCGTAGCGTGCTGGGATCATCCATGACCTACGAACGGAGCCTAAACCGTACGGTTCCGCACATTTACCGAAAAAAACTCTGCTAAAAGCGTTCCCGGAGGCAGCTAAATTGTACACAGCTCACGCGACACATTATGTATCAATTTGATACAACCCTTCCACTCGTCCACTCACAGCGAATTAACCATTTAAGAGGAAAGGCAAACAAGATCAGGCACTTATTTTGATTAAAATATAGGCAATGACCCGAAGCTTGAACAACTCTCCACACTTCGGGTGACCGCCCATAGTTTTTCCACAGAATTATCCACCGCTTCGGTGGACTAATTGTACGGCGGCGTACTAATTGACGATCTTCTGATGGATGTAAAGGCCGTAATCCATTACCTTTTGGCCCGCGGCCATGCTCTCCCGAATGCGCAGGATTGCCTCAATGGCTGCGGACAGTTCAAGGAGGCTCACGCACTACCAACCGGTTTTGACAAGCGCGGGCCTCTGCCCTCGGCCTGATAGATGTTTCTATTCGCCCGCTATGCCCCGGGAGAAATCGCGCGGCGCTATCTTTCAGCAGCCGATCGCAGGCACATTCCTCCGCGACAAACGCCTTTGTCGATCTTATCATGACTAAAGGAGGCTGCGCGTCCTTTCGCCGATCGCGCGATGCGGTCGATCGGACGCGAAAACCAGCCTGGCGGACAACCGAACGGAGGAAGGCAGCATGAGAAACGGGTTCCGCGTTTATGACTCCGACACGCATGTCAACCCTGCCGCAGAGGTGCTGGAGCGCTATATCGACCCGGGCTTCCGGCCGCGCCTCGCCGAGCTGGAGCCGTACCGCCTTCCGGTCGGCCAGGGAGCAGTCGGCGGCGTCGACGGGCTCCACAATTATCGCGTCGGAACGAAATACTACCGTCGGGTTCTGGGTGAGTCCGCGCCACGCGAGACCTTCACCGGCCGCGAGACGAGATGGATGGGCAGCAAGATGCCGCGGCCGGGCGTGCAGGACGATCAGGCCGAGAACCGCGTCAAGGACATGGATGACGAAGGGACGGATGTCCATTTCCTGATCCCGACCTCCTGGCTCAGCACCGTCGGCCTGCCCGATCCGGCGCTTGAGATCGGTATGATCCGTGCCTACCACCGCCATATGGCGGATTTCTGCGGGCAGCACCCGACCCGTCTCAAGAGCATGATCGTTGCCTCAACTCGCGTTCCCGAGGAAGCCGTGCGCGAGATCCGCGAATGGGGCAAATCGAAATGGGCGGTCGCGGTGATGCCGCTGCTCGCCAAGGATCTACCGGCGGACCATCCCGATTTGAGCCCGATCTGGGAAGCCGCACAGGAATACGATCTGCCGATCGCCAACCACAGCTTTACGTGGAACCCGCCTTACTACCCAGGCTACGAGGACCTCTGGGAAAACATCTTCCTCAGCCGCCTCGCCGCCCATCCCTGGGGCGCGATGCGGTTTGTCGGGTCGTTCATCGGCGGCGGGTTGTTCGACCGCTATCCGAGCCTGCGCATGGGCGTCCTCGAATGCGGCTTCGGATGGCTGCCGTTCTGGGCCAGGCGCATGGATGAGCAGGCCGTCTATGTCGGCGGCACCGCCCCCCTCAAGCAGAAGCCGAGCGAATACATGGCGAGCGGCCGGTTCTTCTGCAGCATCGAGCACCACGAAGGGGAGGACATGTTCAATTACGTCACTCATTTCCTCGGTGACGACGTGCTGATGTATGCCTCGGACTACCCGCACTCGGAGTGCCAGTTCCCCGAATCGGTCGACAACATCATCGCCTGGTCGAGCGTCAAAGAGGGTACCAAGAAGAAGCTTCTCTTTGAGAATGCGAACCGGTTCTTCAAGCAAGCCTGAACCCACGCACGCAACGAGGAGAGCCGCGATGAGAAACGGCTTTCGCGTTTACGACGCCGACACGCATGTCAGTCCCTCCGCGGAGGTCCTCGAGCGCTATTTCGATCCGAGCTTTCGCCCGCGGCTCGCCGAGCTGGCCCGCTATCGCCATGACACCGGCGACGGTCTGCATTCCTACAGCTTCGGCAGGAAATTCTATCGTCGCGTGCTCGGCGAGGCGACGCCGCGGGAGAGTTTCACGGGACGCGAGTTCGCGCTGGCGCGGCAGCAAATTGCCGCGCCCCGGGGTGCAGGACGCCGATGCCGCCAACCGCGTCAAGGACATGGACGACGAGGGAACGGATGTCCATTTCCTGATCCCCGGTTCGTTTATGAGCTTCGTCGGGCTCGACGACCCGGCTTTCGAGGTCGCAATGGCGCGTGCCTACCATCGCCATATCGCCGATTTCTGCGGGCAGTTCCCGAACCGGCTGAAGAGCCTGATCGTTGCCTCGGCCCGTGCTCCCGAGGAAGCCGTGCGCGAGATCCGCGAATGGGGGAATTCGCGATGGGCGGTGGCGGTCAAACCGTTGATGCCGACCGACATCCCACCCGATCACCCGGACCTCGAGCCGATCTGGCGTGCCGCGGAAGAGCACGATCTGCCGATCGCACATCACAGCTCGACCTGGAACCCGCCCTACTACCCCGCCTATCGCGATGTCTGGGACAACATCTTCCTCGGCCGGCTGGCCTCGCACCCATGGGGCGCGATGCGGTTCGTCGCCTCCTTCATCGGCGCCGGCATCATGGACCGTTACCCGAGCCTCAGAATGAGTGTGCTCGAATGCGGCTTCGGCTGGCTGCCGTTCTGGGCCCGGCGCATGGACGAGCAGGCGGTCTATGTCGGCGGCACCGCACCGCTCAAACTGAAACCGAGCGAATACCTGACGAGCGGCCGGTTCTTCTGCAGCATCGAGCGCCAGGAAGGCGAGGACATGTTCAACACCGTCACCCAATATCTCGGTGACGAGGTGCTGATGTACGCCTCCGACTACCCGCATTCGGAATGCCAGTTCCCGGAATTCGATCGACAATATCCTCGCTTGGTCGAGCATTAGCCCCGACCAGCGGCGCAAGCTGTTCTGGGACAACGCGAACCGTTTCTACAAGCAGACCTGACTGCTTGACTCGATAATTGTCGTCACCCCCGCGAAAGCGGGGGTCCAGAGCTTGCCCCTGGCTTGAACAGGGGGCAACTGTTTCAACCCTGCTCCCTGGATTCCCGCTTTCGCGGGAATGACGACAAACGATCACAAATCCAAGACTATTTCGCGCCGGTCTCTGAGGCGTTTATCTTGATTGAGGCCTGCTCGCGGAGTTTAAAGCGCTGGATCTTGCCGGTGGCGGTCTTTGGCAGGTCGTCGAGAAACACGTACCAGCGCGGGCATTTAAAGGGCGCCAGCAAACTGCTCGCATGGCGTTCCAGTGACCCGGTCAGCTGCTCGCTCACAGCGACCCCTGGCTTGACGACGACAAATGCCTTGGCTTTGATCAGGGCGTCCTGGTCCGGCGCGCCGACGACAGCGGCCTCGAGCACACTCTCATGGGCGATCAGCGCCGCCTCGACCTCGGCCGGTGAGACATACATCCCACTGACTTTCATCATGTCGTCGCTGCGGCCGCAATAGACGTAATAGCCGTCATCGTCTTCGAAATATTTGTCTCCGGTGCGGGTCCAGCGGCCCATAAAGGTCGTCCGGCAACGCTCGCGATTGTTCCAGTAGAAGGCGGCGCTGGTCGAGCCACTGACCAAAAGATCGCCGATCTCGCCGCGCCGAACCGGCGCTCCGTGCTCGTCGACGATCCCGAGCTCGTAGCCGGCGATCGGTTTGCCGGTGGTGCCGTAGCGCACCTCTCCCGGCCGATTGCTGAGAAAGATATGCAGCATCTCGGTCGAGCCGATCCCGTCGAGGATGTCGACGCCGACACGTTCCGACCAGCGACGGCCGATCTCCTGCGGCAACGGCTCGCCGGCTGAAACGCAGCGGCGCAGTGCGAGCTCCTCGCGGCGCGGCAGCTCGGCACTGGCGAGCATCGCATTGTAGAGCGTCGGAACCCCGTAGAAGATCGTCGGACGGTGGCGGCGCAGGATTTGCGCGACCGTCGCCGGCGTCGGCCGCTCGGCGGTCAGCAAGCTGGTCGCGCCGACCGCCATCGGAAAGGTCAGCGAATTGCCGAGCCCATAGGCGAAAAACAGCTTTGCCGCCGAGAACACGACGTCGCTCTCGGCGATGCCGAGGACCGGGACGGCATAGAGCTCCGCCGTCTGCAACAGGCTCGAATGGACATGCACAGTGCCCTTCGGCCGGCCGGTCGAACCCGAGGAGTAAAGCCAGAAGCAGGGTTCGTCCGGATGCGTCGAGGCGGTATCGGATGTGGTCGGCGCCCGCGCCAGCAGACCGGCGAGCGATTGCTCCCCCTCGTCGCTTCCGGAGACGATCACCTGCGGCCGCGGACCGGACAACTCCGCCACCGCCCCGGTCATTATCGGCAGCAGTGGCGCCGACACAACCACCGCCCGGGCCCGGCTGTCTGCCAGCATGTAGGCGAATTCGCCGGCAGAGAGCTGGGTATTGATCGCCACCGGTACGACACCGGCTTTGATCGCGCCGAGAAAAGCGGTCGGGAAATCGATCGTATCGTGCAGACACAAAAGGATACGCTGTTCGGGGTGAATACCAAGCCGGTGCATCAAATTGGCGAACCGGGCCACCCGTTCGGAGAGCTCGCCATAACTGTAATGTCCGCCATCGTCGACGAAGGCGGTCTTGGCGCTACGTCCCGCCGCGAGGTTGCGCTCGATCAGGTCTGCGGCGGCATTATACCTGCACACGCCGTGCATCGTGGTTCTTCCCTCCCTGCATGCCTCAGCCTGGGCTGGGCTTATCGCGGATGGCTGCCAATATGGCTTCGACATCCGTCACCCAAACAAGTTTCTGTTTTTTAAAATCTTCGAGAACAAGGCGCAATGCCGCGGCGCCGGCGGGCGTCCCGACCACGAAGGGGTGGATGCCGATCGCAACAATGGTTGCCTCCCGATCGGGATAGGCCGCAGCCTCTCTCGCCAGCTCGGTTACATAATCGATCCACAGCCGACCCATATCGCCCGGATCCTTCGAGCGCTCCAGGTACTGCCCCATATCGACGGTGACGACCGGATAGGGGATCAAAATCAGCGGTCCCGATTTGGTGACAAGCCGAGAAAGGACGTCGGAATCCATCGCGTCGAGGGAATAGCTAATCCCTTCGGCAGCCGTAGCGGTGAATGTATCGGCATTGGGGTATACGCTCGGGCTGCTCCACCCCCGTGGCCGAATGCCGGTATCCTTCTCGATCAGATCAAGCGTCCGGCGAATATAGGCTCTTTGCGCGTCGATACCGCGTCCAAGCGGCAGCAGTTCGGTAGAGTTGTTGATGCCGTGGGCGATGATCGGAGCGTCCGGGACCAGAGAACGAAACTGCTTCCAGACCGCCGGGTGCTCTTCAGGAAAGAGGGCATTCAAGGCAACGCTCAACGGAAGCCCTTGCTCCTTGAACAGCCTGCCGACCCGAGGAATACCCCAGTCTATCGCGTATTGACGGAACGCCTCGTCGACGACATCCGGATCACGCCCCGCCGTATCCGGTCGAAAGTTCGGGCCGTGCCCAAAACCCCACACTTCGACATAAAGAACGAAGCAGACCGCGACTTTCTTTCCGCCCGGCCAGGCCTCTACATGAACGGGTTCGCGGGGTAGTCCAGTGATCCAATCGGCCGTATTCTCGCCAATTGCCGGGGCTGCCGAAATGAGCAGGCCAATGAACGCCAAGAGGACCCTGGCAGCAGCACCGGTTGTCTTGTCGCGGCTCAAACTCACACCGAGAACTCGTTCGCCTGGGGGTGGTGGAC
Organism: uncultured Alphaproteobacteria bacterium; assembly: GCA_963698995.1. Lineage (GTDB taxonomy): Bacteria > Pseudomonadota > Alphaproteobacteria > ATCC43930 > CGMCC-115725 > AP-15. Next base: position 20,730 of record CAVOTD010000055.1, on the reverse strand, counting down.
GACAATCGCTGAGGCTGACTGCTCGGGGTCGAGCTGGTCTCCCTTCACCGAAGGGTTATGCCGATCTCGTCAGCGTTGAGCAATGCCAACAGCTGCTACTGCTCGGCGAGGTTCGGGCAGGCGAGATAGCCGAACAAGTAGCGGCTGCCCCGGTAGCCTTGCGATAGTGGTTCGAAAAAAGACGGATAGTTCCCATAGCCTCTCTTTTCGTCGCCCCCGCGTAAGCGGGGGTCCAGGGGCCGCGCGTACGATGCTCGTCGCCCTGGATGCCCGCTTTCGCGGGCATGACGAAGGGGGCGTTGGTACCAAGTGTCAGATCCATACTACTAGCATCGCCTTGGGGGGCGTTGGCCTCCTCCGCGGCAAAGCCCAATTCGCCGCGGATGCGCTTGTGCAGGTATTCGGCAAAGGCCTCGGCCATCTCGACCGAGAGGGCGTGCAAATAGAGGTAATCCTGGGTAGTGTCCAGATTAGGGGAATTATGCACCTGACGTAGGAGATACTACCACCTGTAGTATCTCCTACGACAGGCCGGCGCAAGGCGGGCGGGCGATGAGCGCCCCGCTTACTCGGCTGGGCGAAGCTGGTATAGAGCTGCTGAAAGCTCTGGTGCTTGGCTTAGAGTTACGCAGAGCCGATAGCGGTTGGGTGGTGCTTGGGCCGTGGCAGAAGCCGACCGTGATCGATTCGCGGGTCGTTAGTGAGTAGATGCGTGACGACCTCCTACGCGAGGAACACTGTGCTGGCGTGCTTACCGAAGTTGGCGAACGCTTAATTACGCGATATGTGGATTCCGCGATAAGCTTGCGAACATGCGCCGCCCCCGTAAAGGTCTCACGAGACCGTCGCTAACATCCATTTCAGCCGAGGATTTCAAGGCCACCTATGAATGGATTGTGGCCCGTCATTCAGTAGAGAACGGCGAAGCAAACCAAGTTATGGCAAATACAATCATTAAGCATTTATATAAGTTTCTAGCCAATCACCTCCGAGGAAATGCCAATCTGAGGAAGAATACAGTCCCGAGGAAACGGCGCGCTGTAGCGACGAGCTATTGAAGCACATGCTCAATAAGCCGCCGCAACCGCACGCTACTCATCGGACTACCTAATACTGGCATACATCGGCAAAACCGGCGGTGCCGCCAATCTTCCGGGTGGACTTTTCGAAGGTGTACTCGGTGCCATGCCGATCCACATCGGCTGGCTTTGGTACTCCGAGGAGGACGCACAGATCGAGGAAATGTTCCTGAGCAGCCGACCGCTCTGTACGCGTCGTCCCTCGCCATTTGGCAATGAACTCCTCGGGAGACATCATTGGCTTGTCTACTCGCGCCAGCGTTAGCTTTTATGGGTTGGTTCTACACGAAAAAGGGTGGCGCTGGGTTAACGGAGGGGTGATCAGGGCGGGGGGCGCGGCGTTGACGGCTTCTGCATAGATTGCGATCGGGTCGCGGGACGCCCAATCCCTAACGATCGATTTGCGCGTGAGCTATAAGCCCGCGCATGGCACGTGTCATTTGGGACCAGCGAGGAAATCCGCCGAGATACGTCAGCGATCGGCTCCGCATTCAGCACTGGCAACTCGGCGATGCGATTCACGAAATTAAGTCGGCAGGCAATCTTCGTGCTACGGACCGCGTTATCATTTATGATGATGGCACGGTCACAGATGAGCAGGGTGATCCGCTCGGTAATATCTATGACGAACTCTGAGAACACAATTAGAACGTTCGCCACACTGCGCTTCGTCGGCAACGAGCTTGACCCGGATGAGATCTCTCGTGTCGTCAAGGAACATCCGACTCGTGCCTACAAGAAAGGTGAGACATACCGGCCCGGTCCCCGTAGCCCTGAAGTCACCGGTAAGACCGGCGTCTGGTATTTCAGCACAAAGCACAAAATTCAGAGCAAAGATTTGACCGACCATCTTAACGCGCTGGAAAGGCTGATTTCCCCTTTCGCTGATCAAGACCGCCGGCTAAAGGAGCTGCGTGACATCATGGAACGCAGAAACCTGCGGGCACACGCAACCTTATTTTGGCGCGGTCTACCCGGCGCCCCATACCCCTCCATTCCTTCGGCCGCGACCGCGGCGTTGTGTCGGCTGCCGGCCGATATCGAACCAGATTTTGCAAACGAAGATTGCTGACCTAAGTTGCCGCGAAATAGCGGTTGCACGGACAGCATCTGCAACACGCCCGGAACGGCGCGGCCCGGCGATGTGCGTCACACCGAGAAGTATTTGGCCTGGGGGTGGTGGACGACGATCGCGGAGGTGGATTGTTCGGGGTCGAGCTGGTCTTCTTCGGAAAGCGTAGTGCCGATCTCATCGGCGCCCAATAGCGCCAACAGCAGATTCGGATCGGCCGGGTGGGGGTGCAGACGCGATAGCCATCCGCGACGAGTGCACTAGCGCGGATGTTTGTTCACGGCCTGGGCCACTTCGCGGGGAGCCCCGCCGCACAAAAGACCAAGTTTCGCGGTAAGATTAACCCCGTGAATTAGATCATTTACTATTGGATTCGAGATGTTTCTCCTTCTATTTGTTTTTTGCTGCTCGGCCATTCCCGAGAGATTCCGAGGCTGCGGTAGCTTTTCCCGTAATTCCCGGTTCCGCGGAATTATTCCCCGGTTAATCGGACAAATTCCCCGGTTCTCGTTGCTACGGGAATTTGGCCGCAAGCGTTTGAATTCGCTCACGTTTTTCGCGCCCGAATGGTGGGTAAGCAACGAAAATCGAAAAAAATTCCCGGTTCCACCGGGAAAAACCGGGAATGGTTGCAAGGGTCGGCGACGGATCACACCGAAAAATACTTCGCCTGGGGGTGGTGGACGACAATCGCCGAGGTCGATTGCTCGGGATCGAGCTGGTCTTCTTCGGAGAGGGTGATGCCGATCTCCTCGGCGCCCAGTAGCGCCAGCAGCTGCTTCTGGTCGGCGAGGTTGGGGCAGGCCGGGTAGCCGAACGAGTAGCGGCTGCCGCGATAGCCTTGCGCCAGCATCGCCTCGGGGTCGCGGGCTTCCTCGGCGGCAAAGCCCAATTCGCCGCGGACGCGCTTGTGCAGGTATTCGGCAAAGGCCTCGGCCATCTCGACCGAGAGGCCGTGCAGATAGAGGTAATCCTGATAGCGGTTGTCGGCGAACCATTCGCGTGCCGCTTCCGAAGCCCGCCTTCCCATCGTCACGACCTGCAGCGCAATGACATCGCGCTCGTTGCTGGCGACGTCACGGAAGAAATCGGCGATGCAGAGGCCGCCCTCCTTGTTCTGGCGCGGGAACGAGAAGCGGGTCAGCTCCTTTTGCCCGTCGGTATCGTAGAGGATCACGTCATTGCCTTCGGCGGCGCACGGCCAATAGCCGTAGGCGGCCTGCGGCACCAGGATGTCCTCGCGGATCGCAATGTCGAGGATGCGCCGCAATACCGGGCGCAATTCGTCCTTGGCCCATTCGCGGTATTCGGCCAGTGATCTTCCGTCCTTGCGGTAACCCCACTGGAATTGGTAGAGCATGCGTTCGTTGAGGTACGGCATCACCGCCTTGGCCGGCACCCGCGCGATCGTCCGCGGCCCCCAGAAGGGCGGCTCGGGGACCGCCACATTGCGGGTCAATTCAGCCCGGCGCAGACGGATCTCCTCGACATCGACCGGGCGCATCGGCTTGGGGTCGGCGGCGCGGCCGAGCTTGCGGCTCTGGTTGACGGGCCGCCCCGCGCTCTTGCGCCTGACCTCCTCCAAATGCGCGTCGAAATTGTTGTTGACGATCTTGTCCATCAGGCCGAGCCCGTCAAACGCGTCGCGCGCATAGGCGACGCGGCCCGCGGCATAGGCCTTGACGCAATCCTCCTCGACATAGCGCCGGGTCAAGGCGGCGCCGCCCAGCATCACCGGCACACTGAGCCCCTGCCGGCTCATCTCCTCGAGGTTCTCGCGCATCACCACCGTCGATTTGACCAGCAGCCCCGACATGCCGACGGCATGCGCCTTGTGGGTGACCGCGGCTTCGAGGATTGCGCCGATCGGCTGCTTGATGCCGAGATTGATGACCCGATAGCCGTTGTTGGTCAGAATGATGTCGACGAGGTTCTTGCCGATGTCGTGGACATCGCCGCGTACCGTCGCCAGCACGACCGTGCCCCTCTCCTGCCCCTCGACCCGCTCCATATGCGGTTCGAGGAATTTAACCGCCGCCTTCATCGTCTCGGCCGATTGCAGCACGAAGGGCAGCTGCATCTTGCCGGCGCCGAACAAATCGCCGACCGTCTTCATGCCGTCGAGCAGGATGTTGTTGATGATGTCGAGCGGCTTATAGCTCTGCATCGCGAGATCGAGATCGGCTTCGAGATCCTGCCGGTCGCCGTCGACGATGCGCTGGGCGAGACGGTCCTCGAGCTTTTCCGGGCGGCCCTTCTTTTCGCTCTTCTCGGCGGCGCGGTTCTCGAACAGCGCGATATAGGCCTGCAGCGGGTCGTAGCCGTCACGCCGGCGGTCGAAGATCAGATCCTCGGCGACCCGCACCTCCTCTTCCGGGATCTTGTGCAATGGCACGATGCGCGAGAAATGGACAATTGCGCCGGTCAGCCCGCGGCGCAGCGCATGGTCGAGAAAGACTGAATTCAGCACATGCCGCGCCGGCGGGTTCAGCCCGAACGAGATGTTCGACAGGCCCAGAATGATCTGGCACTCCGGCATATCTTTGGAGATCCGCTCGATCGCCTCCAACGTCCATTGAGGCCGAGCTTGCGATCGTCCGCATTGCCGGTGCAGATCGTGAAGGTCAGCGGATCGAACAGCAGGTCCGATGGCGGCAGGCCGTGCCGGCCGCAGGCGAAGTCATAAAGTCGCCGCGCCACCTGCAATTTGTGCTCGACCTCCTTCGCCATGCCGGTCTCGTCGATCGTCAAGGCGATGATGGCGGTGCCAAAGCGCCGGGCGAGCTTCAACCGCTTGTCGGCAGCTTCCTCGCCATCCTCGAAATTGATCGAGTTGATGATCGGCTTCCCGCCATAGAGCTTGAGGGCGGCTTCGAGCACCGGATATTCGGTCGAGTCGATGACCAGCGGGGCATTGATCGCGCCGCGCATCCGGGTCACCGCCTCGGTCATGTCGGCGACCTCGTCGCGCCCGACAAAGGCGGTGCACAGATCGAGCGTGTGCGAGCCCTCCTTGACCTGCTCGCGTCCCATATCGACGCAGCCGTCCCAATCGCCCTGGTCCTGCAACTGGCGGAATTTGCGCGAGCCGTTGGCGTTGCAGCGCTCGCCGATCGACAGATAGGCGTTCTCCTGGCGCAGCGGCACTTGCCCATAGAGCGAGGCGACCGAAGCCGCCCAGGCCGGCTTCCGCTGGCGCGGCACGGCCGCGGGCGGTCGCGCCCGACGCGCCGCAACATCGCGTCGAGCGCGGCGATGTGCGCCGCTTCGGTGCCGCAACAGCCGCCGATCATGCCGACCCCGTCCTCGAGGACGAAGCGCTCGAGCCATTGCGCGAGCTCGGCTGGCGCCGAGCGGGTAATGGGTATGCCCGGCGACCAGCTCCGGCAGCCCGGCGTTGGGCTGCACCGAGATATGCCCAGGCCAGTTTTCGCCGAGCCATTTGACGTGCTCGGCCATCTCGCGCGGGCCGGTCGCGCAATTGAGGCCAATCACCGGCACGTCGAGGGCGCACGAACGATCGTCGCGGCGGCGGCGATGTCGGCGCCGACCAGCAACGTTCCGGTGGTCTCGACCGTCACGCTGGACCAGGATCGGGATGTCCTCTGCGGCCGCGTCCGCGGCCGCCCGCTTGGCGCCGTTGACCGCCGCCTTGATCTGCAGCGGGTCCTGGCAGGTCTCGATCGGGATCGCGTCGACTGCCGCCGTCGATCAGCCCGGCGCATTGCAGCGCGAGCGCGTCCTCGAGCTGCTGATAAGCGATATGGCCGAGCGAAGGGAGGCGGGTGCCCGGCCCGACGCGAGCCGAGCACAAAGCGGGTGCGGCCGTCATGCGGCGAATTCGGCGATCGCCTCACGCGCCAGTTCGGCGGCGCGGCGGTTCAGTGCAAAGGTCCGGTCGGCGAGGCCGAACTCGCCGAGAGTGATCGGCGAGCCGCCAAAGCTGTTGGTCTGCACCGCATCGCAGCCGGCGTCGAGATAGCCCCGGTGGATCTCGCGGACCAGGTCGGGGCGGCTGTCGCAGAGGATCTCGGTGCAGTTCTCGTTGCCGAGAAAATCGCGTTCGATATCGAGACTGCGCGCCTGCACCTGCGTGCCCATCGCGCCGTCGCAGAGCACGACGTGATCGGCAAGGTAGTCGAGGAAATGCGTCATGATTAGGAATGCGCAACCAAAGAGCCCCTCTCCGCCACATTGCGGGGGAGAGGGAAATTTTGTGGGGGAGAGTCCGAGTGGGCTCGCATCAAACCACCGCCACCGCGGGCTTTTTTGCGCGCACCCCGAGCAGGTGGCAGATCGCGACGGTCAGATCGGCCCGGTTCAGCGTGTAGAAGTGAAATTCGTGGACCCCGTTGGCGTGCAGCCGGCGGCACTGCTCGGCGGCGAGCGACGCCGCGACGAGCCGCCTGGTCTCGGGATCGTCGTCGAGCCCCTCGAAATGCCCGGCCATCCAAATGGGGATAGAGGCGCCGCAGGTGCCCGCCATCCGCTTCAGCTGAGCAAAATTGGTGACGGGAAGAATGCCCGGCACGATCGACACCCGGATGCCCGCGGCGTGCGCGCGATCGCGGAAGCGCAAGAACAAATCGACGTCGAAGAAGAATTGGGTGATCGCCCGGCTGGCGCCGGCATCGAGCTTGCACTTCAGATTATCGAGATCGTGATCGGCGCTGCTCGCCTCGGGATGGGTCTCGGGATAGGCGGCGACGCTGATCTCGAAATTAGCCACCTTGCGCAGCCCGGCCACGAGATCGGCGGCGTAGGGGTAACCGTCCGGGTGCGGCTCATAGCCTTGCGCCCCGCCCGGTGGGTCGCCGCGCAGCGCCACGATGTGACGGATCCCGGCCTCCCAATATTCCTGCGCAACCGCGTCGATTTCGCTCCGGGTTGCGGCAACGCAGGTCAGGTGAGCCGCCGGCTCGAGCATCGTCTCCTGGCGAATTCGCCGGACGGTCGCGTGGGTGCGCTCGCGGGTCGAGCCGCCGGCGCCGTAAGTCACCGAGACGAAGCGCGGGCCCAATGGTTCGAGACGCTGGACCACCTCCCAAAGTCTGGCTTCCATCTCGGCCGTCTTGGGCGGAAAGAATTCAAATGAGACGCGTGGCGGGCCGGCATCAAAATCGATGACCGGATCGGCGGCGAGCAGGCCGCGCAACGGCCCAAGGTCGGATCTCTGGCTAAAGTTTTGTGGCATCAGCGAAATTCCCCTTCGAGGAGCGCCGCCGGCGCTCCGTCCTGAAAATCTTGCGCGAAACGCAGATTTGCCGTCGCCGGCCGCTGCGCGGTCCAGATCACCACGGTCAACGGATCGCCCGGCAGATGTTGCGCTGAACCGGGATCGAGACCGGCAACGCGGCACCACTCCGCCACCTCGGGATCGGAAAAGCCGAGCCGGCGATGGGCGTGCTCGTCGCGCAGATATTCGAGCGCATGCGGGGCGAAGTCGACCAGCACGAGGACGCCGTTGGGCCGCAGGACGCGAGCCGCCTCGGCGATCGCCGCGGCCGGCCGGTCGGCGTAATGCAGCACCTGATGGATCACCACCGCATCGAACGAAGCGTCGGGCAGGGACAGCTGATACATATCGCCGAGCCGGACCGAGCCGTTTTCGAGCCCGGCCCGCTCGAGATTGACCCGCGCAACGGACAGCATCTCGCGAGACTGGTCGATGCCGAGCGCGCGCTCGACCCGCGGTGCCAGAATTTCGAGCATGCGCCCGGTTCCGGTGCCGATATCCAACAGATCGCGAGGGTCGGCCGCGGCGATGATCTCGACCAGCGCCGTCTCGACCTCGCGTTCGTCGATGTAGAGCGAACGAATGCAATGCCAGCGATCGGCATTCTCACGGAAGTAGGCGCTGGCGAGATCGGCACGCTGGCGTTTGATTGCGCTCAGTCGCTGGAGATCAAGAGCGATGGTCGGGTCGGCATCGTCGCACGCCGCGACGAGCTGGCGCGCCAGATCACTTGCCGGCCCCGATTGGCTCAGGCGATAAAACACCCAACTGCCCTCGCGGAAGCGATCGAGGAGGCCGGCTTCGCACAACAGCTTCAGATGGCGCGACACGCGCGGCTGGCTCTGCCCGAGGATCTGGGTCAGCTCGCTGACGGTGAGCTCGCCGCGCGCGCAGAGGACGACGAGCCGGAGGCGGGTCGGCTCGGCCACCGCGCGCAGCGTAGCCAAAAGGGACTCCATCACTGAGATCTCTCCGTCGCAATGTCAGCAAGATATCCAGATATCTTTATATGTGCAAGCTAATTCTGCGATTCGAGGCGTTGACTTCCCGGCGGCACTTGCCCATTCGGCGAATTTCCCGCAAATATCTCGCCCGTCGGCCAAACCTTGGACTGATGCGAGACCGATCGATGAATGTTCGCCCGCTCCGCTTCGTCTTCTTTGACCTGATCGTATTCGCGGCCCTGATGCTCTCGGGGTGCGCCTCACACCCCAACACGGCGCAGCAGACCGCCACCTACGAAGAGGATTTCAACGACCCGTTTGAGGACACCAACCGCAAGATTTTCGAATTCAACCAAGTCGTCGACCGCAATGTGCTGGTGCCGGTCGCCAAAGCTTATCGTACGGCATTGCCGGATCCGGTGCGCGATTCGGTACGCGATTTTCTCAACAATTTGCGTGAGCCGCTGGTCTTCGTGAATGACGCACTGCAGGGTCAATTTGCACGGGCCGGCGAGACGGTCGGCCGCTTTGTCGTAAACTCGACGATCGGGATGGGCGGGCTGGTCGATGTCGCCGGACGCTGGGGCACGCCTTTTCACGAGGAGGATCTCGGTCTGACCTTTGGCGTCTGGGGCATTCCCGAAGGACCTTACGTCGTCGTGCCGGTTCTCGGTCCCTCCACACCGCGCGATTTGGGCGGCCAGGTCGCCGAGGGTTTCGGCGATCCGTGGAACCTCCTCGTCACCGGCAATCCATGGACCCTCTATTGGATCCCGCTTTGTACGCGGGGGGTGTCAGCGGCATTGATCAGCGATCGCGCTATATCGAGACACTCGCCGATATCGAGCGCACCTCGCTCGATTATTATGCGACGATTCGCTCGCTTTATCGCCAGCGGCGAGCGGCGCTAATTCGCAATGATCGCGAAAACCTACCGCCCAACCCGTCGTTCACCCAACGTAAAGATCGCGCTTCGCCGGCGCTGGCGAACTCTGCAACCCGTCCCGCCTTACTCTCCGATTGCAGTAAGTGTCTCCGAGGTATCGAAGTAATGATGCGACGTTTCTTCCTGACCGCTGCCTTTATGGTACTTGCCGGATCGCCCGGCATACCTGCCGCCGCCGCGGCCGACCCCACGGCCCTGGTCAGCAGCCTCGGCAACCGGGCGCTCGAGGTGCTCGGCAAGGACGCCACTCAGTCTCAGCGGGTGGCGCGCTTTCGCGAATTGCTGCGCGAGGATTTCGACGTTCCGGGGATCGCCCGCTTTGTGCTCGGCCGATACTGGAATATTGCGACCGAAGAACAGCGGGCGGAATTCGTCAAGCTGTTCGAGGAGTACATCGCGGTCGCCTACGCCACCCGGCTGGCCGAGTACAGCGGCGAGAAATTCAAGGTGACGGGCAGCCGACCCGACGCCGATGGCGCCTTGGTGTCGAGCCAGATCCTGCGCCCGGCCGGCGCCGCGCCGGTCAAGGTCGACTGGCGTCTGACCGAGCGAACCGGCAGCTACAAAATCAGCGATGTCTCGGTAGACGGCATCAGCATGGCGGTCACCCAACGCTCGGAGTTCGCCTCGGTGATCCAGCACAATGGCGGTCAAGTGCAGAGCCTGATTGCAATGTTGCGGCAGAGGACGGGGGTGGGTGCCTCCCGGTAATCGGCGGCCGGGCCGCTCAGTTCCGCGTCAACGGTTTGTAGCGAATGCGGTGCGGCTGATCGGCTTCGGCACCGAGGCGGCGACGACGATCGGCTTCGTAATCGGCGTAGTTCCCTTCGAACCAGACCGCTTGGCTGTCGCCCTCGAAGGCCAGGATGTGGGTCGCGACGCGGTCGAGAAACCAGCGGTCGTGCGTAATGACGGCCGCGCAACCCGGATAGTCGAGCAGCGCCTCTTCGAGTGCCCGCAAGGTATCGACATCGAGATCGTTGGTCGGCTCGTCCAAGAGGAGCACATTGGCGCCGGTCTTCAGCACCTTGGCGATGTGAACGCGATTGCGTTCGCCGCCCGAGAGCTGGCCAACCTTTTTTTGCTGATCGGCGCCGCGGAAGTTGAATAAAGCGCAATAGGCGCGGCTCGCCATCTTGCGGCGGCCGAGATCGATCTCGTCCTGCCCATCGGAGATCTCCTGCCAGACCGTATTCGCGGCGACCAATGTGTCGCGGGTCTGGTCGACATAACCGAGCTTTACCGTTTCACCGATCTGGAACCGGCCGCTGTCGGGCATCTCCTGCCCGGTGATCAGCCGAAAGAGCGTCGTTTTGCCTGCGCCGTTCGGGCCGATGACGCCGACGATACCGCCCGGCGGCAAGCGAAAATTGAGTGCCTCGATCAACAGCCGGTCGCCATAGGCTTTGGCGACGTGCTGCGCCTCGACCACCAGATTGCCGAGCCGCGGCCCGGGCGGCAGCACGATCTGAGCGGTCTCCGGGGCCTTTTCGCGGCTCTCGGCAACGAGAGCTTCGTAAGCGGTGAGCCGGGCCTTGCTCTTCGCCTGGCGGGCCCGCGGGCTCTGCCTCACCCATTCGAGCTCGCGTTCGAGGGTGCGGCGGCGCGCCGCCTCCTGCCGCCCTTCCTGCTCGAGCCGCTGCTGCTTCTGCTCGAGCCATCCCGAATAATTGCCCTCGTACGGGATGCCCCGTCCGCGATCGAGTTCGAGGATCCAGCCGGCGACCTCGTCGAGGAAATAGCGATCGTGGGTGACGGTCACCACGGTACCGGGATAATCTTCGAGAAAGCGCTGCAGCCAGGCCACCGACTCGGCGTCGAGATGATTGGTCGGCTCGTCGAGCAGCAGCAGGTCGGGCCGTTGCAGCAACAGCCGACACAACGCCACCCGGCGGCGCTCGCCACCCGACAAATTGGGGACATTGGCGTCGCCCGGCGGACAGCGCAGCGCGTCCATCGCAATCTCGACCGTGCGATCGAGATCCCAGGCATCGGCTTGGTCGATCTTTTCCTGCAGCTCCCCTTGCTCGGCAATCAGCGCCTCCATCTCGGTGTCCGAGAGCTCCTCAGCAAAGCGTGCGCTGACCGCCTCGAAGCGGTCGAGCAAAGCCTTGGTCTCGGCGAGCCCTTCGATGACATTGCCGAACACGTCCTTTGACGCATCGAGCGCCGGCTCCTGCGGCAGATAGCCGACCCGCGCGCCTTCCGCCGCCCAGGCCTCGCCGGCGAAGTCGCGCTCGTCGCCCGCCATGATTCGCAGCAGGGTCGACTTGCCGGCGCCGTTCGCCCCCAGCACCCCGATCTTGGCCCCCGGCAGAAACGACAGCCAGATGTCCTTCAGGACCTCGCGGCCGCCGGGATAGGTCTTGCCCATGCCCTTCATCACATAGATGTATTGATACGCCGCCATGGGAATCCGCCGCTTTTCGAGGAACGCTGGATGGGGATATTAGCAAACCCGAAAGGGATTATCGCGGCGGCGTCGATCGCCGATAACTACGCTCACGCACACGGCGCGAAAGTGAGCGGTCGGGCGGCTTTCAGTCGATTTGTCTGCCGTCGAAAATTCTGTTAACCTAACATTGGGTACGCGCTCCGCGTTCCCTTTAAGATAGCAAGAGCACTACGAAAAGGGAGCTCGACATGTGGGGTGGAATTGTCGGTCTGATCATCCAACTGATCGCAGGTGGTGTGGGCGGCAATGTCGCCGGCTCCGCGCTGAAGCAATATGATTTGGGAACTGTCGGCAACACGATTGCCGGCGTCATCGGCGGCGGCGTGGGGGCGCAGATCATCGGTGCGCTTCTTGGCGATGGGGCGGGGGCTGCGGCTGCTGGGACGGGTGGCCTCGACATCGGGTCGATTATTGCTCAGATCGCTTCCGGCGGGGTCGGCGGAGGCATCCTGATGGTGATCGTCGGCTTGATTAAGCAGGCCATGGGCGGTCAAAGGACAACCTAAGGACCCGGCGATCCCACCCACAGCGTGATTGGTCCTGTACACTCGATCGTCTGGCCGTGATTAGTTGATTGTATTTCGAATGTATGCACCGGCAGAGTTCGGATCCGGCCGACCGCTCGGCGGCCACGTTATCAGGCGATTGCTGCAGCGGTGACCTGCTTGTGGCGGCGCGAAGCAAAGGGGGTCGATGCATCGCTGTCCGCTGGCGCTAACGCGCGGTCGGTATAGGGGCTCGGGTCGCCTTCGACGCGGCGGCGTATACGGTGAAGGTAGAGGTAGAAGGCGGCGAGCTTTATGTAGGTTTCGAGGACTTCCCGGACCCGCCCCGGGTAGAAGAGGAGCGGGTTCTCGCGCGGCAGGCCGGCCCGGCGCTCACGGCGCAACTTGCGGCGGAAATAGCCGCCCTGCAAGGGGTGCACGTTTTCCTGAATGAAGGTGAAGTAGAATTGTAGAATATGGTTCAATAGACGCACCGGCTTGATACCGGAGGCTTTGGCGCGGCGGAAGATTGTCTCGATGTGCTCGGCCGAGTAATAAAGGTCCCAGGCTCGGCGGTAGACCTCCTGCAACTCGGCCGCGGTCATAGCCGGGTGGCCGGTGGTGACGTGTTCGAGGTCGTATTTGTTCATGTCGGGGTCCATCGATACCCCGTGTTTGTACAGCTGCTGGTGGTCGGCCGAGCCGGGTAATGGTGTCAGGATAAAAAATTCAAGCAGGTCGACCGGCAGTTCCTGCTGCACGGTGCGGATGTCACGTGCGATCCGCTCCGGCGTGTCGCCCGGAAAACCGAGGATGTAGCCGGCATAAGTAATGACCCGCTGGGCGCGCCAGGCGAGAAACATCTGGCGGTATTCGTGCACCCGGTTCTGCTTTTTCTTGGCCTACAGCAGGTTGTCGGGGTTGATGTTTTCGAGCCCGATAAAGACCCGCTTGCCGCTACGCGCGGGGCCATAAGGCGCAATACACGCTCGAGATCAATGGCGAGAACGCATCGATCGCATGGGACCTGCACGATCTGCATCGGCTCCAGTATTTCAACCATAGCGACGAGGGGCGACTGCGCGGCTGGCGCTCGCTGCACATCACGGACGGCGACCATCCCTATATGAAGCACTGGTGGGTGTCGGGCCTGCAGATCGGCTATGAGCACACCTTCATCCACCAGGCCGCTGACTTCCTGGGGGCGCTCGCGGTGGCCAAGCCGGCGAGCCCGACGTTCCGCGAAGCGATGGCGACCGACTTCGTGACGGATGCCGTGTTGCGATCCGCGCAGTCGGGCCGGTGGGAAGAGGTTCAGGAGTAACGGTTCGCGCGTTGGATTGGGCTTAGAGCAACTTGCGTTCAGGCTCATCCGTCATCGTGAGCACCGCCGGCCGACACGGCGACGGAGGGTCGAAGCGCGTTTCCTCCCCGAAAGCCCGTCCAACGGGGGGGCGTCCTAGTGGCCTCTTCGGTCAGCTACTTTCCGCCGCCAATGCAGGTCTCGACGTTCTTCGGCGTGCAGATGTCGAGCCCGGTATAGGTCGGATCGGGCGGCGGGGCCTTGCCGTCCTTCATGTCCTTCAGCGCGTACATGACCTTGTACCCCATATCGAAGGGCCGCTGCCCGACATTGCCGGTGGCCAGACCCGCCCTCAGGTCGTCGAGCTGCATCGGCAGCGTGTCCGCGACCGCGACCGCGATCTGTCCGCTTCCGATCTTGTCTTTGAATTGGCCCATCGAGTTCTTGTAGGCGTCGACCAGGAACTCGCCAAAGCCTCCAGTCGCCACGAAGGCGTCGAGCTTGGGATCCTTGTTGAGCAGGTCCTGCTCCATCTGCATGGCGAGAGGGAAGTCGTCGTTCGTGTATTGCGGACAGCCGTCGACTTCGGTCCATCCATTCTGGCCGGCGAGCTTGTCGCCCGGCGCTTCCGCGCTTTTCTTTCCGGCCAAAGTGTCGCGCACGCCTTGCATGCGTTCGTTGTGGTTCGCCGCCGCCGCGCCGCCCGACTGGATGCAAATCGTGCCGCCCTTGGGCTTCGCCTCCATCACGAGCTTCGCGAGATTGACCCCGATGTCATAATTGTGGGTGCCGATGTAGGTCGCGCGCAGGCCCTTGTCTTTCTCGAGAAGATCCGAAGTCCCAGGTGATGATCGGAATGTTGGCGGCCTTGGCGCCTTGCAGCGCGGCCGCGATCGCAGCCGCATTGGCCGGCGAGACGGCGATCCCGTCGACTTTCTTGGTGATGAGGTCGCCGACGATCTGCGCCTGCTCGTCGCCGCCGCCGTGCTCGTTCGGGCCGATGTAGAGGCATTTGATCGCCCCCTTGAGTTCCGCTTCCGCTTTCTTGCAGCCCGCCAGGGCCTGGTCGTAAAACGGATTGTTGGTGCTCTTGGGCACAAGCGCGAAGGTGTAGGGATCAGCCGCCCATGCAGCCGCTGAAGCGGCAAGCAGCGCGCCAGCCGCGACGGCGCAATACAAAGTCAGTTTCAGCATTTGTCTTCCTCCCGTGACCTGGGCGCCAGCGCCCTCATGCAAGGCGAATAAGCTTCGCGCCCGACCCGTTTTTGTTCGGACGCTCCCGCGCTCTCTCGCTAACATGTTAGCATCGAACAGAACGGGGTGGGGCGCAAGGCCGGATCACGGCACAGGGCGTTAAGCCGACTAGGCCTTCGCCGCCGCCAGTGTCGTATCCGGCTCGACTGAGGCGGGCGATTCCAAAGCCCTGTCCGACGCCACGAAGACCAGCCCGGCAACAATTCGCCCCTCTCCTCCTCACCCCAGTCCCAGCTTTTGCGCGAGCCCGATGCGCTGGAGCTTGCCGGTCGCGCCCTTCGGGATTTCGGCCAGGAACAGGATTTTCCGCGGCGTCTTGAACGCCGCAAGACGCTCGGAGAGGAACGCGCCAAGCTCCTGCTCGGTGGCGGTCAGGCCCTCGCGCAGGACGACCGCTGCGCCGACGTCCTCGCCGAGCATCGGGTGCGGCACGGCGAACGCGACCGCCTGCAGGACGGCGGGGTGGTCCATCAGCGCTTCATCCACCTCGCGCGGCGAGATTTTTTCGCCGCCGCGGTTGATGATCTCCTTCAGCCGTCCGGTCAGCGTCAGGTAACCGTCCGCATCGATGACGCCCTGATCGCCGGTGCGGAACCAGCCGTTGACGAACGCCTCGCCATTCGCCTTCGGGTTGTTCTCGTAAGCCACGGTGACGTTCTCGCCGCGAATGACGACTTCGCCGGTTTCGCCTGGGCTCATCAGCAGCCCAGCCTCGTCCATGATGGCGATCTCGGGTCCCGCCGGGACGCCGACCGATCCAGGCTTGCGGACGCCATTCAACGGATTGGACGCCATCTGGTGCGTTGCTTCCGTCATCCCGTAAGCCTCGATGACCGGGCATTTGAATGCCGCCTCGAGCTTCCCCGATCACGGTCGGCGGCAGCGACGAGGACGAAGAGCGCACGAAGCGCAGCGGTTGACGGGCGATGAGCTCCTTGTGGCGCCCGGCGCGGGTCAGGATTGTTTGATGCATCGTCGGCACCGCGGTGTACCAGGTGGGCTTGGCCGCCTCCATGTCGGCGAAGAATTTCAGCGCGTTGAACCCGGGCGTGCAGAACACGGCGCCGCCGCGCGAAAGCGGAGCGGAAAGACCGGCAATCAGGCCGTGGATATGGAACAGGGGCATGACGTTGAGGGCGCGGTCATCGGCCGAAAGCTCGAGCGAGGCTGCGATGTTGCGAGCCGAGGTCCAAATGTTGGCATGGTGAAGCGGAACGATTTTCGGCCGCGAGGTGGTGCCCGATGTGTGAAGGATGAGCGCCACGTCATCCGGTTTGACCGGACCGGGCCGAATGGCGGCGCCAAGCGGAGAGCCAGATAGCTCGAACGAGCCCGCTCCGACCTGCCACTCCGGAGTGAGGGTTACGAGCGCGACGCCAAGCTTCTCGGCTGCGCGAAGGGCGGGCAAGTCGCTGCCGGCCTCAACAATCAGCGCCTTCGCCTTGAGGTCTTCGAGGTAGAACTCGAACTCGTCCTGCTTATAGGCGGGATTGAGCGGCGCCGACGTCGCCGCGGAGGCCACGCAAAGAAAGGCCGCCGCCATTTCGGGCCCGTTCGGCAATACGATCGCGACCCGATCGCCAAGGCCAATTCCAAGATCGTTCAGCGTTGTGCGGGTCCGTTCGATCAGCGCGCGCAAACCTTCATAGGTCAACGGCGGCGCGTCATGCGCGGCTATCGCCACCGCGTCGTCGCGCCCCGATGCTAAAAGGTCCTTCAAGGTGCGGTCCGCATTCATGGGTCTGATCAACTCCGAACGGGCTCTGACGGCGCGAACGACAGTCCGCTCCCGCTCCGAGCGACGGTTTCGCCCAAAAGCTTTGCCACCGCATAGACCGCCTCGAGATGCGGGGTCGGCACATTGACGAGGCGAGCGAGTTCGATGACCGAGCCAAGCAGCGCGTCGATCTCGGTCGCGCGGCCGTGCTCAATGTCCTGCAGCATCGAAGTCTTGTGCGCGCCGACGCTCTCGGCGCCAGCGATCCGCTTCTCGACGCTGAGACGGAAGCGGATGCCGAACGCTTCGCCGACGGCTTGCGCTTCACCCATCATCGCCGCCGCAAGCATGCGTGTGGGCGCGAAGCGGCAGATGTCTTCGAGCGTCGCATGAAGTACAGCGCGCTTATCGGATTGAAGGTCAGATTGCCCCAGAGCTTCATCCAGATTTCGGAACGCACGTCGGTGAGCACTGGCGATTTGAAGCCTGCTCTCGTGAAGAGTCCGGACAAAGCCGCGATGCGCCCGAACTTTTGCCCGTCGATTTCGGCAACCGGGAAGCGATGGCCTTCGATATGCCGGATGACGCCTGGGCTCTCGATCTCCGCCGCCTGGTAGCTGATGGCGGCGACGATGGCGTCGATCGGCAGATGGCGAGCGATCATTCCGCCGGGATCGACGCTGTCGAGTTGAACCCCCTCGTGCGGTCCGCCGTGCTTGAAGAAGTACCACCAAGGCATGCCGTTTTGCGTCATCATGAGCGTGGTCGAGGGCGTCACGATCGAGGCGACCTCTGCTGCGATCGGCGTGAGCTGATGCGCCTTCACTCCGAGGACGACAAGATCGGCGCCGCCGGCGTCGGCGATGCGGTCCGTCGCCTGGACGCGCGCGACGACCTCTTCGCCGTTCTCCTTGAGCGTGAGCCCGCGTTCGCGGATCGCCTTCAGGTGCTCCCCGCGCGCCACGACCGTCACGCTCTCGCCCGCCGCGGCAAGCTTGGCTGCGATGTGGCCGCCGATCGCGCCAGCGCCGACGATTGTGATGTTCATCGCTCAGTCCGGACCCGGGCTTCTCGCAAGCAAGTTGATCTCAGCGTCATCTTCCTGTCACATGGCGCGGGCGTCGCGTTCGCGACTCACCGGAGGCTCGAAATCTTGGACTACCGCAAACAGTTCCGAGTCAAACCGGGCGAGAAGCTCAAGTTGAACAAACTTGACCCGGGCTATAAGGGCGAGCACGGATCGGAGGACAAAGCCAAGGACGAGGCCGAAGACTATCTCGAAGGCTCTCGCGCGCCAGCAGGCTCTTCTTTATGCCGAGCATAAGCATTCGGTTCTCATCGTGTTGCAGGGGATGGACGCCGGGGGCAAGGACGGCACGATCAGGCACGTATTCAGCGGCGTCAACCCGCAGGGCGTCGACGTCGCCAGCTTCAAGCAACCGACGCCGCTCGAACTCGCACATGACTTTCTCTGGCGCGTTCACCCCCATGCGCCGAGAGCCGGCCAGATCGTCATCTTCAACCGCTCACACTACGAGGACGTGCTGGTCACACGCGTCCACAAGCTCATCGACAAGAAAACCTGCGCCCGCCGCTATGAGCATATCCGCGATTTCGAGGCGCTGCTCGCGCAATCGGGAACCACGATCCTCAAATTCTTCCTCCACATCAGCAAGGAAGAGCAACTCGGTCGTTTTGCCCAACGCCTGGATGACCCGGGGCGCAACTGGAAGATCAGCGAATCCGACTATTCAGAGCGTGAATTGTGGGACGATTACATCGACGCCTATGAGGACGCGCTTAGCGCGACCAGCACGGCGAACGCGCCGTGGCATGTGATCCCCTCGAACCACAAGTGGTTTCGCAATCTCGCCGTGTCGCAGATCATCGCGGATGCTATCGCCGATCTCGACCTCGCCTTCCCGACCCCATCGGTCAACCTCGCCGGCATCAAGCGCAAGTATCATGCGGCCCTCAAGGCAAGCGAGGGCGGGAAAAAGCAAAAGGCTGGCAAGAAGGGCTGACCGGGCAAGCGCCCCCCAATTCGAGCAGAGCGCGCGAACCCAGGCTTCTCCGAGATCCGTTCTGGACCGCCCAAACAAAACAAAGTATGCCGGGTCGACTCCCAAAGGGCCGGGAGGGCTGGGGATTCTTTTGGACGGAAGCGCGGTGCTGAGCAGATTGGCGCGCGGCGCGACAACGAAGAGCACGCCATGGGAAACCGGACGTTCAAGATCTTCCTGATCAAGCCGTCGCACTATGATGACGACGGCTATGTGATCCAATGGCGCCTCTCCACCATCCCCTCGAACAGCCTCGCCAGCGTCTACGGGCTTTTGGCCGCCTGCAGGGAAGAACGGGCTCTTGGTCCCGAGGTCGACATCGAGATCGACGCCTGCGACGAGTGCAATACGGTCGTCGACGTCAAGGCGATCTCGCGGCGGATAAAGGCGGCGGGAGGCGGATTTGTCGGCCTCGTCGGGGTTCAGTCGAATCAGTTTCCGCGCGCTCTTGATCTCGCCCGCGAGTTCCGGGCGAGGGGCGTGCCCGTGGTGATCGGGGGATTTCACGTCTCGGGCTGCATATCGATGCTTCCTGAGCTGCCGTCGGACATGAAGGAAGCGCAGTCGCTCGGCGTGACCCTCTACGCGGGCGAGGGCGAAGGCCGGATGGCCGATCTCCTCCGCGACATCGACGCCGGCCAGGCGAAACCCCTCTACAATTACCTCCACGACATGCCCGGCATGGAGGCGGCCGAGATCCCGATCCTGCCGAAGGAAATCGTCGGGCGGATCGTTGGCCATCATGCGTGCTTCGACGCCGGCCGCGGCTGCCCGTTCCAATGCAGCTTCTGCACGATCATCAATGTCCAGGGCCGCAAATCGCGCTATCGGAGCGCCGATGACGTCGAGGCGATCGTGCGCGCCAATTACGCCCAGGGCATCAACCATTATTTCGTCACCGACGACAATTTCGCCCGCAACCGCAACTGGGAGGCGATCCTCGACCGGCTGATCGATCTGAGAAGCAACCAGGGCATTCCGATCAAGCTGATCCTTCAGGTCGACACGCTCTGCCACAAGATTCCCGGGATTCATCGAGAAGGCGGCGCGAGCCGGTTGCAACCAGGTCTTCATCGGGCTTGAGAGCATCAATCCCCAATCGCTGCAGGGCGCAAAAAAGCGGCAGAACAAGATCTGGGAATACCGGGTCATGCTGCAGGCCTGGCGAGCGCACAAGGTGATGACCTGGGCGGGGTTCATCATCGGTTTTCCGACCGACACGCCCAAATCGGTCGCCCGCGACATCGACATCATCAAGAAGGAGCTGCCGCTCGACATCCTCGAATTCTTTTGCCTGACCCCCCTCCCCGGCTCCGAGGATCACAAGATCCTTTACCTCAAAGGGGTTCCGATGGATCCGGACATGAACAAATACGACCTCGAGCATGTTTGCACCGGCCATTCTGTCATGTCGGGCGAGGCGTGGAACCAAGCCTATCGCGACGCCTGGAAGCGCTATTACACCGACGAGCATGTCGAGACTGTGCTCAAGCGCGCCGCCGCGACCGGGCTCAGGATGAACAAGATCGCCGACGTGATGACGGTTTTCTCCTCCGCCGCGCGGATCGAGGGCGTCCACCCACTGCAATGCGAAATCGTCCGCCGCAAGGTGAGAACGACCCGCCGGCACGGGCTGCCGATCGTCAATCCCCTGCATTCTCTATCCCGTCCGGGCGGTCGAGTTCGTGTCGGTGGTCGCGCAATGGCTAAATGTCGGGTGGCGCTATCACCGGATGGAAGAAGCGCGTCGTCCAGGATCCCGCCAGCAAGACCTATGTCGACGACGCGACCCGCCCGGCCTTGATCGAGGATGCGGAGACCGACGAGCTCGTTGTGGCCTTCGCTGACAAAATCCCGACACCTACGGCGCGCCAAACGGCAGCCCGCCCCCGTTGGTGAGCGGCCGCCGTTCGCATCCACGGCGCCGAATCGGGAATCTTAACTGGGTCTTGACCATACTCATCTGGCGATTTCCATAATTTCGGCCACCGATGGAGGTATGGAGACGGCGGCCGAGCGGATCCCGACGGCGCCGATCGTGAGACGCGGCGCTCGTTCGGTCGGCCTGGGCAAGGGACTGAAGCATTGTTTCTTTGGCGTAAAGCCCGCGAGCGTGCGCTCTCTCTCTCCCTCAACGCGCCCTCGAATGCGACCCTGCGCCGGCTCCTGACCGATC
>CAVOTD010000054.1:0-3789 GCA_963698995.1 uncultured Alphaproteobacteria bacterium | reverse complement strand
CTTCCAGCAACAAACCACCGCCATGCTCGACCGCGCCGACCTCGACGATGAGCAAAAGCAAAGCATCCTCATCGCCATGAGCTGCCCCTGCTGCGGGGCGGGCGGGATGTCGTTTACGGCGAAGTTGAAGCGGTAACTTGCCTTGTCGCGATCGCCCGATAACGATCCGCGGCGAAATCCGGGCGTGTCGCCACTTCAGCCGAACTTCCAATCAAAATGTTCACAAATTATGCGCAATCAAAGCCGCCCGAACTTAAGGTCAAGTTTGTTGACATAGGTCGCGTCAAGAGACTTAAACAATCGCTTGAGTTCGGTCACAATCTTTTTTGTCTCTGTTTTATATTCGTGGAGGATCTCCCTTGCGGGCGCGATTATATGTTTCGGCCACCGTGCCGACGCCAACTTCAATACAGCCCAGCGTTTCTGCTTTGGAAAGAGCAGAAAAAACAGTCTGGTCAAATTTGTCTAAAGTCGGCAGAGCAAATTCCGATTGATGAAAGTTCAGATTTCTGGCCGTCCGAATTTTTTGTCCTAGCGGTTCCAAGACTTTTAATTTGCGAGTGATTTCCTCAGGTGCCCCCCTTTTTTCAAGAGAAGAAATCTGCAGCCTTCTGGGGCTCTCATTGACCTCTAGAACCGCTGCAGCAAGCAAAATCGCACTGTCTCGGATTGAAGTAAATCTTACGTGGATCAGATCGACTATTAGCCGAAGCCATTCAAAGCGAGAGAATTTGCCTGAGCCAACTTTGACAGGAAACAAAGTGACTTCGAGAAGGTCAAAGATTTCGTTTAAAGCGTAGACCCGACTAACCAAAGGATCCATTTTCGTATAGACTTCGATTGCGTATTCCTTCGCTGGGTGAAGTTTCTGTCCCGAGGCGTATTCGGGATCCGCGACCTCCTCCGGTGCTAGAAGGATCGAAGATGATTTAATCACGCGGTATGCAAAATCATTCTCTTCAATCTCCAGTTTTTTCCTTTTTCTCGTTCTATCTTTTGTCACTGTTAAGATTGCATCCCTCAGTCTTCGCCAATTGAATTTCTACGATCCCACTAAATCGCGTGCACGAAGAGCGTCAATTTGAGCGACCCGTGCGGGCCCTTGGCCATCCGAAAATTCGGCGTAGGCTGCGCGGGCGAACGCGCGGCATTGGTCTTTGTCGCAGCGAAGCAACTTGAAAACTTCATGATCGATAAGGTTGTCTTCCAGAGCAGATACTTTCGCCGTCGCAGATAAAGCCCCATCAAAAATCTGCCTATCCCAAAAAAGTTGAACGGCATCTACATACCAGCGCTGACGTAAGTTTTCCGGCTGAAGTTCGTCCTCAACGAGAACGCCGGCGCTTTCCAACATGTAGCGATAGTTCGTTAGCATCTTGTGTTTTGTAATGGCCTTGCCAACTATTCGCTCGTCAAGGAAATCAGCTAAAGCGCGCTCGTCGAAGGCTCTGGTGGGCCAAACGCCTTTCGGAGAAGCAATTTCGCAAATATAGTCATTTGCCCAACCGGCGACACGACCGTCAGCCCAAGGAGAATTTTTCCACCGCCCAGAATTTGCTTGGTGGAAATTAAATAGCGCTAATTGGCAAAAATCTGTGCCGTAGCGTCTTTCCAGCGCGACCTCAACGAATTGGTCGACCAAAAGAAAATCGTCCGCGACACTTTCCATGGAATATAGGAAGAAGTTCATCGGAATTAGCTCGCGATTGGAATCTCCGATACCGGAATCCGCGCGCCACCTCTCTCTAGAAACAGGCTTTGGCGATCCCGAGAATCCGCTTCTGACAGCGTCGTACAATCGCTTATAGGATCTATGCCACGAAAAATTCTTCGTGAAACTTCCTGGGGTATACCTGTCAGCCATAGGGCGCTCCCACGCGAATCGAGAAAATTTTACCGGATAGTAACCATTTTCGACAAATGGTTAATCCGCCTTAATTTTCAATGTGGTCGGCGGATGAAATCGGCAGCTTCGGAATTGCTAAAAGCCGCGGCCAATCAGCGGTTTGCCACGATCCTTGCCGATCCCCCGTGGCAATTTACGAACAAGACCGGCAAGGTCGCGCCCGAGCACAAGAGATTGTCGCGCTACGGCACTATGAAGCTCGACGAAATCATGGCGCTTCCCGTGAGTGAGATAGCAGCTACGCCAGCCCATCTTTATTTGTGGTGCCCGAACGCACTTCTGCCTGACGGAATTGCAGTGTTGAAGGCTTGGGGCTTCAATTATAAATCCAACATTGTTTGGCACAAAGTGCGCAAGGACGGCGGCTCCGACGGCCGCGGAGTTGGTTTCTACTTTCGCAACGTCACCGAACTGATCTTGTTCGGCGTGCGGGGCAAGAACGCTCGCACTCTCGCGCCTGGGCGCCGGCAAGTGAATCTGCTTGCGACACGTAAGCGGGAGCACTCAAGGAAGCCGGACGAGCAGTATGAGATAATCGAGGCCTGCAGTCCCGGCCCATTCCTTGAATTGTTCGCTCGAGGCGTACGTCAAGGCTGGACGACTTGGGGAAATCAGGCGGATGAGAGCTATCGGCCGACCTGGAAGACCTACGCGCACCATTCCGGTGCCGTTGTTCTACCGGTCGAATAAGTCGCCGTCCCCAAACTCTTCGTGCTTGAGAACCTCCTCAAGTGCCGTTTTTCCCTCGTCAAATGTTATAATGCTTGCCGGTAACCCGATTAGCAACAGTGGGCAGGGGTTCCCGACTCCACGGCGAATGCGATCCTCCAATTTTCGCCAGTGCGTAGTCGCCTCGCCAAACTTGTCCGGGACAAATATGTCGGCGAACGCGTTTGCAAAACTCTGTCTTCTGCTAGTACGGGACTCGATAACTCGTCGCTGCCTGGCTGTCGGTTCATAACCCCAGGTCGCTAAATCGCTAAACGATCCGATCTTCCGCTCGTTTGCAAATCGCATAACAATTGCGGGCATTTGTTCCTGAAGTGACTTGCCCCGCGTAACTATTATCCCGGCTGAGATAGCCCCATCAGCGTGAAGACGTTTGAAATTTTCAAGATCGCGATCAAGGAACGGGTCTTTATTGTTCCACTCAATTTCGAGAGCAATAGTACCGCTTGGAAACTCTCGAACATGATCAATCTCATGCGAAATTGATTCGTGCTCGTGGTTATTGATCGTCTTCCTGATTTCAAATTTAGTCTTGACCCATTTTCGGGAATTTAAGGCCCTGCGGAGACGTTGCGTACCCTTGGCCTCACCACCGCCACCAGCAATAATCTCCTCTATTGGAATTGAGAGGTCTACTAAGGCCGCTTCCAAATCGACCAGAGCTTCTGGGAAATCTACCGACAGAATGGCTTCAGCGTGTGAATGAAATTTAATTTGAAAACCTTTGGCTAATAGTTGGGACAAGTGGATTGAGATCGGATTTGGCATAGCTCCCAGTTTGGCTAACATAAATAAATATTTTACTTATCCTTTGTGTGACCTATTCGATTTGCGAGGAAATGAGGTCTAGGGTGCTTCATCTTGGTCCGGCGCGACGCGTAATGCACGCGATAGCGGCTCTTATCCGCGGTCCCGTCAAGATACGCGCGAGCTTCGTCGAGGCCCTGTTTGATCTTATCAAATGCGCGCTTGCTCATGCCGTTTGATACGTAAAGACGGCGGCGCAGACAAGCTAGCGCTTCCGTGGTTTCAAGACACCACGCATATCGGGTCGGCCGAGCGCGGGCCCTGGCGCACAGCCCCACCCCGACGCGCTTCGCGCGTCGACCCTCCCCCTGCAGGGGAGGGTGTTTGCCGCGCCGCGCCGCGCCAAC
>CAVOTD010000053.1:0-83751 GCA_963698995.1 uncultured Alphaproteobacteria bacterium | reverse complement strand
ACGATTCCAGACCTTCCCACCCTCACCCCGGAACGGGGAGGTTCGACCGAGGCCGTGTGAAAAGACGATCGCCGCCAATCATTGGGCAATTTACTGTCGCCGCACGTTGCCGTGGCATGGCGAAGACTTCAGACACACTATCCTAAGAGCAATAGGATTGCTCATTTTCGTCAGGGTGAAGACTTTTCACACGGCCTCGACCCCTAAGTCGGCGATCACCCTCCCCGGAGGCCCTTCGCCCGCGGCTTGGCACCCTCAGTGGTCACGCGATCGTCAAGTCAAGTATCACGACGCCGATGTCGGCTTCCTCTGCCCGCGGCCTCTTCCTGTCTTCCTAGAAGAAGACAAAGGACCGGACCACCACGTTCTTGCGGCATCGCGCGTCGGCGGTCGCGGTCGGGTCGACACAGGCGGTATGGAAAGACCAGCGCGAGACGGAGCCGTCGGTCACCGAGTCATAGCATTTGAGCATCGAGACCTCGGTGGGCTTCTGTTGGGGAAACCAGTACCACTCATGGTCGGGACGGTAGGTGAAGCGGGTGGTCTCGCCGACGCGGTCGTCGTAGATCCGGTAGTTGTTGATGTAGGGTTGGTCGGCGAAGGAGGGCCAGGCGCAGAGCACGAAGGGAAACTGCTCGACCGTCTCTATCGGCTTGGCGAGGTTGATCGACATGAACCGCCGCGACATCTTCGCGTCGGCCGCTTCCTCGGTGTAGTGCTGCGTGCGCCCGAAGTTCCGCAGGTTCCGGGTGAGCAGCTCGCGGCAACGCACGCGGCCACTGTTGTCGTTCAGGTCGTTGTGCACCAGGTTGGCGTAATTGGCGTTCACACCCGGGTTGTTGCCGTCCTGGTCTTCGGTGCGGTCGCCCGTGTAGTCCTTGTCGAAAACGTCGTGGTTGTACACCAGCGCATCGGTCGCATCCGGGAAGAACTCGAGGAGCAGCTTCTCGATCTCGGGGTAGAACACGCGCTCCACCTCCGCCGCATCGTAGATGTTCGTGCATTTGGACTCGAGGTGCGCCAGCGACACGCCGAGCCGGTCCATGCATTCGGGGCTGTTCGGCGAGAGGCCCGGATAGTACTCCCCGATGCGCCGCGCATCGCGCAGCACCTGCGGGAAATAAAGGTCCCGCCGCCGGTTGCCCTGCTCACTCTTGCGCAGGATCGCTGCGATGTCGGCGCGCGCCGGGTCCCGCCAGACGGCGTTGGACGGCACCACCGAGTAGGTCGGCCGCTCGTAGACCGTATAGGGCAGCGGCAGCGCCACCCCGCCCGGCGGGGCTTTGATGCTGTTCGACTCGCGGATGTACTTCAAACACTCGTCGTAGTCGCGAAACCCGAGGCCCCATTTGGTCTTGATCGGGCCCGGCGGAGCCTTGGCGACCATGTCGATAACGCGCTGGCCCTCGCCCTCGGCGATCTCCGCGAGCGCATCCTGGAGCGCCGCGGCGGTTCCCGCGTCGCCGTCCCGGTCGAGCGACATGTAGGACAGACCGCCATGCGCCGCGATCGGCGGCGGCTGCCCTTCCGTGCGCTGCAGCGGCGGCACATAGGCCGACGACGCTCTCTGCGTCTCCGCCGTAACGGTGTTGTCGGCGACCTCGAGCTGGCTCATGACATACCTCCGATTGTTTCTGTCTCACCGTGGCACATAGAGCCTGCGTTTTCCAGACCATGATTTTTCGGTCATGCGAACATGCGCTGCGCCTGCCGCACAAACGCGCTCTTTCCGACTAGAAAATGTCATCGAGACCGCGCAATGTCCGTGATTGGCCCCAAGCCTATCAAGCGAATGTCTGACTTCCGGGTGTCCTGGCTCGGAAGCGGACCGGCAGAAAACCACCCTTCTCGGCCACTCAGCCTTCGCGCTGGGAATGGCCCTCCTGCCCCATCTGGAAGGCCTGTTCCAGGCCAGCGCATGGTACGACGGCTCAACATCGACGGCGATGGTCAAGGAGATTTGATATGGAAGACCGAGAGATTCGAGCGGCTCTGGATCGCCACTGGGCCGCCTCCGATGCGAACGACTTCGAGGCGGAGCACCAGATTTACCGAGAGGACGCGGTGCTCGAATATCCGCAATCGGGCGAGCGCATCCGCGGGCGGCGGAAGATTCAGTCGTCTCGCGCCGCGCAGCCGAACCGGAAACGCTTCACAGTGCGGCGGATAATCGGCGCGGGCGACCTCTGGGTCACTGAATATGTCCTAACCTATGACGGGCGGCCGTCTTACACCGTGAGCATCATGGAGTTCCTCGATGGGAAGGTGGCCCGCGAGACCCAGTATTTCGGCGATCCGTTCGAGCCGGGGCCTTCGCGCGCGCAATGGGTCGAGCGGATGCCCTGAAACCTGGCCGCCGTAAGGATGGCCATCTGCCGCTCGCTCGCTCGGAGCTGCCGATCGATACGGTCTCTCTCGCCCGCTATCTCATTGGCAAGGTATTGGTGCGGGAGTTGCCTGAAGGCGTCGCCAGCGGTCGTATTGTCGAGACCGAGGCGTATGTCGTCGGCGACGCCGCCGGGCACGCCTACCGGGGGATGACCCGGCGTAATCGTTCGCTGTTTCTCGAGCGTGGGCACGCCTATATTTATCTCGCCTACGGCAGCTCATACATGCTGAATGTCTCGAGCGAGATGCCCGGGATCGGAGCCGGCGTCCTGATCAGGGCGCTCGAGCCGCTCGAAGGCATCCCGATCATGCGGCTAAATCGCGGCATCGAGCGCTTGCGCGACTTGGCGCGAGGACCAGGAAGGCTCACCGCGGCGTTGCGGGTTGATCGTTGGCTCGATGGGCTCGATCTTTGCCGAGAAGGCCCTCTATGGCTCGGACGCGGTGACCACGAACCCGGCGAAATCGGGCAGAGCATTAGGATCGGCATTTCGCGGGATGCGAACCGCCTCCTGCGATTTTATCTTCGGGACAGTCCGTTCGTCAGCGGTCCAAGATCGCTCAAGGAATAAGAGACCGCCACAGTCGCCCTCCTCCTCTCTTGAAAGGGAGTCAGGATTCGAAGCCCCGTTTCCTCCGCAGGCGATCCCGTCTCACTGCATGAACTCCTCGGCCGCATACGAATGCGCCGGACCTTCAGTGTCGCCCCAATCGTCCGTTCATGGCGCGAGATGTGGGTCTGTGGCTCGATCCCAATGGCCGCTGTCCATCCTAACCGCCAGCGGCGCAGGGTATCGAGCGTCAGATTAGACGAGCCCGGTCCCATCGACGAGCCGTCGAGCGGCTTATAATCGTCAATGCCGATAACGGATAGATTGGGGTAGGTGGCTCTCGATCCAGGATGAACGAGGATGGAAACCGCAGCCGTGCGAACAAACAAAGGCCGGCCTGGCGAGGATCGCCCCGATACGGCAATCATCGATTTTGTTGCGCGCTCCGGATTGGCTCCGCGAGGCGCGGTCGTGGGGTTCGAACGTCTGCCAGGCGGAGTTTCCTCGGATATCTGGCTGGCGCATGCCGCCGGCAGGGCATTCTGCGTCAAACGCGCCTTGCCTCAGTTGCGGGTCACCGCCGAGTGGCGAGCCCCGATTGAGCGTAACACCAAGGAGGCGGCCTGGATCAAGGCAGTCGCGGATTTCATGCCGCAAGCTGTCCCGGCATTGCTGGCCGAGGATGCCGAAGCCGGAATGTTCGCGATGGACTACCTGCCGCCGCAACTCTTTGAGGGGTGGAAGGGTCAGCTGCAGCGCGGCCGTGTGATCCCGGCCGTCGCCGCCGAAACCGGCCGGCGCTTGGCGTCCATTCACCACAGGTTTGCCGGATCTGGTGCGGCGGCCGAAGAATTCGCGACCGACGAGATCTTCCAGGCGATCCGTCTCGAACCCTACCTGCTGGCCACGGCGCGGGCGCATCCCGATCGTGCGGCGGCGCTGCAGAAGCTCGCCGAAACGACTGCCCACAACAAAATCACAGTCGTCCATGGCGATGTCAGCCCGAAGAACATTCTCGTCGGGCCGGACGGCCCGGTTTTCATCGATGCCGAATGCGCCTGGTTCGGCGACCCGGCTTTCGATCTCGCCTTTTGCCTCAATCATCTGCTCCTCAAATGTCTCTGGGTACCCCAAGCAGCCGGGAGACTGATAACCGCTTTCGACAGCCTGGCCGAAACCTATCTGGGCGGGGTCGATTGGGAGCCGCGGGAGGCGATCGACCGCCGCGCCGCGCATCTGCTGCCGGGCCTCTTTCTCGCGCGGATCGACGGCAAGTCGCCGGTCGAATATCTGACCGCGGAGCAGGACAAAGACACGGTGCGCCGCGTCGCGCGGTCGCTGCTGGCCGATCCGCCGCCTCGCCTGGCAATAATTCGCCGCGTCTGGGCGAACGAAATCCATGCCGTCTGATAAAGGTATGCCATGGCCGAACCACGAATAGAACGGATTGTCGGGCGGCGGGTCTGGGACTCGCGAGGCCGGCCTACGGTCGAGGCCGAGATCTATCTCGACAACGGCGCGAGCGGACGAGCGATTGCTCCGGCCGGCGCGTCGACCGG
This sequence comes from uncultured Alphaproteobacteria bacterium, assembly GCA_963698995.1. Lineage (GTDB taxonomy): Bacteria > Pseudomonadota > Alphaproteobacteria > ATCC43930 > CGMCC-115725 > AP-15. The sequence continues at coordinate 79,253 of CAVOTD010000053.1, read as the reverse complement.
CACCCACGAGGCCGTCGAGCTGCGGGATGGCGGACGGGCCTTTGGCGGGTTGGGCGTCGATCGGGCGACTGCCAACATCAATGGTGAGATCGCCGCGGCGCTGCGCTCGATGGCGATCGCCGACCAGGCGGCAATCGACCGCCGGCTGATCGAGTTGGACGGCACGCCAAACAAGGCGCGGCTCGGCGGAAATGCGACGGTCGCCGTGTCAATGGCGGCGTTGCATGCCGCCGCCGCGGCGAGAGGCGAGCCTTTGTGGCGGGTTGTGGCCGAAGGCGGCAAGGTCAGTTTGCCGATGCCGATGGTTCAGATTTTTGGCGGCGGCGCGCATGCCGGCCGGCGGGTCGACATTCAGGATTTCCTGATTGTCCCGGTCGGCGCCGCCTCGTTCGACGAGGCGCTGGCAATCTCCGCGCGCGTCTATCACGCCGCCGGCGGGATCATGGCGGATCGCGGCCGGTTGCGCGGCGTCGCCGATGAAGGCGGCTGGTGGCCCGAGTTCGCCTCGAATACAGAGGCGCTCGACACATTGGTCGAGGCGATCGAGCATGCCGAACTGGCGCCGCGCGAGGAGGTCGGCATCGCCATCGACGTCGCAGCGTCGCAGTTTTACGCCGCCGGCCGCTACCGTCTCGCGGCCGACCGCGCCGAGCTCGACACCGAGGCATTGATCGAACTGCTGATCGGCTGGTGCCGGCGCTATCCGATCATCTCCATCGAGGATCCGGTGGCCGAGGACGACGACGCGGGCATGCGCGCTTTCACCGCCAGGCTCGGCGATGCGATCCAGATTATCGGCGACGACTATCTCGTGACCTCGGCGCGGCGGGTGGCTGCGGCTGTTGCGCGCGGCGCCTGCAACGCGGTGCTGCTCAAGCCGAACCAAGCGGGCACCATCAGCGAAACCAGAGCGGCGCTCGATGCGGCGCGGGCGGCGGGATGGCGCACCGTCGTCTCGGCGCGATCCGGCGAAACCGAGGATGTGACGATCGTTCATCTTGCGGTCGGATGGAACGCCGGCCAGCTGAAGGTCGGCTCCTTCGCCCGATCGGAGCGGATGGCGAAATGGAACGAGGGGCTGCGCATCGAAGCCGCTCTCGGGCGGTCTGCCGCCTTCGCCGGGTGGCGCCGGGGATGAAGGCGGTCCTGCAATACTGCGCCAGTCCCGGGCTGCGACAGCGAATAGCCGCGCTCGACTTCCCGACCGTCATTGTCGACGAAACCGACAAGGCGACATTCCACCGCGAAATGCGCGATGCGGAGGTTCTGCTGCACGTGCTGGAACCAGTTAATGCCGCTGTCATCGATGCCGCGCCACGTCTCCGGCTGATCCAGAAGATCGGGATCGGCGTCAACACGATCGATCTCGACGCCGCCAATCGCCACGGGGTGGCGGTCTGCAATATGCCGGGGACCAACACCCAGGCGGTGGCGGAGATGACCTTGCTGTTGATGCTGGCCACGCTCCGCCGCCTCGCGTACCTCGACGGGCTGACCCGCACTGGTCGGGGCTGGGCGCTCGAGCCGGAGATAACCGATGATCTGGGCGAACTCTCCGGCCGCACCGTCGGGCTCGTCGGCTATGGCGCGGTCGCCAGGCGCCTGATACCGATCCTGGCGGCGATTGGCTCGACCGTCGTCTACACCAGCCGGCAGCCGGTAACGGATGCACCGATCCGGTTCCTGCCCTTTCGGGAGATGCTGCCGATAGCGGACGTCTTGTCCTTGCATCTGCCGTTGACGCCGGAAACCCAAGGGGTGATCGATGCCGCAGCCTTCGCCCTGATGAAACGCGGCAGCGTCCTGATCAACACCGCGCGCGGTCCGCTCGTCGACGAGGCCGCGCTGCGCGACGCTCTGGCGAGCGGGCACCTGCGCGGCGCCGGGCTCGACGTATTTTCCCGCGAGCCGGTCGGTCCCGCCGATCCGCTGCTGAGAATGCCGAACGTCGTCGTGACGCCGCATCTCGCATGGCTGACCGGCGAGACACTCGAGCGCAGTCTAGCGGTGATCGCCGAGAACTGCCGCCGCCTGCGCACCGGCGAGCCGCTTCTTCACCGGGTGGCCTGAAGCGAATATTCCGCAGGATTGCTGGGGCGACCGCCATTTTGCAGTCGGAATCGCGCGGTAGCGGGGTATTTGTGCCGCGAGAGGGGTCGGAGGAAGGCGCAATGTTGAGCCGCAGAGACCTTGGTGGAGCGCTGGCCGCCGCCGCGGTGGTTCGCCGGCGCGGCTCGGACCATCCCGCGCCACCGCCGCCCCCGGCGGGCGAGCCCAACCTCGCTCGCATCCTGCGCACGAAGAGGTTGCGGATTGCCGGGTTCTCGGGCGAGGAGCCTTACCTTTACAAGGACCCGGCAACCGGCCGATGGAGCGGCTTTTGGGTCGCGATGGCCGGCAATCTGGCGGAGCAGCTCGGGGTCGAGCTCACGGCGGTCGATACCGGTTGGGCGGACGCGGTCACCGATCTGCATACCGGCAAAATGGATTTGTCTTATGTACTCGGACCGACCGCGCAGCGGGCGATGTTCGCCGATTTTGCCAATCCGCTGTTCTATGACACCTACGCGATCGTCGCGCGCAACGGCTTTGCACCAAAGAGCTGGGCCGAGCTCAACGTTTCGGAATCGCTCGTCGCTGTCGATATCGGCTCGACGCGTGAAGCGATGGCCCGACGTTTTGCCGGGAACGCCGCCATTACCGGGTTCCAAACTCGAGACGAGGCGTTGGGCGCAGTTCAATCGGCACGCGCCGATTGCTTTGTCGCCACTGTTCTTCTCGGTTTGGCGGAACTGAAAAAGAAACCGCAAATCGGCGAGATCGTGGTCCCGACCCCGCATCTCCGCGCGGCGGTATGTCCCGCAATGCCATATGACGACGATCGCCAATTCCGCGGGGTGGTCAATGCGTGGTGCGAAGACAACCGCGGCATCGGCCAGGTCCGGGAATGGATCATGGCCGGGCTTGCCAAGCTGGGCGTCGAGCCGGGCGACATTCCAGCCGATGTGTCATTCTGATCCCAAGCGTGGAATTGATCCCGCCCGCTTACTCGACGCAGCAGGTGGCGGAAGAGGTTTGGGAGACACTCGGTCAGACGGCACGCTCAAATCCGCTCCGGGCGCGGGCTGAGTGGCTCGCTCGAGCTTCTCGCGCAGCCGGGCGATCCGGTAGCCGAGAGCGAGATAGTCACCCCAGGATGACCGGTCCACGGCGAAGGCCGCCGGGTCGCAGCCGTGCTCCTCTCGTAGATAGGCGACTACCGATGAATCGACCGGAATGCGGCTGAAATCGTGTAACAGCACTCGGCAATGCGCCGCCGCATAGGGACCAATGCCCGCAAGGCTGATCAGGTATTCGTGCTCCAACCGATGCGGGATGGCTTCGCCGGACGGCGTCATTGCGCCGTCCTCGAGCATGCGGCGGGTCGCCCCGATGACCGTGGCGCGCGCGGAAGCCGAGCTTCGCGCGCTCGCGTAACCGGTCCTCGCCATAGTCGAGCAGCGCCGCGGGGCCAGGAAAACCACCGCCGCCCGGTTCGGCAACGAGTGCCGCGACCATCCGGCAGGTCGCCGACCAATTGGTGTTGATGGTCAGCACGGTCTTGACGAAGTCTTCGTGGAAGGACGAGCCGCGCAGCATCCGGCCGCCGCCCCTCTCGATCAGCGCCGCCGCTTCCGGCAAGGCGGCGATCGCCGATGTCGGTTCCCAATCGGCGGAGAGCCAGCGCCTTGCCCGGCCGAGGATCTCGGGCGTGTCGGCGGCATCGAAGCCGTCCCAACCTACGACGACCGCAACGGGATGGAGCTGGGCGATCTCGATTGTCCCGAGCCGATCGGCGATATTCTCGATGCGGGCGAGCCGCCCGGCCTCCGGATCCCACCGCCAGGGCGCAAGATGAACCCAGCCGTGACTGGCGACCGTCAGCGCGAGGTCGATCGGCCAGCGAAAGGTTAGAACCGTCTCGTTTTCGTAGCGGATCAGGCGGCCTCCAAAGCCTGCGATAGATCGGCGAGGATATCCTCCTCGTGCTCGATCCCGATCGACAGCCGGACGTAGTTTTCGCTGACCCCGGTCTGCAGTTGCTCCTCAGGCGACAGCTGAGAGTGGGTCGTCGTCGCCGGATGGATGGCCAGGCTGCGCGCATCGCCAATATTGGCGACGTGATAGAACATCTGCAGCGCGTCGATGAAGCGCCGGCCGGCCTCAAGCCCACCTTTCAGCTCAAAGCCCACGAGCCCGCCATAGCCGCCTTTCAGATAGGCGTCCGCCCGGCGCCGGGCCTCGCCGGTCATCTGGTTCGGATAGATGACGCGGGTGACCTTGGGATGCTCGGCGAGGAATTTCGCCACCGCCAATGCATTGGCGCAGTGGGCGCGCATGCGCAACGGCAGGGTCTCGAGACCCTGGATGAACAGGAACGCGTTGAACGGGCTCATCGGCGCGCCGAGATCGCGCAGCAAGGTCACGCGCATTTTGAGGATATAGGCGATCGGCCCCATAGGCTTGGCCGCCTGTGTCCAGACCGCCCCGTGATAGCTGGGGTCCGGCTGGTTCAACAGCGGAAAGCGGTCGGCGTGCTTTTCCCAGTCGAAATTGCCGCCATCGACGACGATGCCGCCGATCGAGGTGCCGTGCCCGCCGATATACTTTGTCGTCGAGTACATGACGATCGCGGCGCCGTGGTCGAGCGGCCGGCACAATCACCGGCGCCGCGGTGTTGTCGACGATCAGCGGCACCCCGAGCTCGCGCCCGATTTTGGCGACTTCGCCGATCGGGAATACTTCGAGCTTCGGGTTCGGCAGGGTCTCGGCATAATAGCAACGGGTCCGCTGATCGGTGGCGCGGCGAAAGTTCTCGGGATCGGCCGGATCGACAAAGCGCACCTCCATCCCCATCGTCTTCATCATCGTGTTGAGGAAGAGATTCCATGTGCCGCCGTAGAGATCGGTGGAGCTGACAAAATTGTCGCCGGCCTGGCAGATGTTCTGAACCGCAAACAGCGAGGCGGCCTGACCCGAGGCGAGAGCCAGCGCTCCGACACCGCCATCGAGCGCGGCAACCCGCTCTTCGAGCACCGCGTTCGTCGGGTTCATGATCCGCGTGTAGATGTTGCCGAGCTCGGCCAGTCCGAACAGATTGGCGGCGTGCTGCGAATCACGGAATTGGTAGCTGGTCGTCTGGTAGATCGGGACCGCGACGGCCGTGGTCGCCGGGTCGCTTCGGTACCCCGCATGGAGCACGAGTGTTTCCGGATGCTGGCTCTCAGTCGGCATTTGGGTCTCCGTAGAAGGGCGCCGGGCGGCACTTTGCCATGAGCCGGGGCGCAGGGGTAAGCGGCTTTCGCCGCGGGCGGGCCAATTCGTCCGCTCGCGGGTACGATGACGCCTCAATCGCGTTTATCCGAATATGCGCAATCTCACCGGGCCTGAATGGTGATGGCACCGCCACGGACCTCCCGCGCCGTCGGCCTGATCCCGGCCGAGCCGACGGTTGCTGCTCTGCAGGCGGCCGCCGCCCGATGCACGGCGTGCGACCTCTACCGGAACGCCACGCAGACCGTGTTCGGGGAGGGTCCGCAGGGAGCTCGGGTGATGCTGGTTGGCGAACAGCCGGGCGATGCCGAAGACCTCGCCGGACACCCTTTTGTCGGGCCGGCGGGAAAATTGCTCGACCGCTGCCTGGTCGAGGCGGGGATCGATCGAACGCGGACCTACGTGACCAATGTCGTCAAGCACTTCAAATGGGTGCCGCGCGGGCCGCGGCGCATTCACAGCAAACCGGGTGCGGTCGAGATCGAGGCCTGCTTTCCCTGGCTCGAGGCCGAGATCGCCGCCGTCCGGCCGCAGGTCGTCGTAGCGCTGGGGGCGACCGCGGCGCAGGCGATGTTCGGAAAGGGTTTTCGCGTGACCCGGGAGCGCGGCCGGTTCGTGCCCTTCGCGCTGGCGTCCTATGCGCTCGCCACGGTCCACCCCTCGGCATTGCTGCGCGCTCCGGACGAGGCAACGCGCCGTCGCGAGATTCTCCGGTTCATCGAGGATCTGCGCCAAGTCGCAGCGATTTTAAGATGATGCACGCCACTCCTTCGAGAGACAGCGGGTGAAGCCGACGCTGAATTTGATCGTCGTGGTGATCGCTGGCGCGGTCGTGTTGGCTGTCGGTCTGGTGATTGCCGCTGTGTGGGTCGGGACCGGCGATTCGGACATCAGTGGTGCCGGTTGGCTCGCCATGGGATTGGGGGTGACCGTCACGCTCGCATTGGGGATCGGGTTGATGGCGCTGGTTTTCATCAGCAGCCGGCGCGGCTATGACGATGGCGGCCGCCGAGATACCCGCATCACGGGGTCGCGTTGTAACAAAAATTAACCATATTTGCCAGCCAACTCGACCATAGGTTAATCCGGCGGTATCCGATTCCTGCATTTGTCGAAAGTTGCTTGCGCTTCCGGCGGACCCGTTGCAACCTTATGGCGCGTGGTACGAAAAGGGATCACGGGTTGAAAACGTTGTCGACAGAATTGGAAGAGCCCAATGCGGTCCCGAAATACGGTCGCGGCACCGGCGTGCCAAACCCGATCGACGTGCATGTCGGTGGTCGCATCAGGATGCGTCGTTTGCTGCTCGGCATGAACCAGGAGACGCTCGCCAACGCGCTCGGCTTGACCTTTCAACAGGTGCAGAAATACGAAGGCGGCGCCAATCGTGTAAGCGCCTCCCGCCTCTCGGCAATGGCGGACATCCTCGGCGTGCCGATTTCGTATTTCTTTGGCGATCTGCGGCCGGATGACGCCGAGATCAGCCCCGAGGACCGGCTGTGGCGCGAGCACCTGCAGCGCCCCGAGACGATCGAGTTCATCCGGCTCTACTACGCAATATCCGATGCGAAGGTCCGGCGTCAATTTCTCGAGATGGCGAAGACCGTCGCCGAATCCTTCGAGGAAAAGGCCTAGCGGACAGCGCCAGAGCGCTTACCACCCGAGCGCATAGGCGGCGCGGCGCGGATCGGCGCCGGCTTCGAGCACGCCGCGGCGACGATCGGCAAGGATCGCGCAGACCGCCCCGGCCGTCCAAATCCAGTCGGGCCAACGCTGGATCTCGTGCCCGCGGCGAGCCAGTTCGGCGACGACCGGTTCGGCAATGCGGCCCTCGACCGCGAGGCGCCCCGGGTAATAGTCGAACGGCGCAAAGGACGACGGAAAGCTGTAGGTCGCAAACCGCGGCATTTCGATCGCCGACTGAACATCCTGCCCGAAGACGAACAAATTCAGCAGCACCTGCAGCATCGCCTGGGTCTGGACATCGCCGCCCGGCGTGCCGAACGGCAGGAACTGATCGCGCCCCTTGATCGCCAGCGCCGGGTTCGGCGTCAGGCGCGGCCGCTTGCCCGGAGCGACGCCGGCGGGATGACGCGGGTCGGGGCGTGATTGCGAACCGCGATTGGAGGGGATCAGCCCGGTCCCGGGCACCACCGGCGAGCCGTAGGAGCCGTCGCTCGGCGTCGCCGAGAACAGATTGCCGTGGCGGTCGGCGACGCAGACATAGGAGGTGTCGGGCTCCGGGTTGGGGTCGCCGAGGCTGGCGCGGAAGCGGGCCCCTGCCCGGCCGAGCTCCCCGGGCGGCGGCATCTCGGGCATGGCGCGATCGGGACGGATCAGCTTCCGGCGCTCGGCGGCGTATTCCGAGGAGATCAACGTCGCGAGCGGCACCTCGACGATGGCGGGGTCGCCGTAATAGGCCTCGCGGTCGGCAAAGGCGAGCTTCAGCGCCTCGGTTGTGTGATGGATGTAGTCGGGGCTGTTCTGCCCGAGGCCCGCAAGATCGGTACCCTCGAGCAGTGCCAGGGTCTGCAGCAGGACGGGCCCCTGGCACCATGCACCGCAGGTGAAGACTTCGAGATCGCCAAAGCGGCGGCGCTCGGGCGGACCGACCGGCGAGCGGTACTCGGCGAGATCCTCGGCCGTCAGCAGACCGCCTTCTTGCTTCATGAAGGAGACGATCTTGCGGGCGATGTCACCGCGGTAGAACGCATCGCGCGCCGCTTCGAGGCCCGCCTCACGGCTGTGGGAGGCGGCACTGCGCTCCTCGTCGGCCATGTATTGCAGGGATGCGGCGAGATCGGACTGCCGGAACACTTCACCCGTTTCGGGGGGCCGGCCGTTCGGCAGGAAGATCGCCGCGGTCGACGGCCAGGCGCGGTGGTCGGCTTCGTGCCGCTTGAGGCTCGCCGCCATCAGCGGATACATCGGAAAGCCGTCGCGCGCCAAGCGGATCGCCGCCGCCGCAACCTCGCCAAAGCTCATCGTGCCGTAGCGCCTGAGTGCCGTGATCCAGGCGTCGGGAGCGGCGGGCACGACGGTCCGCAGCACACCCTTCGGGATCTTGCCGCCATGCTCGCGCTGGAAGAGTTCGGGGTCGAGCGCCTTCGGCCAGGTCCCGAGGCCGGCGATCGTCACAACCTCCTCTTTCTCGGCGAGATAGATCATGATCGGCGCGACACCGGCGACATCGACGAGATCGCTCTGCAGGACGCCGAGCGCGATCCCGGCGGCGCAGCCCGCATCGATCGCATTGCCGCCGGCCTGCAGAATATCGAAGCCGGCAGTAGCGGCGAGGTAATGACCCGCCGAGATGGCGTGCTGCGTCACGGCGATGGTCGGGCGGTGGGATGATGGTGCGGTCATGGCGATCCCTTTCGCGCGCTGCTCTTTGTGCGCCACAGTAGCGCTTGACCGGCCGCGGATAGAAGAGGCGTTGTAGGTCGACACGGGAGGGACGGGCATGAGCGAGTACGACCTGGTGATCCGCAACGGCACCGTGGTGACGGCGGCCGATACCACGGCCTGCGACATAGCAATCAAGGACGGCGTCGTCGCGACCTTGGGCAAGAGCCTTGGCTCGGGGGCGCGGGAGATCGATGCGCGCGGCCGGTGGGTGCTGCCGGGCGGCATCGACAGCCATTGCCATATCGAGCAGCGCTCATCGGCCGGTGTGGTCTGCGCCGACGATTTCTACAGCGCGACCGTCGCCGCGGCCTTTGGCGGCACCACCACCGTGATCCCGTTCGCCGCCCAGCATCGCGGCCAGTCATTGCGCCAGGTCGTCGAGGACTACCGCGCGGCGGCCGGTCCCAAGGCGGTGATCGACTATGCCTTTCATCTGATCATCTCCGACCCGACCGAGCAGGTCATGGGTCAGGAACTGCCGGCCCTGATCCGCGACGGCTACACGTCGTTCAAGGTCTACATGACCTATGATCTGTTGCAGCTCGATGACGGGCAGATGCTCGACATCCTGGCGGTCGCGCGCCGCGAGGGCGCGCTCGTCATGGTCCATGCCGAGAACCACGACATGATCAAATGGCTGACCGCCCGGCTGCTCGATCGCGGGCTCGCGGCGCCGCGCTATCATGCGGTCAGCCACGCTCGGCTCGCCGAAGGCGAGGCGACCAACCGGGCCGTTACCCTGTCGCAATTGCTCGACGTGCCGATCCTGCTCGTCCATGTGTCGGCCGCCGAGGCGATCGAGGTGATCCGCAACGCCCAGACCAGGGGGCTCAAGATCTATGGCGAGACCTGCCCGCAATATTTGTTTCTGACCGCCGACGACATTGCCAAGCCCGGCGTCGAGGGCGCCAAATTCTGCTGCAGCCCGCCGCCGCGCGACCACGCAGCGCAGCAGGCGGTATGGGCCGGGTTGCGCAACGGCACCTTCCAGGTGTTCTCGTCGGATCACGCGCCCTACCGCTTCGATGCCTCGGGCAAACTGCCCAAGGGCGACAAGACCACCTTCAAGGAGATCGCCAACGGCGTGCCCGGCATCGAGCTGCGGCTGCCGCTGCTGTTTTCCGAAGGGGTGGGGCAAGGGCGGCTCGATCGCAACGCCTTTGTCGCGCTGACCGCGACCAACCACGCCAAGCTCTATGGGCTCTACCCGAAGAAGGGCACGATCGCGGTCGGCAGCGACGCCGACATCGCGATCTGGGACCCCGAGCGCGAGACCACCGTCACGGCCGGCATATTGCACGACAATGTCGGCTACACCCCCTATGAAGGCCGCCGGCTGCGCGGCTGGCCGGTCACCGTCATCAGCCGCGGCCGGGTCGTCGTCGAGGACGGCAAGCTCGCTGCGCCGCGCGGCAGCGGCGCCTTCCTGCCTTGCGCCCTCTCGGAAGCGGCGCGGCCCCTTGGCGCCCCGGTTCCGGAACTCGCCTTCGTCGCCGAAAGTGGCCCGGCTCTGGTCTGAGGAGAACCGTTGTGTCCCGTAAATTGAAGGCGGCCGTGGCGCAGCTCGGCCCGATCCACCTCGCCGACACGCGCGGCGCGGTGGTCAAGCGGCTGATCGCGATGCTGCGCGAGGCATATGCCGCGGGCGCGCGGTTTGTGGTCTTTCCCGAGCTCGCGCTGACGACCTTCTTTCCGCGCTGGTGGATGACCGACCAGGCCGAGATCGACCGCTTTTTCGAGCGCGAGATGCCGAACTCGGAAACCCGCCCGCTGTTCGATCTGGCGCGGAGCTCGGGGTCGGGTTCTATCTCGGCTATGCCGAGCTGACCCAGGAGAAGGGCGAGCTCCGGCATTACAACACCTCGATCCTGGTCGAGGCGCGACGGGCGGATCATCGGGCGCTACCGCAAGATCCATCTGCCGGGGCATTCCGAGCATCTGCCGGACGCGCCGTTCCAGCATCTCGAAAAGCGCTATTTCGATGTCGGCAACGAGGGCTTCAAGGTGTGGCGCGCCTTCGACGCGGTCGTCGGCATGTGCATCTGCAACGACCGGCGCTGGCCCGAGACGTTCCGCGTCATGGGGCTGCAGGGCGTCGAGATCGTCGCGCTCGGCTACAACACGCCGATCGAGAACATCCACCATCCCGAGCCGGTGCATCTGCAGAATGTTCCACCACCTCGTGACGATGCAGGCCAACGCCTATCAGAACGGCGCCTGGGTGCTGGCCGCCGCCAAGGCCGGCAAGGAGGACGGGTTCGGCCTGATCGGCGGCTCGGCGATCATCGCGCCGACCGGCGAGATCGCCGCCCGCACCCTCGGCGAGGACGACGAGGTGATCACCGCGACCCTCGACCTCGAGCTCGGCGACTACATCCGGCGCACGATCTTCAATTTCGCGAAGCACCGCCGCATCGAGCATTACCGGCTGATCACCGAGCGCACCGGCGCCAAGACCGAGGTCTAGCCTCGGCCCCTCCGGCCAATTCCCGATTCCACGGGAAATAACCGGGAAAAATTTCGATTTCCGCCCTTTCGGCGGCCAATCGACCGCGAAATAGCCCCATTAATCAAAGGGTTGCGCTGCAATTCCCGTAGCGCGCGATAACCGCGGAATTTCCCGCCGGAACCGCGGAAAAAATCGGGCGAACCGGGAATTTGACGTGATTGGTGGGATCGATCATTTGCGATATTGACAATCAATGCTATTTTGGCTATATTGGAGCCATTGAAGCGCCTGAAAAGGGGATGACCATCAAAACTTTTGTTAGACCCGATGCCGTCTGACGGGCCGCGCGATTACCAGGTCGGGTACTGCAGGCCGCCGATCGGGAGCCGCTTCAAGAAGGGGAACAACGCCAACCCGAACGGTCGCCCGGGCAAACCGAAAGATTTGGCGTCGTTGCTGAAGCGAGCGCTCGACCGGCGGGCGACGTTCGTCGAGCATGGAACGCGGCGCCGGCTGACCAAGCGTGAGATCGTCATCGCGCAGCTCGTCGAGAAATGCGCCAGGGCCGATCTGCGCGCGACCAAGCTCCTGTTGGACATGCTGCAGAAGCTCGAACGCGGCGTGCCCGCAGCCCCGGGCGATCCCGCGTCGTCCGCCGCCGACGAGGATGTCTATGCCCAGATTCGCGCGAAGCTGGCGCGGCTGGCCCAAGCCCGGGGTGTGGAACCGCCCGGCGCCGACCCGCCGGAAAGCGCAGAGGCGGCGCAACCCGGCTCGAAAGAGGCAGCCCCGGGCGACCCCCTGTCGTCCGCCGCCGACGAGGGTGTGTATGCCCAGATTCGGGCGAAGCTGGCGCGGCTGGCCCTGGCCCGGGGTGTGGCACTGCCCGGCGCCGACCCGCCGGAAAGCGCAGAGGCGGCGCAACCTGGGTCGAAAGAGGATGAAGGATGACATTGCCTGTGGAAGACGCGGACCCGATGACCCGGCCGAACCCAGCGCCACCGGACGCGGCCGGGGGCGGCGCGGTCGCCCGCGACGGCAGCGGCACCTTGGTGTGCGGCTGCGAACCGCAGCTGCTGTTCGGCGGCATCGTGCCGAGGAACGGCTATCTGGTCTGCAACAACAGCCCCCACCCGCTCTATGCCTCGGATGTCGGCGTTGCGCATGACGGCACGGGGATCCAGATCCCGCCGAACACGATTTTTGTCACGCCGCCCGGCTATGTCCCGCAGCAAGCCGTCAGCCTCTATGGCCCGACGACCGGCCAGCGCTTCGCAGCGCGGCGCTGGTGAGCAGCCCCTCGCCATGACGGTTGCTCCGAGCCCGATGCAATACAGGCCAGCGATGCTCTGCTGACCAAGGCGAAACCTTGTTGATTGAGTAACGATTATCTGGCATAACGTGCGCATGTCAGACGAACGCACGCTAACGTTGCGCCAAGCCGATCAGGCGCGGGCTTGCGCTCGCTAATTCGCGATGCCTACGTAGCTCAGATATATCTAGTAATTTCGCTAATCCCCGCGTCTTATGAATGCGGCCGTTCGATCCAGGTCGTTCCTTCTTCTTTCGGCATCGGCGCTTCGGCGGCGTATTGAGCGCATTCCTTCCGTAGCGCGCACCGGAAGCGCTCTTAATGCTAATTTTTGTGCCCTGCGGAGCCGCTGTCAAAAGTCGCGACAGAGTGATTTATGGAAAATCACTGCCTGCTGTCGTGTTCGATTGCAGCGAGTTCGGCGGACAATGCTAAGTACTTTTTGAATGCGCGGCCGTGGGTATGGAAACTCACTGTGCGGGGGAACTCTCGCTTTTTTGCGTCCGCCGCTGTTCCTGAACTTGAGACGTGAACCGCACATGCGGAAACCACGTCTGAATTGCATCCTGTAGCATGTGCTGGAGCCGACTTGACTGCACCATTGTCTGATCCACTCCGTTTAGAACACGCGCCACATACTGAAAATCGCCTGCGCAGCGATCAATAAGCCCACTTATCAGGGCGTGAAACTCGTTGTTGCCGGGGTCAAACTCTGCCTCTGGTGGCAGCCATCCCTGACCGAGTACATTTGCTAGAGCAGTATAATAATATAGGGCCACATATGCATCGACTACTTCCTGCCTTAAGGTCTGGTGAGACGTATCCGGTTGCGGTCTGATGATTTCCAAGTGCGTTAATATGGTCGTCGGAAGTGTTGCTACGACGTTAACTAATTGAAGCAATCCTTCGTCAGAGACTTATGGAGATGTCTCAGGTCACAACTGTGGGTGGTGCACCGGAGGCGCGGGCCCGGTCTGGGGCCGCCCCTTGGGCGTCGAGGTGCGCCAGGCGCTTCGTCTTGTCTCGCTGGTAATTGCGCGGTCGGCCACCGGTGATCTGGTGACTGTACAGGGCCGGCTTTGCTGATGCGATGCCCAGGATTTTCTCAAAGGAGACGCGGCGCCAATGGCGGCGATGGAACCGGAAGCAGTATTCGTCGAGGTAGGTCTGGACGTGCTTTCGGCGAAGGCCGTGGTAGACGCCGAGCCCCCACCGCTTTAGCAGCGCGAAGACGCGGTGCACCCAGGGCAGGACGACATGCGCCGCCATCAGTCCGACGGTCCTCGGGTCGTGCGTGTAGCCGAGCCGGGAGAGATTGACATAGCTCGGGTAGTCGTCGGTCAGGATGACGCTGCCGGGTTCGATATTGGCCAGGACAAAGGCGTCAAGCGTGGGGGCGAGGTTGTTGGGGATGACCTGCAGACGGATGCGGCGAGCCTTGGTGTCCAGGAGTTTCTCGTTGTAGGCCCATCTGGGCGGCCCGCCGGTGACCCGATCGACGATTTCCACGGCGCCCACCACGGTAATCATGCCCTGCCGGCCACCGATACCAAGCGGCGGATTTTCCTGGCGGAACGGGATCTCCGTCTGGTCGATTTCGACCACGCCCCCGAGTTTGGAGCGGTCCGGGTTCACCATGGCTCGGCGCAGCTTGGCGGCGAGCAGCCAGGCGGTCTTGTAGTCGACCCCGAGCTGGCCCTTGAGCTGCAGGGCAGACAGCCCGTTGGAGTGGGTGCTCATCAGGTAGGCCGCCCAGAACCACACCCGAAGCGGGAGCTTGGTCTTGGCCATCAAGGTACCAGCGGTGATCGAGGTCTGCCGACCGCAGCCACGACACTCCCAAAGGGGACGGCTGTTCAGACGCCACACCGAGGTCCCGTGACACTTGGGGCAGACGAACCCGTTCGGCCAGCGCCGCTCCACCAGATACTCGGTGCAGATCTCATCGCTCGAGAAGAGGCTCTGGAACTCAAGCAGCGACTTCGGAAACCGTTCCACCACGCGCCCCGGGCCAAGGAGGATCTACAACCCCAGATTATGCCGGGTTGGCTAACAGCGTCAAGCCTGAAACATCTCCATAAGCCTTCTTCGTCAGTTGGCCTCGGCTCGGTCGCGTGTCGGGTAAAGCGATCCATCCAGCGTGCTGTGAGCTTTTGTAGTGTGTCAGTCTAAGCTTTGATTGATTCAAGACTGTTGGATACCTCTCTCTCGGTGTCTTTCGCCTTGGTGTAGAAATGCATTGAGGCCAAATTGCGAAGCCACCAAAGAAAAAACCTACAAGCGACGTTATGCCGACTGCTGTATTTATTAGCGTGATGAAATCCACCTGCATGCTCCCTCGCTTGGCTCTCGTCGTTTCGGCGTATGCGACTGCGGCGGTCAGCGCGGCTCGGGGGCAGGGGAGCGGTAGCGCTTCACATCGATCTCGCCCTCACGTTGCCGCATCGCGTAGGCGTCATGCCATGCCTGCATGTTCAAGAGCGTTTCCATCTTCACGCCAAACGCCTTCTCGATCCGTAGCGCCATTTCCGCCGACAACGCCGCATTGCCGTTGATGAGGTCGGACAAGGTGGCGCGGCGCACGTCCAATACCTTCGCCGCCTCGCTCACCGACAAGCCGAGTTCGTCGAGAATTTCCTCGCGAATGAACGCGCCCGGATGGGGCGGGGCCATTCCTACTCTGGCGGGTGCGCGGCTCATCAGTGGTAGTCCTCCAAGTCGAGATTGCAGATTTCACCTTGCCGGATGTCAAAGGTCAGCCGCCAATTGCCGCTGACCGAAATGCTCCACGTCCCGGCGCGGTCGCCTTTAAGCTGGTGGACGCGCCAGCCGGGCGGGCCGATAACGCCGCTGATGTCGGTCGCTGTAATCAGCACCGCGAGGATGTTGCGCAGCCGCCGCACAAGGTCATTGCGGAGTTCCCGGCTGTCGTCTTCTTCGATGAGGCGCAAGAGGCCCCGGTGCCGGACGCTCCGAATGATCATCCCGGAGTGTACGCCACCACCGTACAGTTGTCAAGTGTCGGATAAGGGATGTTATGAACAATTCACGCCGTTTGGTGATTCGCGTAAGCATCGACTTGACGCGATAGGCGAAATTCAGTGACCACCGCGACCCGTGCGCCACCCAAGCGGTGCCCCGCGCGGCCGACAATCTTCCCAAAATTGAAACCATCGCGTAATAATGCTCCTCCCAGATAACGGAAAGGCGGGAACCCCTGCCGTGCGGCTAATATCGATAACCACAGAGAATTACCGTACACTTCAAGACCTGACACTGCGCTTCTCCCCTAACTACTGCACGATATCTGGTCGGAACAACGCAGGAAAATCATGTGTGATCCGTCTCCTATCCTCCCTGTTTGGCGCTTCCTCTCGCGGTCCGTGGGCAACCCCCGCAACCGGAATCGACTATGACGAAGATCGGACGCAATGGATAAAGCCGTCGACTCCCATCACAGTTACCTACAACTTATTGCTTATGAAGGATGACGACCCCGCTCTTGTTTCATTCATCGAGAAAATTGCTTCACAGACAATTACACGCCCGACAGTGCCCCTCTCTCTGTCATATTCAATAACCTCCTCTACTGATGCCACTGTTCCTACGTCAGTCACAATCGATGATCAATCAGTCGACGACAAGGCTGCAAAGGAGATTGAGAAACGGATCGAGGACTCTAACCTCTTATTTTTGTACAACTCGACAAATGCACAAGAGGCCTATTACTATCCTCGTGGTCGCGCGCGTATGTTTTACGACTTTGAAATGTCCCTCGACGAAACAAAGACACTTGAGTTGGCCAGTAAACAGATAGAGACCAAACTCCGACGCTTAGCAAAACAGCGGATGGAGGGTTTGAGCGCAATGCTAGGTCGGTTAACAGATAAATACGAAGTCGAGCTTTCGCCACCGGAAGGTTTTTCAACACGCGGGATGCCCCTTGGCATTAATCTCCGTGACCGTAATGTAAAGATACCTATTAATGACTGGGGCAGCGGCACCCAGAACCGCACATATATATTGATGGCGATTCTGCACGCCAGTCGGATCAAAACTACCGGTACGCCAGACGATAAGATTACACCCCTCGTAGTTATTGAAGAGCCAGAGAGCTTTCTACATCCGTCGGCGCAAGCAGAATTTGGTCGAATGCTACGTCATCTGGCTGTGGAACTTGGTCTACAAATTATCGTTACGACACACAGCCCATACATGCTTAACCAAGAAGAACCTACGGCAAATTTGCTATTAAGTAGACAAATAAAACGGGGGAAGGTGTTTGAAACCGTCCAGGTGGATACGAGCGGCGAGCATTGGATGGCTCCGTTCGCCGAACATTTGGGAATCGGCGCAGAAGAATTCTATAGTCTACGTCCGATCTTTGCATCGGCGGAAGCTAAGGTTTTGCTCGTTGAGGGCAAGATAGATCAGGAATATTTCCAGTGGATGCAGAATCATACCGTCGCATGCGATAAACTTTCATCCGACATAGAAGTGGTTCCTTATGGTGGAAAAGATACGCTGAAAAACACGCTATTATTGCAGTTCGTGTTACGGAAATTTGAGGTGGACCCCGTTTGTGCGACAGCCGGAGCCGCGTCTTAAGGTGTCGCCCCGCGAGGTTTGAGATCGGCGCCGAGCGCGGTCAACACGCTGGCTGGCGCAACAGTTCGATTTTTCGAATCATCAACATTAAGTCCTTGGTTGGTTGTGGTGCCTGTGGGTATGTGGGCGAAGGCGAGCATTTCCCCGCTTTCCGAGCTTGCTCGGGAAGCGGGGGAAGCGCAGCCGGTCGGCGAAGCCGATTGTCCACATATCCATAGGCTCTCTTCGTAGATTTGCCGCGGCGTGCGGTAACCCAGGCTCTGGTGCTGGCGTTCCTCATTGTAGAAGCCGAGCCAAGCGTCAATCCCAGTGCTGGCTTCGGCAACGCTGGCATAGGCGTTCAGGTAGACCTCCTCGTATTTCAGGCTGCGCCACAGTCGCTCGACAAAGATGTTGTCCATGAAGCGCCCTTTGCCGTCCATGCTGATGGCGATCTCGTGGCGCTTCAACGTGGCGGTGAACTCATCGCTGGTGAACTGGCTGCCTTGGTCGCTATTAAAAATCTCAGGCCGGCCATAGCGCGCGAGTGCTTCCTCGAGTGCCTCGACACAAAAATCGGCGCCGAGCGTGTTCGACAGCCGCCACGCCAGCACGGCACGGCTCACCCAGTCCATGACGACCACCAGATAAAGGAAGCCCTTGGCCATCGGAATGTAGGTGACGTCCGAACACCAGACCTGATTGACCCGCTCGATTGCGATCCCGCCAAGCAGGTAAGGATAGACCTTGTGCGCTACGGCTGCCTTGCTCGTGTTCGGGCGCTGGTAGATCGTTACCAGCCCGATCAGCCGCATCAAGCGCCGGACCCGTTTGCGGTTGACGACATGGCCTTGGGTCGCCAGCCACGCCGCCATCCGGCGCGAGCCATAATCGGGCCGAGCCAGATACTGCCGATCGATTAAGCCCATGATCGCAAGATCCGCCTCGCCGACCTCGGCCGGTCTGCGGTACACCGCAGAGCGCGAGATCGCCAGCAACCGGCATTGCTGTGATATCGCCAGCGCTGGGTGCTCCCGTTCGACCAGCGCACGACGTTCCGCCCGGCTCATTTGCCGAGCTTTCGTGCCAAAAAATCGTTTTCGACCTTCAGTTGGCCAATCTGTCGATAAAGAACATCAACCTGCGCCTCGCTGGCCACACTATCTGCCGACGACGCGCCACCCTCAAAAACACTCGCTGCACCGTCTAGCAGCTGTTTCTTCCAATTGTAGATCTGGTTCGGATGAACCCCGAACTCACTCGCCAGTTCGGCGATCGTCCGATCGCCCCTGACCGCCGCCAGCGCCACCTTCGCCTTGAACGCCGAGTTGTGCTTCTTCCGTGTCCGCTTCATGTCCTGCTCCTGCGCCTCCGGCGCTTTCTAGGGGCAGGGCTCCACCTTAGCCTACTGTCTCATTTTCGGGGTCCAGCTCAATTTGATCGCGTTTATGTAACGTATGACTTGGATGCGGATGGAGATGTCCGCGCGGCCTTAAAGCGGGCAGGACTCAAGGAAGATGAGGATTTCATCCCGCTTGGGGTCGCACAAGCAGGCAAAGATTGCATAGAAGGGACGCTGCCTCAGAGGGTTATCTCCGCTGTACACGGCAGGGAAACTGACTTGGTGATGAAGCTGAGCAGCAGCGAGCGTCGGCGGGCCAAAGACGAATTGAAACGTAAATACCTTGAGGAGTTTAAGTCACACACGGATTATTCGAATGAGGAACTCAAGGAGTTGAGTAGAGTAACTCGAAAAATTAACACGCGCCTGTGCAAATGACCGGTTGCGGCATGAGCCTCGAAATCGTCGCCTGACTGACATTGTAGCTGCGCGCGACGCTGCGCTGCGTCTCGCCGGCGTCGAGGCGCTTGCGGGCCTCTTTCTGCTGGTGCGGGGTGAGGATCGGCTTGCGGCCGAATTTGACGCCCTTCTCCTTGGCGTCGGCCCGGCCGCGCGCGGTGCGTTCGAGAATGCGACGGCGTTCGAGCTTCGCCGCCACGCCGAGGATGGCGAAGATGATCTCGGCGAAGTCGGATGTGGTATCGAGGAACGGCTCGGCCAGCGAGCGGATACCGGCCCCGGCGCGCTGCATGTCGCGGGCGATAACCAGAAGGTCGGTCGTGTCGCGCGAGAGACGGTCAACGGCCGGGGTGATGACAACATCGCCGGGGGCGAGCTTCTTCATCAGCGCGCGAAGCTGCGGCCGGTCGGCCGTGGTGCCGGTGATTTTCTCGCGGAACACCTTTTCGCATCCGGCCGCCTTCAGTTGGCGCACCTGTCCGGTTTCGTCTTGGGCGGCCGTCGAGACGCGGGCATAGCCGTAAATCATGCCGGGATTGTGCATCAGAAATTTGCATCAAAAAAGCCCAATTTCATCAAGGGCGCGCGGGACGATGCAAAAATCTTGATTTCCGCAACGACGTGGAATTCGTGCATCCACATCGAGCGGCACAGGTGTAAATTAAACTAAACGACCGACGCGGCGGAGCTTAGACTTAGGATCATGGGAAACCCGATGATCTTGCGGACAGCGTTTGTCACTGCCCTGCTGATGGCACTTGGAGGCGTTCTGTCGGCATGCGGGTTCAGTAACACGTTTAATTACGGGCACGGGCAGGGGGCGTGCGAGAACTGCGGCGATGAGCAGTGAGCCGCCTGCGCGAGCTGCAGGAACGGCTGCGCCGGCGACTTCCGCGAACATGTCTCTCACGGATAGAAAAGTCACAATTTCTCACCGATAGAAATGTCACAAGGAGGCGGGCTGGACGGATAATTAGGCATTGAACTGATGGTGGAACGGGCTGCGGCGGGCGAGGCGCCGTCAAGCCCGCAGCCGCCGACGAGGATGTGTACGCGCAGGTTCGGGCCAAGCTCGCGCGGCTTGCCCTAGACAAGGGCGTGGGACTGCCCGGCGCCGACCCGTCGCAAAGCGCAGAGGCAGCACAACCCGGCTCGAAAGAGGCTGCCTGCTCGAAAAAGGATGAACGATGACATCGCCTGTCGAAGTCGAGAACCCGACGACCCGGCCGAACGCAACG
This sequence comes from uncultured Alphaproteobacteria bacterium, assembly GCA_963698995.1. GTDB lineage: Bacteria > Pseudomonadota > Alphaproteobacteria > ATCC43930 > CGMCC-115725 > AP-15. The sequence goes on along the minus strand of CAVOTD010000053.1, from coordinate 59,145 downwards.
CCACCGCACCCGGCCGGGGCGGCTCGGTCGCCCGCGACGGCAGCGGCACCTTGGTGTGCGGCTGCGAGTCGCAGCTGCTGTTCGGCGGCAAGCCGTCAGCCTCCATGGCCCAACGACCGGCCAGCGCTTCGCGGCCCGGCGATGTTGATGCTGCTCCCTGCCATGGTCTCGGGTACCGGCGAAACGCAGCGGTCGCGCGACAGCAGAACCGCTAACGAGCACAATTCTTCCGTTCCCAAGTGTCCTTGGCCTTCGCATCACGAATAGTTTGCCGCCCGCCGGTTTCGCGCCGGGGTCACAGTCGGTCATCCGGTGGAGCGCGTACTGCGACGACTTCACCGCCGCGTAACCGGGTGGCACTCGGCTAATCGTCCTGGTGCTCGGCGAGCCATTTGGCGATCACCGTCTTAGGGATTGAGAACGACGCGTCGAGCACATCGGCGCTGACCACCCGGTCGGTGCGGAAATGGCGGACATCGTTGCGCAGCTCGCACCAAGCGCAGATCAGCGTCGCTCCCGTGTAATAGGCGACGGCAAAGGGCTGGATTACCCGCTCTGTGCTGCGCCCGTCGCCGTCCTGATAGGCGATCCGTATCTTGCGCGTAGCGCGGATCGCGTGGCGGATCGTCGACGGCAGGTCGGGCCGAGCAGGAACCGGCGCGCCGCTCTTCGAGACATAGACTGGCGCGGTGGTGAGGTAGTCGCGCAGCGGATCAGGAACCACCAGCGTCACCTTTGAAAGGACGCTGTTGGCTGCCTTCTGCAGGCCGGGGTCACCGGTGCGGGCGAGCAGACGCACCCCGACCGCGATGGCCTCGGCCTCGTCCTCGGTAAACATCAGCGGCGGCAGCTCGTACCCGCGGCGCAGCACATACCCGACGCCGGCTGCGCCCTCGATCGGGATCCGCCGCGCCTGCAATGTCGCGACATCCCGGTAGACGGTGCGCACCGTGACCTCCAGCTCGTCGGCGATCGCGGCTGCGGTGACCGCCTGCGAAGCGGCGCGCAGGATGCGGATGATGTCGAACAGGCGGTCGGCGCGGCGTAGCGGCACCCGATTACTCCTGACAAATCGCTGTCAGTAGGGGGAGCCTATAGTATCGGCGCGACGGATGGCAAGGGAGAACGCGATGACGAGCGCGCGAACCGCCCCGCACGATGCCTTGATCCATTGGATCGGGATCGCTGATCCGGGCAGCCGGCTCGAATATTCGATCGATCCTTCGGCCGGAACCGAAGCAATTGATGCCCTATATCCAGTAGTGTCCCGAAGGTGAGGGCGTTAAGCGTCAAAATCATGTCGATCGTCACTGAGTGAGATCGCAACAAACGGGTAGAAGCGCAACACGTGATCTATAGATCATCGAGACAGCTGCTAAGGAGTAAACTGATATGTTTGCGATCGTTAAGGAAGATCGGGTTAAGCAACCGTTTTCTTGGAGACTGAAGACGAGAGCCGAATTGTCGCGGGCAATGTCCTGCTGTCCGGATCGGATCCCACAGGAGACGCAGCGGCAGGCATCTCCGCACCGGCTGGGCGGCTTTCTGAGGGGCGTGCATGCGGCGTTGCGTGAATGGCGCCGGCGCAGGAACGGTCGGCTCGAGCTCGCTCGGCTCGATGAACGAATGCTCCGCGATATCGGACTTACCCGCTTCGACGCCGAGTATGAAATCAACAAGCCATTTTGGAGGGAATGATGGCGACGAACCCGGCTTTGGTGGCAAGGACGACGCTTGTCGCCGAGGAGCCCTGGAAAGCAGTATTGCGCCGCAGGTTGCAGGCGGCAGCAGGCGCGCTCGACCGGCTGCTCCCAGCGCAGCCGCTCAATCGGGAGCTCGAACTCCCCCCTGAGTGGTTCAAATATCCTCCTATCTGAGCGGCCGCATGTTCCGTGCGCAGCTCGGGCAGACCGGGCGGTGAAGATCGAGCCACGACAGGCATGCTGGCGCACCCGCACCAATGGGTCACGCGTCAGCCTATTCGCTAGGCCGCCGAGCTCGACGCCAGTCGCTGCAGCCAGCGCTGCACGCGCGGGTCCTCGCAGACGGCAACGTTGAACCGCATCCACGGCGAGCGCTCGAGATGCGGGCGGAACACCGTGCCGGGCGCGAGCATGATGCCGTCGCGCTGCGCCGCTTCCGCCAGTGCCAGCGAGTCCTCGATATGCGGGAAGCGCGCCCAGACGAACATGCCGTCCGCGGGCTCGACGAACAGTTCCAGTCCGATGCGTTCGAAGGCGCGCACGACATTGAGCCGCGCCTCGCCGAGCCGCTCGTGCAGGCGCGACAGATATTTGCGGTAGTGGCCGTCCACCAGCATCAGATAGATCAGCCGCTCGGTGAACTGCGACGTGGTGATGCTGGTCAGCATCTTGATGTCGGCGAGCTCGTTGGCGATGTCCTGCGCGCAGGCGACGAAGCCGACGCGCAGGCTGCCCGACAGCGTCTTGGAAAAGCTGCGCGCATAGATCACGCGGTTGAGCTGGTCGAGCGTCGCGAGCCGCGGCGTCGTCTTCACCTGCAGATCGCAGAAGATGTCGTCCTCGACGACCGTGAAGTTGTGGCGCTCGGCGGCCTGCAACACCTTGAACGCGACATGCGGGCTCATGTCGGTGCCGGTCGGGTTCTGCATCACCGACTGGGTGAAATAGACCTTTGGCCGGTGCGCGGCGGCCAGCTTCTTCGAGAACGGCGATGTCCGGCCCGTCGGGATTGCGCGGCACCGCCAGCATCTCGACGCCCTGCAGGCGCAGATTGCCGAACATGTTGTAGTAGCCGGGATCGTCGACCAGCGCCGCGTCGCCGGGCTTGAGCAGATAGCGGATGACGAGTTCGAGCGCCTGGCTGGTGCCCTGCGTCAGCAGGATCTGGCCGGCATGCGCGGTGATGCCGAGCCCGGCCAGCATCAGCGCGAGATGCTCGCGCAACGGCAGATAGCCGAACGGATGTCCGTATTCGAGCAGATGGGCGCCGTTCTTGCGCGCGAGCACGTTGAGGCTCTGGCGGATGCCGGCTTCGTCGAGCCACGAATTCGGCAGCCACGGGCCGCCCGCAAGCAGCGTGTTTTCGTCCGCCTCCAGCAGGCGGCGGATCAGCCAGACCAGTTGCTCGTTGCGCTTGTGGTTGTCGGACGGCGCGGGATGCGCGGCCTCCGCCGGCGCGGCGCCGCCGCGGTGTAGAAGCCGGCGCCGCGGCGCGACTGCAGATAGCCCATCGCGACCAGCCGATCGTAGGCCTCGACCACCGTGAAGCGGCTGACATTGTAGCTCTCGGCAAAGCTGCGGATCGACGGCAGCTTGGTGCCCGGCCGCAGGTGCCGATCGTCGATCTGCCGCTTGATGCCGGCGACGATCTGGTCGGCGAGCGGCTGGTCGCTGTTCCGGCTGACAGTCAATGAGAGCATGCCGGTTCACGCCCCGCTGTGGACTGGCCCGGTCGCCGGACCAGTACAGTTACGCCAACTGACGTTGAAACTGTCTCTTACTGTGCTGGAGAGTGTTCGGCAGTATGGCGAGCGTGTCAAGCAATCCCGCTGGGCCCGCAATCCGCTACGACAAGGAGAAACTGCAATGCCGCTCATTCAGGTTCGCGTCATCAAGGACGTGTTCAGCAAGGAACAGAAACGCCAGATGATCAGCAAGCTGACCGACGCGATGGTCTCGATCGAGGGCGAGAACATGCGCGGCGTCACCTGGTGCGTGGTCGAGGAAGTGGAAAGCGGCGACTGGGGGATCGGCGGCAACGCGCTGACCACCGCCGACGTGCACGCCCTGGCGCGCGGAAAGGCTGCCTGACGGCGCGACCTCGCATCGCGCCATGCGGCGCCCGGGCCGTCGACGGGGTCCGGGCGAGGTAAACCCTCACCCACCCAGCCCGATCGGGCTGGGTCCCCCTCGCCCGGATCACAGTCCGGGGGGAGGCGGGTGAGGTTGTTCCGGTATTCGGAACGAGGCGTCGCGACGGCGGGTTCTACCGCTGATCTACCTCTCGTTCCATCCGCTCAAACTCTTTTTCGGTGTCTCGCCGTATCCGTGCTCTGAGGCTCTCGGTTTCCGAACCGGTCGTTTCGTCCATCCCCGGACCGGGCGATCCCGCCTGCGGGCGGGGATCGGGTCTCGGGATCTGGCCAGACCTTCTTTGATCCGCCGGCGGCCGCTCGGCACTTTGCTCCCGCTCCTTGCCCCAATCGACCGGGGCGCCCCCGATAATCGCGGTATTGCCGGTACCGCGCTGCAGCACGGTGTTGTCGGTACCGTTGACGGCCGATCTGTTCCCCTCGCCGATCGCCTCGACCTTGTTCCCGGCATTCGTGGTGAACGAAACATCGGCAACGCCCGGAACATTGAGGCGCTGCACAAAGACGCCGTGCGCCACCTGCCAGACGACGATGATCCCAACCACGGCCAGACCCGCCACCCAGAACCAGATGGCCCGCCGGCTCCTGCTCCCGGTCCGCGAGACCGAGATCCTCGGCTTTTTCCCGGCCATGATCGCCACGCCTCCGGGTTGTAAACGACCGCCCAGTCGCGAATGCGCGCAACCTCCGCGCCACGACGCCTGGAAGGTCGGCAACTTTATCGTGCAACAACATTCCGGGTCAATTGCGACGCATGCCCCGTTCGACAGACTACGGCGTTCCCGGGATCTAGGCCTCTTATGCCAACCAATAATCCCTTTATCTGGTGAATTCCTGCTGCCCAACATCACCGTGTTAGCGTCTCCGGCAAATACAGATGTCACCGTTTCTGCCAAGGTGCTGCGCACTGGGCGGTCGATGCGCGTCACCGTCACCACGTCGCCCGGCGCGAGCGCGTTGAGCAGTTTGCGCCGGTCGCTGTTTGCGCCAGTCACCTTCTCTGTTCCGTGGCGATATTCGTCACGATGCGCTTTACCGACATGGAGCTTTCTCCCCTTGCCAACGTTGCGCCGGCACAGCCATTACCAGACCGCACTTGGGATTTTCTGAATCCGGCACGGGCTAGCTTTTGATGAACGCCAACAGGTCGGAATTGATCGTGTCCGCTTCCGTCGTGGGCATGCCGTGCGGGAAGCCCTTGTAGGTTTTCAGGGTTCCGTTCTTCAGCAGCTTAGCGGACAGCGGCCCGGCGGCGACATAGGGCACGATCTGGTCGTCGTCGCTATGCATGACCAACACCGGGACGGTGATCTTCTTGAGGTCTTCGGTGAAATCGGTCTGGGAAAAGGCGACGATGCCGTCGTAATGCGCCTTGGCGCCGCCCATCATGCCCTGGCGCCACCAATTCTGGATGACGGCCTCCGAGGCTTTCGCGCCCGGCCGGTTGTAGCCGTAGAACGGCCCCGCCGGCAGGTCGCGATAGAATTGCGAACGATTGGCGGCGAGTTGCGCCTGCAGGCCATCGAACACCTCCTTGGGAAGGCCGAGCGGATTGGCCGCCGTCTTCACCATCAGCGGCGGCACCGCGCTGATCAGCGCTGCCTTGGCCACCCGGCTTTCGCCATGCCGTCCCAGATAGTGCGCCACCTCGCCGCCGCCGGTGGAATGGCCGACATGGATGGCGTTTTTCAGGTCGAGATGCGCCGTCAGAGCCGCCAGGTCGTCGGCATAATGGTCCATATCGTGGCCGTCGGCGGTCTGGGTCGAGCGGCCATGGCCACGGCGGTCATGGGCGATAACGCGATAGCCATGATGCAGGAAGAACAGCATCTGCGTGTCCCAATCATCGGCCGACAGCGGCCAGCCGTGGCTGAACACGATCGGCTGGCCCGAACCCCAGTCCTTGTAGAAGATCTCCGTGCCGTCGTTGGTGGTAATGGTGGGCATGCGAACTCCTCTCAAAAGGGGTGGCTGCCGTTTCGATTAAAGCACATCCGAGGCAGGTTGTTGACGCGTGTCCCGCTTCCTGCTCTACAAACCGCCGATGATTTGCGCATTCCCGTACTCGATCAAGACTGCCGACCCGCGCGGCTTTGCCGTGGGGCCTGAGGGTATGCGCGTGCGCTGAACAGAACGAACACGCGGCACTACGGGGCCCCGCCGGTACCGGTCGGGGCCCTTCCTTTTGGAGGGTCTCTCTCGGGGATCGGCGGGCTCGCCGTGACGGAGTTGAGAGAGAGACAGATGGAACCGGTCGATCCAGCCGATCGGCAGAGGCGCGGGGCTAGAGCCTCTGGCATTGGCGCGGAACTCCGCGCGACCCTGGCGCTGGCGGCGCCGCTCGCCGCGGCCAATCTCGCGCAGATGGCGATGGGCGTCACCGACACAGTGATGGTCGGACGGCTCGGCGCGATGCCGCTGGCCGCCGCCGGGCTCGGCGCGATGCTTTATTTCACCGGCGGGGTCATGCTGCAGGGGATCCTTTCCGCCGTGGCGCCGCTCGCCGCGCACGCATTGGGCAGCGGTGATCGCGACGCGGCGGGGCGCATCGCCGGCGCCGGACTGGTGCTGGCCGTGCTGTTGGCGCTGCCCTTGATCGCCGTGTTGACCAGTCTGGCCCCGCTGCTCCGGGCATTGGGGTACGATGCCGTGCTGGTCACCGAGATCGGCCGCTTTTTGCGGGCGATTGCCTGGGGCGGGCCGGCGTTTCTCGGCTTTGCGGTGCTGCGCAGCCTGTTTGCTGCGCTGTCGCAGATTCGTGCCGTAATGGCGGTGCTGCTGATCTGCGTTGTCGGCAATGCCGCGCTGAACTGGGTGCTGATCTACGGTCATCTCGGCATGCCTGCCGCTCGGCGTCGCCGGCTCGGGCTATGCCAGCGCCATCAATCAGTGGCTGATCTTCGCCGGTCTGGCGCTGAGCACCCGCATCATGCCCGGCCTTGCGGGTTTGCGGCTGCTGCGCAGCGCCTTTGCCGGCAGCCGGCCGGCGATGGCGAGCCTGCTTCGCCTCGGCCTGCCGATCGGCGGGATGATGGGGATCGAGCTCGGCGTCTTCCTTGCCGCCGGCATCGCGATCGGGTTTTTGGGAGCCGCCGCGCTCGGGGCGCACCAGCTCGTCCTCAACAGCGCGGGCTTCACCTTTATGGTGCCGCTGGGCCTCGGTCAGGCGGCCACGGTCCGGGTCGCCTACGAGCTCGGCGCCGGCCGGGCGCTGATGGCGCGCCGGGCCGGTTTCGTTGCGCTCGCCCTCGGGGTCGGGTTCATGAGCGCGACGGCGGTCGTGCTGTGGACTGTCCCTCGGGCCGTCATCGCGGTCTATCTCGACATCGCCGACCCGGCCAACCGCGAAACCGTCGAGATCGCGCGGCATCTGATTGCCATAGCGGCGCTGTTCCAGGTGTTCGACGGGATGCAGACGGTCGCCAGCGGCGCATTGCGCGGCTACAAGGACACCTTTGTCCCAATGCTGTTGGCCATCACCGGCTATTGGGGCGCCGGCTTCACGGGCGGCTGGCTGCTCGCCTTTCCGCTCGGCTACGGCGCTGTCGGCCTGTGGTGGGGCCTTGCCCTCGGCCTCGCGGTCGTCGCCGTGCTGCTGACCCTGCGGCTTTACCTGCTCGCGCCGTCGACCGCTGTCAGCGACCCGTCATCAGCGGCGGCTCCTTCAGATAGCCTTCGGCGAGCCGGCGCCCGGTCTGGCGCATGATCTGCTTGTCCGCCGCCGTGTCCGCCGCCGGCGGCAGCCGCACCACCGTATCGTTGGAATAGGTCGGGATCACCGCGCCGTCGCGGCATAGACCCATCGGATCGTCGCCGCCTTTGACCGCCCGGATGCCGCGTCGCAACTGGCCGCGCAACATGCTGACTCCACGATCGGTGGCGCTGAGATGCTCCAGGCCGTGGATCGCGATCGGGCGCTGCGATACCTGGGCCTCAAAGTCGCCGGGGTGCAGCTGGCCCGCCTCGTAGGATTCGGCGGCGACCTGGCCGGGCAACATGATGTCGCGGTCGGCCCACCATGCCGGGGTGACGCCGTCGGTCTCGCTGACATGCCGCAGTTCGATCAGCATCGTATTGGTGTCGTCCAATGGCACATTCCAGCGGCTCATCATCGGGCCGCTGAACGGATGCTCGCGGTGGCCGTCTTCCCAGATCGGCGCGACCTGCTGCAAATTGGGCAACACCGCTTCCACCATCCGCGCCCAGACATTGTCGCCGACCCGCCGGGTCGCGATGTAGATCATGCCGATCGGGGTCTCGGCGAACTCCAACTCCGGCAATACGCCAAACTCGTTGGTGAACACCGCGCCACTGACGATCGTATGGAGAAACGCCGTGTGGGCCGGATCCATGGTGTTCTCCATGATCTGCAGCCAATTGCACGGATAGAAGTACTTGCGGCCCGGGATCAGCCGATAGCCCGGCCGGCTGAAGCTGTCATAGGCCGGGAAAGGCGGCCGCTGCTCCGGCGGCCCCATATAGGCGAAGACGACGCCGTGGGCCTCATGGATCGGATAGGCGCCGTGGAAGAGCCGGTCTTTCAGGGTGCTGTCCGCCGGCTCCCCCGGGGTTTCCAAGATCGTCCCGTCGACGCCGAAGAGCCAGCCATGGTAGCAGCAGCGGATCCCCCGGTCGCCGATCAGCCCGAACTCGAGCGACGTGCCGCGGTGCGGACAATGCAGCTCCAAGAGGCCTGCGGCGCCGCTGCGGTCACGGAACGCCACCAGATCCTCGCCGAGAATTCTGACGCGATACGGCAGATCCTGCAAATCGTCGGAGAAGCAGACCGGCTGCCAGAAGCGGCGCATATATTCGCCGCACGGGGTGTCCGGGCCGACATGGGTGATTTCGCCGTCCTCTTCCGGGACATCGCGGTGGTAATAGCCGCCAAACCGCGTCTTCAGGAATGGAGCTCGGGTCACCATCGTCAGCCTCCTTCTCGTATTCCTGCTCTCAGCCCGAATTGCGGACATAGCCGTAGCGCAGATTGCTGCGGCCCGGGCCGTTCTTGATGTAGTCCGCCTTCAGCGCGGCAAAGCGGTCGGGATTGGCGAGCGCGGCATGCTTGTCGAAATTGTAGAGGCGCACGGCGTTCTCGGCGAAGACCCCGTTCTTGACCGGACCGTCGGCCGGCCCGAGCGGTTTGAAGCCGTATCGCTTCTGCATTTCTTCGGGAATTTCGAGGCGCCGTAGCCCCTCGATCTGCCATTGCGGTGCGCCGGTCCACACCGCATCGGTGCCCCATAGCACATGGTCGGCGCCGAGCCCCTTGACCAGCATCCCCATCAATGCCGCAGCGAGCCGCGGCTCGGCGACCGCGGTCCAGGCGAAGAGCTGCCCCAAATCGCCATAGACGTTGGTGACGCCGTATTTCTCCGGGATCTCGGCGAGATCACTGGTCCACGAGCTGCGGCCGGTCCGGTCGAACTCCGCCATGCCCTCGGCCGGAGCCGCCCCGATCCAGCGATAGGCCGAGTGATAGATCAGGAAATTGAGCTGCGGCCAATCCTTGGCGGCCTTGCCGACATCACCGACATCGGCATAAGGCCGCAGGCGCGGGAACTTCTCCTCGACCGCCGGCGCGAACAACCCTTTATGGATGCAGACGTTCTTGATCCCCGATTTCGCCGCCTTCTCGTAGAACGGATACATCAGTTTTTCGTCGTCGAGACGGTACGGGTAGTGGGCGAGCTCCTTGTGGGTGTTGTCGCCGACCGTGTAGCCCTTCCACGAATTGGGTTTGTAGACCTCGATCGCCTGATCGACCTGCTCGAGCCAACCCGGCCAGCCCGGGGTGATCGTGAAATGCGCCATCATGCGGCGCGAGCCGGCCTCTTGGTTGACCCGCTCGCGCGTCTTGAAGACCTGCTCCTGCGGGATGAACCAATCCTCCGGCACCTCGGAGGGAGAGTTGGACAGCAAGGCGACCTTGGTGTCGCTGTCCAGGTAAATTTCCTTGATGTAATTGGCGTATTTCAGGTCCTCGATGGTCTGCTCCTTGCCGGCGAGCTCCTGGTTCCAGCCGGCCTTGCCGACCGCGTCGCGCGCCTTGATGAACCCGGTCAGTCTGGTGTCGTCGCGCAGGAAGTGGGTGTGGCCGTCGATGACGAATTGTTTCGACAATCCCTGGGCGCGCTCGGCCGCGATGTCGGGCGTCGCCGCCTCGGCCGCGCTGACCTCGAAGAGGCGGCCAAAGACCTGGTTCATGACCAGAAACGAGGCCGCCATGCCCGAGGCGGTCTGGAAGAAGCGCCGCCGCGACATTCCCTGCCGCCGGGCGAGCCGGTCGCTCAGCTCCTTGAGCCGGGCCTCGACCTCGCGCTGCTTTGCGGTTTGCGGCACCGGCAAATATTCGTCGCTCGACACGATCTGGGTCGGCACCGGCGACGGGAAGGACGATGTCTCGGCCGGAGATAACTCGTTCAGCTGTTCATCAGTCAGAAATTTCATCTTTCCTCCCGGTAACCTGATTGATCATGTCGTGGCTAGGGTCCGTGGCCCCTGAGCAATACGCCCAGGATCGCAATCGTCGCCGCTGCGTTGATCCCAACTGCCCAGGTCAGCATCGTGAACCGAGCGCCGACGTCCGAGAAGCGAGCATTGACGTCGGCCCGAAATTGAGTGAGCCCGCTTTCCAAATTTGTCGCGCGTGCTTCGATGATGGATAACCGGTTGTCGATTGAGGTTAAGCGGTTTTCGTAGTTGGCAAGCTCTTCCGCTGCAGCAACGGCATCCTCCTCGGGGGCCCCGGCTGCCTTTAACGCAGCGTAGGTCTTAGCCAGCATGATCGCCATCTCGCGATCACTCTAGCGTGAGGTCACGGGGATTTCGAGGTTGAGCAGCCGCGCGGCATTGCGGCCGAGGATGGCGCGGCGCTCGACATCGTCGATCCCCGGCGTGCCCTCGATCATGCCGATCGGGTCGACCTCGCCCATATCGGCGGGATAATCGGTGCCCATCAGGATGTGATCGGCGCCATACTGCTCGACGAGGTAGTCGAGCTGGTGGTGGGTATAGACGAGCGCGTCGAAATAGACCCGCTTCAGATAGGTGGTCGGCATCCGGCTGGATGCGCTCGCAGCAATCGGGCCGCGCCGCCGCGGCATGGTCGATGCGGCCCGAATAGGCCGGCAGGAACCCGCCGCCATGCGCCACGACGAGCTTGAGATTGGGGTGATCGGCAAGCACGCCGCCGAAGATCAGGTGATGAAGAGCGACCGTCGAATCGAGCGGGTTGCCGATGACGTTGTTGAAGTAATGCTCGGCCAGCCGTCCGGCTTCGGTAAACCCGTCGGGATGCATAAAGACGACGAGGCCGAGCTCCTCGCAGCGCGCGAAGATCTTGCGGAAGCGCTCGGCCGACAGATCCTCGCCGGCGACATGGGTCATGATCTCGATGCCGCGGAAGCCCAGCGATTTGTGCAGCCGGTCGAGTTCGGCGACCGCCAGCTCGGGAGCCTGAAACGGCACGGTCCCGAGGCCGACAAAGCGGTCCGGGTAGCGGCCGCAGATATCGGCAATAAAATCGTTGATCGCGCGCGAGGCTTCGAGCCCGAGATCGGGGTCGGCGCCGTAATAGGTCTGGCGCGGCGCCGGCGAGATCGCCTGGATGTCGATCCCCATCCGATCCATGTCCTCGATCCGCTTTTCGGGCGAGCTGCCCTGGGCGCCGGTCCGCACGCCGTTCTGCCGGTTGATCTCCCGGCTGCGCTGATTGGCCGAAGTTTCGAGAAACCACCGCGACACGTTCGCATTACCCTCGACCATTGCTGCCGCCTTCTCGCAGCGCACGTGGCAATGAATGTCGAGCGCAAACCATTTGCCGCGTGCGTGCGCAGGGCCGGGAAAGCGCCCGGCCTGCGGTTCGGTTCCCGGCGGTAGGCAGTTGAATAGAATATCCTCTCCCGGGCGGCTCATTCCGGCCTCCCCGGGATTTCGATGTTCAACAGCCGCGCCGCATTGCGGCCAAGGATCGCGCGGCGCTCGTTGTCGTCGAGCCCCGCGGCCCTCTCGATAAAGCCGATCGGGTCGACCTCGCCCATATCGGCGGGATAGTCGGTGCCCACCAGCACATGGTCGGCGCCGTATTGCTCGACGAGATATTCGAGCTGGTGATGCGTGAAGACGATCGTGTCGAAATAGAGCCGCTTCAAATAGGTGGTCGGCATGCGGTGGATCTGCTCGCAGGCATCGGGCCGCGCCGAGGCGGCGTGATCGATGCGGCCCGAATAGGCCGGCAGATAGCCGCCGCCATGGGCGATGACCAGCTTCAGGTTGGGGTGATCGTGCAATACGCCGCCAAAGATCAGGTGATGCACGGCAACGGTCGAATCGAGCGGATTGCCGATCACATTGACCAGATAATGGTCGGCAAAGCGCCGCGCCTCGGGGAAGCCGGTCGGGTGCATGAAGACGAGGAGACCGAGTTCCTCGATGCGGGCAAAGATCTTGCGGAAGCGCTGCGCCGAGAAATCCTCGCCGGCGACGTTGGTCGCGATTTCGATGCCGCGAAAGCCCGAGCGATTTATGCAGGCGGTCGAGCTCGGCGACCGCCAGATCGGGCGCTTGAAACGGCACCGTGCCGAGCGCGACAAACCGGTCGGGATGACGGCCGGCGATGTCGGCGAGGTTGTCGTTGACGATCCGCGCCGTCGCGATCCCGAGATCGCGGTCGGCGCCGTAATAGGTCTGGTTCGGCGAGGGCGAGATCGCCTGGATATCGATACCCATCAGATCCATGTCGGCGAGCCGCTTCTCGACCGAGGTGAATTGGATGCGGGTGCGCTCGGCCTGCTCGTCGGTTGACCTCACGGGTCAGCTGATTGGCGTAGACCTCCCGCGGATGGCGCGTCGCATCGGCATTTCCGGCGACCATCTCCGCCGCCTTTAGGCGTCAGTACATGGCAGTGAATATCGACCGTGAACCATTTGCCGCGGGCATGCGCCGGCCCGGGAAGCGCCCCGGGATTGCCGCGCCCGGCGGCGTGCATTTGAACAGCATCTCGCGTCCCCTCCTCGGTCTCGGTTTCACTTTAGACCCAAGAGGCCTCTGCCCCAACCCCGCACACGTTCGAGTAGTGTCTCAGTTTGAATGTAACAGCGTCGACGCGGGCGCGCCGGGGTTTATCGAAATATGCCGCTGATCACCAAGGCTAAGAAGATCATCGCGGCTGCGAAGAGCAATACAGTAACTATCCTTTTGGTCAGAGTGACGTTGCGAGGTCGGCGGCGCGTATCGAATTTGGACGACCGCATTCATCCGACCCTAAGTGTTCGGGCGCGCATCGCATCGCGCCGATCAGTCGCGATCCGCATCAGCTTGACGGCGTTGCCGATCACATCGGCGGGGCGCTTCTCGCCTCTCGGTCCCTTGGGGATCTCAGATGCCGTCTTGCGCCATCAACGCATCGAGCTCGGCGATTGCGGCCTTTTCCATTTCGATCGTCTGCCCCGTGGTATCGACAATCGGAGAGTTCGATCCCCGGCGCGCCTGCGTTGTCGCGTTACCTGATTGCAACCGACCGAGGTATTGCTGACGCCTTGCCCGCTCCGTCAGCTGCCATTCTCTTGTCGTCATGTTCTGCTCACCCCCAGCTTTCCGCCAAACATGTGGGGACGAGAGGCGCGAAGCAACAGGGCGGTCAACCCCTGTTACAATTCAAATTGAGACACTACCCACGTTCGAGCCTCTCTTTGAGACGGGCTATGATCCGACTAACCCGCCGATGGGCAAGCTGCGGACGCGCGATAGACGTTTTGGCGGTGGTCGCGACGCAACCGGGTTCGGCGGTTTAGGGGAAAAGGCGTGCCGCGGCTATTTCCGGGAGGGGTCCCCAGCCCGTAAAGCTGGGGCCGGTCAGAGTGAGCTAGGCGGCTTCGACCTCGTCTTCGCCTTCGGTCGCGCTCGGGCCGGAATCCTTGCCTTTGGCCTCGGGGTCACGATCGACCAGCTCGATCAGCGCCATCGCCGCATTGTCGCCGTAACGATACCCGGCCTTGATGATGCGGGTATAACCGCCGGCCCTGGCAGTATAGCGCTGGGCCAGGACCGTCATCAGCTTTTCCGCCAAACCGGTATCCTGCAGCGCCGCGATTGCGCGGCGGCGGTTGGCGAGACCGCCATGCTTGCCGAGCGTGATCAGCCGCTCGACGAAGGGGCGCAGATCCTTGGCCTTGGGAAGGGTCGTCTTGATCTGCTCGTGCTTGATCAGCGCCGCGGCGAGGTTCTCGAACATTGCCTTGCGGTGGGCGGATTTGCGGCTGAAGCTGCGGCCGCGCAGGCGATGGCGCATTGGATCCTCAATAGGGCTCGTCGAGGCGCTTGGCGAGTTCCTCGATGTTTTCGGGCGGCCAGTTCGGGATCTCCATGCCGAGATGGAGCCCCATTTGAGCCAGCACCTCTTTGATCTCGTTCAGCGATTTGCGGCCGAAATTCGGCGTCCGCAGCATTTCCGCCTCGGATTTCTGAACCAGATCGCCGATATAGACGATGTTGTCGTTCTTCAGGCAGTTGGCCGAGCGTACCGACAGTTCGAGCTCGTCGACCTTGCGCAGCAAATTCTTGTTGAACGGCAGCTCGCTCGGGCGAACCTCTTCGGACGGATGGCGGGGCTCTTCGAAATTGATGAACAGCTGCAACTGGTCCTGCAGGATGCGCGCCGCCAGCGCCACCGAATCCTCGGGGGTCACGGCGCCGTTGGTTTCGACCCGAAGAGCCAGCCGGTCATAGTCGGTGACCTGTCCGACCCGGGTGTTTTCGACTCTATAGGAAACCTTGCGTACCGGACTGAACAGCGCATCGACCGGAATGAGACCGATCGGCGCATCCTCCGGGCGGTTTTGCGTCGCCGGAACATAGCCCTTGCCGTTCTCGACAGTCAGTTCCATCGCGATCTTGGTGCCGCCGTCGAGCGTGCAGATCACCAAATCGGGGTTCATGATGTCGATATCATGGCCGGTTTCGATCGCGCCGGCGCGCACCTCGCCGGGGCCGTTGGCGCGCAACCGCATGCGCTTCGGACCATCGCCATACATCCTCAGATCGATGCTTTTGACGTTCAGGACGATGTCGGTGATGTCCTCGAGCACGCCCGGAATCGACGAAAATTCGTGCAGGACGCCTTCGATCTGCATCGAGGTGACCGCCGCGCCCTGCAACGAAGAGAGCAGCACGCGACGCAGCGCATTGCCCAAGGTCAAGCCGAAACCGCGCTCGAGCGGCTCGGCAACGACGGTGGCGACGCGCTTGGGATCGTCGCCCGGCTCTACCGAAAGCTGTTTCGGTTTGATCAGTGTTTGCCAATTTCTCTGAAGCAAGTGTCGCACCTCGGTCGTTTTTGAGGCGGATGTCATCCGCTATAGGCGCCGGCCTCGAACTGGCCGGCGCATTCCCGATCGAAACCCGCCTTGCGGGGGCGGCTTTACGCGTCAGACGCGGCGCCGCTTGGGCGGGCGGCAGCCATTATGGGGGATCGGTGTCACATCGCGGATCGACGTGACTGCGAACCCGACGGCCTGTAGTGCCCGCAAGGCCGATTCCCGCCCCGAACCCGGCCCTTTGACCTCGATGTCCAGGGTCCGCATGCCATGTTCCATGGCTTTGCGTCCGGCATCTTCGGCGGCGACTTGCGCCGCGTAAGGCGTCGACTTGCGCGATCCCTTAAAGCCCTGACTGCCGGACGATGACCACGCGATCGTATTGCCCTGGGCATCGGTGATCGTGATCATCGTGTTGTTGAACGTGGCGTTCACATGGGCCGTGCCCGATGTGATGTTCTTGCGTTCGCGCCGCCGCAGTCGCGGCGCCGCCGCCGTTCTCGCCATGTGATCCTTTCCGCTGTCTGGTCCGCGCTGACGACTTTATTTCTTCTTGCCGGCGATCGGGCGGGCCGGACCCTTGCGCGTGCGGGCGTTGGTATGAGTTCGCTGACCGCGGACCGGAAGCCCCTTGCGGTGGCGCAGGCCACGGTAGCAGCCGAGATCCATCAGCCGCTTGATGTTCATCGCGACCTGCCGGCGGAGGTCACCCTCCACCGTATATTCGCGGTCGATCAGCTCGCGGACGCGCAACACCTCGTCGTCGGTCAATTCGTGCACCCGCCGCTCACTCGGGACGCCAACGCGCCCGCAAATTTCGAGCGCCTTTGTCCGACCGATCCCATGGATGTAGGTAAGCCCGATCGGGACCCGCTTCTGGTTGGGTATATTGACGCCAGCGATCCGCGCCACCTGCGCTTCTCCTTAAAAGTATCGAAAATGAGGTTTAGTTCGCCCGTTTGCAAGGGCGGGTATTATAAGGATTAACATACTTCCGTCAACCCTACTTGCGGCCGCACGACGCTAGGGGAGGTATTTCCCACGGCTCGATCCCGTATCAGCCGAGAATATGATCGATCTCCGCGGCCACCGCCTCAATATCGGCCATCCCATCGACACGGCGCAAAATGCCGCGGTCACGGTAGTAGGGTAGGATCGGCGCTGTCTGCGCCCGATAGACTTCAAAGCGCGCCTTGACCGCCTCCGGCCTGTCATCGGCACGCCGAACAAATTCGCCGCCGCCGCAGACGTCGCAGACGCCGTCGCGACGCGGGCGATTGTAGCGGTCGTGAAAGCTGGCGCCGCATTGGGTGCAGGTAAATCGCCCGGACAGGCGGTCGACCAGGGCGGCTTCGTCGACCTCGAGCAGGATTACATGGTCGAGCTTGAGATCATGCTCGGCGAGCATCGCGTCGAGCGCCCTCGCCTGCGGCACGTTGCGCGGAAAGCCGTCGAGAATAAAACCTCTCTCGCAGTCCGGCTGGACGATGCGGTGGTCGATCATCTCGATCATGATGTCGTCCGGCACGAGCTGTCCGGAATCCATGATGGCCTTGACGCGCCGTCCGAACTCGGTGTCGCAACCGGTCGTCGCGCGCAGCATGTCGCCGGTCGAAAGCTGGACAATCCCGTAGGTCTGCTCGATCCGCTTTGCCTGAGTCCCCTTCCCCGAGCCCGGCGGCCCGAGCAGGATGATGTTCATCCGCGGCGCCCCCTTAGTTTCGCCTTCTTGATCAGACCCTCGTACTGATGGGCCAGCAGATGCGAGTGGATCTGGGCAACCGTATCCATCGTGACGCTGACGACGATCAAGAGGCTGGTCCCGCCGAAGTAGAATGGCACCGAATATTCCGAGATCAGGATCTCGGGAAGGATGCAGACCGCCGACAGATAGGCGGCGCCGACGACGGTCAGGCGGGTCAGGATATAATCGAGATAGTCGGCGGTGTTCTTGCCGGGTCTGATCCCGGGGATGAACCCGCCATATTTCCGCAGATTGTCCGCCGTCTCGGTCGGATTGAACACGATCGCCGTGTAGAAGAAGCAGAAGAAGCAGATCAGGCCGACATAGAGCGCCATGTAAAGCGGTCGGCCATGCGCGAGATAGGCCGTGATCTCGCCGATCCAGCCAAAGCTCTGTCCGTTGGATTGGAAATTCGCCACCGTCGCCGGCAGCAACAGCAGCGATGAGGCGAAGATCGGCGGGATTACCCCCGAGGTGTTGATCTTCAGCGGCAGGTGAGAGGCGTCGCCGCCAAACATCTTGCTGCCGACCTGGCGCTTTGGATACTGGACGAGAATGCGGCGTTGCGCGCGCTCCATGAAGACGATGAAGGCGACCACCGCGACCGACATCACCAGGAAAATGATGATGAAGACGGTCGAAATCGCACCGGTACGGCCGAGCTCCAGAGTGGACGCCAGGGCGTGCGGCAGATTGGCGACGATACCGGCCATGATGATCAGCGAGATGCCGTTCCCGACGCCGCGCGCGGTGATCTGCTCGCCGAGCCACATCAGAAAGACCGTCCCGCAGACCAACGTCACGACCGTGACCAACCGGAAGAACAGCCCGGGATCGATGACCGCGGTTTGCGCCCCGGCGTGCATCCCCTCGAGCCCGACGGCGATCCCATAGGACTGGACTGCCGCCAGCAAGACGGTGCCGAGACGGGTATACTGGTTGAGCTTTTTGCGCCCGCTCTCGCCCTCCTTTTTCAGCGCTTCGAGGGTGGGGGAAACCGCGGTCAGCAGCTGAATGATGATCGATGCCGAGATGTACGGCATGATGTTCAGCGCGAAGATCGTCATGCGCCCGAGCGCGCCGCCCGAGAACATGTCGAACATGCCCAAGATGCCGCCGGCGTTGCGCGAGAAAACGTCCTGGAGTATCGCCGGATCGATACCGGGGATCGGGATATAGGTGCCGAGCCGGTAGATCACCAACGCTCCGAGGGTGAACCAGATGCGGCTCTTGAGCTCGGTCGCCTTGGAAAAGGCCGAGAGATTTATGCTGGCAGCGAGTTGTTCGGCGGCTGACGCCATTTACCATTCCTCACCAAGTGCCGGGACCGCCGGCGCCGCCCTCTTCAGACCGAAGCAGTCTCCTCGGCCGGCGTTTCCTTTGCATTGCCGGCCGGCAGGATGACCTTGCCCCCGGCCTTTTCGACCGCCGCGATCGCCGCCTGAGAGGCACCCGCGACTTTAATCGTGATCGCGGTGCGCAGCTCCCCCTTGGCCAGCAGGCGGACGCCGTCGCCAAGGCGCCGGAGCACGCCCGACGAAACCAACGCCGCGCCGTCGAGGGTTCCAGCGGCGTTCAGCTTGCCATTATCGAGCGCGGCCTGGAGACGACCGAGATTCACCACCTTGAAGTCCTTGCGAAAGATCTTGTTGTTGAAGCCGCGCTTCGGCAGCCGGCGATGCAGCGGGGTCTGGCCTCCCTCGAAGCCATTGAGCGCTACGCCAGTCCGCGCGGTCTGGCCTTTGCCGCCGCGCCCCGACGTCTTGCCCTTGCCCGAACCGATACCACGCCCGACCCGTTTGGCCCGGTAATGGGCCCCCGGATTATCCCTGATTTCGTTGAGCTTCATCTGGTGTCCCTCCATCGGGACCGGCGCCGATGATGTCCCGAAGCGTATTACTCGTCGTCGACGACCTGGACGAGATGCTTCACCTTATTGATCATACCCCGAACCGCGGGTGTGTCTTCGAGAATGCGGCGGCGGTGCCGCTTGTTCAAACCGAGCCCCTTGAGGGTCGCCTGCTGGTCCGGTGCGCGGCCGATCGGGCTACCGGTCTGGACGACGGTGACCGACTTCTTGCCCTCCATCACGCGTTCTCCCGGGCCTCGCCGTCACGCCGGCCGAGGATCTCGCCGACCTTCTTGCCGCGCCGCGCCGCTACCGCGCGCGGGCTGGTGACCTGGCCCAGTGCGACAAAGGTCGCTTTGATCATGTTGTGCGGGTTCGGACTGCCGATCGATTTGGCCACCACGTCATGCACGCCGAGCGCCTCGAAGATCGCGCGCATCGGGCCGCCGGCGATGATCCCGGTCCCCGGCTTGGCGGCGCGCACGACGACGTGGCCGGCGCCGTAAGTGCTGATAATGTCGTGATGCAGCGTGCGCCCTTCGCGCAGCGGAACGCGGATCATGCTGCGCCGCGCCTGCTCCGTCGCTTTGCGGATGGCTTCCGGCACTTCGCGCGCCTTGCCTGAGCCGTAACCGACCCGCCCCTTTCGGTCGCCAACCACGACCAGCGCGGCAAAGCCAAACCGCCGGCCGCCCTTCACGACTTTGGCGACGCGATTGATGTTGACGAGCTTTTCGGTGAACTCGCTGTCCTCGCGCTCGCGCGACTGCCGGTCGTCGCCTCTGCCGCGCCGGTCGCCCTGGGTGCGCGCCTGGGTACGTGCCATCCTAGCCCTCTCAGAAATCGAGACCGCCCTCGCGGGCGGCGTCGGCCAGGGCTTTCACCCGGCCGTGAAAAAGATAAGCGCCGCGGTCGAACACCACCCGCTCGACCCCCGCCGCTTTCGCCCGTTCCGCCACCAGCTTGCCGACGGCACCGGCGGCGGCGGTGTCGGCCCCGGTCTTGAGGCTCGTCTTAAGTCCTGCCGTCGAGGCTCGAGGCCGCCGCCAAAGTGCGCCCGGTCGCGTCGTCGATGATTTGTGCATAGATGTGCTTCGACGAGCGAAAAACCGAGAGGCGCGGCCGGTTGTTCGCGGCGCGGCGCAAATTCCTTCGCACCCGTTGCCGCCGGCGCAGAAAGAGGACCTTAGCTTTCTCTGCCATCGGATTACTTCTTCTTGCCTTCCTTCCGGCGAACCGTCTCGGTCGAGTACTTGATCCCCTTGCCCTTGTAGGGTTCGGGCGGGCGATAGGCGCGGATCTCAGCGGCGACCTGGCCGACGCGCTGGCGGTCGGCGCCGCTCACCGTAATGACGGTCGGCCGTTCGCAGGCAATCTTGACATCGGCGGGGATCGGATAGGCGATGTCGTGACTGTAGCCGAGCTGCAGATTGAGCGTTCCGCCTTGAACTGCGGCGCGGTAGCCGACGCCGCTGATTTCGAGGACCACCGAGAAGCCCTTCGATACGCCAGTGACCATGTTGTTGACCAGCGCGCGCGTGGTTCCCCACATCGCCCGCGAGTGCTTCGTCGGGTGGTTCGGCGCGATCGTGACCGCGCCGTCGGCGATCGAAGCGGTAACCTCGTTGCTGACGACGAGGCGCAAGGTGCCGAGAGCGCCCTTGGCGCTCAACGTCCGACCGGACAACTCGACCTCGACCCCGCTCGGTACGGTTACCGGATGCTTGCCAACACGCGACATCGCAAACCCTCAGAACACGCGGCAGAGGACCTCGCCGCCAACCTTGGCGGCGCGGGCCTCGTTGTCCGACATGACCCCTCGCGGGGTCGACAGGATGGATATGCCGAGACCGTTATAGATCCGCGGCAAGTCGGCGATGCGCGAATAAATCCGCCGGCCCGGCTTAGAGACCCGCGAAATCTCACGAATTACCGGTTCGCCGTCGACGTATTTCAGTTCGATGCGCAACTCGGCGACACCCGGACGAACATGCTCTCGAGTGAAGCCGCGGATATACCCCTCGCGCCTCAGCACTTCGAGCACATTGGCGCGGATCTTCGAGGCGGGAGACGCAACGACGGCTTGGCGCGCCCGCTGCCCGTTGCGGATCCGCGTCAGCATGTCGCCGAGAGGATCGCTCATCGTCATGCCAGCGCCCCCTTCTACCAGCTCGACTTGACCATGCCGGGGATTTGCCCGGCCGAGGCGAGCTCGCGCAGCGCGATCCGCGACAGCCTGAATTTGCGGTAATAGCCGCGCGGGCCGGCCGGTCAGCGAGCAGCGGTGTCGGACCCGGGTCTCGGAACCGTTGCGTGGCAACTCGGCGAGCTTCAGCTGCGCCGAAAACCGTTCCTCGGGCGGCGCCGTCCGATCGATCGCGATCGCCTTCAGCCTGGCCCGCCGCCCGGCAGTGCTCTTGACGAGCCTTGCCCGCCTGGCGTTCTTCTCGGTTGCGCTCTTTTTTGCCACTTACCTAAACTCCCGAACGAAGCAATAGCCCGACCGTCAATTGGCGAACGGCATGTCAAAACCTTTGAGGAGCGCTTTGGCCTCCGCATCGGTCTTTGCCGTGGTGACGACCACAACGTCCATGCCGCGCGTCGCATCGACGCGGTCGTAGTCGATCTCGGGGAACACGAGCTGCTCCTTGA
Organism: uncultured Alphaproteobacteria bacterium; assembly: GCA_963698995.1. GTDB lineage: Bacteria > Pseudomonadota > Alphaproteobacteria > ATCC43930 > CGMCC-115725 > AP-15. The sequence continues at coordinate 37,728 of CAVOTD010000053.1, read as the reverse complement.
GCCCGAGCGCGAAATTGCCGCGCCCGTCGAAGCTCCGGCCGGATACGCCGCGAAAATCGCGGACCCGCGGCAGGGCCACCGTGATCAGACGGTCGAGAAACTCGTACATGCGCTCGCGGCGCAGCGTCACTTTGCAGCCGATCGGCATGCCTTGACGCAGCTTGAAGGTGGCGATCGACCGCTTGGCCTTGTTGATGACCGGATGCTGACCGGTGATTGCGGTCAGGTCGCTGGCTGCGGCCTCGACTTTCTTGCTGTCCTGCACCGCCTCGCCGACCCCGATATTGACCACGATCTTTTCAAGACGCGGAACCTGCATCGGATTCTTATAGTCAAACTCCTGCATTAGCGAAGGGCGGATCGTCGTTTCATAGAGTTCGCGCAGGCGAGTTTTGCTCATTGCCTCACCTATCTATGACTTCGCCGGAGCGGCGGGCGAAACGGACCTTGCGCCCATCGGCGAGAAACTTGTAGCCGATGCGCGTCGGTTTGCGTGACTGCGGATCGAGATGGGCGACATTGGAGATGTGAATCGTCAGCTCCTTCTCGACAATGCCGCCGGGCTCGCCCATGCGCGGCCGGGTATGCCGCTTGGCCACATGAACACCCTGAACGATGAGGCGCGACTCGGCCGGCAACACGCGCAAAACCTCGCCGGTTTTGCCTTTGTCGCGACCGGCGATGACAACGACGTTGTCGCCCTTCTTGATCTTCAGCTTCGGCATCTTCCCGCTCCAATCGCCGTCGCCCCCGCGGAAGCGGGGGTCCAGGGATACCGGGCACAGAGTTGCCGCCGCTGGATTCCCGCTTTCGCGGGAATGACGAATTGATCGTGGCGGATGGCTGATCTCATAGGACCTCTGGGGCCAACGACACGATCTTCATGAACCGGCGCGCCCGCAACTCGCGGGTCACCGGGCCAAAGATGCGGGTGCCAATCGGCTCGCCTTGGTTGGTGATCAGCACCGCCGCGTTGCGGTCGAAGCGGATGGCGCTGCCGTCGGTCCGGCGTATCTCTTTTGCCGTGCGCACGATGACGGCGCGGTGCACATCGCCTTTCTTGACCCGGCCGCGCGGGATCGCCTCTTTGACCGACACGATAATCACGTCGCCGACCGTGGCGGTCTTGCGCTTCGAACCGCCCAGCACCTTGATGCATTGCACTCGGCGCGCGCCGGAATTGTCGGCGACGTCGAGGTTGGTCTGCATCTGGATCATGCCGCACCTCCGGCCGGCTCGACAGTTTCGGGGTCGCCGTGGGGCGGTCCAGGATCCTGCGGCTCGGGAGCCGGCGAATCGGCCTCGACCGGAATATTCACCGCAGCCGCCCGGGGCGAGCGGCGGCCCGGTGCGGCATCCGTGGGACCGCCGAGCACGATCCAGCATTTGCGTTTGGAGATCGGTCGGCTTTCCTCGATCCGCACGACGTCGCCGGCACGGTAGCTGTTGTTCTCGTCGTGCGCCGCGTATTTCTTCGAGTGGGTGACGAACTTCTTGTAGACGGGGTGCATCACCCGGCGCTCGACCCGCACGATTACCGTCTTGTCGCAGGCATCGCTGACGACGACACCCTGGAGGACGCGTTTCGACATCAGGTTTTTCCTTGCGGGGCCGCGCGGCGCCGCTCGCCGAGGATCGTCTTGATGCGCGCGATATCGCGCCGCACCTGACGCACCCGGGCAGTGTTCTCCAATTGGCCGTTCGCCCGCTGGAAGCGCAAATTGAAGATCTCTTTGCCTAGCGTGTCGAGATCGCCGCTCAGCTCGTCATCGGTCCGCGCCCTTGTATCGGCCGCCTTCATCAGACGGTCCCCTCGCCTTCGCGGGCGACAAAGCGCGTCGCAATCGGCAATTTGGCGGCGGCGAGCTCAAACGCCTCGCGTGCGATGTCGGCCGCCACGCCGTCGAGCTCGAACATGATGCGGCCGGGCTTGACCCGGCAGATCCAGAATTCCGGCGAACCCTTGCCGCTGCCCATGCGAACTTCGGCCGGCTTATGCGACACCGGGACATCGGGAAATATCCGGATCCAAACCCGCCCGGCACGGCGTATGTGACGCGTGATCGCGCGCCGCGCCGCCTCGATTTGGCGCGCAGTGATCCGCCCCGGGTCAGACGCCTTCAGACCATAGGCGCCAAAGTTCAAGGTCGTTCCGCCCTTGGCGAGACCATGGACGCGCCCTTTATGCGCCTTGCGGTATTTGCTTCGTTTCGGGGCCAGCATAACCGATCACCCGAGCGCTTCGCGCCGGCCGCGCTCGTGGCTCGCCGGCTGCCCCTCGTTCAGCCGCTTGTCCTGCGCCATCGGATCGTGGGCGAGGATCTCACCCTTGAACACCCAGACTTTGACGCCGCACACCCCGTAGGTGGTCTTTGCGGTGCCGTAGCCAAAATCGACATCGGCGCGCAGCGTATGCAGCGGCACCCGGCCTTCGCGGTACCATTCCATGCGGGCGATCTCGGCGCCGCCTAAGCGCCCCGAGCAGTTGATTCGAATCCCTTGCGCGCCGAGCCGCATCGCCGATTGCACGGCCCGTTTCATCGCCCTGCGGAAGGCGACGCGCCGCTCGAGCTGCTGCGCAATGCCGTCGGCGATCAGCTTCGCCTCGATCTCCGGCTTGCGGATCTCGACGATGTTCAGGCTGACCTCGCTGTTGGTGATCTTGGCGATGTCGGTGCGCAATTTCTCGATGTCGGCGCCCTTCTTGCCGATGACCACCCCGGGCCGCGCCGAATGCAAGGTGATCCTGGTTCGCTTGGCGGCACGCTCAATGACGACCCGCGACAGGCCCGCCTGGCTCAACCGCCGCTGCAGGAACCTGCGCAGACCAAGGTCATCGAGCAAAAGGTTGCCGTACTCCTTGCGCGCAAACCACCGCGAATCCCAGGTGCGGTTGATGCCGAGCCGCAGCCCGATCGGATTGACCTTCTGACCCATTATTCAGTCTCCTCGGCGCTCTCGCGGACGACCACCGTTAGATGCGCAAACATTTTTTCGACCCGAGCCGAACGTCCCCGGCCGCGGGTGTGAAATCGTTTCAGAACAAAAGCCCGGCCGACGCTAGCCTCCTTGACAAACAGGCGATCGACATCGAGCTGGTGGTTGTTTTCGGCATTGGCGATCGCCGCCTGCAGCACTTTTTTCACATCGCGCGCAATGCGGCGCCGGGAAAAGGTCAGCTCCGCCAACGCCGAGGAGGCCGTCTTGCCACGGATCGCCTTGGCGACGAGGTTGAGCTTGCGCGGGCTGGTGCGCAGGCCTCGCATCGAGGCCGCAGCCTCGGTTTCGGCGAACCGGCGTTGGGCGGCGGGCTTACCCATATCAGCTCCTTCTCGCCCGCTTGTCGCCGGCGTGGCCGTAGAACGTCCGGGTTGGCGCGAATTCGCCGAGCTTGTGGCCGATCATGTTCTCGGTCACCAGCACCGGAATGAATTTATGACCGTTATGGACCCCGAAGGTGAGGCCGACAAATTGCGGAAAAATCGTCGACCGGCGCGACCACGTTCTGATCACCTGGTTGCGCCCGGACCCGCGCGCCTCCTCCGCCTTCTTGAGGAGATAACCGTCGACAAACGGCCCCTTCCAAACCGAGCGTGCCAAGCTTAATTCTCCCTCCGGAAGAGAAGGCGAGCTTGCGACACATTCTCTGTCATCCCGGCGAAGGCCGGGATCCATGCCTCACATGGAGACCGGCTTTCGCCGGTGTGACGAGGGTGGTCCGCTCTGCCGGTCAATATTATCACCCGAGCTAGCGGGTTTGATGACGACGGCGGACGATCAGCCGGTCCGTCGCCTTGTTGTGCCGCGTCTTTTTGCCCTTGGTCGGCTTGCCCCACGGGGTAACCGGGTGGCGGCCGCCCGAAGTGCGGCCCTCGCCGCCGCCATGCGGGTGATCGATCGGGTTCATCGCCACGCCGCGCACCGACGGCCGGCGGCCGAGCCATCGGTTTCGCCCGGCCTTGCCGATCACGATATTCTGCTGATCCGGGTTCGACACCGCGCCGATTGTCGCCCGGCATTCGGCCCGCACCATGCGCAGCTCGCCCGAGGAGAGGCGCAATAACGCGTAGCCCTGGTCCCGGCCGACGAGCTGAGCGTAGGTGCCGGCCGACCTGGCAATCTGGCCGCCCTTGCCGGGTTTCATCTCGACATTATGGATGATCGTGCCGACCGGCATGCTGCGCATCGGCATCGTATTGCCGGGCTTGACGTCGAACTCTTTCGCCCGAGACGACCATATCGCCGGCCCGCAGCCGCTGCGGCGCGAGGATATAGGCGAGCTCGCCATCCTGGTAGCGGATCAGCGCGATAAACGCGGTGCGGTTGGGATCGTATTCGAGACGCTCGACCGTCGCCGGCATATCGACCTTGGCGCGCTTGAAATCGACGATCCGGTAGCGCTTCTTGTTGCCGCCGCCGCGCCAGCGCATCGTGGTGCGGCCGGTGTTGTTGCGCCCGCCCTTGCCGCGCAGGCCCTCGGTCAAGGATTTGACCGGCTTTCCCTTCCACAGCTCGCTGCGATCGACGATGACCAGCTGCCGACGCGACGGCGTCGTCGGATTAAATGTCTTCAGTGCCATCGGCTCAGATCCCCGTACTTCATATGCCGGTCGTCACGTCGATCCGCTGGCCCTCTCGCAGCGTCACGACCGCCTTCTTATAGTCCGAGCGCCGGCCGGGACGGCCGCGAACACGTTTCAGCTTGCCCATGACCCGGATCGTGTTGACCGCGGTGACGTTGACCTCGAACAGCCCCTCGACCGCCGCTTTGACCTCACGCTTGGTGGCGGTCAGCGGCACGCGAAAGATCACCTGGTTGTGCTCCGATACGATCGTCGCCTTCTCGGTGATTACCGGGCCGCGGATGATGTCGTACATCTGCTGGCGCGTAAGCTTGGTCGCGACGCGCGGGATGACGCGAAAGCGGCTCATTTGAGGCGAGCCTCGAGGTGCTGTACCGCCGCGCGGGTCAGAACGAGCGTGTCGCGGCGCAGGATGTCGTAGACATTGGCGCCCTGCTGCGGCAGCACATCGACCTTCGGAAGGTTGCGGGCGGCGCGCGCGAACCCCTCGTCGACAGCCGGTCCGTCGATGATCAGCACCGAACCCCAGCCGAGCGTGTCGAACCGCGCCCGCAGCGCCTTGGTTTTGACTTCGGCAACACGCGCGGCGTCGATCACGACCAGCTTGCCTTCGCCCTGCTTGGCCGACAGGGCCGTTTTGAGACCGAGCCGGCGAACCTTCTTTTGCAGCGAAAATTCGTGACTGCGGACCACCGGCCCGAAGATCCTCGCGCCGCCGCGAAACTGTGGCGAGCGCAGACTGCCCTGGCGGGCGCGGCCGGTGCCCTTCTGCTTGTAGGGCTTCTTGGTCGTTCCCTGAATCTCGCTGATCCCCTTTGTCTTGTGGGTGCCGGCGCGGCGCTTCGCCAGCTGCCAATTGACGACACGGGCGAGGATGTCGCGGCGGATCGGAAGTCCGAAGATCTCGTCGGCGAGCTCGATGTCGCCGACCTCCTGGTTGTCGAGATTGCGCACCGGGAGTTTCATCGGGAGCCTGCCTCCTCTGCGCTCTCGGCCGCCGCTGGGATCTCGCGCAAGGCGGCCGGGAAGGGCAGCCCCTCTGGCGCCTTGCGCTTGACGGCGTCCTTGACCAGCACAAAGCCGCCCGGACTGCCCGGCACCGATCCCTTGATCATCAGGACGCCGCGTTCGCTGTCGGCCGCGATGACCTCGAGACTTTGCGTTGTGACCCGTTCGGCCCCGAGATGCCCGGCCATCTTTTTGTTCTTGAAGGTCTTGCCCGGCGACTGGCGCTGGCCGGTCGAGCCGTGGCTGCGATGCGAGACCGAGACCCCGTGACTGGCGCGCAACCCGCTGAAATTATGGCGCTTCATCGCGCCCGCAAAGCCCTTGCCGATGCTGACACCGACGACATCGACATACTGGCCCGGCAGAAAATGCGCCGCGGTAATTTCGACGCCCACCTCGAGCAGCGCGTCTTCTGAGACGCGGAACTCAGCGAGGCGGGCCTTTGGCTCGACCTTGGCCTTGGCGAAATGACCGCGTTGCGGCTTTGACACGTTCTTGGTCTTGGCGGTGCCGACACCAAGCTGAACCGCCGTGTAGCCGTCGGTCTCTTGGGTCCGCACGGCGACGACCTGGCAGCTGTCGACCTTCAGCACCGTCACCGGGATGTGATTCCCCTCCTCGGTGAAGATCCGGGTCATGCCGAGCTTCTGAGCGAGCAGACCGGTGCGCATCGCCTCATCCTTTCGCCGGAACGGCGGAGTTCCGTCGCTCGCCGCCCCTCACCCTCCCGCCTCTCTCGGCGCGCGCGCGCCTGTCGGGTGGCGCATCTCCGATGCGCCGGGGGTCCCTCCCTCTCCCCGCCGGCGGGGAGAGGGCTGGGGTGAGGGGCATTTCGCGTCGGATCATCACAGCTTAATCTCGACGTCGACCCCGGCGGCGAGATCGAGCTTCATCAGCGCATCGACGGTTTGCGGCGTCGGATCGACGATGTCGAGCACCCGCTTATGGGTGCGGATCTCAAATTGCTCGCGTGATTTCTTGTCGATGTGCGGCGAGCGCAGCACGGTGAACTTCTCGATCTTGGTCGGCAGCGGGATCGGGCCGCGCACCCGCGCCCCGGTCCGTTTCGCCGTGTTGACGATCTCGCTCGTCGATTGGTCGAGCACGCGGTGGTCGTAGGCCCGCAAGCGGATGCGAATGTTCTGATTGTCGATCGCCATTTTGCTTTCCAATCTCTACGACAGCGTGGCCCGGCCCTGCTCGCCGCTATTTTATGATCTTGGCGACGACGCCGGCGCCGACCGTGCGGCCGCCTTCGCGGATCGCAAAGCGCAGCCCCTCATCCATCGCGATCGGCGCGATCAATTCGATCTCCATCGAGATGTTGTCGCCCGGCATCACCATCTCGGTGCCTTCCGGCAGGTGCACCGTGCCGGTCACATCGGTCGTGCGGAAATAGAATTGCGGCCGGTAATTGCCAAAAAACGGCGTGTGCCGCCCGCCCTCCTCCTTGGTCAGGATATAGGCCTCGCACTGAAACCGGGTGTGCGGCGTGATCGACCCCGGCGCCGCCAACACCTGGCCGCGCTCGACCTCCTCGCGCTTGGTGCCGCGCAGCAAGGCCCCGATATTGTCGCCCGCCTCGCCCTGGTCCAACAGTTTCCGAAACATCTCGACCCCGGTCACCACCGTCTTGGCGGTCGGCCGCAAGCCCACGATCTCGACCTCGTCGCCGACCTTGACGATGCCGCGCTCGACCCGACCGGTCACCACCGTGCCGCGCCCCGAGATCGTGAACACATCCTCGATCGGCATCAGGAACGGCCGGTCCTTGGCCCGCTCCGGCTGCGGGATGTAGCCGTCCACCGCCGCCATCAGCGCGATGATCGAATCGTGACCCTGTTCCGGGTCGCGGCCCTCCAGCGCAAACAACGCCGCGCCCCGTACCACCGGGATGTCGTCCCCCGGAAACTGATACGAACTCAACAGTTCGCGCACCTCGAGCTCGACCAGATCCAACAGTTCCGGGTCGTCGACCATGTCGACCTTGTTCATGTACACGACCAGCGCCGGAACCCCGACCTGGCGCGCCAGCAACACGTGCTCGCGGGTCTGCGGCATCGGCCCGTCGGCCGCCGACACCACCAGGATCGCGCCATCCATCTGCGCCGCCCCGGTGATCATGTTCTTGATGTAGTCGGCATGCCCCGGGCAGTCGACATGCGCATAGTGCCGCTTGTCGGTCTCGTACTCGACATGCGCCGTCGCGATCGTGATCCCCCGCGCCCGCTCCTCCGGCGCCTTGTCGATCTGGTCGAACGGCACAAACGTCGCGCCCCCCTTCTCCGCCAACACCTTGGTGATCGCCGCCGTCAAGGTCGTCTTGCCGTGGTCGATATGACCGATCGTCCCGATGTTGCAGTGCGGCTTCGTCCGCTGAAACCTTGCCTTCGACATTGCCTTCTTCTCCGTCCGATCCAGCCCGGCTGGGTTGTTGAGCCTGGATTATCAAGCCATCTTGGCGCGGACTTCGTCCGCCACCGCCTGCGGCACCTGTTCGTAATGGTCGAAATGCATCGTGTATTGCGCCCGACCCTGGCTCATCGACCGCAGGGTATTGACATAACCGAACATATTCGCGAGCGGCACCATTGCATCGATGACCCGCGCATTGCCGCGCGTGTCCATTCCGGTGACCTGGCCGCGGCGGCTGTTCAGGTCGCCGATCGCATCACCCATATACTCCTCAGGCGTCACGACTTCGACCCGCATGATCGGCTCGAGGAGCTTTGGCGCGGCCTTCATGACGCCTTCCTTGAAGGCGGCGCGCGCGGCGATCTCAAAGGCGAGCACGCTTGAATCGACATCGTGATAAGCACCATCGAACAAGGTCGCTTGCAGATCGATGACCGGGAAGCCGGCCAGCACGCCGGTCTCGGTCGATGCTTTCAACCCCTTTTCAACGCCTGGGACATATTCCTTCGGCACGGTGCCGCCGACGACAGCACTCTCGAAGACAAAGCCTGAGCCCGGCGGCAGCGGCTCGAAACGCAGCTTGACGCGAGCGAACTGTCCGGCGCCGCCGGTCTGCTTCTTGTGCGTGTAGTCGACCTCGGACGTCCGAGTAATGGTCTCGCGGTAAGCGACCTGCGGCGCGCCGACATTGGCGTCGACCTTGAACTCGCGCTTCATGCGATCGACGATGATCTCGAGGTGCAATTCGCCCATGCCCTTGATCACCGTCTGGCCGCTCTCGTGGTCGACGGTCACCCGAAATGACGGATCCTCGGTGGCGAGACGGGCGAGCGCCTGGCCCATCTTTTCCTGGTCGCCCTTGGTCTTGGGCTCGACCGCGATCTCGATCACCGGTTCCGGAAATTCCATCCGCTCGAGCACGACCGGATCGCCCGGATCGGAGAGCGTGTCGCCGGTCGTGGTGTTCTTCAGCCCAGCCAGTGCGACAATGTCGCCGGCGCGTGCTTCCTTGATGTCCTCGCGGTGGTTGGCATGCATCTGCAACATGCGGCCGACCCGCTCGCGGCTGCCCTTGACGCTGTTCAACACCTGACTGCCAGTGGTCACCACGCCCGAATAGATGCGGACGAAGGTCAGCGAGCCGACAAAAGGATCGGTCATGATTTTGAAGGCGAGCCCGGCAAACGGCTCGTCGTCCGAGCAGCGAGGCACCACTGGTTCGTTCGAACCGACCTTGATGCCCTTGATCGCGGCAACATCGGTCGGGGCTGGCAGATAATCGACCACGGCGTCAAGCAGCGGCTGCACCCCCTTGTTCTTGAAGGCCGAACCGCACAGCACCGGAACAAACGCCGCGCCGATCGTCCCCTTGCGGATGCACCGTTTGAGCACCTCCTCGCTCGGCTCCTCACCGCCGAGATAAGCTTCGAGCGCCGCGTCGTCCTGCTCGACGGCAGCTTCGACCATTCTTGTCCGGGCGGCCCTGGCCTCTTCGATCATTTCCGGCGGGACATCGACGATGTCGAACTCCGCACCGAGGGTCTCGTCGCGCCATTTGATCGCGCGAAAGCCGACGAGATCGACGATCCCGATAAAATCGCTCTCGACCCCGATCGGCAACTGCACTACGAGCGGCTTGGCGCCCAGCCGATCGTCGATCATCTCGACACAGCGCGGAAAATCCGCCCCGATCCGGTCCATCTTGTTGACAAAACAGATCCGCGGAACCCCGTATTTGTCGGCCTGTCGCCACACGGTTTCCGATTGCGGCTCGACCCCGGCGACCGAGTCGAACACCGCGACGGCCCCGTCGAGCACGCGCAAGCTGCGCTCGACCTCGATCGTGAAATCGACGTGGCCGGGGGTGTCGATGATGTTGATGCGGTGATCCTGCCAAAAGCAGGTCGTCGCCGCCGAAGTGATCGTAATCCCGCGCTCTTGTTCCTGGGCCATCCAGTCCATCGTGGCGGTGCCTTCGTGGACCTCGCCGATTTTGTAGGAGCGGCCGGTGTAGTAGAGGATGCGCTCGGTCGTCGTCGTCTTGCCGGCATCGATGTGCGCCATGATGCCGATGTTTCGGTATCGCTCGAGAGGGGTCGTGCGTGCCATGAAATACTCCGACGGCGCCGACCCGAAGCGGCGCCCAGAATGAGGATTGCTAATCGCGGTTGAGGGCTGCCCTGTGGCTACCAGCGGTAGTGCGAGAACGCCTTGTTCGCGTCGGCCATCCGATGCGTATCCTCCCGCCGTTTTACCGCGACGCCGCGATTATTGGCGGCATCGAGGAGCTCCCCCGAAAGCCGCTCTTCCATCGTGTTTTCCGAGCGCCCCCGCGAACTCGAGATCAGCCAGCGAATGGCCAACGCCTGGCTGCGGTCGGTCCGCACCTCGACCGGCACCTGGTAGGTCGCGCCACCGACCCGGCGCGAGCGGACCTCGACGGCCGGGCGCACATTGCCGAGCGCATCGTGGAACACGCGGATCGGGTCCTGGCCGCTGCGCTTGGCGATGCGATCGAGGGCGCCGTAGACGATCCGCTCGGCGACCGATTTCTTGCCCTCGTACATCAGGCAGTTCATGAACTTGGTTAACACGCTGTCGCCGAATTTGGCGTCCGGCAAGACCTCGCGTTTGACCGCAGCGCGGCGGCGCGACATCGCGACCTCCTACTTCGGGCGCTTTGCGCCGTATTTCGAACGACGCTGGCGGCGGTCCTTGACGCCCTGGGTGTCAAGGGTGCCACGGATGATGTGATAGCGCACACCTGGCAGGTCCTTGACCCGGCCCCCGCGGATCAAGACGACCGAGTGCTCCTGCAAATTGTGGCCTTCGCCCGGAATGTAGCTCGTCACCTCGAACCCGTTGGTGAGGCGGACGCGGGCCACTTTGCGCAAAGCCGAGTTGGGCTTTTTTGGCGTGGTCGTGTAGACGCGGGTGCACACCCCGCGCTTTTGCGGGCAGGCTTCCATCGCTGGAACCTTGTTGCGCGCCACTTCCGGCCGCCGCGGATGGCGGATCAGCTGGTTAATCGTCGGCATCGTCACAACCCTCGCCAAAACACGACAATCGCCCGACGCGATTGTCACGCCGGGACGACGGATCATCCTACCTAGTCTTGCTGCGTCCCCTCACAGGGGCGCCGAGCCATCGGCCAATCTAGGGCTGCGTCTAGGTGGCTTCCTACGGCCAACCCCGAACAGAGCAGTATTACTAGTGACGCGATCGAACCCGGTCAAGTCCCCGCGCCGCAGAAAGCATGATGCGCCGCGGCGGGGGACTTGCCGGACAGGGTTACGCCGTTTGCTTATCCGCCTCGACCAGTTCGGCGGCTTCCTCGTTTGCCGCATCAATCGCGGCGAGCTCGCGGTCGCGCTCGGCGGCGACTTCGCGCAGCCGGGCTATGACACTGCCGGTGCCTGCCGGGATCAGACGCCCGACGATGACATTCTCCTTGAGCCCGGTCAGCGCGTCGATCCGACCCGAGACAGCGGCCTCGGTGAGGACCCGCGTCGTCTCCTGGAACGAGGCAGCCGAGATAAAGGAGTTCGTTTGCAGGCTTGCCTTGGTGATGCCTTGCAGCACCGGACGGGCCTCGGCAGGCCGCAACCCCTCGCTCTCCGCTTTGGCATTTTCCAAGTCAAACTCGGAACGATCGACCTGCTCGCCGGCAAGAAAGGTCGTGTCACCCGGATCCTCGATCTCCACCTTCTGCAGCATCTGCCGGACGATCACCTCGATGTGCTTGTCGTTGATCCGCACACCTTGCAGCCGATAGACCTCCTGGATCTCGTTGATCAGGTAACTCGCCAACTCCTCGACCCCGAGGATGCGCAGGATGTCGTGCGGGACCCGGTTCCCATCCATCAGGAGGTCGCCCTTCTGGATGTAATCGCCTTCCTGCACGCTGATGTGCTTGCCCTTCGGGATCAGGTACTCGACAGCGTCCTGACCGTCCTCGCTTGGAGCGACAATGATGCGCCGTTTCGCCTTGTAGTCCTTGCCGAACTCGATGCGGCCGTCGCTTTCGCTGATGATCGCAAAATCCTTCGGCTTGCGCGCTTCGAAGAGCTCGGCGACACGCGGCAAACCACCGGTGATGTCGCGAGTCTTCGAGGATTCACGCGGAATGCGCGCGAGGACGTCGCCCGCCTTGACGTGCGCCCCGTTGTCGACCGAGAGGATCGCATCGACCGACATGAAGTAGCGCGCCTCGAGCCCGTTGGCCAAGGTCAGGACCTCGCCGTCCTCGTCGCGCAAGGTGATCCGCGGCCGCAGCTCGCTGCCGCGCGGCTGCTGTTTCCAGTCGACGACCACCTTCGATGAAATGCCGGTCGCCTCGTCCATCGTTTCGCGCACCGACAGGCCTTCGATCAGGTCGACATAGTGGGCGATCCCGTCCTTTTCGGTGATGATCGGGATCGTGTAGGGGTCCCACTCGACCAAACGATCGCCGCGCTTGACCTCGGCCCCGTCGTCGGCGAGCAATCTGGCGCCGTACGGCACCCGGTGCCGCGCCTTCTCCCGGCCGGCCTCGTCCAACAGCACGATCTCGGTATTTCGGCCCATCACGACGGGGATGCCGGCTGAGTTGATGACGACATTGCGGTTCTTGACCTCAATCGTCGCATCGAAGGCAGCTTCGACCGAGGATTGCTCGGCGCCGCGCTGCGCCGCACCGCCGATATGGAAGGTCCGCATCGTCAGCTGGGTGCCGGGCTCGCCGATCGATTGCGCGGCGATAACGCCGACCGCCTCGCCGATATTGACGACCGTGCCGCGCGCGAGGTCGCGGCCGTAGCATTTGCCGCACACGCCGATTTGCAATTCACAGGTCAGCACCGAGCGTATCGGTACTGTGTCGACCCCCGCCCGCTCGATCTGGTCGACCGCGTCTTCATCGATCAACGCCCCTGCCGGCAGCACGACCTCGCCGCTCAGCGGGTCGAGGATGTCGATCGCCGCGGTACGACCAAGGATGCGGTCGGCCAGCGGGGCGATCACCTCGCCGCCCTCGACGACGGCGCTGGTCGTGAGCCCGCGGGTCGTGCCGCAATCCTCCTCGGTGATGATCGCATCCTGCGCGACATCGACGAGGCGGCGCGTCAGATAGCCCGAATTTGCCGTTTTGAGCGCGGTGTCTGCGAGACCTTTGCGGGCGCCGTGCGTCGAGTTGAAGTACTCGAGGACGGTCAGTCCTTCCTTGAAGTTCGAGATGATCGGCGTCTCGATGATCTCGCCCGAGGGCTTCGCCATCAATCCACGCATCCCGGCCAGCTGCTTGATCTGCGCCGCCGAGCCGCGCGCCCCGGAATCCGACATCATCCACACCGAGTTGACCGGCTCGCCGGGCCCCGACGAACGGATCATCTTGAGCATTTCCTCGGCGACCTTGTCGGTGCAGCGCGACCAGACGTCGACCACCTTGTTGTATTTCTCGCCCTGGGTGATCAGACCGTCCTGATATTGCTGCTCGTACTGCTTGACCTGTTCCTGCGCTTCGGCAACCAGGCGCCGCTTCGCGTCGGGAATAATCAAATCGTCCTTGCCGAACGAAATCCCGGCCTTGCACGCCTGCTGGAAGCCGAGCGACATCAGGCGGTCGCAGAAGATCACGGTCTCCTTTTGGCCGCAGTGACGGTAGACCTGGTCGATGACGTTGCTGATCTCCTTCTTGGTCAGCAGGGTATTGATCAGATCAAAGCCGATCGCCGGGTTACGCGGCAGGATCTCCGCGAGAAGCATGCGGCCAGGCGTCGTCTCGACCCGCTGCACGACCTTCTTGCCGTCGCCATCGACCGTGTGAAAGCGTGACTTGATCCGGGCATGCAACGACACCGCCTTGGCTTCGAGCGCCTGCTCGATCTCGCCGATGCTGGTGAACAACATGCCTTCACCCTTTTCGCCAGGGCGTTCCATCGTGATGTGGTAGAGGCCGAGCACGATGTCCTGCGACGGCACGATAATCGGCTTGCCGTTGGCCGGGCTCAGGATGTTGTTGGTCGACATCATCAGGACCCGCGCCTCGAGCTGCGCTTCGAGCGACAGCGGCACGTGGACCGCCATTTGGTCGCCGTCGAAATCGGCGTTGAAGGCGGTGCAGACCAGCGGGTGCAGCTGGATCGCCTTGCCCTCGATCAGCACGGGTTCGAAGGCCTGGATCCCGAGCCGGTGAAGGGTCGGCGCGCGGTTTAGCAGCACCGGATGCTCGCGGATCACTTCCTCGAGGATGTCCCAGACTTCCGGCCGCTCCTTTTCGACCATGCGTTTGGCCGCCTTGATCGTGCTGGCGAGGCCGTAGAGTTCGAGCTTCGAATAGATGAACGGCTTGAACAGCTCGAGCGCCATCTTCTTGGGCAACCCGCACTGATGCAGCTTGAGCTCGGGCCCGACGACGATGACCGAGCGGCCGGAATAGTCGACGCGCTTGCCGAGCAAGTTCTGGCGGAACCGGCCCTGCTTGCCTTTCAACATGTCGGACAGAGACTTCAGCGGCCGCTTGTTGGCTCCGGTAATGATCCGACCGCGCCGGCCATTGTCGAACAACGCGTCGACGGCCTCCTGCAGCATACGCTTTTCGTTGCGCACGATGATGTCGGGCGCCCGCAGCTCGATCAGCCTTTTCAGCCGGTTGTTGCGGTTGATCACGCGGCGGTAGAGGTCGTTCAGATCCGAGGTCGCGAAGCGGCCGCCATCGAGCGGCACCAGCGGGCGCAGCTCGGGTGGAATGACCGGCACGACCTCGAGGATCATCCACTCCGGCCGGCTGTTCGACTCGACAAAGGCCTCGACCAGCTTCAATCGCTTGACCAGCTTTTTGCGCCGCGCTTCCGAGTTGGTGTCGCGCAGCTCGTCGCGCAGTCGTACCTTCTCCTCATCGAGATCAATGGCGGACAACATCGTGCGCATCGCCTCCGCCCCGATCGAGGCGGTGAACTGGTCGTCGCCGTAATCGTCCTGCGCCTTCAGATACTCTTCCTCGTTGAGCAACTGATGCTGCTTCAAGGGCGTCAGCCCGGGCTCGATCACGACGTAGTTCTCGAAATAGAGGATCCTCTCGAGATCCTTCAGGGTCATGTCGAGCAACAGGCCGATGCGGCTCGGCAGCGATTTCAGGAACCAGATGTGCGCGACCGGCGAGGCGAGCTCGATATGACCCATGCGGTCGCGCCGGACCTTCGAGAGGGTTACCTCGACGCCGCATTTCTCGCAGATGATGCCGCGATACTTCATCCGCTTGTACTTGCCGCACAAGCACTCGTAATCCTTGATCGGCCCGAAGATACGGGCGCAAAACAGCCCGTCGCGCTCCGGCTTGAAGGTCCGATAGTTGATCGTCTCCGGCTTCTTGATCTCGCCGAAGGACCACGAACGGATCCGCTCCGGGCTGGCGATCGAGATGCGGATCTGATCGAAGCTCTGCGGCCCGCTGACCTGGCCAAAGATGTTCATCAACTCGTTCATCAACGACCCCTTTCGGTCACGAATGCTGTCACGCCCGCGCCGGCGGGCATCCAGAGCTTGCCCCTGGCTTGAACAGGGGACGACCGGCGCCGTGCCGGCAGCCCTGGACCCCCGCTGTCGCGGGGGTGACGATTAAGCGCAAAAGAATTCATCCAAGCTGTCAGTAGCCGCGCTGCTCGAGCTCGACATTGAGGCCGAGCGAGCGCAACTCCTTGACCAGCACATTGAAGGATTCGGGGATGCCGGCCTCGAAATTGTCGTCACCCCGGACAATCGCCTCGTAGACCTTGGTCCGGCCGGAAACGTCGTCGGACTTGACCGTCAGCATCTCCTGCAGGGTGTAGGCCGCGCCATAGGCCTCCAATGCCCAAACCTCCATCTCGCCGAAACGTTGACCACCGAACTGGGCCTTGCCGCCGAGCGGTTGCTGGGTGACGAGGCTGTACGGGCCAATCGAGCGCGCATGAATCTTGTCGTCGACCAGATGGTGCAGCTTCATCATGTAGATATAGCCCGACGGTGACCGGGCGATCGAATGGCTCGCCGGTGCGCCCGTCGACCAGGGTGACCTGCCCCGAGGAAGCCAGCCCCGCCCGTTCCAGCATCGCGACGATGTCCTCCTCGCGAGCGCCATCGAATACCGGGCTCGCCATCGGCACGCCATGGGCCAGATTGCCGGCCAGTTCGACGAGGTCATCCGCCGCGAGACTGTCCATCTCGGCCTTCTGTTCTCCCTGGTACATCTCGCCCAAGAGGCCGCGCAATTCACCGTCGGCGATACCGCGCTTCACATCGGCGAGCACCTCGCCGATGCGCCGGCCGAGACCGGCCGCGGCCCAGCCGAGATGGGTCTCGAGGATCTGGCCGACATTCATGCGGCTCGGCACCCCGAGCGGGTTCAACACGATGTCGACCGGCGTGCCGTCCTCTAGATAGGGCATGTCCTCGCACGGCACGATGCGCGAGATGACGCCCTTGTTGCCGTGCCGGCCAGCCATCTTGTCGCCGGGCTGCAGCTTGCGCTTTACCGCGACAAAGACCTTGACCATCTTCATGACGCCGGGCGGCAGCTCGTCGCCGCGCTGCAGCTTTTCAACCTTGCTCTCAAAATGCGCGGTGAGTGCCGCGACGGCGTCCGCCATCTGCTTCTTTAAGCCCTCGATATCCGCCATCCTGGCATCGTCACGGATCGAGATCTGGCGCCACAGCGCCGGGGGATACTCGGCGAGCACCTCCTCGGTGATGTCGATGCCGGATCTCATGCCCCGCGGCCCGCCGACCGCGACCTGACCGAGCATCAGCTCCTTCAGCCTTGCGGCGAAACTGCGCTCGAGGATCGCTCGCTCGTCGTCGCGGTCCTTCGCCAGCCGCTCGATCTCGGCTCGCTCGATCGCCAATGCGCGCTCGTCCTTGTCGACGCCGCGCCGAGAGAAGACGCGCACCTCGACGATCGTGCCCGATACCCCGGGCGGCAGCCGCAACGAGGTGTCGCGGACATCGGAGGCCTTTTCACCGAAGATCGCGCGCAGCAGCTTTTCTTCGGGGGTCATCGGCGACTCGCCCTTCGGGGTCACCTTGCCGACGAGGATGTCGCCCGGCTTCACCTCGGCGCCGATATAGACGATCCCGGCCTCGTCGAGGTTCTTCAGCGCCTCCTCGCCGACATTCGGGATATCGCGCGTGATCTCCTCCTGGCCGAGCTTGGTGTCGCGCGCCATGACCTCGAACTCTTCGATATGGATCGAGGTGAACACGTCGTCGGAGACGATGCGTTCGGAAATCAGGATCGAATCCTCGAAGTTGTAACCGTTCCACGGCATGAAGGCGCACAGCACATTACGCCCGAGCGCCAGCTCGCCGAGCTGGGTCGACGGGCCATCGGCGATGATGTCGCCGGCCATCACTTGGTCGCCGACTTTGACCAGCGGCCGCTGGGTGATGCAGGTGTTCTGGTTCGAGCGCTGGAACTTCAAGAGATTATAAATGTCGACACCGGAAGCGGCGGTCGAGGTCTCCTCCGTCGCGCGGATCACGATTCGGGTCGCGTCGACCTGGTCGATGATCCCCGAGCGCCGGGCGATGATCGTGACACCGGAGTCGCGGGCCACCGTCTCCTCCATCCCGGTGCCGACCAGCGGCGCTTCGGCACGGATCAGCGGCACCGCCTGGCGCTGCATGTTCGAGCCCATCAGGGCGCGGTTCGCGTCATCGTTTTCGAGAAACGGGATCAGCGCTGCGGCGACCGAGACCAGCTGCTTTGGCGAGACGTCGATCAGGTCGATATCCTCGGGCCGCTGCATGACAAAATCGCCGCCTTTGCGGCAATTGGTCAGATCGGCCACGACCCGGCCTTCGGCGTCGGTCTCGACATTGGCCTGAGCGATCGCGTATCGCCCCTCATCCATCGCCGAGAGATAGACGACCTCGTCGGTCACGCGGCCCTCGACCACCCGGCGGTAGGGGCTCTCGATAAAGCCGTACTGGTTGACCCGTGCGTAGGTCGCCAAGCTGTTGATCAGCCCGATATTCGGGCCTTCCGGGGTCTCGATCGGGCAGATCCGGCCGTAATGGGTCGGATGCACGTCGCGCACCTCGAAGCCGGCGCGCTCGCGCGTCAGGCCGCCCGGGCCGAGTGCCGACAGACGCCGCTTGTGGGTGATCTCGGAAAGCGGGTTCGTCTGGTCCATGAACTGCGACAGCTGCGACGAGCCAAAAAATTCGCGCACCGCCGCCGCCGCCGGCTTGGCATTGATCAAATCGTGCGGCATGACCGTGTCGATCTCGACCGAACTCATGCGCTCGCGGATCGCCCGTTCCATCCGCAACAGGCCGACGCGATACTGGTTCTCCATCAGTTCGCCGACCGAGCGGACGCGGCGATTCCCGAGATGGTCGATGTCGTCGATTTCGCCGCGGCCATCCTTCAGGTCGACCAGCACCTTGACGATCGCCAGGATGTCGGCTTTGCGCAAAGTGCGCACCGTATCCTCGGTCGTCAGGCCGAGCCGCGAGTTCATTTTGACGCGGCCAACCGCCGACAAGTCGTAACGCTCGGGATCGAAGAACAGACTGTTGAACAGCGCCTCCGCCGTCTCCAGGGTCGGCGGCTCGCCCGGACGCATGACGCGATAGATATCGATCAGAGCGTCCTCGCGCGTCGCATTCTTGTCGATCGCGAGCGTGTTGCGGATGTAAGGGCCGACGCTGACATGGTCGATGTCGAGCACCGGCAGCTCGTCGATGCCGGCCTCGGTCAATTGCGCCAGCGCCGCAGCGGTGATCTCGTCGCCGGCCTCGAAATAGACTTCGCCGGTCTCTTCGTTGATCAGGTCCGAGGCGAAGTACCGGCCGACCAGATCCTCCTCGGTGACGAGCACATCCGCGAGCCCTTCCTCGCGCAGCCGCCGTGCGACGCGCGGCGTCATCCGCTCGCCGGCCGCGAGCACGACTTCGCCGGTGCCGGCGTCCAACAGGTCGCTCGTTAGCTTGCCTTTGAAATTCTCTTCCCGGAACGGCGTCATCCAGCCCCGGTCACCGCGCCGGAAGACGATCGTCCCATAGAAGTTGGACAGGATCTCTTCCTTCGACATGCCGACCGCTTCGCCGGGCAGCAGCGGTTTCGCCTCGGCGCTGCGGCGCGCCCGCAATTCCTCGGTCGCGGCGTCGTCCAAGGCAAGCAGCAGGGTCGTCGCCGGCAGCTTGCGGCGCCGGTCGATGCGGACGTAGACATGGTCCTTGGCGTCGAACTCGAAATCGAGCCAAGAACCGCGATAGGGAATGACCCGGGCGGCGAACAGGTATTTGCCGGAAGAATGCGTCTTGCCCTTGTCATGGTCGAAAAAGACACCCGGGCTGCGGTGCATCTGCGAGACGATGACTCGCTCCGTGCCGTTGATGATGAAGGTGCCGTTCTTCGTCATCAGGGGCATATCGCCCATGTAGACGTCCTGCTCCTTGATGTCGCGGATCGAGCGTGACCCGGTGTCCTCGTCGACATCCCAGACGACGAGTCGAAGCGTCACCTTCAGCGGTGCGGCGAAGGTAATGCCCCGCTGTTGGCACTCATCGACTTCGTATTTCGGCAATTCCAGCTCATACCGCACGAACTCGAGCTGGGCACGCTCGGAGAAGTCGCGGATCGGGAATACCGATTTGAAGACCTCCTGAAGCCCGACACTGGCGCGTTGCTCGGGTATCACCCCCATCTGCAAGAAGTGATCGTACGAGCTCTTTTGAACCTCGATGAGGTTCGGCATCGGCGCCACTTCGGCAACCCGCCCGAAACTCCTGCGGATCCGCTTCTTGCCCGTGAAGGAAATAGCCATGCGTGCTCCTCGTTATAGGCCGCAATTCAGCGGCCCGATTGATCAGGGTCGCCGGACGACCCGCGGCGCTCGTCCGGCGCAGCCAATCACCGCCCGGCGCCCCCGTCGTTCGGCTCGACCATAGCCGATCAGCCAACAGCTCCAACTTAGACGGCAAAACCCGGCGTGCGCGATGTCTCGCGCCCCGGTTGTTAGGTCTGGTTGTCAGGCGGCGGCCGAGTGCGATCGGACGGCCGCCCGATAGAACAAATATCGTGACGAGCCTACTTCACTTCAACCGTCGCGCCCGCGTCTTCCAGTTGTTTCTTAATTTTTGCCGCCTCTTCCTTGTTGACCCCTTCCTTGACGGGTTTAGGTGCGGCCTCAACAAGATCCTTGGCCTCTTTCAGGCCAAGGCTAGTAATCGCCCGAACTTCTTTGATGACGTTGATTTTCTTTTCACCGATCGCGGCGAGGATCACGTCGAACTCCGTCTGTTCGACGGCAGCCTCGGGCGCCGCGGCAGCCGCGGCGCCGCCGCCCGCCGCGACGGCGACTGGAGCCGCCGCCGACACTCCCCATTTCTCTTCGAGCATCTTCGACAGCTGAGCCGCCTCGATGACGCTCAAGGCCGACAGATCGTCGACCAGTCTTGCCAAATCCGACATTTCCTACTCCTGACCGTCTTCAACCACCAACAAGCATCAAGCAAACTGATTAGGCGGCGCCCTCGCCGTGCTTTTCGGCGAAGGCCGCAACCACCCGGGCGACCTGGCCGGCCGGCGCCTGCAGCACCCGCGCGACGCGCGCCGCCGGCGCCTGCAATAACCCGATAAGCGTGCCGCGCAATTCATCGAGCGAGGGCAGCCGGGCGAGTTCCCTGACCCCGGCGGCGTCGATCTGCTGGCCCGCCAAGCCGCCGCCGATGACGGTCAGCTTGTCGTTTCGGTTGGCATATTCGACGACCACCTTTGCCGCCGCTACCGGGTCGCGCGAAAAAGCGATCGCGGTGGGACCGGTAAACAGCGACGACAACGCTTCGAATGGGCTGCCGGTGAGGGCGCGCTTGACGAGCCGGTTTTTGGTCACCCGGAAGCTGGCTCCGGCGTTGCGGATCTGCCGCCGCAACTGGGTAACCTCGGCAACACTCAGCCCCGACTGATGGGTCACGACGACGCAAGCCGTACCCGCGAGGTCTTGCTGCAAGGTGTCGACGACCTTCTGTTTTTGCGTTCGGTCCACTGCAATCTCCAACCGGCCGCGAGCCGTATTCGGCGGCTAAGCCCTCGGTTCCTCGGCCAACCCGGACAATTCGACCCTGACGCCCGGACCCATCGTCGAGCTGACGCTGACCTTTCGGATATAGGTGCCTTTGACGCCGCTCGGTTTGCCGCGGGTGATTGCGCCGACAAAGGCACGCACATTATCCGCCAGCGCCGCGTCGGTAAAGCTTGCTTTGCCGACACCGGCATGCACGATCCCGGCCTTCTCGGCGCGGAATTCGACCTGGCCGCCTTTGACGGCGCGCACCGCTTCGGCGACATTCGGCGTCACGGTGCCGAGGCGCGGGTTCGGCATCAATCCGCGAGGCCCTAATATCTTGCCCAGGCGACCGACCAGCGACATCAGGTCCGGGGTCGCGATCGCCCGATCGAAATCGATCTGGCCGGCCTGAACCTTTTCGGCGAGATCTTCGGCCCCAACAACGTCGGCACCGGCGGCCTCCGCTTCCTTTGCCCGATCGCCGCGCGCGAAGACCGCGACCCGCACCGTCTTGCCGGTGCCGTGCGGCAGCATTACCGTGCCGCGCAAATTCTGATCGGGTTTGCGCGGATCGAGGTTCAGGTTCATCGCCACCTCGACGGTCTCATCGAACTTTGCCGAGGCCCGCTCTTTGATCAGCTTGAGCGCCTCGTCGAGCGGGCGCGCCACCGTCGGATCGATGCCTTCATAGGCTTTCTGCAGCCGCTTGCCGGTTTTTGCCATCAGCTCACTCCACCACTTCAAGTCCCATCGAGCGCGCCGAGCCGATCAGCATGCGGCAGGCACCCTCGACGTCCTTGGCATTGAGGTCTTGCATTTTCTGCTCGGCGATCTCGCGGATCTGATCCATCGTCACCCGGCCGGCCGGCCGGGCCTTGCCGGTAGTTTGCGATCCCTTTTCGATCCCCGCGGCTTTCTTGAGAAAATAGCTGTTGGGCGGGCTCTTCGTGACAAAGGTAAAGGAGCGGTCGGCATAGGCCGTGATCACCACCGGGATCGGCATCCCCGGTTCGAGGTTCTGGCTCGCGGCGTTGAAGGCCTTGCAGAACTCCATGATGTTGAGCCCGCGTTGCCCGAGCGCCGGACCGATCGGCGGCGAGGGGTTCGCCTTGCCGGCCGGCACTTGCAGCTTGATGATCCCGACGATTTTCTTCGCCATTAGTTCAACCTCTCGCGAGTCTCGTCGGCTCCGCAAAAGCCAGGGTCCAGGGCCCACCTGCGCGGACTTGCCGCCCCGGATTTCCCGCGTTCGCGGGAATGACGAAGCAGGCGAGACCCGGGCCGATCGCACTCATGCCGGATCAAGTCCTATACTTTCTCGACCTGCGAGTACTCCAGCTCCACCGGGGTCGCGCGCCCAAAGATCGACACCGCGACTTTGATCCGCGCCTTCTCTTCGTCGACCTCTTCGACGAGGCCGTTGAACGAGGTGAACGGTCCGTCGCAGACCCGAACCTGCTCGCCGATTTCGAAAGTCACCGAGGGCTTCGGGCGCTCGATCCCTTCCTGAACCTGGTGCATGATGCGCGCCGCTTCAGCATCGCTGATCGGCGACGGCCGACCGCGACCGCCGAGAAAGCCGGTGACCTTGGCGGTGTTCTTGACAAGATGCCAGGTCTCGTCGCTGAGATCCATCCTGATCAGCACATAGCCCGGGAAAAACTTACGCTCCGAGTTGACTTTGGCGCCGCGCTTGACCTCGACAACCTCCTCGGTCGGAACAAGGATCTCCTCAAAACTTTCGGAAAGTCCCTTCTGTTCGGCCTGCTCGCGGATCGAGGCTGCGACCTTCTTCTCAAAGCCGGAATAAACGTGGATCACATACCAGCGGCTCGTCATCGCCAACGTCCTGAAAACCTAGTGCCCGAGCCCAAAGATCAGCCGCACGCCCGCTGAAAAGGCCTGGTCCACCACAAAAAAGAAGGCCGCCGCAATAAACACCATCACGAACACCATCGCCGTAGTGACGAGGGTCTCCTTGCGGCTTGGCCAGGTGACCCGAGAGACCTCTTGGCGGACCTGCTGGAAAAATTCGACTGGGCTCGTCTTCGCCATAAACCTAATTGACCCTCAACCGGGCGACCCATCACACGCCAATAATATGGCCCCTGGCCGGCGCCCGTTCCAGGAACCTTGCGGTCGATCGCGTTATCCCGTGGCGACGCCTCGAGAACTGGCAGGAGTGGAGGGGCTCGAACCCCCAACCCCCGGTTTTGGAGACCGGTGCTCTACCAGTTGAGCTACACTCCTAAACCACCCGCTATTTTATGATCTTGGCGACGACGCCGGCGCCGACCGTGCGGCCGCCTTCGCGGATCGCAAAGCGCAGCCCCTCATCCATCGCGATCGGCGCGATCAATTCGATCTCCATCGAGATGTTGTCGCCCGGCATCACCATCTCGGTGCCTTCCGGCAGGTGCACCGTGCCGGTCACATCGGTCGTGCGGAAATAGAATTGCGGCCGGTAATTGCCAAAGAACGGCGTGTGCCGCCCGCCTTCTTCCTTGGTCAGGATATAGGCCTCGCACTGAAAGCGGGTGTGCGGCGTGATCGACCCCGGCGCCGCCAGCACCTGGCCGCGCTCGACCTCCTCGCGCTTGGTGCCGCGCAGCAAGGCCCCGATATTGTCGCCCGCCTCGCCCTGGTCCAACAGTTTCCGAAACATCTCGACCCCGGTCACCACCGTCTTGGCGGTCGGCCGCAAGCCCCACGATCTCGACCTCGTCGCCGACCTTGACGATGCCGCGCTCGACCCGCCCGGTCACCACCGTGCCGCGCCCCGAGATCGTGAACACATCCTCGATCGGCATCAGGAACGGCCGGTCCTTGGCCCGCTCCGGCTGCGGGATGTAGCCGTCCACCGCCGCCATCAGCGCGATGATCGAATCGTGACCCTGTTCCGGGTCGCGGCCCTCCAGCGCAAACAACGCCGCGCCCCGTACCACCGGGATGTCGTCCCCCGGAAACTGATACGAACTCAACAGTTCGCGCACCTCGAGCTCGACCAGATCCAACAGCTCCGGGTCGTCGACCATGTCGACCTTGTTCATGTACACGACCAGCGCCGGAACCCCGACCTGGCGCGCCAGCAACACGTGCTCGCGGGTCTGCGGCATCGGCCCGTCGGCCGCCGACACCACCAGGATCGCGCCATCCATCTGCGCCGCCCCGGTGATCATGTTCTTGATGTAGTCGGCATGCCCCGGGCAGTCGACATGCGCATAGTGCCGCTTGTCGGTCTCGTACTCGACATGCGCCGTCGCGATCGTGATCCCCCGCGCCCGCTCCTCCGGCGCCTTGTCGATCTGGTCGAACGGCACAAACGTCGCGCCCCCCTTCTCCGCCAACACCTTGGTGATCGCCGCCGTCAAGGTCGTCTTGCCGTGGTCGATATGACCGATCGTCCCGATGTTGCAGTGCGGCTTCGTCCGCTGAAACCTTGCCTTCGACATTGCTTGCGGCCTTCTATCAGAAGGAGAACATCATTCGCCACGCGACGGGGAGCGGCCTGGAGCGGGTGGTGGGAATCGAACCCACGTAGCCAGCTTGGAAGGCTGGAGCTCTACCATTGAGCTACACCCGCGTTGTGCTGCAACCGAAAGCCGACCCTCTGCCTCACCCGGCCCTAAGTTTTACCCGGCGTCGCCTACTCTGGAGCCGCCGCCCCAAACCCCACACCATGCTCCGGTACTGCCGACATCCCAAAGCGCTGGTGGAGGGGGTAGGATTCGAACCTACGAAGACGTACGTCGGCAGATTTACAGTCTGCTGCCTTTAACCGCTCGGCAACCCCTCCGGATTGCGTGCCGCCCGGCGCAGCGGAAGGCGGGTCATAAGGTGCCGGCCTAGCTTTGTCAATCCAGGCTTTCGAGGCATGCTGGCTCGACTTCCGTCCCCGAGCTAAGGCCGCCATTGCCAATTCCCGACCGATCGAGATGAGCGATTTCCGAACACCGCGTAGCGCTCGGACAACGCCCCGCCGGCGGCGCTCCGATGGCGAGGGCGCGCGCGTGTCAACAACAGGCCGCAACCCTCCCGCCGCCGGACGTTGGATCTATGGAAAGCACGCCGTCGCGGCGGCTCTCGCCAATCCGGACCGGCGCTGGCACTGTCTGGTGGTGCTCGCCGGCCACGAAGCAGAGGCAACCGCCCTTGTCGCCGGCGCCCGTGCGGCGCAATTCGGCGCCGGCGAGGCGGTGCGCGTGCTCGATCACCATGGATTGGCGGCGATCCTGCCGGCCGGCGCCGTTCACCAGGGGCTGGCCCTCGAAGTCGAGCCGCTCGAAGAGCGCGACTTGGACGATGTCCTGCGGCACAGCGGTCGGGCCGGCGACCGGTCGGTCATTATCGTGCTCGACCGGGTCAGCGATCCGCAGAACACTGGCGCGGTACTGCGTTCTGCCGCCGCATTCGGCGCACTTGCATTGGTTGTCCCCGCTCACGGCGCTCCGCCGACGACCGGAGCGCTCGCCAAAGCCGCCTCGGGCGCGCTCGAGAGCGTGCCGCTAGTCCGCGTCGTCAACCTCGCCCGCGCGCTCGATCACCTCAAACAAGCCGGTTTCTGGATTTACGGTCTCGACGAGACTGCGCCGCAGCCGCTGGCGGAGTTGGAGATCGGGGCGCAGGTAGCGCTCGTGCTCGGTTCCGAGGGCGGCGGCATGCGCCGCTTGGTGCGAGCGCGGTGCGATTTCCTTGCGCGACTGCCAACCCGCCCCGCGCAACCGACCCTCAACGTCTCCAATGCCGCGGCGGTCGCGCTCTACGAACTGACCCGCCACAGGGCCGGCTAAAGACAAGCGAGGAGCCGCGCGCGCGGCGGCGTCCTCGTTGCAGATGGATCAGCATCCGCCGATCAATGAGAAGGCCAGACAAACGGCCGCTCCGGGGAGCGAGGTGATCGGCGCTAGCGGACCGTAGGCCGGAGCGTAACCCGGGCCGTAATAGGGGCCGTAATAATAAGGGTTCGGCGCCGGCTCATAGACATAGACGTGGTGGACGACGGTGCGGTGATGCGGGGCCGCGGTCGCCGCCCTGCTCGGGTCCGTCGCGGTGACGACGGCGAGGGCAACAGCGATTGACGAACCATTTGGTTTCTCCCTGGCTTGCTTCGGCTTTTCTTGCCCGAAAGCTTTCCCGTGCTGGTACCAAGACAGCTAATCACCAACAATGCCATGCGCCGTATAGAACCTACCTCGTGTATTCCGCCGCGACCGGCGCAAGGAAGGGGGTATCCGGGAGAGTAATGCACTGGTTCACAATTTCCCGATTCGTTCTGCCGTTCGCTGCGCCAGACAGGCCGCTTTTGCCGCACTGGCCGACATAAGCTAGAACTCGCCGGGACTTGTGCGAGGGACCCGGTGTCATTCGGCAAAGCCGCTGAATTCAGACAGCATTTGAGACAGCTGCCTCCGCCGTCGGGCATCTGGTCTTGCGCTTCCGGCCATGTCGGCGTTCCCGGCGCCGGATAATGGTTGGCGCCGCCCCGCGTCATGTTCCGGACGCTGCCGGCGCAGTCGAACCGGGGTCCGATTACTTTGCCACCGAGGCGCATTACTTGTCCGTCGCCGGCCGCATCGTCGGCGCCTTGCGCGCCGGAAACCTGGTGGTTGTCGCCGGCGATCCGTCGGGCGACCATCATGCCCTCTCCGAGGCGCTCCACACGGTCGCGCCATCGCACCGCACCGTGATCGAAGTCCCATGGAGCCCAGAACTGACGGCCGACACCTTGGCGCAGGCGGGCTCCGTGCTTGCAACGACAGCCACCGGGGAGGGCACGGCGGAGCCGCCGAAGACACCAGAGGGGATCCCGCCGCTGTTTGTTTTCGGCGAAGCCGAGCGGTTTTCCGAGCGGCAGCTCGAGGAAATCTGTGATGCCGTCCAGCGCGGGGCTCGAAAGGGGGCCGTCGGGGTGCTGCTGGCCCGCACGAGTTTGCTGGCGCGGTTGGAGGATCCGTCGCTGAGCTTTTTGAAAGCGGCGCTGGCGGGCCAGTTTCGCTTTGACGAGATTGGCGAGGACGAAAGCATCAATTTCCTTCGCCATCAGATCGCAAGCCGCCAGCCGGGCGACGCGGCGCGCGGTATCTCGCCCGGTCTCGTCCGCGCTCTAGCTGCCTTGGCGGTGCTCTCGACAACCGCTCTTGGAGCGCTGTTGGCGGTGCACTATCTCCCCGTTGCCAGGCCGCCGGCCACGGAATCGCCGCCGGCCGAGCTTCCGCTCCCGCCGCAAGCGGCGTCAGGGGTAGCCAAACCCGCTCCCGCGCAGCCCACTCCGGCGCCGCCCATGCCAACGCTGCCGCCGACCGCATCCCCGCCTTCAGCGGCGCCATCGCCGGCCGACCCGGGCCTTTCACCAACGGAGGTCACGGCGCTGCTGACCCGTGGCGACGGGCTCCTCAGCACCGGCGACATCGCGTCGGCACGCCTATTCTATGAACGCGCCGCCGATGCTGGTGTCGGCGCTGCGGCGCTGCGGCTCGGAGCGACGTTCGATGCTGGCTTTCTCGGCCGCATCGGGGTTCGCGGCACCCCGGGGGACCCGGCTCAGGCCGCCGCCTGGTATCGCCGTGCCCGCGACCTCGGAACGGTCGGCGCCGGCGAACGGCTTGATGCCCTAGAGCAGCAACCCAGGGCCGCGCCAGATGCTCCCGCGCGCTGAGGTTTCGGGGAGGTGGCCCGCGCCCTCGCCGCCTCGACCCGGCGGTTCGCGATGCAGTAAATTCGCGCCTCGGGTCAAAAATCAGCGAAAGTTCGCTCCATTGCTCACCAGGGTCAAACCGCTGCGTGGTCGCCCGTCGGGTCGGAGCCTCACGGTGCGTGGCGGCAAAGCGTCTCGCCGGGCTCGTTGGGTCGATGTTTGATCCGGCTTATACGGTCGAGCGTCTGCTTGATCAGTTCATAAAGGGCTGCAACCGCCCGCTGATCCGTCGTGAGACACAAGAGATAGCGATAACGTTCCAAATCCCGCCGCAGCTTCTGCTCTTCGTCCATTGCCGTTTTAAAAAGCCAGTCGTGCCGATCGTATCGACTTGCCGTTGTATGGTTAATAACGCAGCCGAGGCGGGTCTGGATGCGGGCGGGAGGCTGATTTTTGCGAAATACCCATCAATCGGTGTTTAATCAGCTCCCACGTTTCGGATGACATTGGTGGAACATTAAGGACTTTTCCGTTAGGCGTGCTGGTATTCTCCTCGTCGGGCATTTCGCCCCCCCAATTCGCGGGTGATGGGTACAATTGGTCGCGGTCTTTTATCCTGCCCAGGAATATGGGCGCGCGACTGCAAGCGGAACAATCTACGGGCTACCGCCGCAAGGGCAAATGGGCGGCGAAGCTGAGAGCCTGGAGGAAATCATTCGGACGGGCTCAGCAATGCCATTGATGGCCGCTTCTACTCGCGACAGTTGTGATCTAAGGATCGAGGCGGGGGCGCTCACCGTTGCTCGCCCCTAATCAAGAGGTGAGCCCGACCCGCGCCAGCACAAACGCGTTTGGGCGATGCACGCCATCACGATGCGGCGCCCGTCACACGAGAGGAGGATTTGGGCGGCTCGTTCCCACACCATCGCGCATTGCCGCCGTATATCTATCAATTGAGCAATCTCGACCCGCCGGTCTCAATGTTTATCCCGACGGTCTCAGCGGGAAACGCCGCCTTCGAGCGGGAACGGGCAGGGATAAGGGAGGCGCCAACCGGCAGCCCAGGGACACCCCGACGCTGCCAGTTCCGACCTGCACCTGGACCGCTCTCACGGCGTCCGATGAAGCCCTGCCCCGATCCGCGGAGCCGGCTCGTCCTCCCGCACCTGGAACACACCCCCGGCCGTCTCGACCTTTGACCCGGCGCACCAGCGCGCGACGAAGGCGCTGGCGAGGGTGGCATCCGCGAAGTAGATCGAAACGGCGTCATTGAGCACGCCGCGCACGCCCGACGATGTCATCGCCCAGCCATCGGCGCCGCAGTTCCCATCGAGCCAAGCAGTGATTTGAGAGTACCGCTGGCCGAAACCGCCGGGCGGCACGGCGATCCTGACGCGCACGGGGAAGCGCCGCTCGGCTGCTGTGATCATTTCGCGCGCGTTACCGGGCATCTTAGCGTTCCTTTTTCGTTCTAAGGAATAATGCCCTTCTGGGCCGTGCTGTCTAGTCCCTACGACGATGCCGAGAAGACCGGGGCAGTACCTTGGCCGTCGGCGGCAATTCCTATGCGGCATGCTGACATGCCCTGAGCCGCGTTGCGACAATTCGTGCGGCGGTAACCCTCTTTTAAAATGTGTGCTGTAGAATATGTCGTGCGCAACGTCAGGTGCGGTACCACAGACCCTTAAGGAGAAGGGAGATGCAGTTCTCGGTAGAGAAAACTGCCGCCTATCTACAAAAGCTAGAGGCTGATCGAGTGGCCGCAATCGCCGCCAGTGAGGAAAAAGCCTGGGAGGCTCGGCTCATCCAAGCGCGGCTAGAAGGCTTCAGGCAAGCTATGGAACTGTTGGGAGTAGAACCCACTCTTACCGATCCGGGGGGCGTTGAAGAGCGGCGAGCAAAGCGGCGCAATATACCGAAACTCATATTGACTGAACTCTCGTTCTCCAGCCACGCGATGACAACAAGTCAGATTGCCGGCGCTATTGACTACGTCCCAGAACTAACTGAAAAAGCTTTAAGGCGCCTGGAGAGTGCCGGAAAAATAATGCGCGAGGGAGATGGGCGATGGTCCACTTTAATTACTATGCCACGTCGGAGTGATGGGGCTGCAACAGCTAATGTAAAATCGTACATCGGGAACGGTCAGTACAAAGAATGAGCCGGTAATACAGTCGATGTTAATGCCTGCCATCACGTCGCGCGCTGCTGACGCCGGCGCTGCTGAGGGGCGGCCTGAACCCCGCGGCCGAGGTGCCCGACCTCAAGGGGCGGTTGAGGTGTCGCGGGTTGTCGGCGGAAGGAGCGAGAGGCGGTCTCGATCAGGTGTCGGGGGGGCAGCGCGCGTAATCCGGGCCGTCATGAGTGTTACGAGGCTGATCGTCGCCCACAGCGCTTATCGCGGGGTTTGCGAAGCTGAGAGGCGCCCTTGACCCCGGCCGTTGGGTGCCGAGGCTACGCGGAGAATGACGGGGACGCGCACCACGCTTATTGCAGTCGGGGTAGCCGTTCAGATTGCCGGGCTCACCGCGGCAAGGGAAGGAGGGACGCTAGGAGGAGTAGGTGCACCACAGCCGTGGGGGCGATCCGGCCCCAATAGATGCGCTTATCCCCGGCTGTGGCGCCCATCCCTCAGCTGCCCTGCCGACGCATCTGGCGAGCCATGAGCGCCCGTAGCCTGTCCTTGGCCGGGAGTGGTGGCAGCGCGTAGCCGTCAGCCTTCAATGCGTTCGCCAGCCGCTCTTCTTTGAGGGCCACGATCTCCTGATCATAGTCGAAGCTCGCATAGGTCGCGCGCATTGCCTCGACGAACTCGCCCACTTGATCCGCGGTCAATCTGGGTGGCCCTCCGCCCGCGGTGAAATCCATTGGCGACAACTTCGACAAATCCGGCGTCGGGCGCGCGTCAGCGTCAACCTTGGCCTTCTCGGCGGCTCTCGTGGCCCGCAGCGCCTCTATGCGCCGAACCTCAGCCGCCATTTCGATTTCAGTAGGTTCTTGAGCCATGCTATGCGGCCGCGTTGTTGGGCGTAGAACCCTCTGCGCGGCTCTCTGGTGCGCGTTCTGCCTTCCCTGCTACCGTCCCCCGGCTGCCCAAGGTGGAGCGCCGGGAGATGGCGACACTGACGGCCGAGCAATCGGCGATGCTCTTAGACGCAGTACGGCATTCTCATATCTATTGGCCGGTCTTGATGGCGCTCGCCACCGGCGCGCGACGCGGCGAAGTTCTGGCGATGCGTTGGCGCAATGTCGATCTTGATCGCGGTACGGTTCGCATCGTCGAGAGCCTGGAGCAAACGAAGACGGCAATACGGTTCAAAGCGCCGAAAACCGATCGCGCGCGGGCCGTGACCCTACCGAGCTTCGCTGTTGATGAGCTACGGCGGCTGAAGCGCGAACAAGCTGAGAAACTTCTCGCCCTCGGCGTACGCCAGACCGACGCCACGCTCCTTTGTGCCCGCGCCGATGGGGAGCCGCTACAGCCGCAGAGCCTAACTCACGAATTTCCGCGGTTCTTGCCTCGCCTGGGATCCGACTTCCCTCGGGTTCGGTTTCATGATCTTCGGCACAGCCATGCGACGCAGCTCTTGCTCGCCGGAGTGCATCCTAAAATCGCGCAAGAGCGGCTCGGGCATTCGACAGTCACTACGACGCTCGATCTCTACAGCCACGTGACGGCCACGATGCAGGAGGATGCTGCCGGCCGCCTCGACGCCGCATTTCGGGGTGCTATGATGGTCTCAGCCGAGCGGAAATGAGGGTTCGGTAGCAAATCCGGTAGCAAAGCGCGGTCAGGAGCATCTAAGTATTGATTTTGCCGGGTTAGCACAGTGGCAGTGCAGCGGTTTTGTAAACCGAAGGTCGGGGGTTCGAATCCCTCACCCGGCACCGGATTTCCCTGTTATGCCAATAAGATACACCGCGGACGATCTTCTCGCGAGCCCTTTCGTTAGCCCCAGGCTAGCGAAAGGGCTAACGGATTTAGGTTTTTTCGGGCTAACGAAGGGGCTGCCGCCGCGCTTTCCGTTCCAGGTGATCGGCTCTCATATCGCCGGGCGAGGCTAAGCAATTCTTTGCGCGGAAGGAGCAGGCGACACCTGCCCGCGGTCTCGCGCAACCACGCGGCCAGATCTCGGGTAATATCCCCAGCGTCTCCAAGCCACCCATCCACCTCCTGCTGCTGTGCGCGATCAATCCCGAGCGCGTTTCTCGAGGAACTCCGTCTGCCATGATTGACTTACACGACAGGCCCAGCAGCGCGTCTTGAAGCGCGAAAGCCGCCTCCTCGCAGCTCATCGTCAACAGCCCTCGCTATCCTCACAAAGTCTGAATATTGGATCGCCTGTCGCCCGATCGCTTCCTCAGAATCCGAGATCGCTCAAAGACGCGTGATCGTCGGGACGGCGGCCGAGCGGCCAATGGTATTTGCGCTCGCTCTCCTTGATCGGAAGATCGTTGATGCTGGCAATCCGCAGTCGCATCAGACCGTCCTCGTCGAATTCCCAGTTCTCGTTGCCATAGCTGCGAAACCAGTTGCCGCTGTCGTCGTGCCACTCATAGGCGAACCGGACAGCGATACGGTTCCCGCGGAAGGCCCAAATTTCCTTGATCAGGCGGTAGTCGAGTTCGCGCTGCCACTTGCGCGTCAGGAATTCTTCGATCGCGGCGCGGCCCTGCAGGAATTCCACGCGGTTCCGCCAGCGGCTGTCACTCGTATAGGCGAGTGCGACGCGCTGCGGATCGCGCGAGTTCCACGCATCCTCCGCCATGCGGACCTTCTGGGTCGCAGTTTCAGGGGTGAAGGGTGGAACTGGCGGGCGGCTCTCGGACATCGCGTTCTCCTGTAGATCAGTGGCTGCGCGCCGGTGGTCTGTCGGCGGTAGCCGAACGTCATCCAATTCAACCGCAATCGGCAGACGCCGCCTTCCCGCTTTAGTACCGAGGAGCCCTCACCCGCCTCGCTGCGCTCGGCCCCTCTCCCGCATCGCGGGAGCGGGGGGACCCAGCCCGCAAGGCTGGGTGGGTGAGGGTTGCGACGGAATCTTCCGGTTGGTTACGGGCGAGCGCGAGCCAGCCGGGTCGGGTCGCAACAACAGCGTCTTCGGGCGCGGACCAAGAGGATGTTCAGTGTCGGCTGCTCAGCATGTCCCACGGGGTCTTGCCCTCGGGCAGCGGCGGGATGCGTAAGAGCTCGGCGATCGGCACGCCGGCCTCGTAATCGCGCACCAGCTGCTCCGGGTCATAGGTGACGCCGACCGGATTGGCGGCGAACGCGGCGCTGTGGAAATAACCCTGCAATTCCTCGGCGGTCGGGAAGTTGTCGATCTGCAGCTCGACCCGATTGTTGTCCGGGTCGCGGTAATACATCGAAGTCGTCACGCCGTGGTTGATCGGCCAATGCGGCAGGATGCCGTGCGCCTTCAGTCGCCGGTAGGTCGCCAACAACTCGCCGAGATCGCAGTAGGAATAGGCGACATGGTCGGTACCGGCGCCCTCGGGGTCGCGCGGCGGCAAACCCGGAATGTGGATCAGCGCCAGGCGATGATGCTCGTCGTCGTAGCTCAAAAAGCACAGACGCTGGTCGCGAAAGACGATCCGGGCCGCGAGCACCGTCTGGTACCACTCGGCCAATTTGTCGAGCTGGCCGGTGCGCAGCACGAAATGGGCGAATTTAGCCGGGCTGATCGCGGCTTGCGACAACTGTCGGACCCTCACTGTTACGTCGTTCATTCAGACCTCCTGGAGTTTTAACGGCGCAAACTCGATAATTCGGCGCCCTGCACGGCGACTTTAAGGAGCATCGGGAAGAATCCAAGCTGTCCGGCCGCGGTCAAGCGACCAGCTGGGTGAGGGAGACGCCGTTGACCCGCCGGACCCAACGCGACAAGTGACTCTGGTCGGCGAAGCCTGTCCGAGCGGCGATTTCAGCCAAGCCGGATCGCCCGTCGCGGACAAGCTCGATCGCACGCATAATGATGGGAATTAATGAACTCAATTTGGCGCAGGAGGCTTTCCCGTATCGATTCCGCCGAGCTGCCGGGCTTTCCCGGAGACAGCAGGCCGCTCTTTGGCCTCGCATTCGGAGCCCCTCACTCCCAGCCCGGCGCGACGAAGCCGCCATTTAGGGCCTCTATCAGGCCCGCCACCGCGATGGTCGTCGTACGGTCGTCATGGCGACGAGCCGCGATCTGTACACCGATAGGCAAGCCATCCTTGCTGGGCGCCATCGGCGCCACGGTGCTCGGCAGAGAGAGGCCGCAGGTGATGTCATTGTAGCTCTGACAGTCAGCCGAAACCGGTCGGCATCGCAGAATTCGGCGGGCATCGTCGGGTAAACCGAGGCACACGCTTATGCCGGTCATTGTCTTTGACCGACTGGCAGCGGAATGGCGGAGCAGAAGACGTTATCGGGATCGTAACGCCGCTTGGCCTTGATGAGGCGCTCGGCGTTGCAACCGTAGCTCTTCGCCACACGGTCCGCGTCGCCTCCAGCGAGGAGGTTCGGATATCCCCCAGGCAGCGCCATCGCAGCAAAGGCCTGCAGAGTGGCTCGCGTCCACCGGTGATGTCGTTGTTCCTCGACCTTGTCCGATCGATCGGCGAACGTGGCGAGGATCTCGACGAGCACATGGTCGCGGCGAAGGCCGAAGGCCGTCGCCTCTGCCGGCACGCGCGAGGCGGCGCCCTTGAACTCGTGGGTGAAAATGGCGCAGCCGGGCGAGACGGCAGTCGTCATCGCCTCAATGAAAACATCGATGCCGCCGCTGTCGAGCGCAGGAAGCCAGCAGGTCTCCATGAACACCCGTTGCCCGTCGACGATATACGGGTCGAATAAGGTCAACGACGCCCCATAGGATGTCTCTTCTATAGCGCCCGCGAGCAGCGTTCCAAGCTTTAGAAACGGCGCGACCCGCGCTTCGCCGTCCGCCGGCAGACCGCACCAATTCGGCACGATCATGACCACAGGTGTGCCGTCGGCGCCGGCGACGCACCCGACCTGGACCGTCAGGTTTTCAGAGGCGGAAGCCGCAATGTCGACGCAGCGTTCAAGGACGGCTTTGGCCTCGGAGAACGGGTAGATGAGCATGCCCGAGCGGACGCTCGACAGATTGTGCAGGCGGTGGCGCATGGCGGTCACGACGCCAAAGTTTCCGCCGCCGCCGCGCAACGCCCAAAACAGCTCTTCATCATTGTCGTGATCGGCGACAACGATGCGCCCATCGGCGAGGACGACCTCTGCGGCGAGCAGATTATCGAGGGCCAGTCCGAAGCGGCCAATCAAGGCTCCATAACCGCCGCCCAAAGTGAATCCCGCCATGCCGACGGAGCCAACCGCGCCCGCCACGGCCGCGACACCGAGCGGATCTGTTGCTGCGACAACGTCGGAGGCGCGGGCGCCTCCCGAAATTCGTGCAGTGCGTTTGTCGGGGCCGACGACCACGCCGTTCATACTGCTCAGGTCGATAACGATCCCGTCGCACAGGGCGCGACCGGCCCAGTCGTGGCCGCCGCCCCGCACCGACAGCGAAAGATCACAGTTGCGTGCGGCGCGAATTGCCGACTGGACGTCTTCAGCTATCCGGCAGTGGACGACAGCGCGCGGCAAGCGGCCGACCGGCCTTGCCCAGATTGCCGTGGCGATGGCATAGCGGTCATCCCACGGTCTCGAAACTTGGCCGGGAAGTTGCCCGTCGAGCCGGCGAAGCGTTCTTTCGATCAGATCGGTCATTTCCCTGCTACTCCTGGTCGAGCGGCGCGAACTCCATTATTCAGCCCGCCGTGCACCGCGATTTAGGGAGAAAGGAGCGACTGATCGTGAAGATTCCTGCTGTTTGGCTCTTGGTCATGCGCCCAGCAAGCTGCTCCGTTAGCGCAGTATTTTAGAGGGGGAGACGATCGGTCTATGAGCTGGTTTGCCGCAAAAACCCAGCATTAAGCCGGTCACCTCTGCCGGACGCTTCTGCTGCACCGGGGAAAGCGCGTTGGATTCCGCTATTTCCGATGCGCGGAAGGGATTGCCGTTGCGCTGGCAGCCGATTCCAGTCGACACAACGCCTTCTGCGGCAAGACGCAGCTCCCGCACAGCGGTCATCCGGCAACGTAGCTTTCGGCTGAGTGCCTCACGCCGCGTTGGCGGCGGAGCGTGCTCAAAGTGCCGTTCCAAAGCGCGATCCGGGCTTCGACGCTGCGACACGCCGCGCGCCAAGCCCGCGCGTCCTTGTGCGGCGAGTTCACGGTCATATCTTGGAGCAACTCACGCCCCTTGGGGCCGTGGCTGTCGCCATCGGGTTCGATGTGCCGATCGATGTAGTAGATGAAATGACGCAGGCGATCGTTGTTGTGCTGCGCGCCATAGAGCGTGTCGAGAAGCCTGCGGAACATCTCCGGGATGACGTCCTCGCGGCCGTAGAAGAAGGCCGCCAAAACCTCCTCCGTCGAGCCCGAATTGGCTAGCGCCATCGTATGCGCGACAAAGGCTTGCACGTGGCACGGTGCACCGATCTGCGCCAGCGCTGCGTCGACCGGAACGCCGACCAGCACAAGCGAACGGAACTTCTCGAACTGGCGGGTGCCGGCGCCGACGTCCCGCATCGCGCGCAGATAGAGGGCGAGGTGGCTGACATAGCAGCCGTCGGGACCGACATCGGTCTCCTCGCCGATCACAATGTCATTGATCAGACGTGCCGCCTTTGCATTGTCCGCCGGGAACCACGGCACCTTTATGCATGTCATGTCCTGCTGGAGCCGCTTTAGCAGCGACATGAAATCCCAGACCGCAAAGACGTGATCTTCCATGAAGCGCCTGAGATCGGCGACGGAAGCGATTTGCGTGTAAATTGGATGGTCCAGCAGCGCCGCACGAAGGCTGCCCAAGTGATCATTATCGTATTCCGTCATATTTGAATGCTCCGGGTTCAGGGGTAATCTCCGGGCTGCCCACCGACCGCTTCGGTGCCCGGTCCGCAAGTTCGCACTGGGAAATGCGGGCGGAACGGGCGCTTCTCAATCGCTCTGAATTTGATTTGGAGATGAGAGACATTCATGAATGTCTCCCGCATCGGGAGGCGCTCGCCTCCGGGGAAGTGCGGCTACGGCGCCCTCTGCGGGGTCACTCGGCCGCGAAGGGGTTCTCGAGCAAGCCTTCGGCCGGTGCTGACCCGCGGGCGCTGCGGAGCATGTCGATCAGGGCGCGCAGCGCGACCGGCACTTGCCGGTGGCCGGGATAGTAGAGGAAGAGCCCATCGACGGAGGGCGACCAATCCTCCAGCACGCGAACCAGCTGCCCCGAGCGCAGAAACGGGTCGGCAACAGAATTCGATCGTGTACGCGATCCCCAACCCGTCGACGGCCGCGCGAACCGCCAGATCGGTATCGTTAACGATGATCCGGCCATCCACCGAGATCCCCCCTGGCTTGCCGTTTCGCTCGAATGGCCACTCGAACATGGCGCCGTCCGTCGCCCGGCGATATTGAACGCAGTTGTGGCGGGCGAGATCATCGGGCGTGCGCGGCGGGAGCCGCCGTGCGAAGTACACCGGCGCGCCGACCACGGCCACTCTCATCGGCCCCATCACCCGAACGGCGATCATGTCCGCGGCCGCCCAGTCTTTTGGACCGATCCCGGCATCGAACCCCTTGGCGACGATGTCGCCCGGCGCCGTGTCGACATGAACTTCGAGCTGGACGTCGGGAAAGGTCGATAAAAAGCGCGCCCAGACGGGGGCGATGACGGCCGCGCCGGCGAGATGGGTCATATATAGGCGCAGCTGCCCGAAGGGATGCCCCTGCTCGCCTTTGAGGTCCTCCAGCCCCCGAGAGATCTGCTCGACTGCCGGCCGAAGCCGGTCGAGCAAGCGCAGGCCCGCATCGGTGAGCGCCACGCTCCGCGTCGTGCGGTTAAGCAAGCGGAACCCGAGACGCTCCTCGAAATTCCGCATCGTGTGGCTGAGCGCCGAGGGCGTGACGCCGATGCGCGACGCCGCCGCTCGGAAGCTGAGATTGTCGGCGACGGCAACGAACGCGGTCAGATCGGCAAGGTCGGCGCGGCGCATTGCTGAAT
>CAVOTD010000052.1:0-48617 GCA_963698995.1 uncultured Alphaproteobacteria bacterium | reverse complement strand
TTCCCAACTCTCTCCCCCTCCGTTACCGAAATCACTCGCCAACCGACCGCCCTAAAGGCAACACCTGGGGTTGGTTGTCGGACCAATCCGCTCGCCCCAGCCTGATCATCCTGCTAGGTCTAGTTCAGCGGCCGCGGGTATTGAGCCGGTTGCCGACATCAGCCAGTTTCAACGGGCGAGAGGGCGGGACATGAAACAATCGTCGACAACCGTCGGACTGATGGCAGCCGCCCTGCTGGCGCTGACATCTCTCGGCACGCCGACGGTGGCACAGCAGAAATTCATCACTATCGGCACCGGTGGCGTGACCGGCGTCTATTACGCCGTGGGCGGCGCCGTCTGCCGGTTGATGAACAAAGACCGGGCAAAGACTGGAATCCGCTGTTCGGTCGAATCGACTGGCGGTTCCGTGTTCAATGTCAACGCCATCAAATCGGGAGAACTCGACTTTGCTCTCGCCCAATCCGACATTCAGTTCAACGCCGTAAAAGGAACCGGGCAATTCAAAGACGCCGCGATCTCGGATCTGCGCGCGGTGTTCTCGGTACATCCGGAACCGTTCACGGTGCTGGCGCGCAAAGAGGCGGGCGTCACCAAATTCGAGGATTTCAAGGGCAAGCGCTTCAATGTCGGCAATCCCGGTTCGGGGACGCGCGCGTCGATGGAAGAGCTGCTTAAGCAGATGGGCTGGACATTCAACGATTTCTCGCTCGCCGCCGAACTGAAGGCGGACGAGCAAGGAACAGCGCTGTGCGACAATAAGATCGACGGATTTTTTTATGGCGTCGGTCATCCCTCCGCGGCGATTCAGGATCCGACCACTGCCTGCGGTGCCAAGCTCATTCCGCTCACGGGTCCTGTGGTGGATGCGCTGGTAAAGAACAATCCCTATTACGCCAAGGCGACAATCCCGGGCGGCATGTACGCCAACAACCCCAACCCGACGGAAACCTACGGCGTGCTCGCCACCGTCGTGACCGCGGCAAAGACCCCCGACGATACCGTCTACGCCCTCGTCAAGGCGGTCTTCGACAATTTCGACGAGTTCAAGAAGCTGCACCCCGCCTTCGCTCACCTCGATCCGAAAAAAATGATCAAGAACGGCTTGTCGGCAGAGCTGCATCCCGGAGCAATCAAGTATTACAAGGAAAAGGGTTGGATGTGACGGCAGCGCGGGCGGTGATCGGCCACCCGTTTACTTTTTAGAATAGCTCGGCTCGTCGACGGGTGAGACGTCATGGCCGATAGTGAGCCGGCGGCCGCGGCACGCGCGGCTCTCGAAACCATGGTGGCCGAGGCCGACACCGGCGGCCGTAAGCCGACTGGTGTCGCCAGGAAATTTATCTTTGCCGCCGCGCTCGCCTGGGCGCTGTTCCAACTCTGGTACGCCTCGCCGCTGCCTTACACGCTGCATTTCGCCGTGTTCAATGACGGCCAGGCTCGCGTCATTCATTTGTCCTTCGCGTTCCTGCTCGCCTACTTGACCTTCCCGGCGCGGAAATCCTCGCCGCGCCACCGAATTCCAATCACCGATTGGACGCTGGCGATCCTTGGCGTGACCGCCGCGATGTACCTGCTTGTCTTTTATAACGAGATTTCGCTGCGGCCGGGGCTACCGACAAACGCTGATGTTATTATTTCGATTATCGGCGTCGTTGTGCTAGTCGAGGCGGCCCGCCGCGCCGTCGGGCCGGCGCTAGCGGTCATCGCGAGCCTGATGCTGATCTACATTTTTGCCGGGCCGTGGCTGCCCGGATTGCTGGCGCACAAGGGCGCCACTCTCTCTCGCGCGGCCTCGCAGATGTGGCTCACCTCGGAGGGAATCTTCGGCGTCGCGCTCGGCGTGTCGACCAGCGTCGTCTTCCTGTTCGTGTTGTTCGGCAGCCTGCTCGAAAAGGCTGGCGCCGGGAATTATTTCATCCAACTCGCCTTTTCGATGCTCGGCACTTATCGCGGCGGGCCGGCCAAGGCGGGGGTCGTCGCGTCTGGGATGACCGGCATGATCTCGGGCTCCTCGATCGCAAACACCGTGACCACCGGCACGTTTACGATCCCGTTGATGAAGCGCGTCGGCTACCCGGCGGTAAAGGCCGGCGCCATCGAATGCGCCGCCGGCGTCAACGGGCAATTGATGCCGCCGGTGATGGGAGCCGCCGCATTCCTGATTGCGGAATATGTCGGCATCACTTACGCGGAGGTGGTCAAGCACGCCTTTCTTCCGGCGCTTCTGACCTACGGTGCGCTATTTTACATCGTCGATATCGAAGCGGCGAAGATGGGACTGCGCGGGCTGCCGCGATCGTCCACCGCCCCCCTCCATTATTCACTGCTGCGAGCGTTGATGACCCTCTGCGGCGTCATCGTCTTGAGCGGCATCGTCTATTGGGGCGTCGGCTGGACCAAGGCCTTGTTCGGAGACGCGGCGAGCTGGGTCCTCGGTGTTGCTCTGTTCGCGGCTTACCTCGCGCTGGTGCGCTACAAGGCAGGACATCCCGATTTGCCCAATGACGATCCGTCGAAGGCAATTGCGAAGGTGCCTAATTTCTTTGAGACCGCGCGCACCGGCCTGCATTATTTGCTGCCGGTGCTGGTTCTGATCTGGTGTCTGATGGTCGAGGAAATGTCGCCTGGCCTCTCGGCCTTCTGGGGCACCGCATTCCTGATATTCATCATGCTGACGCAGCGCCCGTTGGTTGCGGCCTTCCGCGGCGAACGAGCGTGCGCCGCGCCCTTGCGCGAAGGGTTCGACGACCTGATCGCCGCCTTGGAGAGCGCCTCGCGCAACATGACGTCGGTCGGCATTGCAACCGCCACCGCCGGTATCATCGTCGGAACAGTGTCGCTGACCGGCATTGGCCTGGTAATGACCGAGATCGTCGAGGCTTTGTCCGGCGGCAACTTGGTGGCGATGCTGCTCCTCACCGCAGCTGATTTGCCTGATCCTCGGCATGGGAATGCCAACAACGGCGAGTTACGTCGTGGTGGCCACGTTGATGGCGCCGGTATTGGTCGAGCTTGCCGCGCAGAACGATCTCGCTGTGCCGCTCGTGGCCGTGCACATGTTCGTGTTTTACTTCGGCCTGATGGCCGACGTGACGCCGCCGGTTGGGCTTGCCGCCTACGCCGCCGCGGCGATCTCCGGCGCCGATCCGGTAAAGACCGGCATTCAAGGCTTCCGTTATGAAATCCGCACCGGCCTGCTGCCGTTCATCTTCATTTTCAACACCGAGCTGTTGCTGATCGATATCGCCAATGTCGGCCAGTTCCTCCTGGTGGTTGCTTGCTCGATCATCGCCATGGGCTGTTTCGTGGCGGCGACCCAGGGCTGGCTGCTCACTCGTAACCGATGGTACGAAACGGCGCTGTTGTTATTGATCTGCTTCACCCTCTTCCGACCGGGCTTCTGGCTCGACCGGCTACAGGCGCCGTTCGAGGCGCGCCCGGCGCCGGAGATCGTTAAAATCGCCGAGTCGACCCCACAGGGCTCGACGTTGCGCTTCCGCATTACGAGCCAGACGCGCGCCGGCGACGACGTCGAAAAGCTCGTTCGGTTGACGATGCGGTCGGGCGCGAGTCGGAGCCGAGCGATTGCAGGGAGCAGGTCTGGCGTTGTCGACGCTCGGCGGCGAGGTGACGGTGCAAACCGTCCGCTTTGGAAGCGAGGCCGCCAAATACGGCCTCACCGCAGGCGACGATGTCACCGCGGTTCTGGTCCCGGCGCAACGGCCGAGCCGCTACTGGTTTGCGCTCCCCGCGATGATGGCGCTCGGCGGCATCGTCCTGCTGCAGATCTGGCGGCGGCAGCCGCGGTTTGGCATGGCTCACTAGCGGCATCGGTAAGGCGCGCCGGCCATCCCCGCTCACGCGGCGGTGCGGGGATCGAGCGCGTCGCGCAATCCGTCGCCGATAAAGTTGATGCTGAGCACCGCGAGAAAAATCGCGGCGCCGGCGAACAGCGCCCAATGCGGCGCAATGTCGAGGTAATCCTTGGCGTCGAACAGGATCCGTCCCCAGGTCGGAACATCGGGCGGGAAACCGAGGCCGAGGAAAGACAGGGTCGATTCGGCGATGATTGCAGCGGCAATGTCGATCGTCCCGGCAACGATGACCGGTCCGAGCGCATTGGGCAGAATGTGACGCATCACTTGGCGCAACGTTGTCGCACCGATCGCCCGCGCCGCTTCGACGAATTCTTTCTCGCGCAGCGAAAGGAATTGCGCGCGCACCAGCCGCGCTACCGGCATCCAGCGAAAGCCGCCGATCACCGTGACAATAAGCACAAAGGTGCCGAGCTCGGTTCCGACCAATTTCTTCAGCGGTGCTCCGAACAGGTAAATGAGCAGCAGCAGCAGCGGCAGTTGCGGCAGTGACAGAAAAAGGTCGGTTAGCCACATCAGCGCCGCATCGACGCTGCCGCGCGACATCCCTGCAGTCGCCCCGATGACCGTGCCGGCGATGATCGCCACCAGCATGGCGGCCAGTCCGACAGCCAAGGATATCCGGCCGCCATAGAGCATCCGTGCCAACAAATCCTGGCCGAGATCGTCGGTGCCAAAGGGATGCACCCATGATGGGCCCGCCAGACGAGCGCTGAAATCGATCTCGTTGATCGGCTCGTTCCACAGCAATGGCCCGAGCACCACCGCGACCGTCATCAAACCGAGAATCATCAGGCTCGCCAGCGCCAGCCGGTGGCGGCGAAATCGGCGCCAGGTCTCCCGGCCGGGCGACATCTCGCTGGCCCCACCGATGATCTCCTGCGCGGTGTCAGCGGTAGGCGATACGTGGATCGAGCCAGCCATAAAGGATGTCGGCAACCAGGTTGAAGATGATCACCAGGCAGGCGAACACAAATGTTACCGCCATGATCACCGGCGTGTCGTTGGCGAGAATCGCGCTGATCAACAGCGATCCGATACCGGGGATGCGAAAAATCTGCTCGGTGACGATGGCGCCGCCAAACACCGCGGGCATCTGCAGCGCGACCAGAGTCACCACCGGGATCAACGCGTTGCGGACGACATGCTTGATCACGACGACATGCTCGGCGAGGCCCTTAGCCCGGGCCGTCGTGACATAGTCGAGACGGATTACCTCGAGAACCGCCGAACGAACGTAGCGGGTCCATGAGGCGCCCTGGAAAAGTGCGAGAACGGCGACCGGCATCACCGCCTGCCGGAACTGCTCCCAATACCAATGCCACCCGATGGCGCTGATGTCGGCGCGATACACGAACGGCAGCCAATCCAGATATATGCTGAACAACAGGATAAACAGGATGCCGGTAAAGAACGTCGGCAACGAGAAGCCGATGAACGCCAGGATATTGGCGACTTGGTCGAAGATCGAATACGGCCGTATCGCCGAATAAACGCCGACCGGCAACGCGATCAAG
Source organism: uncultured Alphaproteobacteria bacterium (assembly GCA_963698995.1). Classification (GTDB taxonomy): domain Bacteria; phylum Pseudomonadota; class Alphaproteobacteria; order ATCC43930; family CGMCC-115725; genus AP-15. The sequence goes on along the minus strand of CAVOTD010000052.1, from coordinate 43,222 downwards.
AGGGCCAGGATCTGCGACGAGCCGATCACGAACAAGGTGGCCGGCAAGCGCTGCAGGATCAGCGTGTCGACATTCATGCGGCTGACGAAGGAAAAGCCCCAGTCGCCGTGCAGCATCGCGGCCAGCCAATGGAAATAGCGCAGCGCAACCGGATCATCCAGCCCGAACTGTGCCCGCAGATTGGCGCTGACCGCGGCAGGAACGTTGGGGTTGGTGGCGAGCTCCGCGAATGGGTCGCCAGGAGCGAGCGCCAACACCGTGAACAGCACGACACTGATGCCGAGCAGGCTCGGAATTGCGATCAGCAAGCGCCTGAGAAGATATTGGCCCACGGTCGAATGCTCGTGGGAAACCGGTCACGTCTCGCGGTACCAGTCCTTTAAGTTCCACATGACGTTGTCCCAACCGCTGAGGGTCGCCCTGAGGTTTTTGGCTAGCGCCGACACGCCAGGGCGGTAGACGAGCGGAATGACCGCCCGATCTTTTACCACCAGGTCGTTCATCGCGATGAACAGCGCCGCGCGTTTCACCGGATCGAGCTCGTGCTCGGCAGCGCGGGAGGCCTTGTCGAACTCATCATTGCGCCAACGTGTGATGTTGCGACCCTGCCATTTATTGTCCTTGGCCGCGATTTCCCAGGACACGAACTGCAGCATGAACACCCCGGGATCCGGCTCTGGCATACCGGTATTGTACATCTGTATATCTGAGTAGAATTTCGTGTAGGTGTCCGGGTTTGCCACATCGGAGGAGAAATAAACCGACGCGGTCACCGATTTGAGCTCCATCTCGATGCCCGCCTTTTGGCATGCCTGCTTGACGATCGCCTGGGTTTTCTGGCGCGGTGCATTGATCGAGGTCTGGAAAACGAGCTTCAGTTTCTTGTCGCCCTTCGCGCGTACGCCGTCGGGTCCGCGCTTCCAGCCGGCCTGCTCCAGCAATTGGTTCGCCTTGTCGATACTGAATTCCCAGCTGGTGTTTTTTGAAACAAAACGCTGCGGGTTATTGATGAAATTCGCGGTTGCGATCCCGGTACGCCCGTAAATGTGTGCCTGCACCGAGGCGCGATCGACCAGCAGGCTGAGCGCTTGCCTGACCGCAGGATCGCTGAACAGCGGATGCTGGGTTTTCGCGCTCGAACGCTCGCCGTCGAGTTCGGTCCAGGGATCGGTGCGATTGAGCTGAATATGCTCGATGCTACCGCCCTGCACGATCTCGATGCGACCCCTTGCACTGACGCTGCTTTCCAACCTTAGAAGGATCTCATCCTCGACCTGCATATTCCACGCATAGTCATATTCGCCGGTCTGAATTACGGCGCGCGCCGCCGAAACGGCGTCGCCGCCGCCCTTCATCTCGATGCTGTCGAAATACGGGCGATTGGCGACATGGTAGGCGGGGTTGCGCTCGCCCTTGACCAGATCGCCCGGTTGGAAGTCGACGAACCGATAGGGTCCGGTTCCGACCGGCTTCAGGTTCGCCGGTGCGTCGCGAGAATTGGCCCCCTTATAAGGCTCGAACAGGTGCTTGGGGATGATCATCCCGCGGCTGCCGACGTAAGCATTTGCCCAGAACGGCGTCGGCTGCGCGAAATGAACGCGCACGGTAAGCGGATCGATCTTCTCGACCTTCACACCCTGGTAGTTGCCGATCGTCGCGGCGGCCGTTGCCGGGTCGTTGGCGTATTCCGCGTTGAACACCACGTCGTCCGCGGTGAACGGTTGGCCGTCGTGCCACCGGACATCCTTTTTCAGCTTCCAGGTCACCGACATGCCGTCGGGTGCGACCCCGCCGTTCTCGATGTCCGGGATCTCGGCGGCGAGCACCGGCGCAAGGTTGCCGTCGGGATCCCATGCGGCGAGCGGCTCGTAAAAGATGCGCGACCCCTCCTGGTCTTTGGTGCCGATGGCGAAATGCGGATTGAGCAAGGTCGGGCCCTGCCAGAACAACATCCTGAGCGCCCCGCCGCCGCCGGCTTTGGTCGGCTTGTATTCGGCGGGGGCGGCTTGGGCCAAGCCGGCGCGAGCAAGGATCTGGGTCGCAAACGGCGCCGTGAGCCCCAGTCCGATCATCTTTTGCACAAAGGCGCGGCGGGACTGACGACCGGCTTTGATCGCCGCAATCAGCCCGCGCAACTCTTGCTCGTTCATGATGACCCCTCCCCGTCGTTGCGGATGACGGGGCTCTCGCGGTCGCGCGGAACGCCGGACCCGGCGCGGAAATCACATGTTAGCACGTTGCAGGCGGGGGAGCCATGCGGGTTCGCCGCCCCGATCCCCGCAGATAAGGCCGATAGACCGGCTCCCACATCTTGCCCGCAATCAGGTGATCGATCATCTCGTCAGCAAACGGCTCGCACTGTCCTTCCGTCCGAGCCTGGCGCGCAACCGCAACGGCGACTTCGACCGCGACGGCGCGCAGCTCCGCGACCGGCGGCAACAGGTGCGCGTGTACATTCCGTCTGGCGGGCGAGACATCGGCCAGAACCTTGGCGGCGGCTACAAACATGCCGTCGGTCACGCGCTTGGCCCGCACTGCCAGAACCCCGAGCCCGATCCCGGGAAAGACATAAGCGTTGTTTGTCTGGTCCACGACGAAGGGCTGTCCGTCCCGCAGCACCGCCGGGAACGGGCTGCCCGTGCCGATCACCGCGCGGCCTTGCGTCCACGCCATCAGATTTTGCGGTGTCGCCTCGGAACGCGAGGTCGGGTTCGAGAGCGGGAAGACGACGGGGCGCTCCACCGCCGCCGCCATCTCGCGAATGGCCTCTTCGGTGAAAATGCCGGGCTGACCGGATACCCCGATCAGCACCGTCGGCTTCGCGTTGGTGATTGCGTCCGCCAGCTCGATTCTGCCGGGATGCTTGCGAGACCACTCAGCCACCGCCGCTGCCGCTTGGACGAACGGTCGCTGAAAATCGAGGATACCCGACATGCCTTCGACCAGCAGACCGTCGCGGTCGATCGCATAGAAACGCCGGCGCGCTTCGGCTTCGGGCAACCCGGCATCGACCATCACCTGCAGCAGCAGATTGGCGATGCCGATGCCGGCCGAGCCGGCGCCGACAATGACGATCCGCTGTTCGGTGACGGGCTGGCCGGTGACTTTCACGGCGGCCAGCAACGTGCCGGCCGCGATCGCCGCGGTGCCCTGGATGTCGTCGTTGAAGGTGCACAGCCTGTCGCGGTAGCGTTGCAGCATGCGTCCGGCATTGGCCCGGGCGAAATCCTCCCATTGCAGCAGCACATGCGGCCAGCGTTCCATGACGGCGCTGACGAAGCTTTCGACGAAATCGTCGTAGTCCTGCCCGCGCATCCGCGGGTGGCGCCAGCCGATATAAACCGGATCGGCAAGACGCTCGCCATTGTCGGTGCCGATATCGAGCAGAATCGGCAAGGTGGTCGACGGATGAAGGCCGGCGCAAGCGGTGTAGAGGGACAATTTTCCGATCGGGATCCCCATGCCGCCGGCGCCCTGGTCGCCGAGCCCGAGGATGCGTTCGCCGTCACTGACTACAATAGCTTCGACCTTGTCGAAGCGCGGATGAGCGAGGATTTCCTTGATGCAGTCGCGATGCGGCCAGCTCAGAAACAGCCCCCGAGGATAGTGCCAATATTGGCTGAATGTCTGACAGCCCTCGCCGACCGTTGGAGTGTAGACGAGGGGCAGCATCTCATCGAGATTCTGGGTCAGCACGGCGTAGAAGAGTGTCTCGTTGGCATCCTGCAACCCGCGCAAAAAGACATAGCGATCGAGGTGGCTGCCGAGCTTGCGCAGCGCCTGGAGGCGCCGATTTGCCTGCACTTCCAGTGTCCCGATATGGGGCGGCAGCAAACCGTGAAGCGCAAAAGCCGTGCGCTCGTCGTCGGTGAAGGCGGTCCCCTTGTTCAGCATCGGATGGGTGAGCAGCGCCGTCCCCTCGAGTTCCGTCTCGATTGGGCCTGCCTCGCCGGCCGTGCCCGCGTCGGCCATCGAATGTCCTCCCGTTACCGCCTCAGATTGGTTTGCGCGAGCTCGATAACCTCGTCGCCGCGGCCGTTGATGATGGCCTTCAGCATATAGAGGCTGAAGCCCTTCGCTTGCTCGAGCTGGATTTTTGGCGGCATGGCGAGCTCCTGCTTCGCGGTCGTCACATCGACGAGCGCCGGACCCCGATGGGCGAAGGCTCGGCGCAAGGCCCCTTCGACCTCGCCCGGCTCCGCGACGCGCAGGGCGAAGATGCCCATCGCCTCCGCCATCGCGGCAAAATTCGGGTTGTTCAGCTCGGTGCCGGTGTCGAGGTAGCCGCCGGCCTTCATCTCCATTGCGACGAACCCGAGCGAACCATTGTCGTAGACGATCACTTTGACCGGCAGGCCGAGCTGCACCAGCGATATGAAATCGCCCATCAGCATCGTAAAGCCGCCATCCCCCGACAGCGAGATCACTTGGCGCTCGGGGAAAGCGGCCTGCGCGCCGAGCGCTTGCGGCAGCGCGTTCGCCATCGAGCCGTGATTGAACGACCCGATTAGCCGGCGCTTGCCGTTCATCGTGAGATACCGCGCTGCCCAGACCGTCGGCGTGCCGACATCGGCAGTGAAGATGGCGTCCTCGGCCGCGAATTGGCTGACCAGGCGAGTCAAATACTGCGGATGGATGCGCTTGTCGCCGGGTTTCGGCGTGGCGAGATCATCGAGCCCGGCACGGGCCGCGGCATAGTGCTTCTTGGCGGTTTCGACAAAGCGCCGATCCTTGACACCGGCGAGGCGCGGCAACAGGGCTTTGATCGTGTCGCGCACATCGCCAACGAGCGCGAGATCGAGATGCGTCCGCCGCCCGAGCGCCTCCGCCCGGAGATCGATCTGCACGACCTTGGCGCGCGCCGGGTAGAAGTGCCGATAGGGGAAATCGGTCCCCAGCATCAACAGAGTGTCGCAGGATAACATGGCGTGGTAGCCGGAGCTGAAGCCGATCAGCCCGGTCATGCCGACGTCGAACGGGTTGCCCCATTCGACATGCTCTTTGCCGCGCAGCGCATGGACAATGGGGGCGCCGAGAGCGTCGGCCAGCATCACGACCTCGTCATGTGCTCCGGCGCAGCCGCTGCCGCACAGCATTGTCACCGCGTCGGCGGTGTTCAGCATAGCGGCGAGCTTGTCGAGCTCCTCTTGGTTCGGCACCACGACCGGTGCTGCCGGCGGCGCCCAGCTCGTCTCGGCTCCGTCGGGAGCAGGCTGAAGCGCAACATCTCCCGGCAGCACGATGACGGCGACGCCCTTTTTTTGAATGGCGGTGCGCAGCGCCGTGCGCAGCACGCCGGGCAGCTGTTCCGGCGTGGAAACCAGTTCGACGTAATAGCTGCACTCTTTGAACAATTCCTGCGGATGGGTCTCCTGAAAATAGCCGAGCCCGATCTCGGACGACGGAATATGAGCGGCGATCGCCAGCACCGGAACGTGGTTGCGGTGACAATCGAACAGGCCATTGATCAGGTGCAGGTTGCCGGGGCCGCAGCTGCCGGCGCAGACCGCCAAACGGCCGGTGACCGCCGCCTCGGCCCCCGCCGCGAAGGCGGCGACCTCCTCGTGCCGCACATGCATCCAATCGATCGTTCGCAGGCGGCGCAGGCTGTCGTTGAAACCGTTCAGGCTGTCGCCGGTAACCCCCCAGATGCGCCGCACGCCGGCATTCGCCAAGGTGCCCGCCACGAGATCGGCAATCGTCATATTCGCCATGTTGACCTCGAACATCCCGATTTGATCGGACGGTCGGACAGGCCCGCCCTACGCACTCTAGCAGACAGCTTCGATTGAGCAGCAGGTGGTTTCCTCCGCCCGCCGAGACTTGCGATCCCGCACTTGCTAAACTCTTTTTCAAGCACCGGGAGGGGCCGCGGCCTCAGCCAGATTACGAACCAAATTAGCTGCGAATAAGGGGCCGAGCCGGTATTCCCGAGGCATGACGTCAAATGAGCTCGTCGCGTTACGTTATCGCAATCGATCAGGGGACGACCAGCAGCCGCGCCATCCTGTTCGACGCATCCGGGCGGGCGCGCAGTACAGCGCAGCTCGAGCTGACCCAGTATTATCCGCGACCGGGTTGGGTTGAGCACGATCCCGAGGAGATCTGGCGGACCGTCGTCTCGACCTGCCGCGAAGCGGCAGCGGCCGCCGACGGTCCGATAATCGCGATCGGGATCGCCAACCAGCGCGAGACGACTGTTCTTTGGGAGCGCGCGACCGGCCGGCCGCTGCATAATGCGATCGTCTGGCAAGACCGGCGGACCGCCCAATTATGCGAGCACTGGCGTGCGCAGGGTCTCGCCGAGATCGTCGCGCAGCGCACCGGGCTCGTAATCGACCCCTATTTCGCCGCGCCAAAAATTCGCTGGCTGCTTGATGCCGTGCCGGGGCTGCACGAGCGCGCTCGGGCGGGAGAGATCTGTTTTGGCACGATCGACAGTTTTCTGCTGTGGCGGCTATCGGGCGGCAAGCGCCATGCGACCGACGTCACCAACGCCTCGCGCACGATGCTGTTCGACATCCGCCGGCTTGCCTGGGACACCGACCTTCTCGAGACTTTCGGAATCCCCGCAACGATATTGCCCGAAGTGTTGGACACCGGCGCGGAGTATGGCGTTGCCACAGCCGATTGGCTCGGCGCTGCGATCCCGGTTACCGGAATGGCCGGCGACCAGCAGGCGGCGCTGATCGGCCAGGCCTGTTTCCGGCCGGGGATGATCAAATCGACCTATGGCACCGGCGCTTTCGCGCTCCTCAATATCGGCCGAGAGCCCGTCGCCTCGCGCCACCAGCTGCTGACGACAATCGCCTATCGTCTCGGCGGCGAGACAATCTATGCCCTGGAGGGCAGCATCTTTGTCGCCGGAGCGGCGGTCAAGTGGCTGCGCGATCGGCTCAGCGCCATCGGGGAAGCTGCCGAGGCGGAGCGGCTGGCCGCGCAGGCCGACCCGGAGCAGCGGCCGTACCTCGTTCCGGGGTTCGCCGGGCTCGGCGCCCCCTACTGGTCGCCGCAGGCCCGTGGCGCGTTACTCGGGCTAACCGCGGAGTGCGGTCTGCCCGAGATCGCCCGCGCCACTCTCGAAGCCGTCGGCTATCAGACGCGCGATCTCGTCGACGCGATGGCGGCCGACGCGGGCATCGCCGTGTCGGCCCTACGGGTCGACGGCGGCATGGCGGTCAGCGATTGGACGATGCAGTTTGTCGCCGACCTGCTGCCGGCAGTCGTCGAACGTCCGGCCGCGCTCGAGACCACCGCCTGGGGCGCCGCCTATGTCGCAGGTCTCGGCCGTGGCCTCTATGCCGCGCCCGAAGCGATGGTCGCGGAATGGCGGCCCGAGCGCCGCTTTGTCCCGCAAATGCCGGCCAGCGAGCGCGAGGAACGCTACGCCGGGTGGCGGCGCGCGGTCGCTGGCGTGCTCGCAATGACGGCGCCGTGAACCTCCTCTTCGCGCTTCCCGACGCGCACGTGGCGGAGCAGACGGACGCGCTGCTGACCCGACCCGGCTTGCGGCTCGAACGGATCGTCTCATTCGGACAGGCGAGCCCGCCGGGCTTTTGGTACGATCAGGCAGAGGGAGAATGGGTGCTACTGTTGGCCGGCGCCGCCAGCCTGCGCTTTGCCGATGAAGCCGACGCACGCCGTCTCGGCCCCGGCGATTGGCTCGACATTGCCCCGCACCGCCGTCACCGGGTGGAGTGGACCGACCCGGCAACCCCGACCGTTTGGCTCGCCCTCTTCTATCGCTAGCACCCAACGAGGCATTCGTGCGCATCACGGCAGAGCGGTAACGCCAGAAAAAGCGGCGCCCAGGGGCGCCGCTTTAGCTCCGAAGAGCGGATGGATTGTTAGGCGGCTTTGCGACGGCGACGGCCGATGAACCCGAGCCCCGCAAGCGACGATCCAAGGAGTGCGAGCGACGCCGGTTCAGGCGCCGGGCTAAGGTTGATCGTCAGGTTTGCGCTGCCCGTTCCGCTTGCGGTGATGATGTACTCTTCGATCGCCGTAAATGTGCTGGTCGACGTGAACGAGTCAATGAAGGGACCCGAGGTTCCGATGGCGGTCAAGGTCGTCTGGTGCAGGACAGGGCTGCAGACGTCAACCGCACCCGCGTTAACGAGACATGTTTTTTCGACGACACTCCACCCGGCGGGGAGCGCGTTGGCGGTGAACGAGCTGGCCCAGCTGTTGAGACCCAGCGGGTTGGTAATGCCGGTTTCGTTGGCGAACAGCCAGAGCGTGCCGGGGCCTGAGGTTTGTACGTCGATGGTCTGCGAGAGCAGCGTGCCGGAAGGTTGCGGCGGGGTGCCGGATATAGTTGCTGAGACGTTCCACGACGGGCCGACATTGACGTTCGCCAAGCAACTCCCATTGCCTGAACATATATTGGTGAATGGGGCCACTCCGGGGGACGTCAACGATGCGTCGATCGAGACCGGCAGCGCCGATGCGCCCGACGCCCAGAACAGCGCCCCGGCCGCCAGCGTGACTGCGGTGAGAGACTTGGTTTTCATGGTTACTACCTTTTGACAAAAATTGATTACTCGACCGACTTACAGCACAAAGCGTGCCAAAAAAATAAAGCGTGATGATTCAATTGATTAGACAAACCGCTTAAGTCGATGTCGTTCGCGGTGTAAAGACCACCGGCACTTGTTATCGGTGGGACCCATATGAATCAGCCTTCTTTTCTGAAAAGTTTGATCCGTTTAGAATGTATAGTTAACAAAGGCTGAGCGAACCGAACAACTCGGTCAAACTAACCGACAACTATTACAGTGCCGACCGCAGTCAGCCCCGGCTGCACCTTGCTAGGGCGCGGCGCCGCCGGATGCGCCAGCCTGGCGACGGCGGCGCGGCATGCCTAGCGGCATGCCCGCTTGCTCAGCGGCCGACGAATCATTAAGATCACAAATGGCCCGACTGGTTTCTTTGTGCGCCGGATTAATCACACTTGCAGCGGGATTAACACCGGGTGCCGCGGTGGTCCCGACCACGCCTTGTCCGCGACCGAGCGATCAATATGGCCCGCGCTACGAAACAATCATCGGTACGTATCAATCGCGTGGGGTCACCCCAGGCGGCGGGAAATTTGTAACGATCATAGGAATGAATAGGGCCGCACCCGTTTCGGTGAATGTTACCGACGAGGTGTTTGATATCGTCGGAACCCTTGCGATCGGGACCCACATAACCCTCGTCGGCTATGTTAGAAATTCAGCGTCCGGCGCACAGCCGCCCTATAGCTGCATTGAATTAGCACCCTAGCGGGAGCGCGAGTGCACTCCCGCTAGGGCCGCGCAGCGTCCCTTATTGGCCCGCTATTTTCGCGTCGTGCGGTTCGACCGACACATTGTAGAAGATCGGGTCGTTGTTGGAAATGTTGCGTCCGAACGGCACACCGTTCCCGGTAAAGCCCCCATAAAACTGGTTCTCCTCGGCTTTCACTTGCATGTAATCACCGAGCACCCGCTGACGGGGATCACCATTGTCCGTCGCGGGGGACAGGAATGTTTCAAGCACCACGCCGGGGAAAGTCGCGCCTTGGTCGGTGCTGACCGCGAAATGTGCCGTGAAAATCGGGAAACCGGTGAGCGAGGTCCCATCACATGTGTAGTAGAAGACCCCTATGGTTCCCTTGTCGGTGACAGCTACGGAAGGAATCGCAGCCTGCACCTGTCCGGTGATGAAAATCTCCGGACCGATCGCCAGCCCACCGGCGCCATCGTCGGTCAACCGACGCATCGCCAGCCGATTGTTGCCGGTGGTCGGATCGCGGTTGCCGTAGACATAGACCACATCGCCCGTCTGCGGATCGACCGCAGCGTGATCCACGCCGCCTAGTAGCGCGTTGACCGTGCAGAACTTGGGTGTTGGCTGCGTGCTGTCGGCATTGGCAACAATAATGCCGGTCGCGCTGCCGTTGAGGCTCCATGTATTGCCGCCATCAGTAGAGCGGTTGAGCATGTAGTCGATGTTTTGAGAGCCCCCCGCTCCGGGTGCGATCCGGCGCTGGAACAGGCTGTAGACGGCACCGGAATTCTGGTCGATCGTCAGCCGGTGGCCGGGGTTGACGAATCCGGTGCTGAACCCGGAGATATTGTCGGCAATGAAATTCAGCGGGTTGGTTGCGCCCGCGACGGCGACATGCATGTCGGGAGCGGTGTGAAAATCGTCATAGGCGACGTAGACGTTCTCGCCGCTGGCCCCTGGCTGTGGACCGACAAGCAACCAAGGTTGATCCGCGTCGTTCAAGCCATCGAGGTGGTTTGTCGCTTGGGCAACGCCTGGCGGGCTCTCGAAATAGTTGAACGTGAGAGCTGCCGGGTTACGGTTGAGTGCACTATAGATATTGGTGCCGAGCGTAAGGAACGCGCCCGCTAAACCCTTGAGATGGGTGAAATCGACCGTCTGATCACACGGGCAGCCTGGAACGCCGACTACCCCCGGTGGCGGGTTGATCGTAAACTCCTTGGTCCAAGTGTTGCCGCGATTGCTTGATCGCCAGAGCGGTGCTCTGAGACCCCAGCTTCCTGAAAAAGCAGTGATCACCAGTTGCTCGGGGTGCTGAGGTTTGACAGCAATACTGATTTCACCATCGTTGAACGTGTCGGTGATCTTCAAATCCGGGTCGGTGTTGTTTACGACCGTGTCCACCACAAAGACGTCGAATTGCACCGCCTTCCCGGATTGCGGTTTGCCTGCAGTGTTCAGAGGATCGAAATCCTCCGAGACCAAAGGTCGGGAATATGACGTAGTATCCGGCGGTGAACTGCGCACGCTGTCATCTGCCCTGCCCGACGTGACGATGAACCCAGTCACGGCGACAGCCAACAGTGCCGTGCTTGCAACGGTTCTAGTGTCTCTGTGAATTATCATTATCTCCTCCCGTTGATTTCGCGATCCGCTGCGGATCGACAATTGGCGGGAGCAAGACGCTCCCGTTAAGGTTTAGTTTATATTTTTGGAGCCGATGCGGGCAAAGTTTACCATAAATCTGCCGCCAATCGAGCACAATTTAGGCTGCCTATCAAAAGTCTATGATCTTGAAATAACCAGCTTTTTTAAACCTGAGCTATTGCAGTGTCACAAAACTGTCGCGTTTTGGCAAAATTTTGCAGACTTGTCGGTCCACGAACAGCGTTCCACGGGAATGTTTATGTCACCTATGACGAGTTCAGCACTGCCGTGAAAGCACTGCCGTGAAAATGAAAGGGCAAAGATAGACAGCGACATCCCTATCAGCCTTATTGTAAAAGTTCTTAGCGAACTGGGATGTGTCCGCGACGGTTTGATGATCGCAGACTGGGGCAGCCAGGGGGTCCCAAAATGAAATGGCTGATCTTTTTCCTTGTGGTGACGACCGCATGCGGCATTGCGGACCCCTCGCGAAAAGCGCTCGCATTCGAGTTTGCGCAAGGTGTTATCGTCGACGCCGCGCGGTCCGTCCTTTACATGATGAATGCGGCGGGCAGGATTGATGCGCTCGACTTATCTACGGGTGAGGTGATCGCTACCTCAGACCGCAAAGCAAAGCCGTTGCTGCTGTATGATGACACTTTGCTCGTGCAGGCGGAGCTGAAGGACCAAGTTGAAGCGCTGAGTCTCGTCGGCCTGACCATCAAAGATCTTAAACTGAAATTCGCGTCAGATCTCTCGCTCCCTAGTCAGGTCCGGACTGGTTACTTTTACTTAAGCGCCCGCATCGACGGCGACGAGATCATCGTACTGTGGCGATCTATTCAGCGCCGGATGAGCGCCATCCCAACGGGGAAACCTGCGCATGTTTCCGCCGGTTTCGCACGCTTCGATCCCGTAACTGGGCGCATCATCGCCACTGGAGACGGCGAACCTTCGGGCCCGGGGAGTGCCAAAGGCGAGGTTCCGGTTACGGTTCAAAAGCTGGTAGACGAGGGGGCTTTAGCGAGCCCGCTGTGCTGGGTTGATAATCTCATTGCCGCACTCCAGTACGTTGAAGAAAATGGCGGGAAGCGTGCGACACTGCGCCGCTGGATTAAGAATACCGGCGAAGGCCTGCCCACCGTTCCGCTCTTTGGCGACGAGTTTACCTTTCGAAATTTTTCGCGTGACTGCCGAGATCTGTTAGCCAGCAAGGTAAATCATGGAGGGGTCTGGCATATCTATTCGGTGATCAGCGGAAGGCAGATCGGAGAAATTCATAATTCCCTCCCTGGGCCCGAATTCTTTGTTTCGGGAGGTAAACTGATCTATCTATCGCCTGCCCTCGGTGAGAAAATTGCGGGGCGGCTTAGGATTGATCCGCCCAGGCTGGTCGCAATGGATCTCGGCAGCGGAAAGGAGCTGTGGGCCCGGGCCGTCGGCGAAACGGGCTATGTTGGACCGCTTCCACCTTCCAACCCAACTACGGGGCCGATCCCGCACTAGCAGAAGATGAGAACGGAACCGTGGTCCCCCCTGATTAGCAGAGTCGGTCATCTGACGGGGTTCATGATCTCTCTCTGGTCATCTCGTGAAGCTGCGCTCAAGGGGAATCCAGCGCTGTCGACATGATCGAGACGGCAGGCACAGGCAGCACATCGAGCTGGGGTATGTTGTTCACATTGCCACTCGGTCGGCTCACCGTCTGCCGGGCGATCACGCCGGGTCGCCGGGCGGTCAGGCCCGGTCCGCCGCCGCTGAAGAAGCCGGTCAGGGTCCAGGTGCCGCGGCCCAAGCTCCCGGCGACGAGGACGTTATCGGTATATTCATAATGGAGGTCCTGCACCAGCGCGTTGGGCAATTCGCTGCTGAGCCGTGTCCAACTGCTCCCCGCCGCGCCCGGGCGAGGCATTTGAAATACGCCAAAACCACCCGCGATCAGCACCGTGTTTTCGATCGTCGCGTCGCGGCTGAACACTTCGATCGTCTCGACCTGACTGGTCAGCGGCGGCCGCAGGTTGGCGGTAAGTTCTACCCAAGAAGCCCCCTCGTCAGAGGACCCCCAGACCCGATTTTGCGAATCAGCAACAAACACCTGTCGGTAATTCTGAGGGTTCATCACGATCGTGTGAACGATGCTTCCTGGGTAAGCGCTCAGCGGCACGATCGATCCGCTAACCCGGTGAAGAATTGTGGCGCCGGCGCCGACATAGAACACATTGACGTCCGCCACACCGTTCAGGCGGCCGCCATAGGCGAGGGGCTGGCCGAAAGAGAAGCCGCCGCCGATCAATTGGCCGGCAGAGCCGAGGTTGTTCAGGGAATCCCCCCGGTTCAGCAACTCATAGATATTCATCGTCCCAATCAGCATTCGGCTCGGATCGATCGCGTTCAGAACATATGGATTATAGAATTGAATATTGGGATCAAATTGGAACAGAGTTTGTCCCGTTCCGGGCCCTGAGACAATGTTTAATCCGACAAATGTAAAGCCACCAATGCGCGTGTTTGCTGCATTCCAGGTAGTTCGATTAAAACTGCCCAAGGATTGGGAACTAGTGTATCGCACCGTTGTTCCTGGATGGGCGGCCTGATCGGCATCTACGGCGACAACGCCGCCGTCGCCCTGGATAAGCTCACTCCAAGTAAAGCCGACCGGCGCTTGTTGAATTGCCGTTCCGTTGTCTTGAGTACCGCCGAAGACGACCTCGCTCAGAGGATCGTAGGCCACCGAATGGATCTCGGTTGGACGGATGTCGCCAACGACGGGCACCCATTGGCGGGTGACGGCGGCGCTATTCGGATTGACTAACCGGTAAATACCGCCGTCGTTGACTTGTAGCAGGTTGCCGTCGGCGTCGAATTGCATATCGCGTGAATCGGCATGCGGCGAGGTCCCATGGGCACCATCGCACACGACGTTTTCCCAGGCAGTTCCTGTGTAGCGAAACACATTACCGCTGAAGTTGTTGCAGCCATTCGCGTTGGGGAACGGAGTGTTCTGCCGGTCGCCGCTGATGAACACCACGTTTGGGTTTAATGGATCCGCGGCGAGGGCCCCATGGAGGATGCCTTGCGCGCCGGGGTAGATCGGCGGCGCAGGGACACCGAGGCTCGTCCAGTTGCCACCCTGGTTTGTCGAGCGGAACACGCCGCTCAAGGTCCCGTCGGTCGCGATGACGTCGGCGTAGACAACGTTATTGGTGGCGTCATTGTGCACAGAAAGCAGAATTCGACGAGATGTCGATAGGCCTGTAAGCCCGGTGTTCACCTGACTCCAGGTCAAGCCCCCGTCGCCGCTGCGATAGACGCCTGCTTGCGCGCCGCCACCGAATTCTTGCGGCACGCCCGCATAGAACCGATTGATGTTGGCCTGATCGGCGATCAACTTGCTGACGCCGGCATTGGGCAGACCCGAGGTGCCGTTGCCGGATATCCGGGTGAATGAAACGCCGTTGTCGGTGCTCCGATAGACCCCGCCTTGGTCAAACAGCGTCGCCGCGAGCACCACATTCCCGCCGCTCAATGAGGTCGGCACAATGCTAGCGATGCGTCTGCCAGCGAAAGTGGCCGGGGCCAGAATCGTCCAAGTAGCGCCGCTATCGGTGGAGCGGGCGACACCAAAACCGGGACTGCCGTTAAAACTAAAGGAACTGGTGCTGCCCGTGCCGGCGAATAGGGTGTTCGGATTGACCGGACTAATCGCCAGAGAATTGATCGAAAGCGCGGGCAGTTGCTGATCGGTCAGCGGCGTCCAGGTCGGGGTCGCGGCGGTTGCGTTGGAAGTCATCCAGACGCCGCCATTGACTGTCCCGACAAAGACGATGTCGGCCGAACTCGGACTGGTGACGATCGCATTCATCGCGCCGACAACCGGGTTGTTGGGCAAACCCTCGACTTGGCCATTGATGATTGGCCCGGGACCCTCCTCGACCCAGGCGGGGGCCGCGAAGGCTGGCGAAGCGCCGAGGAGACCGGCCAGCGCCGCTAAGGTCAGGATCAGTGCCTTATGATTGTGCATGCGTAGCCCCCAGATTTATGGTCTTGTCCGCCGCCGGCAGGTCGACCGCTCCGCGCGGATCTATGTGACCCGATCGCCGCTCCCAAGCTTCACCACGTTACTGCTGCCGCTCGCGAGCTGCGCTAGAAGCCTAGATTCGAGGCCGTTGAAAAAAACCGCGGAGTGGCGGAAGATTGGTGGAAGGACGGTGCTCCTATTAAGCTTGATCGTGCGTCAGTCGTGCGGCGGGCGCTATAGATCAGGGGGGATACCCGATGGTCTGCATCCTCGTGCCGTCGATGGGCTCGATGGTCTGGATACGAAACCGATCTCGGCCCATGCCAACTCAGTCAAAGGATCCACGTCGCGGCCGCAGCGTGCGCCGACGGGTGGAACGCCGGCAGATTGTGAGGAGAAGCGAGGACTAGTTGCCGGGGTGCACGTGGAGCCGCGCTGCAGCCTGTCCGCGGCGGCTCACCTGTAGCTTCTGCATGATGTTATGCATGTGGTTCTTGACGGTTGCAGAACTGATTGCCAGTTGGCGCGCGATTTCCTTGTTAGAGCGACCTTGCTCTACGAGAGCCAGGACTTCTCCCTCTCGTGAGGTAAGGGACGACAGCGCCTCGGGTAAGTTGGACTCTCGCAAAAAACCAGCGAGGCGATTGAACATCGCCGCCGCGATGTGCGGCGCGCAGTGCATGCGACCTTCCATCGCGTCCACCAGCGCACGGTGCAGCTCGTCGGCGCCGCTCTCGCGCGGGACATAGCCGCAAAAGCCGGCAGCCGCGCAAGCAAACACACGGTCATCGATCTCGTCCAGCCCAAAAGCTACGAGCTTGACGCTAGGACTGGCTGCTTTGATTAGCCGTGCCGTCGCAACCGTATCCGTATCGGCTTTTCCCACGTCGACCAGCACGACATCGGGTTCTGCATTGGCGATCCTCGAGATCCCCTCTGGGCCGGGATCGACGGCGTCCTCTACCACCACGCTGTCACGGCTGCGCAAAGTCGCCGCCAAACCTTCTCGCACCAGACGCACGGAGCTTATTATGATCAGCCGAATATTTGGCCTAATTGCCCCGTAGGTACCCGGGCGTGAGTTTAAGCCGCTGTCCTCGATCGAATGAGGCCAACCGGACGCGCTTGGTCCAGTTATGACAGCCACGAGCGTCTCCCGGCCCAACCATGACGTTCTTTGGTTAAGTGTGGCAGCGAGCTCTATCATTTAGCAAGCAAAACGTCAGCAGAACGTCAAAATGTTATGAACGACCCTTGCTACCGCGCCGCTTGCGCTCGTCCCTACCCTGGACGGAATTATCGCCGATGCCCGAGCGGATCCGACGCACCGGGCGCGGTGATAGTGGCAACGGAGGCAAAGAGTTGGGCGACCGAGTCGCGCGGCAGATTGCGGGTGACGAAGATGAGCCGCGACCGCCGGTCGGCGTCGGGCCAGTCTTCGAGCTCGACCGGCGGATGGGCGACGTGCTGAACGAAATGAACGACAACCGGGCCGCGGCATTGCTCGATTGCGAGGATGCCTTTGACCCGCAAGAGATCGGGTCCGCGCAACGCCGTCAAGACTGCCATCGTCTGTTCGAAGCTAGGCCAGGACAGCGGTTCTTCGAAGATTAGGGAAAAGCTGCAGAGCCCGTGCGCGTGCGCGGCAGCGCCGAGATCAAAGCTCTGCCGGGTGGAGGGCGGCTCATCGAGCAGGAAGGCCGGCTCGATTTCGCCATTGACGGCGATGCTGACCGGGGCCGAGTTGAGCGACGCGATGCACCGGGCCAAACGCTCCGCCCTGCCGGCGTCGGTGAGATCACGCTTAGTGACGACAATCCGGTCGGCCAGCGCCACCTGCTTCCTCGCCTCGGACATCCGCTGGAGATTAGCCTCGCCATTGACCGCATCGACAACCGCGACCAGCGCCTGCAGATGAAATTCGCGGCCGAGCGCCCGGTCGGTGGCAAAGGTCTGCAGCACCGGGCCCGGATCGGCAAGGCCCGAAGTTTCGATAACGACACGCTCGAAGCTCGGCACCGCGCCGCGGGCGCGATCGGCAAACAATCCGCGCAAGGTCTCCTGCAGATCGGTGCGGATATTGCAGCAGAGGCAGCCATTGCCGAGCAGGACCGTGACATCGCTGCTCGACCGCAGAAGCGCGTTGTCGATGCCGATTTCGCCATACTCGTTGACCACAACCGCCGTGTTGGCGCCTTCGGGTTTGTCGAGCAATGCGCGGATCAGAGTGGTCTTGCCCGAGCCGAGGAACCCGGTGACCGCGACGACCGGCAGCCGCGGTCCGCGCGGGCGCCGTTGACGGCGGCCGAAAAGCGTCGCGTCCGTGCCGCCGAACAGCGCTTCCGTCCCGGTTTCAGAAGTCCATCTCAAGCGTGTAGAGACCTCCGACGTGACGGTCGACGGTATAGACGATCTGCCGCTCGTCGACAAAGACGTCGTTTATCTGGATCGCCCCGCTCGGCGCGCGCTCCGGGGCGGCGGGCACGAAATAGCCCACCTCGGCGGGCTGATAAGGGTTGGACGTGTCATAGGCGCGCAATCCGCCATTGAAGAACGTCGCCAAGACGATGCGGTCCGATTTCCACGCGTTCGGCTTTGGTAGATTTTCATAGAGGTTGTGCGCGCCATACCGGGCGCCGCGCCGCATGTAATTGTCGAGCGGCGGCAACGGGCAGGTGGCGATCGGCACCGGGTTGGTTTCGGTCCGTCCGTCGACGATCCATACCAGCTTGGGCCAGTCGGCGCCCTCGGTGCGGGTGCACTCGTCGCTGACGATGAATAGATTGCGGTCGAAGAACGGGACGACGGTATGGGTGAAGCCATGATAGGGCGGGTGGTAGTCCCAGCGCGCCACCATTTTGGGCCGCGCCATATCGGAGATGTCGAGGATGACCAGCCCGCCATCGATATAGCCGAGATAGGCGCGGTCCGGGCGCTCGGGATAGACATTGGTGTTGTGCGGGCGGAAACCGGTATCGGCGCCCTCCGGGTGGCGCGCCGGCGGCGGCTCGCTGTCCCCGACGCGGGTGCCGGGCAGCCACCAGCGGCCGACCTCGACCGGCTTCGACGGGTCCTTGACGTCGATGATGCGGTAGAACTGATCGTCGCGCGGATGGCTCGGCTGAAAATCGGGGGCGCCCGAGCTCATATGGATGTACTGGCCATCGGCAAACCACAGCTGATGGACGCCGCGCGAAGTCGGACCGGAGCAATCGAAGAAGCTGATCGAGCGCGGCTTCTCCGGCACCGAGATGTCGAACAGCTCGAACCCGGCGGGCTGCAGACCCGGCTCTTTCGTCTGGTAGGCGACCGCCAGAATGTCGCCGACCGTTTCCAACGAGTTCGAGCGCATATGGGATTGCGGCAGGTCGGCCCGGGCGACGATCTTTGGCGCGCGCGGATCGCTGACATCGACAGCGGTGAAGTTCTTGGGGGCGCTCTCGTGGGCGAGCCATAGGATGCGGCGTCCGTCTTTGGCTATCTGGATCGACATGCCCTCGCCGATGCCGCCGAACCCATCGAGCTCATGATGCGCAAGCTGCCGAAAATTCCAAATCGCAGTGTCCGCCATCTATCGTGCTCCTTCCGATCTGCGCTGGATCGGATCACTCTCTGCCGGTAACCGTCAAGAGCAGAGCTTGACGACCGGTCGATCGCGCCTATCCTCGCGCGGCGCGGAGAGTGAAATGCAATTCGGCGTGCAGTTTTTTCCTGACGTCAAACCCGAGCAAAAATCGGGCGCCGAATATTTTGACGAGGCTCTCCGTCTCGCCGAGGAGGCGGAAAAGCTCGGGTTTACCCACATTCGTATCGTCGAGCATTATTTCCATCATTATGGCGGTTATAGCCCCAACCCGATGTTGTTCTTGGCCGCCGCCGCTCAGCGCACGCGCCACGCCCGTTTGGTGACCGGCGCCGTCCTGCCGGTGTTCAACCACCCGCTCAAGCTCGCCGGCGAAATCGGCATGCTGGACGCGATCAGCGGCGGGCGCCTCGATGTCGGGTTCGCCCGCGCGTTTCTGCCGCACGAATTCCGGCGCTTTGGCCTGTCGCTCGATGAATCGGTGGCGCGATTCCGCGAAGGGATGGAACAGGTCGAGCTGTTGCTGACCCGCGAGAACGTGACTCATCACGGCCGTTTTCACACGATCGAGAACACGACGTCACTGCCACGACCCACCCAGAAACCGCGTCCAAAATTTTACGTCGCCGCATTGAACACTCCGGACTCCTTCGCATTTGCCGGGCGGATGGGCCATTCGGTGATGGCGATTCCGATCGGCGGTGCTCAGATGCGCCCGCTTCTCGGCGCCTATCGCGACGCCTGGAAGGCCGCCCGACACCCTGGTGACGGCGAAGTCATGCTGGCGTTCCATATGTTTTGCGCTGCGGACGGGGGTCGTGCTCGCGAGTTCGCCTGCCCGTTGCTCGACGATTACCTCCATTCGCTGGTCGCGGCCGCCTCAGACTGGCTCGACGGCAGTACCTCGCGGGACTACCCGGGCTACGACAAAATAATCGCCAAGCTCCGAGAATCGCGAGCGGCGGACCAAATCGCGTCGGGTGCTGCCTGGGTCGGCTCACCCGACGAGATTATCGCGCAGATCCGCCGCACCCGGCAGGAATTTGGCGCTTATGAGAACGCTTCGCTGCAGGTCAACTTCAACATGGTTCCGCTGCCGGACGCGCTTGCCTCGATGCGGCTGTTCGGCGATCAGGTCATGCCGCACTTTACCGGGCGGCGGTAATCTGATTGCTATCAACCACCACTTCCGACCGGGAGGATCCGATGCGCAAATTCATCATCGAACGCGAGCTGCCGGCGATCGGCAGCGCCGAGCGGCAGGCCCTGCGGGAGGCCGCGCAAAAGTCAAACGCGACCCTGAAGGAGCTCGGTCCCGACATTCAATGGGTCGAAAGCTACGTTGCCAACGACAAGACGTTTTGTGTCTACCTCGCCAGGGACGAAGCGATCATTCAGGAGCACGCCAAGCGCAGCGGCTTCCCGGCCAACAAAATCACCGAGGTCCGCCGCATGATCGACCCAACGACTGCGACCGAAACCTAGAAAGCCCGCCAGCGCCCACCCTTCCGTCACCGCCCCCCAGGCGGGCGTCCAGGGCCGCTGGGCAGTGCGCCGGCCTCTCCATGCAGAGGCCGGCGAGGTAAGGCAGGCGCGGGGGCCTCAGGCGAGGTGGTAGAGGCGGGTGACGTTCTCGCTGGTGATCTTGCGGCGCACGCTCGACGCGACCGCGGCGAGGTTCTTGTCGAGGACACGTTGCGATTCCGGCCAGATACAATCGGGGTGCGGGTAGTCGGCGCCCCAGATGATATTGTCCTCGCCGATCAGCGGGATGATCGGCTCGAGATACTGGTCCTGCTGATAGGTGACGTAACCCTGGCGCCGGAAGTAGTCGCTCGGCTTCAATTTGAAATTCAGGCTCTTCGCGCGGTCGGCGTATTCGGTGTCGAGGCGGTCGAACACGTAAGGCAGCCAGGTCACCCCTGACTTGCCGAGCACAAAGTTGAAATCCGGGTACTTGTCGCAGGCGCCGGAAGCGAGCAGCGAGACCAGCACCTCCATTGTGTCGAGCTGGAACAGTGCCGAGCGCACCAGCCGCCATTGCGTAAAGTATTTCTTTTCCATCTCCGGCGTGTCGGGCGCACGCAGCGCCTTGAAGCCGGTCGAGTGGAACGAGATCGGAAAACGGCACTCCGCTGCCGCCTCCCACAGGGGATACCACTCATGGGTATAGAGCGGCGGGTTCATGCGCTTGAAGGCGAGGTCGCCGCCGCGCAATCCCATCTTCGCGCAGCGCCTGACCTCGGCAGCGGCTTCGACCGGGTCGGTGTTGGGGACTATCGCGAGCGGAAACACCCGGTTCGGGTCGCTGCGCTTGGCAAAATCGGCGACCCAATCGTTGTAGGTCTTGTCCGCCCAGGCGCGTAGCGGCGCTTCGGCGATCAGATCGTTGATCATCAGGCAGCCATAGACGATCTCGGCGGAAAGGCCGTCGCGGTCGAGATCGGCGAGACGCAACTCCGGCGTGGTCGGCCGCGGCTTGGCGCCGGGGCGGGAGCTCCACTCGAAGCCGAGATCCTTCATCTCGTCGATATGGCCGAACATCCCCTTCTGATAGGGGAGAAATCCCGGGCCGATCCCGTTCCACATCCCTCTGTCCTGGGCGTCGACGAACCAGTGGAGGCCGTCATCCATCTCCTCGACGCGGGGCGCGAGCAATTTCCATTTATTGGGCGCCTCCGACGACCACAGGTCGGGCGGCAGGTAGGTCAGGTCGATATGGTTGTCGCCGGAGATCAGCTTTTCTGCCATGGCGCGCTCCTCTTGCTCCCTCCGCAAGGATGTCGATTGTGCATCGTACGATCGACTGACTATCAGCGCCACTGATAATGAGCCGCGCACAGCGCTCGCCTGATCTGCGTTTGCGTGCCTAAGATAGCTCTCAGCCCACAGCAGAACACATCTAGCAGAGCACGAGGGAGAGGACGCATGGCGGTTCAGCTCGGAAGCGGCGAGTACACCTTCGAGGTCAACGAGAATTGGGCGAAGGTGCCGGACGAAATCACGCTTGGGTGACTGCGCCGCGGTCGGCGTCGACCGGCAGAATAGGGTCTATGCCTTCAACCGCGGCGAGCATCCGGTCGCCGTGTTCGATGCCGAAGGCAATCTGCTGCGCACATGGGGCGAAGGTGTCTTCCACCGACCGCACGGCGTCCATATGGGGCCGGACGACACGATCTATCTGACCGATGACGGCGACCACACGGTGCGCAAGTGCACGCTCGACGGCAAGGTGCTGATGACGCTCGGCATCCCGGGCGAGCCCAAGCCCTTCATGAGCGGCGAGCCGTTCCACCGCTGCACGCACACGGCCTTGTCGCCGCAGGGCGATCTCTACGTCTCCGACGGCTACGGCAACGCGCGGATCCACAAATACACCGCTGACGGCAAGCTGCTGATGTCATGGGGCGAGCCCGGCACCGACCCCGGCCAGTTCAACATTCCCCACAACATCTGCTGCGACCGCGACGGCTGGGTCTATGTCGCCGACCGCGAGAACCACCGGGTCCAGGTGTTCGACGGCAACGGCAAGTTCGAAACCCAGTGGAACAACCTGCATCGGCCGAACGGTATGTGCATGGCGAGCGGTGGCGACCCGCTGTTTTACATCGGCGAAGGCGGCCCCTCCGGCGAAATCAACAAGGATTGGCCCAATATCGGGCCGCGCGTCAGCATCCACACGTCGAAGGGCAAGGTGCTGGCTCGGCTCGGCAAGATGCAGGCCGGTCTGGCGCCCGGGCAGTTCACCTCGCCGCATGGCATCGCTGTCGACGGGCATGGCAACATCTATGTCGGCGAGCTCTCCGCCCGCGTCTGGCAGCGGCTCTCCAAGGAGCCGGCGCCGAAGCGCCTGCGGGTCATCCACAAGCTCGTCAAAATTTAGGCGGGAAGCACCGCCGGCAGGCGCGATTGCCGCGCCTGCCGGATGACGAGAAATCCGATCACCGCCAAGTTCGCCACATTGAACAAGGCCCCCGCGGCAAAGGCCGGCGCGTAAAAGCCGAAATGATCGTAGAGCGCGCCGGCGAACCAGCCGCCGAACGCCATCCCGGACATTCCGGTGAACAGCAGGGTCGGCACCCGCCACGACGCTTCGGATGACGGGAACAGCTCGCGGATCGCGACGACATAGGCAGGAATGATGCCACTGAAGCCGAGGCCGTAGGCGGCCGAGACGGCGAACAGACCGACTTCGTCTTGGGTTACGGTGAACGCCGCGATCGCCACGGCCTGGCATGCCGAGCCGGCGAGCACCGCGGCAAGGCCGCCGAACCGGTCTGCCGCCCATCCCCAGAAGACGCGGCTGACAAAGGCGCAGCCGAGCAGCACCGACAGCATCGCCGCGCCACGCGTCGCCGGGAAGCCGAGATCACTGCACAACGCCACCAGATGGCCGGCCGGCATCGCCATCGGCACGCAGCACAGAAACGCCGCCGCACAGAGCGATGCCTGAACCAGGTTTGGCGGCAGCCGAAGCGCCTGGCTGCGGCGGGCGGCCGCTGGCGAAAGTTCCATGCGGCCCGGCGATGGCGGCGGAGACAGGAACAGCGCCAACGGCACGATTGCCGCTGCGACGACCACGGCATAGCCCAGCATCGTCGCCTGCCAGCCGAACTCGCTGATCCCGCGCTCGAAGACCGACGGCCAGACCATGCCGGCGATGTATTGCCCTGACGAAATCAATGCGACCGCGGTGCCGCGCCGCCGGTCGAACCAGCGGCTGACATAAGTCACTAGCGGGGGGAAATGCGCGCTGTTACCCAATAGGCCGATCAGCATGGCGCTGCCCAGAACAAGCGCCCAGGTTTGGCCGATCGCCGAGACCGCCAGGCCGAGCGCCGTCATCAAGGCGCCGAAGATCGCGATCGCCCGCATACCTATACGGTCGGCAATCCAGCCCATCACGATGCCGCCGAAGCCGGTGCCCAACCAAATCAGCGAAGCAGCCAATGCCACTATGGATCGGTCGACATCGAGGGAAGCCGCGATCGGTTTGAGACCCACGACAACAACGAGCGGTGCACCATAGGAGATCGTCAGGATGAGCAAGGTGATCGACGCCGCGAGCCAGGACGAGCGCGTTTCGACGCTGCCGGAAAAGCGGTTCGTCCCGCGCCTAACGCCTCGCGGAGTGACTTCTCGCGGATCCGCCATGCCTACCCCTGATGCTTGCCGCACCCAGCCTCCGGATGGTCATCACCAGGATCGGGCAATGACGCGCGCGCGATTGCTTG
The DNA here is from genome assembly GCA_963698995.1 of uncultured Alphaproteobacteria bacterium. Taxonomy (GTDB): domain Bacteria; phylum Pseudomonadota; class Alphaproteobacteria; order ATCC43930; family CGMCC-115725; genus AP-15. Next base: position 19,488 of record CAVOTD010000052.1, on the reverse strand, counting down.
TATACGAGATCAGCTTTTCACAGGTGCTTATCTTGCGATCGTGCTCCCTCGCCGCTGAAATTGGCGAGCGCATCTTTCGCCGGCGCTACGGAGGCGGATGTGCGTGTAAGTCAGGCAGTTCCTTCGGCCGGCTCACCCTCGAAGCCGTGACAGGAGGGAAATTGCCAGGCGACCCACTCAGCGAGCCGTCGCTTAGCTTCGGAACCAGCCAACTTTTCGAGCTGGCTCGCTGACGTAGCTGCGTATCAGCTGCAATTGCCGCTCCTGTTCATCGAGAGACCCGATGTTTCGCGGGTTGTCGAGTAACGAGATAAGGTGTTCTTTTAGGAGAAGAACCGCTTCTCCAAGGGAGTCGCCAGTTACGCTAATATTGAGACCGGGTATCGAGGCGACGAACAACCGGACACCCAGCGGCGTTACTTTGACCGGAATGGGTTTGACTAGATGGAAGCGGGGTAACGAGTTGATTGCTAACTCGGTGCTGTTGCTCGCATTGGCCGCGCGATCTTCGATCCGCGTCGCTTGATCCGCCGGTTGGATCGCCACTAAAGAAAGCGCGGACGACTGATCCGGCCCTTCGTTCGGGGTCCTCGCTTCAGGCGCCAGCAAAGGTTCGCGCGCGGCTGCAACAGATGAGCGCGCCGGATTGGTTACGTCAAATGATAGGGAGCCCGCACTCTTGAAACCTATCACAAACTTTGGCGCCGGCACCAACAAACTTCGTACTGTTGCTTCGCCATTGTGGGTTACATTCATTTGTCCAAACGAATACGCAAAAAACGCTGTCCAAGAACCGGTTCTGCTGTAAATCATTTTCCATATACACCGGTCATTTCTTTAGATGTTGCGGCGATCGCACATCTGTTACCAGCGTAGATTTCATATTATAAACCGGATCTCCATCAGGGGTATGCTCTCCCTCGACGCGGGAGACTGCGATCATTACCGGTTTTATGCGTAAGATTGTACCATCTTCCAAACTATACTCGCTCCACGCCTCCTTGGCTTCCAACACATTAACTTCCTTCGGGCAGTGGGTCACGTCTGCCGCAACATCGTTCACTTCGGTTCTCTACTCCAGAAGCCGCGACGAGCGGTTGGCTCCGGTCTGTCTACGGCAGTTGTCCCTCTGATCATTGAAGCAAGCCCCGATTAACATAAAGCGAATGCCGCCCGAAAGTTTCACCTCGAAGAACGCATCGGCTGAGGGAGAGCTGTCCTCTCCTAGATTTTGGATGCTAATCGGCGGCGCGAGAGGGCAAGATCGATTCGAGCGACGAGAGCTTCGAGGGAGATTGTAACGCAGTGCTCTACGAAAAGCGCAACCACGTCGGCTGGCCACGCCCAGTGCCTCCGACGCCGTCTACATCGATCTCTATCGCTTCATCGCTTTGTCGTTCACCGAAGACGCTAAAGAAGGCCACAGCGCTTGGCGCGAGAGGCGCCGTCCGGAAATCCGCCGCGCCTGATGCCGGCTGAGCTGGCGCCAACGGCGCGTCGGTTTTAGAGTTGGCGCGCATTGCAAGGAAAAAACGCATGACCTCCTTCACCTACGATCACATCCATCTGCGTAGTCCGGATGCCGAAACGACCGCCCGCTGGTATGAGGAGATGTTCGGCGCCGAGATCATCCGCTCGGTGCAGTCGGACGGCCGATCACGGCTCGACCTCAATCTGGGCGGAGTTGCCGTCTTCATCGCCCAGGTTGCGCCAGAGCAAGCGGTCGCGTCGCCACCCGAGCCTCCCTATCTTGGCCTCGAACATATCGGGCTGCGCGTCAGTGGGATTGACGAGGTCGTCGCCGAGCTCAAGCGCAAGGGCGCCGAATTTACCGTGGAGCCCAAGACGATCAGACCCGGGGTGCGGATTGCATTCCTGCGCGGCCCGCAGAATGTCCACATCGAGTTGTTGGACAGAAACGCCGCCTGAGCGGCTGCCGGATTAGCCCTGCTCTGTGCGGCTGATCAATTCGGCCCAGCGGTCGAGAATCGGGAGAATTTCGTCGGCCCCGGCCGAGGGCAGGCTGACCACGACGCGGGCGACGCCGAGCTCGCGGCAGGCCCGCAGGCGCTCCAGATCTTCCGGCAATCCCCACACGGTCACCGGGACTGCGGCTAGGTCGCGGCCGGCTTCGGCGGCCATTTGCCGAAAGCGCGGTAGAAATTCCGTGACGTCGCCGTATTGCGGGCGGCTGGCGTGCGGGATCCAGCCGTCGCCATAGCTGAGCGCACGCCGGGCGGCATACGGGAAAGCGCCGCCGACGATCACCGGCGGATGCGGCTGCTGCCGCGGCTTCGGCCAAGCCCGCATCGGCGGGAAGTCTACCAGCTCGCCGTGATATTCGGCCTCGGTGTTGGTCCAGATCTCTTTCATCGCCGCGACGCGTTCGCGCATCAGCTTGAAACGCGTCGCGAACGCGGTGCCGTGATCGGCCATCTCCTCGGCGTTCCAGCCGCCGCCGATCCCGAACAGAAACCTGCCGGCCGAGATTTGGTCGATCGATGCGACGAGTTTGGCGGTCTGGATCGGATCGCGCTGGGCGACGAGGCACACTCCGGTCCCAATCCTCAGCGTCTTCGTCGCTGCCGCAGCCGCGGTCAGCGAGACAAACGGATCCATCGCCTCCGCGTACTTCTTCGGCAGCTCGCCGCCCTGCGGGAACGCGGTTTTCCGCGAGGTCGGGATGTGCGAGTGCTCGGGCGCCCATACCGACTCGAAGCCGCGCGCCTCGAGCGCCTGCGCCAGCTCGCCGGGCGCCATCGAATAGTCGGTGAGGAACATTGCCGCACCGAAATCCATCGGCCTCTCCCGATGCGGCGCCGGCTGCGCCGCAGCCTCTTTATGCGAGCCGGACCCTGACGGCTTCGGGACCCTTGCGTCCTTCGGCGATGTCGATCATCACGCGCTGGCCTTCATTGAGGGTGGCGACCCCCGATCGCTCGAGCACCGAGGCGTGCACGAAAGCGTCCTTCCCACCTTCGTCGCGGACGATGAAGCCAAAGCCCTTTTGGGCATTGAACCACTTCACCGTGCCAGCTTCCTCGACGGTTTCCTCGGAAGGCGGCGCGCCACGGCTTGCGGCCGGGTAGGCCGACCGCCGCGGCGCCGCTTGCGCCGCCGTGCTGCTGTCGACGCTGAGAACCTCGGTGACCTGCGGCCCCTTTTGTCCGGGTGCCACCCGGATCTCGAGGGTTTCCCCCGCTTGCACCGCGGTCATGCCGTTGCGTTCGAGCACGCTGGCATGGAGGAAAGCGTCCCCCGAGCCGTCGGACAGCTCGACAAACCCGAAGCCTCTTTCGGGCTTGAACCATTTGACGACGGCGCGCACCGGCGGGCCGGACGGTGTCTCGAAGCGTGGTGGGGTGAAGCGCGGCGCCCCGCCAAATTCGCGGAGATGCGGGTCATAGCCGTCGTCGTCGAAATCGCGGCGTCGGGTCTGACGAAAATTCCTATCTCTGATCAAGTCAGCTTCCTGTCGAGTTCGGTTCACGGCCCAGTCGGGACCGCGGAAGCCGATTGTTCCAAAAAAACGACCCGGGCGCGAGCGGATTAATTGTGACAATCGCGCGAGCCCGCGCCAAACCCGTCTGAGGGCCGTCCGACTAGACCGAACGATGCCCATCCGGGCCGCTGTGATCGGCTTGCCGCTTGCGTTCCGGGTACATTTGCATCGAGCAAGCGGTGAGGCGAGTGAAACGTGCGGTCGAGAAGTGAACTTGCCGATGAAACGGGAGGTAAGGTAAACCGTGCCGGCGAACGGTGGAACCACACGATACGAACGCCGTTTTGGGTTCGTGCCTCTCGAGTGAGCGGTATTCGACATAATCAGGAAGGTTGATCCGATGTTCGGAAAACTGGCCGTGGCGACCGTCACAGTCGGCTTGGCTGTCGGCACCTTGGGGCTGGCCACGCCGGTCCAGGCGCAGGGCGTGCAGGTTGGGGTGCTGACCTGCAATGTCGCCAGCGGCTTTGGCTTCGTTTTCGGCTCATCGCGTGCGGTCAACTGCACCTTTTCGCCGGGTGGCGGGCCACCGCAGCACTATACCGGGGCGATCAATAAATTCGGTGTCGATATTGGATATCTGCAAGGCGGGGTAATCGTCTGGACGGTGATTGCGCCGACATCCAACGTCGCGCCGGGCTCGCTCGCCGGGACTTTTGCCGGCGTCACCGGGAGCGCGACGGTCGGCGTCGGGCTTGGCGCCAACGTGCTGGTCGGCGGTTCCAGCAATTCGATCGCGCTGCAGCCGGTCAGCATCGAAGGGACCACCGGCCTTAACGTCGCGGCCGGCATCGCAGAAATGACCTTGACCTTCCAGCCGGGCTGATACCGACAGACGCGTGCTCGCCTTCGCCTCCGCATTGGTCTGCCGCCTACAGCTGCGGGAGTTCCCGGTTGCCAGGCGTCGACGAGGGACTAAGATGAGCCGCTGGGATTGGATCCGTGGTTCTTCTTTGGAGGCCTTGGCATGATCACGAAATTCGACAGTCTCTTTGCCGGACACATCGACATGGACAATGTCGGCTATGGCGGGATTCCGGTGAATGACCGTCGATTTCCAAACGAACGCCTGGCGACGGTGTTCGACAAAGCCCAGGCGATGGCCCAATTGATGGATCGAGTGGGGTACAACGCCTTCTGGATGGCCGAGCATCATTTCCAGCACGAGGGTTATGAGTGCATTCCCAATGTCTTGATGATGGCGCTGCACCTCGCGCACGTGACCCGGCGTCTGAAGATCGGCTGCGGCTTCAATATCGCTCCGATGTGGCATCCGCTGCGGTTGGCCGAGGATTTCGCGACCGCCGACATTCTAACCGGCGGGCGCGTCATTTTCGGCGTCGGGCGCGGCTATCACACCAGGGAGGTCGAAACTTTCGATGCGCCATTGCTCGACCAGCCGGCCAATCGCGAACTCTTCGAGGAGCAAGTCGACATCATCTTCAAGGCATTCAACGAGGAGTCGTTCTCGCACCACGGCAAATACTACACATTGCCAGCGGAGGTGCCGTATCGCGGCTACGACCTGAAGGAGCTGACCCTCGTGCCGCGGCCTTTGCGGCTCCCCGTCGAGTGCTGGCAGCCCATTCAGGGCGGCACCGCGCGGGCCATGGACTTTATGGCAAAGCACGGGATCCAGGGGCTGATCGGCGGCGGCTCGGCCGAAGGCGGCGCCATGCATAAGGTCGTGCTGGGCTGGCAGGAGGCGCATGCCCGGCGTGGTCAGCACTTGGAAATGGGCGAGCGGCTGTGTTTCGGTTTCCACTTCTACCTCGCTAAGAACCGCGAGCAAGGAATTCGCGAAGCCGCCAAATATTATGAAGAGAACATGAAGATGTTTGGCGAGTTGCGCCTCGTGCGGGCCCTGAGTGACGAGCAGATCGAGATCATGCGTGATCCCAAACGGGCCCCCACGGCAAAGCTGCCGCGGATCGAGGATGCGATCGCCAATGGCGGCGTTTTGTGCGGTTCGCCGGAGCAGGTGATCGAGCATTTGAAATCCCTCGAAAAGCGCTACCCCGGCCTCGACCGCGTCTCCGTTAGCTTGTCGGTCGGTGTGCCCAAGGCGGTGTGCCTGGAGCAGCTCGAGTGGTTCGCCAGCGAGGTGATGCCGGCCTTTCAGAAGGCAAAGATCGCCGAGCCAGCGATGGCGAACTGACGCGGAGAGTTTGCCCCTCACCCTCCCACTTCGCTTGCCCTTCCCTCTCCCCGCAAGCGGGGCGAGGGGAAAGCGGACTGCTCCCTCGCCCCCGCTTCCGAGGTGAGGTGAGAGGGGCAGCAAGTGATGGGACAGGAGGCGGCGAAATGAATCCATTGGGGCTGCCGAAGGCCGATCGCCCGCAGCAGCTCGGGCTGTCGCCAGAGCGGCTCGAACGGATCTCGGCGACATTCCAGGGCGACGTCGCTCGCGGGCTGATCCCCGGTGCGGTGCTGCTGATCGCTCGCGGCGGACAGATCGGCTACGCGGAAGCGTTCGGCTGGCGCGACCGGGAAAGCCGAGCACCGATGGAGTTGGACGCGATCTTTCGGATCGCCTCGATGACGAAGCCGGTGACCTCGGTCGCGGCTATGATGCTGGCCGAAGAAGGCAAGCTGCAGATCGCGGCTCCCGTAGCCGATTATCTGCCGGAGCTCAGGGACCGCACCGTTGGCGTCGAGCGCGTGCGCGCCAGGCGAACGATGACGGTGCAGGATCTGACGCGCCACACTTCCGGACTGACCTATGCCCAGTTCGGCGATGCGCCGGTACAAATGGTGTGGCGCGACGCCGGTCTGATGAGCGAGGAGCAGACCAACGAGGAACTCGTCGCCAAGCTCGCGCCCCTACCGTTGCTGTTCGAACCGGGGACGACTTGGGAGTACAGCATGTCGACCGATGTGCTGGGCCGCGTCGTTGAGGTCGCATCGGGCCAATCCCTGGCGGATTTTTTCGCCGCGCGGATCACCGGGCCGCTCGGTCTGACCGACACCGCGTTCGAGGCGACGGGCGAGCGTGCGGCGCGCCTTGCCGAGCCGCAGATGGATCCGGCCACCGGCGCGCGGCCACCGACGCGCGCCGTCGACCGCCCGCATCGCTGGGCATCGGGCGGCGGTGGCTTGGTCTCGACCGCCGGCGATTATCTGCGGTTTTGCCAGATGCTGCTGAATAGCGGCGCACTCGGCGGGACACGGCTTCTCGCACCTATCACGATCCGCCATATGACGGCCGACCATCTGCCACCCAATGTCGGTTACGGCGCCACAGCGCGCGAGCGGTTTGGAGCGCTCGCTCCGGTCCCGGAGATGGGGTACGGCTTCGGTTTGGGGTTTGCCGTGCGGGTCGCGGCGGGCATGTCGCCGGTGCCGGGCTCGGTCGGCGAATATTTCTGGGGCGGCGTCACCGGCACCTATTTCTGGATCGACCCGGCCGAGCAGCTGGTCGTCGTGCTGATGCTCCAAGCCCCGGACCGGCGTCTCTACTATCGCTATCTTCTGCGCCCGCTCGTCTACGGCGCCATCGTCGGCCCGATCGCCAGCTGACGAGGCGCCACAACCCGCACCCCGCGCTCACGGCAGCGGGGCGGATCGCGATGATGGGCATCGTCAATCGGGCGACGGGGCGTGTGGTATGATGGCGACTTGCTGATCACCTCCGGATGGAGTGGCCGATGCCTGCACACCCGCAAGCATTCACTCTCAGGGTTCCCGATCAGGCTGTCGCCGATCTCCGCGACCGGCTCGCGCGCACGCGTTTTCCCGACCAAGCGCCGGGGGGGCCGTGGGCCTACGGCACCGATGTCGGGTATCTCCAAAAGCTCGTCGAATACTGGCGCAGCGATTTCGACTGGCGGGCCGAGGAGGCCCGGCTCAACGCCTTTCCACAATACAAGGTGCCGCTGTCCGGTATCGATCTGCACTTACTGCATGTGCCCGGCAAAGGTCCGGCCCCCTGGCCACTTCTGCTGCTGCATGGCTGGCCCGGCTCCGTCTTCGAGTTTCTCGAGCTGATCCCGCGCCTGACCGACCCGACGCGGTTTGGCGGCGATCCTGCGGATGCGTTCACGGTTGTCGCCCCTTCGCTGCCCGGCTACGGCCTGTCTTTTGCGCCGGGACAGGCGCGCTTCGGCATCGAGGAAATCGCCGACAGCGTCGCCGAGCTGATGGCGGTGCTTGGTTACGCCCGCTTCGGCGTGCAGGGCGGCGACTGGGGCGCCTTTGTCGCTTCGCGCCTTGGTTATGCGCATCCGGCAAAGCTGAGCGGCGTTCACCTCAACCTGCTGACGGTCCGCCGCGATCAGCAGGCTGTGGCTGACCCCACCCCAGAGGAAAAGAGGTATTTCGACGAGCTTGCGCTGTGGCTGAAAGAAGAAACCGGCTACCAGTGGATCCAAGGAACCCGGCCGCAGACCCTTGCCTTTGCGCTGACCGACTCGCCGGCAGGGCTCGCCGCCTGGATCATCGAGAAATTCCGCACCTGGTCGGATTGCGGCGGCGATGTCGAAAGCGCGATTGCGCGCGACCGGCTGCTGGCGAATATCAGCCTCTATTGGTTCACCGGCGCGATCGGGTCGTCATTCTGGCCTTATTACGCGCGCATGCACCGGCCGTGGCCAATTCCCGAAGGCCGCACCGTCGATGTCCCGACCGGATACGCTTGCTTTCCCGGCGAAATCCTGCACCCGCCACGCTCGCTGGCGGATCGGACATACAGTGATATCCGGCGCTGGAGCGTGATGCCGCGCGGCGGCCATTTCGCGGCGCTCGAACAGCCGGAGTTGCTCGCCGATGAGGTGCGAGAGTTCTTCCGGCCGCTTCGCGCGTAATGGCGACGAGCACGCCATCTATATTCCTCGGCGCGGCGACAGTCGCGATCTGGATCTATCTGCTGTTCTTTCGCGGCGGTTTCTGGCGCCTGCCGGACTCGTCCGGCGCCGGTCGCGAGCGCGTCCGTCCCGTTCGTCGTTGCGGTCATACCCGCTCGGGACGAGGCGGCGGTGATCGGGCCGGCGATCGCATCGCTGCTGGCGCAGGATTATTCGGGTGGCCTGCACATCGTCGTCGTCGATGATCAGAGCAGCGACGGCACAGCCGAGGCCGCGCGCGCCGCAGCCGTGGCGGCTGGCGCCTCCGAGCGGCTGACCCTCTGCCGCGGAAAGCCTGTTCCGCCGGATTGGACCGGCAAGCTATGGGCAGTGCGTCAGGGGGTCGAGACCGCGCGTTCTCTCAGTCCCGTGTACCTTCTGCTGACCGATGCGGACATTGTCCACGGGCCCGGCAATCTGCGCGAACTGGTCTCGCGCTGCGAAACAGACCGATGTGACCTCGTCTCGCTGATGGTCAAACTGCACTGCCGCAGCCTCTGGGAAATACTGCTGATTCCGGCGTTCGTCTTCTTTTTCTTTAAGCTCTACCCGCCTCGCTGGGTGGCCGATCCGTCGCGCCGAACCGCCGCGGCGGCCGGCGGGTGCATGCTGATCCGCGCCACGATCCTCGACCGGATCGGCGGCATCGACGCGATACGACACGAGATCATCGATGACTGCGCGCTGGCCCGCAGGGTCAAGGCGGTCGGCAAGCTATGGCTCGGCCCCTCCGTCCACACGCACAGCATCCGCGAATATCGGTCATGGCACACGATCTGGGACATGATCGTGCGCAGCGCCTTTGCCCAGCTCGGCTATTCGACCGCGATGCTGGTGCTGACCGTGCTGATGCTGGTGATGACCTATCTGGCGCCGCCTCTGCTGCTGCTGTCGCCGCAGCCCGCCGCGATGCTCTGCGGCGGCGTCGCCTGGCTGGGCATGAGCCTTGCGTTTCTGCCGACCTTGCGGGCCTACGACGCGTCGCCACTCCTGGCGCCGTTGCTGCCGCTGATTGCGCTCTTCTACGTCGTCGCGACGGTCGGTTCCGCAGTGCTGTTCTGGCGCGGCCGCGGCGGTTATTGGAAAGGCCGCTTCCAGGCTACCGCGCCGACCGGCCGGAGCGAGCCCGGCCACCGGACTGGCTAATGCCCGGCGGGCTAATGCAGCTGGTGGGGCAGCGCGGCGATCGCCTGATCGATCAGGGCGGCGCTGCGGGTGTCGTCCAGCGAGTCGGCAATGACTTGACGGGACGCCGATATCGCGACGTCGACGGCGATCGCCCGGATCTCAGCCAGCGCTTTAGCCTCTTCCTGCGCGATGCGCTCCTGTGCCAGAAGTTGTCGACGTCGCAAGGTTTCTTCGAGGTCGCGCAGCGACTGCGCCGCAATCCGCTCCGCCTCGTCCTTGGCGTGGCTGATGATCGACTGGGCCTCGGCCGCACCTTCCTGCTGTTGGCGCTGATAGGCGGCGAGCGCCTGCTGCGCCTCGTCGCGCAGCCGCGCCGCCGCGTCGAGCTCCTCGCGGATGCGCAGCGCGCGGGCATCGAGCGCGCCGACGATCGTTCGCCTAGCCGGCTTCCGGACCGCGACGACAAAGATCGCCACCGCGAGCAAGACCCAGAACTCCGGATCGCCTAAAAGATGACCCATCAGCTGGCGCGCTCGGCAATCGCGCGGTCGACCGCGGCGGTCAGGCTTGCCGGGTCGGCGGCCGAACCCGTCACCTTCTCAGTCACCGACCGGCCGACCTCGATCGCGATTTCATGCATGGCAGAGAGCGCGGCTTGCTTGGCCGCAGCAATCTGCCGTTCGGCCTCGGCAGTCTGCTGAGCGAGCGTCTCGCCGAGCTGGCGCTGCCGCTCCGCTGCCTCGGCTGCCATCCGGTCAGTGGTTTCTTTCACCGCCGCCTGGGCCTCCGCCCGCGCCGCCGCGAGCGTATTCTGGTAGGCGGCCATCACGGCTTCCGCCTCCGCCTTCAGCTGGGCCGCCCGTGCGAGATCATCGTCGATCCGCTGGCGGCGCGCCTCGATCGCACCGCCGACGCGCGGCAATCCTATTCTCGCCATCAACAAGTAGAGCACGCCAAAGGTGATGGCGAGCCAAACCAGCTGCGGCACAAAGGTCGCTACATCGAGCTGCGGCATTGCCCTTGGCCCTCGTCAGGTCTTGGCCGCGACCGTCATCCCCGCGCAAGCAGGGATCCAAGGGCGGCGATGCAAGTCATTGGCATCCCTGGATTCCCGCTTTCGCGGGAATGACGGGTTGTGAGCAAAATTCTCCACCGGCATCTAAGCGGAGCCTCAGAAGACGAAGAGGATCAGGAAGGCGATGGCGAGACCGAAGAGGCCGGTCGCCTCGGCCAGGGCGAAGCCGAGAAACGCAAAAGGTTGCACCTGCCCCTGCGAGGCCGGGTTGCGGGCGACCGAGTTGATCAGCGCCGAGAACACATTGCCGATGCCGACACCGGCACCCACCAGGGCAATGCAGGCGAGACCGGCCCCGATCATTTTGGCGGCAGCGAGATCCATAGTGATTTTCCGTTGGTTGAAGGGAGAGGCGAAACGATTTCAGTGCAGGTGAACCGCCTCGTTCAGATAAAGGCAGGTCAGGATGGCAAAAACATAGGCCTGCAACACCGCGACGAGAAATTCCAGGCCGACGAGCAGGACGTTGATGCCCACCGGAAAGAATGCGAACACTCCGATGCTCGCAGCAAAACCACCGAAAATCGCCAGCATCGTGTGTCCGGCCAGCATATTCGCGAAGAGCCGGATCGACAGAGTGAACGGACGGATGAAATAGGACAGCAACTCGATCGGCACCAGCAGCAACAGCAGAAATATTGGCACCCCGTGAGGCACGAACAGGCTCAGAAAGTGAAACCCGTGCCGGATAATGCCGATCGCGGTGACCAGAATGAACACGACGGCGGCGAGCGCGAAGGTAACAATGATCTGGCTGGTAGAGGTGTAACTGAAGGGGATCATCCCCAGCAGATTGGCAAACAGAATAAAAGTGAAGAGCGTAAAGATGAAAGGGAAGAATTGCCGCCCGCCCTGTCCGATATTGCTGTCGACCATATCGGCGACAAAGTCGTAGAGCATTTCGGCAACAGATTGCCATCGGCCCGGGACCAGAGCTGCACTACGGGTGGCTAGCACCATCAGCGCCGTGACGAACACGACGGCTATGGTCATCATCAGCGCGGCGTTCGTGTAGGAGACGTCGAGCCCGCCGATATGGATCGGAATGATGCGCTCGATTGTGAACTGCTCGAGCGGACGAAGTTCTATGGCCACGTCAGTTCTCGTCCTCGTCCCACGGGTCCTGGCCGGACTGCTTGCCGGCTCGTTCCTCGTCCGGCCGCCGATAGCCGACAGGCGTACTGATGCCGGCGACTGCGCGATAGACGTTCAGCATACCGGCGGCAACCCCGAGGAAGAACAGCACGATGATCCCCCATGGCCGCGTGCCGAGCCAGCGATCGATCGCCCAGCCGAGCCCTGTCGCCACACCGATCGCGACCACCCATTCGATGCCGATGCGCAGCCCGAGCCCGAGGCCCTGCTGCATCGTCGAACGGTCACCGACCGGTGTCGGGCCGCGGACACGCTCGGCACGAGCCCGCTCAATCCTTTCGCCAAGACGTGCCAGAGGATCCGGTGGCTCGCGCTCGCTCATTTGGAGAAGCGCAACCAAGCGCCACCCGTTCCAGCCGCATTGCGGCTGGAACGCGGCGCAACATAGTGACGCCCTAGAAAGCTGTCAACGAAGCGCCATGCCGCAGCCCCGGCGGTTTGCCGCAGCTGGCAGGCGGCGCTTTTTCCAACTCACACCGCCCGAACCAAGGCATGACGTTTACGGCCGGCGCTGAGCTTCAACACGCCGTTTGCATCGAGATCCGCCACCGAGACGGACCTGGTTTCGTTTTCGACGACGCTGTCGTTGATGCGCGCGCCGCCACCGCGGATCAGCCGCCGGGCTTCCCCATTGGAAGCGGCGAGCCCGGCACGGCTGAACAGCTCGAAGGCCGGTATGCCGCGTGCGAGTGCGTCGTGCGGCACCGTGGTCTGCGGCAACTCGCTGCCGCTGCCGCCGTCCTCGAAGACGGCGCGGGCCGTCTCAGCGGCGGCCTCGGCGGCTTCCCGGCCGTGGCAGAGTGCCGTGGCCTCCGTCGCCAGTGCCTTCTTTGCGTCGTTGACACTGCCGTGCTCCAGCCGCTCGATCTCGGCCAGATCCAATTCGGTGAAGAGGCGTAAAAAGCGCCCGACATCGTCGTCTTCGGTATTGCGCCAAAACTGCCAGTATTCGTAGGGCGACAACCTCTCGGCATTGAGCCAGACGGCGCCCTGTGCCGTCTTACCCATCTTGATGCCGGACGCGGTGGTGATCAGTGGTGTCGTCAGACCGAATAGGGTGCGCCCCTCCGCCCGCCGGGCGAGTTCGACGCCTGCGACGATGTTACCCCATTGGTCGGAACCCCCGATCTGCACATCACAGCCGAAGCGGTGCGCTAGTTCCAGAAAATCGTAGGCCTGCAGGATCGGATAGTTGAACTCGAGAAAGCTGAGTGGTTGATCGCGTTCGAGCCGGAGCCGCACGCTATCCTGCGTCAGCATCCGATTGACCGAGAAATGGCGCCCGATATCGCGCAGCATTGGTATGTAGTGGAGCTCATCAAGCCAATCGGCGTTATTGACCATCAGCGCGTCGCCCGGTCCGTCGCCGAACTCCAGGAAGTTGGCAAAAACCTTCTTGATGCCTGCCATGTTGCGGGCGATTTCGGCGTCGTCGAGCAGCCGCCGCGCATCGTCCTTGCCCGATGGATCACCGATTCGCGTGGTGCCGCCGCCCATTAGCACGATCGGCTTGTGCCCGCATCGCTGAAAGAGGCGGAGCAGCATGATCCCGACCAGGCTGCCGACATGCAGGCTGTCCGCGGTGCAGTCATACCCGACATAGGCTACAAGGCGTCCAGCGCACGACCGCTCGTCGAGACCCTCGATGTCGGTACATTGATGGATAAACCCGCGTTCGAGCGCGGTGGCAAGGAAGGGCGAGCGAGGTGTCGACATGGCTTCGTCATCTAACATAAGCGCAAGCACCGGACCACAACACTCCCCGCGCGATTCGCAGCCAGTCCGCGTCATTCCCGCTAAAGCGGGAATTCAGGGCAGCCGGTCTCGATCGCCGGCCGTGGACCCCCGCCTTCGCGGGCGTGACGATTATGCCCGTAAACCGCGTCACAACCCCGTGCGCATGCGGCGCGCCATCGGGTTGATGAGCGGCACCTCGCTCGACGGGATCGATGTCGCGATGATCGAGACCGACGGCCGCGACCGAGTCATCCCCGGTCCGGCGCTGACGGTTCCCTATCCGCCGGAGTTTCGAAACCGGCTGCGCTCGGTGCTCGGCGGCGTCGGCCCGGTTGCCGAAGTGGAAGACGAGCTAACGCAGCTGCATGCCAAGGCAGTCGAGAATTTCCTCGGCCGGAACCCCGAAGCTGCCATAGACATTATAGGCTTTCATGGCCACACGATCCTGCATCGCCCGGCCGAGCACCGCACCTGGCAGATCGGCAACGGCGCGCTGCTCGCGCGGCGGCTCGGAGCGGATGTCGTGGCGGATTTCCGCTCGGCCGACGTCGCCGCGGGCGGTGAGGGGGCGCCGCTCGCCCCGCTCTTCCACGCCGCCCTCGCCGCAACCTTCCCAAGGCCGCTCGCTGTCCTCAACATCGGCGGCGTCGCGAATGTGACCTGGATCGGCGACGGGGCGGAACTCCTGGCCTTTGACACCGGTCCCGGCAACGCACTGATCGATGATTGGGTGCGCCGGCATACCGGCATCAACGTTGACATCGACGGCGCAATCGCCCGCACTGGATACATGTCAGCGGCGCATATCGAGCGGTTTCTCGCTGCGTCTTTCTTTGACCGCAGCCCGCCTAAATCGCTCGATCGCGAGGATTTCCGCGACGTCTTGACGTTCGACCTCTCGCTGCAGGATGGGGCGGCCACCCTAACCGAAATGACGGCGGCCACCGCTGCCGCGGCGACGCGTCATTTCCCCGCGCCGGTGCGCCAATGGCTGGTGACCGGCGGCGGCCGTCACAACCCTGCTTTGATGGAGGCGCTGCACCGCCGTCTCGAAGCACCGGTACGCCCGGTGGAAGCCGTCGGCTGGGATGGCGATGCGTTGGAGGCGCAGGCCTTTGCCTATTTTGCGGTCCGCTCTCTGGAGGGGTTGCCGCTGAGCCTGCCTTCAACCACCGGCGTTCCGCAGCCGACCTGCGGCGGCCGGCTTTATTCGGCAGGCAGGCCCCTCAGTGGGTGACGAGACGGCGCTCGACGGCGGCGGCCTTGATCGCCTTCTGCAGCTTTTCGAAGGCGCGCACCTCGATCTGGCGCACGCGCTCGCGTGAGATGCCGTATTGTTGCGACAGGTCCTCGAGCGTCGTCGGGTTTTCGCGCAGGCGCCGCTCGGTCAGGATGTGGCGTTCGCGGTCGTTCAGATGCGTCATCGCCTTTTCGAGGAGGTCGCGGCGCAGGCCGAGCTCCTGGCGCTCGCCGAGGCGAGTTTCCTGACTTTCGCTCTCATCGACCAGCCAATCTTGCCATTCGCCCTCGCTGTCCGACCTGAGTGGCGCATTCAGCGAATGATCCGGGCTCGCCAAGCGGCGGTTCATGCTGATGACATCCGCTTCGGGAACATCGAGTTCGGTCGCGATCTTTTTTAAATTTTCGGGTGAGAGGTCACCCTCTTCCATGGCTTGCAGCTGACCCTTCAATTTGCGCAGGTTGAAGAACAGCTTTTTCTGGGCCGCGGTGGTGCCCATTTTGACCAGCGACCAGGAATGCAGGATGTATTCCTGTATTGCCGCGCGGATCCACCACATCGCATAGGTCGCAAGGCGAAAACCACGATCCGGGTCAAACCGCTTGACGGCCTGCATCATGCCGACATTGCCCTCGGAGATCAGCTCAGAGAGCGGCAGTCCATAGCCGCGATAGCCCATCGCGATCTTGGCGACGAGGCGGAGGTGGCTGGTCACGAGACGATGCGCGGCCTCAGGATCCTCATGCTCTTTCCAACGCTTGGCGAGCATGTATTCCTGCTCGGGCTCGAGCATCGGAAACTTGCGGATCTCCTGAAGATAACGCGTCAGGTTTCCTTCCGAGGAGATGGAAGGTACCGATAGGGTTGCCATTGACGATTGTTGCTCCGTTTGAAGTCGGTGATGGGCCAACGCTCGGGCGAGCATTGCGATCCCCCGACGCCCATACCCTACTAAGATAGTCGGATTTTGTCCAGTTTAAAGTCGCTCTAAACTTTGCATCAGCTCCTCGAGGTCCGCCGGAAGCGGGCTGTCGAAGGCAAGAGGCCGATTTTCGACAGGATGGGTGAAGCCGAGCCGCCGCGCGTGCAGGGCCTGGCGACGTAACCCGGAAATCTGTGCGCCGACCGCGCCGGCGCGGGCGACCGGCCGTCCGCCGCGGCTGCCATAAAGCGGGTCACCGATCAGCGGGTGACCCAGATGAGCGAGGTGAACCCGGATCTGGTGGGTTCGTCCGGTGGCGAGGCGGCACTCGACGAGCGCTGCATGATCGCGGAAGGTGCGCTCGACCCGATAGCGGGTAACCGCGGTTTTCCCTCTCCCTTGACCGACGACGGCCATTTTTTTGCGGTTTAGCGTGCTGCGGCCGATATTGCCGGCGATCTCGCCCGCGGACCGGGCTGGCACGCCCCAGACAAAAGCGGCGTAAGCGCGGTCGATGCGGCGTGCGGCGAAATCACGCGACAGGGCATGGTGCGCGGCCTCGGTCTTGGCGACGACCATCAGGCCGCTGGTATCCTTGTCGAGGCGGTGCACGATGCCCGGACGGCGCACCCCGCCGATACCGGAGAGGCCGGCGCCGCAATGATCGAGCAAGGCGTTGACGAGGGTGCCGTCGAGATTGCCCGGCGCCGGGTGAACAACCATACCGACCGGCTTGTCGATGACGATCAGGTGGGCATCCTCAAAGCGGATATCGAGCGCGATCGGCTGCGCCGCCGGCTCGGCATCTTCAATATGAGGGATAATTACGACGAAATTCTGGTCGCGTCGGACGCGCAGCGAGGGGTTGCGAAGCGCTGTCCCGTCGAGCGTGACGTGGCCGGTTTCGACCAATTGTTTGAGCCGCGTCCGCGACAGCTCAGGGAAATGGAGCGCGAGGACCCGATCGAGGCGCTGCCCGGCATCGGTCTCGCCGGCCCGGATCGTGATTGCGGCGGCGGCGCCGAGATCAGCCGCGACAGGATTAGCTCTCATGACTTTCATTTCCGCTGCACACGAACGCCGCAGTTTCCCGGATCCGGCGCATCCCGCTAAACCGTGTTAGGCGACGGTGCTATGTCGGGACACCCGTCGCCGGTCATGATCGGGGCGGCCCGGTGCATGACGAAAAATGCTTCTAACGCTGGTCGGATGCGCGCGCTCAAAATCCTGGTTGTCGTCATGGGCGTTATGCTCGTGGGCGGTTTCGCAACTCTGATCGCGGTGATCGCCGGTAGGATGTCGCGTGGCGGATCGGCTCCGGCAACGGCTCGCAGCTTCGCGGCCCCGGCGATCGATATTCCGCACGGCGCCCGCATCCAGGCGATGACGGCCGGACCGGACCGGCTGGTGCTCGCGCTGGCGCTACCGGAGGGCCGGCAGCAGCTCGTGATCATCGATTTGGCCACCGGAGCGCGTCTCGGGACGATCGAGTTGCGTGTCGCACCCTGATTGGGCGATTCGCCAGAGAGCTGCGAGCGGACACCGCCCGGCCGGCTCAACTGCGGCAATTTCCGGCGCTGCGCGGACAATTGCGCCACAGAAACAATTGTGGTCTTGAAAGCCGCACGGATTCTTCCGAACTTCTCGCCGACCCGCGCCGTTCGCCAAGCCGGAACCGAATGTTTGAGCGACCATGCGCCCCTCGCAGAGGCCGGCCCGAACGACCTGCATCTTTTCCCCTTCTCTTGCCGGTCACCGATCACTCAATGCCGCCTCCCGACCGTGCCGACGACCGGCCCCTTCACCCCGTGATTGCTCGGCAGTTCTCCTCCTTGAAAAGCCGCACTTCTTGATGTCCGAAAAATCGAGGTAGATCGATATGGGCAAGAAAACCAGCGGTGCGAGGCCTCCCGCGAAAGGCCTCCCCGCGCGCGTCGGATTAAGCGGTCCGAGCGCCGATCCTCCGGAGCGAGACCGATGCATCGGCGCACGAACATTGGGGCCGGTTTCGGATCTCGAGCGCCATTTGCCCTCAGATTGGTGGCGGACTCTATTCAACTCGCTCTATCTCGAAACCGACGGCGATGTGATCGAAAACGACCGCAATACCGCCGATGAGGTCGACCTTCTGATCCGCAGCGCCGGGCTCGAGCGTAACGACCGCATCCTCGATCTGTGCTGCGGCCAGGGCCGCCATTCGCTCGAGCTCGCGCAACGCGGCTTCCCCCACGTCACCGGCCTCGACCGCTCCCGTTACCTGATCCGGCTGGCCCGCAAGCGCGCCAAGCAGCGCAACCTGCTGGTGTCGTTTCACGAAGGCGATGCGCGGCGCTTTCGTCTTGGCGATGCAGAATTCCACTGCGTCTGCATCCTTGGCAACTCATTCGGCTATTTCGAGCGTCCGGAGGACGACCTCGCCGTCCTCGAAGCGGTCAAACGGACGCTGGCCTCGGGCGGCTCGCTCGTCATGGATTTGATGGATGGCGACTGGATGCGCCGTCACTTCGAGCCGCGCTCGTGGGAGTGGGTCGACCAGAACCATTTCGTCTGCCGCGAGCGTGATCTGGCGGGGGATGGCGACCGGCTGATCAGCCGAGAGGTCGTGGTCCATGCCGAGCGCGGCGTGATCGCCGACCAATTCTACGCCGAACGGCTTTATTCGAAGGAGCGTCTCGAAGCGCTGCTGACCGGCGCCGGCTTTACCAATGTTCGATTTCATTCGCTGCTGGCGCCGGATTCGCACCGCAATCAGGATCTCGGCATGGTGGCGCACCGGTTATTCGTAACCTGCGAAGCGCCGCGCCGCGCGCGCCGGCTGCGCCGCGCCGCGCTGTTCTCCGACGTTACCGTGATCCTCGGCGATCCATGCCTGCCCGATCCGGTCAAGCGTAACGGGCGCTACAACGAAGAGGATTTCGAGACTATCGACCGCCTCAAGACGGCGCTGTACGAACTGCCGGACTACCATTTTTGGTTTCTCGACAATCACGCCTCACTGTTCGCCGATTTGCGGGCGAACCGCCCACATTTCGCGCTCAATTTCTGCGACGAGGGGTTCAACAACGACGCCTTCATGGAAATGCACGTGCCGGCAATTTTGGAGATGCTCGACATTCCCTACAGCGGCGCCGGTCCCAGCTGTCTCGGCCTCTGCTACAACAAATCGCTGGTCCGCGGTATCGCCCAGGCGATCGACGTGCCGGTGCCGGCCGAAACCTATTTCAACTCGGACGATCTGGCCGCCACGATCCCTTCGGTCTTCCCGGCACTGATCAAGCCGAATTTTGGCGATTCATCGATCGGCATCACCAAGGATGCGGTTGTGCATACCTGGGAAGAGGCGATCACCTGCCTCGGCCGATTGCGCGAGGAGATGCCCGGTTGCCCAATCCTGATCCAAGAATTTCTGACCGGGCCCGAATACTCGATCGGGATCGTCGGCAATCCGGGTCAGGGTTACCGCGTGCTGCCGGCCATCGAGATCGATTATAGCCGTCTCGACCCGATGTTGCCGCGACTACTGTCCTACGAATCCAAATGGATCCCCGACTCGCCCTATTGGTCGCAGATCAGCTATCGCGAGGCGCGGCTTGACGAGGAGGCGCGGCGCAAGATCGTCGATTATTCGAACATCCTGTTCGAGCGGCTGGGTTGCCGCGACTACGCTCGTTTTGACTTTCGCGCCGATGCCGAGGGCGAGATCCGGCTGCTCGAGGTCAACCCGAACCCTGGCTGGTGCTGGGACGGCAAGCTCAACCTGATGGCCGAGATGGCGGGGCTGCGCTATTCCGACTTGTTGAAGCTGATCATCGAGGCCGCTCAGGAGCGGGTCGCGGCGCAACACCCAGGTCTTGTCATCCCGCTCGCCGAGCGCCGCGCGCAGCGCGC
>CAVOTD010000051.1:0-89956 GCA_963698995.1 uncultured Alphaproteobacteria bacterium | reverse complement strand
CAGCCCGCTGAGGACGGCGCGCAGCATCGCATAGAAATTGTTGACGGCGAAATCGGCTTACGCTCCTGTCCGGGCTTGGTGCCGGATTGAGCAGCCAATTGACGTTTTGCACCGGCGGGCGGCTCCTCGCCGTAAACGATCAGCCGGTGCTTGTCGAGATCCTCGGGTTTTTGCGGCATCCCGTGCTTTTTGATGTAGTCGGGCGCGGCATAGACATGGGTCGGGACGCTGACCAGGTGGCGCTGGATCAAATCCGGTTGCCGCGGCGGCGACATGCGAATCGCCACATCGGCTTCGCGCATCGATAGGTCGAGTTCGGTATCGTCGACGACCAGAGTTACCTGGATCTCCGGATACAGATCGAGGAACTCCCGGATGCGCGGGGTCAGCCAGGTCGAACCGAATGCCACTGTCGACGTGATTTTTAGCGGCCCCTTCGGCCGGTCCTTCGAACTTCGAGATCAAGCCCTCGGCCATCGATAGCTTGGCGAAAACCTCGCGCGCCGTGCGGAACAGAAGCTCGCCCTGCTCGGTCAGGATCAGGCCGCGCGCGTGGCGATGAAACAGCGGCACGCTGAGGCTTTCCTCGAGTGCACTGATCTGCCGGCTGACGGCGGATTGGCTGAGGTTCAAGGATTCGCCTGCATGCGTGAAGCTGCCCGCCTCGGCGACGGCGTGAAAGACCCGCAATTTGTCCCAATCCATCCCATTTCCCCCGCAGCGGCCTCCCGAGGCGAGCCCTCGCCCGTTATTCGGCCGCGCGCATGCTCGCGGCTTCCTCTGCGCCGCGAGAAATTTCGCCGCTCGAGTGCCGCCATGCAGCCCAATCCAGCTGCAGTGACGGCCTGGCGGAAGATTTTGTCCTTGACATCGCCGGCGGCATAAACCCCGGGATCTCGGTTTCGGTCGAATCGGGGCGGGTGATGGCATACCCCTCGGGGTCGAGCGGCAGCTGCCCGGCGACGAACCCGGTCACCGGGGTGTGCCCGATCGCGATGAAAACACCATCGCAGGGAAGCTCAGACAGCGTACCCGTGCGTACGTTGCGTAGTCGGACACCGCTGACCGTCGGGGGTTCGCGCTCGCCCAGGATCTCCTCGACCACGCTGTCCCAGATGATGCCGATCTTCGGGTTGCGGAACAGCCGCTGCTGCAGGATCTTCTCGGCCCGCAGCGCATTGCGGCGATGGACGAGGGTTACCTGTCGCGCGTGGTTCGTCAGGTAGATCGCTTCCTCGACCGCGGTATTGCCGCCGCCGACGACGACGACATCCTTGCCGCGAAAAAAGAAGCCGTCGCAAGTCGCACAGGCCGAGACGCCAAAGCCGCGGAAGATTTCTTCGCTCGGAATCCCAAGCCAACGCGCCTGCGCGCCCGTAGCGATGATCACGGTGTCGCCGACATAGACGTCTCCCGAATCGCCGGACGCGACAAAAGGCCGGCGACCGAGGTCGATCTCGTTGATCATATCGACGATGACCCTGGTGCCGACATGCTCGGCCTGGCGTTGCATCTGCTCCATCAACCACGGGCCTTGAATGATATCGGCAAAGCCGGGGTAGTTCTCGACATCCGTGGTAATCGTCAACTGGCCGCCGGGCTGCAGGCCGGTAACCAGGATCGGCTGTAGATTGGCGCGTGCAGCATAAATCGCCGCCGTGTAGCCGGCCGGTCCCGCGCCGATGATCAGGACCTTGCTATGGTGACGCTCGGACATCGCGCAGAGTATAGCATTTTTGCAGCGCAGCGTGAAGGAATGGGTCTAAAAGCCGAACATGTGATCGAGGCTGAAAGCTCCATCGCGGCCGACGAGCCCGTGATAGCCGAAGAGCCGGCAGGTCATATCGCGGATGATGATATAGGCGCCGGGCCCCGCCCGGGCGCGGATATCCGGGTCGAAAGTCGTGTGGTAGTACCAAAGCCGCGAGCCCGAGCACGGGATCGTCAAACGGCTGCGCGCAACCTCGCTGCCGCGCTCGTCGTATAGAATGATGTCGGTTGCGCTCGCCGGCAGCCACGGCCGCGATGCCGGATAGATCAGGTGGCAGATCGTGTCGCAACCCTCGACGCCAAGCCGTAAGAACAACCGGGTCGACAGCCCTGGCGGCCGCCCGCTGTAGGATTGCGGCTCGTCGCGATAGGTCAGGATTGTGTTGAAGACGTGCGCGCCGAAACTGGTCTCGGCGGCATGCCCGCTCGCCCGATGACGGTAGCGAAACAGCGCGTGCAGCCAGCCATCGCCCTCGCCACCCCCGGAAAAATCGTAGACCAGCTCGAGATGCCCGTAGCCGTCGCGCAGCGCGGCGATGTCCTCGACCTCGTCGAGGTCCAGGACCGAGGCATGGCCACGCGGCAATCGCCCAAAGGAGTGGCTCAGGATCTCGCTGCCGTCCGGCGCGTAAACGTGCGCGGCGATCGGAAGTTCGGCTTGACGCACCGCCATCGGTGTCGGCAGCACCTGGGTTTGCCACTGGGCGCGCGGCAGAACCGGCGCCGGCAGCAGATAGCCCTTGCCGAGGATGCCTCCCAGCCTCGTGAGCTCGGGGTCGGGCATCAGATCGGCGCGTTCGACATTGACATGAGCGATCCGGCGGCGCCCCCGATCGATCACCTCGTAGCGCGGGCGCACCATGTATTTGCCCGCCCGCAGTTCGAGCTGTTTTGGCCATCTGATCTCGGGCATCAACTTGGCAATCTCGACAGCATGGGTGGCAAAGGGCGCGATCGGATCGGTGAGCGGCATGACGCACTCGTCTCCCATCCGATTGACGCCGATCGCCCCCGGCGGGATCGGGATTGGATGGCTATTCTGGATCCACAACAGGATCTGCTCGCCGGCGGCGGGTGCCGGCAGGCCTGCATACCGATCGGCCGGCCACGCATTGGCGTCATGCGTGCACGACAGCGTGCGGCCGGCGCCGTCCTCCGCAGCGGCATCGCTAAAAGTGTCGAGTGCGTATTTGACGACGTCGTGCCCAGCCGCTCCAACGACGTGCAGGAAAAGCTGCCCGGAGAACGCCGGCAGCTTAAAGCGAGAACGTATCTCTCGGCTGTCGAGGATGATTGCGCTCGCAGACCCCGCAGCTCTCGCACCATTCCGCGAGCACTTGGCCATCGCCGGCGAATAACGTCATCCAGCAGGTGACTGCGCCGGCTCCGTACCCCGACCAGTAGTTCGCCGTCACGAGGCGGGTGTGCAACCCGTCCGCGTCGCGAAAGAAGACAAAGTTCGTGGCGAAGTTGAGCGAATTCAGATACGCGCGGCGATCGGTCAGGCGATCGGCCGGGATGCGCATCGCATCGAGGCTGAATACCAGCGCGCCGTCGGGCAGATAGGGCTGAATTTGCGCAACGATGCGCTCGGCATCGAATGCCGCGACAAAGACCGCGCTCGCGCGGCTGTGGGGGAGTTCGGTGACCGGTTGCGCTGAGTGGCCGAGAATGGCATTGCCGACCCGCGCGACTTGCTGAACATAAGCGCCGGCGATCGCGATCCCCTCCAGGTCAAAGACCGCCTCGAACGGTTCGAGGGCACCCTGCGGATCGTAAACCGCAACCGGAGCGTGTTGCGCCAGCGCGTCGAGCAGGGCCCGCGCCGGGCGCGCCGCGCATGGGTGGGTCAGAGCCTTGTAGAGAGTGTTTCCGCCGCGGGTATTGTCGAAGGTTTCGATGCGCAGGGCCATGACGATGAGCTGATCCCGGAGCCGCAATCCGCCTTCGGCGCAATATTACATCGCTCGCCTTCGGCGCAAACAACCGGCCCGGCTTCCGGCACTGCAGCCGGTTGTCGGGTGGGGGGCGCTCGGCCGAATCGTCGGCACGGCCAAGGCGGCACGGTCCCGGTTCCACCGAGCCCGCGGCGTGCCCTCGCCAAATCGAAGCCGCTCCTGGCGAACAGCGATGCTACGCCGCAGGTCGTCAAAACCGCAACCAGCCCACCCGAGAACACATCGCTCAGATAATGCGCGCCGACGACGACACGGCTGAAGGCCACCATCGTCGCGGCCAACATGTAGAACAGCAGGTGCCGCGGCCAGATGAACCATAAGGCCGTCGCGAGCGCCACGATCGTGGCACTATGGCCCGATGGAAAGGACCAGTGGTCCGATCGCAGGCCGAGCCACGCAAAATCGTCGACCCCGCTGGCGAACAGCAGCTTTGGCCGAGTCCGACCCAGGATGAATTTGAGCAGGTCGACCACGATGCCCGAGGCAGCGATCGCCAGGAAGAGGAAAGCCGGGATCGCCGAATAGGCCCGCATTCGACCGTCAAGCGGCCGCACGCGAGGCAACCCGCCGCCCCAGTGCAGCGCGGCAAAGGCGAGGCCGAAGGCCGTCAGATAGCCATAGGTTAGACCGAGCCGCCCGGTCAGATCGAAGAGCGCGCGTAAATCAGGATCGCGGGCATGAAAGAAGAGCGCAAGCGGCCGGTCGATGAGCCCGATGGAGATCACGATTGCGAAGACCGTCGCGGCCGCAGCGAGAGTCAGGCAAACCGCCGTTTCCCCGAAAGCCCTATAGCCATACGACAATACCGACACGGCGCGGCGGCCGAGCCAGCGATAGAGTTGGCGGAGCAGCGGCGCCGCGAGGCCGTCGCGCTCGACAATCCACCAGTAAAGCAGAGCCGCCGTGCCATAGACGAGCAAGCCCGCGAAGACGACGTCCGACAAGAAGTGGGCGCCCTGGGCGATCCGCCCGAGCCCGATGACAGCGCCAACCACGAGCGACACCGCGGTCCCGGCGCGCCGCAAAGCTCCGCGCGGCAGCAGAAAGGCGAAGGCGACGAGCGAGAAGCCAAGCGCGGCGTGACCCGAAACAAAAGCGCAATTGGTCGCGCATTGGCTGGCGGGCAAAGGCGCCGGCGTAAATTCTCGCGGTCCGCCAAAGGCCTCAATCTGCGCCGGACGCGCGCGACCCCAATGGTCCTTCAGCAGCGTGTTCGCGAGGAGCCCGGGGCCCAGTGCGGTCGACACGACGAGAAAGATCAGCGCTTTGCGGTCGAACGGCCAAAGCGGCCGCCGCAAAAGGAAAAGCCAGAGAGCCGCCGCTGCAGCAACGGCGAAGATGCCCCAGGCGATCCATGGCACCGCGCGATAGAGGAATAGGAAGGGCGGCCAGGCCGACGTCACGAAACCACGACCGGGATCGTAGAACAAGCCACTCGCCGCGAGGTCGATCTCCGGCACAAACAGAAAAAGGAGTAAGGCGAGAGCCAGCAATCCCGTGTAGATCGCCGCTCCCTTCATGGACGTGGCCGATTTTGCTCAACATGGCGCAGAACCAGCGCACGCAGCACCGCGCCGGCGCGCGCGGTATCGTCCGGCGGTGGATAGGACCATGATTCGATGCGCCCGGTGAACGGCCGGGTGATGCCGGCCGCATGCATGGCGGCGTGGAAACGGGTGAATTTGGGACTGCCGCCATCGAGGTCGAGAACGTGCACCGGTTTGCCCGTCGCCGCCGCCTCGCTGATCATCGACACCGAATCGGCGGTCACCAGGAACGCATCGGCGAGAGCGAGGAGGGCGAAATAAGGGTTTTCTCCGGAACCGTCCCAGACGGACGCCGAGAGACAGTTGAGCCGATCGCGGAGCAGCGCGACCCCGGCTGCTCCGGTGCGACGCGACGGCGTCACCAGCGCCGAGCCGCCCTCTGTGCGCAGTATCGCCGCGACCGCGTCGGCAATCTCGCTCACTCGCCGCAGCGTCAGCCGGTACGCCTTGTTAGTGCCGCCGATCAGGACCGACAGGATCGGCCGCGGCATCGCCGCGAGGACTGGGAACCGGCGCCGTTCGACAGCAAGCCTCGCTTGCGTTACACGATGCACCGCGCCCCGCGTCACGATCACCCGTGGTCCGCAAAGGCCATCATGCTCGGGCACGATCAAGACGTCGAACTCCGTCGATCCGACATTAGGGTTCTGGATCTGGGCGGCGACGGTACGGCCGCAGTTCGCCCTCCGGATCGCCAAGGCCGGCATCGCGGCGTTGCGGCCGCAGGCGATGACCAGGTCGGGCCAAGGCGGCGCCAACCGGGCGCTCTTTCCCGCGATGGCGCGAAGCGGCAGGAACCAGAGCGCCGGCGGCAGATAGACCCACGGGAAACGAATATCTAAACGCTTTTCGAGAAACGAGAAGCCCGTAGCTTCGGCGAGCCCGAGCGCCTGGCTCGCCATGCCGGCTTTGCCGTCGTGCATTACCCATACGGCCGGCGCGGAGCTCTGCCGAGCCTCTGGCAGAGTCGCATCGGCCGTCAGCGATAGAGATGCCATTCCTCGGGTTTAAGCAAACCGCCGCGGAACGGCAAGCCAAGGCGGCTCAGCGCAACAAAATTGCGCCCAGCCCCGACGGTTCCTATGATTTGGCAACCGAGGGAGAGGGGACCGGATGCGGCGAATCAAACTCGACCGTATCGACCGCCGCATCTTGCGGAACCTGTTGGGTGATGGGCGCATGACCAATGTCGAGCTCGCTCGGCGGGTCGGCATTTCGGCGCCGCCCTGCCTGCGCCGGGTGCGCGCTCTCGAAGAAGCCGGGATTATCCGCGGCTATCACGCCGATCTCGCACCCGAGGCTCTTGGCTACGCAGTGACCGTGTTCGCCCAGGTCGGCCTGGCGAGCCAGGCCGACGCCGACCTCAAGGCCTTCGAGGCCCTCGTCGCCACCTGGCCCGAGGTGCGCGAGGCTTACATGCTGGCCGGGGAAACGGATTTCTTGCTGAAGGTTGTAGCGCCCAATTGGGACAGCTATCAGCGTTTTCTCAGCGCCAGGCTGACCACGGCGCCGAATGTCAGCCATGTCAAATCGGCGTTGATGCTGCGCCTGTCCAAAAACGATCCGGGGATTCCGATCGCCGAGCAGCCGAGTCTACAAGAAGACGAAGGTGAAGCGGCGATGGCCTAACGGGCGCTCAGGTTGCGATCGGGGCTGACCTGACGGGTCCAGACCTAAGGCGTCTCGGCATCAGCGTAGCGAAGCAGATCGGCGTCAGCCGAAAGCGACCGTGACGACTTCGTAGGATTTGCCGCCGCGCGGGGTTGCGACCTCGACGCTGTCGCCTTTCCCCTTGCCGATCAACGCGCGCGCCAGCGGTGAGGTAACCGACAATCGGCCGGCTTTGATGTCGGCTTCGTCCTCGCCGACAATCTGAAAGGTCTGCTCCTCGTCGGTTTCCTCATCGGCGAGGGTGACCTTGGCGCCGAATTTGATCACCGAGCCCGACAGTTTGGAGACGTCGATGACCTCCGCGCGCGCCACCTTGTCTTCGATCTCGATGACCCGGCCCTCGATGAAGCTCTGGCGGTCACGGGCGGCGTGATATTCGGCGTTTTCGGCCAAATCGCCGTGGTCGCGCGCCTCGGCGATGGCGCGGATGATAGCCGGCCGGTCAATGGTTTTTAGCCGCTTCAGCTCTTCCCGGAGCCGATTGAAGCCCTCGGCCGTCATCGGGATCTTGTTCATGGCGACGGCGTTCGCATCCTGCTGTCCGAATCCCAAGCACGGCGGAAGGCCCGCCGCGCAGCAATCAAAAGTATGATTGCAGCGGCGCGACTTCAAGACTTCCGGCGCGCAGCGCGGCAATCGCTTGCACCGCCGCCCGGGCACCCGCTACCGTTGTATAATAGGGAATGCCATTGGTCAGCGCGGTGCGCCGCAAACTGAAGCTGTCGGCAATCGCTTGGCTCCCCTCCGTGGTGTTGAACACCAGCTGGACGTCGCCACTCAGCATGCGATCGACGATGTGCGGACGGCCTTCGCGCACCTTGTTGACCGCCGCCACCGGCAGCCCTGTGGCATTCAGCGTAGCGGCCGTGCCTCTGGTAGCGACGAGAGCAAACCCCATCTCGATCAGCCGGCGGCAAGGGTCGACGAGCGCTGCCTTATCCTGATCGCGCACCGAGACGAAGACGCAGCCCGCGAGCGGCAGGTTGGTGCCGCTGCCGAGCTGGGACTTGGCGAAGGCGCGCCCGAAATCGCGGTCGAGGCCCATCACCTCGCCGGTTGATTTCATTTCCGGGCTGAGGATCGGATCGACCCCAGGAAACCGTGCGAACGGAAAAACTGCCTCCTTTACCGCCACATGTCCGCGGTCCAGGGTGCACCCGCCGCCGAGCCGCGCCAGAGGTTCGCCGACCATCACCCGCGCGGCAATCTTAGCGATCGGGACCCCCGTGGCCTTGGCGACGAACGGCACCGTGCGCGACGCCCGCGGATTGACTTCGAGTACGAAGATCAAGCCATCCTGAACCGCGAACTGAACATTCATCAGACCGATCACCCCGAGCGCTTCGGCGAGACCAATGGTCTGGCGTTCGATTTCGGCGATTGTCTCGGGACTGAGACTATGGGGCGGCAATGAACAGGCGCTGTCACCCGAATGGATCCCGGCCTCCTCGATGTGTTCCATGATGCCGACGACCGCGACCTGGACGCCGTCGGAGACAGCATCGACGTCGACTTCAATGGCGTTCTGCAGGTAACGATCGATCAGCACCGGGCTGGTACCGGAGACCTTGACGGCATTTCTGATGTAGCGATGCAGCCCGCCCTCGTCGTGCACGATTTCCATCGCTCTGCCGCCGAGCACATAAGACGGCCGGATCACCACCGGATAGCCGATATGCCGCGCGATCGCTTCAGCTTCGCTGGCCGAATGGGCCGTACCGTTATCGGGCTGGCGCAGGCCGAGGCTGGTCAGCAATCCCTGGAAGCGTCGTCTGTCCTCGGCGAGATCGATCGCATCCGGCGAGGTTCCGAGAATCGGGATCTCAGCCCGCTCCAGCGCCGCCGCCAGCTTTAAGGGAGTTTGCCCGCCGAGCTGCACGATGACACCGAGGACCGTGCCGCGGCGCTGCTCGACTCGGACGATTTCGACGACGTCCTCGGTTGTCAACGGCTCAAAATAGAGCCGGTCGGAGGTGTCGTAATCGGTCGAGACGGTCTCCGGGTTGCAATTGATCATGATCGTCTCGATACCCGCTTCCCGCAGGCTGTACGCCGCGTGCACGCAGCAATAATCGAATTCGATGCCCTGGCCGATCCGGTTGGGGCCGCCACCGAGAATGACGACCTTGCGTCGGTCGCTCGGCTCGGCTTCGCATTCCGGCGGCTCGATCCCGTCGCCCTCGTAGCAGGAGTACATGTACGAGGTCTGCGAAGGGAACTCGGCGGCGCAGGTATCGATGCGTTTATAGACTGGCTGCAGCTCGAGGCGCCGCCGGAGCGCGGCGACCGCCTCCTCGTCGAACCCCGCCAGCTTGCCGAGCCGGGCGTCGGAGAAGCCCATCTGCTTTAGCCGCAGAACGGCCGTGCGGTCCCGCGGCAGGCCGTGTTGCCGCACGCGGCCCTCGGCTTTGACGATTTCACCGATCTGCTCGAGAAACCACGGCTCGAAACGACACGCGGCATGGATTTCGGCCGTCGTGAGCCCGTGGCGGTAAGCCTGGGCGATCAGCAGCAGGCGATCGGGGACGGGCTTCGCCAGCGCCGCCTTGACCGCATCCTTGCCGGCGCTCTCGACCCCTTCGATCGCGACCTCGTCAAAGCCGGTGAGGCCGGTTTCCATCGAGCGCAGCGCCTTTTGCACCGACTCGGCAAAGCTGCGGCCGATCGACATCGCCTCGCCGACCGATTTCATCGAGGTCGTCAGCAGCGGTTCGGTGCCGGGAAACTTCTCGAAGGTGAACCGCGGCATCTTGACGACGATGTAGTCGAGGGTCGGCTCGAAAGCGGCCGGGGTGATCCGGGTAATTTCGTTGGCGAGCTCGTCGAGGGTGTAGCCGACGGCGAGCTTCGCGGCGACTTTGGCGATCGGAAACCCCGTCGCCTTCGAGGCGAGCGCCGAAGAGCGCGACACCCGCGGATTCATCTCGATGACGACCAGGCGTCCGTCGGCCGGGTTGACCGCAAACTGCACGTTCGATCCGCCGGTATCGACACCGATTTCGCGCAGTACCGCAATCGCGGCGTTGCGCATCAGCTGATATTCCTTGTCGGTTAATGTCAGCGCCGGCGCGACGCAGACCGAATCGCCGGTATGGATGCCCATTGGATCGATGTTTT
Organism: uncultured Alphaproteobacteria bacterium; assembly: GCA_963698995.1. GTDB lineage: Bacteria > Pseudomonadota > Alphaproteobacteria > ATCC43930 > CGMCC-115725 > AP-15. Next base: position 79,893 of record CAVOTD010000051.1, on the reverse strand, counting down.
CGATCGAGCAGACGATGATGCAATTGTCCGCGCGGTCGCGGACCACCTCCATTTCGTATTCCTTCCAGCCGAGAACCGATTCCTCGATCAGCACTTCGTGGCTCGGCGAGGCCCGCAGCCCGCCGCGCACGATGTCCTCGAATTCTTGCGCGTTGTAAGCGATGCCGCCGCCAGTACCGCCTAGGGTGAAGGAGGGCCGAATGATCGCTGGCAGCCCGACCATCGCCATCGCCTCGAAGGCTTCGGCCAGCGAGCGCACGAGGCGGCTCTTGGGCGAGGCCAAGCCGATCTTATCCATCGCCTGCCGGAACAGCTGGCGATCCTCCGCTTTGTCGATCGCCGCTTCGCTGGCGCCGATCAGCTCGACCCCATAGCGCTCGAGGACACCCGAGCGGGCGAGCGCCATCGCCGTGTTGAGTGCCGTCTGGCCGCCCATGGTTGGCAACAGCGCCTGCGGCCGCTCGCGGGCAATGATTTTTTCGACCATATCCGGTGTGATCGGCTCGATGTACGTCGCATCGGCCAGCTCCGGATCGGTCATGATCGTCGCCGGGTTCGAGTTGACCAATACAATCCGATATCCTTCGCTCTTCAGCGCTTTGCACGCCTGGGCGCCGGAATAGTCGAATTCGCAGGCCTGCCCGATAACGATCGGGCCGGCGCCAATGATCAGGATGCTGTCAAGGTCCGTGCGCCTAGGCATTCTCTTCCATCAGCGCGACAAACCGCTCGAAGAGGTAATGGCTGTCCTGCGGCCCCGGGCTCGCTTCCGGGTGGTGCTGAACCGAAAACACCGGCTTGCCGATGATCCGCAAGCCTTCGTTGGTGTTGTCGAACAGCGACAGATGGGTCGGCTCGACCCCCCGGGGCAGGCTCTCCGGGTCGACGACAAAGCCATGGTTCTGGCTGGTGATTTCGACCTTGCCGGTCAACAGGTCCTTGACCGGGTGGTTGGCGCCGCGGTGTCCTCGCGGCATTTTGCAGGTCCTAGCACCGAGTGCTAAGGCGAGCAGCTGGTGACCAAGGCAGATGCCGAAAATCGGCTTGCCCGAGGCGAGCACGTCGCGCAGGACGGGCACCGCGTAACCCGCGGTCGCCGCCGGGTCGCCGGGCCCGTTCGACAGAAAAATCCCGTCGGGCCGGTGGCGCAGCACATCCTCGCTCGAAGCAGTAGCGGGGACCACGGTAACCCGGCAGCCATGCGATGCCAGCATCCGCAGGATGTTGCGCTTGGCCCCATAATCGATTGCGACGACATGATGGCGCGGGTGCCGTTGAAAACCATAGCCGCGGTCACGGTCCCACCCTGTCTCGGTCCACTCGTAGGTTTGGCGGCAGGTCACCTCCTGGGCGAGGTCCATGCCCTCGAGCCCCGGCCAATCGACGGCCTGGGCCCAAAGTGCCGCGATATCGAGCCCTCCTGCCGGCTCGTGGGCAATCGCGCCGTTGGGCGGTCCGTGATCGCGGATGCGCCGTGTCAGCCGGCGCGTGTCCACTCCCGCTATCCCGATCAGATCATTGCGCTTGAGCCACGAATTGAGCGACTGGGTGGCGCGGTAGTTCGCCGGAGCGGTAATCGGAGTGCGCAGCACGAGGCCGCGCGCGGCGGGGGTCGTAGTTTCGACGTCTTCCCGGTTGGCTCCGACATTGCCGATATGCGGGAAAGTGAAGGTGATGATCTGGCCGGCATAGGAGGGGTCCGTCAAGATCTCTTGATAGCCGGTGATCGCGGTGTTGAAGCAGACCTCCCCAAAGGCCGTCCCGTTCGCCCCGACCCCCCGTCCCCAGAATATGGAACCGTCCGCAAGCACGAGCACAGCGTTGCAGTCGGGCGGTCGCGGCACCGGGTTACGCATCGCGGGCACGGGTCTCCGGGCAGCCGCTATCTCTCCGGACCGCACGACGCAGCCCGAGACGAAGAGCAGGGATCAAAGAAATAGCCGGTCCGATCCTCGACGTCAACCCTTGCCTCGGCAGGAACGTAAGTGTTTTCAAATAGTTAGATCGGAACGGCGAAATTGCCTTAGGTCTCGAAAGGGGTTAGGCTTAAGGTTTGCGGCGCCAGGGGGAGTGTGCCAATGCTGCGTCAGGCCTTCACCGACCGACTAAAGGGGGCGATGAAGGCCAGAGAGCTGCGCACGATTTCGACTGTTAGGTTGATCCTTGCCGCGCTCAAGGAACGCGATGTCGCGGCGCGCGGACAAGGCAATGCCACGGACATTCCCGAACCGGAAATTCATCGGATGCTGCAGGGGATGATCAAGCAGCGCCGCAAATCGATCGTGCTCTACGAGCAAGGCAACCGCTTCGATCTCGCTCAGCAGGAGCGCGAGGAGATCGCGGTCATCGAGAGCTTTCTGCCACGCCAGCTCGACGAGGGGGAGATCGAAGCCGCAGCCAAGAGCGCGATCAACGACACGGGAGCTGTCAGCGTCAGGGATGTCGGCAAAGTGATGGCGGCGCTGCGGGAGGGCCACGCCGGCGCCATCGATCTCGGCCGAGCGGGGGCGATGGTCCGGCGGCTGTTGAGCTGATTTCGGCGTGACTGTTCGAGGCTTGCAGTTGGTGCGCCGATAAAATGGCCCTTCCGCCCGGCTTCCTCGACGAGCTGCGCGGCCGCATTCCGCTTTCCGGACTGGTCGGGCGGCGGGTCAAGCTGACCCGCCGGGGGCGGGAATTTGCTGGGTTATGCCCGTTTCATCACGAGAAGACCCCCTCCTTCTATGTCGTCGAGGACAAGTCGTTCTTTCACTGCTTTGGTTGCGGTGCACATGGCGATGCGATCGGGTTCGTCATGCGGGCCGACAATCTCGATTTTATCGAGGCGGTCGAGAAGCTCGCGGGCGAGGCCGGGCTGACTGTCCCGCAGGCGACCCCGCAGGAACGGGAGCGGGCGCAGCGGCAAAAAACCCTGCTCGAGGCGATGGAAGCGGCGGCAGCTTTCTACGAAGCCCTGCTATGGGCGCCGGCGGGCAGCCGGGCGCGCGAGTACCTGCAGGGGCGCGGGCTCGATCCGGAAACGATCCGGCGGTTTCGCCTGGGTTTCGCACCCGATGAACGGCTGGCGCTGCGGCGCGGCCTGGCGACTGATTTTACCGACGCGCTGTTGATCGAGGCCGGGTTGCTGCGCCGCGCGGAAGATCGCGAGCCATTCGATTATTTTCGCGGCCGTATCCTCTTTCCGATCGGCGACCGCACCGGCCGGGTAATCGCCTTTGGCGGCCGGGTGCTTGGCGACGGCCAGCCCAAATATCTGAATTCGCCCGATACTGCTCTCTTCGAGAAGGGACGCGTGCTGTATGGTTGGTCGGCGGCGCGGGCGAGCGCGATGCGGGATGCTGCAGGCGGCGGGCCCGGGGCCATCGTCACCGAAGGTTATATGGACGTGATCGCGTTGCACCAAGCGGGCCTTGCCGGCGCGGTGGCGCCGCTTGGAACGGCGTTGACCGAATTTCAGATGCAGGAGCTGTGGCGGCTCGCTCCCGAGCCGATCCTCTGCCTCGATGGCGACGCGGCGGGACAACGAGCCGCCGCCCGGGCGCTGCGGCGGGCATTGCCGCTGTTGCGCCCGGGTCAGAGCCTGCGCTTTGCCCGTTTGCCGGTGGGGGAGGACCCGGATACGGTTATCCGCACGGGGGGACGCGCGGCTTTCGAGCAGATTCTCGCCGCGGCGCGGCCGCTTTCGGACATGCTTGTGGAGGCCGAGCTCGTCGGCAAACGCCTAGACACGCCTGAACGTCGAGCCGATCTCGAGCGCCGGCTGATGGACGATGTCGGCCTGATCGCCGACCGCACTGTCCAGGCGGAATACCGCCGGTTTATTCGCGACCGCCTGTTCGATCTGGGGCGTTCGTCGCGCCCGGGTGCCAGGATCACGGAGCGTCCCCGGACAAATTTTGTGCGAGACGGGCCAGAGCCGCCGCCCCGCTCCGGAGGTCGAGTATCGCGGGAAAACCTACTTCGTATCGTCCTCCATTTTCCGTGGTTGGTCGCTGAGGTCGCCGAGGAGCTTGCCGCGCTCGATATCCCCGAGCCCGAGCTTGACAGCCTCCGACGCCAAATTTTAGAGCTCGATGCCGAGAGAGCGGGGCTTGACGCCCGTACGCTGCAACAACACCTTCAACAGAACGGGCTTGCGGCGACCGTGGACGGACTGCTTTTGCCTTCGGTCGACACAACATTCCTGGTTCGGTGCTCCGATCCGACTGCGACGCGCGAGGAGTGGCTTCGCGTGACCGGGACACTGACGGGAGGCGAGCGGGGCGCTTTGGCCGAGGCCGCCAACGACCTGATCGGCGACGTTTCCGCGGACAATTGGGAGCGGTTTTTGGCAGCCCGCGAGAGAGCCTTGCACGAGGATGTGGTCGGTGAGGGTCAAACATGACCCGCCGGTCCCTCTACTCAGGCTCGTCGGCAACCCGCTATCGAGGAATGTGAATACGCGCGCTCGGGTTCGCTCGGGCGAATAATGGATCTTCTTAGGGATGGTGGAATGGCGAGCAAAGCGGCGAATACGGCGGAAGTGACGGAAACCCGCGAGGAAGCAGCAGAAGCGCCGCTGCTCGACAGCGTGGCGGCTGCGATCAAGAAGATGATGGCTCGCGGCAAGGAGCGGGGCTATCTGACCTATGATGAATTGAATGCCGCATTGCCACCGGACCAGGTGTCCTCGGAGCAGATCGAAGACACAATGACGATGCTCTCCGAACTCGGCATCAATGTCATCGAGAACGAGGAGAGCGAGGAGCCGGCGGCTGCCGAAGCCGAGGATGGCGACAGCGAGGTTCGCGGGAACCTGGACGACGACGATATCGGCCGCACCGACGATCCTGTGCGCATGTATTTGCGCGAGATGGGATCGGTCGAGCTCCTGTCGCGCGAAGGCGAGATCGCCATTGCCAAACGGATCGAAGCCGGCCGCGAGATGATGATCGGCGGCATCTGCGAGAACCCGATGACGATCCGCGCCATCATTGGTTGGCGTGATGCCTTGAACGAAGGCAAGATGCTGTTGCGCGACATCATCGACCTCGACGCCACTTACGGCAGCGGCGGGTTCGAGGCGGTCCCAGCCGAGCCCGCGGTTGTCGCACCCGCCGAGACCGGCTCGCAGGGTGATGCGGGGTCTGCTGCGGAAGGTGGCGCCCCGGCAGTAAACGGCACAGACGGTGCCGAGTCCGTGGAACCCGACGAGGCCGCCCGTGAACTCGCCGAGATCGAGAGTGAGCTGGCTGTCGAGGAAGCCGACGGCGAGGAAAGCTCGATTTCGCTCGCCGCGATGGAGGCGCAGCTGAAGCCGAGCGCGCTGGCGACTTTTGACGAGATCGGCGAAACCTACAAGAGGCTGCATCGGCTTCAGGACCAGCGGATCAACGCCTTGCAAAAAGGCGAGCCGCTGCCGCGGGTGACCGAGCGGCGCTACGAGAAGCTGAAGGCGGAAATCATCGATAACGTCAAGCGCGTGCGCCTCAACAACATGCGCATCGAGTACCTCGTCGAGCAGCTTTACGATGTCAATCGCCGGCTCGTGTCAGACGAAGGCCGGCTTTTGCGGTTGGCGGAGAACGCCGGGATCCGGCGCGCCGATTTCCTGCAGCAGTATTTCGGCAATGAGCTCGCCGGCGATTGGCTCGGGCGGGTCGAAGTCTTGCCCGGCCGGGGCTGGGCGAAGCTGATCGAAAAGCACGGCCCGGAGGCGGTCAGGCTGCGCAGCAACATCGCGCGGGTAGCCGCCGAGGCGAAATTGCCGATCAGTGAGTTCCGCCGCATCGTCCAGACCGTTCAGCGCGGCGAGCGCGAGGCGAGCCGAGCGAAAAAGGAGATGGTCGAGGCCAATCTGCGTCTCGTGATCTCGATCGCCAAGAAGTACACGAACCGCGGCCTGCAGTTTCTCGATCTGATCCAGGAGGGCAACATCGGGCTGATGAAGGCGGTCGACAAATTCGAGTACCGCCGCGGCTATAAATTTTCGACCTACGCGACCTGGTGGATCCGTCAGGCGATCACCCGTTCGATCGCCGATCAGGCACGCACGATCCGCATTCCGGTGCACATGATCGAGACGATCAACAAGCTGGTGCGCACCTCACGGCAGATGCTGCACGAGATCGGCCGCGAACCGACGCCGGAGGAGCTCGCCGAAAAGCTCGCGATGCCGCTCGAAAAGGTGCGCAAGGTCTTGAAGATCGCCAAGGAGCCGATCAGCCTCGAGACGCCGATCGGCGACGAGGAGGATTCGCATCTCGGCGACTTCATCGAGGATAAGAACGCGGTCCTGCCGCTCGATGCGGCGATCCAGGCCAATCTGCGCGAGACCACGACGCGCGTCTTGGCTTCCTTGACGGCGCGCGAGGAGCGGGTTCTGCGCATGCGCTTTGGCATCGGCATGAACACCGACCACACGCTCGAGGAAGTCGGCCAGCAATTCTCGGTGACTCGCGAGCGCATCCGCCAGATCGAGGCGAAAGCGCTGAGGAAGCTCAAGCATCCGAGCCGCTCGCGCAAATTGCGCAGCTTCCTCGATACCTGAGCGCGCGGTAATCCGCGTCGCGGTTTTGGGGCCCGTAGTTCAGTTGGTTAGAACACGCCGCTCATAACGGTGGAGTCGCAGGTTCGAATCCTGCCGGGCCTACCGCGCGGACTGGCATTCTCACTCGCAAAGCCAAAAACCCAAGCCCTACCCTCACTCGATCGCGTATAGAGTACCGTTGACACGCCGGTTGGGCGGACCTCCTCTCGTTCCTTGGAAAGGGAGCCCGCAGGTGGTCTCCCGGGGCCACCAGGTAATGGTGTGAAACGGCAATCGAAGGTCCTCCTCCTCACGTTGATCGCTGTCGGCGCGGCGGCCGCCTGGTATGGCCTCACGCGTGATCGCGGAGCATCGCCGCTCGCTGTAGCGACATCCCAGGCTGCACCGCCCGGCGTGCCGGCCGTACCGGTGATCGAGGGGCGCGCCGAAACGCGGGATGTGCCGATCTGGTTGTCCGGGATCGGCGCGGTAGAGCCGCTCAACGCCGTCACGGTCAAGGTGCGGGTCGACGGCCAGCTCGACCATGTCGCTTTCAGCGAGGGCCAGGACGTGCACAAGGGGGACGTCCTGGCGCAGATCGACCCGCGATCGTTTCAGGCGCAGCTGAAGCAGGCGCAGGCCAACAAGGCCAAGGACGAAGCCCAGCTCGCCAATGCCAAGCTCGATCTGGAGCGCTCGACCCGGCTCGAAGCAAAGGGTGTCGCCTCCAAGCAGACGCGCGATACGCAGAGCGCGCAGGTGGCGGTGCTCGAGGCGACCATCGAGGCCGACCAAGCGGCAATCGAAATGGCGCAGCTGCAGCTCGAATTCTCGACGATCACGGCGCCGCTCAGCGGCCGGACGGGGCTCCGGCTGGTCGATCCGGGAACGGTCGTTCATGCCTCGGACCCGAACGGCCTGGTAACGATCACCGAGATGCAGCCGATCGCGGTCTTGTTCGCTATCTCTCAGGACGAGCTCCCGGACGTTCTGGCAGCGATGGCGCGGGGTGACCCTGTTGTCGTCGCCTACAGCCGGGGTGGCGAGCGCCCGCTCGCCACCGGCAAGCTGGTCTTCGTCGACAGCCAGGTCGATCAGGGTACCGGGCATGTCAAGCTCAAGGCGTTGTTCGGCAACTCGGACCGCGCATTGTGGCCTGGCGAATTCGTCGACGCGCGAGTCCAGGTCGCGACCGTGAACGCCGCCACGGTCGTCCCGTCCAAGGCGGTCGAGCGCGGGCAGAACGGTACCTACGTCTTTCGGATCAAACCCGACAATACGGCCGAGGTTTGCCCCGTCACTGTCGGGCACGTCGCCGAAGGCACCGCGATCATCGCCGATGGTTTGACGCCGGGCGACCGGATCGTCGTCGATGGCCAATACCGCCTGCAGTCGGGCACCCGCGTCGAGCCCCGCGAAGCATCGGCGGTCAGCGGTTCGTGATCGTCTCCTGGCACGGCGAGAGCTGAACTTGTGAGCCTCTCCAAGCCTTTCATCAATCGGCCGGTCGCGACCTCGCTGCTGATGCTCGGCCTCGTCCTGGTCGGCGCGTAGCATTCGAGCTGCTGCCCGTTGCGCCTCTGCCGCAAGTCGATTTCCCGACAATACGGATCGATGCAGACCTCCCCGGCGCCAGTGCCGAAACGATGGCGTCATCCGTGGCTACGCCGCTGGAGCGCTCGCTCTCCGACATTTCGGGGATCGCGTCGATGACCTCGTCGAGCTCGCTCGGGACCACCAGCATCACGGTTCAGTTCGATTTGAGCCGCAACATCGACGCCGCAGCCCAGGACGTGCAGACCGCGATAAACGCCGCCGGCGGTAAATTGCCGAAGAACCTGCCGAACCCGCCGACCTACTACAAGGTCAACCCAGCCGACTTCACGATCCTGTCTCTGGCACTGACGTCCGATACGTTGCCGCTCCCCGAAATCGACCGCTATGCCGACGATTTCATCGCGACGCAAATTTCCCAGATCGCCGGGGTCGGGCTGGTCGATTTCCACGGCGAGCAAAAGCCGGCGGTCCGGGTGCAGATCAACCCGGACAAGCTTGCCCAGCTGGGTCTAAGCTTGGAGGATGTTCGCACGGTCCTCGGCGCGTCGACCGTAAACGGGCCGAAGGGCAATCTCGATGGTGCCCAGCGCGCGGTCGTCCTCGACGCGACCGACCAGATCTTCAATGCCGACGCGTACGAGAACCTCGTCGTAGCGTACAAGAACGGCGCGCCGATCCGCGTCGCCGATATCGGCACCGCAATCGATGCAGCGGAAGACGCCAAAGAAGCCGCCTGGCTGCAAGACCAGCGCACGATCATCATCGATATCCACAAGCAGCCCGGGTTCAACGTCGTCGAGACCATCCGGCGCATAAAGGAGCGTTTGCCGGCCCTGACCGCCTCGCTGCCGCCGAGCGTCAAGCTCACTGTCGTCGGCGACCGAACCCAGACGATCGAGGCCTCGGTTCACGATGTGCAGGTGGCGCTCGCCATCACCGTCTGCCTCGTCGTTCTCGTGATCTTTGTTTTCCTGCGCAATTTCTGGGCGACGGTCATTCCCGCCATCGCGATCCCGCTGTCGCTGATCGCGACCTTTGGCATCATGTACCTGTTGGGCTACAGCCTCGACAATTTGTCGCTGATGGGGCTCACCATCGCGGTGGGCTTTGTCGTCGACGACGCGATCGTCGTGATCGAGAACATTCACCGGCATGTCGAGCGCGGGGTCCCGCCGCAACAGGCGGCGCTCGATGGCGCGCGCGAGGTCGGCTTCACCGTCGTGTCGATGACCACCTCGTTGATCGCGGTGTTCATCCCGGTGCTGTTCATGAGCGGCGTCATCGGTCGCCTGTTCCGCGAGTTCGCAATGACGGTCGGGGCCGCCATTGTCATGTCGGGGCTGATCTCGCTGACGGTCACGCCGACAATGTGCGCGCGGCTGATCCGGCACCACCGGCCCGAGGAGCACGGGCATGTCTACCGGGTGTGCGAGCGCGCTTTCGACGCGATGTTGCGCTTTTACGATCGCGGACTGCGCGCGGTCTTGCGCCATCCGGCGATAACCTTGGCGGCTACGGCAGCGACACTGGCAGCCACGATCTACGGCTACACGATCATGCCCAAGGGGTTTTTCCCCGAGCAGGATACCGGCCTGATCCTCGGAGTGGCCGAGGCCGCGCCCGACACCTCCTTTGCAGCAATGGCGGATCGCATTCAGCGGTTGGGCCGCATTGTCATGGCCGACCCGGACGTCGACAACGTCTATTACTGGATCGGCCCCAACCCGACCGTCAGCCAGGGCCGGATGATGATCAACCTGAAGCCGCGGAGCGACCGTGCCGCTTCGGCCAGAGAAATCATCGCCCGCCTGAAGCCGCAACTGGCCCAGGTCCAAGGGATCGCTTTGTTCATGCAGGTTCGGCAGGACATCCAGGTCGGTGGCCGGCCGAGCAAGACGCAGTATCAGTATACGCTTCAGGATGGCAACAGCGATGAACTCGCCCGCTGGGCGCCAGTATTCGAAAAGAAACTCAAATCGTTGCCGCAATTGCAGGATGTGACGGCCGATACCCAGGCTTCCGCCCCGCGCGCAACATTGCGCATCGACCGCGACACCGCGTCCCGCCTCGGGATCACGCCCCAGGCGATCGACGACACGCTGTACGATGCCTTTGGCCAGCGGCAGGTCGCGACGATCTTCACGCAGCTCAATCAATATCACGTCGTGCTGGAGCTCGATCCGCAGTTCCAGCTCGACACCAGCGCATTACGGCATCTCTATGTTCGCTCTGCCGCGGGCCAGCTCGTGCCGCTCAACACGTTTACCCGGGTCGAGGAATCGGTTGCGCCGATCACGATCAATCATCAAGCGTTGTTTCCGTCGGTGACATTGTCCTTCAACTTGTCGCCGGGGCAGGCGCTCGGCGATGCCGTGGCCGCAATCCAAACCGTCGAACGCGGGCTCGGTGCGCCGGCCTCGCTGATCACGAGCTTTCAGGGGACGGCACAGGCGTTTCAGGCGTCGCTGAAGTCGCAGCCTTATCTGATCGCGGCGGCAATCATCGCCGTCTACATCGTGCTGGGCATCCTTTACGAGAGCTACATCCACCCGATAACGATCCTCTCGACCTTGCCTTCGGCGGGAATTGGCGCGTTGCTCGCCTTGGCATTGTTTCATCAGGACCTGTCCGTTATTGGATCTATCGGCATCATCCTGCTGATCGGAATCGTCAAAAAGAATGCGATCATGATGATCGACTTCGCCCTTGACGCCGAGCGCAGGCAAGGACTGCCACCTGAGCAGTCGATCCACCAGGCAGCGCTGCTGCGCTTCCGGCCGATCATGATGACAACGATGGCGGCGTTGCTCGGCGCACTCCCCCTTACCTTCGGCACCGGCGCCGGGGCGGAGCTTCGCCAGCCGCTCGGCATCACGATCGTCGGCGGTCTGATGCTCTCTCAGGTTCTGACGCTCTATACAACACCCGTCATCTACCTTTACCTTGGACGTCTCCCTGGGATCCTCGCTCGGAGGCCTCGCTTCCCGGCGGTACAGTCGGCAGCGCAGACAAATATACAGCGTGGCGGCGTCGCACATACGGAGAGACCCTCTGCGGCCGAGTAGAACCGTCTGAAATGGCAGCCCGGTGGTTCGCTTGGGCTGATCGACGGCCGACGATCAGCGCTCAGCAGCTTGGCTTGCCGGAAGGCACCCGCTGCAACAACAGGAAGATGCTCGGCATCACCAGGAGCACGAGCGGGAGCTGGACGACCAAGCCCGAAATGATCGCGACTGCAAGCGGCTGTTGCATTGATGAACCCTGGCCGATCGCGAGAGCGAGCGGCAGAAGCGTCAAAATTGCTGCGAGCGTCGTCATCGCGATCGGTCGCATCCGGTTCTGCCCGGCCTCGGCGAGCGCAACCGGAACGGGGCGTCCTGCCGACAGATCGACAAACTCCGAAAAGAAAAATATCGCGACTTCGGTGACGATGCCGACGATCATCGTCATCCCCATCATCGCCGTGATGTTGAGCTCGATCCCCGTCACCCAAAGTCCAATAAAGACTGCACATACCGCCAGCAACGGCATTACCAGGATCGCGATCGCCGTCGCGAAGCTCTCATAGAGAAATAGCAGCAGCACGAAGACGGCGGCAAGCGCTGCCCCGAATACCATGACGAGGCCACGAAACGCGATCTGCTGCTGCGCGTAAGCGCCACCCAGCTCAAACCGCACCACATTGGGCACAAGGCTCGGGTTTCCCAGGGTCTTCTGAATGTCGGCCGCGACCGATCCAAGATCCCGGCCTTCTATTCTTGCGGTTACCGAGACCATTCGCTGCAGGTTCTCTCGGGCAATCTCGGGCTCCCCGCTGACCGGGACCAGATTGGCGATCCGCTTCAGCGGGAAAAGATGTCCGTCAAGCGCTCGAACCAGATAATTGCCCAGATCACGGTCGGTAGCTCGCGCCGCCGGAGGCGACCAGACCCGAACACCGATTTGCTTTACTTTTGTCGGAATCTGGGTTGCGACGTGGCCATAAAGGTAGTTGTTCAGCAGCCGCGTCGCTTCGGCAGGGTCGACACCCTCGATCGCCGCCTTAACTCGGTTGATCTCGACGTCAAGGGAGTCGCCGGCCGGGTTGATGCCGTTGCGGACATCGACCACGCCCGGAACCTTAGCAATGCCGTCGGCAACCCGCCGTGCCGTGTCCAACAAGGTGTTCGGATCGTCGGCGAACAGCTTGACCTCGATTGGCTGCGGCACGGCGGTCAGATCGCCGATCAAATCCTCCATCAGCTGCGCCATTTCGATGCTGAGCCCCGGCACCTGTTGAATGACCTTGGCACGCACTTCCGCCATGATCTCGTCGATCGGCCGTCTGGGCCCCGGTTTGAGGCGCACGAAAAAATCACCCTTATTTGGCTCCGCCAAGTCGCCGCCGAGACCGGCGCCGGTGCGGCGCGACCATGTCGCAGCTTCCGGGGTCGTGGCCAGGATGTCTTCGACCTGCCGAACGAGGCGGTCAGTCTCCGACAGCGCGGTTCCGGGTGGGCTGAGGTAGTCGATGATAAAACCGCCCTCGTCCATCGCCGGCATGAACCCGGAGCCTACCGCCTTGAACGCAATGAAACCGAGGACGAGAAGCGGCAATACGCCGACAACCGTCAGCCAAGGGTGCTTCAGAAGCCGATCGGCAAATGCCCGGTAGCGCGCAAAGATCCATCGCGAAGCCGGTCCGACATCCTCGCGGTCCATCTCCTTTTTGGTGATCAGCCGCTCGGCGGCGAGCGGCACGGCGAGCCATGTGATCGCGAATGAAAAGATCAGGCTCGACGCAACGGTCAGCGACAGAGGGCGGAAAAACCCGCCGCTGATACCGCTGAGAAACGCCAGCGGCACAAAGATTACTACCGTCGCGGCACTGGACCCGGCCAGCGGCTTGCTGAACTCTGCCGCCGCTGCCAGCACCCCCCGTTGCGCCCCCCCGGTGTGTCGAACCCGCCGGATGACATGCTCGATCATCACGATCGCGTCGTCGATGATGAGTCCGACGGCAGCCGCCATACCACCGAGCGTCATGATGTTGAAGCTCATATTGAGCGCGTAGAGCAGGAGGATCGTCGCGGATAACGACGCCGGCACGACCAGGAAGGCGATCAGCGTGACCTTCCAGCTGCGCAGAAACAGCAACAGCACGAGCGCGGCCAGCGCGGCGCCGATCACGATAGCGTCGCGCACCGATGCCGCCGACGCGGTCACGAGTTGGCTCTGGTCGTACCAGTTGGCGATCGAGATCCCGGGCGGCAGCTTCGACCGCGTCTCGTCAAGCCGCATCTGCACATCGCGGGCGATCTGCACGCTGTTGCCGCCCGGTTGCTGGTAGACATTGATCAATACGGCATCGTGACCGTCGGCAGTGACGCGGATCCACTGCGGAGCTGTCGAACGACGGACGGTGGCGACGTCGTCAACCGTAATCACGCCGTCGGGGAGCGTCTTTACGACCGTGTGCCGGATCGGGTCGACCCCATTCAGAAGCTCGTTCGAGACGACGAGAAAGAGCTTGTAGTGGTCTTCGAGCCGACCGACGGCGCTCAGCACGTTCGCCGACGCCACGGCTTTCGCGACATCGTCGAAGGTCAACCCATTGGACGCGAGCTTGTCCGTGTTAACCAGGATCTGGAATTCCTCGTCTCTTCCGCCGGTGACGCCGATTCGCGCAACGCCGGGAACCCCGGTCAGCACCGGTCTCAACTGGTATAATCCGATATCGCGCAGGGTCGTCAGCGGCACCGTCTGCGAGGTCAGGCTATAGGCGATGATCGGAAAGACGGTCGGGTCCATACGCCGTACGGTTGACGCCGTGCCGGTCGGCAATTGCGCCATAACCTGGTTGATCGCCGCGTTGACCTGAAGCGTCGCCGCAATCATGTCGGTGCCCCATTCGAAGGTCACCGAAATCTCCGCCGCACCGCGGCTCGTCGCGGAGCGCACATCGGTCAGCCGGGGAATTCCGAGAAGGGCCTGCTCCACCGGTGTCGTGACCTGGAGCACCATCTGCTCGGCGGGCCGGTCGCCGGCATCGAGCGAGATCCTGACGCGCGGGAACTGGATGTTGGGGAACAATGCCACCGGCAACGACAACGCGGCGCCGATCCCTGCCAGCACAGGCAACAGCAGCAGAAAGAGCAGCGAACGCCTGTGTCGTCCGATCCACTCGGTGAGCGTGGACGAATTCATTTCGGTCCGCCTCTCGCGGACGGCCATGCCGTCCTGCAGCTCGTAATTGCCGACCGTGACAATCGGACTCTTTGGTATCGATGCGGCCGATGATCTCAGTATACTTATCCGTCTCGATCCCGGTTTTGACGGGCACGCGCTCCGCCTTGCTGCCAGTCACTTGGAAGATGTAATCGCCCTTGCCGTCGTGCAGCACGGCGTCGCGCGGCACCACCCAGCCGGTATGCTGCTCGAGCACGATTTCGACGGACACGGCCGTGCCCGGGACCAGCTCCTGCTCGGCAGCAACGAGCTCGACCCAGACGTCTACCCGCTTTGTTGCCGGGTTGATCGTACCCGTGGCGCCCCGTACGACGCCGCTCAGCCGGCTATCCGGGGTGAAGACGGGCACGACCTCCGCGGCCATGCCGGTCTGCACGCGTGCGGCGTCTTCGGGCTCGAGACCGACGGTGACCTGCACGCGATCGGTAGCGAGCCAGCTTCAGGACTGTCGTATTCGGCTGCACCCGATCGCCGAGCGCTACCGTAAGCGCTGTGACATAGCCATTAAACGGCGCAGTTATCACCTCGGTCTTGCGGTCATTGCCGAGCTTTCGCTGGACCTCGACGGCCGCGTCGCATCTTCGACCGCCTTCTGGGCGGCGGCGAGCTGCGCGTTGGTTGCGAGGTGCTGGGCAAGAAGGGTTTTGGTGCGGGCGAGGTCACGCTTGGCGAAATCGAGCGCCGCAACGGCCGTGCTGGTAACCTAGCGTCGCTGAAGGATCAGTAGAGAGCTCGAGCAGAACCTCGCCGGCCTTGACCACCTCGCCGGGACGCACCCGCAGCCGCGAGATCTGACCCGGCGTGCAGGAAGCTGACCCCGATGACGGCATCTTCACTCGTCGCCACGGTGCCGTAGCCCTGCACCGTACGCTTCAGTACCTGCTCGCGAGGCGCCGCCGTCTCGATCAGGACGCTTGGTGCGGGAGGTGTCTGCGGGTGGCCGGTCCCTGATACCAGCAGCAACCCGACGATCGCCAGCCCACCGGTACGTATCATTGGACTGCAGGACGATTGCGGCGCCCGGGTCGGAATATCGCTGCCGATCAACGTCTGCAAGACAATGCGTTGTTCGAGCAATGTCTGTTCCAGCTTGAGCGACTCGATCTCCTTGGCGAGGAGAGAGGCATGGAGATCGACGATAGCTCCGCTCGTCGAGATTGCCTGCCGCATACGCGCGATCGGCGACTTCTGCCGCGTCGCGCAGTCGGCGAATGCTCGCGAGGCTCGCCCGATACTGCGCTTCGATCAGGTTCAGCTCGGTGATCAAGCGATCGGCGGCGCCGTATGCGGCGTCCAAACGCGCCTGGTATTCGTCACGCAGCCGTTGGCGGGTAGCCCGCTCGATCGCGATATTGCCCTGGTTGCGGTCGAAGATCGGCAGGCTAATAGTGAGTGTCGGGCCTGCCGTGTAAACCGGGTGTCGTGTCGTTGGTGTAATTGGGTCCGATGTTGAGCTTGGGGAACTGCTCGATAATCGCTTGGCGCAGCTTCTGCTCCTCCGCTTCGTAACCTGCCGCGAGGGCGAGAAGGTCCGGTCGCCGGCCTGCCAGGTCGAGCAAGATGGCCTTCAACTTTCCCCGTGTCGATAGCCGGGACCGACACCCTGTCGACGAGCCGCAGCTCCACCTCGGGGGCTAGGCCGAGCAACGCGTTCAAATCATGCCGGTTCTTC
This sequence comes from uncultured Alphaproteobacteria bacterium, assembly GCA_963698995.1. GTDB lineage: Bacteria > Pseudomonadota > Alphaproteobacteria > ATCC43930 > CGMCC-115725 > AP-15. The sequence continues at coordinate 63,928 of CAVOTD010000051.1, read as the reverse complement.
AGGATCAGCTGTTCGATATCGTGCAGCTGCGTCTCGACGGCCTGCAGGGCGGCCAAATCGCTCACCACCGTCGGCAGGGTCTCGTTCCCTTGCTGCATGGCGGTGTTGGAGCGTTGATAGCGATCAGCGAAGAGCTTTCGGTACTCGTCGATCACCGTGCGTTGACGCTCGAGCTCGACCGCTCTGGCGAACAAGGTGCGGGCCTGGCTCACGATCTGCCACTCCTGCCACAGCAGGTTCAATCGGACACTGCGCTCATTCGCCACGGCCGCTTGCCGGCGGACGGAACGCGTCAAGAGCGGCACGATGTCCTCCGCCAGGGTGGCACTCACCGAGCTGGTGGTCGCCCCCACGCCGCTGATCAGGACACCATAGGCGAACGAGAACTGCGGGTTCGGCAGCAACCCGGCGGCGAACGCCTGAGCCTCGGCGACGCCGACCTGATCCCGCGTCGCCTTTAGATCCGGGTTGTTGACGACCGCAATCATTGCGACCTCGTCCATGTCCGAGGGGCCGGGATGGATCAAACGGGTGAGCGCCGAGCTCCGGAAGTGGAAGAGCGGATGGGCGAAATCGTCAGCGCGGCAAGCTCCGAGAGCAGCTCGGGCCGGTCGCCGAGCGGTGCCGGCTCGTAGGTCTGACAAGCGGTCAGAACGGCGCTCGCAAGGCAGAACGAAACTGCGCGTCGCACGGGGTGTTCCGCCCAATCTGGAGGGAGCGTTGTCGAATCTGCGTCTATCGGCTCCTCTAAAGAAGGCGATCTCACGGCAGATGCTCCGCGAGATGCCGGCGAGCCAGCTCCGAAGTAGCTGCGCGAGAACCGTGTTCTGCAGACGCGATTCGGAATCCGAGAGCGAATTAGGGTTAAGATGGCTAGACTACGCCGTTCATCACGGTGCGTCGCAGGTTCCGCCTTCGCCCGGCCTGTCGCGCTAACAAGATCGGGTCAGATCGGCGTGCTCTCGTCAACCAGCGGCACGGGCTCGACGGGATCGACCACGCCGATATGGGAAGGCTCCGGGCTCGGCGTCGCACCCGTCTCGACGGCATCAGCCGGCATTTCGCCAAACTCGGAGGGTATGTCGGGCCGGTAGCTTCGCCGCCGCAGCACGAAGAGCCAGCCAAGCCCGCTGACGATTAGCGCGAGCGGGATCGCATACGCCCAGACCTGGTCACGAAAAGCGCCTGGGCGCGGTTCCAGGTAGTTCCGCAACACCTGCGCACCGTTTTCGATAATCCGGTGCGGCTCCAGCTCGCGTTCAAGGGCATTGATGGTGGCGCTCAGCCGAACCCGCGTGCGGGCGATGTCCTCCTCGATGACCTGCAGCGGCTTCGTCCGATCCTCGGCGAGTGAGGCGGCAGCGCTGGTGCGCGCGGCCATCGCATCCGGGTCTTGATCCATTCGGCGTTACTCCAAGCTGCGGGCGAGCGCCGTTGGTTGAGAAAACCGAGCCCATTTGTTAACACAGATCGACTTGCGCCGGTTCCGCGGTCCACACCCAATCAGCCCTCTCTCGGTCGTTACCCACCTAAAAGACCGCGCGCTACGAGACCTGCGCGATCTCCCGGACGCGGCTCGATCGCGTCGCTGCGAGGTGGTCCTTGGCCAGCACCGTATAGACCGCAGGCAGCACGAAGAGGGTAAACAGAGTGCCGACGGACATGCCGGCGACGACCACGACCCCAATCGAGAAGCGGCTCGCAGCGCCGGCGCCGGTCGCGATCAGCAGCGGCACGAGGCCGACTACCATCGCCGCCGTCGTCATCAGGATGGGACGCAACCGTACCCGAGCAGCCTGCTCGATCGCACTACGGCGATCGAGGTTCTCGCGCACTTGCAGCGTATTGGCGAATTCCACCATCAGGATGCCGTGCTTGCTGATCAGGCCGATCAGAGTGACGAGCCCGACTTGGGTATAAATGTTCATCGTCGCCAGCCCGAAGAACAGCGGCAGCAACGCTCCGCACATCGACATCGGCACGCTGACGAGGATCACCAGCGGATCGCGCAGGCTCTCGAACTGCGCCGCCAAGACGAGAAAGATTACGATCAGCGCAAACACAAAGGTGATCGTCAGCTGATTGCCCTCGCGCACGTATTGGCGCGTGTCGGAGAGGTAGTCGTGGCTGAAGCCGGCTGGCAGGTTCTTCGTCTGCTGCTCGAGAAAATCGACTGCCTGGCCCATCGTAACACCCGGCATCGGCACGGCCTGGAAGGTGGCGGAGTTCAGCTGGTTGTACTGGGTCAACGAATTGGGCTGCGTATCCATCTCGAGCGTCACGAGATTGGATAATGGAATCGGTTGGCCGGTCGCCGTCGTGACGTAATACTGCGTCAGTGTATCTGGCGTCAGACGATCGGCCCGGGGCACTTGCGGGATCACTTCATAGGATCGGCCGCCGAGATTGAACCGGTTGACGTAATTTTCGCCGACCAGTAACGCCAGCGTGTCACCGATCGACTGCATGGTCAGCCCGAGCTCGTTGACCTTGGAGCGGTCTACCTTGACCTGGATTGTCGGCTGATTGAAGTCGAGATCACTATCGGTGACGATGAACAGGCCGCTCTTGCGCGCCTGCGCCTTGATCTTCTCCATCTCCAAATAGATCTCTTTGTACACGCCGGTCGAATAAATCACCATTTGGACCGGCAGGCCGCCGATCGATCCGGGCAAGGGCGGCAGCGAGAAGACGAATGCGTTCATGCCTTCGACGGCGGACGCTTTGCGCTGCATCAGCGGCTTCAGCTGCTGCGACGAGCGCGTGCGTTCGCCCCAGGGTTTGAGGATCGCGCCGGCTATGCCTTGGTTGGGCCCGAACCGACCATTGACAATGAACCGCAGATCGGTTTCGGGGAACGAGCTGAAGGCCTGGTCGAGCTTGTCGGTATAGGCCTCCTGATAATCGAGATTGGAATATTGCGGCGCCTTGGTCAGCGCGAACAGGACTCCCTGATCCTCTTCGGGGGCCAGCTCGGCCTTTGTGTGCATGTACATGAAGACCAGGCTGGCGAAAATGGCGGCGGCGAACAATGCAGTCACCGGACGATAGTCCAGCGAGCGTTCCAGCTTGCGCCCATACCATTCGGTCAAACGGGAAAAAACGCGGTCGATCAGGTGAACAAAACGGCCGTGCAGCATCTCGCGGGACAGCAGCAGCGAGCACATCATCGGCGACAACGTCACCGCGACGACGCCGGAAATGATCACCGCGCCGGCCAGGGTAAAAGCAAATTCGCGGAACAACGCGCCGGTGACGCCGCCGAGAAAACCGATCGGGGCATAGACGGCCGCCAAAGTAAGGGTCATCGAGATCACCGGACCCGCGATCTCACGCGCCCCGATCAGGGCTGCCTGTGCCGGGGTGCGGCCCTCTTCGATATGGCGATAGACGTTCTCGAGCACGACGATCGCGTCGTCGACGACGAGCCCGATAGCCAGCACCATCGCGAGCAACGTCAACAAATTCAGGCTGAACCCAAGCGCCGCCATGATGATGCCGGCGCCGACCAGCGATAAGGGGATCGTCACGACCGGGATCAGCACCGCGCGCAGGCTGCCGAGGAACAGAAAGATCACGCCAATGACGATGGCGACTGCGGCGGCGAGCGTCGACTTCACCTCGTTGATCGAGGCCTGAATGAATTTGGTCGAAATCGTAGGCGACCTGCATCTTGACCGAGGCCGGCAGGTTGCGCTCGATCTCGGGCAACAGCGCCCGAATACCCGCCACCAGCGACAACGGATTGCCGGTGGGGGTCGCCTGGACGCCGATGAACACGGCGTGCTGGCCATTCATCTCGATGCTCGAAGTCCAGCTCTGTGCATTAAGATCGACGCTGCCGATGTCTTCCATCCGCACCACCGCGCCATCCTTCGCCTTGACCACCATCTTGTTGAACTGCTGGATGTTGGCGAGGCCGGTATCGGCGTTGACGTTGGTGACCGTGAAGTAGCCTTTGGCTTGGCCCGGCGCCGATTGGAAGTTGTTGGCGCGGATCGCCGCGGCGACGTCGCTGGCCGAAATCCCCCGCGCCGCCATCCTTGCGGGGTCGAGCCAGAGCCGCATCGCAAAGGTCTGCCCGCCGAGGATGTCGGCGGAGGCGACACCGTCGACGGTGGCGAGCAGCGGTTGAACCACCCGGGTCAGATAGTCCGAGATCGCCGCGCTCGACAATTCCGGGCTGGCGAAGCCGATGTACATCACCGCCGTCGTCTGGCCGGTCGATTTGATGATGACCGGGTCCTGCGACTCCTTTGGAAGCTGGAACTTGACTTGCTGGACCTTGGCCATGATGTCGGTCAGCGCCTGGCTCGGATTGTAATTGAGCCGGATATAGGCGGTGACCGTGCTGGTTCCCTGAATCGACGAGGCCGTTAGGTAATCGATGCCCTCGGCGGTCGACACCGCTTGCGAGATCGGCGTCGTTATAAAGCCCTGCATCAAATCGGGCGAGGCTCCAGGATAGGTGGTCGTGACCGTGATCGTCGTATTTGACAGTTTGGGGTATTGGCGGATCTGCAAACCGGTCATCGCCTTGAGACCGATCAGCAGGATCAACAGGCTGACCACCAGCGCCAGCACCGGTCGGCGGATGAAAATGTCGGTGAAGGACATCGGCTAGCGCCTCAAAAACAACACGCCTATGGTCGCTCGCTGCCCCTCACCCTCCCGGCGTGGGCCCCTCCCTCTCCCCGCTGCCGCGGGGCGAGGGGCTCAATCGGATTCCCTCTCCCTGATTGCGCGGAGAGGGTTGGGGTGAGGGGCCTTTGCCGTCAATTTCGGGTCAGCGTTGCCGGCGGCTGCGGCCCGGGCGACCTGCTGATCGCGACTGGCGCGCTGTTCTGGACCTTGACCTGACCCGCGGCGACGACGCGCTCACCGGGTTTGAGCCCCTGGACAATCGCCACGTTGCCCCCCCACCGCGCGCCGGTCTTCACCGGAGTACGGACTGCCTTGTAGATCGGGTTGCCGCCGGCGTCCTTGCCGTCCTCGCGGATCACATAGACGCTGTCGCCGTAGAGCGTATAGTCGACCGCGGTCTCGGGCAGCACCGCGACGTCGGGCTGAGGCGGCAGCACCACCGCGGCGTTGACGAACATGCCGGGTAACAGGGCGTTGTCCGGATTGCTCATTGTCGCCTGCACCGTCATCGTCCGGGTATCGGCGCTGACCTGCGGCTCGATCGTCGTGATCTCGGCCGTAAAAATGCGCCCGGGAAAGGCGTCGGCGGTGATGTTGACCCGCTGCCCGACCGAAATCTCCGGGCGCTGACGCGCCGGCAAGGTGAAGTTCAGATAGAGCATCGACAGATCGGTCAGGGTGACGATCCGGGCGCCTGGCGTCAGGTACTGCCCGACCTCGATCTGGCGGGTGCCGAGCTGGCCGGAAAATGGCGCGCGGATCAGCTTTTGCGCGATCAACGCCTCGGTTTTGCCGATCTGCGCCTTCGCCTGATCGAGCTGACTCTGCTTCTGGTCGACCATTTCGCGTGCCTCGAACTGGCTCTTGGCGAGGAGGGAGGAACGCTGCAAGGTGATCTCGGCATAGTGCGCCTGCGCCTGGTAATTGGCGAGGTCGCCGCGCTCCGGCGCGTCGTTCAGCTGGACCAGCGGATCTCCGGCCTTAACCGTCACTCCCGACTCGAAGAAGATCTGGGTGACGCGCCCCCCGATCTCGGGGTTGATCGTAACCTGATGGATCGCCGCGGCCGAGCCGATCCCGGTGGCAAAGCGCGGCACTGCTTCGGTCTTGACCTCCACCGCACTGACCTGCGCCGGCGGCGGCTTGTTGTTGGCGAAATAGGTCGCGATCGCCTGCTCGCGGAAACGATTGAAGCCGTAAAGCCCACCGAGCACGACCGCCAGCAACAGCCCGACGATGACCAACCAGCGGATCGTCCGCGGCCGGCGCGTCGTTGCGCGTCCGGTGCCGCTACGCTCGCGCAGAGCGCGATCCGGGATCAGAGCTTCGGCAGGCCCAGTTGCCATCCGTTCGCCGTCCATAAACGAAATCCCCTGTTAAGCTGGCGTAAGCTCTAGCGGGTTCTGCGCACAGGAAACGAGCGCTGCAGAAATCGCCGCATCCCTCATTCCGATGCCGCGCAAGATGAACCAGCTCGCTTCCTCGACCAGCGCGGCGGCCGTCCCCTGATACGGGACCGAAGCCCGGCCGGGCAGGAAGACAAACGCCACCATCGCCGCGACGTGGTGGCCGAACCAGAAGCGATTGGCCGAGGCGATCGGTCCGGCTTTGAGGTCGCCGGCCGCTGTTGCCGCTTCGATCGACGCCGCAAAGAGCGGATGGACACGCTCGAAGATCGTGTCGAACAGCTCGCGCGCATATTCCCCGTCCTCGAGAAAACTATGAAGAAGAAGGCGCAGACGCGTGTCGAGCTCGTTCCGATCGACCCCGCCGCCGAGCAGGAAATATCGCACCATGAAATGGGTCATATGCACGAGCGTAGCGGTTGACGCTTCGAGCGTCGCTAGGCGCTCGAGCGCCGGATCGCCTTCGCAACCAAGCCGCAGGATCTCGCCATAAAGTTGTTTCTTGCTGGGGAAATGCCTGAACAGCAACGCCTCGGAAATCCCCGCCACCTCCGCGAGCTCCTTAGTCGTCGTGCCGGCGAAGCCTTTTCGCGCAAACAGCGGCACCGCGGCGGTAACGATCGCCTTGTGCCGCTCGTCGCTGTCCAATCGGGTCATGGCCATGGCGGCGCAAAGTAAGCACTCACTCACTCGCCGTCAAGCCGCTGTCTATCGGCGAGATTATCCTCCCGGGCGACGGCCCCAGGCGAGGAAGCCGTCGTTTTTGAGGCCGGGCTTGCCATAGGTGAGCCGGGTGCCGGCTAAGGTCTCGACACGGCCCCCGGCGGCTTCGAGGATGGCTTGGCCGGCGGCGGTGTCCCATTCCATCGTCGTGCCGAAGCGCGGATAGAAATCGGCTTCGCCGGCGGCGATGACACCAAATTTGAGGGCGCTGCCGCATTTTTTGCGCTCGCGTACCCGATAGGCCTGCAGAAACTCGGCGAGCCGGCGGCTGTTTTCGTGTGACCGGCTGTGGATCACGACGAGGCCGTCCGGCGGCGGGGTGCGCGCCTGGATCGGCTCGGGTTTGCCGCCACCGAGCTGGCGCGTGGCCGTGCCGCGGCCGCACGCCGCGTAGGTGACCCCGAGCGCTGGGCCGTGGATGACCCCGAGGACCGGGATTCCGTCCTCGATCAGGGCGATCAGGACGGCGAACTCGCCGTTCCTGGCGATGAATTCCTTGGTCCCGTCGAGCGGGTCGACGAGCCAGAAGCGGGCAGCCCAGGGTGGCGTGCCTTCGACCTCGACCAGCTCCTCGGAAGCGATCGGGATGTCGGGGAAGGCCTTGCTCAGCATCGCACAGATGATCCGCTCCGATGCGAGATCGCCTTCGCAGACCGGCGTGTTGTTGGTTTTCTGCTGCACTTCGAACGCCGTCGCATAGACCTTGAGGAGCGCCTCACCGGCCACCAGCGCCGCGCGCCGCGCGGTCTCGAGCAGCTGCTCGCGGGTCGCGCTCATGCCGCTTGCCGCTGCTCGGCGCTGCGGATCGCCTGCCACAACCGCTCAGGGGTCAACGGCATGTCGAGATGCTCGATCCCGAGCTCGGCGAGCGCGTCGATGACGGCGTTGACCAGGGCCGGCGGAGCGCCGATCGCCCCGGCTTCACCGGCGCCCTTGACGCCGAGCGGGTTGGTGCGGCACGGCACGATATTGTAGGCGAACTCGATACCCGGCAGATCCTCGGCGCGGGCCAAGCAATAATCGGTCAGCGACCCGGTCAAGAGCTGCCCGGTCTCCGGGTCGAAGACGGTGCGTTCGAGCATCGCCTGGCCGACCCCTTGCGCGACGCCGCCCTGCACCTGTCCCCTGAGCAGCAGCGGGTTGATGACGGTGCCAAAATCGTCGACCACCAAATACCGCGTGATCTCGATATGCCCGGTCTCCGTCTCGATCTCGACCTCGCAGACGTGGCAGCCATTGGGAAAGGTCGGTTGCGGCGGGGTAAAATGACCGCTTTCGTCGAAGCCGGGCTCGACACCGGGCGCTTGCCGCGCCGGATCGAAGGCGGCGCGCGCCACCTCCTCGATGCCGAGCCGACGATCGGTCCCGCTGACCGAGAAGACGCCGTCGGCGAATTCGACATCCGCCTCGGCCGCCTCGAAGAGGTGCGCAGCGATGCGGCGGCCCTTGGCGATCAGCTTGTCGGCGGCATGGGCGAGCGCGGCGCCCCCGACCGGCATGGAGCGCGAGCCGCCGGTGCCGCGGCCAAATGAGATCGCCGCGGTGTCGCCTTGCAGGACCCGCACCTTGTCGGGCGCGACGCCGAGCTGCTCGGCAGCGAGCTGGGTGTAGGCGGTCTGATGCCCCTGGCCGGATGACTGCGTTCCCATCAGGATCGTCAGCGCGCCGCTCGGGTCAAAGCGTAATTCGGCGAATTCATCGGGCGGAAAACCCGACTGCTCGATGTAGACGGCGTGGCCGAGCCCGCGATAGCGGCCGCGCACCCGAGCCGCGGCCCGGCGCGCCGGAAAGCCGGCGAGATCGGCGGCGGCGAGCGCCTGGTCCATGTTGCGGGCGAACTCGCCGCTGTCAAAGTTGAGCCCCAGCGGCGTCCGGTACGGCATCGCCTCGGGCTTGACGAAGTTGCGCCGGCGCAGCTCCTGCGGCGGCACGCCGAGCCGGCGCGCGGCGTAGTCGACCAGCCGTTCGACGGCGTAGGCCGCCTCCGGCCGGCCGGCGCCGCGATAGGCGTCGACCGGCACGGTATTGGTGAAAGCCCCCTTGACGCCGACATGGGCCGCCGGGATCGCATAGACCCCGCTGTACATGACCGCCCCCGAGCCGGTCGGGATCTCCGGTGCAAAGTTCGACAGATAGGCGCCCATATTAGCGACCAGCGCGACATCGAGCGCCACAAACCGCAGTTCTTCGTCGAGCGCCAGCTCGAGCCGGGTGAGATTGTCGCGGCCTTGCGTGTCGGTCATGAACGCATCGGCGCGGTCGGGGGTCCATTTGACCGGCCGACCGAGCTTTTTAGAAGCCCATAGAACGAGGACGTGCTCGGGGTAGAGAAACAATTTCATGCCGAAACCGCCGCCGACATCCTGGGTCACGACGCGGATGCGGTTCTCCGGCAGTTTGAAGACGCTCTCGGCGAGCAGGTTGCGCAGGAAATGCGAGCCCTGGGTCGAGCTCCACAACGTGTAGGAATCCTCGCCCGCTTCGTATTCGCCGATGGCGCCGCGCGGCTCCATCGAATTGACGACGACACGGTTGTTGACGAGCTCCAAGGCGACGCGGTGGCGCGCTCCGGCCAATGCCAGCTCGACCGCGGCGCGGTCGCCGATCTCCCAGTCGAAGCATAGATTCCCCGGCGCTTCGTCCCACACTTGCGGTTGGCCTGGATCGAGAGCGTGGGCAGTCTCGACAACGGCGGCGAGCGGCTCGTAATCGACGGCGATCAACTCGGCCGCGTCGCGGGCCGCGGCGGCGGTCTCCGCCACTACCATGGCGACCGTGTCTCCGACATGGCGCGCCCGGTCGCGCGCGATCGCCGGATGCGGCGGCATCACCGAGGGCGACCCATCGCGGTTGGTCAGCGCGCTGAGACACGGGATGCCGCCGATCCCGTCTGCGGCGAGGTCTGCCCCGGTGAGGACGGCAAGCACGCCGGGGGCAGCGAGCGCCGCCGCGGCATCGAAGGCCCTGATGCGCGCATGCGCGTGCGGCGAGCGCAGCATGACGGCGTGGGCCTGGCGGGGCCGGTTGAGGTCGTCGACGTAACGGCCGTGACCGGTGATGAACCGCCGGTCCTCGACCCGGCGGACCGGCTGACCGATGCCGAATTGCTTCATAGAACATGACTCCGAGCGCGCATCCGGCAGAAGATAGGTTCGGACCGGCCCGGCGGCCACGCTTTTCGGCTGGACGTGAACTCATGGCACGCCGACTGTTGGCAAAGGCATGCCCGACTCTTCCACAATCATCGAGACCGACATTCCGGCCCGGCTCGACCGGCTGCCCTGGACCCGGTTTCATACGCTCGTCGTCGTCGCGCTCGGCATTACCTGGGTTCTCGATGGGCTAGAGGTGACCGTGGCGGGCTCGATCGCCGGCGCCTTGCAGGAGAGCCCGGTGCTGCGCTTCACGGCGGCCGAGGTCGGGCTGGTCGGCAGCGCCTATCTGTTGGGGGCGATCACCGGCGCGGTGCTGTTCGGCTATCTGACCGACCGGTTCGGCCGCAAGCGGCTGTTCATGGTGACGTTGGGAATTTACCTGACGGCGACGGCGGCGACCGCATTGTCCTGGGATTTATGGAGCTTCGCCGTGTTCCGCTTTTTGACCGGCGCCGGGATCGGCGGCGAGTACACGGCGATCAATTCGGCGATCCAGGAGCTGATACCGGCGCGCTTTCGCGGACGCACCGATCTCGCAATCAACGGCAGCTTCTGGCTCGGCGCGGCACTGGGCGCGGGCGGCGCGATCGCCTTTCTGCGGCCCGGGGTTTTGCCCGGCGATTGGGGCTGGCGCGCCGCCTTCGGCATCGGCGCGCTGCTCGGCCTGATCATTATCGGCTTGCGCCGCTTCATTCCGGAAAGCCCGCGCTGGCTGCTCCTGCACGCTCGCCCCGAGGAGGCCGAAGAGGTCACCAAAGGCATCGAGAGCCGGATCGCCCGCGCCGCCGAAGCCGAATTGCCGGAACCGCAAGGCGGGCGGCTTCGCCTCGCTGCGAGCTCCCACACCCCGATGGTGCGAATGGTGCTCGCCATCGTCCGCGATTACCCGCAGCGGGCAATCCTGGGTCTCGTTCTGATGAGCTCGCAGGCGTTTTTCTACAACGCGATCTTCTTCTCCTACGCGCTCGTTCTGACAAAATTTTACGGCGTGCCCTCGTCCTCGATCGGCTGGTATGTGCTGCCCTTCGCGCTCGGCAATTTTTGCGGCCCGCTGCTGCTCGGGCCGCTGTTCGATCGCATCGGACGCAAGCCGATGATCAGCTCGACCTATGCGATTTCGGGCGTGCTGCTGGCGATTGTCGGCTATCTCTTTCGCGAAGAGGTCCTCGATGCGCAACAGCTGACCGCGTGCTGGACCGGGATCTTTTTCTTCGCGTCGGCGGCGGCCAGCGCCGCCTATCTGACGGTCAGCGAGAGCTTTCCGATCGAGGCCCGGGCGCTCGCGATCGCTTTCTTTTACGCGGTCGGCACCGCACTGGGCGGCGTCGTCTCGCCGTGGCTGTTCGGCACCTTGGTCGGTTCGGGGGAGCGCGGCGCGGTTTTCAACGGCTACCTATTCGGCGCCGGGCTGATGATCTTCGCAGCGCTGACCGAACTCGCGATCGGCATCAAGGCCGAGCGGCAGCCGTTGGAAAGTGTGGCGCGTCCGCTCTCCGCGCTCGCCGATTAGCTGCGGCCGCCGGCGAAGGCGGGCGCGACTTCGACCATGAAGCGCGCCATCTCGTCCTTGACTTGGGCGTGCGGCTTCAACCCGACATTGAAGTAGAGGATGACCTCGTCGAAACCGGCGGCCTCGACCTTTTTGAGGGTCTCGGCGATCTGGCCGGGCGAGCCGATCAGCACCGAATTTTCGGTCAGATCGGCGGGGCGCACATTGCGTAGCCGCTCTACCATTCCGATGAAATAGCGATAGCTCGGCGGCGCGGTCGCCGGGTCGCCGGGAAAGGCGGCAATGACGCATTCCTGGTAATAGCGGATCTGCCGCGCCCGCGCCGCCTCTTCCTGCTGCCTGGTGTCGGCGAAATGAATGAAATAGCTGCACATCAGCCGGCCCGGAAGCTGGCCGTGCTTGGCGGAGGTTTGGCGATAGAGCTCGGCGACCTGGCGCAGCCCGCCATAGGTCATCGCCGCCGCAAAGGGGGCGACGATCAAGCCGCAGCCGAGCCTGCCGGCAAGCTCGATGGACGGCTGCGAAAACGAGGCTACATAGGCCGGTAGCGGTTGCTGCACCGGTCTTGGCGTGATTGCGACGTCGTCGAACCGGTAGTGCTTGCCGTGGTGCGAGATCGGCCGGTCGCTCGACCACAGCCGGCGGACCACCTCCATCCCTTCCTCGAAGATTTCCTGATTGTCTTCGAACGAGACATTGAGCGGTTGATACTCGCGCCGGTCGTAGCCGCGCCCGGCGGCAAAGTCGACGCGGCCGCCGCTCAACAGATCGAGCGTCGCCCATTGCTCGGCAACGCGGATCGGGTGGTGGAGCGGCAGCACCGTCACCGCCGGCGCGAGGCGGATGCGCGTCGTCCGTGCCGCGACATTGGCAAGCACCAGGTCGGGGCACGAGAGCACGCCGAGGGTGCTGAAATGATGCTCGCCGATCCACGCGGAGTGGAGGCCGACCGCCTCGGCGTAAACCGCCTCGGCGAGGATATCGGCGACAAACGCATTGGCCTCTCGCGTGTTGTCCTCGTAATGATTGTCGCTCAGCGTGAAGTAGCCAAATTGCATCTTCCGGATCCGTTTTGTCGTCACCCCCGCGCGAAGCGGGGCCCAGGACGACCGTCCCCGACCTGCAACTCTGGGTTCCCGCTTTCGCGGGAATGACGAGTGAAATCGGTTGCCCACCTTAACCCCATAACTCCTTCGTCGCGAGGCGGGCGCCTTCGCCCAATGCCGCGAGCTTGGTCCACACGACGCTCGGATGGACCTCGCAGGTGGTCGAAAAGCTGGCGAAGCCGCAATCGGCACCGGCGATGACGTTCTCGCGTCCGACTGTTTGGGCAAACCGCGCGATGCGCTGGGCGATCGCCTCGGGATGCTCGACAAAGTTCGAACCGTGGGTGATGACGCCGGGGATCAGCAGCTTGCCTTCCGGCAGTTTGACGGTTTCCCACACCCGCCATTCATGCTCGTGGCGCGGGTTGCCGGCCTCGAAGGAATAGGCGCCGGCGTTGACCCGGAGCATGATGTCGACGATGTGCTTCAGCTCGAGGTCGTGCACCCGCGGACCCATGTTGATGCCGTAGCAGGTGTGATAGCGCACCCGCTCGGCAGGGATACCGGCGAGCGCGTGATTCAACAGCTCGACGGTGGCGTTCGCCCAATCGCGGCACTGCGCAATGTCGAGTTCGGGGTGCATCGTGTAGTGGCTCGCCAACTGGGGGTCATCGATCTGCAAGACGAGGCCGGCATCGACGATCGCCTGATATTCTTCGTGCAGCGCATCGGCCAGCGCGAGGCCGAACTCCTCGTCGGTCTTGTAGTACTCGTTCCGGTTCCAACCCGCGAGCTGGGCCGGCGACACCGCCGGCATGAAAGCCTCTTCGCAGCGCACCTTGCGCGAGGGCGGCCTTCAGATTGTCGATGTCGCGCGCCAGCGCCTGGTGTCCCTGATAGGCGATCGGGCCGGTGCACACCCAGCGGGTCGGCTGCGCACCGCCGGCCGCTCCCGGCATCTGCGCCGCCCAAGCGTAATACTCGGGAAAGGCGAGATACTCCCGCGATCCGGCCCAACTGCCTTCGCCGCCGGAGTCCGGGCGCGGCTCGATGCCGGCGAGCCGCTCGTTGACATAGGGAATAAACCCGAACCGCCCCATCTCGCCGTCGGCAACGACATCGATGCCGGCGTCGGCCTGCCGCTTGACGACCTCCGCGACCGCGCCCTTGACGCGCGCGGCAAAGGCTGCGCCGTCGAACGCCGTCGCCGCGCTCCTTCGCCCGGATCATGTCCAGCAGGTCGGGCGGCCGCGGCAGGCTGCCGACATGGGTCGTCAGTATCCGTTCCGTGCTCCGTTTCATTGCCTACCTCCCTTAATAGCCGCTGATCGCAGCCTAGCGCCGTGCTTGCCGCCGCGCCAGAGATGGTCGCTCACCGCCCGAGGGGTGGCTTACGGGCGGGGTTCCGACCGACGCGGCACCGGAGCCGTTGATCGGCGAAATTGTGCCGATGTGTGACGCATCTCACATCGCCTCATCGTCGGTTGGGATATGGGGAACCGCAAAATCCAATGGGAGAGCAGGCTGGAACTTCGTCGTGCAGGCACTTGTCAATGATTGACATCCGACCTAAAGTTGTGAGGCAAGGCGGGCGAGATCGCTAGACAGGGAGGCGGCCGCCGGAGGCGGCTCCGTCCCGCGAAACGCGGGGACGCAGATTGGTTTGTTGGTCGCCAGCAAAGCGCCGCACGCGGCGCGCCGAGATAGCCGCCTTGTTCGGGCTGCTGAGCGGCGCCTGTTTTGAGCCCCTCGAGGCCGCGGGTCAGACCCGATGCGAGGTCGCAGCAGGTAGTATCGTCTCTGCAGAGGGTGAGGTTTCGATCGGGCCGGTCGGAGGTTCGGTGCAGCCCGTGGCGGCCGGGGCAGATAACGGGCTGTGTCCCGGGGAGACGGTTCTCGTAGGTCCACGCAGCAGAGCCGCTGTTCGCCTCCAAGACACCGGTCAGGTGATACGGCTCGATCAAGGCACGACATTGCGGGTTCTGCCGCCGCGGCAACCGGGTCACCCGCTGCTTGATCTCTCCCGCGGGATCATCCAGCTGTTCAGCCCGGGCGGTCAGCCGCTCGATGTCCAGACACCTTACGTAACTGCCGGTGTTGAGGGGACCGAGTTTTTTGTTCTAGTCAATCCGACGCGCAAAATCGCCGAGATTGGCGTCATTCAGGGACGGGTCGGCGTTGAAAATCCTCAGGGTCGGCTGACGCTCGCGGCGGGTGAAGCGGCGGCTGCCCAACCGGGCCTAGCGCCGCGACGGATCGAGATCAGACCGCGTGATCAGGTTCGATGGGCAATCTATTTTCCACCGGCCATGTGGGAGCTCCCGGCTGCCGGTGCGCCCATCGACCCGGCCGTCTACAGCGCATGGCAGGCTTGGCGGGCCGGCAATCTTGCAGCCGCCGTACGGGACATCAACGCGATCTCCTCGACGCAAAGGCTCAACGCGGTCTCGCTCGATTACCTCGCCGCCATTCTTATCTCGTTGGGCAGGGTCGACGAGGGGGTCCCGTTGCTCGACCGCAGTGTCAAGCTCGATCCGACATCGCCCCGGGCTCCCGCGCTGCGCGCCATTGTGGAGATTGCCAGAAACCAGCCGCAACAGGCGGCACAGACGGCGGATGTCGCAGTCGCGCTCGCTCCCGCAAATCCTGCAGCGCGGATCGCCCAGTCTTATGCCCTTCAATCGAGACTGCAACTCGAGGAGGCTCGGGCGGCAGTGCTCGCCGCGGCTCCCCCGGACGACCCGTTGGTGCAGGCAAGGCTCGCCGAGGTCGAATTTTATCTCGGCAATATCGGGGCGGCGCGCAGCGCGGCCGAGCGAGCAATTGCAGCAGCGCCGACGCTCAGCCGACCACGCTCGATCCTCGGTTTCGCCGATCTCGCACAATTCCGTTTTTCGGCGGCCGAGGACGAGTTTCGCGCCGCCGCAATGCTCGACCCCGCGGACCCCCTCCCGCGCTCGGCCTCGGGCTCGCCGCCATTCGTCGGGGTCGGCTGGCCGACGGGACCAAAGAACTCGAGATTGCGGTCGGCCTCAATCCTGCGAGCTCGTTGCTGCGCAGTTATCTCGGCAAAGCCTATGCTGCCGATTGGCGCTATGATCCGGCCTTTCGCCAATGGGGATTGGCCCAGCAGCTCGATCCGAAAGACCCCACGCCGCTGCTGTACCAAGCGCTCGCCGAACGCTTGTTGAACCGGCCCGGCAATGCGCTGGCTGATCTGCAAAAATCGATCGAGTTGAACGACAATCGCGCCGTCTACCGGTCGCGCCTTCTACTCGACCAGGACTTGGCGACGCGAGGCGCCGACCTCGCCGGCATCTACCGCGACCTGGGCTTTGACCAGGCCGCTCTGGACCAAGGCTACAAGTCGGTGAACGCCGATCCGTCCAATCCTTCGGCGCACCGGTTTCTTTCGGAAACATTTTTCGATTTGCCCCGCTTAGAGACGGCCAGCGACAGCGAGTTGTTGCAATCTCTGCTGCTACAGCCGCTCAACATAAACCCGCCCCCTCCGCGCCTCTCGCGTCAAGCGATCGGGATCCTCCCCCTCTTCGAGCCGAACCGGGTCGGGTTTAGCGAGTTTTCACCGCTTTTCGCCAGCGACGGGCTCGGCCTTCTGGCGGACGGTTTCGCCGGGAATTACGGCACAGTGGGCGGCACCCTTCTGGCCAATGGCTTGTATCGCAATCTTTCGATGAGCATCGGCCAGTTTTATTCGCGTACTGACGGCATTCACGCGAATGACGATTTGCGCCGGCGGATCACTGATTTTATTTTTCAGCCGGCGCTCTCCGATCAAGCGAGCCTGCTCGCGGAATTCCGCTATTCCGATTTCGATGCCGGCGATTTTCAGAACCGCTTCAACCTGGCGAACTTTAATCCGAACGAACGCCAGACCAATACTGATCGCGAGTATCGCCTGGGAGGGCATTTCGACGCCGCCCCCGGTGTTACCTTTGTCGGGGTCTGGACTCTGCGGCAATACCGGCGCCCTGACAAGCTTCGGGCCTTCGCTCGTCGTACATGATCAATTCAATGGGGACAACGGGGAGGGTGCTGTCTACCTGACCGGGCCTCGCTTCAACATCATCGCCGGCGGAAGCGTCTTTTCCGGAAGCGATCAGGAACTCCAGACCTCGTTCGATTTTCCCTTCCCGATCTCGGCCATTCAGGCCAATGACCACACTCTCTGGCTCTATTCCAATCTTTTCCCGGTCCCTGAGCTGCAACTTACCTTGGGCGGAGGTTTCGACCAGCTGCGCGAGACGATCAGTAGCACCCAGATCCTCAGTCACACCCAATTCGATCCGAAGATTGGTGTCAGCTGGAAGGTTCTGCCGAGCACGACGCTCCGTGCGGCGTGGTTCGAAACGTTGAAACGGCCGCTTATCGGTGATTTCTCGCTGCGCAGCGGCCAGACGATCGAACCTACTCAGGTTGCCGGTTTCAACCAGCTCTTTGACGACCTGCCCGGATCCAGTACACGGCGTTGGGGTGTTGGAATCGACCAAAAGCTGAACAAACCCTTCTTTGAGTCCGATACGCTGCTGCTCGGCGCAGAATGGTCACAGCGCCAGCTCACTGTCCCGTTCGCCTTGACCGACCCATTAACCGGAAATCCGGCGATCCTCGAACAAGGCTGGAAGGAGCGGTATGGGCGCGGATATCTGAGCTGGTTGCCGAGCGAACGGCTCGCCCTCAATGCCGGGCTCGATTACCAGGCGCTCCATCGGACGCCGTTCGGCGCGAACCTCGATGGCTTCTCTACAGTCCAGCTGCTGCAAGTGCCTTTTGAGCTTCGCTATTTCGATCCGAACGGTCTGTTGGGTTTGGTGAGGACTACGGTTGTGCGAGAGCAGGGCCAATTTCTGGATGTGACAACCAATCAGCTGAGCCCGGGCAAAGGGACCTTTGCGACAGTGGATATGGGCATCGGCTGGCGCTATCCCGGCCGGCCGTTTATCGCCACGTTCGAGGTACAGAACCTGCTGGACTTCGCATTTTCATTTTCAGGACGTTGACCCACTGCGGCCGCGCCTCTTTGCGCGCCGCACTTTTCTAGCCCGCATGACATTCCGGTTATGAAGCACGTTCAACCCGATCCCGGCGTCGCGCCGAGGTCATCTGCAAGATCGCCAACCACAGGTGGACGCAGGTCACCCAACCCTTGAGGAATTAGAAAATGGAGACTTACCCAAAGTGCGAGATCAGGCAGGCCCTTGGCAAGATCACCGCGGTTTTGACGGCGGCGTTTCTCGCAGCGATGACTATTGGGTGCACACCGCAAGCACCCGTTAACGTGGAGATGACAAAGACCGGGGAGATCATCCGGGTCGTCGACGCGAGCGGGACTACGCTTCCAACACAAAACTATCCAACCGTGGGACGGCCGATCGGAGGTGCGCCGCTTCCATATACGGGGCAAGGAGTTGCGCCGACAGCGGCGTCCGCTGATTTGCTGGGTATGCGTCTATACGGGCCTGATCGCCATGTGTCGCTGGGTGTGCTAACAGGGGTACCATGACAACCAGCTGAGAGGCAGCATCGCCGCGTCATTCGGATCAAAGTGGTGGCGGCGTCGGGCCGGGTTGCGTATCGCCGGTTTTGTAGCGCTCGCCGCCGGGCTCGCCGGTTTGCTCTCGAGCGCTGCCGTGCTCGGCGGTAGAATTGAGGATCGGCTCGGCCAATTCGTGCTGTTCCACTTGCGGGGCGCGCTGCCGTCTCCGCCCGAGGTTGTTGTCGTCGCCGAGGACCGCGCCTCCGCCGAGGCGCTGGGCCTGCCCTCCGCGACTTGGCCATGGCCCCGCTCTCTGCACGCCCGTGCGATCGAAAAGCTCGCAGCCCGCGGCGCCGCTGTGATTGCCTTCGATCTGATGTTCAGCGCACCTGATCCCGCGAGTGACGATGTTCTGGCCACTGCTCTTCGCAACGCCGGGTGCGTCGTCCTGTTGCGAGGGCTGGAGCGCCGGATTGTCGGAGGCGGCTCGTCGATCGAGATCGATCAGCCAATCGACCCGATCCCAAAGCTCGCCGAAGCCGCCGCCGCGATCGCGCCTTTTCCGCTTCCCAAGGTGCCGGCCCGCGTCGATCGCTTCTGGACGTTCCACGGCTTGGCGGGAGAGCCCACTGTGCCGAGCGTCGTACTACAACTGACTGCGCAAGACATCGCGCGTCGTTGGGTAGACCTTCTCGCGACGGAGCCCGATCTGCCACGGTTTGATACCAAGGACTGGACTGGCCCAAATCTCACCACCGCGATGCAAAGGCTGCATGCAGCGCTTCGCGCCAAGCCGGATGCGGCCGAACGGTTGCGGACTCGGCTGCAAACCGACCATTGGAACGGGGCCGACAAGCATCGGCTTGCAGCACTTGTTGGATTGTATGCCGGCGAGGACAGTCGATACCTGAACCTGCGCGGCCCGGCCGGTGCCGTCCGCACCCTAAAATATGCCAGTCTGTTCTCCGCTTCTCCCGAACCCGCTGATGCTGCGTTCGAGGACCTCTCGGGAAAAGTCGTCTTTATCGGAGTTTCGGAGCTCCACAGCACAACGCAGGCAGACGCATACGATACGGTCTTTTCCGCCTTGAACGGGATCAATGTCACGGGCGCCGAGATCGGTGCGACCGCCTACGCCGATCTTGCCGAAGAGTTCGTCGCCGCGTCGCTCGCTCCCCGCTGCTATGGTTGAAGTGCTTCTGGTCGCGCTGATGCTCGGCGGCGCCGCCAGCTCCGGCCGCGTTTTTGTGCTTTTGGGGACCGGCGGCTTACTGGTCGTGGCGAGCCTTGTTGCCGGATGGTACGTGTTTGTGGCGCAACATGAGTTTTTGCCGCTCGCTAATCCTATTCTGTTCCAGATCCCGATCGGGATATTGACCGCGGTTTGGTGTATGCGAGGCGAGGAACGGCGCCGGCGGGAGCGTATGGTCGGCGCGGCGCGGCAATACTTGCCCGAAGAAGTGGTCCGAAGCTTTGCCTCTGGACCGCTCCATGGGTCGGCTCGTTTGGCGGGTGAAGTTCGTCACTCGGTGTGTCTGGCTTCGGACATCGAAGGTTTCACCACCCTTTCGGAACGGCTGCCGCCTGATGCGGTGCAGACTCTGCTCAATCAATATTTCCAAGGGATGTTCGATGTCATGCAGCAGCACGGGGGTGTAATCTCCGACATCTCCGGCGATGGGGTGATGTGCGTCTGGAGCGGGCCGGCCTATTCCTCATCGGCCTGCGACGGCGCCGTCGGCGCGGCGATCGAGCTTCTGGAGTTTGTCGGGCAATTCAATCTCCGCCATCCCGACCAGATGCTGCCGACCAGGATCGGCATCCACGCGGGCTCGGCGCTTATCGGTGTTGTCGGTGGGGCGGGTCGCTATGCCTCGACAGTCGTTGGGGACGTCGCAAACACGGCATCGCGCATCGAGGGACTTAACAAGCAGCTGAGCACCCGGCTGTTGGCGTCGGAGGAGGTGCTGGCCCAATTGACGGGCTTTATCCTCCGTCCACTCGGGGATTTTTTGCTCGCCGGAAAGTCGGAGCCAATCCGCGTATCCGAAGTGCTGGGACGCAGTGGAGATGCGCGCGCGGCCGCGTTGGCCGGTAACTTTGCACGGGCGTTCGAGTCGTTTCAATCCCGGCGCTGGGGCGAAGCCGTGACCCTGCTCGAGGCGCTCCTGCATGACTACCCCAATGACGGACCATCGCACTACTTTCTGGCGCGAGCGTTGAGTATCTGCGCAAACCCGGAGGAAGGCCCCACCGCTCTGGTCTCGCGCATGGACAAGAAATAGGCGCCGACGCGTACATCCACATTGTCGTAAGGATCCGTTTCGTGGTGGTTTCATGTCACCCCGGCCCGATCGCTATCCAGCATCGATCGCCTTTCGGGTCGACCGCCTCGCCCCTTTCTGGTGGGTCAGGTCAGCACTGTGCGAAGCGCCGTAAGCGACGGCATGAAGAAATAGGCCGCGGCCGTCAGGACAACAAACTGGCTCGGCATTTCGAGCGTCGTCCGCCGGTTGCCCGACGGGTAATTGGGAAAAGGTTCGTCCATCGCACGGACGCCCTGATCGGCGGCCTGCCCGATAATCGGGTCAAACCCAGGAGTGACCGGCGCACCGCTCTGCGGGCGAAGCTTCCGGTCGACAAAATCGGGGTCGTTGGCGTGGCGGCGCTGCAGGTACTCGAACTGCCGTTCGATCGAGGTCTGATAGCACACGAACATCAGTCCCCGGCTGTGGGACGTCGCGGTTTCACCGGCTGCCACCTCGGGACCAAACGAAATCCCCGAGCGTAGGATGCGATGGGTTTGGGCCGCCGCCTCGCCGCCGGACGCGTCGTCGCGCGGGTACACCTTGCGGATATGAGCCGCGTATGGACATTTGCGTTGGAACGGGTCGTCGCCGTAATCAAAATCATTGTTGCGCCGGTCGTCGCGACCGATGGTCGGATTGTCATATAGCGGCGCCAGCTCCAGGGTGCGCCGTCCTTCCAGCGGCCGAACATCCGGGCTCCCAAGAGCTCCGCATCCATACCCAGCCTTGCTGCGCGCTCGGCGACGAAGCGGCGGAACTCGGGCACTTTCTGCTCGAGACGCCGGAACACCATGTAGGAGCCGTTGCGCAGCCACGGCGCCGCCATCGGCGCCGGCGGTCCGGCTTTGACCGGATCCTTCGGATCCTGGCCGGGATAACCAAAGACGAACTCGCCGGCCCAGATCAGATCCTGACCCGGCAATCCCTGATCCGGCCTCGTTGCCGGGTTCGACCTTTGCGTCAAACCGCGGATGCCGGGCTGCGAGATGCCGTCGCGATAGCCAAAATGCTCGAACCCGCGCTGCGCTCCGGGCCGCGTGTTACCGATTTCGGAATAGACTACCTTGATTGAGCTGCCGAAAAGCCGAAGCATCTCATTGCCTGCCGATGTCACCAGCAGCTTATTGGGACCGGTGACCAGAAAGATTTCGTCAATCCGGTCCGACACGAACTCTTTTAGCCACGCCGAGCGGGGCGGGTCGTGCAACCGCGCGGTCGTCGCGGGATCATCGGCGCCCCTCTCGAAGGACGGGTCGAGCCGGGGCCGGGCGACGCCGATCAGCTGGCTCAAACCGTCTCTGGTCAGACCTAGATTAACCCCTTGGAACGCGCTGGCTGATCTCTCCCCCGGTGCGTTGTGCTGCCGGTTCACAAATTCCCGATGCTGTGCTTCCCAAGCGGTAGTAATCCGCCGGATGACGTGCTGCTTTAGAAGCCACTTAAAAGAAGGCGTATCGCTGATCTTGAAAAAGATGAAACCCTCGGCGTTCTTTTGTAGGCCGATCAGGAGGTCGCCTTGGATATCGCCGAGATCGAGCAACGTTTGCGCCATGCGCCCGCATTCGTCAATTCAGACAGGGAGAAGGAAGCGCGGGCCGAGGCATCGGCGCTCGGCCCGCTGACCCGGGGTTTAACCGCCGCCGTTAGAACCCTCGTATCCGATCATCAAGTAGTCCGTAATCCAAATCCCATCCTTTCTTCTCGCCCAGCGATACGCAATCCGAAGAGCTGTGTTGATCCTGTGCGGCTGACCTTTGAATGTCCACTCTCCTGGATAGCGTGTATCCATCTCCATCCAAACCTGTCTCGGGTCCGGCGGACTAGGCGGGCTACTCGGTGGACTGGTATGTATATCAAATGCATCAACAAACATATGCGGATCCATACTATCCAATGGTCCGTGTATGTAAGGATTCATCTTTATTATTAGGTTACCGAGATCTTCTGCTACCGACATGGCCCGTTCTCCTCTATCATTGTATTGGTGATCGGTTGCGTAATTTTCAATTGCCTGCTCTACGATCAATCCTCCGGACGTTGGCAGAACTCCCCATCAAATTCAGACGCATACGATGGCGAGCGCGTGGGTAGTGTGAGCCCGGTCACACTTCGACTTAATTTTTCGCCATCGGGTTACGCAATACGAGCGTCATGGTTCAGCTGTGGGCGCAGGGCCGTTAGGGTTGCGAAAAGGGGCGAGCGGCGCGTCCAGCCGCGCCAGCTCGCCATGAGTGCCGAGGGTGTGGAAAATGGCGCGCGCCTGGTCACGTAATTGCTGCGCCGTCGCACCATCGCCGGCGCGCTGGCGCAAGGCCGACCGACTGACCATCGCCTTGGCGAGATCGTTGCGCGCGCCGATGCGTTCGAAGATCCGCATCGCGGCGACGACCGACTCTTCGGCAGCAGCCGGGGCCTCGATGGCCAAGCATTCGCCCATCAGCAAACACGCTCGGCCTTCATATTGACGGTAGCCTGTCGCCCGGCTGGTGCCGAGCACGTGATCGATCAAGGGTCGCGCGCTGGCGCGGTCGCCTTGCGCTAGGTAGCCCTCGGCGAGGTAAACGGCGCCGATGACATAAGTCCAGCGCATATGAGAGCTCTCAAACCAGGCGAGCGCTTCGCTCAGTTCCGCAACGCCGTCGAACTGCCCTGCTTTGATTCTCCCATAACCGCGGACCACCCTGGCCCACGCGGCGTCACGCGGGATCGGTGCGAGCGCTAGCGCTTCATTGCAGCATTGCAGTCCGCGTTCGACATCGCCGCGCAGGATGTGAACCAATCCCAATCGGGTCCAGGCAACCGCCTTGAGGCGCAAGTCCTCCAAAGCGATGCCATGCTCAAGCCCGCGGCGACAGTAGTTCAGGCTCAAATCCCAATCGCCGAGGTAATTTGCGATCGCCGTCAAGTGCCAGAGGGTGCGGCCAGCCCACCAGCGATTGCCGCGCGATTCGAAGCTTGTTAGCGCACGTTCGCCCGCCTCGATGCCCTCACGCAACCTGCCGGCAACCATGTAAACCTGGGCCAAACAGGATTCGGCAATCGCGTTGATCTCCTCCAGACCAACAGCCGAAGCAATCTTAGCCGCCTCCCGGCAATGTTCGATCGCCACGTCCGGCTGGCCGCCGGACGTGGCGTGCAAAAACCCGGACCAATAATACCAGGCGGCCCGGCGTGGCGGGTCGGCAATCGCGTCGACCACATTACGAATTTCTTCGAGAGCACGGATGTGTTCGGCATAGCGTCCAAGCGCGTATTTGACCTCGGCCTGATTGATCACGGCATCGATGCGGCGGAGCCGGTTGGGCTCTGTCTCGGGCATTGACTCTATACGGCGGAGCGCGTCGTCGAAATAGGTCAGCGCTTCGTTGTTGGCCCAGCGGCGTTGCGCTTTTTCGGCCGCCAAAATGGCGTAATCGACAGCCTTCTCGCCCTCATTACTGCGGCCGAGGTGAAGCGCTAGCAATTCGGCGACTTCTTCGGTGCGACCGGTGTAAAGCTGTTCGAGCGCGTGACCGACAGCGCCATGGCAGGTGCGGCGATGGCGTTCGAGCAGACTGCCATAGGCCGCTTCTTGCGTCAGCGCATGCCGAAAAGCGTAAACGGTTCCCTCGGGTGCAGGGCGCTCGGAGATGAATTCGAGACGGCTCAACTCACCCAGCCGGCTTTCCAGAGTCCCCGGGTCGTTCCAAACCGCACTCAGCAGACGGGATGAGAATTCCCGTCCGATCACCGCGGCGGTTTGGAGAAGCTGTTTCGTCTCGTCCGGTAGCCGATCGATACGCGCCATCACGACGTCATGGATCGAGTCCGGCACCATGAGATCGGATCGCAAGTCCTTTGCTTCACCCGCATGCAGTGCGAGCTGCTCCAGGAAAAACGGGTTGCCATCGGCCTTGGTGACGATTTCCTCGCTCACCAGGTCGACGAGGCGCTCCACGCTGAGCATCGAGCGAACCACTTGGAGACTGTCGTCGCGGGACAGCGGTTGGAGCGGAGCTTGCCCGGCATAGGACTTGTCGATCCAAGGGGGACGGTATCCCGGCCGATAGGTCGCCAGCATCAAGATGCGGGCGGCGGGCGCATTCTCCGCCAGAAACCCGAGCAATTCTTCGGATGTCTTGTTGACCCAGTGGAGGTCCTCGAGGACCATCACCAGAGGTCGGTTTTGACTGCTGTTGATCCAAAGCCGTCGAAAGACCTCGAAAGTTTTGGCCTTGACCGCTTCTGGGTTCGACAGCGCGGGCGAGCCTTCGGCATCCTTGATGCCCAAGAGGTGGAGCAGGACGGGACTGTCCTCGTAGGGGTCCATCCCGACCTCCTCCAGAGCCGTGCGCACCCTCTCGGTGATCGCATCCGGGGTGTCGGTCTCGAGGATCCGGCAATGGCTGCGCAACAGGTCGAGGACGAGCCAATAGGGGATTGCCGTGCCGTAGGAGACGCACCGGCCCTCGACCCAGGTGACGCGTCCGGGGGCGAGCTGCTGGCGGAACTCGACGAGGAGCCGGGACTTGCCGATGCCGGGCTCGCCGACAATGCCGACCGCTTGGCTGCGGCCGCTTTCGACCTGCCGCAGGAAATTGCTCAAAATCGCAAGCTCGCTATGGCGGTCGACGAAAGTCGTCGTGTGCTCCGAACCGACCTCGCGCAGGCCAGAGCGCCTGTGCGAAACCCCGAGCAGCCGATAGGCCACGATCGGCTCTTCCTTACCCTTCAAGGTGAGCGGTCCGACGGATTCGAGTCGCGCAAAGCCTTGAGCCAGCCGGCGGGTCGCCTCGCTCACCAGGATGGTTCCCGGCTCGGCTGCTTGCTGGAGCCGCGCGGCGACATTGGCGGTATCACCGATCGCCGTGAAATTTATCGGCGATTTTTCGCCTAACGCGCCAAACACCACAGGTCCGGTATGAATGCCGAACCGTGCCGGCAAATCCAATCGCCCGCCCTCGGAAGTCTCGGGGCCGAGAGTTCGCTGAACGGCGAGGGCCGCCAATAGACAGCGGCGCACATGGTCTTCGTAGGCAAGGGGAGCGCCGAACAGCGCCATGAACCCGTCGCCGGTAAATTGCGGGGCCGTGCCGCCGTAGCGATGCACCTCGGCAAGGCTGGCTTCGAGAAATGAGCTGACGAGGTCGCGCATCGCCTCGGGTCCGAGGCGTTCGGTCATCGCGGTGGAGTTCACGATGTCGCAAAAGAGCACGCTGACTTGCTTCATTTCGCCGGGCAGCGTGCTCTTGGCGTCGCTGGTTCGTCCGGCCGAGGATTTGGGTATGTAGGGCGCCGGTGCGTCGAACTCCTGTAGGCCAAAGCTGCCGAGCGCGGCGCCGCACTGGCCGCAGAACCGGCTTTCAGGAGGGTTGCCGGCGCCGCATGATGGGCACGCATAATCGAATGGCGCGCCACATTGCCCGCAGAACTTCATCCCGGCAGGGTTCTCGGATTGGCACCGGGAGCATCTCATACCGGGCCTCCATAGAGTGCCGGGAGCTGCGCGTAACAATTTGTAACACTCGTCCCTCGAAGGGGTCAAGTTTACCCGGCCGACCCGCCTCGTTTGGAGGCGATTAAAGGTAAATTTTTTTGCCGTCTGTGAAGCAGCTCACACACCCTCATCGCAGTCGGTGATACCTCGCGCGCGACGCAGCGGTTCCGAGGATTTGGGAGCTCGTCATTACCCTGCGGACACCAACAACTCTTCGGTGGAGCGAGGAAGCCGAAGCCAGGCAGACGCGTCGGCCGGATCGAGCTCGAGCGCCGGTTGTCGAGTAACAGGGACGCGGCAGGAGTCCCGTCCAGCGCCCTCTTTCCGCCGGCCGGTCGGCCCCGCTGCTCTTCAGTTTCGTCGTCGTGGTTGATAAAAAAATAAGACGGTTAATAGCGCGACGGTTATCATGGCGCAGCGCTAGATTGCTTGCGACCATGCAAGCTCCACCAGAGGGCAAGTTCGCCGCGCCCTCTTCGGCGAGAGGAGCGGAGCGAGGGCATCCTGCCCCGATTTCAATTGCGCCTTGAAGGGAACTATCATGAACCGCCCCAACGCATGAGGAAAAACGGCAGATCTTCGAGCGCCATTCC
Organism: uncultured Alphaproteobacteria bacterium; assembly: GCA_963698995.1. Taxonomy (GTDB): domain Bacteria; phylum Pseudomonadota; class Alphaproteobacteria; order ATCC43930; family CGMCC-115725; genus AP-15. The sequence goes on along the minus strand of CAVOTD010000051.1, from coordinate 37,569 downwards.
CTGCTCGGGAAATTAAGCCGCGACGAGATCGACACCCTGTTGCACTATGCGCGAGTGGAGCGCTACCCCGCTAACCACGAGATCTTCGCCAAGGGTGACCCCGGACAGAGCATGATGGCTGTATTGCGCGGGACCCTCAAAATGAGCTCGATCTCCCCCGAGGGAAAGGAAATCGTCTTTAGCGATCTATCAACCCGGCGACTGCTTTGGCGAGATCGCGTTGCTCGACGGCGAGAGCGCGATCTGCCGACGCGGTCGCGATGACCGACTGCGAACTCCTGGTTGTTGAACCGCCGTGATTTCATGCCGATCCTTGAAAAGCGGGCGGACATTTGCATAATCCTGCTCAGAATCCTGTGTCAGAGACTTCGGCAAACCAGCGAGCAGGTCGAGGACGTGATGTTCCGCCATCTCGAGTCGCGGGTCGCAAAAGCACTGCTGCACCTCGCCGAAAGCGTCAGTCTTGCACGGGATCCAAGGCCCTACGGTGGAACTCCATATCTCGCAGCGAGAGCTCGGGAACATGGCGGGAGGCAGCCGGGAGAGCGTCAACAAGCATCTCCAGGATTTGCACCGTCAGGGCCTTATCGCTCTCGGCAAAGGCTCGATCATGATCCGCGACGTCGGGGCCCTCGAGCGCCTGGTCTGACCGGATTCGCGCGCGGGCGGAGAGGCCGGATGATCACCACATAGTGGTGATGCCGTCCTTCCCTGTCGTGCCCGCCGAGCTGGCTCAAGACAACTCCGGCCGGGCTTTACTGCGAACCCGCTGACATCCACATCGATCCGCTCGTCCCGGTCGGGCGCGCGGTGATCACCCATGGCCATGGCGACCATGCCCGCTCGGGCAACGAGCGAGTGCTGTCGACACCGGAGCACCATTGCGATCATGCGGTCGCGCTACGGCGAGCTGGCCGGCGGCTCTCTGCAGCCGCTCGGCTATGGTGAAACCGTGACACTCGGCGGCGTCGAGATGCGCCTTATTCCGGCCGGCCATGTGCTGGGCAGCGCGCAAATCGTGCTCGAATACCGCGGGACCCGGGTCGTCGTCTCCGGCGACTACAAGCGCCGGCCGGACCCGACCTGCGCGCCCTTCGAGCCCTGCAACTGCGATCTTTTCATCACCGAAGCGACCTTTGGACTGCCTGTCTTCCGCCATCCGCCGGACCGGGCAGGAGATCGACAAGCTGTTGCATTCGCTCTCGCCTCTTCCCGGAACGCTGCCACCTCGTCGGGGTCTACGCGCTCGGCAAATGCCAGCGGGTTTTGGCGCTGCTGCGGCGGGCGGGATACGAAGAGCCGGTCTACCTGCACGGCGCCCTGATCGGACTGACCGAGCTCTATGAGGAGCCTCGGTGTCCCGCTCGGGCCGGTGCTGCCCTGCATCGGCGTGCCGCGCGACGCGCTCAAGGGCCGCATCGTGCTGGCGCCGCCCGGCGCCACCGCCGACCGTTGGTCGCGGCGGCTGCCCGATCCGCTCGTCGCCATGGCTTCGGGATGGATGCGGGTGCGCCAGCGCGCCAAGGCACGCGGGGTCGAGCTGCCGCTGGTGATCTCAGACCACGCCGACTGGGACGAGCTGACGGCGACGATCGACGAGGTCGCCGCCGAGGAGATCTGGGTGACCCACGGGCGCGAAGAGGCGCTGGTGCATCACGCGGTCAAGAAGGGCTACCGCGCCCGCGCACTGGCGCTGACCGGTTTCGAGGAGGATGAGTGAACCGGTTTGCCGCACTCCTCGACGCGCTCCTCTTCACCCCGTCGCGCAACGGCAAATTACGGCTGATGCAGGAATATTTCGCGACCCAGCCGGATCCCGAACGAGGCTGGGCATTGGCAGCGCTGACCGGCGAGCTGGTGTTCGACGCGGCGAAGCCGGGGCAGGTGCGGGCATTGGCCGCCGCGCGGGTCGACCCCGAGCTGCTCGGCTGGTCCTACGATTTTGTCGGCGATCTCGCCGAGACGGTGTCGCTGATCTGGCCCGAACCGCCGGGCGGCGTGGGTCATGTGCCGAGCCTTGCCGAAATCGTCGAACAGCTGAAAGGGGCGAGCCGCAGCGAGGTGGCGAGTCTGCTCGAACCCTGGCTCGACGCGCTCGACGCGACCGGCCGCTGGGCGCTTTTGAAGCTCGTCACCGGCAGTCTGCGGATCGGGGTCTCGGCGCGTCTCGCCAAGACGGCGCTTGCCCAATGGGGCGGCGTCGAGGTCGACCGCATCGAAGAAATCTGGCACGGGCTTGCCCCGCCTTATCAGCCCTTGTTCGATTGGCTCGAGGGACGTCGCCCGCGGCCGGAGACCGGCGATCTGCCGACCTTCTGCCCGCTGATGCTGGCCCAGCCATTGGAGGATTCCGACATCACGGGCCTCGACCCGCGCGACTACCTCGCCGAGTGGAAATGGGACGGGATCCGAGTGCAACTCGCCGCCCGCGGCGCCGAAAAGCGGTTCTATTCGCGCTCCGGGAGACGATATAGGCGCCGCCTTTCCGGATATTTGCGCTGCGATGCCGGCCGATGTGACGCTCGACGGCGAGCTGCTGGTGCTGCGCGACGGCGAGGTGGCGCCGTTCAACGATCTGCAGCAGCGGCTCAACCGCAAGAACCCCAATCCGAAGCTGTTGCGCGAGTTTCCGGCGGCGGTGCGGCTCTACGATATTCTGCGCGAGGGGCCGGACGATCTGCGCGGCCTGTCGTTCGCCGAGCGCCGGCGCCGGCTCGAAAGATGGTACGCGCGGGAGCCGCGTCCGGCTCTCGACCTGTCGCCGATGGTGCCGTTCACCAGCTGGGACGAGCTCAAGGAATTGCGCGACGGGGCGCGCGACCGCGGCATCGAAGGGCTGATGCTGAAGCGGGCGGATTCGCTCTATATCGCCGGCCGGCCGAAGGGTCCGTGGTTCAAATGGAAGCGCGGCGCGCTGACCCTCGACACCGTCTTGATGTATGCCCAACGCGGCCACGGCAAGCGGTCTTCGTTCTATTCCGACTACACCTTCGGCGCCTGGCGCGGCGACGAGCTGGTGCCGGTCGGCAAGGCCTATTCGGGGTTTACCGACGAGGAATTGCGCCGCCTCGACCAATGGGTGCGGAACAATACCGTGCAGCGCTGGGGGCCGGTGCGTGAGGTGACGCCGGAGATCGTCCTCGAAGTCGCCTTCGACAGCGTGCACCGCTCGACCCGCCACAAATCGGGCGTCGCAATGCGCTTCCCGCGCATCCACCGCATCCGCTGGGACAAGCCCTTCCGCCAAGCCGACACCCTGGATACGCTCGAAAAGCTGCTGACGTAGCGCTGGTGGGCCGCAGTTTTTAACGGCTCGGCGCACCCAATTCTCGCAACTCAATTGCCCGATGCAACGGAATTTCCGCTCGCAGTCAGTGGCGAAAAGCACTTGACTGTGCCCGCAGATTCCGGCTTGCGCGCCGATCGGCTCACAGCGGAAGATGAGAGCGGTGGAGGGCTGCTCCTCCACTCAGCAGGGTTCACGATCGCGCCATGAAAGTCTCTTATTTCGAAACCGGACGCTATGTCTCGCCGCCGGACCTGCCGCGCGAATGGCCGGTGCCGGCCGGCGCCTATGATCGCCAGACCGGGGCGGAGGCCTATCGCGGCATGGTCGAGCGGGTGCGTTTTGTCGAGGCGCTCGGCTTTGACTGGGTCAGCGTCTCCGAGCACCATTATTCGCCGCGCATCCTGACGCCGTCGCCGGCGGTTTCGGCGACCTATCTCGCCTCGCGGGTCGACAAGATAAAGATCGCCCTGCTCGGCCCGATCGTACCGACCAGCAACCCGATCCAAGTCGCCGAGGAGCTGGCGATGCTCGACACGATGGCGCCGGGGCGGATCGTCGTCGGGCTGCTGCGCGGGACGACCAACGAATATCTAAGCTATGGCCTCAACCCGAAGGAGGCGCGCGAACGCACCGACGAGGGCATGGAGCTGATCCTGAAAGCATGGACCGAGCCGCAACCTTTCGGCTGGCAAGGCCGCTACTTCCAATACCGCGCCATATCGATCTGGCCGCGCCCGCAAACACAGCCGCATCCGCCGACCTACGCGCTCGGCACCAGCGCCGAGGCCGGCGAATTCGCGGCGCGCCACCGGCTCGGGCTCGGCGTCTCCTACGGGACCTTCGACCTGATGGCGAAATCGACCGGCCATTATCGCGAACGATGCGCGCATTACGGCTGGGAGCCGGGGCCGGACGATATCGTCTACCGCGCCAACATGATCCTCGGCGAGACCGACGACATGGCCGAGGCGGCGCTCAGCCGGCGCGACAAGCAGGCGCCGTTCCCGGTGCGCGCCGGGTTGCGCGATGCCCTCTTACAGGCGGACACTACGCGCAATATCGCCGGCGAAAAGCGGCCGGCGAATGTCGGCGGCGTCTTGCCGATCAGCTTTTGCGGCGGTCCCGACCGGGTCGTCGAGCAGCTCCGGCGTTGCCGCGAGGAGATCGGCGCCGGCGTCGTCGATCTGTCGTTGCAGGACCCCGGCGCCGGCGACGTCGACGCGATGATGGACGCCCTCGAATTGTTCGGGAAGAAGGTCCTACCACGCATCCGCGAGATCTGAGCGGACACAGTCCGGCTCTAGGTGGTAACCCCCAAGGGTGGTAAGCCGCCTCCTGGCTTGCCCGAGCGACAGAAGAAGCCGGCCGCCAACGACGAGGTGATCCTGTTGTCCGTTCTCCGACGCACCGTTTTTGCCGCCGCCGCGATGGTATTGTTGGCGGGGAGTGCGCTCGCCCAGTCGGGCAAGGTCTATCGCGTGGGATTGGTCTCCGGCGGTGCGCCAAACACGGGGATTTTGGGTCCGGGACTGGTCCGCGATTTCGCCCGGCGAGGCTATACCGTCGACCGCAACATCGTCTTCGAGCCACGCGCGGCGCAGGGCAAGCTCGACCGCCTTTCCGGGTTCATCGATGAACTGGTCGGCAAACATGTCGATCTGATAATCACGCAGGGCTATCCGGCGGCATTGGCCGGCAAAGAGCGGGCCGGCAATACTCCAATCGTGGTGACCCAATCCGGCGATCCGGTGGCGACCGGCCTGGCAACGAGCCTTGCCCGCCCGGGCGGTAATATTACCGGCGTCTCGGAGGTTGCCAGCGAGCTATCGGCCAAGCGTTTGGCGCTGCTGCGGGAGGCTGTGCCGAGCGTCCGCACGATCGCCGTACTGTGGAACGCCGACGATGTCGGTATGACGCTGCGTTACGAGGCCGCCGAAATCGAAGCAAAACGGGCAGGCATAATGATTGTGCCGCTCGGCGTGCATGCGCCCGACGACTTCGAGACCGCGTTTAACGAAATGACCAAGAAAATGCCGGACGCGATCCTGATGGTCACCGACATACTGACCGTGCTCAACCGTAAGCGGGTTATCGACTTTGCCTCCGAGCACCGCCGGCCCGCGATCTACGAATACGCCTTCCTCGTCAAGGATGGCGGGCTGATGTCGTATGGCCCCGATGTCGATATGATTTTCGATCGCGCCGCCGGGCTCGCCGATCGTATTCTCAAAGGCGCCAACCCCGCCGACCTGCCGCTCGAGCTGCCGACCCGTTTCGAGCTCGCGATCAACCTAAAGACCGCGGAAGCACTCGGCCTGACAATTCCGGAATCGATACTGGTGCGCGCCGACAACGTGATCGAATGAAGCGCCGCAGGTTTCTCACCGCGAGCCTCGCGACGGCCTGCTTCGCCGGCGGCATTGCGGCGCGGGGGGCGGCGAAGGTCTACACCATCGGCTGGCTTACCGCACAGCGGGCGGCGAGCCTGGCTCCCTACCTCGACGCGTTCCGTAGCGGCCTGGCCGATCTCGGTTATAGCGAGGGCCGGAACCTCTTGATCGAGTATCGCTATGGCGACGACGCGATCGAACGCGTGCCGCAGCTCGCCAGCGAGCTGGTGCGCGTACCGGCCGATCTGATTGTGGCGCAAGGGGCGGCCGCATTCGAGATCCACGGCATGACGATCCCGGTCGTATACGGCATTAGCGCCGATCCGGTCTCGGCCGGGTTCGCCGACAGCCTGGCGCGGCCCCGCGGCAATATGACGGGCCTCACATTCATGGCGGTCGAGCTTGTCGGCAAACGGCTGGAGCTCCTGCGCGAAATCATCCCGGAGCTGCGCCGGGTCGCGATAGTGGGCAATCCGGAGCATCCCGGCGCCCAGCTCGAACGCGGCTTTTCGGAAGAGACGGGGCGAAGGTTGGGCCTCGAGATCGCGTATTTCCCGACCCGGAACCGCGACGAGCTCAGTGCCGCCTTCACGACTATAGCAGAAGACCCGCCGCAGGCGATTTCGCTGCTAGCCGATGGCTTTGCTATCGAGAACCGTCAGGACATCATCGATTTCGCGACGAGCCGCCGCGTACCCGTGGTCAGCGGCTGGCCGGTTTTTGCCCAGAGCGGCGCGATTTGCACCTACGGACCGCGGCTCACTGACTCCTATCGGCGGCTGGCCTATTATGTCGACCGCGTCCTCAAGGGAACGAAGCCCGCCGATCTCCCGATCGAGCGGCCGACGAAGTTCGAGCTGATCGTCAATCTCAAAAGCGCGAAAGTCCTTGGCATCGCGATCCCGCAATCGGTCGAGACCCGCGCCGATCGTGTGATCGAATGAACGGGCGCGAAACGCCACCGATGAACCGGCCGCGACGACCCCTGTTCCAGAAATATTTCGCCGCATTGTTCATCGCCGTCGTCGTGCCATTGGTCGCCAACGGGGCGAGCGAGGCGTGGTTTGGCTATCGCGACCAGCGCCTCTCCCTGAGCCAGCGGCTGCAAGCGGAAGCGGGCTCGGCCACAGGCAAGATCCAGGGGTTTCTTGACGACATCACCGACCAGTTGCAGTGGACGGTGCAGTTGCCGTGGCGCGACGGCATGGACGAGCGCCACCGTTTCGACGTGTTGCGGCTGTTGCGCCAGGTGCCGGCGATCGTCGAGGTCACCCTCGTCGACGGGCAAGGCATCGAGAGGTTGCGCGTGTCGCGGGTTGACCCGGATGTCTTGGATAGCGGCGTCGACCGCAGCAATGATCCCGCGGTGGTCGGAGCCCGTTCGAGCCGGACCTGGTATGGCCCGGTGACATTGTACCAAGGCTCCGAGCCACATATGACCGTCGCCGTCGCCGGGGCGCGCGAGATCAACGGCGCCACCATTGCGGTGATCAACCTCAAGCTCATCTGGGATGTGGTTTCAGCCATCCATATCGGTCAATCCGGCGATGCGTTCGTGCTGGATCGCTCGGGCAAGCTGGTTGCACATCCCGACATCAGCCTGGTATTGCGCGGCGACAACGACCCGGCGGCAGCCCGCCTGAGACAATTGCAGCGGGCAGCGATCACCAGCGGCGGCGAGACCGCCGAGGGCACCGACGCCGAGAACCGTTCGGTCATCGCTGCCATGGCGCCGATCGCGGGACCGGATTGGACGGCTTTTGTCGAGCAACCGGCGGCAGAGGCTCTGACCCCAATCCGTGCGGCGCTGTGGCGAACCGCGTTGCTCCTGCTTGCTGGCACCTTGTTTGCTGCGGGGCTCGCCTATTTTCTGGCGCGTCGGATGATTGGACCGATCACGCTGCTGGAAAGGGGCGCCGAAGCGATCGGCGCCGGCCATTTCGACCACAACATCGAGATCTCGACCGGCGATGAGCTCGAAGGGCTGGCGCGACGGTTCAACGAGATGGCCGCCGAGCTGGCGGTTTCCCAAGAACGCTCCGAGCGGATCGCACGCCTCAAGCGGTTTCTCGCACCGCAAGTTGCCGAACTGGTGGAGGGCAGCGATCAGCAAGCACTGCTCGACAGCCACCGTGCCGAGGTGGTCGTAATCTTCTGCGATCTGCGCGGCTTCACCAGCTTCTCCGGCGCAGCTGAGCCGGAAGAGATGATGGGGTTGGTGCAGGAGTACTATGAGGCGCTCGGCGCGATCATCACACGTTATGAAGCGACGTTGACGTGCTTCATGGGCGACGGGCTGATGCTGTTGCTCAACGCGCCGGTACCGTGTCCCGAGCCGGCGTTGCGCGGCCTGCATATGGCGGTGGAGATGCAGGGATCGATACAGGCGCTGTTGCCCAGCTGGCGCGCGCGCGGCCACGCGATCGGCTTCGGAGTGGGGCTTGCCAAGGGCCCGGCGACGGTCGGCCGCATCGGCTACGAGGGCCGCTCCGACTATACCGCGATCGGCAGCGTCGTGAATTTGGCCCAACGCATCTGCGGGGCAGCCGAGGACGGCCAGATCCTGGTCGATGCCACTGTGGCGGCAGGGGTTGGCGGCAGGTTTGAGCTGTCCCCGCTTGGCACCCGTCCACTGCGCGGTTTCGCCGAAGCCGTGCCGGTCTTCTCGGTGCAGCCGCACGATCAGTATTTGGCGACCCTGCCTGCAGCCAAATAGGCGACGTCCCGGCGATCAGCCCACGGATGCGGCGGCTGGGCTCGGCCGAGGGGTACTGCGGCGATATTCGGGGACCAGCCGCTCGAGTATCTGCAGCACCCGCTCTTCACGGCGGGAGCGCGCGTTTTCCTCGAGTTCGTCGATCAAGCGGGCGAGCATCGCGTAATCGGCGGTGCGCGGCGCCGCGAGGCGGATCGCCGGGTTCGCGGTCGACATCAAAGGCTCGGCCGGGTGAAACAGCTCCTCATGAAGCTTTTCGCCGGGACGCAGCCCGATAAACTCGATCGCGATGTCGCGGCCGGGGCGCCGCCCGGCGAGACGGATCATCTGGTGGGCGAGGTCGACGATCTTGACCGGCTCGCCCATGTCGAGGACGAAGATCTTGCCGCGGGCTTCCGAGCTGCCGCGAGCCGGCGACAGGGCCGAGGCCTGCAGCACCAATTCGACCGCCTCGCGCACGGTCATGAAGAAGCGGGTGACCTCGGGATCGGTGACGGTCAGCGGCCCGCCGGCGGCGAGCTGACGGGCGAACAACGGCACTACCGATCCGGTCGAGCCCAGCACATTTCCGAAACGCACGGTGACGTAGCGGGTTCCGTGCTCCAATGGCGTCCGCCGCCGCGCCTCATGGAGATCGAGCGCCTGGCAGAAGCTCTCGGCGACGCGTTTTGTCGCGCCCATGACGCTGGCCGGGTTGACCGCCTTGTCGGTCGAGATCATGACGACGAGCGAGGCGCCAAGCGCCCGTGCCGCTTCGGCGACGTTGCGGCTGCCAATGGCATTGGTCAGCACTCCCTCGATCGGGTTGGCCTCGACCATTGGCAGGTGCTTCAGCGCCGCCGCATGGAACACGATCTCGGGCTTTTCGGCGGCGATGACCTCGTCGACCTGCGCGCGGTCGCGCACGTCGCGCAATAGCGAGGTCGGAACCACCGCCGGGAACCGTTCGCGCAGCTCCATCTCGATGCCGTAGAGCGCGAATTCGCTGTTGTCGAGCAATACCAGCCGGCTCGGTGACAAGCCGGCGACTTGCCGGGCGAGCTCGGCGCCGATGGTCCCGCCGGCACCGGTGACCAGCACGCGGCGGCCGCGGATCAGCCGCGCCATGCCGTCGCGGTCGAGGACGGCCTGCGGCCGACCGAGCAGATCCTCGAGCGCGATCGGTTCGACGGCGCGATCGGGATTGTCGAGATGGCGCTGAAAATCGGTCAGCCTCGGCAGCCGCGCGAGCGGGATTGCCAGAGCGTCCGCCCGGTCTAGCAAGCGCCGGACTTGGTCGCCGGGCAGGTTTTGTGCCGTGATGATTAGCTTTTGCGGGCGCCGGCCGTGCCGATCGAGCCGCGCGACGACGGCCTCCAGTGTATCGATCGTACCGAGCACCGGCACGCGGTAAATCTCCCGACCGACGCGAGAGGGCGTGTCGGCGAGAACGCCGACGACCCGATAGACTGCGCGCGGATCGCGCCTCATCTCGCGGATGAAGGTGTCGGCCCCGTCCTTGGCGCTGATCAGAAGCACCGGCACGCTCTGACGTTTGACCCGCTCGAAGATGTGATCGAGGCCGCGATCCTTGAACAGCCGATAGGCGAGCCGCGGGCCGCCCAAGAGCGCGATCAGCACGAACCAGTCGATCAGCAGGGTCGAGCGCGGTAACGCCTCAAGGCGCGTCAACACGAACATGACCGGCAAGAAGACGAGCACTGTCAGGCTCACCGCGCGGGTGATGTTGAAAAGGTCGGGAAGCGAGGCGTAGCGCCAGATGCCGCGGTAGAGACCGGTCAACAGAAAGACCCCGGCGGCAACTGCGGTGAAGCCGGCGATATAGATTGCGGTCAGCCGCGGCTGGTAGGCGACAATCTCGTTGCCGAGCCGCAAATATAGCGCGACGACAACCGACAGGGCCGCCATCGCAACATCGTGCAGGAAGGCGAGAAGAGCTCGCCGGTTATTCGGAAAGATCGCCACCATCCCCCGATAGGTTCCGTCCCTATATCAGGAAACATCGGTTGCGGGAAATGCCGCCGTCCGATCGGCCGGCGCTGTTCCAGCGGAACTGTCCGCTGCTTAGAATATAGGATGGGCCGCGAGCGCCTCTACCAGCTGCTCGACCCCGAGACCTCCGGGACTGCCGCCCGAGTGTTTCGCGGCGTCCATCATGCCATGGTCGCGGCCGGCATCGGCATCATGATTGCCGACACCGAGACGGCTTGGCGGATTGCCTGGGCCGACGCGCTCGATCGCGGGTTCCGGATCGTTTGTGCCTTCTTTTTCGCCGAATACGTGTTGCGCCTCTTGGCCGCACCCGCGGCGCCTGGCGGCGACCACCGCGGGGCATGGCGCTCGCGCCTCGCCTGGGCCATTTCGATCGGCGGCATCTGCGACCTCGTCGGGGCTCTACCGGGCATGCTCGACCTCGTATTCGAGCCCGATTACGCAAGCCTTTTCGGCTTCGTCTGGATCTTCAAACTGGTGCGGTATTCGCCCGGTCTCGCCAGTCTGCAACGGGTAATCAGCGATGCCCGGCATGCGCTGCTGTCGGTGCTGCTCGGTTTCTGTATCGTTCTGCTCCTCGCTGCGAGCCTTGCCTATCTGCTGGAACGCGCCGCGCAGCCCGACGTCTTCGGCTCGATCCCGGCGGCGCTGTGGTGGGCGATCGTGACCTTGACGACGACCGGCTACGGCGACGTCATTCCGCTAACGCCGCCCGGACGGCTGCTGGCCGGGGTCGTCATGGTCAGCGGCATCATCGTCTTCGCGTTGTGGGCCGGTATTCTTGCGACGGGCTTTGCCGAGGAGACGCGGCGCCGCGAGTTCCTGCGAACCTGGGACCTCGTCGCCAAGGTTCCGTTCTTGCACGATATCGGCGCTTCGACCATCGCCGATGTCGCAGGTCTGCTGCGCCCGCGCGAATATCCTGCCGGCGCCGTGATCGTCCGACGCGGCGACCGCGGCGATTGCATGTATTTCGTTGCCTCAGGCGAAGTCGAGATCCGCTTGGAGAGGGAGCCGGTAAATCTTGGGGCTGGCGAGTTCTTTGGCGAAATTGCATTGTTGACCGGCGGCAGACGCACCGCGACCGTTGTTGCCAGACAGCCTTGCACGCTGCTCAGCCTCGACATCGTCGATTTCCGCGAACTGATCGGCCGACAGCCAGGGCTCGCCCGAATCATCAACGAGGAGGCGCAGCGCCGTCTCGAACCCGCCGGCGAGTAATCAATCCAACTGCTCCGCCGACGAGGGCGAGCGGCTCATAATAGTTCGCGGGAAACCCGGCGGCGGCGCGCGCGCCATGGTTGAACGGCGGCTTCAGATCGCCTTTGAAGTAGCGCTGGACGCAATAATGAAACACTTTCTCCGGGATCAGGGCGCGGCTATGGCACAGCCTGTCGAACCACCGCACCCCGGCGGCTACGTGAGCGATTTCGTCGGTATAAATGCGGCGCAGCAACGCAGCGCTTTGCAGATCGCCGGCTTGCTCCAACCGAGCCACCATCTGCGGGGTCACGTCGAGCCCGCGTGCCTCGAGCACGAGGGGCACTACCGCGAGCCGGGCGAGCAGGTCGTTGGCGGTCGCCGCCGCCGCTTCCCAAAGCCCGTCATGAGCCGGCAGATCCCCGTAGCGGGCGCCGAAATCGCCGAGCCGCCGCACCAACAGTTCGAAATGGAGCGCCTCATCGGCGGCCACTGCGACCCAATCGTCGAAGAATTCACGCGGCAATTCTTCGCCCGCGAAGCGCGCGACGATGTCCCAGCCGAGGTCGATCGCGTTGAGTTCGATATGGGCGAGCGCATGGAGGAGCGCGACGCGCCCCGCCGGCGAGCCGAAGGACCGCCGCTTTGGCATCTCCCTGGGCGAGCGCAACAACGGCCGGTCGGGCCGGGATGGCCGCGGCGGCGGCAGGGCATGACCGACCCCGACCGCACCGGCGCGCCACAGCGCCGCGAGCCGGCAACTGGCCGAGGCCTTCGCTGCCGAGTTGGCCGTTGTCAGGATCGCCACTGCGCCGGCGGTCAAGGTGATGTCTGCTGTCACCTCGGAGTTCTGAGTCAGGTTATTCCAAGATGCCCTGGACGGGCAGGCCCGGAAGCCACGAACACCGACCTTTGCCTTCCTTTTGAGCCGATGTTCCTATACCGGGCTCGCGGGCGATGCCCGCGCCTCGGAATGGCTGAGTGGCGCCGATAATGGTCGATTTCAGAGCGCGCGCGCTGCTTTCAGCACTTCGGCGACATGACCCGGCACCCTGACCTTATGCCAGGCGCCGCGGACGACGCCCCCATCATCGATCAGAAAGGTGCAGCGCTCGATGCCCATGTATTTGCGCCCATACATACTCTTCTCGACCCAGACGCCGTATTTCTCGCAGACATCCGCACCCTCGTCGGACGCAAGAATGAACGGCAGTACGTGCTTTTTCTTGAATTTGTCATGTGAAGCGACCGAGTCTTTCGAGATGCCGATCACCACCGCACCGGCCCCGCCATAATCCGGGAATGAATTGCGAAACCCGCACGCCTCCGCGGTACACCCCGAGGTATCGTCCTTGGGATAAAAATAGAGCACCACCTTTTTGCCCTTGAGCTGCGACAATTTGATACTGCCGTGGCCGTCGGTCGGCAGCGTGAAATCCGGTGCCTTGTCGCCGATTTCGACACTCATCGTTCGCGCTCTCCTGTCTCGTCTCGCGCGCGCCGGGCCGGCCGGTCAATCAGGCACTGATACCAGCTGCGAACGCGCCCCATGGCGTCGCTGATATCTGCGTCGAGCTTGGCGGAGTCAACCGCGCCGACGCAGCGCGCGAGGGTGGTAGCGTCGGGCTTGGCAAGCGTGGCGGTTGCCGGCAACCCATCACCGAGCAGGGCGAGGACGGCCTGGACATCGCGGAAGAGCACGGCCGCCGCGCCCAGCTCGCGCTGCGCCCGCGGTGACAGCCACCCCGCTAGGCCCAGGCTATTGAGGGCGTGCGCAGTGCCACGCCGCAGGATCTGCGGGGATGTTGCGGCGTGCCGCAGCATCGAGTACTGGACGATGAATTCGAGATCGATCAGCCCGCCGCGACGGTTCTTGAGATCCCAGGTAGACGGCTGCGGGTTCTCTTCGGCGATCCGCCGACGCATGTCTGCGACGTCGATGACGAGTCTTCGGGGATCGCGCGGGGCGCTCAGCACCTGCTCCAGGCGCGCCAAGATCTGCCGGCACAACACACTGTCACCCGCCACCGGCCGGGCGCGGGTCAGCGCCATATGCTCCCAGGTCCATGCGGCTTCGCGCTGGTAACGCGCAAATCCGACGAAGTGTGAGGCTATCGGCCCAGCTTCGCCCGAGGGCCTCAATCGCATATCGACCGCGTAAAGCCGCCCCTCGGCGGTCAATGCGGTGATCGCGCCGATCAGCCGTTGGCTCAGCCGCGCATAATAAGCGGCAACCGGCAGCGGGTGCATCCCGTCGGACGCCTCTGCGCCGGGTGGGGTGTCATAGATCAGGATCAGATCCAGATCGGAGGCGAGGGTCATCTCGCGGCTGCCGAGACGTCCCATCCCGATCACCGCGAACCGGCCTCCGGCTATCCGGCCATGGCGTTTGGCGAACTCCCCCTCGACCACCGGGAGCAGCGAGGCAAGCGCCGCCTCGGCGATGTCAGCCAGCGCCGCACCGGCTGCTGCGCCGTCGAGTGCGCGGCGCAGCAGCTGGACGCATACCTGAAATTGCCGCTCCCCGGCCCAGCGCCGCAGCGCATCGAGGGCATCTTCGAAATCGCGCGCACCTGCCAGCATCCGGCTCAGATCAGCAGCAAGCGCGGGTCGGTCGGGCAGCGGAGCGAAGAAACCTTCGGTCAGCACCGCGTCAAGCAGAGCCGGATGCTGGGCCAGACGCTCGGCCAATTGTGGCGCTCCCGCCATGACCTCGGCGACCAGCGCCAGAAGCCCGGGATTGGCGTGGAACAGTGAAAACACCTGCACACCCGCAGCGAGGTGCGACAGGAATTGGTCAAACCGCCGCAGCGCGGTGTCCGGGTGCGGGGTGGCGCCGAATATGCGCAGCAAGTCGGGCACGAGCTCGGTCAAGATCTCGCGCGCCCGCTGGCTGCGGGTCGCCCGCATCCTGCCATGATGCCAGCTGCGCACCAGCGCGGCGACCGCAGCCGGCTCGGCAAAGCCGAGCTGCGCAAGGGTTTGTAAGGTTTCGCGATCATCCTCGGCGCCGGTAAAAACCAAATTGCCCGGGCCGGCAAGGGTCGGGGCATACTCGAAGAGCTCGGCGTAATGCTTTTCGACCGAGGCGAGGTGAGAATGCAGATCGACGACGAATTCCTCGGTCCGGGCGTAACCAAGGAACACGGCGATCCGCTCGATCCCGGCACGGTCAGACGGCAGCGTATGGGTCTGCGCGTCGTCGACCATCTGCAAGCGATGCTCGAGGCGCCGCAGGAAGCGGTAATCCTCGATCAGCCGCGCCGCGGTGGCGGGGTCGATGCGGCCGGCGGCGGCGAGCCGACGCAGCGCTTCGCAAGTCGGCCCAACCCGCAGCTCAAGCAGCCGGCCGCCCCAGATCAGCTGCTGGGTCTGTGCAAAGAACTCGATCTCGCGAATCCCGCCGCGGCCGGTCTTGATGTCGTGCCCCTCGACCGCGATTTGCCCGCCGCCGCGATGCGCATCGATCTGGCGCTTAATGGAATGGATGTCCTGGATCGCCGCGAAGTCGAGGTTCTTTCGCCAGATGAACGGTCGCAGCTCGTCCAGAAAGCGCTGCCCGGCAACCCGATCGCCGGCGACCGGACGCGCCTTGATTAGCGCTGCGCGTTCCCAATTTTGGCCGACGCTCTCGTAGTAGGCGAGAGCGGCGGCAACCGACATCGCCAGCGGCGTGGATGCCGGATCGGGGCGTAGCCTCAGATCGGTACGGAACGCATATCCATCCCCGGTGTGTTCCTCCAGAATGCGCACCAGATCGCGCGTGAGGCGAACAAAGAAGGACTGGATGCCGTCACGCGCAGTTACCTTCGCCAGACTCGCTTCATAGAACACGATCAGATCGATGTCGCTGGAGTAGTTCAGCTCATGTCCGCCGAGCTTTCCCATCCCGAGCACAAAGAGCCCGGTGCCCTGCTCCGGGTTTTCCGGAGCAGGGAGCACGATTACCCCTTTGCGAGCGGCCGCATGCAGCAAATGGCGCAGAGCTGCGCCGAGGGCCGCCTCGGCAAACCGGCTGAGGGCGCTGGTCTGCTGTTCGAGGGACCAGACGCCGCCAAACTCGGCCACGGCGGCGACGAAGGCGATGCGCCGCTTGGTAATTCGCAGACGCCGCATCAAGGCCGCCGTATCTTCACCCAGATCGTTGGTCGTTTCGATGACGGCGACGATTTCCTCGAACAGCGCGTCGACACCGACCTCGACGAGGCGGTTCAGCATCGGCCATTCTTTAACTGCGATGCTGCTGAGATAGGGGCTGTTGCCGAAAATCGACGCGAGCAGGCGTTTGCCGGGGTCTGCGCCGCTCCAATTTCGGGCGATGTCCGAGGCGGGGTCACGCGATGCTGCGGCGAGAGCCTCGTTCCAGGCTTCGAAACCAAGGGCGAGCCTGCGGGCGTCGCCCGGTTCTGGGAGTCCGCGACCATCCGGGGAGAGGTGAGATAACAGTTTCATCCCGTAGGCTCAGCGAGGGCGCCGAGACTGGCGAGTCGGGCGTCCCCGGTCAAGACGAGACGATCGCAACCCGGGATGCCGGCCCGCCCTGCGCTGACCTTGCGCAGGGCGTCGAGATGCCCGGCAGCGGCTCCCAGCTCCGCCGTTCCGCGCCGATAACATTCGGTCGAAGCGTCCACCGTATCCTGGTGTGGTCGGGCGCAATCGCCGCGGCATCGATCCTGTTGTGCGGGTTCGGCCTGTGGCGCCTTTTGCAGGGCCCGATCGACCTCGACCGGCTGACCCCTTTTGTCGAGGCAGCGCTGAATCGGTATGCCGGCGGGATGCACATCACGATCTCCGGAGGACGGCTCGACATCGACCGCGAAACCGGTCAGCTCGATCTCCGGCTCGAGGGCGTCCGTGTCGCGCAGACGGATGGGGAGCCGCTCGCCGCGTTTCCGGACATGTTGGCGAGTTTCAGCCTGCGCTCGCTGTTGGGTGGCCAAGTGGCGCCGACGGCGCTCACTGTCGAGCGGCCCGTAGTGCGCTTGGTTCGCGACGAGGCCGGAGCGATCCGCTTTCGTCTCGGCGACGAAGACGCCGCGACGCCGGGCGGCGGGCCCGAAATTTTCGACCAACTAGCTGGTCCGCCGCACCCCAACGGTCCCCTTGGCCTGATGCGTCGGATCGTCATTCGCAATGCCACGCTCGTCCTCGACGATCGGCAGCGCGGCCAGCGGTGGCAGGCCGATCGTGTCGATGCCTGGCTCGACCGCGACGCCGGCGGCCTCGCCGGCGATCTGTCGCTGGCGCTTCCGATCGGGCGGGACAAGCCCGAGCTGCATGGCTGGTATCGCTACTCATCCCGTGAGCGCGCACTCGATCTCACGGTCGAGATCGGGGCATTGGCGCCCGCGGCGCTGGCATCGCTCGCTCCCCAATTCGGTCCGCTCGCCGTCGCCGATTTCCCAGTGTCCGGAACCTTTGCGACGCGGCTCAACCTCGCCGGGATCAATGATGCCCGGTTCAATGATGCCCGGTTCAATGATGCCGGGCTGACAAATGAAGGTGTGCGCGTCGATCTTCGCTTCGGGAATGGCCGGATCAGGAGCGACCGGCTGCCCGAGGGTTTCCTCGAGCTGCAGGGCGGCTCGCTGCGCGCCGTTTATGCGCCGGAAAGCAGCGAGCTGCGGCTGGCGAAACTCGATCTCGATCTCGGCGGCGGGTCGACGCTGACCGTCAGGGGCAGCCTCCCCGGTCTGACGCCGGCCATGGTGGCCGGCACCGAAGCGCTGCCGTCCACGATCCCCGGCAAGCTCGCGATCGAGCTCGCCGATGTTCCGGTGGCAAAGTTTGAAAGCTTATGGCCGCCTGCCCTGAGCAAAGGCGGACGGCGCTGGGTCTTGGCCAATGTCCATGACGGCGTTCTCGACGAGGCGGCCGTCCAGCTCGATCTCACCGTCAACCCGGCGGCGCGTTCGGCTGAGGTCATCTCGGCGCACGGAACGATGCGTTGCCACGATGCCACCATCAGCTATTTCCAAGGGCTCAACCCAGCCCGAAAAGTCACCTTCACCGCTACGCTCAACAACAAGCAGTTGTTGTTCACGCCGACCGGGGGAAGCGTCAAATCCGTCCAGATTACCGGGGGCTCGCTGCAGATCACCGACCTCGGAGCATCGATCGAGTGGCTCGCGATCGACCTTGCCGTCGCCGGACCCATTCAGGACATCCTCGAGACCGTCGATGCCAAGCCGCTGCGCTATGCGCATGATATCGGGGTCGATCCGACCCAGGTTGCCGGACGAACCGAGGCCAATGTTCATTTCAAGCTGCCGCTGTTGCACGACGTCAGACTCGATCAGGTCCAATATGGCGTGAAGGCTAGCCTGAGCGGCGCCGCGATCACCAATGTAGCGATGAACCGCAACCTGACCGACGGCAACTTCGCGCTGGAGATCACTCGGCCCGGGGCGCACCTGCAAGGCAGCTCACGCTTCGACGGGGTTCCGTTGAGCATTGACGCGAACCTGTTCTTCAAGCCGACGAACGGCGCGCGGGCGCGTTACCGTGTAGCTCTGACCTTGAATGACGAGCAGCGCCGGCGGCTGGCCCTCGATTTCCTGCCCGGCCGGGTTGCCGGACCGGTCGAGGTCGATCTCACGTACCGGGTCTTCGATGCGACGCACGCCGAGGCCGATGCGACCCTCGATCTGCGCTCGGCCAGCCTGTCGGTCGCCGAGGCGGGTTGGAAAAAGCCGCCCAGTGCGCCTGCCAGCGCCAGGCTCGTCCTTGACCTCCACGACGAACAAGTCACGCGGCTGAGGGAGATCGAGATCAAGGCAGCCGGGCTCGACGGCAGGTTCGCCTTGACTCTCGAACCCGCCACCGGACGCATCGACCGGGTCGACGTCCAGCGCTTGGTCATTGCCGACGACGATGTCACGGGGTCGGTCCTGCGTCAGCGGGAAGGCGGCTGGCAAGTCGATCTCCGTGGCCCGAGCCTCGACCTGTCGCGTTGGATCAAGGATCTGCACAAAAATAGCCCGCCCCAGGGCCCGGATACGGAACCGTCCCTACATATCGACGCGAGTCTCGACCGTTTGATCATCGGGCCGCAGCGCCAGGTTAACGATGTTGCGGCGCGCCTGTCCCGGGAGGGTTCAGATTGGCGAGCGGCACAGATCGACGCGCGGTTCCCCAACGGTCGTCGGCTGAGCTTGCATTCCGCCAACGAGCAAGGCCGCCGCAACCTGACCTTCCGCTCCGACGACCTCGGTTCGACCTTGAGCCTGTTCGACATCAGCGACAACATCGTTGGCGGGCAGGTGACGATCACCGGCCAGGTTTCGGATAGCGCCGGCAAGCAGGTTGTCGCCGGCCACATCGAGGGCGAGGATTACAGCCTGGTCCGCGCACCGGCGTTTGCCCGCATTCTGTCGCTGCCGTCGTTTAGCGGCGTGGGCAGCATGCTGGCCGGCTCGGGGATCCCGTTCAGCACTTTGCGCGGCGACTTTGCTTACAGCGACAATCATCTCGTGCTCGATAATCTCCTCGCCTATGGCGGGGCGATCGGTGTCACCAGCAACGGCGTCGCCGATCTCGGTCGGGACCGCCTCGACCTGCAGGGCACGATCGTGCCGGCCTACGCGCTGAACTCGATCATCGGCAATATTCCGGTAATCGGTTCGCTGCTGCTCGGCGGCGAAGGGCAAGGCTTGTTCGCCGCCAATTACCGGGTCACCGGATCGGCCGCCGACCCCAAGGTTTCGGTCAATCCGCTGAGCGCTCTCGCTCCGGGCTTCCTGCGCCGCTTGTTTCAGCCGAATTTTGGCGTGCCGCCGCCGGTCGAGCGGTCGCTCGGCATTCAATGACCCGCTGCCCACGGCACCGCCGGTGGTCCCGCGCGCAGGTTGCAGCGCGCATCCAGATGTTCCACTGTCTTCCTCGAGTCGCACGATCGAGACGGAAGGGATGACGTCGTGAGACATTTGATTGGTGAGCTGCCGTGAGAGTGAGCGCCATGATACGCCCGAGCTCGGCGGTGGGACCCGATAACCTGCTGAACGCAATGGCGGACTATGCCCGGCGTCTCGAAGCCGCGGGTTTTCCGGGTATCTGGGTCGGGGATTCGTTGGGGCGGGGCAGGCCCACTCTGGACCCGCTCGTCGAGCTCGCTGCGATTGCCGCGGTGACCCGGCGAGTCGAGCTTGGCATCGCCGTGCTGCAGGTGTCGTTGCGCCACCCGATTGAGCTCGCCCATCGCGTGCAGTCGGTTCAGGCCTTGTCGGGCGGCCGCCTGCGGCTCGGCGTCGGCAGCGGCTCGACGCGGGCGGATTTCGAGCTTCTCGGCGGCGACTACGACCGGCGCTTCCGCACCCTGATGAGCTCGCTCGACCTGATGCGCCGCGCCTGGCGCGGCGACCCGGTCAATGGCGGGGCCTTGTCGCCGTGGCCGGGATGCGAGGGCGGGCCGCCGATTCTGATCGGCGCCTGGCGCAGTCCGCGCTGGATCACCTATGCTGCAAAGG
The DNA here is from genome assembly GCA_963698995.1 of uncultured Alphaproteobacteria bacterium. Classification (GTDB taxonomy): domain Bacteria; phylum Pseudomonadota; class Alphaproteobacteria; order ATCC43930; family CGMCC-115725; genus AP-15. The sequence goes on along the minus strand of CAVOTD010000051.1, from coordinate 17,517 downwards.
AATGTCAGGGCTGGACACCTTCCGGCCGCTACAGCAGCTGGGATGATCTCGAAGCCGGCATGCGCATCTACCGCGATGCCGGCGGCGATAACGCCGTTCTCGCCAACGTCGCCGTCGATCTCGCCAACCGACCCGAATCCGCTAGCCTCGCGGAAGTCGCCCACGTCTCGCTGATCTGCTCGCCGGCGGAAGCCCGCCAACGGTTCAAGCGGATCGAGCAGCTGGGTTTCGACGAGGTTCTGCTCGTCTCCCATCTCGGCGTGCTCGAAGATATCGAACGAGTGCGCGACTTCCTGTAATCGGCGCTACGCGGCCTGATGGCGGGAATGAGGTTCGACCCAACGATTTGCTGCTCCTCGCTCTATGATGCGACCGCAGATCCGCATCGCTGCTGCGCGTCGAGCCGGCAATCGGCTCTTCAGGCTTTGCAAATGAGTGCGTTTCGCGGCGTGTGATGTGAGCGACGTCACACGCCGGCAAAAATTCCTTGCGCGGACGGATACCACCCGTGACCGGCACTTCGTGAAAAGCGCAACAAAACAGTTGCGGTTTTTTCACGAGATGAACTATATCAATGAGCAACCAGGAGGTTGCGCATGACCGATCGCATCGAAAAGACCATCGAACTGAGGGCTCCGGTCTCTCGCGTCTGGCGAGCGCTGACCGATCATCATGAGTTCGGCGCGTGGTTCCGCGTCAGGCTGGATGGGCCATTCGTGCCGGGGCAGGTTTCGCGCGGCCGGATAACCTATCCCGGCTATCAGCATCTGCGATGGGAAGCCGTCGTCCAGAAAATGGAGCCCGAGCGGCTGTTCTCGTTCACCTGGCATCCTTATGCGGTCGATCCGAACCAGGATTATTCCAGCGAGCCGTCAACGCTCGTCGAGTTTACGTTGCAGAAGATCGCGACCGGGACCCTGCTGCGCGTCGTCGAGTTCGGGCTTCGACAAGGTCCCGAGTGAGCGTCGTCTCGAAGCGTTCCGGATGAATGACAGCGGTTGGAGCCAACAGGTCCAAAACATCGCTCGACATGTCGAGCAGACGCCTTAGCCGGCCCGATGCGCTGACGGCGCGCGCATCGGTGTTTGCAGCTCTCGGCGACGAGACGCGGCTGTCGATGCTTACCAGGCTATGCGATGGCGAGCCGCAGTCCATTTCGCGCCTGACCGCGGGCACCAATCTGTCGCGGCAGGCGGTGGCGAAGCACTTGCGCGTTTTGGCGAATGCCGGCGTGGTGCGAAATATGCGCAGCGGGCGGGAAAGTTTGTTTGAGCTTGAACCGGGGTCGATCGAGGAGGTCCGGAATTATCTCGATCAGGTATCCAAACAATGGGACGACGCGTTGGCGCGGCTGAAGTCGCACGTCGAGGACTAGACCAGGCGCAGCGCGGCCATTGCGCTGCTCTCCTAGGCGGTTTGGCGCAGCCGGACGGCGCGCGCGAGGTCGACCGAGACGAGCTGCGAGACGCCGTGTTCGGTCATTGTCACCCCAAACAGCCGGTCGACCCGCGCCATCGTGATGCGGTGATGGGTGACCAGTAGGAAGCGGGTGCCGGTAGTATCGGCAATGTCGCCGACAAGGCTGCAAAACCGGTCGACATTGGCGTCGTCGAGCGGGGCGTCGACTTCATCCAACACGCAGACCGGAGCGGGGTTGGTCAGGAAGGCCGCGAACAGCAGAGCAAGCGCGGTCAGTGCCTGCTCGCCACCGGATAAGAGCGATAAGGCCTGCAGCTTTTTGCCCGGCGGGCTCGCCATCATCTCGAGCCCGGCGGCGAGTGGGTCATCATGGTCCACGAGGGTCAGATACGCCTTTCCGCCGCCGAAGAGGCGGGTGAACAGCTCGGCGAAATGGCCGTTGATTTGCGTGAACGCCGCCGCCAACCGCTGCCGCATTTCGTTGTCGAGCGCGTTGATCCCGCGGCGCAACCGGGCAATCGCCTCGGTAAGCTCGGCGCGCTCACGCCGCAGAGCGGCGATCCGGCTCTCGACTTCGGTGGCCTCGTTTTCAGCCATCAGGTTGACCGGTCCGATACCTTCGCGCTCGCGGGTCAGCCGGTCGAGCCGCGCCGCCGTCTCGACAGGATCCGCGGCGACCTCGCCCACCGCGAGGCCCGCCAGCTCGCCGAGGGCTTCGGGCGCGGCGCCGAGCCGTTCGCGGATCTCGCCTGTCAACCGCGTCAAGGTTTCGTCCGCGCTGTCGCACAACACTTCGAGCCGCGCGAGGCGCTCGCGGGCCTCGGCCAAGGCCTGTTCCGCGAGGCGTAAGCCCTCCGCCCCCTCGCGCAGCTGCGTCTCGCCGAGCGACAACGCGTCGGCCGAACGCCGGCAATCCGCCGCGGCGGCAGCTACGGCGGCGCCGAGCGTCTCGCTCTCGGCAGCGATCGTCGCCGGACGCGCTGCCAGACCCGCGATTTCCGCCTCGAGCACGCGTCGCCGTTCCTGCAGGTCTAGCTGTTGCAGGGTGGCGTCCTCGCCGCGCTTGCGCCAGGCGTGTTCCTCGAGGCCGATCGCGGACAGCCGCTCGCGGCGGCGTGCTGTCTCCTGCGTAAGCCGATCGTTTGCCGCTCGCGCCTCCGCCTCGCGCCGGCGCGCCTCGACAGCCGCCGCGCGCGCCTGCTCGAGCGCGGCGCGGGCCGATTTCGGGTCCGGGAGAGCCGCCAAATCGCGCTCCGCCGCCGCCCCCTGCGCGGTGGTCTCGGCCAGGTCGGCGGCCAGCTTTTCGAGGTCGCCGGCGGCCGCGGCGAGCCGCGTTTCGGTGGTCAGCGCGCGGCGGGTGAGCTCCGCTTCCGCGGCCCGCGCCCGGGTCAGCGCCGCCTCGGCCTCGCGCCCTTGATGGCGGGCCAATCTATCGGCCTCGCCGGCTCCCTGGCGGTGTTCCCGCGCCGCGGCGACGCTACGCTTGGCAGCCAGGTCCGCCGGCTCGGCGATCGCGATCTCGGCTTCGATCTCGGTGAGGCGGTTGCCGAGCCGCAAACGTTCGGCGGCCGATGACGGCGATGATTTGGTCGAGACGAACCCGTCCCAGCGCCACGACCGCCCCTCACGATCGACCAGCCGCTGACCCGGCGCAAGGCTCCGCTGCAAGGCGCGACCGAGCGCTTCGTTGTCAACCCAGCCGGCCTGGGCGAGGCGGCGCGCCAACGGAGGCGGAGCGGTCACTGCTTCGATCAGCGGGCGGGCGCCGTCCGGTAGCGCCGCGCCATCCCCGGTTGCCGGAAGCTCGAGCCAAAAAGCCGAAGCGGTTGCGCCTTCGCCGTCGGCAAGTGGCGCCAGGAGCTCGTCGCCGAACACCGCACCAACTGCCGCCTCGAACCCCGAGGGGACGCGCAACTCGGCGAGCGCCGGCCGATCGCCGCTCCCCTGCGGCGCCGGCGCGAGCAAGGCCCTCAGCCCGTCGGCTTCGGCTTTCAGTCGGGTCAGCCGGGTTTCGATTTGGCGGGCGGCGTCGACAGCCGCTTGCTCATCGGCGAGGCGGTTGGCGATCTCGGCCTGGCTCGCTTCGACCATTGCGCGGCACTGCTCGACCAGCCGGTCCGCCTCCGCCAACTCGGCCGTGGCGACAGTTATCGCCGCTGGCGCGACTACCAAAGCTGCCAGGCTGGCGCATTGGCGCGCAGCTTCGCCGCGCCGCGCCTCCAACCGAGCAGCGCGCTCGGTGAGCTCGGTTCGGCGTTGCTCGAGACCGGCCCGGTGTGCCTCGGCGGAAGCCGCCGCTTCGGTCTCGCGCTGCAGCGCCGTCTCGGCTTCGGCCAGATGCGCGTTCAGCGTGTGCAGCCGGGCCGTCGCCAGCTCCCGGTCTGTACTGTCCTCACCCTCCGCCCGAGTGAGCGCCTGGCGCTCTTCCACCAAGCGTGCGAGCGACACCTCCGCCTCGGCCGAACGCGCTTCCTCGCGCTCGAGGTCGGCGGCGAGCTGGGCGAGTCGCTTTTCGGCTTCGCCGCGCGCCGCGAGCACTCGCTGGAGCTCCTGCTCGAGCCCGTTTCGGGCATGGTTCAGCCGTTGCAATTCGGTGGCCGAACCAGCCTCGGCGAGCCGCATCGGCGGTAACGCCGCCTCCGCCGCATCGCGAGCCCGCGCCGCAGCAAGGGCTCGCTCGGTTGCCTCGGCGACGGCGCGCTCGGTCGCACGAAGCTCCGCGGCGCTGCGCTCGGCCCCGCTTTCGGCGGCGAGCCAACGGGCGCGAAACAGCAGCGCTTCGGTGCGCCGGATGTGGTCCGCGAGGCGGCGATAGCGCTGCGCCTGCCGAGCCTGCTTTTTCAAGGTCTCGAGCTGGGCTTCGATCGTGGCGATGACGTCGTCGAGCCGCGAAAGGTTGTCCGCGGCCGCGTCGAGCTTGAGCTCCGTCTCGTGGCGGCGGGCGTGCAGCCCAGCGGTGCCGGCAGCTTCTTCGAGGAGGAGCCGTCGCTCGGCCGGCTTCGCGTCAATCAGCGCGCTAACGCGGCCCTGACTCACCATCGCGCCGGAGTGGGCGCCGCTCGCCGCATCGGCAAACAGCAGTTGGACGTCGCGGGCCCGAACCTCGCGGCCGTTAACCCGATAGCTAGAACCGCCGCCGCGCTCGATATGGCGGGCAACCTCGATCTCGTCCCGGTCGTTGAAGGCAAACGGGGCTTCGCGGCTGCTGTTGTCGATGATCAGCCCGACTTCAGCGATGTTGCGCGCCGGTCGCGCGACTGTCCCGGCAAAGATGACGTCGTCCATCTCGCCGCCGCGCAGGCGTTTCGCCGAAGTCTCGCCCATGACCCAGCGAAGCGCCTCGACCAGGTTCGACTTTCCGCAGCCGTTCGGCCCGACGACCCCGGTAAGGCCCGGCTCGATCGCCAGTTCCGTCGCATCGACGAAGGATTTGAACCCGACGAGGCGCAACCGCGAGACTTGCATCAGCTTTTCGCGGATTTTTCCGGCTCCCCCATCGCGGGAGAGGGTGGCAATACGGCGCTACGCATCTCTGGCGTCAGCATTAAGATTTCGTCGATAGTCCGGAGAGCACCTTGTTGAACTCCTCGACCGTCGGCGCACCGCTGAATTTCGTGCCATTGATAAAGAATGTCGGCGTCGAGTTGACGTCGAGCTCTTTCGACGCGACCAGGCGGCCTTCGACGATCTTGTTTTCGAGAGCGGAGTTCTTCAGGCAATTGTCGAACTCGTCCTTGCCCATCCCACCGAGCTTGACCAACCGGGCGAGGGCTTCGCGATAATCGCGCGCCATCACCCATTTATCCTGCGCCGCGAAGAACGTGTCGACATAGGCATAAAAGCGATCCGGCGGCGCGCAGCGGGCAATCATTGCGGCCCGCAACGCTGGTTCGTCGAGCGGGAAGTCGCGCAGCACCAGCTTTGCCTTTCCGCTGTCGATCCACTTCTTTTTCAATTCGGGCAGAACGTCGTTCTCGAAATGGGCGCAGTGCGGGCAGGTCAGCGAGGCGTATTCGACAATCGTGATCGGCGCCTCCGGGTTGCCGAGAATTCGATCGTCCTTGGTGAGCGCCAGTCCGGACTGCGCGTCGGCCAGCAGCGGGTGCGGGGCGGCCGCCCCCACCGGCCCGGGCGACACCACAAAGACGCTCAACATTCCCAGCAGGGCAAACCAGATCTTTGGCATCATGGCTTCCTTACTACCATATCTTGAGAAGAGTGCGCAATAAACCCGACTCGCGTCTCAGTGCTCTCGGCCACTCACCGCCCTCCCGAGCTTAGCGAGGGCGGTGCGAAGCTCCGGGTCGGTGACCTCGGCGAGCTGTTGATCGAGCGCTTTTTCCTCGTTTGGCGCCAATGGTCGGATGCGCGGCGCGCTCGATGCAGCAGCAAGCGGCAACGGCCCTTGCACGAGCGCCAGGCGGGCGACGACCGGGCGACCAAAAAACAAATTGAGGCGCTCGATCAGCAGCGGCGCGCGATGCTGCAATTCGAGTGCGGCGCCCGACGCGGCGCGCAGCTTCAAGACCCCGTCGCGGCCAAGCGCGGTCGGCCAGGCAACCTCCGCCCATTCCGGGCCGACGATCGCCGCCCATTCTGTCTTTAGGCGAACAAGGATCCCGCTGCCGCGCTTGGCGACAATCGGTGACGGCGAGCTTCGAGGCGGCAACGCCGACAGCCCGAAACCCCCCGCGCATCGCCGATGCGCTGTTGGACATGCGCGAGCCATGCTCGTGCCGAGAAGTCCGACCCTCGCTCTCGGGTTTCCGACCCGTTAGGCTTGCGGCACCCTTCGCGCCGTTGCCCTGCCGATTTGTCCCGCCCATGCCAGCCTTTCGACCCGAACCTCCATCAGCATCCAGAACACCCGATCCCGCCGCTCTTCTCGCTTGGTACGACCGGCACCGTCGCAGCCTCCCCTGGCGGGCACCTGCGCGCACCCGGCCCGACCCTTATCTAGTGTGGCTCAGCGAGATCATGCTGCAGCAGACTACGGTAGCGACTGTAGGCCCGTATTTCGACCAATTCGTGGCACGCTGGCCCGATATTTCGGCGCTCGCCGCGGCATCGCTCGACGAAGTCCTGCAGCTCTGGCAGGGGCTCGGCTATTACGCGCGCGCCCGCAACTTGCACGCCTGCGCCCGGGCTGTCGTCGAGCGGCATCATGGATCCTTCCCCGCAGATCCCGCCAAGTTGCGCGCCCTTCCGGGGATTGGCGACTACACCGCCGCGGCTATCGCCGCCATCGCCTTCGATCAAAAAACGGCTGCAATCGACGGCAATGTCGAGCGCGTCCTCGCCCGGCTCTATGCCGTAGTCGAACCCCTCCCCGCAGCAAAACCGCGCCTCAGAGCGCTTGCCGCAGCGCTGGTGCCGGAACGGCGCGCCGGCGACTTTGCCCAGGCCCTGATGGATCTCGGCGCGACGATCTGCACGCCGCGCCGGCCGCGCTGCGTCCTCTGCCCGTGGCGCGCCTGCTGCGCTGCAGCCGCCTCCGGGGTCACCGACAGTCTGCCGGCGCGGGCCGAGAAGCCCGAGCGGCCGCTGCGATATGGCGTCGCGTTCTGGCTGATCCGGCCGGACCGCGCGGTGCTGCTGCGTCGACGCCCTGAGAAAGGCCTGCTCGGTGGTATGATCGAGATCCCGTCGACACCATGGCGCGCCGAAGCTTGGACGTTCGACGAGGCGGTCCGGGTCGCCCCGACCGCTGCCGAATGGACAGCGCTGCCGGGCATCGTTCGGCATGGCTTTACGCATTTTCTTCTCGAGCTCGGGATCATGGCGGGGCGGGGCGATGCGGACGGGTTGTGGAGCCCGGTCGACCGGCTCGGCGAGCACGCGCTGCCAACCTTGATGAAAAAGGTCGTGCGGCACGCGGTCTCGGCGCAGAACCCCGAAGCTTACAGCAGCTGAGCCGTCTGCGGGCCCGGTTCGATCTCGGCGAACAGCGGCAACAGCACCTCTCCGGCGATCGCCAAGCGGACTGGCGCAAAGGATCGCCGATGGTGTCGAGTTCACGCCGAAGCGGCGAATCGCCTCGCCGTGTTCCTGCGTCGCATATCCGACGTTGGTATGCCACCCGTAGCCCGGATAACGCGGCGCGAGATTGCGCATGATCCGATCGCGAGTGACCTTGGCAACAACGGAGGCTGCGGCGATCGAAAAGCTCAACGAGTTCCCCCTGACAACAGTTTGCACCGGGCACGAGAGCGGCGGGGGGATATCGCCGTCGACAAGCGCGGTATCCGGGCTGATTCCCAGGGCAGCGACCGCCCGCGTCATAGCCAAGAGCGCGGCGCGCAGGATGTTGATCCGGTCTATTTCGGGCACGCTCGCCGCGCCGACGCCGATGCGCGCCACCCCGCGATCGACACATCGTCGGAGCGCCCGGTAGCAGGCCTCACGCTCGACGATGTTCAGCACCTTCGAATCGTCGAGCCCCTCGCGCAGCCCCTTCGGAAAGCGGCGCGCGTCGAGAACCACGGCGGCCGCCACCACCGGCCCGGCAAGCGGCCCGCGCCCTACCTCGTCGATGCCGCAGACCAGCCCCGTGCAGCGCCGTTCGATCTTGAAATCGGGCATCACCTCACCCCCGCGCGGCTTGTGCCACAAGGGGTGGCGGCTGGGCAAGACCAGCAACCAGTAATCCGCTGGCCCTTAGCCAGGAGAGCGCTATGTTTTGCCGATGCGCCAACTCACTCCCCCGTTTCTTGCCGCCCTGGCGGCGGTTTTGCTGCTCGCCTCGCTGCCTGCCGCAGCCTTCGGCCTGTTCGGTGCGCGTGAGGTGACGGCCCAATTCGCGACCCAGGACGGCAAACCGATGGCAAATGCCGAGGTGCGGGTATTCGCGCCCGGCGATGCCAAAAAGGCGGTTCTGACCGGGCGTACCAACACCGACGGCAAATTCACCTTCGAGGCCGATCGCGACGGGTTCTGGAGCGCCGAAGCAACCAGCGCCGATCAGGTCGCGCGGGTCATGATTCGTGTCGGAGACGACGCGCAGCAGCAAGACCGATTTTCGCCGTTTCTGTTGATCGGTGTCCTTGCCATTCTACTCGCCGTTGCGATCTGGTACCGACTGTTGCGCGCGCGAAACCGCCGGCCGCGTCCCTAGCACCGATGTTCGCCTATGGCTGGGTCGTCGCGCTCGTTGGTTGGTTGCTCAAATCGATCCCGGCGTCGGCGGCCGGCGTCGCCTTGGTGCTGGCGGTCGACGTGTCGGCGAGCGTGACGGCGGATACCTATTTGCTGCAGCGCAACGGCATTGCGCGCGCCTTCGAGAACCCGCGCCTCGTCGATGCGATATCCGCCATTCCCGGGGGGATCGAGGTGCTGGTGCTCGAATGGTCGGACCCTGACCGGATCGAGGTCACCGTCGGGTGGCAGCGGGTCGCCGCCGCCGATGGCGCTGCCGCCTTTGCCGCCGCAGTGCGCGCGAGCAAGCGAAGCTCCAACGGCCTCACCGCGATCGGCCCGGCATTGCTCGCCGCCGCCTCGGCATTCGACCGCATGCCGGAGCCGGCGGAGCGCCGGATCATCGACATCTCCGGCGACGGGATGGCCAATTTCGGCGTGCCGCCGATGGTGGCGCGCGACCAAATCATAGCGGCGGGGATCTCGATCAACGGACTGGCGATCCTGACCGAGGAGCCGTGGCTCGCAGGCTATTATCGCAGCAACGTTATCGGTGGTCCCGGGGCCTTCGTCGTCGTGGCACGGGATTTCGGCAGCTTCGCCGGCGCGATGCTAAGAAAGCTGATGCAGGAGGTCGCCGGCGCAGCGCGGCGCGAAAACACGCCAAACACTGCCCCAGCCGCCCTTAAGCCCGGTTGGGGCTATATGCAATAAGTGCGGATCGGCGAAAAACCATTGAACCCGATCGAAGCGTAGCTTGCGGTATAGGCTCCGGCCGACAGGATCTTGATCTTGTCGCCGATGCGCAGGCCGTGCGGCAGCCGGTACTCGGTCCGTTCATAGAGAATATCGGCGCTGTCGCAGGTCGGCCCGGCGAGAATGACCGGACCGGACAACCCGTCGCGGCCCGGCGCCACGATGCGGTATTTGATGCTTTCGTCCATCGTCTCGGCGAGCCCGTTGAACTTGCCGACATCGAGATAGACCCAGCGCCGGTCATCGCCGCCGCCTTTTTCGGAAATCAGCACGACCTCGCTCTGAATAACCCCGGCATCGCCGACCAGCGAACGTCCCGGCTCGATAATGATTTCGGGCAGATCGTTGCCGAAATGGCGAGTGATCGCTGCCATCACCGCCTGGGCATACTGCTCGATTTCCGGCACTTCGCCGGTGTAATGCGCCGGGAAGCCGCCGCCGATGTTGACCATGCGCAGATTGATGTTCGCCTCGGCCAGCGCCGAGAACATATGCGCCGCGGCGCCGACCGCGCCGTCCCACTGTCCCAGATCGGTTTGCTGCGAACCGACATGGAATGAAACGCCATAGGGATCGAGCCCGACTTCGCGGGCTTTGCGCAACAGCTCGATGGCCATATCGGGCGCGCAACCGAACTTACGCGACAGCGGCCACTCCGCCCCGTCGCAGGCGACCAGAATGCGGCAGAAGACACGTGCACCGGGCGCGGCGCGCGCCAGCTTCTCAAGCTCGCGAGCGCTGTCAAAGGCGAACAGCCGCACTCCAGCCCGATAGGCGAAGGCGATGTCCTTCTCCTTCTTGATCGTGTTGCCGAAAGACAACCGGTCGGGCGTGACGCCATTGCTGAGGCAGAGCTCGACTTCGCCGCGGCTCGCGACGTCGAAATTGGCGCCTTTGCGCTCGAGCATGACGACGATGTCGTCGGCTGGGTTCGCCTTTACAGCATAAAAGATACGAGCGAGCGGCAGGTACCACCGCAACGCCTCATAAGCTTCAGCGATGACGTCGAGATCGACGATAAGGCACGGGGTGTCGGGTGAATGTTCGGCAAGAAAACGCGAAATCCTCTCAGTCATGACGGGGGTCATCCTTCCTGCGAGGGAGCTAAGCGCAACCGGTGTCGCCGGAGGGGTGGCCGACAGCAGCCCGGGGCAATCCAGGCAAGCTTTCGGTCGGCCCACTGCGAACCGAATCGAACGCCGACACGGCCTCGTCGAGGCTGTGTCGGCCGATATTTGCGGCTTAGCTCAGACTGCTCGGATCGATGACCCGGCTACCCCGCCCGCGCTGACGCGTACCGCGAAGGTTAGCGTCGGGGCAGGGCACCACGCCCCTTGATCGGAAAGCAACCATACCGTCCTCCCTCTCGGGACCGGCCTTGCAGCCGGGCTGCCAAAAAGGACGCGTTACGTCGTTGCATAACCACCATGGGCCATAGGCACGTGCGAGTGCGTCGAGACCTCGATAAATACGCTTATCCGCCGGGAGCGCAAGGGCGAATTCAGAAAAAAATGAATGTTTGATGACGGCTTTCGGGACGGGGGCGTCAGATCAGGGAGGCCCCGTTAACGGTTGCTTTGTGATGGAGCCGTACATCTTCGCGTCGCTATATCTTGAGATCTCGTTCCATGTCCCTCGACGATGAACAAGCTGTATCGACCCCTTGGCGAAAAGCTATTGAGGGGGGTCAAAAAGCTGTGGGGAGAGGTTCACCGACACGACAAGGTGATCGACCATCAGAGCCAGGAAATCGAAGACCTGAAGAGGCGGCTTCTGGCGCTCGAAGGCGATATGCAAGGTCTCCGGATCTCTCGCGGGCGTGCCAAGGCAAAAAGCGCCAAACTCGAAGCCGCCTTGGCGGAAAGCGCCAATAAGCTCGCAGAGATTAAATCCGTTCTGAACTAGCCTTTGGCATCATCGCACGCCCAGGAGTCCGGGAGGCGCGGTTTCCCAGGTTAGCTCCACCAGGCCACAATGAAAATAGAAGTTGGCGAAAGTTTGATGCGCTCATGGCTAATAATAAGGCCGAACACGGGCTATGGGCTGGTTTGAAATTCAATGCACCCGTTACGTGGTCGCTGCATCGCTTTTCACCTAGCGCGGGTCAACGTCGCGGCTCACCTCGTCGGCGAGTTTGCGCCCACGCGCCAGCCGCCTTGCCAAGGGCTCCGACAAATTCGTCCCTCGTGGGAACTTATCCCGCTGTCTCCTGCTCTGTCTGTTTGCCTTCCGTAGCGGGGAAAAGGCTCGCAGCGAGGAGGCCGCCAGATAGGCGGGCGCCGCCACAAGGCGTTGGCGCGATCATGGCGGTTGCGGCCATTGGCGCTTAGGGCTCGTGCCCGGCGCTCAGGCGGTAGCCTCCGCCCGCACGTTTCGCCGGATCACCTGCGGCGGCTGTCCGAAGGCGCGCAGGAAAGCGCGGCGCATGCGGTCGCGACCGTCAAAACCCGTTTGCCGGGCAATGACGTCGATCGGATGACGGCTCTGCTCCATCATCAGCCGGGCGGCCTCGAGCGCAGGTTCTCGACCGCTTTGGCCGGCGATTGACCGGTCTCGGCGCGGAACGCACGGCTAAACTGGCGCGGACTGAGATGCGCCGCTTTTGCGAGCTGTCCAACCGTCAGCGGCTTGTCGAGGTTGCGCTTCGCATATGCCAATGCGCTCTGGATACGGTCGGATTTGGGCTCCAGCTCCAGCAGCGCTGAAAACTGAGACTGGCCGCCGGCACGCCGGTGATAGACCACCAGCTGTCTGGCTACGGCGCGGGTCACATCCGCGCCCAGATCCTGCTCGATCATGGCCAGCGCCAGGTCGATACCCGCGGTCATCCCGGCCGAGGTCCATACCGGGCCGTCGATGATGAAAATGCGGTCTGCCTCCACCTTCACTTTTGGGAAGCGAGTCTGCAAGTCGCGCGTGCGGTGCCAGTGCGTCGTCGCGCGACGGCCGTCGAGCAGACCTGCTTCTGCCAGAACAAACGCGCCGACGCACGTCGAGGCGACTCGCCGGGATCGCGCCAAAGCCTGGCGCAGAAATTTCACCACGCCCGGCGTCAACGCTCCAGCCACGGCGCTGCCGCCGACCAACAGTGTGTCGAAATTCCTATCATCGAACGGCTCCGTCGCGACACTGACGCCGATCGAGCAGCGGACGGATCCGCCGGTCTCGGACAGCAGATGCATGTCATAGACCGGCTCGCCAATCTCCCTGATTCGCGAGTTCGAAGACCGAGAGCGCACCGACGCTCATCATCTGAAAGCCGGGCAAAACGACGAAACCGATGCGCTGCATGGCCGCCTCTGCGAGTGTCCTAAAACGTCGTTTAAATGACCTTTGAGACATGCCTCTGCAAGCTCAGATCTCCCCGCCAGACGCCCGATCGTCGTCGGCTGCAGAAAGGAGGTGGGTCGGATTTGCCGTGCCACCCGCCGCCGCCTGCGATCTGCCGATCCGGATCGAGCATCTGCTTTAACTAAAAGGAGATATCGATATGCGTGCTGTTCAGCTCACAGCTTTTGGCAACCCTGTCGACGGTCTTCGAGTATGTCGACATTCCCGAGCCCGACGCTCCCGGCCCGAACCAGGTCCTCATCGGCGTCGAATTTTCCCCCATCAACCCGAACGACCTCATGGTCGCACAGGGCATCTACGCATTCCGCCCCCCGCTTCCAGCCGTCATCGGCAATGAAGGCGTCGGCCGGGTTCTCGCCATAGGGCCGGGGGTGGAGAGCGTCAAGGTCGGCGACCGGGTCCTGGCGCCGCCTTCCAGCTTCACTTGGCGGGAGCGGATGGTCGTATCGGCAGGCGGCCTTTCCGCCCTGCCCCCTGACGCCGACCCGCAGCAGTTGGCGATGCTGGGCATAAATCCCCCGACCGCGGCGCTGCTGCTCAGCGAGTATGTCGACCTGAAGCCGGGCGAGTGGGTGGTGCAGAACGCCGCCAATTCCGGTGTCGGGCGGTGGGTGATCGCCTTCGCGAAAACGCGTGGCCTGAAGACCGTCAACATCGTCCGGCGCCCGGAGCTCGTGGCCGAGCTCGAGGCGATCGGCGGAGACGTCGTCGTCGTCGACTCTCCGGATGTCTCGGAAAGGATCAAAGCGGCTGTCGGTCAGGCCGAGCTCCGCCTGGCGCTTGATGGCGTCAGCGGCCCGGCGACGGGCGTGCTCGCAGCGACGCTCTCGCCCCGCGGCACGCTCGTCAGCTTTGCGGCCATGAGCGAGGGTCCGATGTCCATCAGCCCGCTGGACGTTATCTTCAAGCCTCTCACCATGCGCGGCTTTTGGTTGGGCCACCCGGAAATTGCGGCCAAAATTGCGCCAGCAGTCGTGCAGGCGGCGAAGATGATCGCCTCCGGCCGGGTGCACATACCAGTGGCCGGGACCTACCCCCTCTCCTCCATCAAAGAAGCTGTCGCGCATGCGCAACGCGGCGGAAAGATCCTTCTGGACGTTGCCGGATCATCCACCTGACCTCGGAAGCGGCGTTTGCTCGTTGGCCATTCAAGTGCTTCGAGGATGGCGCGACCGAGCCGCCGACCCTGACCATCTGGCGTAACCAATCGGGAAATACCCATGGCCTTTACGATCAAGATCAATGGATCCAATCACACCGTCGATGTTGACGGTGACACCCCTCTTCTGTGGGTGCTGCGCGACGTGCTCGGTATGACCGGCACCAAGTTCGGCTGCGGCATGGCGCTTTGCGGGGCATGCACTGTCCATTTGGACGGAACCGCGACGCGCTCGTGCATAACCACGATCGATAGTGTTGGGGACGCAGCGGTCACCACAATCGAGGCCATTGGGAACGACGCCAGCGGGCAAGAAGATCCAGGACGCATGGCTGGATGTTGAAGTCGTTCAATGCGGCTACTGCCAGTCGGGCCAGATCATGTCGGCGTCGGCCCTTCTCGCGAGTACCCCGCATCCGACCGATGCCGACATTGACGATGCCATGTCCGGCAACATCTGCCGCTGCGGCACCTATGTCCGCATCCGCGAAGCGATCAAACAGGCCGCCCAAACCGAGCGGACAGGAGGCTGACAATGATCCTCGATCGCCTCGCTTATTTAGCCGCCGGCCCTGGTCGATCGCCAACAGCGAACGGTCTCTCCCGGCGCAGGTTGCTGCAGGCCGGAGTCACCGCGGGCGGACGGCCTGCTGCTGAGCCTGAGCCTGCCGTTTGCAAACCGCGCTGCCGAAGCGGCCGATGCCGACGGCTTCTCGCCCAATGCCTTTATTCGCATTGAAGGTGACGGGCGGGTAATCTTGACGATGCCCTATGTCGAAATGGGCCAGGGGACCTATACGTCCATCCCGATGTTGATCGCCGAAGAGCTGGAGGTCGACCTGACGCAGGTGCAGCTGGAACATGCGCCGCCTGACGAAAAGCTCTACGGAAATCCCTTGCTGGGCGGCGTGCAGGGAACCGGCGGCTCGACCGCAATCCGCGCAGTCTGGAAGCCAATGCGCCAAGCCGGTGCGACCGCGAGAACCATGCTGGTGGCGGCCGCGGCAAAGCGCTGGAATGTCGATACTGCGTCCTGCCACGCGCAAAAGGGCGAAGTGCTTCACGCGCCGACGGGGCGAAGCGCCAAATACGGCGATCTTGCCGCTGATGCGGCGCGGATGACGGTTCCGGAGACGGTGGCGCTGAAGCAGCCGAAAGATTTTACGCTGATCGGCACACCGGCCAAGCGGCTGGACGCGCCGTCCAAAGTCAATGGAACGGCTGTCTTTGGCATCGATGTTCGCCCGCCGGGCGTGAAGATCGCGACCTTGGCGCAGTCGCCGGTGTTTGGCGGCCGAGTAAAAAGCGTGGACGATGCAGCCGCCAAAGTCGTCAAGGGCGTGCGTCAGATCGTGCGACTGGACGATGCCGTCGCCGTCGTGGCCGACCACATGGGGGCGGCGAAAAAGGGGCTGGCGGCTCTCGTAATCCAATGGGACGAAGGGCCCCACGCCAAGCTCAACATCGAAGAGATCGTGGCCGAGCTCGAAAAGGCGACAGTCAATTCAGGGCCGGTCGCGCAGAACGCCGGCGACGTCGTCAAGGCGATGGCGAGCGCCGTCACCAAGGTCGAGGCGACCTACCAGGTGCCGTTCCTAGCGCACGCGGCAATGGAGCCGATGAACTGCACGGTCCATGTCCGCAAGGACGGCTGCGAGGTCTGGGTCGGCAACCAGGTCATTGCGCGAGCCCAGGCGGCGGCTGCGAAGACCGCTGGCCTGCCGTTGGACAAAGTCGTCGTCCACAATCATCTGATCGGGGGTGGCTTCGGCCGGCGGTTGGAAATCGATGGCGTCATTCGCGCCGTGCAGATCGCGCAGCATGTCGAGGGCCCCGTGAAGGTCGTGTGGACCCGCGAGGAGGATATCCAGCACGATATGTACCGGCCCTATTTCTTCGACCGGATGTCTGCCGGCCTCGATCAGAAGGGAATGCCGATTGCCTGGAACCATCGCTTCGCGGGCTCCTCGATCCTCGCGCGATGGCTTCCGCCGGCGTTCAACAACGGTCTCGACCCCGACACGACCGACGGCGCGATCAACCTGACCTACGCCCTCCCAAACATGCATGTCGAATACCTGCGGGTCGAGCCTCCGGGCATTCCGACCGCCTTCTGGCGCAGCGTCGGGCCGTCGCACAATGTCTTCGTGGTCGAAAGCTTTATGGATGAGCTTGCGGCAGCGGCGAAGCAAGACCCGGTCAAGTATCGGCGGGCTCTCCTCGACAAAACGCCCCGCGCCAAGGCCGTCCTCGAGCTCGCCGCGGAAAAGTCCGGCTGGGGACAGCGATTGTCTCACGGGGTCGGCCGTGGCGTCTCGATCCAGTATGTCTTCGGGACCTATATGGCGCAGGTTGCCGAAGTCGACGTGTCGAAAGATGGCGCGGTTCGTGTGCGGCGGGTCGTCTGCGCGGTCGATTGCGGCACTGTCGTCAACCCCGACACCGTCCGGGCACAGATCGAGGGTGCGATCATCTTCGGCATCACAGCGGCGCTCTATGGCGAGATCACGCTGAAGGACGGCCGTGTCGAGCAAACCAATTTCGATACCTACCAAGTCCTGCGCATCAATGAGGCGCCGGCCATCGAGGTGCACATCGTCCAGAGTGCCGAGCCGCCGGGCGGGATGGGCGAACCCGGGACCTCGGCCATCGTCCCGGCAGTCACCAACGCGATCTTTGCGGCAACCGGCAAGCGTTTGCGCAAGCTGCCGGTCGACACTGCGCAACTTAGATCAGGCTAGCCACCGCCGCACCACCCGCCATCATCGATCGTTGCTCGGCGCCCGACCGCCGCGTCAACTTTGTGCCGAGCCGGCTGACACCGGGAACCTTGGGCGGGGACCTTATTTCCGGGCGGCTCTCTCAGCGGGCTGCGCGCAGCATCGGAAAGAGGGGTGGCGATGATCCCGCTTGGATGGTGCCCCGGACCTCGAAGCCATGCCGTTGATACAACTTCATATTGGCCGGGTTGCTGGATTTAAGATAAGCTGCAACGTGGTCCCGGTCGCAGTGGCTAGAGCTTCCCGCAGGAGTGCCGCTCTACAGCCTTTGCGCTGATGGGCCGGATCGACGCCGATCAGCGGCAGGTACCAGTGGGCCTCGCTCGGATGGTAGCGAGCCATCTCTTCAAAGACGGCGGCCAACTCGGCTTCCCGCCCTCGCGATAAGCTCGCCTCCAGCGCCGCGTGGTCCGGATCGATACCCGGCGGCGGCCACAGCGCTGCCCCTGCAAAGGCGTTGATGTGGCGCGCAGTGCCATGAGTGAAAGCCCTGCCACCGAACGCGCGCACGAGGTCCGGGAAAAGAGCGACGTACTGCCGCAAAGTCGGGGTACGCCCAACGTGCCAACGGATCGGCGCTGAAGGCGAGCACGATGACGGCGACTGCCCGCTCGATATCGGCCGGCGCGACAGTGCTTACCGCTGGAGTCGAAATCGCTTCCATAAGACGGCTTAATCAGCTTGACACGCTCGACCGCGGAGACCTCGCCGGAGCCGCGGACGTAGAGATCGAGATATTTACGCAGCTCGGGGATTTTGAAAATCGCGGGCATGCGAGTTCAGGTAAATCAGGCTACTGGCTACGGTCTTTTCGATCATGTTTTTGATCTGGACATAAGCTTCCGGCGCCAGCACTCGGGTAGGCTGCTGCAGGCTCGGGGCCCGGCAGCACACAGCCGCCGGTCCAGGGTACCGGGC
>CAVOTD010000050.1:0-4239 GCA_963698995.1 uncultured Alphaproteobacteria bacterium | reverse complement strand
AGCGTCGCTAACCTCGACGTATAAGGGGGTCACCGGCCCTCGAACCCGGGCAATACTGGCGTTGCCTCGATCCGTACCCCATCGAGCGCCTCGGGGTCGAGGCCGAGCGCCTTGAGGATGGTTGGCGCGATTTGCGCTGTGGCAACGGTCGCATTGATGCGCTGCTGATCGAAATCCGGATGCGCGACGACAAGGGCGACGTGCGTGTCGTCCACATTGAAGCCGCCATGCTCGGCGATCTTCGATCCGGTCGTATAGATCACGCCTATCCGCGCAATCCCGATGATGTCCGGTGTGCGCGCATCATGGGCCGGATCCTGGTAGATCAAGCTAAGGAACGGCCCGGAGAGCCACTGGCCGATCCCGGTATCGTTCGGGAAGCTGTCGAGCGCTGAAACGGCCGCTGCGGTCTTGCTGTCGCTGTTGTCCTTGAGCCAGATCAGGACTCCGTCGTCGGCAATGTCGAACGCGAAATTCGCGCCGATTGCGACCGGAAAGATCGCCGCATCGTCCAGCGCCATCCGTTTGGTAACATCGATCGGCGACTGACCATGCTTAGCGCTGACAATTAACAGCGTGTTCTTCAATAGGCCGCGATTTTGCAACGCCTCGAGCATCTGCCCGATAGAACGGTCGACAAAGCCTATGGCATTGGCCAACCCGGCACTCGGCGTACCGGTCGTATCGACATAACCGCTACCCTCGAGTTTTTGTCCGACGCTGACCGACTGGAAGTTCATTCCAAAGATCGCGGGCGTGCTCGCCGCGTGTTTGCCGGTATGGTCGGAGCCGTTGATCTCGTTGAGGATCGCTCGCACCTTGAGCCCGTCGTAAAACTCGACGCCATCGACTGCACTCGTAAAGTCGCCGCCGCGCGACGTCGGATCGGGCGCCGTTGAAAAATTGGGGCCGAGCAGACTGTGGGCTAGTGCGATGTTTTCGTCGCTCAGATCCGAATTGATTTCGGGCGCGAAAAAATCGTTGAGATTGGTTCCGGGCCCGGTGGCCGGCTGGGTATCGGGATCGTTGCCGTTGACGATGTCATACGCCGGATGCTTGTCGGACCATGCGGTCCGCAACCCATGCCGGTGGATGACCCCAAAGATACTGTTTGTGCGCGCGAAATTATGCGGCCACAACGCCGAGCAACGATTATTCACCAGCTGTTGTGGCAGCTTGTTGGGGTCGATGGCTACCCCGCTGTTGAACCCGGTCAGGCTGGTCGGAACCCCGCCATCGATCGAATGCTGGTCCTTGTCGATATTCTCGGCGAGATTTACCTCGGTGCCCGGCCCGGCCGTGCAATTGCTGCCCGGCGTAAATAGCGTCCGGTCGTAGCTGTCGTCGTAAAAGACGCCGGTCGACTTCGATGTGCCGCCGGTGACCTGCGCCAAGAGGCCGGGGAACGAGTTCGAAGGCTCTGTCGTCGAGGCTTTCGCGTAGGTGATGCCATGCTCAGTCAATTTCGCCAAATTCGGGCAGAGCCCGGTCATCGTGCAATTTTCCAGATCGACGGCGTGGAGCCCGTCGACGCTCAGCAGCAGCACTTGCTGAACAGCCCCTGGTCCGCCTTCGGCGGCGGCGCTTATCGAAGCCGGCATCCCGGCGACCATGGCGGCCGCGATGGCGGTCGTAGTTAACAGCTTCGTCAGCATGGCGATCCCCCCAATTTCAAAAGCGGGGCGACCTTAAGGCGGAAGAATGACTGACTAATGACAATTAAATGACAGTTGGCGTACTATCCCTCTAGCACCGCCGGGCTGGCCAGGGTCTTGGCGAAATGAGCCCGTAACAATCATCGGGAACGACGCTAGACCTCTTTAGAGGTCAGGATCACGCGCGGCACAACTTCATCCGGGTCGAACGCCCTCAGCGTCGCCAACCTCGACGTGTGACAGACAGCGCGAAGCTCAAGACTCCGCCGCAGCGCGTTTTTTTCAAGTTCTGCAAGCGCCGCTCGAAGTCGTACGTGTCGATTGCTTTGAGCAAGACGTCGACCAACCTCGCGTAACCCACCCCCTCGCCCGGCGAGATCTCGCCACGGTTGGCTGCGGTGATGATTGCCGCCATTGCGGGAGCGAGGTCGCTTGCGTCCCGGACCGGCTGCATCGCGAGCGGCGGCGTCCAGCAGATACCCGCGTCAACTTTCGATACGGCGCAACGTCGCACGACCACCTACGTCTGCGCGCTCGCCGCAACGGGTGCGAAGAGATCAGCGATGCCCGGTGTGAACCAGCTCACAAACTGCGGCGTGCAATTTAGATTACTGGATAACACACGGATCAATCGGCTGACGCCGGGTGACATAGCCGGCGCTCTTGGGAGGTCAAACTAATGTCATTCGATCTACAGGCCGAAGGCTTTAACGGGGTCAACATCCAGACGTCCGTCATCGCGGGACACGACTGGAATAACAACCTCCAGGAAGGAGGGCTTTCTCCGGTCTCCACGGTATTATTTGTCTCCGGAACCGCACCTGACACTGCGTCGCCCTTTGATACCGACGCCATTACCGGCCAGGGAAACGTCCGAGGAAATGGTGTCACCGGATGGGGCGGCAGACAGAAAGGCAGTGGCGTTGTCGGTATTGCTGGCAGCGCCTATCCACCATTCTCTATACCCGGCACGATCCGCGATCAGAACGCGGGAGTGTATGGGACGGGAGTGGGCGGCGGACCTGCAGTGGGAGTAATCGGGCAAGGGG
The DNA here is from genome assembly GCA_963698995.1 of uncultured Alphaproteobacteria bacterium. Taxonomy (GTDB): domain Bacteria; phylum Pseudomonadota; class Alphaproteobacteria; order ATCC43930; family CGMCC-115725; genus AP-15. Next base: position 1,535 of record CAVOTD010000050.1, on the reverse strand, counting down.
GGCCAGCGAGCCCGGGTGTTGTCGGTCAAGGCGGCTCGGGCAACGCCGACGGCGTGCGAGGCTTTGGCACGGGGAATTTCTCAGGTGTCGCGGGCTTCGGCGACCCGACCGGTAACGGTATCGGGGTATATGGCGAGGGCCGTGGGCCGAACTCCGTCGGTGTGCGAGGCTTTGGCAAAGGGAATTCCTCGGGAGTGGAGGGCTTTGGCAACGCGAAGGGTAACGGGACCGGGGTACTTGGCGTGGGCGGCGGTCCGCATGCTCAAGGTGTGCGGGGCATTGGCGGCGGCGGCTCTGCTACCGCCCCCTTCGATGCGGCTGGCGTTTACGGGCAGGCCGGGGCTGGCAACGCCAATGGCGTAGAAGGACGCGGCAGTGGGAACTTCGCCGGTGTGGCGGGGTTCGGAGATGTCACCAATAACGCCAACAGCGGCATCGGCGTATTCGCCGTCGGCGGCGCGCCGCAGCCAGCTTCCGGCCATTTTGGCGGTCCCGGCGTTTATGCCATCGGCAACGGCGGTCCGGGGTATGCTCAGCTCAATCAATCGGTTGGGGTTTACGGCATAGGAGGAGCCGGCAATGCCCCAGGTATTCTCGGCCAAGGCGGAAGCACCGCCGCCGATGGCGTGCAGGGCTCCTCGGGTTCCGGCAACGGAGTTAGCGGTCAATCCGGCACCGGCGTGGGCGTCAGGGCTTCTTCTAGTAGCGCCACGGGCCTGGTCGCCGAAGGAACCGTCGGGCTGATCGCCAGCACCACCGCTCCCGCCGGAACCGCTGGCCAGTTCGATGGAAATGTCGTCATCAGCGGTAACTTGACCGTTGGTGGTGCGAAATCGGCGGCCGTGCCCTTCCCCGACGGGTCGCACCGGCGGCTTTACTGCGTAGAAAGCCCGGAGAGCTGGTTTGAGGATTTTGGCTTCGGCGAATTATCGAATGGCCAGGCTCAGGTGCAGCTCGAAGAGGGGTTCAAGTCGGTTGTCGACAGCGACGCGTACCACGTCTTCATCACCGAATACGAGGACAACAACGCACTCTATGTGGCCGAGCGCACCAGCGCGGGTTTTTTCGTTCGTGCCAGGACGTCGAAAGCCAACGGCACCTTCAGCTATCGCGTGGTCGCGAAGCGACGAGACGTCGCGGCTCCACGCTTCGACGAGGTGCACTTGCAGTCGGCTCGGCAAGCCGCGGGTCATAGCCGACCCGAAGCGGCTGTCCCGATAGCCGCCTAAGCAAGATGAACCAGGAGCAGCTCTGCGAAGTTGCCCTCGACTCTCGACCTCGATGGGCGCCTCGTGGAACCCGCCGCGACTTCATCCAAGCCAATGCCGTTAGCGTCGCCAACCTCGATGTCTAGGTACATTTCGACCAGATTTGCACCCTGTCATTGCGGGGACCGCGTCGCGCGACGAAGCAATCCCGACCGGACGAGTGCTCGGCGGCCCGAGATTGCTTGGCTCCGCTCGCGATGACAATCGGGGGGGCGGCTCGACCTGATCGAAACCTGAGCCAGTCAGGCGCCAAGCTGCCGTCCGGCC
>CAVOTD010000049.1:0-5292 GCA_963698995.1 uncultured Alphaproteobacteria bacterium | reverse complement strand
CGGCCAGCCGGTAAAATCAACTGATACATTCACGCCGCGACAGTGCGCGTGCGCCTTTGGCCTCTGGCAAGGTGACTGCCTTCCGCCAAGAGCCCGCGAGCTAAACCGCCTTGAAGCCGCTCAGTATCCGACTTCCGAAGGCCGCGCGCAGCGCTAGGATCGGCGGGCGGGAAGGCGCAAGCCGGCGGTTTGCCCCGCGCGGAGCAGGAAACTCGGGTCTGTCGCCGTTGCGTCATCGATGGAAGCATGACCCGCTTCGATCAGGCTCTTCACTCTCGTGCGCGATAAATTCGCCGCCGCCGCCGCAAGGAAACGGTCGAGCCTCGCGCCGCCGTGTTCGGGCGGAACGCGATAGGCAAGGGAAAGATGATTTTCCTGATTCATGCTCATGCGGCCTGCCGACTCCCAGCGCAACGATCAAAATTGCCGATCGTACCAAAATGTTTCACGTGAAACATTTTGGTACGATTGACGGGCGAAAATACTCAGGGCCTCGCACATCGGGCGAGCTAAGGCCGAAAGTTGGTGACGGCATGAAGGGGTAAGGCGGCGTATCGTGGGGGTGTTCAACGCTTCCACTTCTCCACCGAAGGAGTGATACGCCGTGACCGAGACTAACGTTTTCGAACTAACCCAGCCAGGAACATTTTCCGATCCGCTGACCGAGGTTTTACGCAATGGCGCGAGAACGCTATTGGGGCAGGCCGTCGAAGCCGAGGTTGCGGCTTGGCTCAGCACCCATACCGACAAGTTGACCGATGATGGCCGCCGGCGACTGGTGCGCCACGGGCATCTGCCCGAGCGCGAGATCGTGACCGGCATCGGTGCAGTCGCGGTGCGGTGCCCGCGCGTGCGTGACCGCGTCGGCGAAGGCGGAGAGCACATCCGATTTTCGTCGACGATTTTGCCTCCCTATGCGCGCCGATCGAAGAGCCTAGAGGTGCTGATCCCGATTCTCTACCTGAAGGGCATCTCCACCGGTGATTTCGAGGAGGCGCTGATCGCACTGCTCGGCAAGGATGCTGGCGGGCTCTCTGCCTCGACCATCGGGCGGCTCAAGGAGGCCTGGTCGGACGAGCATACGCGTTGGAGCAAGCGTGATCTCTCGGCCAAACGCTACGTTTACTTCTGGGTCGACGGCATCCATGTGCAAGCCCGGCTCGAGGAGGCCGCGCAGTGCCTGCTGGTGATCATCGGCGCCACGCCCGAAGGGCAAAAAGGAACTTGTCGGACTTATCGACGGCGTGCGCGAGAGCGCGCAATCGTGGAAGGAGCTCCTCCGCGACCTCAAACGGCGGGGGCTTGCGATGGGACCCGAGCTCGCGGTCGCCGACGGCGCCCTCGGCTTCTGGCAGGCGATCGAGGAGGTGTGGCCGAGGACACGCGGCCAGCGCTGTTGGGTGCACAAGACCGCCAATGTCTTGAACAAGCTGCCCAAGCGCCAGCAATCGAAGGCCAAGCGTGCGCTCCAGGAGATCTGGATGGCCGAGACCAAGAAGGATGCACTCGCCGCGTTCGACGCCTTCATCGAAACCTGGGGCGTCAAATACGACAAGGCTGTCGAGTGCCTGATCAAGGATCGCGACGCGTTGCTTGCCTTCTACGACTTCCCGGCTGAGCACTGGAAGCATCTGCGAACGACCAATCCCATCGAAAGCTCATTCGCGACGGTCCGCCACCGAACAGTGCGCTCCAAAGGATGTCTCTCGAACAAGACCGCGCTCGCCATGATCTTCAAGCTGGCCGAGGCCGCCGAGAAAAACTGGCGTCGCCTCGATGGCCACAACCAGTTGCCGAAAATAATTCTCGGTGTAAGATTCACCGACGGAATTGAGGTCGTCAAGCCGAAAGCTCAAGCCGCTGCCGCCTGACCCCTTCCGTCACCAAGATTTTGTGATAGCTCACATCGGGCGGTTTGAGACCGGTGCGATTAAGCGGAAAAGCGTGACTCGCCCTCGATCGCGGCGGACGGCGGAACAATTGATCAAGGAGGGCAAGGGCGCGATCAATTGGACACGGGTGTCGTGCCGGCTTGTCAATCAGGGAAAATGAGTGAATGATGCTAACGGCTAAGTTTTCCATAGGGATCTCACAAACGGACCTATGACTATGGCTCTTGACCGCCGTCAGTTGACCGCTCTCATAGGCCTGTTGCCAATTTTAGAGGCCGTGAAGGGCTGCGCGCGTTCCCCCCGGGCTAAATCACTCGCCGAACTTTCGGAATTATCTACAACTGCCGACGGTCTCTGTATCGGATACATCCCCTACTATGAAATTGAGTTGCGAGGCGGTTCTGACAACCGGCCTACCGGGTTTCTCATCGATGTTTTCAATTTGTTTGGTGAAAACGTAAAGCCGCCGATTTCGCCGGATGGATGCAAATTTATTCCTCTCGAATGGGATACTTTTGCTGTCGCCTTGAACAATTCCGTTGTCGACATGAGCATAAGCGGCACGTTTATTACAGATGAACGGAAGAAGAGTGTAGACTTTACGGCCCCCATATTTTATCTCGGAAACGGAGCGGTTGTTCGTAAAGACGCGACGGTACTTGTAAGCATTACCGACGTGAATGCATTCGACCGCGCGGACCTAACGATAGCGGTCGTGTCTGGCGAACAAAGTAGCGAATACGTCAAGTCTAATTTTACAAGAGCAACAATTCTTTCTCTCGGAGGCTCTGATCTAACCGTAGCACCGTTAGCGGTCAAACTTCGAAAGGCTGATGTAGCTATGAGCGACCAATTCATATTAAGACGTTTTCTTCAAGATGAAAAATCGCTCGTCGACGTCCTTGAAAAAAAACCTTTTCGTATCCTCCCAATTGCCTGGGCCTTTCCGAAAGGATTGACCACTCTAGCTGCAGAAGCGAGTGAGGTCATAGGCGAAATAGTCGCCTCCGAAAAGTTTAAAGACCTACGCAGAAGATATCCGAATATACCCTTCGCCGAGCCCCCTGGATTTCCTTCGTAGGAGTGGTTGCTATGAGTTAGGATAAAGGCGCTGCTATAAATCGCTTTTTCATATTTGCAATTGTGCCAATCAGTTTTGGTGTTACGGCTAATTGGATATGGGCTAACCTGTCCGGCTTCGATGTTCTGCAGAAGCTATTCAATGTAATATTCTTACTTATATTTAAGGATAACGAAAGGGTCGCGAAGGCCTTTGCAGATGGAACAAAATATACGATTGTTTTATCTATAACTTCCTGTGTGTTGGGGACTATAATTGGATTCGCAGTCGCTTGGTGGCTCAGATACGCCCGGAGAGACCAAAGGAGAATGGTGATGATATTGTACAATTCGAGCAGGTATATATTATTGAATATAGCCCTCACGATTCCTTTGTATATGATGTTATATTTTGGTTTGTATTCTGGATTTATGCCGCGCATGTCGCCAATTATTATTGCGATAATTATGCTCTCGTTTAACCTATCTTTTTTTGTTACGAAGATTGTCCTTGGAGGCTTCCAAGTCTTGCCTATAGACCAAATGCCACGGGGCAGCTTTCCGATTATATTTCTCGTGGCTTCCTCAGCGACAAAATTATTCACAGAACAGCTATTATAGTCACACATCGCCCTAGCCTTTGGCAGTTCACGGCTCGATCACTTTACAGATTCACGAAAGATCGCCGCGACGGAATCATAACCGTTAAACGTATAGCCGTTAACGACAGTTCGCTCAAAGACGCAAATCCAGAACTGCTCGTTTCGCCCGCCGTCAGTCTAGTTACAAACGTAATGCAATTGGGTCTGCCTATTCCGTTTAGCGAACATGACTATCAAAGTTTTATGTATACAATATGTAAAGAGATTTACTTATTCATATTGAATATCGCGCCTGCAGCTGAATTTATAGTTACCGTGACCGCGCCTGAAATTATTAATGGAATAATTCAGCTTGGGAGACCACATGTGTACGGGGCAGTAGGACCGCTTAATTATTTACCAGATGGCCAGAATCGTAATGTTCTAACACCATTTCTTTTAGATTCGAAATTTCAAGATATACGTTTAAACGAAATACATCTCTCTAATGCACTTCCCCACTTACAAAAGGATTAATATTACAGCTCTTGGTTGATAGAACTGACGATGTATTTCGTGGACGCAAAATTAGTCAGACCAATACACCTTATGCTAAAATAGATTGGTTTAAGATTGATGTGAAAGGTGAACGCCCTGAAACCTACATTGAATTGTCAAAGAAAACAACAAGCGTGTACCTTTTCAGAGCATCTGACGATGAAACTGATCTCAAGATTATTGTCGGCGTAGATATGTTTGATAAATGGGAATTACCAGAGACTATAAACTCGCACATTGCTATTGGCCTGGCGACGGCCGGGAAAGCGCTAAAGACCGCTTTCCCGCAAGCTAAGGGCGAACGGAAATGACGGCAAGCACCGGTTTTAGGTCAGCGCAATTTGTAACTGGTATGGGAAGACGACCCGGTTCGCTGCATTTTCATGTCGATTGCGATAAAGCTTCCGGTAATGAAGAATTCTTGCTCAATGTCGCGAGACATTTTGCCGCTCTCGGATGGCCATCAAAATTGACCCGCATCTCGAAGGCGATTGCCGGTCCTCATTTTCGTGACCCGATCTTTGAAAGTGATTATATCGAACATACACCCGACATTTTTTCTAAGGAAAATACCTTTTCGGCATATTCGACAACGATAATAAGGGAGGAATGCAGCGACCAAAACGAGGCAATGGTTGCGTACGACTATGCGCGTCGTGAACTAAGGAATTTCTTCGCAGGTCATAAGGATAACAGTACGGTTTTTGAAATTGAACGCGTAAGTTGTGAAATTAAGAACGGATCAACTGTTTTGGCAAAACCGATTGTTATGGACTTTCGGAACTTAACTAGGAAATTCGAGATCCATCATTTTGTGGATTTACACGTCAAGCATGAAGGATCGAATTCAATATGGGAATTTTTTTGTAGACATGCGCCAGTAGAAGTCGGCGGGTGGTTTATGTTTTTAAAAGAAGAAACTCAATCATTTAGACCTGTTAAATTTAGTAACGACATGAACGTATCCGGAATTCTTGCTGAACATTCCATGCTTCGTGATTTTTGTAAATCAAATTTCGCGAAATATATTCCTGAGGAATTTTGTATTATAGAGCAAATACTTTTAGTTCAGAACGTGGCTGCATTTTGTAATTCGCGTCCGTGATGTTTACGCCACGGCTAGGCCGTGTGGATGGATTTGCGCTGTCCAGTCGAACCCCCTTCGTCGCGCGGCAAGTGGCAAAGATGGGATTTTTCGCACC
>CAVOTD010000048.1:0-12589 GCA_963698995.1 uncultured Alphaproteobacteria bacterium | reverse complement strand
ACGTCTTGCAAATAAACGCGTCGTTGTTCGCCTCCGGCAATTTGAAAATCGGGTAGACCGGTCCGAGAACGATGTCGGCACCATAACGCTCAAGGCATGGCAGCATCGATGCGAGCCACGTTTCTGCGGGAAGTTCATCGTCGTCGATGAACCCAAGAAGCCCGCGCGCGGCGCGCACGCCGACGTTTCTCACATGCGATACTCCTGGCCGTCTCTCTGGAGATGTAGTGCAGTGACGGACCGAACGTTTCGCTCAACCGGTCCACGACCGGCTTTGCCGACTGAAGCGGACAATTGTCGACAACGATGACCTCGATTTGGCCATCGGCACAGCCCAGTTGTCCGAAACACCGAGGAATAAGGTTGATGAGCCACTGTTCGCGACGAAGCGTCGGAATGATGATGCTCACGTCGATGTTCATGCTCCGCTGGCACACCAGCGCTTTGTCCGTTGTCTCCGTCCCCGAAGAACTGTCCTTCAGGCGATCAGCGCCAAGCATACTCGGGTCGACCATGGAATACTCGTGGCAGCCGCCCGCTGGTCTCGAGCCTGCGTCACGAGGCCGAGAGAGTAACCTTGGGATGGGATGAGACAGCTTCGCGACATTCGCATGCGGCCGCACGCTATTGTAAAATTTCCTTTTCGGTCAATCACTGAATTTACTCTTATAACATTTTTTATCGCATGAGCGGCGCTGATTGTAAACACCCCCGGGCAAGCTTCGCCGACCGGTCGGCGGCTGATTATCCCCGGGCAGTTGCTTGCCTGCGCGACGATCTCGACTACCCCCTCACCTGCTGGTGCTACAAATCCTGGCCCAGCGCAAAGCCTTCGCGCACAACTAACGCCATCGAGCAACGCTTTCGCGCAGTCAGACGGCGCACCAAATCAATGGGCGTATTCTCCAACTGAACCTCGATGGACCTCAGACACCTACAATCTTGCGTCTTCCCCGCGGCGTCCTGTGACGTGCACGTCCTTCGATGCTCATAGCTACGTCCGGTTCCGGCTCGGTTCGTTCGACGCCGCCTCCTCTCGCGGCACACAATCGGCTGCTCAGCCGTGCCCTAGAGCGCCTTCCTCGACTTCTCAATCAAGATGGCCTCGATATGCAAGGACAATCCCGGAATTCGGAAGTTGACCACCTCTCGAACGAACCACACAACATGAACGTCATTGGCGTGCCAGGTGGTTGGCCCCGCTTGTAGTCGGAGGCGCAATTTTGTATTGAGATTTTGCGGTTGCCGTCATAACTAAATAACAAGCAATCGGTTAGGCATAGGTTAACGTGGGATGTTGTGGGGCTACCCGATCGCCATGGCCCGTGGACCGACCGATATTAGACAGACGCTTAGGCAGGGGACTTGATGGGGTTGGGGTATTTTGCCGATTATTACGAGCCCAGGATCAGGCATTCTTTGTCTTCATTGATTGAGGCTGAGGCCGCCGAGTTGAAAGAGCAGTCTGGTCCGCCAGCATCTCGCACTTCCGAAGATTTTCTACAGGCCCTTATCGTCAACCGGGCCGCCTTGGGCAGTGGTCGCGCGGCCGCGCATACGGGGAACCAACCATGGACATCTATCGCACGATTTCTCGCTTTGTGCAGAACCACCCGACGGCATGGAACGTCCTTCATCCGCCTTACATTCTTGCACAAGACAAGCTAAAGCAGTGGCGCACCCACCACCAGTACAAGGGCCGCCTCATCCGATCCGCAGCAGAGGGCAACGACCGCATTAAACGCACCATTCTTCTGGGAGAGCCCTGCGTGATCGGCAAGATCGGCTCAGTCGAGGCCCAGGGCCTCGACTGCTATCTGCGCCGCGAGCGCAGTCCGACCCACTACCCGCCGATCCTGCGCGATCAGCTCTACACGCTGGCCGGGGTGTTCCCGCCGACGGACGCCTTCCTCGATCAATTCTGCGCTGCCTATCTCGATGCGGTCGACGCCGTCGATCTCCTTGCGGTCTGGGGGAATGCCGGGGAATCCACTGTGGTCGCCCGCCATGCCGGCAAGGCGACGCTGATCGAGCGGCTTTCGCTCGAGCCCTACCATTTCGACGACCCCTGGTCGAGCGCTCTCGCGGGCAAGACCGTGGTTGTTATACACCCTTTCGTGGCGACGATCGAACAGCAGATGCGGCATCGGGACAAGATCTGGGGGGAGCGTCAGGTGTTACCTGACTTTTCGCTAGTCACCCTCCAAATGCCACTGAGCCCAGCGCTCCAAGGGGTGGAGCATGCATTCGACACCTGGCTTAAGCTTCGGGATCGCCTTTTTGAGCAGATCGAGCGGCTCCGTTTCGACGTTGCAATGATCGGAGCGGGGGCCATGTCGTTGCCAATCGCCGCCTTCGTCAAATCGCTGGGCCGGATCGGCATCCATACCGGCGGGCCGACGCAAATCCTGTTCGGTATTCTCGGCCGCCGCTGGGAAGAAACCCGCGAACATCGCGTGCTGCAGTCGCAATTCAATGAGTATTGGACGCGACCCGCCGACAACGAGCGGCCGCCGAAGTTCAGAAAGGTCGAGCAGGGCGGCTATTGGTAGCCGCCCCGCCCGAATGAAGCGCCGCGCAATTCCGTGGCCTGGTGTTGCGATCTGGGAAAAAATCGTTTGCGCAGAGCTGATCTCGTCATCGCCGGAAGGGGATGCCCCGTGCGGGACTAAGGGACCACCTAGCCGTTGGTCATCGTTAACCATTGGGCCATCCTTAATGGGGGGAACGGCCTCGCCCTGGCGGGGACCGATCTGGGAACTCCATCAGCAGCTACCGCGCGGCTATTACGCATTCGGCAGCCGCATGCCGATGGCGGAGCTTCTGGTTGTATGGTATCTACTGTGCGCGCCGCGCAACTTCGGCTGTGTCTCGTCGTTGAGCGGCTTGAGATTTGGCACCTGTCGATAGTAGTTTGCATGTGTAAATGCGGCTGATCGACAAAAGCGCAAAGACCAAGGAATTGCTAGGATGGAGATCTTCGACCGACCACTGCCCAGCGAGAACGAGTATCGGATTGGCCAGACAGCATTTCGGGGGAGTCGGGATCGCAAACGAGGCGGGTCAGATACGGGGGATCTGTTTGCAGTATTGACGAAGCTTTGGGCTCGGAAACGGCTCATTTTCACCGCAATAATAATTGGTGGTGGCTTAGCCTATGTCATAGCAAAGCTGAGCACACCGAGCTATGTAGGCACGGCTTTCGTTATGGTTAATGCGCAGCAGGCAATTGCCGTTACTTCAAATGCGATTGTACAAGTGGGGACTCAAGGCAGTCCCGAGGCGCTTACGACCGAGGCCTTTGTCCTGCAGTCCCGTTCGTTAGCTAGCGAAACAATTGAACGCTTGCATCTCGACAAATACACCGAGTTTGATCCGCTCTTGCGCAAACCCAACCGTTTTCTGCCGCTGTTCGGTCCGGTTTTGCCTCTGTTCGACAAATTACGGAACTGGTCCCAGGACTTGGGCGGGTTCCTTTTTGGCGCGTCTACTCCAATCACGGCAGACGACGCGATTGATGCTAAATTTGAAGGAGACAAGCCCGCCACAGCGAGCAAACCGAGCACAGCAGTGGTGAATGCGTTCTTGCAACGGCTGCGGGTTGCGGCGCAGGAACGCTCAAACGTCATTGAGGTTTCTTTCAGCTCATCTAGCCCAAAGACCGCCGCCCTGGTTCCCAATACCCTTATCCAAGTTTATCTCGAACGAAGGAGTAACGGAGGCGAGCAGGCGCTCGCGCGCGAGAAGCAGCGGCTCGACAGCGTCCTGCTCACGTTGCATGACAAGATGAGCAGGTCGGAACTCGCGCTCGCGGATTATCGTCAGAAATCGGGGCTACTGGGCGAAAAGAATACGTTGATAGTGGGACAGGACTTGACCGAAACCAAGGCTCAGCTGGCTTTGGCTCGGGCTCGTGTTGCGGAGGTGACTGCCCGGCTGAGTCAGATGCAGGCTCTTACTTTGTCACCCAGTCAGCTTGCGCCTACGGCAGGTGTGTCATCCCCCGCCTCGGCCTCTGAATCTCCGGCCCTAGTGCGCCTGCGCGAGCAGGAGGTAGGGCTTCAGGGGGAGCTGGCCGCAATTAGAGGCCCGCTTGGTCCGAACAACCCCAAGACGTTGCGGTTGGAGGCGCAACTCAAGGACCTCAGCAGCGAGATCAGACGTGAGACCGCTGGTCGCCTGAAGGCGGAACTGGCGGCTGCTCAAGCGACGGAAACAGCGCTTAGCCGAAAGGTGGCGGAATATACTCACGATTTCGCTCAGGTTAATGGAGGCGACAGCGCGCTCCAGACGTTGATCGCCGAGGCTGAGGCAGATCGGAAGACCTACGAGCGGTACTTGGCGCGCGACGACGAGGTTCACAGCAGCATTGGCCATGACGACCCGGGCGCGAGTATCCTGTCACCTGCGGATCCGCCGCTTAAACCTTCTTTTCCCAACAAAAGGTTAATCGTAATCGCCGGAGTCATAATCGGCGGCGCCGCGGGCATAGTCCTGGCAGCCGTCTTAGACATACTTCTTGGGTGCATGCGGAGCAGGGAGGAGGTCGAAGACGCTCTTGGAGTGAAGTGTCTGGGCCTGGTGCCGAAGTTTAGGCCGGCTCGTCTCACTCGGCTCCGGTCTACCGCGCTGCCAACAGCGATCTGGGCCTCCTCATTGCCGAAACCGCGAAGCGCAATTTTCAGGCAATCGGTGCGCAGCGTCGAGTTTAAATTACTAAGTTTCGATCGTCGCAGTGACTTTCGGGTGGTTATGGTGACCGCTGCGCTCCCGCAGGAGGGCAAAACCTGGATCGCGGTCAGTCTGGCGACGTCTTTGGCCAAGGACGGGTTTCGCGTAGTGCTGGTCGATTGCGACTTCCACCGACCGATCGTGCATCGGATGTTCAACGGCGCGTGCGGGCCGGGTCTGTCCGATTACTTCGCTGACGGCATCGAATTCGATCAGATCATCCACAAGCACCGCAGTTCGGGGGTGGATTACGTTCCCGTCGGCAAAGCCCGATCGCGAGAAGCGTGGCGCATTATCCCCGATCGCCTGCGCCCCCTGATTGATCGACTGGAAGAGCAATACGCCTTCATAATCCTCGATTTAGCTCCGGTCTTGGCAGTGCCAGAGACACTGGTGCTGTCACAAATGGCTCACAAGACGATTTTTGTCGTTCGGTGGGGGCATACGCCTGCAAAGATTGCCAGTCTTGCGGTAACGCAATTGCTGGAGGTTGGTGCGGAAACTGCCGCGGTGCTGTCGATGGTCGACATGAAGCGTGCCGCGAAGTATGGCGATCCCATAGCCGGAATGTATAGGCGATTAGGAGGTTACTACAACAACTGAACATCGGCGAGGCGCCGTGCAAGAATGCTGGCAAAGGTGATCGTGGGCGATCCTTAGGCACGGAACTCTCGCCGTCGCTCGACGACCTCGATAATTGCGTCTGCCGGGATATTCAGCTGCCGGGCCGCCGCGCGGATCGCCTCTCTGCTCGCCGCTTCATTAGAGGCAATGCGTCTTCCTTTTGTCGGCGCTGCGAAAAGAACAGCCATTCGATGCCAAACTCATCATTAACCCGGGATATTTGGGATTGCTTCTGTTAACTGATTGATTTTATGGTCGGTGCACAAGGACTTCGAACCTTGGACCCGCTGATTAAGAGTCAGCTGCTCGCCTTCGAGACACACGCGCATGATCCATGATTAAACCGAACTGCCGCGCTCATTATGCCATCGGCAAACCGCGCACGGTGTTGCCACAAATGTTGCCCCGCAACGAACTGAAGCGATCAGGGGATTATTTTTGTTCTGACCCTCTATATTATTGGCTCACCAATCGGACGTCCGTTCGATGCGCAAGCGGCAAGGGCATCAGGATCGTCGGCTACGCCGTGTAGGCAGCCGTCGACCCAAAACACGAGCCTGATCATGGCGCATTAAGATACCAATCTCGGCTGATCGCGTCACCAGACCAGAGACACATGGGGCGCAGGTTATTTCAGGAGGGGCGTCTTCCCATTGGCTCTATGCCGCGATTGGCAAATGATGAACTTGCTCGAGAACCCGCCGGAATTCTGGATCCGGAGCGCGGGACATGGTTCGATACGTGTCCAGGAAGGGCGGCCACCCCAACCTCTTGAATTCGGAGAGTTGAGGCGTACGGATTTTAAGCCGCGCTCATAGTAGAGCCGGAGCGGCAGAACGTATGGCACATCCCCATGCCGCGCTCAGTCAGGTGCGGCGGCTGTCGAGGAAGAACCCTGACGATCTCCTTAAACGTGGCATAGTGGGTCGATCCCATCGGCCCATCAAGGAGGCGATCATGCTGAACCCGACGAGCCTTCTGGCTGATGCGTTGGGTCGGAACCTGGCGGAGACCTACCGCAGGATCTATGGCAACCGAGAGCCGCACATTGCCGACGGCCTCGACGAAGCCGCCCGGCTCGTCATCGAGCGCATCGCCAGCAGCGATGCGCTTTATCACGATTGCGAACACACCGCCCTGGTCACCCTTTGCGTCCAGGACATCCTGCGCGGCCGTCGCCTCGAGCGGACCATCACGCCCAGCGATTGGGGCCATACCATTTGGGCCGCGCTGCACCACGACATCGGATATGTGCGCGGCATCTGCGCCGGCGACACGGCTGAGCATTTCGTGATCGATGCCGCCGGCAATACAGTGACGCCGCCGCGCGGCGCCTCCGACGCCTTCCTGATGCCCTATCATGTGGACCGGGGGAAGATTATGGTCCGCGAGCGTTTCGCGCCCGTTGCTTTCATAGACGAGGAGCGCATCGCCAGAGCCATCGAGCTCACGCGCTTCCCGGTGCCGGACGACGAAGACCACGCCGCTACCGACACGGAAGCGGGCTTGGTCAGGGCCGGCGATCTGATCGGCCAATTGGGCGATCCGCTCTACCCGCGCAAATTGAACGCGCTCTACCACGAATTCGTCGAGACCGGCGTTCACGAGAGGCTCGGCTATACCAGTCCTGCCGATATGGTCGACCGCTATCCGCAATTTTATTGGAGCAAGGTCGAGCGCTATCTCGGCGACGCTCTGCGTTATCTCGAGATGACTATGGAGGGTAAGCAATGGACCGCGACCCTCTACAGCCACATCTTCGCGATCGAGCATAATCGCCGGCGCATGGGTCCTCAGCCTGGGCCTGCGCAGCAGTAAAGTGAGGGGCGGAGCCGCGGCGCCGCATTACGGTGACGGGTTACTGGTCAACGGAGCCGGAGGTTTGGTTTCCTCGCAGCGCTAGAGCACCGGTCCAGGGCTGCCGAGGGCGTTTTCGGTGAGGCCCTTTGTGATGATGTCATAGGCTTCGTCCAACGAATTGGTGCGACGGAAAAGGCCGAGGTCGCCCGGGCTGATCGTGCCGTATTTCACCAGCGCGTCGAAGTTGATCACGTCGTCCCAGTATTTCGAGCCGAACAGTACGATTGGCATGCGCTTGCGCGTCTTGTGCGTCTGGACCAGCGTCAGGATCTCGAACAGCTCGTCGAGCGTGCCAAAACCGCCGGGGAACAGCACCACTGCCTTGGCCAGGTAGACAAACCAGAATTTGCGCATGAAGAAGTAATGGAAGTAGAAGTGAAGTTCCCGGCTGACATAAGGGTTATCGAATTCGTCGTCCGGGATCGAGATGGTCAGCCCGACATTGAGCCCCTTCGCCTCGGAGGCGCCGCGATTGGCCGCCTCCATGATGCCGGGGCCGCCGCCGGTGCAGACGACGAAGCGCCGCTCCTCGCGGTCGAGCTTCTTCGACCAGGCCGTCAAACGCTGGGCAAGCTCTCGCGCCGCCTCGTAATAGATCGAGAGCCGGAGGGCCATTTGCGCCGCTTCGACGCCCTGTCCCGCCCGCTCCGCCTCGGCCAGCGCCGCCCTCGCCGCCTCCTCCGAGCGCAGCCGAGCCGACCCCATGAAGACGATGGTGTCCTGGACGTTATGGCGCTGGAAGCGATAGAGCGGCTCCAAGTATTCCGCGAGGATGCGCAGAGCGCGTGCGTCCTTGCTCTGCAGGAAGCGGGTGTCCTCATAGGCCTTGGCTTGGCGATGGGCTGGTTTGCTAGGCTTGTCCAATATGCACCTCGGTTCTATCCGGTTGTCGTCCGCCATGATGAATAGGTGCTGAACTCGTCAACGGTAGGGGTCGCGACACCGAAATGATCGACCCGGTCGGTGGTTATGGTGGACGTGGCTGGTCAATGCCGCCGGCCGAAAGGCGGCGCGACCTCGACCCACGGAAGCACCGGCCGGCAGCGCCGCTGATCTCGCTGATAAATGCAGCAAAAATACAGCGGAGTGCCCAATGTCTGACGCGAAAACCCCGGCCCTCTGCCGAGGGCGGCGGCGTAAAAAAGCAGGAACCACAATCGATGGCAGCAAATTCAATAATCGTTCAATCGTCCTGCCGCGGGAAGCAGCCGTCGGCGGTCCATGCGAAGGCAACACCCTATCATGCGATTAGGGCGATTTTCGGGTTAGGCATCGGCCTTGGTAACCGATCGCCAACCCGATGCACCTCTTGACTGCCATATTTTTGCGATCGAGCATAATCGGCCGCGGATAGGCGCGCAGGCCGGGTCTGCGCCATAACAGCGCGGCGGGGCGGAGTTAGCCGTTGGGCACCCACTTCTCGCCGGATCGCACGAGTGGCGCCACCTCGACCGGAAATTCGTTGTCGACCGAGTATTCGTAGCAACCGATGCGGTGGGCTTCGGGATAGGCCGCCGTGATCGCGGCAAGCGCCTCCGCCAGGGTATCGAAATCGCCGGTGTATTGCAGCCGGCTGTTCCATACTCCGCGCGACGCCCGGCTCAACCGCCCGATCGTCGCCTCGTCGGTCTCGGGCATACGGTCGATATAGGCGGTGATCTCGATGCTGACCGGACCGCAGTCGCGCGTCTCGTCGCGGGTAACCTCGACCCGAAATGTTTGGTATGCCATCGCCCCAGTTCTGCCCTCTCGTCTCCGGCGCGGTAGATGGTGAACGACAATACTGCCCAATTCGACCAGGCTCCTCGCTCGCGTCTCGTCACGGCGCGCGTATCGTTCACCTTTCGCTCGGAGGGTCTTTGCGCAACTGCAGAGAAATCCATCGCGTCGGTCGAAGCCGTGACGAACGCTTCGCATCGGTCGCCGAGAGCAACGCCGATCCGCTCGTGGCTGAACCGATCAGTGCCCGCGCGCGTGCGCGCGCGAGCCGAAAAGAGATCAGGACCAACCTATTGATATTCTTCAATTGCGATTTCGAGATCAGGAGAATAACAGGCGGAACAGGCAGATCGGCGTTGATTTCGAGCATCGGCG
Source organism: uncultured Alphaproteobacteria bacterium (assembly GCA_963698995.1). Lineage (GTDB taxonomy): Bacteria > Pseudomonadota > Alphaproteobacteria > ATCC43930 > CGMCC-115725 > AP-15. The sequence continues at coordinate 3,280 of CAVOTD010000048.1, read as the reverse complement.
AAGTTCGCAGCGGCTAGCGGATCGGGCGCGAGGATCGATATGTTCTTGTTTCGTTTCAAGTCAAGACCCGGTCGGCCTTGATCGCCTGCAATCCCGGCTACCGGTCATCACCCGCAACGGGAAACCGGCCGGAGTGCTGGCGAGGCCGTGCACGACACCCGGGCCTGCGACAAAGCGAGGTCAGGGCAATATCGTCTTCATACCCAGCGCCGAACCAGCATCACCCAGTCGCCGGTCGAGCGTGCAGAGCGTCGCGCCATGATTGGCGCAGATCGCCAGATGCAGGGCATCGCCGGCGCGCAAGCCTATTACGTGTTGGTCCGCAAGGCGGGCAGCCGTGCGAAAGTCCAATCTCGACAGTGGAATGGCGATAAAGCTGTCGGTAGTCAGTCGAGTGAATGTCGCAAGCGCCGCGGCCCGATCAGCGACCCTGATCTGCCCGGTCCGCAGCTTGATCGAGAGGGCGGAGGAGAACTCCGTCGCGACCCAATCGCTAATTGCGAGATTGTCCTCCGGTTGTCGTCCAAGCCAGTGCTGCATCCGCTCGGTTTCCGCCTCGTTGGTCAAGGCCGCAACCAGCAGCGAGGTGTCCAGATAGAGCATCAATAGCGATCTTCATCGCGCATCCGTCGAATAAAGTCGCGAGCGGTCTGCGGCTGCATCGGCATGGCGTCGGTCATGGCCCGCAGTGCCGCCACGTCGATGTGCTTCCGCGGAGTGTCAACCGCGGTGATCTGTGCAACCGCCTTGCCGCGGCGCGTGATGCATACAGGCTCCCCGGCTGCTGCCTCTTCGAACAGCCGGCTCAAATGCGCCTTCGCATCGGCTAGACTGACCCTCTTCACCCGCATCTCCTGACCAATTACCTGGTCACATGTAGCACGGGCGCGGTCCTTCAAGCAGGGTCTCGAGTAAGTGCTTTCTGAAACATCTCGTCCGAGGCACCAAAGCAGGGCGCGAGATTGGATCGCTTATGCGACGTCCCGGACGGTGATATCAAGACATTTGCCCATAGTCCTGAGCGCTCGATCGATCTGCTCAAACTTGGAGGGATGACGAAGATCAAAGAGGCGATCAACCTGTGGACCGTGCCACCCGAGGAGACGGCCTATGGCTGCTTTTGTCATACCCCTAACACGCGCTTCCTGGTACAGCTTCACCTTCGCTGAAGTCAGCGGCGGCAAGGTCACGCAACGGCGACCGCCAGGCGGAGATGGCGGCGGGATATCCTCGCGCCGTGCAATTCGAGCGGCCAATGCTTCCTCTATCGCATCCGAAGCGCGCTGCAGCGCGTCCTCTAAATCATCGCCAAAAGTGGTCACCTCGGGCAGATCGGGGCAAACCACAAGAAGAGTGCCGTTGTCGTCAGTCTCCAAGACAATGGGATAAATCACGTTACCACTCCAAACCGAGATCCTTCTTGATCTTGTTCACAAGGCTCGTACCCAGTTCTCTCTTCCCGCCGTGCATGGGGAGCTGAGATTTTCTCTCTCCATAGATGACGGTGAGATGGCCGCTACCGCCCTTGTGGTTCTCGAAGGTACACCCTTGCTTGGCCAGCAAACGTTTCAGTTCACCGGCGTTCACGAGCGACACATAGCTGTTTTCATCAACGATCGCAACAAAAATGTTGTGCCTGGCTTTCGAAACCCGGCAAACGACGGCGATCCTATGCGGCCCGCGGTTGATTTTGAGTTACGGTTCGCCGCGAGCTAACGATGGAGCTCCGGGTCCCATAACGCTGTTCCCAAGGTCACCTCGGTCGCCTTGTTGTGGCCGATCTCCTCGGGCGCGATGTCGAGCTGGATGACCTTCATGTCCTTGGCAAGCGCGGCGCCTGGCCGAAATGGAAGATCCAGTTGAACCGGGCGCCCATCAGGAAGACGACGTCGGCGTTCTGCAATGCCAAGGTGCGCGCCGCCGCGACCGACAGCGGATGGTCGTCCGGCATCACGCCCTTGCCCATCGGCGAGCGCAGGAACGGTATTTGCGTGCGCTCGATAAAGGCGCGGACCTCGTCCTCGGCGCGCGACCAGGCCATGCCCTTGCCGACGAGGACGAGCGGCCGCTCGGCCTTTTCGAGCAGGCTCAGGGCGTCCTCGATGTACTCCTGCGGCGCCACCGTGCGCGGCGGCTCGGGGGGCCCGCTCAACCTGAACGACATCCTCCAGATTGCACTCGCCGGTGATGATGTCGTCGGGCATGTCGATATAAGCGGGCCGGGACGGCCGTAGATCGACTGCCTGGTTGCTATCTCGACACAGACGGGATGAGGAAGGTGTGCTCTATCCGCGTGCGTATCCGCGGCTTCCCGATGGCTTCCTAAGGCGCCTAAGCACGCTTACATTGGAGTCTGAGAATGAAGGAGATTCGTCATGAGCGGCGCGGCTGAGGGCTCCAACAGAGAGGAAACATTAGAAACCTCCTCGAAGGAGCCCTTGAACGAAACCGAGGCCGGCGAACAGTTCGAGGCCGCTGCTGGCAACCTTCTTGCCGTTACGAACGAGAACTCTGGCAGCAGTCCGGCGCGCCAAGGAAGAAACCCGAGCAGCACTCGATGACTTAGAAGCCCGTCTAGCCTCATCTCGTGCGCGGCGAGAAACCCGCATGGCGCTTGATCAGTTACAACACAGGCTAGCCTCGTCCGATTTGCCGAAGGGACAGGTCGGCCCTCTAAAGCCACTCAGGCAGTTGTCAGCAGCACCTGCCCCCGAAGCACTCAAGCCGGCAGTTCCGATCCAGAAATCCGTTACTCCCGATTACCTGATATGTCTTGAGGATGGCAAGAAGCTCAAAATGATGAAACGGCATCTTCGCTCGGCTTACAACATGACGCCTGATGAGTACCGCCGTAAATGGGGACTAGGACCTGATTATCCGATGGTGGCACCGACGTACGGTGAGCACCGTCGATCGAAACCGACGGACGCCAGACCAGCTTCTAGAGCAAGCGGCTCGCGCCGTGATCCTTGATGGCGAATACACCAGAGAAGCCAACAACTTCTCGGGACACGTCTACGCACGCCACGACGCTTTTGAAGAGCATCAGCGAGGGTGTCCGAACTATTTTCACAGTGACCGAGCGACTAAACGACCTTCGCGCTGAGACTTTAGAACTTCACGCGGATCTCAAGCGGCTAATTGAAAACGTAAGTCGCATCGCTGGCCGCCTCGACGGGATCGATCAGCGATTTGCGGACGTTGACAAGCGCATCGAGTTGGCTGTGAAGCTAGCGGTCCGGGACGAGTTCGACCGTCGTATCAAGGAAGCGCCCGCCCC
>CAVOTD010000047.1:0-80306 GCA_963698995.1 uncultured Alphaproteobacteria bacterium | reverse complement strand
CCGGCATGCACTTCGTAGGCGGCCTGCTCGAGCATGCGCGGGCGAGCGCCGCTTTCTCAAATCCGACGATCAATGGCTACAAGCGGCTGAACGCCAATCCTTTGGCGCCTAAGCGAGTAGTGTGGTCGTACGACAACAAGGCCGCGATGTGCCGGCTGGTTGGAGGGATGGGAGACCCGGTGACCCACATCGAAAATCGGTCCGGCGAGCCGGCCGCCAATCCGTATCTCTACATGGGCTCGCAGATTATCGCCGGCCTGGACGGCATGGCAAACAAGATCGATCCCGGTAGTCCTCTGGCGGACCCCTATGCACAGACGCAAAAACCACTGATGCCGAGCAGCCTGGGCGAGGCGGTGGACGCGCGGTCCGAATCAAGCATGTACCGCGAAGCGCTGGGGAACGAGTTCATCGATCACTACATATCGGTCCGTCGCCACGAAATCGGACGCTTCCAATCGCACGTCACAGACTGGGAGCATCGCGAATATTTCGAGGCATTCTAGACCGAGGCGGCCTGCTGCAGAAGTGCGCGGCATTCGGCGAGAACAGGAACGTCGAGGTCCGCAGGAAACCAGTCCACAACGCTGCGCAATTTCTCAAGCGCCTCGGTCGAGCCGCCCGCCTCGGCGCTCAGCCTGACAAGATCGCGGGCAGCGTGCAACTCGAACAACCGCGCCCGCTGATCGCGTGACCGCGCGACTGCTCGCTCGAAACAGAGTTCGGCCTTGTCGTGATTACCCTCGCTTTGCCAGATGCGGCCTCGCAGCCGGATGATCTCGGCGAGCTGATCCTTTTCCTCGGTCGTCTCGGCCAGCCGTTCAGCTTCGCTGAGGTTGGCGCAGGCCGCTTCAAGCCGATTCGCAAGAAGCTGATATTCCGCAAGTATGGCCACATTTCGTGCCAGCATGAACGTGCCGCTTGTCTTGCGCCAAAGGTCGACGCCACGTTGAATGTCCACCAGGCCGCGTTCTTGGTCACCAAGCTCGAATAGTGCCGGCCCTCGATGCAGCAGCACGTTGCCGATTTGTGCGTCGAAGCCGTACTTCTCACAAATCTCGATGGCGCGATCGGAACACGCAACTGCTTCTGCGTAGCGGCCAAAGATTTGCAGCGCAGACACGCGCGATACGGTCGCCCAGACAACCGAAAATAGGTGCCCGCGGTCCAAGGCGATCGCCGTGCTCTGTTCGGAAACCGAGAGCGACCGCTCGAAATGGCCCATCACACGCGCAGCCATCTCCACGTAATCGCGCGCAACGATGGCTGGGTCGGCAGCTGCCCAGGGAGACTTGTGCGTGCAGGCGACATCGTCATCCAGCTCGATCGCTTTTTCCGAGTAGGCAAGCGATTGCAGAAATTCCCCGATATGACTACTGGCTCCTCCCATCATGACCCAGAGGTGCACACGGGTTTCGGGTCGCAGCCGGTCCGGATTCCCACTCAGGATTTTGCTGCCGATTTCCATGACATCGTGATGGCGGCAACTACCGAACAGGAATGGTGCCATACGCATGGCGGCTTCCGCGGCCTCGTCCTGTTGGTCCAACACCAGCGCAACGTCATGTGCTTCCTGATAGGACCGCATTACTTCTTCGGAATGATAACCTGCGATCTGCGTCTGCGCATTGCCCAGCTTCATCAGCACCTCAGAGACCCGAGCCCGATCGACCGCGGACAGCTCGGTTCGCTCGGTCAGTTGCTTCGCGGATTGGAAGTGCGCAACGGCTTCCTGGTTTGCACCGTATTGCTCCGCTACGTCGCCAGCCGCAATCCAGTAGGCTAACGCCGCACTGAAATCCCCCGCCTCCTGGAAATGGTAAGCCAGCAGTTCCGGCTCCGCCGCACGGACAGAACCATCATCATACACCTCCAGCGCGGTCGCGACGCGTTGGTGGCAGATCTGCCGACGGCTCCTCGGCAGGCTGGAGTAAGCTACATCGCGCGTGAGAGCGTGATTGAATGTATAGACGGCGTCGGGCGGCCTGCCTCGTCGTGCAACCAACCCTGAGGCAATCAGCTCATCCAACCCGCGCGCAAGCTGCCCCTGCGAAAGCGACGCCACTGGAGCAAGCAACGCATACGGAAATTCTCGGCCAATCACCGCGCCGATCTGTGCTACCTGACGCGCCGTCGGCAGTCGGTCGAGCCGCGCCATCAGTGAGCCGTGAAGCGTGCTCGGAACGGCGGGTGGCAGCGCGGCAGTGGCGACATCCGTGGACGTTTCCAGTACCGCCTTGGTGAGCTCTTCGATGAACAGCGGCACACCATCCGTCTGCGTGACGATGCATTCCAGCACCTCACGCGTCAGCGCGCGCTCCGCGCTCACCTGTGCAGCCAGCGTCTCGGAATGCCTCCGGTTCAGCCGGTCAGCGTGATCAGGCTGACGCCCGAGCGGCCGATCCAGGCGGCCGTAAAATCAGCACGGAAGGAGATGACCAGCAGGATCGGCAGTTCCGACAACCGGTCGATCAGCAGTCTAGCAATTCGACCGAGCTGGGATCGGCCCATTGCGCGTCCTCGAACAGCATCAGCACGGGATTGCTTTGTGTCAGCCGCCCCAGCCGACGTAGCAGCGCTCCGAACGTCCTCTCCTTGCGCCGTTGCGGATTGAGTTCAGGTTGCAGGTAACGGCCGTCCGTCGGCACCGACAGCATCCCCGCGATCAGCGCGAAATCCTCGGGCGACAGTTCGGCCAATGCGACAGCTTTCTCCAGCTTGCGCAGACGCTCCTCGGGCGAATCGCCGCGCGCGAACGCGGCCTCCTGCTCCCAGCGCGCCACGATTGGATGCAGCGTGCTGTCCTGGTGCAGCGGCGAGCAGAAATACCGCAGGCTGTTATGAGGCTTGCCGGCTAGGCGTTCTTCCAGTGCGGCGAGCAGGCGCGACTTGCCGATCCCGGGTTCACCGGACACCAACACCAGCCTGCCTTCACCGGACTTCGCCTGCTGCCAGGCCCGCAGCAGCGTGTGCAACTCCTCCGCGCGACCGACGAGCGGTGTCACCGCCGTGGCGTGGAGTGCCTCTGAGCGGCTGCCGAGCGTGCTGCGCCCAAGCACCTGCCACGCCGGCACCGGACCGACGCCCCTGACAATGAGCCGGCCGAGGTCGCGATAGGCGAACAGATCGCCAGCCAAACGCCGCGTGCCTGCGGCAACGAAGACTTCGCCCGGCTCCGCAAGACCCTTCAGCCATCCTGCCTCCCCCGGCGTCTCGCCCAACACCTCGCCGTCCGGGTCGGCAATGACGAGGCCACTGGCCACGCCGACCCGGATCGCCAGGCCGGCAGCGAGCGCCGTCTCCCCGACAGGCAGATGCTCGGCCAAGGCAAGCGCCGCGTGGAGCGCACGCTCGGCGGCGTGTTCCTGCGCCACCGGAAAGCCGAAATAGGCGAGAACCTCCCGCAGCCGGCTTTCCGCCAGCATGCCTTCGTGCTTCGCGACGACGGCCGCGGCGTAGCGGCGCCAGGCATCGATGAGGGGGCGCAACTCCTCCGGATCACGCGGCAGGCTGCTTCCTTCGGCCGCGAGCACTTCGGCAGCGACAGCGGTAACGAAGCGTCGTTCGCCGCCAACGGGGCGTGTCTCGGGCGGGGCTGCTGTCGGTTCCGGGTCCGGCAACGCGGCAGGCTCCGCCTGGCGCACCGTCGCGGTGAACTTGTAGCCGCTATTGGGGATGGTAACGATTAGGGTCGGGCGTTTTCGGGTCCGGCTCAATCTTGCGGCGCAGACGGACGATCTGCATGTCGATGCTGCGGTCGTAGGCCTCGGCGTCGCGCCCGGACAGAAGTTGCAACAATTGGTCGCGCGACAGGTCCCGTCCCGCCCGCTGCACTAAGACGCGCAACAGGCCGAACTCGCCGTGCGTCAGCGGGATCTCCTTTCCCGCCGTATCCAGCAGGCTGTGGCCGGCGAGGTCCAGGCGGTATCTAGCGAATTGCAGCACTGGTTCCAGGGCCTCAGGCTCCGAGGCGGGTGACAGCGCCTCGGCAACCCGTGCGAGCAGTGCGGCCTCATCCGAGACATCGTCTAGATGGCCGTGCCGTTCGCCCCTGTCGCCCGGCGCCGCGACGAGCAGAACGCGTCCCACCGCGGCCTGCAGATCCTGCACGAGGCCTCTGCCCGCGGGACCCAGTCCGGCGCGCACAACAATTGCTAATTCAATACCATTGAAGCCGATGCGGCGCGCGTGAGCAGCGCTTTCCGCGATCTCGACGCGGTAGCCGTTCCCGCTCAGCAGTCGTGCGAGGCAGGCGCGCTGCGCCACGTCCCGACCGACAACCATGACGCGGCTGCGCATCCAATCCACCCGCGAACCACCAGCACGCGGGAACCGTACCCGACGCGGCGGCTTGTTACCAGCCGGTTACCTGCAGGTGATGCGTCCGTGAGATCGCGAGAGGACGATTGCCTCGCGAATTGGGAGTAGGACCATGAGCGCAGCCGATATCGCCACCAACAATGGTGCGTTTGAGAAGGCCGTTGAGACGGGGAACGTGGAAGCCATCGCCGCCTTGCTCGCTCCCGACATCATATCCCTTCCACCCGATAGCCCGATTGTTGAGGGCCGGGAGGCAGTCAAGCAGCTCTGGGAATCAGCGATTCGGGATTACGGCATGACGAAGTTTCTGATTCACACCGAGAAACTTGATGTCGTCGGTGACATGGCAAGCGAAGTCGGTCGCGCGACGATGACGATGACGCCGCCGGGGGCCAAGAGCGAGACAACGGAGATCAAGTATCTGGTCGTATGGAAGCGGCTTGACGGCAAGTGGCTGCTGCATCGCGATATCTATAATGCCATCGCCTAAACTAGGGTCGGAGGGGAAGACGATGCTTTCGCAATCTGCGACCACTGCCTTCAGAATGTCGCTGCGCGGCCCGTCATTCGTGCCTGGCGAGCCTGGTTACGATGCAGCGCGCGTCGTCTTCAACCGGATCGTCGATCGGCGTCCCGCGATCATTGCGCGATGCGCCGGCGCGGCGGATGTAATCGCCTGCGTCGGCTTTGCCCGTGAGCGCGACCTTCCGGTCTCGGTGCGTGGCGGCGGTCACAGCATCGCCGGCAAGGCAATCTGCGACGATGGGCTCATGATCGATCTCTCAGCCATGAAGGGAATCGCGTCGATCCTGCCGCGCGAACAGTGCGAGCCGAACCCGGCCTCACCATCGGCGAATTCGACCGCGAGACGCAGGCCTTCGGGCTGGCGACAACGATGGGTGTGATCTCCACCACGGGTATCGCCGGATTGACCCTTGGCGGTGGCATGGGCTGGCTGATCGGCAAGCACGGCCTGGCGTGTGACAACGTGATTGCCATCGACATTGTCATCGCGGACGGCCGACTGCTCAAGGCGAGCGAGCAGGAGAACGCGGATCTGTTCTGGGGCATGCGCGGCGGCGGCGGCAATTTCGGTATCGTCACGTCGTTCGAGTATCGCCTGCATCAACTCGGTACCGTGTTTGGCGGCGGCGTGCTCTATCCGGTTGATCAGACCCGCGACGTACTGCGGTTCTATCGCGACTTTGCCTTCTCCGGACCCGATGAGCTCAGCACGCAGGTGGGCAAGATCCGCAGCTCGACGGTAACTCCCGTTATCGGTGTCGCCGGCTGCTATTCCGGTTCACCGGAAGATGGCGAAAAGGTGCTCGCACCATTGCGCCGGTTCGGCTCACCGATCGCGGACCTGTTCGGACCGATGAGTTATCTGCAGATGCAAACCATGTTCGACCCCTGGTTCCCGCCGGGGCGCCAGGCCTATTGGAAGGCCAATTTCCTACATGGCTTGCCGGACGAGGCCATCGAGGTCTTCCATCGCTATGCGCAAACGGCACCTTCACCTTATACCAGCGGACCATGGCTCGAGTGCGTACACGGCGAGGTCTCGCGGAAGGGCCCGTCTGAGACCGCATTCGCGCACCGCCAGCACCCGTTCAATTTCCTGGTGCTGTCGAGCTGGACCGAAGCGTCCGAGACCGAGCGAAACGTCACGTGGACGCGCGAGTGCTGGGATGCCATGCGGCCGTTCATGGCACCCGGCGCTTATGTCAACTATCTTGAAGAGGAGGCCGACCCCCGCGCACGCGCCGCATTTGGCGCCAACTACGACCGGCTCGTCGCGCTGAAGAACCGGTACGATCCCAGGAACCTGTTCCGGATAAACCACAACATCCGGCCAATCGTTGCCGGTTAGCCGCACAGCACGGGGTTCTCCATGCATGGCGGAAGTCGCCGTGCCTGTGTCGCAACATGAAGGAGCGACACAACACCGTACCCGCGAGTGCGGCTTTGGGCCGAGTGCTGCCGCTAGGTGGCGCGGTCGTGAATGTCCGCTCTGGCATGCGAGCTCTCCTTTCGGCCAGTGTCGGTCAGCAGTGCTCTATCGCACGACCCTCTGCTCTGTTCGACGCGCACTATCGCGCCTTTGCCTTCTACGGAGGAACCTGCACGCGTAGGGACGAACCTTGAAAGGCGTGATGCAAAGGTATGGATCGGATTTCGCCTCGAGCCGCCTGCTCGGCGCAGTGTAAAATCGTCCTATCAGCGGTCAAGCGGCGTTGACAAACATCAGGGCGCTGAACCACCGCCTCGATTGAGCCGAGAGCGGTAACAACCGGCTGCACCGGCGGCCGCCAATGCCGTCAGCCTTGAATTTGTCCGGACAATACGCCAGAACACTCGGCGACCATGAGCCTTCCAGCCTACCTCCAGATCCTCCAGTCCCTGCGCACCCGCCTCGCCAAGGGCGACTGGCGCGTGGGCGATCAATCCGACCGACGAAGACCTCATGCAGCAGTTCGACGTCAGCCGCTTCACGGTCCGGGCAGCACTCGACGTGCTTGTCGCCGATGGGATCATCAAACGCTATCGTCGTCGCGGCACCTTCGTCGTCGCCCGGCCGCAGGGCGCCGGCACATGGATGCTGACCTCGCTCGACGACCTGGTCCTCAACGGCTTCCCCACGCGCCCCATCGTCCTCGACACCATCGAAGCCAAATGCCTGCCGCATGTCGCCGACACCCTCGGCCTGGACCATGACGCACGCGCGCTGCGCATCCGGGTGCTGCGCAAGGCGGATGGTGAGCCGTATGCCCATTCGGTGATCCACATCCCGCGCCCGCTGGCGCGCCACATGCCATCTGATTGGCAGCAAAGATTGGCGACCGAACCCTTCGTCAGCCTGGTCGCCAACGCCAACGCACTGCCGGTGCACAAGGCCATCCAGGTGGCGCATGCCATCGCCGCGCCCGCCGCCATCGCCGCGCTGCTCGAAGCACCCACTGGTGCCCCGTTGCTGGTGCTGGAACGCATTTTTTTCGCCCGTGATGGTGCCGCACTTGAGCATGCGCAGGTGTACTGCCGGCCCGACCGCTATCGTCAGATCATCGAATTCCGCAGTGCGACCAAGGAGGCGGCATGATCCGACTCATCCCGTTGCTTTGCACACTCACGCTTGCGCCCTTGCTAGCGCGCGCCGCCGATCCCGCCGTGATCGAGGCCGCGCGGCAGGAAGGTGCGCTTGCCGTGGCCGATGCCGCGCCGGGCGAGAACTTCCAGAAGTTCATGGAGGCGTTCAAGGCGAAGTATTCGTTCCTCGATATCGCCACCGGCTTCTATTCCGCGCCGACCGGTCGCGTGCTGGCGCGCATCAATGCCGAGATAGACGCCAAGCGCCTCAGCTTCGATGTCATGCTGGCGGCCAATACGGCAGCCTGGATCGAGATGACCCAGCAAGGCCGCATCGCGCGATATGATTCTGCGGAATATGCGGCTTTTCCAACCGGCGCGAAGAGCGACGGCTACTGGGCCGCCGCGCAGGCGATCGGCGTCATCCCCGTCTACAACAAGAACACGTTGCCCGCCGGGCTCACACTGACATCCTGGCGCGATCTGCTGCGCCCGGAGCTGGCTGACCACAAGCTCGCCATTCAGAATGCCGCCGCCGGTACGCAATTCAATTGGAACTACCTGCTGGAGCAAACGCTCGGCTCCGACTTCACCGCCAAATTCGCCGCCCAGAGGCCGGTGGTGATGGCAACCGGCGCGCAGCTGACCGACGCGGTGACCCGCGGCGAAGTCCTCATCGCCGCCGCGCTCGATCATTGGCGCGCATTCACGCCGGAAGCGGCGCAGGCCGGCCTGGTCGCAGTCTACCCCGCCGAGGGAATGCCGGTGACGCTGGTCCCTGTCGGCCTGCTCGCCGGCGCGCCACATCCCAATGCTGGAAAGCTGTTCATCGACTTCGTCCTGTCGCAGGAGGGCCAGCGCCTGTTGGATACCGAGCTCTACGGTATGTACCTGATGCGCCCCGACGTGCCGCCGCCGGCGGGCCAGAAGCCGCTCGCCGAGACACATCCTCTGCTTCCCGCCGATGCCCACACCTACGTGCAGGCCAGTCGTGACTTTTCTCGGCATTTCGAAACGCTGTTCCACTGAGTGGTTCGCGCACTCGCGCGTAACCCCGACGGTACGGCTGCCGCATGCCGAGGCCGTCGTGGGCATTGGCGTCAGCCTCGTCGTCGCGCTCCTCGTGCTGCCGCCGATGGGCGCCGTGGTCCTCGCCGGAACCGGCAGCGGATTTGCCCCGCTGCATCACCCGGACGTGGTGCTCAACACGCTGCTGTTCGGGCTGCTGACCACGCTGTGCGCGATGTTGCTGGGGGGCGGGCTGGCACTTTCGCTGGCGCCGGGCGTTCCCGGCCGAGTGCTGCTGGAACGGCTGGTGGTAATGCCGCTCTACCTGACACCGCTGCTCACGGCGATGGGCTGGAGCTGGCTCGCCTCGCCCGAAAAGCGGCCTGCTAAACCTGCTGCTGCACGCGGCATTCAGTGCGCGCGTCACGATGCACGTCGTCTCCGCCGCCGGCGCGATCGTGGTGACCGCACTGGCCGCCGCACCGCTGCCTTTCCTGTTGCTGTCGGACGCCTTGCGCGCACTCGACCCCGCATTGTTGGAGGCCGCGCGCGTGCATGGTGCGATGCCGCGTCCTGGTGTTCCGTCGCATCGTCCTGCCATAGATGACCTATGATGACGGGCTGCGGAAATACACCACCGAGCGGCCGTTCGAAGGCGTGTTGCCGAACATGGAGCGGCGCTTTCGCGAAACCGACAGCGCCTGGGTCAAGGAGGAGCTCGGACGCTACCAGACCGCCAAGACCTGCGAGGTATGCCGCGGCGACAGGCTGAAACCGGAGGCGCTCGCGGTCAAGATCGCCGGCAAACACATCAGCCAGGTCGCGGCGATGTCGATCGCCGAAGCCGGAAGCTGGTTTTCCGGGATCAGCGCCGAACTGACCCCGAGCCAGCGCGAGATCGCCCAGCGCATCTTGAAGGAGATCAACGAGCGCCTCGGGTTTTTGCGGAATGTCGGGCTCGAATACCTGACCCTGTCGCGTGCCTCGGGCACGCTCTCCGGCGGTGAGAGCCAGCGCATCCGATTGGCGTCGCAGATCGGTTCGGGGCTGACTGGGGTGCTCTACGTCCTGGACGAGCCCTCGATCGGTCTGCACCAGCGCGACAACGGACGCCTGTTGGGGACCCTGAAGCGGCTGCGCGACCTCGGCAATACGGTAATTGTCGTCGAGCACGACGAGGAGGCGATTCGCACCGCCGATTGGGTCGTCGATATGGGGCCTGGCGCCGGGGTGCATGGCGGCCACGTCGTCGCCGAGGGCACGCCCGAAGCAATCATGGCAAACTCCGACAGCGTGACCGGACAGTACTTGACCGGCATCCGTCAGATCCCAGTGCCGCTAATCCGCCGCACCGGCCATCCGGGACAGATCCTGCGCATCCTAGACGCACGTGGGAACAACCTGAAGGGCATCACCGCGGAGATTCCGCTCGGCACCTTCTGCTGCGTGACTGGGGTTTCGGGCGGCGGCAAGTCGACCCTGATCGTCGAGACCCTGTACAAGGCGCTCGCCAAGCGGCTCAACAACGCGCGCGAGCAGCCCGCCCCCCTTGGCGGTCTCGAGGGGGTCGAGTTTCTCGACAAGATCGTCGACATCGACCAGTCGCCGATCGGCCGCACACCGCGCTCGAACCCGGCGACCTACACCGGCTGCTTCACCCCGATCCGCGACTGGTTCGCCGGGCTCCCCGAGGCCAAGTCGCGCGGCTATCTGCCTGGCCGCTTCTCGTTCAACGTCAAGGGCGGGCGCTGCGAGGCGTGCCAGGGCGACGGCGTCATCAAGATCGAGATGCACTTTCTGCCGGACGTCTATGTCCAGTGCGACGTCTGCAAAGGCCGCCGCTACAATCGCGAGACCCTGGAGGTATTGTTCCGCGGCAAGAGCATCGCCGACGTGCTCGACATGACGGTCGACGAGGGCGCCGATTTCTTCCGCGCCGTGCCGGCGATCCGCGACAAGCTGCTAACCCTGCAGCGGGTCGGGCTCGGCTACATCCATATCGGCCAGCCGGCGACGACGCTTGTCGGGCGGCGAGGCGCAGCGCGTCAAGCTGGCCAAGGAGCTGTCGCGGCGCGCCACCGGCCGCACCCTCTACATCCTCGACGAGCCGACCACCGGGCTGCATTTCGACGATGTCCGCAAGCTCCTCGACGTATTGCACGCGCTGGTCGAGACCGGCAACACGGTGCTCGTCATCGAGCACAATCTCGAAGTCATCAAGACCGCCGACTGGATCATCGATCTCGGCCCCGAAGGCGGCGACGCCGGCGGCCATATCGTCGCCACCGGCACTCCCGAAGACATCGCCTCGAGCGAGGCGAGCTACACCGGGCAATATCTCCGCCCCTACCTCGCCCGCCGAGCGGTGCGCCGCCGACGCGCTGGGTAAAGAGGGGGCGTGAACCCGACGCGCAAACAGGCGATCGAGGAATTGCGGCGGATGGTGCTCGGTGCTCTGGGCGAGTGCGATGCCGAGGTGTGGTTGTTCGGCTCATGTGCCCGCGGTGAGGCTCTCCGGCACAGCGACATCGATATCGCGATACTGCCTCGGGACGAATTACCCTCCGCCTTCTTCTCCGATCTGGCGGAGAGCGTAGAGGAAAGCTCAATTCCGTACGATGTTGATATCGTCGACCTTCGTCGTGCCGCATCTACTCTCATGGACGAGGTTCGCAGCGAGGGCGTGAAATGGAAAGGCTAGACCGGCGGCTCGCCGAAGCGGCGGCCGCGCTTGCTACGCTCGACGAGCTTGCCGGGAAGAGCGAGCGCACGCTGGTGGAACGCGACAGCGCAGTGCTGCGGCTGATCTATTCGTACGAAGCGGTTTGGAAAGCCTGTCAGAAGGTGCTCGCGGCACTGGAGAATGTCAGCGCTGCATCGCCGAACGCAACCATTCGGGCTGCGCGCGCTCTTGGGTGGCTATCGGACGAGGATGCGCAGGCGGCCATCAAGCTCGGCGAAGAACGCAACCTCGCGGTCCATATGTATCGCAACCAGGTTGGGCAGCAGATCGAGCGGCGCCTCGCGGCACACGCCGCCTTGCTTCGGCGCTGGCTCGAGGCCCTTAAGAGGCGCGCTGCCGCGGAATAGGCCGATGTCGTGGCTGTCGCAGTGCGTGGCCCTGGTTCTGTTCGCCATCCTGGTGCCGCTTTGCGTTCTCGCCGCGGACTACGAGAACGGTCTGGCGCCGCCGGGCGCGCCGGCCAGCGCATTTCCGGCGCCTGGCCGGCCGGTCGCGGGGATCGTCACCGACATCTGGCACGACGAGCAGTCACGCGACCGGGCGGGCGAAGCCGAGCGCGTCATGAACCTGCTCGGCGTGAGGGCCGGTCTCGCCGTGGCCGATATCGGGGCGGGGAGCGGATACTACACGGTGCGGCTGGCGCGGCGGGTCGGACCGAAGGGGCACGTCTACGCCGAGGATGTCGTCCCCGAGTATCTCGAGCGTCTCGCCGGCCGGCTCGCCAACGAGGGTCTCGCCGGTTGGGTCACTGTCGTCCGCGGCGACCCGCACGACCCGCGGCTGCCGCCCGGCTCGCTCGACCTCGCCCTCCTCGTCCACATGTATCACGAAGTCCAGCAGCCCTACGGCCTGATGTGGAACCTGCGCCCGGCGCTGCGACCCGGCGCCCGGGTTGCGGTCATCGATGCCCGCAAACAAACCGAAGTGCACGGCACCCCACCGGACCTGCTGCGCTGCGAGCTCGCCGCCGTCGGCTATCGCCAGACCGCGTTCTACGATCTTCAGGAAGGTACCTACCTCGCCGTCTTCGTGCTGCCGGACCCTCCGGCCGGCCCGGCCTCGCCGAGCGCGATCCGCCCCTGTATCCCGGGCCGCGGCTGACCTCTGCTACGCGATCTGCGTCTTCAGGAATGCGGACATGCGCTCCCAAGCCTGATTAGCGCAAGCGACATCGTAGGCGGCGCTGCGCTCGTTGGCGAAAGCGTGCGCCGCGTCGTAGCGGTAGACCTCGTGCTTGGCGCCGGCCTGCTTCAACGCCGTTTCGAGATCGTCGACGGCTGCCGGTGTGCACCAATCGTCCCGATTGGCGAAATGACCTTGTAAGGGTAAGCGGATCTTCGCCGGGTCGGCGAACTCCTTGGGCGGGATGCCATAGAAGCAGACACCGGCGGCGAATTCCGGCACGTGCACGCCCGCAGCGATGGTCAACGCTCCGCCCATGCAATAACCCATTACCGCCATCTTGCCGCTTTGCGGCGCCAGGATGCTGCGCGGCGCCGCGCAGATCCTGGTGCGTGGCATCGGCGAAATCGAGGCCGGTCATCAGATGGTTAGCCTCGTCCGCCACGGCGGTGACCCGCCCGTTGTAGAGATCGGGCGCAAGGGCATTATAGCCGGCGCGGGCAAAGCGGTCGGCGACCCCACAGATCTGGTCGTTGAGCCCCCACCACTCCTGAATGACGACGACACCGGGGCGGCCGTGGCCGGCGATCGCCAGGTACCCTTTGGTCTTGCCACCATCGGGGCGCGCGAAGTCGATCATCGTACCCATCGCATCTCCTCCTGGTCAGGCATCGGCAAAGGCCGGCATCACCTCACGAGTGAACAACTCGATCGAGCGTATCGCCTCGTCATGGCTGATCGTGCCGAACGCGAAATCGCAGACGTAGTAATTGACGCCGGTCGCAGCGATCTCGCGCGGCGATATAGTCGCGCACCTGGGCCGGGGTGCCGGCGATGGCATCGCCGTTGTTCTGCAGTGCGCCCCAATCCTCGGGTAATGCCGCTTCAAGTGGGAATGGCACATTGTATTGATGCCAAAGCAGACCCATGTGGTGCCGCCACGCCGGATAGCCGCGCCGCGCGACGTCGATTGCTTCGGCTTCGGTGTCGGCGAGTATCGAGGTGCCGGTTGACGCCCATCAGCGGCAGCTCGGCTTCAGGCCGCCCGAGTGCGCGCCATTCCGCGCGGTAGCAATCGACGATGGCGCGAACCTGAGCCGGTGGACGGCGCGCGACGATATTGGCCGCGTTCTCGGCGGCCCAGGCGACGCTCTCCGGCCGGCCGATCCCGTACCACAGCTCCGGGTAAGGCTGCTGTACCGGCTTCATGACGATCGGCACCTGGTCGAAGTTGTAGAATTCGCCGTGATAGGTCAGCTCGTTCTCGGTCAGCCCGAGACGGATCACCTCGAACGCCTCGCGGAACTGCTGCGGTCCCGTCTGCGAAATCGATGCCGTAAAAGCCGACCTCGACCGGCGAGATGCCGCGCCCGACGCCATAGAGAAAGCGCCCGCCGCTCATCTGGTCGAGCATGCAGATCTCGTCGATCAGCCGCAGCGGATGATAGAGCGGCAGCAGATAAACCATCGGCCCAAACCGCAATTGCCGGGTGCGCTGCGCGACGGCGGACAAGAAGACGCCGGGCGACGGCGCATAGCCGAGCGGCGTGTTGTGGTGCTCGGCGAGATGATAGCCATAGAAGCCGGCGCGGTCATAGGCCTCGACGAGCTTCAGCCGCTCCTCGAAGTGCCGGGTCAGCGGCAGACCGCTGTCGTCCAGATGGTCGAAGACCCCAAAGCGCATCTACCCCTCTATCTAACAATGCGAGACCTGGATCAACGCCATGCGTCCTTCAGACGGCCGCTCGCGGCCTCTCGGATGAGCGCGTTTCTAATGCCACCCATTATCGTCCGGCGCGTCGCTGTCGCGGGCCGTCATTGCGAGCGCAGCGAAGCAATCTCGCCTACACAAGCTATCTCGCTCTATCCGTGAACCGGACCCCGGAGATTGCTTCGTCGCTTCGCTCCTCGCAATGACATGATTGGCATTTAGGCAGCCGCCACCATCGCCGCCGCTCTCGCAATGACTTGATTGGCATTCAGGCGCCGCCCCATCGTCACTGATCTTTTCGGCGGTCATCAGGGTCGGAAAATTGGTGTTGGCGCAGGGCACGGTCGGAAACAGCGAGGCGTCGACGACGCGCAGGCCGCCGACCCCACGCACCCGGCCATGATTGTCGGTGACCGCCAGCGGATCGTCCTCGGCCCCCATGCGGCAAGTACAGGTCGCGTGCCAGACGCCGATTGCGGCCTTGCGGATGAAGTCTTCGAGAGCTTCGTCGTTGCGCATCAGCTCGTCGAACCGGTAGCCTTCGACGATGACCTTTTCGATCATCATGCGGCGCAGCCAGGCCGGGCCGTCGAGCATTTTGGCGATCACATCGGTGATCATCTTGTTCTTGCTGTTGACGACGCCGATCTTACGGACGCGCTCGGTATAGCTCGCCGGGAATGGGTCACTGGTTGCGTCGCGCAATGCGGCGCTGATCTGCATCGCGCCCAGCCGCCGGAACGCGTCCATCAACCGTTCGAGGTCGCGCCGGTCGGACAACAGGTTGAACTCGACGATCGGCTCGACCCGCCAATCGCGCGAGGCGAGCCTGACCTGACCAGTCTCCGAAAAAGTCTTGTAGACGGCCGCGAGCAGCGAGCCGATTTGCTCGCCGACGGCATGCCAGGAGGATTTGCTGACGCCGACGACAAACATGTCGCCGGCCGGTGCATCGCCGATCCCCGAGGAATAGCGCAGCGCCAGCAGGATGTGGCGCCGGGTCAGGCCGTTGAGCCGGTAATCGGGCTTGATAAAGGAGGAGACCGAAACCGCCGGGTGGTCCATCAGCCGCTGGCCGACCCCCGGCAGGTGGGCGACGACGTCGATGCCGAGATCGCGCAGATGACCGGCCGGCCCGACGCCGGCGCGCAACAGATGAGCCGGCGAATGGATCGCCCCCGACGAGACGATGACCTCGCCTCGGGACTTACCCACGCGGAACTCGGTTTCGTTGCCCGCGACCAACGCCTTGACGCCGACGCAGCGCGTCCCCTCAAACAGCAGCTCCTTGACCTCGGTCTGGGCCGAGATCGTGAGATTGCTGCGCAGCCGCGTCCCCGGGTCGAGGTAACCGATCGCCGCCGATACCCGGCGGTCGTAGAGGTTGGAGATCGTGATCGGGAAGTAGCCGTCCTTGAATTCGCCGTTCTGATCCTGGATGTAGGGGTAGCCCGCCTCCTCGAACGCCTTGGCGACCGCCTTGGCGTGACCGTTCCACAGATCGGGAAAGATGCGGCGGACCGGTATGCGACCGTCCTGGCCGTGCCAGGGTCCGTCGAAATCCATGTCGCGTTCGACTTTTTTGAAATAGGGCAGCACCCCGCTCCAATTCCATCCGGCGGCGCCGCGCGCCTCCCATTCGTCGTAGTCGCTCGGCGCCCCGCGATTGGCGAGCTGGCCGTTGATCGACGACCCCCCGCCGAGTACCCGCGCCTGCTCGTATTTCCGCAGGGGTGGGCGATTTTCCTCGGGGCGATTGTGCGAGATGACCTCGGTGTGGACCTTGAGCTCGGTCCAGTGAAAGCGCGGGTCGAAATAGGCGGTGCCGGGATAGCTGTCGAGGATCTCGGGCGGCACCTTGCCGTGCGGCGTGTCCTGACCGGCTTCGCACAGCAAAACCTGGTTGCCGCTCTTGGCCGACAGCCGGTTGGCCATCACCGACCCCGCCGAGCCGCCGCCGACGATGATGTAATCGTAGCTCATCTCCCTCCCTCGCGGGCGCACTTCCGTCAGGCGCGGGCGCGAGCCGCGCATCCACGACTTTTTCGCGGTCTTGATGTAATGCAGTCGTGGACGGCCGGGTCAAGCCCGGCCGTGACGTAACTATGACGGCCCGCCGATGAGCACATCAGAAATTGCCGTTCCGGCCGAAGACCGCTACTTCGAGGACTACCTCCCGGGCACCATTGTCGAATACGGCGAGATCAGGGTCACCGAGGCCGAAATCATCGAGTTTGCCCGGCGCTTCGATCCGCAGGACATGCACCTCGACCCTGCCGGGGCGGCACGGGGGCGATTTGGCGGGCTGATCGCCAGCGGCTGGCATACCGCGGCGATGATGATGCGGCTCTTCGCCGACAATTTTTTGTCGAAGGCCGCAAGCCTCGCCTCGCCCGGGATCGACGAACTGCGCTGGCTGAAGCCGGTGCGGCCCGGCGACGTACTGCGCATCCGCGTCACGGTGCTGGAGACAGCGCGGTCGCGCTCAAAACCCGATCGCGGCATGGTGCGAACCCTGGTCGAGATCCTCAACCAGGACGGCGATGTGGTGATGAGCTTGAAGCCGATGAACATCATCGGTTGCCGGGGGAAGGCGTGAAGATCGGCATTATCTCGGATGTGCACTGCAACCAGGATGGATTAGCCGAGGCTTTCCGGATTCTCGGGGATATCGACGAGCTGATTTGCCTCGGCGACAGCATTTACGAATACCGCTTCTCGAACGAGGTCGTCGGCATGCTCAAGGACCGCGGCGCGCACACGATCCTCGGCAATCACGAAGAGGGTTTTTTCGGGCCGCAAGGCAATCGCGCGCGGCAACCCGGCTGGATCGACCGCTCGCTGATGCGATGGCTTGCCGAACAACCGAAGCGGCTCGCGCTAAATTTTAACGGAAAGAAGCTGCTCGTCGTCCATTCGACGCCCTGGGAGCCGCGCGGGGCTTATGTTTATCCCCATAGTTCGGCATTGGCGCGATTTGGCGACGTCGAGGCGGATTTCGTGCTCTACGGCCACACGCACCATCAACTGCTGCGCCGCGTCGGCAAAGTGCTGGTGATCAACCCGGGTTCCGCCGGCGAAGCTCGTGACAGCAGCAACGGCCGGCAATTGAGCTGCGCCTTGCTCGACACCGTGACCGAAGAAGTCGTAATGACCGATTACCCGTAAGTTCGGGCGTAGTCGTCGTCCCGGCGAAAGCCGGGACCCATGGCTGCAATGGATACCGGCTTTCGCCGGTATGACGAGATGGTCGCACACGAACCGGCTTAGTGGACGTTAAGCGGACCCCTTGCGGCTGAGGAAATCCTTGAAGCCTTCACGCGGATGGCCGGCGAGGAGCCAGGTGCTGCGCGCCTCCTCTTCGTTGTCGTACCGCTCGTGCCAGCCCATTCCGATCTGCTCGTGCAGCAGGCGCTTCAGACCTTGCACCATGCGCGCGTCGTTCTTGGCGATCATCTGCCCGATCTCTATGCAGGTATCGAGCAGGCGCGCGGCGGGAACGACCTGATTGAGCAGACCGATGCGCTCTGCCTCGTCGGGAGCGACGATCCGCCCGGTGTAGAGCAGCTCCTTCGCCTTGGGCAGGCCGACTAGCAGCGGCAACGACCAGCTCGAATTGACCCGGCCATAGCTCGCCGCCAGGAACCGAAAGGCGGTGCGCTCGCAGCCGATCCGCACGTCGAGGGTCGAGCTCAACAGCGCCGCGCCACCATAGGCCAGTCCGTTGATCGCGCCGATCAGCGGCTTGGCGAAGGTCGCGATATGCCAGGTGGCGCGGCCGCGCACGTCCTGGCGCGTCGCGAGATTCTCGGCGCTGCAGCCCAGCCATCTCGTGAATATCGGCACCGGCCGAAAATGCCCGATCCCCGGCTCCGGTCAGGATCACGGCCTTGATGTCGTCATCCGCCTCGTACCGGGTCAGCGCGTCGTCGAGTTCGCGCACCAGCGGAAAGCTCAGAGCGTTGAGCTTGTCAGGGCGGTTGAGGGTGATCACGGCAACGGCGTCGAAACGCTCGGTAAGAACAAATTCGTAGGCCATGGCTCGCTCCTCCTCGCAGCTCGTCGATCGTTTGACAGTACCGGGGAGCGGGTGTTCACTCAACCAGGACGCAGATTTTGGGAGACGGCCGATGGCAGGGGCCCTCGAGGGCGTGCGGGTTCTCGAACTGGCGCGGTATCAGGCGGGTCCGCGCGGCGGCATGATCCTCTCCGACCTCGGCGCCGAGGTCATCAAGATCGAGAAATTGGGCGGCGAAGAGACCCGCCGGTCGGAGCCGCTGGTGCGCGGCCAGAGCGTTTACTTCTCGGTCTACAATCGCGGCAAAAAAAGCCTTTGCCTCGACCTGCGATCGCCGCGCGGCAAGGAGGTCTTCGCCGCGCTGGTGCCGACCGCCGATGTCGTGCTCGAAAACTTCCGTCCTGGTACGATGGCGCAGATGGGGTTTGGCTATGACCAGCTCCGTGCGCTGAAGCCGGACATCATCCTGACTTCGGTATCCGGCTTCGGGCAATACGGCCCCTACCGCGAGCGCCCGGCTTTCGACCCGCTCGGCCAGGCGATGAGCGGGCTGATGTCGCTGACCGGCGCGCCGGTCGGAACGCCGCTCGGCGCGGCCACCTCATTGGTCGACCGCTACACCTCGCTGCACGCGACGATCGGCACGCTCGCCGCGCTGCACCACCGCGACCGCTCCGGCGAAGGGCAGCTGGTCGATTGCTGCCTGATGGATTCGGCGCTGACGATGGTCGAGATTCCGACCGTCGTACTACCTCGCCACCGGCGAGGAGGGCGGCGAAGGCGGCCGGCCGCCTTTCAAGGCAAAGGACGGTCATGTCGTCATATCCGCTTCGGGCAGCGCAATGGCGACCCGCCTGATGCAGATCGTGACCGGCAACAAGGAGGCCGCGGCCGAGGGTTGGACCAGTCGGGTCGGCCGCGGCGACGCGCGGCGCAAGGCGGTCGAGGCGTGGTGCGCCGAGAACACCGTGGACCATATCGTCAAGACCCTGCTCGACGCCGAGATCCCGGTGGCGCCGGTCAAGACGATCCCGCAGGTCGCCGAGGACCCGCATCTGTGGGAGCGCGAGATGCTGGTCAAGATGGCGGACCCGGTCGCCGGCGAGATGTACCTTCCCGGCGCGACGATCAAGATGTCGAAGACGCCAGGCCGCGTCGGGCCGGTGCCGACCCCCGGCCAACACACCGACGAGGTGCTCTCGCGTCTCCTGGGCTACGACCGCCCCATATTGGAGGAACTCCGGCAGGCCAAGGTGATCGCCTGACCGCGTCCCCCGCGCATGGTCCGGGAATGGAGGAGCTGACTGATTCTCAGCGACGGTTTGCGAGGATCAAAGCCGATCTGGCATTCATCAAATGGATGCTCGGCTTCAATATCGTGGCGTTGCTGCTGCTTCTGCTAATGACCAAAGGTTGAGCCAATCCTAGCCTGCATCGAGCGGCCAGCCGAGCCAGTCGCAGACGGCGCGACCCATCACCCACTCCTGGTCTGCCGCCGAGAGCCACGGCAATTCTTCGGTGAACAACGTGATCGCCTGGCGATAGGTGCAGGGCAGCCGTGTCAGATCGGTCCCCCAGAACATCCGGCGTGGGCCGAAGGCGTCGAATACGCGTCTCAAGTACGGGTGCAAATTGTAATAGGGGTAGTCGTGGCTCGAATAGGCCGGCAATGCCGAGGCCTTGACCGCGACGTTGGGCAACCTCGCCAGATGCAGCAGCCTTGGTAGGTCGTCGAACGCGGCGTTGTCCTTCGCCCGCCGCAGCGCTAGATGGTCGATCACGAGCTTGAGCAGTGGATGACGCTGCGCAATCCGGTCGACCTGCGGCGCCAGACCCGACGGCGAAACCATGACTGGTAGCCCGGCCCGCTCGGCTTCGTTCCACACCCAGGCTTCCGGATCGTCGAACAAGGCCCGCGCCTCCGCCGTATTCGACGTCACCCGCAGCCCGAGCATCCCGGGCCGATCACGCCAATCGCCGAGGGGGCGCGGCTCGATTGGCGGCCGGCCCATCACCGCGAAGCGGTCGTGATGAAGCCGCGCAGCCTCCAAGGCTAGATCGTTGCGGTCGCCCTCCCAAGACGGCGGTACGATTACGACCCGGGCAACCCCGGCAGCGTCCATCTCGTTCAGCAGATCGTCCTTCGAGAAGGGCTGCGGGCGATGCGGATGGCCGCGGTCCTTCGGCCACGGCCGCTCAGGCGTATCCGCGCCCCAGATATGTACCTGCGCGTCAACGATGAACATACAGGGTCCTCCCAAAGATGCCCTCGCCCGTCCTCGACAGATGTGAGGGTTGGTTCATCCGTAAATTAGCTCACAACCTCTGCCCTCCGGCATGTCTTTTCAGCCCTTGAATGCCGTGGCGGGCGGTGGTCTGGGCATTTTCGGCGGCCAACCCGGTTGCGGTGCTCCAGCGGTTTGGGACAGAATCTCCTCGCAGCGCCAGGAGAGTGTCATGGCCACTTACGTCATCGGCGACATTCAAATAACCGATCATCCCGCCTATCAAACCCATGTGGCGGGAGCCCTGGCGAGCATTGCCCGGTTTGGCGGACGCGTTGTCGCCGGCGGCGGCAAGATCGATCTGCTCGAAGGCGGTCCAATGCCCGAGCGGGTGTTCATCATCGAATTCCCCGGCGCCGATGCGGCCCGGAGATGGTACCGGTCCGACGACTATAAGGCCGCATTGCAGACCCGCTTGTCAGCCTCGCACGGCCGGGTGTTTCTGATCGAGGGTACTGAGATTTCCGCCGCGGTCCCGGTGGCCGGCCTGGACGCCGCGAAGGGCTGAACCGGCCTCGGCGGCGGAACTCTTCCCGTCCTTGCTCGCCTGCTCTACGATCCCAGCAGCGGGGGGCGCGAGCGGACGACGATATGAACGACGGCGGCAATAGCATCATTCTCGACACCGCGACCCGGATCTTTCGCGATCTGTGCCAACGCGACACGGTCAACGAGGCGGAAAGCGGTAAGTGGCCCAAGGCGTTGTGGGACGCGCTCGAGGAGTCCGGGCTGACCCTCACCTGGGTGCCCGCAGAGCTTGGCGGGGCCGGAGCGACGCTCGCCGACGGGTTTGCCGTGCTGCGCGCGGCCGGCCGTTTCGCCGTTCCTGTCCCGCTCGCCGAGACCCTGATGGCAGGGTGGCTGCTGGAGCGCGCCGGCATCGCGGTGCCGACCGGTCCACTGACGATCGCTCCGGTGCACGCTGACGGGAATATTGCGCTCACCGCCGACGGCAAGCTGAGCGGCCGGGCGCGGCGCATTCCGTTCGCCCGCAGTGCCGAGCACATCGCCGTCCTAGTCCGCCGCGACGGCGAGCCCGCGGTGGCGCTGGTTGCCGCGGCGGGTTTGCCGATCCGGCAATCCGTCAGCTTCGCCGGCGAGCCGCGCGACGATGTTGGGTTCGACGATGTTGTCCCGGCGGACGTACGACCGGCGGCCGCCGATCAGGACCTGCTCGTCAGCTTTGGTGCGGCGGTGCGCTTGCAGCAAATCGCCGGCGCGCTCGAAAAGATTCTCGAGCAATCGGTGCAGTACGCGCTCGATCGCTCGCAGTTCGGGCGCCCGATCGCCAAGTTTCAGGCAGTCCAGCACAATCTCGCGATGCTGGCGGGCGAAGTCGCAGCGGCGAGCGCCGCGGCGGATGCCGCCGCCGAGGCCTGCGGGCTGCCGGAGATCGCGATCAGCGAGATCGCCATCGCCAAGGTGCGCGGCGGCGAGGCAGCCGGCACCGGCGCGGCGATCGCCCACCAGGCGCATGGTGCGATGGGCTTCACCTACGAGCACACCCTCCATCACGCAACCCGCCGGTTATGGTCCTGGCGGGAAGAGTTCGGCAACGAGGCCGTCTGGGCCGCCCGCCTTGGTCGGATGGTCGCGCAACATGGCGCTGACGGGCTCTGGCCTTTCATCACTGCAGGATCGTGAGACGCCGATGAGTTTCAGCTTCCGCTTCGACCCGATCGAGCTCCCGCCCGAAGCCAGGGAATTGCGCCGCGAGGTGCGCGACTTCCTGCGTGAGGAGGCTGAAGCCGGTACCTTCACCCCGGACGACGGCAAGGGGTCGTTCTCGCGCGAATTCAGCCGCAAGGTCGGAGCCAAGGGCTGGATCGGGATGACTTGGCCCAAACAATATGGCGGGCACGAGCGCTCGCATCTCGAGCGCTATGTCGTGACCGAGGAGATGCTGGCGGCGCGCGCCCCGACCCGCGCCCATTCGACGGCCGACCGGCAGAGCGGACCGGTCATCCTGCGCTTTGGCCAGAAAGAAATCCGGCAAAAGATCCTGCCGCAGATCGCCCGCGGCGAGCTTTGCTTCTGTATCGGGCTCAGCGAACCCAATTCGGGCTCCGACGTGTTCGCGGCCTCGACCCGCGCGACCAAGACCGACGGCGGCTGGCTGGTCAATGGGCGCAAGATCTGGACGAGCGGCGCGCATCACGCCGATTACATGATCGCGCTGTTGCGGACCTCGTCGCCGACCAAGGAAAACCGGCGGCACGGGCTGACCCAGTTTCTGGTCGATATGAAGACCCCGGGGATCACGACACGGCCGATCATCAACCTGACCGGCGGCCACGACTTCAATGAGGTGGTGTTCGACGACGCGTTTTTGCCCGACTCGCATTTGATCGGCGAGGTTGATATGGCATGGAAGCAGGCGACCGACGAGCTCGCCTACGAGCGCAGTGGCCCCGACCGGTGGATCGAGACCTTTCCGTGTCTCGTCGAGCTCGTTCGCCAGGCGAGCGAGGAACCGAGCGAGCGTGTTGCCGAAGGTATCGGGCGCGAAGTCGCTCACCTCGCAACCTTAAGGCGCATGTCGCTCTCCGTCGCCGGCATGCTGCAGGCCGGCAAGACGCCGTCGGTCGAGGCCGCGGTGGTCAAGGATCTAGGGACCAATTTCGAGCAGGCCTTGCCCGACAGGGTGCGTCTCTTGGCGCCGCAGACCGGCGACACGCTGCCCGACGGCAATGACGACCGGTTCGAAGAGGCCCTGCGCTACGCCACCCTGATCGCCCCCAAGCTGACGATCCAGGGCGGCACCCGCGAAGTGCTGCGCGGCATCATCGCTCGCGGGCTCGGACTGCGTTGAGCCAATGCCCGATCTAAGGCCGCTTCTAGCGCCCGACAGCGTCGCCATCATCGGTGCTTCGGCCGATACGGAGACATTGCGCGGCCGCTTGACGCACGCGCTGATCGGCCATGGCTACCACGGTCGCGTTTATCCGGTGACGCGCAGCCAGAGCGAGGTCCTGGGCCTGCGCGCCTATCCTTCCGTCGCTGTGTTGCCAGAGGCGGCCGACCTCGCGGTGGTGCTGGTGCCGGCGGCGCACGTCACCGCCACCCTCGAGCAATGCGGCGAGCGCGGGATCCGTGCCGCCGTTGTCATCAGTTCAGGATTTGCCGAAGAGAGCGGGGAGACCGCCCGCGCCCGCGACATCGAGCTCGGCAGGATCGCCGAGCGTCACGGGATCGTTGTCTGCGGACCGAATTCCGAGGGCATCGTCAACCCGCTCAGGCCACTCGTTGCGACCTTCAGCCCGGTCTTTCATGACCCCAGCCGAAGTCTGCTGCCGGCGGTGAGCACCGCGCGATCGATTGCCGTCAGCTGCCAGAGCGGCGCACTGACCTTCTCGTTCCTGAGCCGCGGCCGCGACAAGCAGCTGCGCTTTACCCATCAAGTCAGCGCCGGTAACCAGACCGTCCTGGAGGCGCATGATTACGTCGATTGGTGGCTCGACGAGGGCAGCGCGGACATTTTCCTCCTCTATCTCGAGGGGATCCGTCGCCCCGAACGATTCCGCGCGGTTGCCGAGAAGGCTGCCGCGGCCGGCAAGCCGCTGATCGTCGCCAAAGTCGGTAGGTCGGCAGCCGGGCGGCGCGCGGCCGCCTCGCATACCGGTGCGCTGGCGGAAGCCGGGGACATCGACGATGCGATTTTTCGTCATCACGGCATCATCCGCGGCGAAGATCTCGATCATATGCTCGACGTCGCGGCGGCTTTTTCGTTTTGCCGCCTGCCGCGCGGCAACCGCGTCGCGGTGATCACCGGCTCGGGCGGCAGCGCGGTGTGGATGGCTGACACGTTGTCGGCCCACGGACTCGAATTGCCGGAGCTGGAGGACGAGATCCAGCAGCGCGTCCTCGCCTTGCTGCCGTCCTACGCCTCAGCGCAAAACCCGGTCGACGGTACCGCGCAGGCGATCCACGAGGTCGGCTACGCGCGTCTCGTCGAGATCGTCCGCGAGTCGAAGCGGATCGATGTGATCCTGCTGATCGGCTCGCTCGCCAATGAAGCGACCGCGGCCAAACGCGCCGAAGAGCTCGCCGCGATCACCGACGCGACCAAGCAGCCAATCCTATTGTCGACCTACACTACGGCCTCGCCCGGAGCGATGGCGCGGTTCGCCGAAGTCGGCATCCCCTGTTACACCTCGATGCCGAGCTGCGCCCGCGCGATCCGCGCGCTGGTCGATTACGCCGGTTTCCAGAAGCGGCGGCGCGAATGGCAAATCGTCTCGGCGACATCCCCCGATCTGCGTGACAAGGTCGGGACCGCGCTCGCTGCCTCCGGCCCGGTGCTGACCGAGGCGGAAGCTAAGACGCTGCTCGCACTCTATGGCGTCGCGTGCCCGCCCGAGGCTCTGGCGGCAAGCGCCGAGGCGGCCGTAGAGGCAGCCGCGCGGATCGGCGGTTCGGTCGCGCTCAAAGTGCAATCACCGGACATCACACACAAGACCGAAGTAGGCGCCGTGGCGCTCGGCCTGACCGGCGATAGGGCGGTGCGGGACGCCTACGAAAGGGTGCTGGTGAACGCCGAGACGGCTCATCCGGGGGCCGCGATCGGCGGCGTCCTGGTTCAGGCCATGGCTCCGCCAGGCCAGGAAATCATCCTTGGTGTCGTACGCGACGTCAATTTCGGCCCAATGCTGATGGTCGGGCTCGGCGGCATCCATGTCGAGGTGTTGCGCGACGTAGCCTTCGCACCGGTACCGATCGGACACCAGGAAGCGCTCGCACTCCTCGATGGGCTGAAAGGGGCAGCCCTCCTCGAAGGCGTGCGAGGCGCGCCGCCGGCCGACCGCGTCGCCCTGGCGGAACTAATGGCGACATTGTCACGCTTTGCCGCTGACCATGCCGATCAGATCGAGGAGATCGACCTGAACCCGGTCATTGTCCACCCACAAGGACGGGGCGTCAGTGTGGTCGATGCGCTGATCTTCAAACCTAAGGAGATCCGGTCATGAGCGACATCGGTGTCAGCCACGAGGGCTACGTCGCCACGGTCGAGATGCGCCGCCCGCCGCACAATTTCTTCGACAGCGAACTGATCGCCGAGATCGGCGAGGCGTTCGAGCGGCTCGATACCGACCCGGGATGCCGGGCAATCGTGCTCGCCGCCGAAGGCCGGTCATTCTGCGCCGGCGCCGATTTCTCGAAGCGCATGGACACCGGAACGGTCTCTGAGGGAAGCCGCAGCGGCACCGGCCGCCACCTCTACAAAGAAGCCATCCGCCTGTTCCGCAACATGAAGCCGATCATCGCCGCAGTGCACGGCGCTGCTGTCGGCGGAGGCCTCGGTCTGGCGCTGGTCGCCGACTTCCGCGTCACCTGCCAGGAGGCCCGCTTCAGCGCCAATTTCAACCGCTTGGGGTTTCATCCCGGCTTTGGACTGACTGCGACCCTGCCGCGGCTGGTCGGCGCTCAGCAGGCGGCGCTGATGTTCTACACCGGCCGCCGCATCCCCGGTGATGAAGCGGTGCGGATCGGGCTCGCCGAAATGCTGGTCCCGCTCGCCGAGGTGCGCAGCGCCGCTCAGGCGTTGGCGCTCGAGATAGCGCGATCCGCGCCGCTCGCCGTCGTCTCGACACGCGAGACGGTGCGGCGTGGACTGTGCGACGCGATCGAAGCCGCCACCGAGCGCGAGCTGGTCGAGCAGGATTGGCTACGCCGTACCGAGGATTTCAGAGAGGGCATCACGGCAATGGCCGACCGCCGGCTCCCCGATTTTCAGGGCCGGTAAGGGATTATCGAATCAGAAAGCCACCCAATCCGCTTTGCGACGTCATTCCGGGACGGCCCGGAGGGCCGGGCCCGGAAGCCATGAACACAGACTTGTCCTCGGTATCCATAGCCCGGTGTTCATAGATTCCGGGCTTGCGCGCTGCGCCCACGGCCCGGAATGACAAGGGCGCTCAGCATCCCTCAAAACCGTCGGAAGAAGGCTGCAGCGGTCAGCCGCCAGCTCTGCAGTGGGTCCGGAGCAGCCAAACCCCGATAAAAGGGATCGTAACCCGCCAGTTTGAGGCGCGTCAGCCAGTGCCGCGCGATGACACTCGGCAACAGTGCTGCAAAAGCCGAACGCGGTATATTCGCGCGGTGAGCGCGGGCCGAGTCGAGGTGCCGTGCGGCTACCGCGGCGAGCTCGGTGGTAGCCGCGGATAACGCAGGGGTGCTGCGGAGCGCGAGATAATCCTGTTCGTCGAGCCCGCTTCGCGCGGCGATGTCCGTCGGGATCAACCGTCGGCCCGCGCGAGCCTGGAACGCCATCGCGCGCAACAGCCCGGCGAGCGCATAGCCAACGCCGACATGATGCGCTGTTTCACCTGCGGCAGGTTGGCGCGAGCCGAGGATCTGGAGGGCGAGGTAGATGAGCCGGGCCGAGGTCGCTTCGGCATAGTCTTCCAGAGCCGCGAGGTCCTTAGGAGGGTCGTCTTGGAGATCGGCCTCGCGCGCATCAATCAGCTGGTCGAAATGCTGACGGCTCAGCCCCAGCTCGCGGATCGCCGCGGTCAGGGGTTCGACAACGACATGACGGCGGACAACCCCGCCGTCGAACGCAACGGCAATGCTCTCGCGCCACCATTGCAGGCGAATTTGACCGAGCATCGGTTGGGTAACGCTTTCGCGCACCCTTGCAATCTCGTAGTTGAAGGCGTAAAGCGCGAACAGCGCCTCGCGACGCACGACCGGTGCGAACAGCGCGGTTTGGAACCGGTCGTGGTCGTGGCGCCGCACCAGCGCCGCCACCGGCGACAGGCGATTCGCATCAGCGGAACGTCGCTCCGGGACCGGCGTTTTCCGATAACCGTTGTTTACAGAACCCGGGATGGTCGCCATGGCTTTTGAACTGCCGCCCCTGCCTTACCCGAAAAATGCGCTTGAGCCGCATATGTCGGCAAATACGCTGGATTTCCACCACGGCAAGCACCATCAAGCCTACGTCACCAATCTCAACAATCTGCTCAAAGGCTCGCCGATGGAGGGCCAATCGCTCGAGCAGATCATCAACGCCACTTACAAGGATTCTTCGAAAACGGGCGTGTTCAACAACGCCGCGCAAGTCTGGAACCACACCTTCTTCTGGAACTCGATGAAGCCCAACGGCGGCGGCTCACCAAGCGGCGATGTCGCGCAAGCCATCACCCGCGATTGCGGTGGGCTCGACAAATTCAAAGAGCAATTCAAGGCAGCGGCCGTCGGCCAGTTTGGCAGCGGCTGGGCTTGGCTCGTCGCCGATGGTGGGCGACTGAAGATTACCGCCACCCCAAATGCGGTTGATCCGCTAGCCGAGGGGCAGACGGCATTGCTGACCTGCGACGTTTGGGAGCATGCCTATTATTTGGATTATCAAAATCGCCGGCCGGATTTCGTTCAGACTTTCCTCGACCATCTGGTGAATTGGGACTTCGTCGCCCAGAATCTGTCGAAGGCCCGCTGATCGCAACCATTTCCCCTCCCGCACAGCACCGCGGGAGGGGAAATGAAATCCCGTTTATAGGTGGAAGCCGCGGTCGAGCAGCACCGCGGTGTACTCTCGATAGCTCATGCCGAGCGCCTGCGCACGCGCCAAGCGGGCCAATGCAATCTCGCGTGGCGGCGTCTTCCAGGCCCGGGCGTAAGCCCTCCTCCAACAAAAACTCCGCCACCCGGCATCGGGATCAATCGGCGGGCCGCCATTATGGCCGATGCCGGGCGGAAGAAGAGAGCCGGTTACGTTCTCGGGCGCCATTCTCGAACTCGCTTGCGCGAATATCGGCGTGCAAGAAGCGCGCCTCGCGAGCTCTTATTTGGTGCCTTTCCGCCAAATTCCTGATAACTAAATTTCCTCGTAACGGGTAGAGCCCCGCCCGTTGCGGGGCTCTACCCGCGGCCAACTGCGCTACCGATTCATCCATTGCGGCCGCGGTGCATTTGCGCCGCATGCCTTTCTGCGTTGGCGCGAAATACCTGGTCGGTGAGCTGCTTCTGCCGCTCGGGCATCACTTCGTACAGCTTTTGGAATACCGGAACCAACTTTTGCACTCGCTGCGCATGGTCCTCTGATAACTGCTCATAGGATTGCATATTTTGCACCGCGTTCATTGTCGCGTACTGTTCGGCGCGTTGCATGAATGCCCGGTCCATATCGCGCGCGTTTTCGCGCATTACCTGAGCGAATTGGTTCCACTGCGGCTCCTCGGCCGGAGTGATTTGCAGCTGCGCGTGCAGCTCCTTAACGCGGCGTTCGACACGCTCCTCCGCGTTCTTTCCAGCCACCCGGTGACCGGCCATGGGCGACGAGCTTACTGTCGGAGGTGCCGGTACAGCACCTTGGCTGGTTGCGGGTTGCGATGATTGTGCCAGAGCGGCTGCGGGCATGGCGAGGAGCACTGCCGCGGCGACGGAGATCAAGTGGTTTGAGGGGGTCATTTTCAACACCTCTTCCAGCGACACATTGCGTCACTTAGTAGCCGTAATAGACTGGCGGTGGCGCAGGCCTGTAATAAGCCGGGGGCGGCCCGTAATAACCGTAGGGCGGTGCGTAATAGCCCGGCGCGCCGTAATAACCCCCACCTGAGGCGATCGCGGCA
Source organism: uncultured Alphaproteobacteria bacterium (assembly GCA_963698995.1). Classification (GTDB taxonomy): domain Bacteria; phylum Pseudomonadota; class Alphaproteobacteria; order ATCC43930; family CGMCC-115725; genus AP-15. Next base: position 51,439 of record CAVOTD010000047.1, on the reverse strand, counting down.
CCAACGCCTAGACCAACAAGGCCGCCGATGATCGCCGCACCGGCGGCGTTTCCGTTGCCGTGGTGGTGGTAGTCACCGCCATGGTCCCAACCACCATGCCGGTGTTCCGCATGCGCGGCAGGAGCCAGCGCCAAACCTGCCACGATTATGCCGGTGCCAAAAACGCGTGAGCGAAAAGGCATTATCGACTCCCTTAAAAGTCTACATTGCCAACGCCTGCACACGTTCAGCGGTTCCCGGCCTGCGGCACGGACGACCTGATTCCAGAGGGAGCGCGGCTGCTCACAACGGCGGCATCAGGGCCGCGGCGACAGGTCGGTCTTCGCCGACGAGCACGTTGTAGGTGCGGCACGCGGCGCCGGTATCCATCGGCTCAAGCGCGATCCCGGCCGCTCGCATAGCGTCGCGCAGTGAGCCGCTGACCGGTCTCATCGACCGCCCGAGACCGAGCAGCAGAATCCGGACACCGCCATGCTCGATCACCGGGGCCAGCCGCTCCCAGTTGACCTCTGAGGCGCTCCCGGCGTGCCACGACACGGTGCGATCCGGGAAGACCAGGATCGCACCGGTGTAAATGACCCCTGTCACCCGGAAACCGCTCGGCCCGTAGCGCTCGATGACCTGGCGGCCGGCTGGGACGACGGGGGTTAGGTCCATTGCTGCGCTGCCACGCGGCTTATGGCGCTCCGGGGGCGCGCGCTTGCACCGTTTCGCTCGATCGGGCGATCGCCGCGCGGTTCGGCCGCACGTAATAGAGGATCGGCGCCGCGATAAAGAGCGAGGAATAGGTGCCGATCACGACCCCCCACAGCATCGCAATGCTGAACCCCCTCAGCACCTGGCCGCCGAGGAACAACAGCGAGAGGACCGCGAGCGCGACAGTGCTGACCGTCAGGATGGTGCGCGATAACGTCTCGTTCAGCGCCAGGTTGATGAGGTCGCGAAACGGCATTCTCGGGTATTTGCGCAGCGACTCGCGGATCCGATCGTAGATGACGACGGTGTCGTTGACCGAATATCCGGCGATCGTCAGGATCGCCGCCAGGGTGGTCAGATTGAATTCGAGCTGAAAGAGGGCGAACAGCCCGACTGTGGTGATGACGTCGTGCAGGGTCGAGATCATCCCGCCGACGCCGAATTGCCACTCGAAACGGAACCAGATGTAAGCGGCAATCGCGAAGAGGGCCAGAACCGTGGCGATCACCCCGGCGCGGATCAACTCGCTGCCGACGCTCGGGCCGACGACCTCGACCCGGCGGTAATCGACCGCGGAGCCGAGCGCCTGACGGACCAGCTGGACGGCCTGCTCCTGCGCGGCATCGCCGCCCGGCTGGCGCGGCAGCCGGATCAGCACATCGGTTGGCGGACCAAAGCCTTGCAGGGAAGGTTCGCCGATATGGAGCGCATCGAGCTTTTGCCGCATATCGGCGAGATTCGCCGGCCCCGTCGTGGAGCGTACCTCGATCAAGGTGCCGCCAACAAAGTCGATCCCGTAATTGAGCCCGACGGTCAGAAACAGCACGATCGAGGACATGGTCAGCAGCAGCGACAAGGCAAAACCAGCCTTGTGCCAGGCCATGAAATCGATTTTCGGCGTGCGCCGGATGACGATCAGCGGTCTCATTTTACGCTGCTCTGTATCAAATCGGGATCGCCCGAGGCTTCCACTCGCGCACCCAGGTGACGATCTGCAGCCGGGTCACCAGAATAGCCGAGAACAGCGAGGTCAGGACACCGATGCTGAGCGTCACGGCGAACCCCTTCACCGGGCCGGAGCCGAGCCAGAACATCAGCGCGCCGGCAACCAACGTTGTCACATGGCTGTCGAGGATCGTGCCGAAGGCGCGCTTGAAGCCGGCATCGAGTGCCGACAGCATTGTGCGCCCGGCACGCACCTCTTCGCGGATGCGCTCGTAGATCAGGACGTTGGCGTCGACCGCCATGCCCATCGTCAGCGCGATCCCGGCAATCCCGGGCAGAGTCAGTGTGGCGCCGAGCAGCGACAGACTGCCGAGCATCAGGCACAAGTTGAAGATCAGCGCAATATCCGCGAACACGCCGAAGAGCCCGTAAAAAAGCACCATGAAGACGATGACCAGCGCCACCCCGACAAAGCTGGCGACCGCTCCGGCATGGATCGAGTCGGCGCCGAGATCGGGGCCGACCGTCCGCTCCTCGAGGATCGTGATCGGCGCCGGCAGCGCACCCGCCCGCAGCAACAGGGCGAGATCGCTCGCGGACTGGACGGTGAAGCTGCCGGAGATGATGCCGCTCCCTCCGAGGATGGGTTCTCGGATGACCGGCGCGCTGATCACCTTGTTGTCGAGGACGATCGCAAAAGGCTTGCCGACATTTTCGCGTGTCGCGTCACCAAACCGTTTCGCGCCGGCGGCATCGAAGCGGAAACTGACCACCGGCTCGTTGTTCTGAAATGTCGGCTGCGCGTCGACCAGAGTGTCGCCGCCGACCATGACGCGCTTGCGCACGACATAGGCAGCGGGGCCGGCGCGCGCGCCCCGCCCCTCCTCCGCCGGCAGGATCTCATCGCCCGGCGGCAACCGGCCACGGCGCGCATCCTCCAGCGATACGGTGGTATTGACCAGCTGGAAGGTGAGCTTCGCGGTTCGCCCCAACAATGCCTTGACGTGCTCCGGATTGTCGACACCCGGCAGCTGCACGAGGATACGGTCTGCTCCCTCACGCTGGATCGTCGGCTCCTTGGTCCCGGTCTCGTCGATGCGTCGGCGGATGATTTCGATCGACTGATCGACCGCTTGCCGGCGCCGTGCCTCGGTGGCCACGGTACTGAAGCGCATCGTCCCCGAACCGTCGGGGGCGATATCGACCGTGAGGTCCGGATCGATCTTGCGCAATGCCTGACGCGCGTCGTCGATCCGGTCGGGCTCGCGGATGGCAAATTGGATCGCATCGCCTTCGACGTTGAGCCCGGTATAGCCGATATTGGCGTCGCGCAGCGCGTTGCGCACATTGTCGATGATCGAGTTGAGGCGGTCGCGCTGCGCCGCGGCGACGTCGACCTCGAGCAACAGATAGGAGCCGCCGCGCAGATCGAGGCCGAGGGCGACCTGCTTGTGCGGCAGCCAGTTCGGCAAATGCCCAAGAAACGCCGGGCTGAACAAATTGGGCAGCGAGAGCAGCACGCCGAGCGCGCACACCGCGGCGATCAGGGCGATTTTCCAATTTTCGAAATACAGCATCTCTATTTTACGCCGGTCAGTGCCACCGAACCCTCGCCCGCCTCGCTGCGCTCAGCACCCTCTGCCGCCCTCATCACTCCTTGGTTCCCACTTTCGCTCGGGGGTCGGCTTTCGTCCTGGCGGCCTCGCGGGCCGCCGCCGGATCGGGCTTGGCGAGCACGCTGGTGATCGTGCTGCGCAGCACGCGAACCCGCACGCCTTCCGCAATATCTACCGTGACCTCCTCGGGGTTTTCCACTCGGGCGACCGTTCCGATGATCCCGCCGCCGGTCACGACGCGGTCGCCGCGCCGCAGCGCATCGAGCATCGTCTTATGATCCTTGGCCTTGCGCTGCTGCGGGCGGATCAGCAGAAAATAGAATACGACGAAGATCAGGATCAGAGGCAGGAACTGAATAAGCGCGTTCTGATCCAATAATCCGGTTATTCCGGTTCCCTGGGCATACGCCGTGGAAATCAACATTGGCATCGAGCCTCGAAATCAGTTGCCGCGACGGGCAAGGAGTGGCCTCGGCGTCGCCTGCCATATGGGGTAGCCGCGCGGCAGGCAAATTGGTACGCGATGCCTGGTTAAAGAGCAATCCTCGGCTCCGCGCCCTGTGATAGCGTCCGCGCCTTCGCAGTTGCCGCAGGACACCTGATTTGCCGACCACAAATCCCGATTTGCTGCCACTACTTCAGCGTATTGCGGATGCGCTGGAGCGCCTCGCCCCGCCGGCGGCGCCGGCCATCGACCTGGAGGCCAGCCGACGCCTTCGTGTGGCATGCCGACCGTGTCTGGCTCGAGCCGATCCACCAGGTCAACCGCATCGAGATCGGACTGCTCCGCGGGATCGACCGGGTTCGCGACATCCTGCTCGACAATACCGAGCGGTTTGCCGCCGGGCTCCCGGCCAACAATGTATTACTTTGGGGCGCGCGCGGCACCGGCAAGAGCTCGCTGGTCAAGGCCGCGCACGCCGCAGTCAACCAGGAGCGTCCGCGCGCCCTCGTGCTCGTCGAGATCCATCGGGAAGACATTCCGAGCCTGCCGTTGCTGTTATCGATTTTGCGGCTGAGCTCGCGCCGTTGCGTGCTGTTCTGCGACGACCTGTCCTTCGACCAGCACGATTCGAGCTACAAATCGTTGAAGGCGGTGCTCGAGGGCGGAATCGAGGGGCGGCCCGCAAACGTCGTTCTTTACGCGACCTCAAACCGCCGCCACCTGATGCCGCGCGACATGATCGAGAACGAGCGCTCGACGGCGATCAACCCGGCGGAGGCGGTCGAGGAACGGGTCTCGATGTCGGATCGCTTCGGCCTGTGGCTCGGCTTCCACAGCCTCGATCAGGAAACCTACCACGCGATCGTCCGCGGCTATGCGGAGCGTTACGGGCTCGATGTGCCGATCGAGCAGCTGAGAGCCGAGGCCGGCGAGTGGTCGATCACCCGCGGGTCGCGCTCGGGCCGCGTCGCCTGGCAATTCATCCAGGATCTCGCCGGCCGGCTCGGCAAGCCCCTCGTCTGACAGGCGTAACCTTAGCGGCAATGCGGCATCACTTCTGTGGCGAAGAGCGTCATGGTGTGCTTGACCATGTCGTGATCCATGATCCCGCCTTGGTTAAAATAACAGATGAACTCGTCTATGCCGTACTCGTCGCGCAACGCGCGGACTTGCGCGATGCAATAATCCGGATCGCCAAAGACCCCCATCTCGCGATCGAGATCCTCGTACTTCACCCGTTCGATGCGTGCCAGGACTTGCCGAAACGCTTCGAAGCTCTTGATGTCGGCTTCGCCGAGCGGCCGCAACCGCTCCGCGGCCTCGCGCAAAAAGCGCAGTAAGCCGGGTTCGCACTCCAGGCGTGCCTGCGCTCTGTTCTTTGTGACATGGACCGGAAAAGCAAGGGCTGTATCGCCCCGGCTGCCGGCCGGCAGAATATCGCGGTACACCGCCAGCCCCTCTTTGAGCTTATCCGGCGGATTGATCAGCGGTGTGGCAAAAATCGGGAAGTTCCGCCGCCCCGCCATCGGGAAGGTGTCGGGACTGTTGGCGGCGATCCGCACCGGCGGGTAAGGCGATTGCAACGGTCGCGGGATCACCGTCAGATCACGCGCCCGGTAGTATGTGCCGGCGAACGAAAAGCAGTCGTTCGTCCAGGCTGCGATGATAAAGTCGAGCGCCTCGTCAAAACGCGCCCGGCTCTCTTCCTGCGGGATGTCATATCCGCTGTAATGAAGCGGCGCGGTGCCCCGGCCGACCCCGAATTCGAGGCGGCCATCACTGAGTATATCGGCAGTCGCGGCTTCCTCGGCGATCTTCACCGGATTGTGCAGCGGCAGAAGGGTTACCGCGGTGCCCAGGCGAATTCGAGGCGTACGTTGCGCCGCCGCCGCCAACACCATCAGCGGATCGGGGAGAATGGAGAAGGCACGACTAAAGTGAAGTTCTCCAAGCCACGCCGTATCAAACCCGAGAGCATCGCCGAGCTCGATCTGCGCGATGATGTCCCGATAGCGCTGACGTTCGGTGTAACCGGTCGCACATGGCAGCTGGTCAAAGAAACCAAAGCGCATCGTTCCACCCCACAGCTGGCTGCAATCGCAAAATCCAGGCGAGCCGCATAGCACGGCGAGGTTCATGCAGCAATCGGCAGCGGCGCCAAAGGAAGGCTCAGCTTGATCTGGTATCCTTCGTCGCGGCGGTCGGCAACGGGCCCAGATACTCACGCGGATCGACCGGGTGATTGCCGCGGCGCAGCTCGAAATGCAGCTGCGGGTCGCCGACATTGCCGGTCGAGCCGACCCGGGCGATGATCTGCCCGCGGGAGACTTTCTCGCCGCGCTTTACCAGAATTTGATCGCAATGCGCGTAAGCGGAGATCCACCCGCCGGCATGCTTGACCAGAATAAGGTTGCCGTAGCCGCGCAGCTCGTTGCCGGTATAGGCGACGACGCCCGCATCGGCGGCCTGCACCGCGGTGCCGCGCGGCGCGCCGATATTGATTCCGTCATTGTGTGTGCCGTCGCTTCGCGAACCGTAGGTTGCCAGCACACTGCCGCGGACCGGCCAGACAAAGGCACCGGTGCCGCGCGGCGGCGCCGCTTCGCCCGCGGCCGGCGGCTCGGGAGCTGCAACCGGCGGCGCGGTGGGCGCGCTCCGGATGGCCGGGGGAACGGCTTCCCCGGCTGACGTGGGCGATAACGAGATCGGCGGCGGTGGCGGCGATGACGGGACCGGTGGCGGTAGCGGCGCCGCGGTAACCGTCGGTTTCTCCGGCAAAACTGCGGTCGGGCGATCGAGGCTGGGCGACGCCAACGGAGCCTCGTCAGGCCGTGATGGCGGCAGCGCCGCCACCGATACCGGCGCCTCGGGGACACGCGGCGGACCGGCTCCGGGGATGACCAACTGGCGGCCAGTCTTGATGCGATAGGGCGGCGATAAGCCATTCGCCTCGGCGATCACGCCCATTGGCACATGATAGCTCTGGGCAATTTCGGACAAGCTCTGGCCGTGCTGGATCGTGACAAACCGCGGACCCCGCTCCACCGGCGCGCCGCTGACCACCGGGGCGGGCGTCTCGGTCTGCGGAACGCAGGAGGCGAGAAGGCCCCAAAGAAACAGAATTAAGGATGCAGAGCCGAACCCGCGTCGCGCACTGCCGCCAGATAGTATATCCACCCGCACGCCCCCCGACGCGCAAGAACCTAGCCTATTTGGTGCGCGAAGACCGATTCATGTCAAGCGTTAGCCCGCTTCGCGACGCGGCAGCCCGGCGACGAGCGGGACAAACCGTACCAGACCAAGATCCTCGGTCGAAAATCGCTGGCCGTTGCGGCGGATGCGCACGAGGTGCTGGTCGCGGTGCTCCTCGCCGACCGGCGCCACGAGAATGCCGCCCGGAGCGAGCCCATCGACCAGGGTCGTCGGCACCTCCGCGGCTGCGGCAGTTACGATGACCCGGTCGTAGGGCATCTGCTCGGGCCAGCCCTTGGTACCGTCGCCGAATCGGCAGACGATATTGCGCAGCCGCAGCTCTTCAAAGCGGCGCTCGGCATCGCGTAGCAGCTCGCGGATTCGTTCGATCGAAAAAACCCGGCGGCAGAGGTTCGCCAGCACCGCGGTCTGGTAGCCGGAGCCAGTGCCGATCTCAAGGACAGTCTGTCGTTCTCCGAGCTCGAGCTTTTCGGTCATCAGCGCCACCACATAGGGTTGGCTGACCGTTTGGCCGTTGCCGATCGGCAGGGCCACATTCTCGTAGGCCTGGTCCTCGAACGACGCCGGGACGAATTTCTCGCGCGGTGTTTTCTCGATTGCCCCGAGCACCCTGGCATCGCCGATCCCGGCGCGGCGCAGCTCCATCAGCAGCCGCAGCTTCTTCTGGATCAAGCCCGGCTCGGACGAGGCAGCTCCACCCGGCATCACTCGAAAACCTTTTTCAGCGAGGCGAGCACCGGGATGTTGGTCAGGTTGAGGTAGATCGGAGTGACCGAAACTTGGCTGCCATTGATCGCAGCCAGATCGGTGCCGGGCTCGGCGACACCATCCTCGCGGACCGGACCGATCCAGTAGTAGGGCCGGCCGCGAGGATCTAAGCGCTCCGTCAGATTGTCGGCGATCGCCCGCTTGCCCTGGCTGGTCACCGCAATGCCCCGGACGCCCTCCGCAGCCGCGGCCGGAAAGTTGATGTTCATCAAGGTGTGCTCGGGCCAGGGGAGCCGGGTCAGCCGCCGTATCACCTCTGGGGCGAAATGCGCAGCAGTTTCCCAAGAAATCGGCCCGCCATCGAGGTAGTGCTGGCTCAGCGCGATCGCCGGGATATCGAGCAAGGTCGCTTCCATCGCGGCCGCGACCGTCCCCGAATAAGTCAGGTCCTCGCCGACATTGCCCCCGGCATTGATCCCCGACAAGACCAGGTCCGGACGTCTTTTGCGCAGCAAATGCTTGACCGCCAACATCACGCAATCGGTCGGCGTGCCGTCGACGGTATAGCGACGAGCCGCCAGTTCCGTCATGCGCAACGGGCGCCGGGTGGTCAGCGAGTGGCTGGCGGCGCTCTGCTCCTGCTCGGGCGCGACGACCCATACATCCGCCGATAGATCGCGGGCGATCTCCTCCAGCAGCGTGATGCCCGGCGACCCAATCCCGTCGTCGTTGGTAACGAGAATGCGCGCCGCGGCGAGCTCGATCCGCCTGTCAGACATGCGGTTCGATGACCTCCTGCCCGCCCATATAGGGCTGCAACGCCGACGGGATGGCCACCGTGCCGTTGTGGCACTGGAAATTTTCGAGGATCGCGATCAACGTCCGGCCGATCGCCAGGCCCGATCCGTTCAGGGTGTGCACCGGCAATGTCCCCTTTCCGCCGGCCGGGCGATAGCGCGCCTTCATCCGCTGCGCCTGGAAGGCGCCACAATTCGAGCAGCTGGAGATCTCGCGATAGGTTCCCTGCCCCGGCAGCCAAACCTCGATGTCATAAGTCTTTTGCGACGGAAACCCCATATCGCCGGTCGACAGCAGCACGACGCGATAGGCGAGGCCGAGACGCTTCAGCACCTCCTCGGCGCAGCTGATCATTCGCTCGTGTTCGGTTGTGGAATCCTCGGGCCGGGTGACCGAGACGAGCTCGACTTTTTCGAATTGATGCTGGCGGATCATCCCGCGCGTGTCCTTGCCCGCCGCGCCGGCCTCCGAGCGAAAGCAAGGGGTCCAGGCGGTATAGCGCAACGGCAGCACGCTTTCATCGAGGATTTCGCCCGCGACGAGGTTGGTCAGCGGCACCTCGGCGGTCGAGATCAACCAGTAATCGTTGGTCGTCCGAAACAGATCCTCGGCAAATTTCGGGAGCTGGCCGGCTCCGAACACCGCTTCGTCGCGGACCAGCAGCGGCGGCGAAACCTCGGTGTAGCCGAACTCGCCGGTGTGGAGGTCGAGCATGAACTGCCCGAGCGCCCGCTCGAGCCGGGCGAGCGCGCCGCGAAGGACGACAAAACGGGAACCAGAAAGCTTCCCGGCGCGTGCGAAATCCATCATGCCGAGCCGTTCGCCGATCGCCTCGTGCGCGAGTGGCGCGAAGTCAAAGCGCGGCGGCTCGCCGTGACGACGCAGCACCCGGTTTGCCGTCTCATCCGGCCCGTCCGGTACATCGTCCGCCGGCAAATTGGGCAAGCCCGCGAGGATCTCATCGATTTCGCCCCGCAATCCGGAGAGCTTCCGCGCCCGCTTGCGCTTCGGCTTCTCTGTCCTCGGCGCTCCGGTGCATCAGTGATTCGCTATCGGCTCGCCCCGCTTCTTGGCGGCGCCGATTTCCCGGGCAGATGCGGTTGCGTCGAGCCTGCGCTCCCTGGGCGCGGGTCTCGGCAGCACGCCACCGGCGGTCGAGCGTCGAGGATCTCTTCGGCCAGGGGATCCAGACCCGCGCCGCTTCAGGCCCTGGTCGAACTCCTCGGGGTTTTCCCGGATCCATCTGAGGTCGTGCATATGTCCGGGATATAGAGGGCTGCGGGCGGCGCGTCCATCCGGCTCGCCGCCGGTCAGCTACCGGCAGCGGGCTTCCCCTTGCCGGCCAGCTCGGCCTCCTCTTCGGCCTCGCGCCTGGCCCGCGCCTTCTCCACCATCCGGCACGAGATGATCGAGGCCTCGAAGAGGATGATCAGCGGGATCGCGAGGCTCGTCTGACTGACGATGTCCGGCGGGGTCAGCACCGCCGCGACGACAAACATGATGACGATGGCATAACGCCGCTTGGAGGCGAGCCCGGTCGAGGTGACGAGCCCGACCCGCGCCATCAAGGTCAGCAGCACCGGCAACTGAAAAGCGAGGCCAAAGCCGAACAGCAGGGTCATCACCAGCGACAGGTATTCGTTGACCTTGGCCTCGAGCACGATCGGCAGCCCGCCGTCGGTGGCTTCCGGAGTCTCGAAGCCGACAAAAAAGCGCCACGCGATCGGGATCACGACAAAGTAGGCGAGTGACGCCCCCATCGCGAACAACACCGGGGTGGCGAACAGGTAGGGGTAGAACGCCCGCCGCTCGTTCTTGTAGAGGCCGGGCGCAACGAATTTCCAGACCTGGCTGGCGACCACCGGGAAGGCGAGGCAGAGCCCCGCCCAGAACGATACCTTGACGTAAGTGAAGAAGGCCTCTGTCAGGCCGGTGTAGATCAGATGCCGCCCGGTCTGACCTTCGAAGATGACGGCCAGCGGATGCACCAAAAAGCCGTAGATGCGCTCCTTGAACTGGTAGCAGATCAAAAATGCCACCAGCACCGCGCCGATCGCCCACATCAGCCGGTTGCGCAACTCGATCAGATGATCGAGGAGCGGCATCCTGCCCTCCTCGAGCTCGGCTTCCTTGTCGTCTTCCGCCATTACCAGCTTTGCCGCCTCTCGGTCCGTCATTCCCGCGCAAGCGGGAAACCAGGTGCGGCAGGGCTCTGACGGCTGTCCTGGACCCCCGCCTGCGCGGGGGTGACGATAACCTCTTGAGGAAGCGGTTCACCTTTGGTCAGCCTGCTATCGTCAGCCTGGACATCGGGCGGTGGACCGCCTGCATCCGCCGGTTCGGTCACTTCGGCGCTCGGCACTTCTGCTGCCGGCGGGCGCGTTTCGGGAGCCGGGGCCGCCGGCAGGTCGGCGTCGGAGAATTTCGGCAGCTCTGGCGGTTTCAGGCTCTCGGCAAGGCTCCCGGTCGGGTCGATGGTCTGCCGAAACTCCTTGTCGAGATCAAATTCAGTCGCCTTCTTCAATTCCTGCCGCATTTCGTCGAGCTCGGCTTCGCGGATCATCTGCTCGACGCTGCTCTGGAACTCGCGCGACAACGTCCGGGCCTTCTTTACCCAGAAGCCGGCAACCCGCAACGCTTTCGGCAAATCCTTCGGCCCGATCACGACGAGCGCGACGACCCCGATCAGCAGCAGCTCCGACATGCCGAGGTCAAACAGCATCGCCGCCGAGCCCCAAAGCGTCCCGATTCGACAAGAGCAACATCCGCTAGCGCCGCGATGATGTCAGATGGCGTTGATATGGGCAACCTCGGCCGGTGCGCCACCCGATGTCCAGCCCAACATCGCCTGTTGCTAAGCTCATGGCGGATCGCCGCTTCAGGTCATCCGCTCCCATCCTCTGCTGGCTCGGGCCGCGATTCGAGGAGAGCCATCGTCGTGAGGTCGAGAAGCCCGGCGGCGCGCAGCTCGTCGATGCCCGGCAGGTCGCTTACGCTGGCGAGACCGAAATGCACGAGAAAGCCCGGGGTCGTCCCCCAGAGCAAGGGGCGGCCGGGCGTCGCGCGTCGGCCCTTGGGGCGCACCCAGCCGGCTTCCATCAATACGTCGATCGTTCCCTTGCCGAGAGCCACGCCGCGGATCTGTTCAATTTCCCCGCGGGTCACGGGCTGGTGGTAGGCGATGATCGCGAGGGTCTCGACGGCGGCGCGCGAGAGCTTGCGGGCGACTGGCCGCTCCAAGCGCAGCTTCGGCGCGAGATCGGGCGCAGTGCGAAACCCCCAGCCGCCGGCGAGCCGGACGAGGTTGACGCCGCGGCCGCCATAACTCTCGGCCAACTCTCCCAAGAGTGCGGGGAGATCTGCAGTCTCGCCGAGGTGCCGCGACATGGTCTCTTCGTCGAGCGGCTCGGCCGCGGCGAACAGCAGGGCTTCGAGAAGCCGCAGTTTTTGCGCCCGCTCGGTCACGAGCCTGGCCCCGCACCACGCGCAACGGCCGAGGCCGGGCTGCGCAGATAGATCGGGCCGAAGACCCGATCCTGGCGCAGCTCGATACGGCCACTGCGCGCCAACTCGAGAGTGGCCGCGAAAGTCGCCGCCAGCGCCGAGCGGCGAAAGACCTCGCCGCGCGCTTCTTCCGGCAGGAACTGCGTCAGCTCGCGCCAATCCGGCACGCGACCGAGAAAGCGAGCCAAGCGCTGCAATGCGTCATCCATCGAATGAAAGGCAGTCGGCTCAATGGTCAGCACGGTGGCAGCGGTGTGGCGGCGGCCTTCGCCGTAGGCGCGCAACAGTTCGAAAAGCCCAAGCTCATAATGAGGCACGGAAACCACCGCGAGCCCCTCGGGCGCACCGCGCAAAAACACCTCCAGACCGACCCGTGGGCGCGCCATCAGGCGGCTTCCGGCCGTACGCATCGCTTCAAGCAATTTCAGCCGGCGCTGCAGCTCGGCGGCGAGCTCGGCAGCGCTCGGCTCGTCGTCCTTCGGCGGTTGCGGCAGCAAAAGGCGCGACTTCAAATAGGCGAGCCACGCCGCCATGACGAGGTAGTCCGCGGCGATCTCGAGGCGCAACGAACGCTGCCGGGCGATAAAGGCGAGATACTGGTTGGCGAGCGCCAGAATTGAAATCTTGCCGAGATCGACTTTCTGCTCGCGAGCCAGCGCGAGCAAGAGATCGATCGGCCCCTCGTAACCGTCGAGCTCGAGCACTAATTGCTCGGACTCGCCCCCGCGGTCCGAGAAGGGTTTCTCGTTCAACCGTTTTGTCCGGTGATGGTCAGCACGAGACGGATCAGCGCCTCCGCCGGCACCCCGATTATCCAGGCGAGGATATTAAGATCGTGGCCGGTCTGCTCGCCGACATAGGGGATCACAAACAAGAACAGCAGCAGGATCAACATGCCGTAACGCTCGAGGCGAGCCAGCGGGAAGGCCAACGCATCGGGCAACAGCCCGACCGCCACCCGCCCCCCATCCAACGGCGGCAATGGCAGCATATTGAACACGCACAGCAATGCGTTGATCTGGACGGAATGAACCAGATTTTCCGCCAGCCAATCGGCCGGGCTCGGGGGCACCAAACCCACGCCGTAGAAGAGTAGCGAAGAGATGATTGCCAGCAGCACATTGGTGCCGGGCCCGGCCAGGGCGACCCACACCATATCACGCCGCGGTCGGTCGAGCCGGCGGAAATTAACCGGCACCGGTTTGGCATAGCCGAACAGGAACGGCGAGCGCAGCAGGATCAGCAATGCCGGCAGGATCACCGTGCCAAAGGCGTCAACATGTTTCAGCGGGTTGAAGCTGACGCGACCCGCCCGCCAGGCGGTGTCGTCGCCGAAATGGTAAGCGACAAAGCCGTGCGCCGCTTCATGAAAGGTCACGGCAAAGATGACCGGCAGCACCCAGGTGCTCGACTGGTAAAGCATCGCGGCCATGCCGTCTGCCGGGTTCACCGTGCCGAACGCTCCGCTATTCCCGCTCCTGCGAGGAGCGCGTCGAGTTGTGCCTCGGCGTCTCGCCGATCGAACCCGTCAAGTGCCGCGCGGCGGCGCGTCGCCTCGGCGCGCGCGAGCCGTTCCGCGGTGAGCGGCGAAATCGGACCAGCCGCGGCGACGACCTCCTGCATCTCCTCGGGCCGCCCGTTGCAGTGCAGCGCGAGATCGCAACCGGCGGCTAGGGCCCGCCGCGTCCGCTCGCCGAGTGTTCCGCCAAGCGCGCGCATCGACAAATCATCCGACACGAGAACTCCGTCGAAGCCGATATCGCCGCGGATTATCTCGGCGACGACTCGTCGCGACAAGGTCGCCGGACTGGTCGGGTCGATCGCTTCGTAGACCATGTGCGCGGTCATCGCCCAAGGCATTGCCGCCAACGCGCGGAATGGCGCGAAATCCGTGCGCGACAGCTCGTGATAGCCGGCTTCGACCGTGGGGCAGGCATAGTGGCTGTCGACCTGCGCCCGTCCGTGGCCGGGTATATGCTTAATGACCGGCAACACGCCGCCCTCCAGCAGCCCGTCGCAAACCGCGCGGGTAAGACAAGCGACGCGATCCGGTTCGCTCCCATAGGCCCGGTCACCAATGACCGGATCTGCCCCGGAAACCGCAAGATCCAGCACCGGCAGACAATCGACCGTGATGCCCAATCGTCCGAGATCGTCGGCAATCAGACGCGCCGTCAGACGGGCCGCTCTCTCCGCCGACGGGTCCGGCAACGAGGCAAGTTGAGCGGCCGACGGATAAAGACGCCAATATGGCGGGCGCAGCCGCGCCACCCGGCCGCCCTCCTGATCGATCAGAACCGGCGCATCGGCACGGCCCAGGGTCTCGCGCATCGCGCCGACCAACTCGCGGACCTGCTCGGGCGAGCGACAGTTGCGCCGGAACAGGATGAAGCCGATCGGATCGGCAGCGGCGAAGAAATCGCGTTCGAAGGCGCTCAGGCTCTCCCCAGCGCAGCCCAGAACGACCGCACGCGGCAGCTCATCGGGCAATGATGCACCCGACATTGCGCCGCTTCAGCTCGCCGCAGACCCGGTCCGCATCGGGGATGGGGCCGGTCTGGATGCGGTAGAACACCCCCCTCTCACCGAGATCGGCACGGATCGGGGTAGCCGTGAGGCTGCCGAGTAAATCCGAATTTTTCCGCCTGATACGGTCCCATTCCTGGCGCGCCGCATGTTCGCTGCGAACCGAGCCGAGCTGGATACTGGTTCCGCCCGTCTTTGCGGATGAGGATTGAGTAGTCGCCGGTTTCGCCGCCGCAGCCTGACCCGACGGGGCATTGATCGCTGGTTGCTGCTGCTGGGCCCGCGGAACGGCGTTCGCGGCATCGGGCACGGCCGGAGGCTCAACCGATACCGAGGGTGGCTGCGGCGCTTCGGGGTGTGCGGCAATCGCCGGCGGTGCGGTGGGCCGGGCCATCGGCTTCTCGGGCGGCGGCAACAGGTGCTCGACCGCCGCGCGCTTTTGGGTATAGATCAGCTTGTCGCGGTCCGGGATCTCCATGCCGCCCGGCTTCTCCGGCTTTACTTTTGTCGGGCGTTCGTCGGCGCGAATCAGCGGCACCTCGCCGCTGCCGGCGCCACCACCGCTGGCGTGCCGCAATCCCGCATGGTAGGCGAACCATAGACCTCCAGCAAAAATTCCCATTACGAGAAGCACAACCAAAGTCGCGACCACCCCGCGAAAGCGCGGTCGCGCCTCGCGCTCCCGCGGCTCGGCGTAAAGCTCGGCTCGTCGCTCCGGCTCCGCCGACCCAGCTTGGTAAGACATCGTCACATCTCCTGCGCCGGATCGACCCCGAACACGGCGAGTCCCGAGCCAATAACGATCGCGACACCGCGGACCAGGGCAAGACGTGCGCGAGTCAATTCCAGATCGGCGGCGAGGATAAACCGCAAAGTCGCCTCGTCCTTGCCCTTGTTCCACAATCCGTGAAACTGCGCGGCGACTTCCTGGAGATAGAAGGCGATACGGTGCGGCTCGTGCGCTTCGGCAGCGGCCTCGACCAACCGCGGCCAGCCCGCGAGCTGGCGAATCAAGGCGATTTCGGAAGGGTCCGATAGCCTGTCCAGGGATGCCCCGCCAAGCGCCGCGTCGGTCAAATCGCTCTCGGGAAATTGCTCGGCGGCGTGCCGCATGACCGAGGCGGCGCGAGCATGGGCGTATTGCACGTAGAAGACCGGGTTGTCCTTCGACTGCTCGGTGACCTTGGCAAAGTCGAAATCAAGCGCCTGGTCGTTTTTGCGGGTCAGCATGATGAAGCGGAAGACGTCCTTGCCGACCTCGTCGACGACTTCGCGCAACGTCACAAAGGTCCCGGCGCGTTTCGACATGCGCACCGGCGCGCCCTTGTCGAACAAATTCACCAGCTGGCAAATCTTGACGTCCAGCGAAGCGGCGCCGTTGGTTAGCGCCTGGATCGCTGCCTGCAGGCGCTTTACGTAGCCGCCGTGATCCGCCCCCCAGACGTCGATCATCGTGTCGAAGCCGCGCCGCACCTTGTCGCGGTGATAGGCGATGTCGGCCGCAAAGTAAGTCCAGGAGCCGTCCGATTTCTTGAGCGGCCGATCGACTTCGTCGCCAAAGGAGGTGGCGCGGAACAAGGTCTGCGGGCGCGGCTCCCAATCATCCGGCAGCTTGCCCTTTGGGGGGTCCAGCACTCCGGTGTAGACGAGCCCCCGGTCGGCTAGAACCCGAACGCAATCGTCGATCGCCCCGACCTCTGTCAGATCGTGCTCGGAGACAAAAAGATCATGATGGACGCCAAGCAAGGCCAGATCGTCGCGGATCAGCTGCATCATTTGCTCAACGGCGAAATCGCGGATCGGCGCCAGCCATTCGGCCTCGGGCCGATCGAGCCATTTGCGCTCGTCGCGCGCGGCAAGCGCGCGGCCGGCTTCCGCAAGGTATTCGCCGGGGTACAAGCCCTCCGGAATAGGTCCGATCGTTTCGCCCAGCGCTTCGCGATATCGAAGGTAAGTCGACCGCGCGAGGATATCGACCTGGGCGCCAGCATCGTTGATGTAATACTCGCGCTGCACGCTGAACCCGGCCTTGGCGAGCAGCCCAGCCAATGCATCCCCGACCACCGCACCGCGGCCGTGTCCGACATGCATCGGGCCGGTCGGATTGGCGGACACGAACTCGATATTGACGCGCTCGCCGCCACCCAGCGCCGAATCGCCAAACGCCGCGCCGGCGTGCAGGATGGCGCGGACCTGCGCATGCCAGACCTCGCGTGCGAGCCTGATGTTGATGAACCCCGGCTTGGCCGGCGCGACGGTGAAGTCCGGGCCGCGATAATCCCCGGTCACGAGCTCACGCCCGGCGAGGGCGGCCGCGATCCGCTCCGCCAGCGTCATCGGATTTTCTTTGACCGCCCCGGCAAGCACCATCGCTGCATTGGTTGAGAGATCGCCATGCGCGGGATCGCGCGGCGGCTCGACTGCAACCCGGCGCAGATCGAGCCCGTGCGGCAGTTTCCCGCCCGCTACGAGATCCTCGATGACGGCCAGCACGACCCGTCGGAAATCGGCAAATATATTCGTCACTTTCCGGATACCAGCAGCCGGAGGTTGCTGTGTTCAGGCGACGTCGGGTAACGAAACCTCAATTCGACGCCCCGCGACTTCGTCGACCAGCACAAAGTGTCCGCTATCAGAGGCGCGCAACTGAGCGTTGGCGTTGAGAAGCTCGATCCCGTAAAGGGTTCCGTCCGCGGCTAGATCGACATTCACTTCATCACTCAACCGAAGCGTTTCCACTTGGGTACCGGCCGCCTCACGCAGGCGCAGATAGGCGATGTTCCGACGAGGATCATAACTGAGCTGCACTCTCCGGCCTCCAACGCTTGCTCAAAAATATTTAACAATGACCCTGATAACCAGCCAGTCGCCGTCTTCCCAAGTCGCAAACACCTCGACCTGCTTCATATGGTAGCGATGGCCTCGCCACAGTGCTTGGAAGGCGAAATTACGTCGAAATCCCTGGCGACCGAACCCCGGAGGGTCGCTGCGACCTCTTCCTCGCTTGCTCCTCGTTCCAGCATCCGAGCAATCGCATGAGAGTGCAGCTTCAATAAGTTATGTCCGGGCGTAAATGTCGAACAAACGATGGTGCTCGTCGAGCGCGAAACGGTCGGTCATCCCAGCGAGGTAGTCGGCTGCGACCCGCGCGGTGAGGGGCTCGTCCGGTCCGGCGGCGAGATCGCGCCATTCGCGCGGTAAGCATTGCGGCTCGGCGAGATAAAGCGCGAACAGGTCACGGACCACCCTGTGGGCCTTCGAACTCATCCGGTTCACCCGGTAATGGCGATACATCCGCTCGAACAAAAAATCCTTCAGAGTGCGATCGTTGCGCCGCATCTCGTCCGAGAAACCGACGATCGGCGCATCCAGCGCCCTCACCTCGTCGGCCGATCTGAGTGTGCTGCCAGAGAGCCGCTGGCTTGTCTCGCTGATCAAATCGCCGACCATCCGATCGATCAGCCGGCGAATCGCCTCGTGGATCAAGCGCGGTTCCTCCAAGCCCGGATACTGCGCCTGCACGCCGCCGAAAACCGGGCCGACTAGCGGCACATCGGCAAGGTCGGCTACCGCGAACAACCCGGCGCGCAATCCGTCATCGATATCGTGGTTGTTGTAGGCGATGTCGTCGGCGAGCGCAGCGACTTGCGCCTCGGCGCTCGGAAAGGTGTCGAGCGCCAACGGATGGCAGCGGTCGTACTCGGCGATCGTCGGCGGCACCGGCCGCTCGATGCCGGCCCCACGCAACGGGCCATTATGCTTGACGGTGCCTTCGAGCGACTCCCAGGTCAGATTGAGACCGTCGAACTCGGCATAGCGCCGTTCGAGCCGGGTTAGGATGCGCAATGTCTGATCATTGTGCGAGAACCCGCCGAACCGGGCCATCTCGGCATTGAGCGCCTCCTCGCCGGCGTGGCCAAAAGGGGTATGGCCGAGGTCGTGGGCGAGCGCCAAGGTCTCCGCGAGATCCTCGTCGAGACCGAGCGCACGGCTGATCGTCCGCGCGATCTGCGCCACTTCGAGGGTATGGGTCAGTCGGGTCCGGTAATGATCCCCCTCGTGATAGACAAAGACCTGCGTCTTATGGGTCAGCCGGCGGAACGCGGTCGAATGGATGATGCGGTCGCGGTCACGTTGAAAGGGCGACCGCATCGGGTGCTCGGGCTCCGGATGAAGACGCCCACGGCTCTCCGCTGGATTCGACGCGCAGGACGCTAGACCGACCGGCCGGACCATCCGCGGAACCTACGCGGAGCTGCGACCTGCGTCCACCTGGCGGCACCACGTAGCGGAAATCGCTTCGCCTCGACAGCCGGAGGGCTATGCAAAGACCGCTGATAAGACGCCCGATTCGGTGGGCGAGTTGACGGCGATAAGAGTAGGTGGCCTGACAAACGCGCTGCTCGTTATCGTCGGCGGGCACTGCCCATCCGCGATCATTTCGGATTCAATAGCCAACCTTTTGCGCTAAAATCCCACTTGCTCCGCATCAATTTCGACGGGTGTCGCGATGGAATACATCCGCGTGCATTTTGACCCGCATGACATTCGCTGGGTATTCGCCAATGGCAACATCGTCGGCGCAACCGAATCGGAGCTGACGCTGCCCTCCAATTTTTACGTGATAACACTGTCCGGCGACGGGTACGTGCCGCCGAATTGGTCCGGAGTTGTTGCCGGCACTTACGTTAGCAACCCGCTATCCATTCGGTTCTCCAGAGCCTGATCGGAAGCGCTGATGCACAGTCTCTGGTTACTCGTTTTTGGCGCCTTCCTGTTCACCGCCTGCTCGTCCTCGCCCACGCGTTTTGAGAACACCCCGCTGCGGTCGGGCGAAGACAACCCCGAGCGCCGCAGCATCGCCCCCGGGAGCCCGGAACGGCCTGTAATATTGATGACTTTCTCCGGCGGCGGCTCACGGGCTGCAGCTTTGGCCGAGGCGGTGCTGCGCGACATGGGGGGAACTCGCTACCTCGCGCCCGACGGGCCGCACGTCCTGACCGAGGACGTCAAGTTGATATCGTCGGTTTCCGGCGGCAGCGTCACGGCTGCATGGTTCGGGCTGCGGCGCAACCCGGCGCACCCCGACGGCGATCTCGACGGCCTGCGGGAGAATTTCCTGACCAGGGACAACATGAAGGAGCTGGAGCTCGATGCCGTCGATCCGATCACCTGGTTCCGGCTGACCTTTGGCGGCTTTTCGCGAATCGAAGCGCTCGAGGCGCTGTTCGACGAGCGCCTCTTTCATCACGCGACGCTCGCCGAGCTCAACCAGCCCGGCAAACCCTACATCGTGCTGAACGCCACCGACATGGCCGGCGGCGAGACCTTTGCGCTGGTCCCGCGACGGTTTGACGACGTCTGCTCGAATCTCGACATCCTCCCCATTGCATCCGCGGTATCGGCATCGGCGGCCTTTCCGATTCTGCTGACCCCGGTCAGCCTTCAGGACTATTCGCCCGGCTGCACCGGCCGGTTGCGCAACGGCGAATGGATCAGCGTCGACCTGTCGAACCCTTATACGCCGTACCTCAACCTTTCGGAGTACCGAGACGCACGCTATTCCAACGATTTGCGCCACGGGCCAAACCCGTTTCGCGACATCGAGTACGTGCACCTCCTCGATGGCGGTCTGGCCGACAATCTCGGGACCCGATCACTGCGAACGGCACTGATCGCCCCGTTTGACGATGCCGGCGTCCTGCGCGCAATCAACGAAGGCCGGATCCGCAACCTCACAATCATCGTCGTCAACGCCCGCTCGGATCCGCCGAACAATGTTTATCAGCAAAGCGAGCAGCCCGGCGTCGTCAGCATGGTCAAAACCGTGACCTCAGTGCCGATCGACGCCAATACTGGAAATTCGCAGCTCGTATTATCTGCCTTGCTCGACGAATTGGCCAAGGCTGCAGCCAATTCCGGCAATGCGGCGAAGTTCACGGGAATGAAGGTTCACGGCGTCACGATCGATTTCGATCAGATCCCAGCAGACACGCCGGCGCACCGCGATTTGCGTGACGCCGCCAAGCATTTGCCGACCAGCTGGACATTGACGCCGCCGCAGCTGCAAACGGTCGAAACCGCCGGCACCTTCTTGTTGCGCCGAGACCCGTGCTATCGAGCTCTCGTTGCAGACCTGCACGCCAGCCAGCCGGCAGCAGCCGAGGCGGAGGCGCTGCCCATTCCGTGCACGACAAAAATCGATATGGAGAAACGCAGCCGGGGGCCGCGGCCCTCCAGCTGACCTTCTGATTAGCCCGCCCGGAGCCGGGCGGTGGCGGCAAGATCGGCCTCGCCGTCGGCGGTGAACGCAACGCCATAGACTTGTTCGGCGGTCTCGCGCGAGATCAGCCCGTCGGCGACGTCGAGAGCAACCTGCGCGAGATCGCGCTCGGCCGGGTTACCGAAGCCGCCGCCGCCCGGCAGTTCGAGGCGGATGAAATCGCCCCCAGGGACGCTCTGTCGCCCTTTCGGCCCGATCGGCTTGCCGGAGACCAAGGTGACCCGGCCGGGCGCTCCCTTGCCGCCGCCGTCGCGGCCGCGCGCCGGGTTGCCGACCCGCTCGAAATTGCACAGCATCGCGATCGGCGTCCCGTCGGCGCCGCCCAACTCGATGATCTGGCCGAGACCGCCGCGGAACCGTCCGAAGCCACCCGAGCCCTCGCGGAATTCGCGGCGGCGGAACAGCACCGGCGCCACCACTTCGGTCGCCTCGACTGGGATCGTGCGCACGCCGCTCGGGAAGGCGGTCACGTCGAGCCCATCCTTTTGGGGCCGCGCGCCGGCGCCGCCGCAATGGAAGATCGCCGTGCTGAAGGGCTTGATGTCCGGTGGCGCCCTCCCCTCCTCCGCGCCGAGTTCGTCGAGCACGTCAGCCCCGCCATAAATCTGCGGAATCCAAAGCGACGAGGCGCCTTCGGCCGGGACGCCGCCCTCCATCACCTGGTGCAGACAGCCGAAAACGACATCGGGCAGCATGTGGCCGACCGTGTGCCGGGCCGCGACTGCACGCGGCCGTTTGGCGTTCAGCAGACAACCCTCGGGCGCGCTGACCGTGATCGGGGCGAGCGAGCCGGCGTTGTTCGGCACCTCGGGAGCGACCAGGCACTTCACCCCGAAGGCCGTGTAGGCGAGCGTGTAGTTGAGCACGACATTGATGCCGAAGGCGCTCGCCGGCGAGGTCCCGGCAAAATCGACATGAATGCCGTTGTCACCGATCGTCATTTCGGCGGCCAGGGTCAGCGGGCGGTCATAGCCGTCCATCGTGAGACTATTGCGATAACTCCCCTTCTTCAGCGCGTTGATCGCCTCAATCGTCGCCTGGCGCGAGGTTTCGATGATGTGGTCGCCGAGCCGGTCGAGATTGGCGATGCCGAATTCCTCCATCATCTCGACGAGGCGCCGGCTGCCTTCGTCATTGCACGCCGCCAGCGCATAGACGTCGCCCTCGACCTGCAACGGCTCGCGCACATTGGCGCGGATTACCCGCAGCAGGTCCTCGTTCATTCGGCCTTCGCGCGCCAACGCCATCAGCGGGATCGACAGCCCCTCCTCGAAGACCTGGCGCCCATCGGGCCCCATGCCGAGCCCGCCGATGTCGACGACATGGACCGTGCTGGCGAACAGGCCAACCGGCTCGCCGCGCAAAAAAGTCGGGCTGACCACGGTCAGATCGTGGAGATGCCCGCAGGTCAGCCATGGGTCGTTGGTGATGTAGTGGTCGCCCCGCCGCATCGTCTTCAGCGGAAAGGCGTCGAGAAAATGCTTGACCGCCGCCGCCATCGAATTGACGTGACCGGGGGTGCCGGTGACCGCCTGCGCCAGCATGTTGCCGTCGCGGTCGAAGACCCCGGCCGAGAGATCGCCGGCCTCGCGCACCGTCGTCGCTGAATGCTGTGCGCACCAGAGTCTGCGCTTGCTCCTCGACGACGGCGATCAGCCGGCTCCACATGATCTGCATGTGGATCTGCGACAGCGCGGTGTTGGGTCTGCCAAGCATCAGCCTATCTCCCTCAATTCGGCGCATATCCGGACATAGTATGCTTTGCGCCTGAATCTGTGCAATGCCGCCCGGTCCAGCCGGCGCACGCGAAGCACGCGGCCCTGATTGCTGCCCGGTCGGCAACCTATAATTGAGCGGCGGATCGCTCGTCGTCACATCTGCAGCGAGTCTGCAGCAAATTCTAGCGAAGGTTGAAGCCGCTGCCTCGCCGGCGGGCGGTTCACGCATCCGCCGCCGTTTGGAAGATGCAATGCAAATTTGGCTATTTTGCGATATTGTCAATCACAAGGAACGCCCCCTCGACTGCGCCCATCTTGGCTAATGCGCGATCGCTTCGAGGGCGAGGCCACGGCTGCGGGGGCCAAAGCCGCCGATCGTGATCATCACGATCACCATCGCAAAGGCGATGACGGCGAACACCGCGTTGACTCCGCCCAAATTGAGCAGAAAGGCGACGACGAGGCCGGACAGCGCTGCCGACAAACAACCCGGCGAATAGGGCAAAGACAAAGGTTCCAACCCCGGCGGCGCCATAGGGGGCGAGGATGCAGAACGGCCCCAGCGATTCGGGGGTGAAGAAATTGGCTTTGACGAGGCCCGGCGCGATATAGGCGGTCAGGAACAGATCGTAGAGCTCAAAGCCGCCGCCGAGCGAGATCAGGGTAACGAGCACCCAGATATGGCGGGTCATCGGCAGCCGATCGAGCCGGGCGGCGAGCCCCGCCGCATTTGCGGTCGCCATCGCGTTTCCTCTCATCCGCGCTGTTGCCGGGTCGGTCGATCTTCGGGTCGATCACTGAACGCAACTTACGCTGAAGCGCGACTGTGCTACACCCGCCTCAAAGCTTGAACAGCTGACCGGCCCATCAGCCGGTCACACCCTCGGGCGATCCGGAGGAAATCTTTAACACTTTCGGTCGTTATCCCACACCCTTTGGACATTGAAGCTGGGCTAAGCCGTCCTTATCTAGGGGGTCTCGCCTTAAGCGGCACAACTACTAGGTCTCGACCCAGCGTCAAGATCACGATGCCGATCCAGATCCTCGCTCCCGACGGCCCATGACCCAGGGCCTGCCACCATTCCGCGTTCTCAGCCTGGATGGTGGCGGCATGCGCGGCACCTATACAGCCACCTATCTCGACAAGGTCGCCGATACGGCTGCGAGACGCCGAAATGTGGACGCGCTCGACATCGGCGCCGGATTCGACCTAATCGTCGGAACCAGCACAGGCGGCGTCATAGCCGCCGCCCTCGCCACTGGCGTTCCGCTTGCCGACATCGTCGCTCTTTATGTCGAGCACGGACCTTCGATATTCTCAAGACCTCTCCCAACCGGCCCTATCAGCGCCGTCTTCGATATTCCCAAAAGGCCGCAAGCGCTGGCCACAGGCACAGCCAGCTTACGCGCAGCGTTGGTAAATAGGCTGGGCACCAAGACGCTGGGCCAGGTCTATGCCAGCATCGCGGATGGGTATTCAAAACCCCCCACCTGAAGGACACCAATCATCGAGACGACGATTATTCTCTCGTCGACGTCTGCCTTGCGACTACTGCGGCTCCGGTCTATCGATCACTGGTGGCAATCGACCATCCGGAAAGCAATGCCAACGGTTTCAACGTATTCGTTGACGGTGGCCTTTGGGCGAATAACCCCGTTCTGGTCGGGCTGATTGACGCTCTTGATTTGACTCAGTCTGGTCAGGAAGTACACATTTTTTCTCTCGGAACCTGTCCACTGCCGGCGGGCGAGCAAATCCCAAAAACCTCCGTAGATCGCGGCTTGAAAGGTTGGAAATTCGGCGGTGAGGCAGCCGGCCTCTCCGTGGATGCCCAGCAATTCGCCTTCGATCATATGGCGAAGAAATTGGCTCGCCATATTGACCGGAAATGCACTGTTATCCGTTTTCCGAGTGAAAAGGTACCCGCAGCGCTCATACCATATCTCGCGCTCGACGAAACTCGTCCGGAGGCAATCAATGCCCTGATTAACCAGGCGCGCACCGATGCTGACATGACGAACAGCAAATGTGCTTATGCCGATGCCGATTGCCGAGGGCAGGCGTCGCTATTTCCCGATATTCCCGATTTCGCCGATTCTTTTCTCGGTTCGGCCGAAAATTCCCATTTCGCCCGCTAACGGGAACTCCTCCGCAGATGTTTTGGATTCGTGACCTTTTTCACGGGCGATCGAGGCCGGCGCCGGCCAAATCGACAGAATTCCCGGTTCTTTTCCCGTCCAACGGGAATTTGGCCGACCGGTCAGCCCGTACGCCGGGTCAGCTCGATGTAGCCGAAGACGTCGACCTTTGCGTCGAAGAGGCGGCTGACGACGGTCGAGGTTTCGTCCTCGACGATGACGGCGGGACCGGGAATGAAGGCGCCGGGTTTGAGATCGCGGCGCTCGTGGATCGCCACTTCGAAGAATTCGCCGCTCTCCGCGTCGAAGATGGCGCGAACGCGCGCAGGCTCGGGCGAATAAGGTGTCGGTATCGGCGCTGTGGTCGTGGTTTCGGTCGGGGCCGGGGCGGAGAGCAGCAATACCCAGCTGAGGATTTCTACCTCGACGCCAGGAATGACGCGGCTGTAGAGGCGGCGGTACTCGGTCTCGAACGCGTCGCGGAGCGGGACCGCGTCGTCGTCACGGTAGGGGCGATGGGGCGGCAGCGGCACTGCGATTTCGTGGCCTTGGCCGCGATAGCGCATGAAGGCGGAACGGGTCTCCGCCAGTGGCTGGTCGCCGGCGCCGCGGCGGACGATCGGCTCGGCCTCGGCGCGCATCGCGGTGAAGAGCGCATTGGCCGCGGAGGCATCGAATTGGTCGAGGCGCTGCAGTGAGGAGCGCACAATTTCATACGCAATCGGCGCGCGCAGAAATCCGACGGCCGAGCCGACGCCGGCGTAGGACGGCACCAACACCCGGTCGAGGCCCAATTTCTCGGCCATCCGCGCCGCGTGCAACGGCGCCGCGCCGCCGAACGCGACGAGCGTGCGGCCGCGCGCGTCCTTGCCGCTTTCGATCGCGTGGACGCGCGCGGCGTTCGCCATGTTCTCGTCGACGATCTCGCTGACCCCGAGTGCGGCAAGCTCGATCGCCAGATCGAGAGGTTCAGCCACTTCGTGCCGCATAGCCTGCTCGGCCGCGCCGCGGTCGAGGGCCATACGACCGCCTGAAAAGCCGGTTGGGTCGATGCGGCCGAGCAGCAGATCCGCATCGGTCACGGTCGGCGCCGTGCCGCCGCGCCCATAGCAAGCCGGCCCCGGATCGGCGCCAGCGCTGTCGGGGCCGACGGTGATCCGCTTCAGACGGTCGATTCGCGCAATCGAGCCGCCGCCGGCGCCGATCTCGACCATCTCGATGACCGGAATGCGCAATGGCAATCCGCTCCCCTTCTTGAAGCGGTAGATCCGCGCGACCTCGAAGGCGCGATTGGTCTGCGGCTTCAGATCATCGATCAGGCAGATCTTCGCTGTCGTCCCGCCCATGTCATAGGACAAGACTTTGTCGAGCCGGCACTGCCGGGCGATTTCAGCAGCGAAGATCGCGCCCCCCGCCGGGCCCGATTCGACGAGCCGCACCGGAAACCGGATCGCTGTCTCGGCCGACGTCAGACCACCGCCTGACAGCATCAGGAAGAGCGGGCAGACGAAGCCCTCTCGCTGCAGCAAGGCCTCGAGGTTGGCGATATAGCGGCCGATCAGCGGCTGGACATAGGCGTTGGCGCAAGCCGTCGAGAAGCGCTCGTATTCCCGCATTTCGGGCGATACGTCGCTCGACAAGGTGATCGCCACCCCGGGCAGCAGCGCGGCGAGGATCTCGCCGGCGCGGCGCTCATGCGCCGGGTTTGTAAAACTGTGCAGGAAACCGATCGCGACGGCTTCGACCCCATCGGCAGCGAGCCGGTCGGCGAGCGGCGACAGTCCCGCCTCGTCGAGCGGCACCAGCACCCGGCCGCCGGCATCGATGCGCTCGCGCACCGGAAGGCGCCGCCGGCGCGGCACCAGCGGCGACGGCAGATCGATATTGACGTCATATTGCTCAAACCGGTTCTCGTGACGGATTTCGATCGTGTCGCGGAACCCCTCGGTCGTCAGGAGGGCGGTCTTGGCGCCTTTGCGCTCGATGATCGCGTTGGTCGCGAGCGTAGTACCGTGAATGATGATCGACAGATCGGCGGGAGCGAGCCCGGCCTCGCGCAGCACCGTGCCGATCGCGTCGAGAACCGCACGTTCGGGTGCCGCCGGGGTGGTCAGGATCTTGGCGCTATAGCGGCGCCCAGCCGCTTCGAGCGCGACGTCGGTAAATGTGCCGCCGATATCGACGCCCAGTCTCCCGCCCTGCTCCACCTTGCCCCTCTCGTCCAGCCGCCAACAACGAAGCGAGTCTCCGGCGCGGTGGGGAGCAGTGTCAATCGGCTCGCCTCAAACGGATCGGGGCACCCCGAGGGCGCCCCGCAACCCATGCCCCGTCAGGCCGGCTTTACGCCGACTTGCTGCCATGCGTCGGCAACGGCCTTTCGCTCGGCGCTGTTCGTCCCAAAGCGGTTTCCGGCGTTGACCACGGTACGCCCGGCGAAGGCGGCGAAGTTGGCCGACGCCCTCAGACTCTTGTCGCGGATCGTGTCGTACCAGATCAGCCCGGCCTTTTCCCAGGCATTGCCGCCAATCGCCGAGGCGGCGAGATAGAAGGCGTGATTGGGGATGCCGGAGTTGATGTGCACGCCGCCATTGTCCTGTCCGGTGCGGAGATAGTGCTGCATATCCGCCGGCTGCGGGTCCCGGCCGAGCAGGTTGTTATTATAGGCGGTGCCGGGCGCCTTCATCGACCGCAACGCCTGCCCCGGAAAGGTCAGCAGACCCTCGCCGATCAGCCAGTCCGCTTCACTCGCCGTCTGCTTCAAGACATATTGTTTGATCAACGAGCCGAAGACATCGGAAACCGATTCGTTGAGCGCGCCTGATTGTCCAAGATAGGTCAGATTGACTTCCGACCCGGTGACGCCGTGGGTCAGTTCGTGGCCAATCACGTCAAGCGAGACCGTGAAGCGGTTGAAGACGGTCTTGTCGCCGTCGCCGAACACCATCTGCTGGCCGTCCCAGAAGGCGTTGTCGTAATTCTGGCCGTAATGAACGATCGCGTTGAGCGGCAAACCATTGCCGTCGATCGAATTGCGCTGATATATTTCCAAATAGAAATCAAACGTGTGACCGAGGCCGTCATAGGCCTCATTGACGCTGACGTCGGACACCGCCGCCTGACCTTCGGCGCGGACCAGCTGGCCTGGCTTGGTCTCTTCATTGCCGGCGGTATAGATGGTGCGGTGTACCTTTGGCGAGGCCGCGGTGACAACCTGCCGCGGCGCAACCGCCAACATCTGTATGGTCATACGCTGGGAGCGGTGCGTCGCATCCAGCGCCAGCGTGTCCAAGGCCGCATTCCGCTGAGCATTGCTGCCGCGCCGCGCCATCTCGCGAAGCATATGGGGCGGCAGAATGCAATAGATGGAATGGCGATGCATACTCGGGCAGCCATACGAATGCATGACAATCTCCTGTACTCATTGGTCCCAAACGTTGGTTGGGCTTGTCTGGGTCGGGAGAATATATCGCGCTGAAAAGGGCGTGAGTGTGACCTTGCTCACATCTGACTTTCTCCTTTGGGGTCAGGCGTGCGCCACCGCGCTGCAGCAAGCAGAGCACGTCGAGCGGACTGCAAGCGCCTCCCGCCGACAGGACAGCTCAGCTTCCGATCATGCCTTTCAAGACATCCGCCAGCTCAAGCATCCGGCCCGCCGGACCATCGCCCGGCACGGCTCGCAGCGCTCCGACATCACCGCCGCCCGGCGGCAATGCCAGGATCGATTGCTCGCCGCCGTAGGAAAGCGTGATCTGACGGGCATTGACTTGCGGCACACCGCCGACCTGCTTTGGCAAGGGCGCCGCAGTCATCCGACCCAACAGGTCTTTGAGACGCTGCTGTTGCTCCGCGGTCAAGCGGCCTTGGTTGTGCGGGTCGAGGACTTTGAGGCCGATCTGACGCGCGACGGTGAAGCTGCAATCGGGCGAGATCGTCCAGACCGTGCCGGTTTCGCCGGCGAACCCGGCCTGGGTGTCCGTCACCGTGAGCGGCGCAGACAATGGGCATTCTTGAGCCATCAGCGTCTCCGAAAAAAGCAGCGCCGTCAAAATAAAGCCTATACTCGCTGCCGCGGAGCGAAAGGAAACAGCGGATTGCGAGCGGGGCATTGACATCGCCCGTGACGTGCGCCCGCGCTGCCATGGTTTCAAGAGGAAACCCTGCCTCGCCCTGTCTAGGGCGGCACGCTAGCCTCAGATTTCGCGGCCGAAACGACTATCGAGCGACAATGGGCCAGCACCGCGAATTAGGATCGCGAGACAGATCAACTAGCAGATAGAACGGGACCTCCATGCCGCGAGCGGTCCGAGAACCAGCCGATCGGCTATGACGTGAAACGACGCCGACGAACATGAAGCCGGCGAACAGCGTCGCCACCGGCCGCGTCAACAGGCCGAGAATTAGGCACACCCCGCCGAACAACTCCAGACAACCGATGTAGTAGGCCCAAAACAGCGGCGGGTTCAGCCCCTGCTTGGCGAAGCCCTCGGCGGTCTTGGCGATATCGCCGCCCCACAACCCAAGCAGCTTCTGCATACCATGCGGCAGGAAAAAGAACCCCGTCGCGGCGCGCACCAGCGGCCAACTATAAACCTCGATGGCGCTGTACACGTTGCCCAGGGCGGGAACGACGTAACGGTTCATACTGTCGTAAGCCATCTTCCTCCCCTCTGCTTGGACAGGGCACGACGGTACCGGTTGAACCGAATTTACCAATTTAGTCGAGCGGTGCGAAACACATCCGCGTGAAGCAGGCAGGTCAGAGCGGGCCGGCGGTGGTCCGTAGCGGGCTCACGGCGTATCCGTGGGGGCAGCGGGCTGAAGTTGAGCGGGGCGTTCTCTTCGATGCGCTCACGGCTCGGCAATTGCCCGGCGTCCCAACCGCCGCCTAGCGCCTGGATCAGCGCTGCGCTGGCAACCAGCCGGCTCTGCCGGATGTTGAGCGCCGTCTCTTCATTGGCGAGCGCCGTCGCCTGGGCGACGACGACGCTCGTATAGGCGACTGTGCCGGCCAGCCACTGATTGTTGATTATGCGCTCGGCCTCGCGCGCGGATTTGACTGCTGCGGCCTCGGCCTCAGCCTGGTCGGCGAGGATGCGCAAGGCCGCCAGCTGGTCTTCGACCTGCTGGAACGCGGTCAGTACGGTCTGCCGATAATTCGCGATCGTCTGATCGAAGAACGCGCGCGCCTCTTCAACCACGGCAGCCCGCGCGCCGGCGTCGAAGACGGTCTCCGCAAGGCTCGATCCAAACGCCCAGAAGCGCGCCTGATCAATGAACAATTTGGTGATCTGGATGGCCATAACGCCGTAATCGGCGGAAAGCGTAATGGTCGGATAAAATGCTGCGACAGCGACCCCGATCTGCGCATTGGCTGCCGCCATCTGCCGTTCCACGGCGGCGATATCCGGACGGCGTTCGAGCAGCGCAGAGGTCATGCCCGCCGGGATCACCGGCACTTCGGTGACGACATCGCTCGGCGCGATCGACACCTCGGCGGGCGGTTTGCCGATCAGTACCGCGATCGCGTGCTCGAGCTGCGCGCGGGTCACCCCAACCGCGATCGCCTGCGCCTCGGTGCTGCGCAGCTGGGTCTCGGCCTGAGCGACATCTGCTTCAGAAGCGATGCCGGCGGCATATTGGTTGCCCGTGATGCGCAGCGACTCGGTGTAAGCCTTTGCTGTTGCATCGAGTAGGCGCTTCAGCTCGTCAGCGACGCGCAGCTGTAAGTAGTCGCTGGCAAGAGCACCTTGGGCTGACAATCGGGCGCTGGCGAGATCGCCGGCGCTCGCCTGGGCACTGGCGACATTGCTCTCGACGTTGCGCCGGACCCGCCCCCATAGGTCGGGGGTCCAGCTCGCCGCGGTCGACGTGCTGAAGAAATTGCTGATCCTGCCCCCACCGCCGCCACCGCCGACGGGAGTGGTCCCAGAACCTGCAGCGCCGCCGCCGCGCGAGCGTTGCGCATTGCCATTGACGGTGGCGGTCGGGAAATATTGCGCTCTCGCCTGGGCGACGATGAACTCTGCCTGGCGAAAGGCCGCCTCGGCAGCCGCGAGATTTTGGTTGGAGATATCGATCTGCCTCTCCAATGCGTCGAGCGCCGGATCGTTATAGACCGCCCACCAGGCACCCCGGTTGATCGCATCAAGGGGTTCGCCGACCTTCCAGCCGGCTTCCTTGTAAATGGCGGGCACCGGGGCGGCGGGCCGCTGGTAATCGGGCCCGACGGTGCAATCCGTGAGCACCATGACGGCGCCAACGACGCCGGCGAGGCGCAGACGCTTCATCGCCACGCGCAGGTATTATTCGCCGGTTTCGGGGATATGGCCTAGGTGCCGGGGAGAACCGCGAAACCGTCGGCGCCGTTCCGCCCATAGGCGGAAACGGTCGAGGTAAAGATAAATGACCGGCGTCGTGTAGAGGGTCAACAGCTGGCTGACGATCAGACCGCCGACGATCGAAATCCCCAGCGGCCGGCGCAATTCAGAACCCTCGCCAAACCCAATCGCCAGCGGCACTGCACCCAGCATCGCAGCCATCGTCGTCATCATGATCGGACGGAAGCGTTTGAGGCAGGCCTGATAAATCGCGTCGCGCGAGCTCAAGCCCAGGCTGCGTTCGGCGTCGAGCGCGAAATCGATCATCATGATCGCATTCTTCTTGACGATGCCGATCAGCAATATGACGCCGATCAGCGCCATGATGCTGAACTCGGTATTGGTCGCGATCAGCGCCAGTATGGCGCCGGCCCCCGCCGAAGGCAGGGTCGAGAGGATCGTTATCGGGTGCACGTAACTCTCATAGAGCACCCCGAGGACGATATAGACGGCGAGTAACGCGGCGGCGATCAGATAGCGCTCATTGGCCAGCGATTGCTCGAACACCCTGGCGCTGCCCTGAAAGCTGGCGTGGATCGAGGCCGGCACGCCGAGCCGCCGCATTTCATCGTCGATCGCCGTCGTCGCCTGGCCGAGCGACACGCCGGGAGCGAGATTGAACGAGATCGTCGAAGCGACAAAGAGATTCTGGTGATTGACCGCGAGCGGGGTGTTGCCCGGCCCAAAATGGGCAAAGGCCGAGAGCGGCACCATCGTTTCGTGAAACGTGCTGACCGCGGCGCCGGTCGAGGTGGAGCTGCGCCCGGTATTGGCCAGCGCATTGTTCGCCGCGTTGCGCGCGGTGTTCCCAGCGATCTGGCTGATGGTCGTCGAGGCGGCGCCGCTGTTCTTGGTCGGCACTTTGGCGAGTACTGTGCCGGCCAATGGCTGGGTCGCCTGCGTGCCGCTGACGGCGCCGCCGCTGGTACTGATATAGATCTGGTCCAGGGTTTGCGGGTTCTGCCAGAATTCGGGCGCCACCTCCATGACGACGTGGTATTGGTTCTGCGCCGCATAGATCGTCGAGACCTGCCGTTGGCCGAAGGCGTCGTACAGGGTATTGTCGATCTGGCTGACGGTCAGCCCGAGCCGCGCCGCGGTGGCGCGGTCGATGACCAGATCGGTCTCCAGCCCTTTTTGCTGCTGGTCGAGATTGACGTCAGTCAGCTGCGGCAAGTGCTGCAACGCAGCCTCCACCTTGGGCGCCCAATTGTAGATCTCGTCGGTGTCGTCGGCCTGCAAGGTGTATTGGTATTCAGCGTTATTGGCGCGCCCGCCGACCCGGATGTCGGTCGCCGGCCGCAAAAACAGCTGGGCACCGGCCACCTGATTGAGCTTTGGCCGCAGCCGGCGCATAATCTGCGGGGGTGACAATTTGCGTTCGGACAGCGGCTTCAGTACGACGAAAATGAAGCCCGAATTGGTTTGGGAGCCGCCGGTGAACCCGTTGACGGTCGCCACTGCCGGATCCTGCCGCAGTATTTCGACGAACTGGGTCAGCTTCTGCTGCATCGATTGAAAGGAGATGCTCTGATCGGCCTGGATGCCGCCGATCATCAAACCGTTATCCTGCTGCGGGATGAACCCCTTCGGAACGATAGCGAAGAGATAGAGAGCGAAGCCCAGTGTCGCCAACAGGCTCAATATGACGAGTGACGGCCATTGCAATGCGCGGCGCAGAGTGCGGTCGTAAACGGCGAGCAGCGCGTCGAAGACCCGCTCGCCGATCCGGTATAGCCGCCCGTGCGCCGCTGCTCGTCGGTCGGCGAGCAGATAAGCGCACATCATCGGGGTCGTCGTCAGCGAAACGACCAGCGATATCATTATCGCCACCGACAAGGTCATCGCGAATTCTCGAAACAGCCGTCCGATGATGCCTCCCATCAGCAAGATCGGAACAAAGACCGCGATCAGCGAGACGCTCATCGAGAGGACGGTAAAGCCGACTTCGCGGGCGCCCAGTAAGGCGGCCTCCATCCGCGTCATCCCGGCCTCGATGTGCCGCGTCACGTTCTCGAGCACGACAATCGCATCGTCGACGACAAAGCCCGTCGAGATCGTCAGGGCCATCAGCGAGAGATTGTCGAGGCTGTACCCCAGAAGGTACATCACCCCAAAGGTGCCGATCAGCGAGACCGGCACCGCTACCGTTGGGATCAAGGTGGCGCGCAAATTGCGCAGAAACATGAAGACGACGAGGATCACCAGGGCGATGGCGATCAGCAAGGTGCGCTGCACGTCGTGCAGCGACGTCTTGATCGTCGTCGTCCGGTCCATCGTCAGGTCGACGTTGATCGCACTGGGGATCGAAGCTTCGAGCTGCGGCAGGACGGCCTTCACCCGGTCGACCGTCTCGATGATGTTGGCGCCCGGCTGCCGGTAGAGAAAGACCAGAACCGCCGGCTTGCCGTTGGAGAGCCCCTGATTGCGGAGATTCTCGACCGAGTCGCGCACGTCCCCGACATCGGTCAACCGCACCGGCGCGCCGTCGCGATAGGCGATAACCAGCGGCCGATAGTCGGCCGCGTGGTTTGCCTGGTCGTTGGTGTAAATCTGGAACCGCCGGTCGCCATCCTCGAGCGCCCCCTTCGGGCTGTGGGCGTTGGCCGAGGCCAGCGCGGCGCGCACATCTTCGAGGCCGATGCCGTATTTGAACAGCGCGAGCGGGTTGAGCTCGACCCGTACCGCCGGCAACGAGCTGCCGCTGATCCCGACCTGGCCAATGCCGTCGATCTGCGACAGCGCCTGTTGAATGACGGTCGAGGCGGCGTCGTAGATCTGGCCGCGCGTCAGGGTGTCGGAGGTCATCGCCAGGATCGCGACCGGTGCGTCGGCCGGGTTGACTTTGCGGTAGGTCGGATTTTGGCGCAGGCTGGTCGGGAGATCGGCGCGCGCCGCGTTGATCGCCGCCTGGACGTCACGCGCGGCCCCGTTGATGTTCCGACTGAGCCCGAATTGCAAGATGATGCGGGTCTGCCCGACGGTGCTTTGCGAGGTCATCTCGCTGACGTCAGCGATGATCCCGAGATGGCGCTCGAGCGGCGTCGCGACAGTCGCCGCCATCGTGTCGGGGCTCGCGCCCGGCATTGTCGCAAATACCGAAATGGTCGGGAAATCGACTTGCGGCAGCGGCGCGACCGGCAGCCGCAGATAGGCAAAAAATCCGGCCAGAGCAATCCCGATCGTCAGTAGCGTGGTGGCGACCGGCCGTTTGATGAACGGCGCCGACGGGTTCACCGGGCGCTGTCCTCCGCCAGCGCCGCACCGCCATTGAAGCGGCGCCGCAGCGCACTGCCGAGCCGGTCAAAGCCGAGATAGATGACCGGCGTTGTAAACAAGGTAAGCAGCTGGCTTACGATCAGGCCGCCGACAATGGTGACCCCGAGGGGATGACGCAGCTCGGAGCCAGTGCCGCTGCCGAGCATCAGCGGCAGCGCGGCAAACAGTGCTGCCATCGTCGTCATCAGGATCGGCCGAAAGCGCAGCAGGCAGGCCTGATAGATCGCTTCGCGCGGCGACTTTCCGTCGTTTCGCTCGGCATCGAGGGCGAAATCGACGATCATGATCGCATTCTTTTTGACGATCCCGATCAGGAGGATGATGCCGATGATCGCGATAACACTGAGATCGCTGCCGTCGATCATCAACGCCAACAGCGCGCCAACCCCGGCCGAAGGCAATGTCGAGAGAATTGTGATCGGGTGGATGAAGCTCTCGTAAAGCACTCCCAGTACAATGTACATCGTCATGATCGCCGCGATGATCAGCATCAGCTCGTTGCCGAGCGCCGCCTGAAACGCCAGGGCTGCGCCCTGGAAAACCGTAATCATACTGGCCGGCATGCCGATTTCCTGCTCGACCCGCTTGATCGCGTCCACCGCCTCGCCAAGCGAGGCGCCCGGGGCGAGGTTGAACGACACCGTGGCCGATGGAAACTGGCCGAGATGGTCGATCTGCAGCGCCGCCGTCTGCTCTTGGACCTCGGCGATCGCCGACAGCGGAACCTGCCCATTGGTAGCGGTCGATGACGGCAGATAAATCGATCCCAGCGAGCTCAACGACTGCTGCAATTCGGGATCGGCCTCGAGAATCACGCGGTACTGGTTCGATTGCGTGAAGATCGTCGAAACGATGCGCTGCCCGAAAGAATCATAGAGCGCATTGTCCACGGTGGCCGGGGTGATCCCAAAACGCGAAGCCGTGGGGCGGTCGATCCGGATATAAGCCGACAGACCGTTTTCGCCGAAATTGCTGGAGACGTCCTCGAGCTGCGGAAGTTGCTGCAGGCGCTGCAGCAATTTCGGGACCCAGACGGCGAACTCGTTCGGGTTGGCGTCCTCCAGCACGAAATTATATTGCGAGCGGCTGACCGTCGCGTCGATCGTCAGGTCCTGGACCGGCTGCATGTAGAGTGCGATCCCGGCGACGTCCTGGGTCTCCTGGGTAAGTCGCCGGATTACGTCGCTGGCCGAGGTGTGGCGTTGATCGCGCGGTTTCAGATTGATCAGAAGCCGGCCGGTATTGAGGGCCGGGTTGGTGCCGTCGACGCCGATGAACGAGGATAGGCTCACGACGTCGGGGTCCTTGAGGATGGCGGCGGCCAGTGCCTGCTGGCGCTGCGCCATGGCATCGAAGGAAACCGACGGCGAAGCTTCGGAAATTCCTTGAATAAGGCCGGTATCCTGGACCGGGAAAAAGCCTTTCGGAATAATGATATAGAGAAATACCGTCAGCACCAGCGTGATGCCCGCCACCAGCAAGGTCAGCGGTTGATGGTCGAGCACCCAGGCCAAGAGCTTGCCGTAGCGGGCGATAAGCCCATCGAACCATTGCTGGCTGCGCCGCGCCACCGGCGACATTTCCGAGAGAGCGCGGTGACGCAGGATCTTGGCGCACATCATCGGCACCAGCGTCAAGGCGACTACCGCCGAGATGATGATCGTGACCGCGAGAGTGATGGCGAACTCGCGGAACAGCCGGCCGACCACGTCGGGCATGAACA
The DNA here is from genome assembly GCA_963698995.1 of uncultured Alphaproteobacteria bacterium. Taxonomy (GTDB): domain Bacteria; phylum Pseudomonadota; class Alphaproteobacteria; order ATCC43930; family CGMCC-115725; genus AP-15. The sequence goes on along the minus strand of CAVOTD010000047.1, from coordinate 15,469 downwards.
GCAGCGGTATCAACACCGCGATCAGCGATATCGTCAGCGAGATGATCGTAAAGCCGATCTGCTCGGACCCCTTCAACGCCGCTTGCAACGGCGGATCACCCGCCTCGATGTAGCGCGAAATGTTCTCGATCATGACAATGGCGTCGTCGACGACAAAGCCGGTGGCGATGGTCAACGCCATCAACGACAAATTGTTGAGGCTGAACCCGGCAAGATACATGACCGCCAAGGTGCCGACCAGCGACAGCGGCACCGACAAGCTCGGGATCAAGGTCGCCGACGGGCTGCGCAGGAATAGAAAGATCACGACGACGACGAGGATGACCGCGAGGCCGAGCTCGAATTCGACATCGGCCACCGAGGCGCGGATCGTCGTCGTGCGGTCGGTCAGGATTGTGACGTCGACCGGCGCCGGAAGGGCCGCCCGGAGCTGTGGCAGGACCCGCTGAATTCCGTCGACGACCTCGATGACATTGGCGCCGGGCTGACGCTGAATATTGAGGATCACCGCCTCCTGCGTATCTACCCACGCGGCGAGCTTGGCGTTTTGGGCTCCTTCCTTGGCATCGGCGATGTCCGACAGCTTTACTGGCGCGCCGTTCCGGTAGGCGACTACCAGATCGTTGTAGTCGGACGCCTTTCTGATCTGGTCATTGGCGTTAATCGTGTAGGCCCGGCTCGGCCCGTCGAAACTGCCCTTTGGTATGTTTACATTGGCATTGGCAAGCGTTGTGCGCAGATCGTCGATATTGAGGCCATAAGCGGCGAGCTGCCGATAGTTTGCCTGGATGCGCACCGCCGGACGATGGCCGCCGCTGATCGTCACCAGCCCGACCCCCGGCAATTGCGAAATCTTTTGCGCAAGACGGGTGTCGGCGAGGTCCTCGACCTCCGTCAATGGCATGGTTTTCGAGGTCAGAGCCAGGGTCAGGATCGGTGCATCGGCGGGATTGACCTTGGCGTAGATCGGCGGCGCCGGCAGATCCGCCGGAAGCAGGTTGCCGGCCGCGTTGATCGCCGCCTGAACCTGCTGTTCGGCGGCGTCGAGACTGAGGTCGAGGCTGAATTGAAGGGTGATGACCGAGGCGCCGGCCGAGCTCGTCGAGGCCATCTGGTTGAGCCCGGGCATTTGGCCAAATTGCACTTCCAGGGGCGCGGTGACCGAGGAAGTCATCACGTCGGGACTGGCGCCAGGGTAGAGGGTTTGCACCTGGATGGTCGGATAATCGACCTCGGGCAATGCCGAAAGCGGCAGAAACCGGTAGGCGAAAATCCCCACCAGCATGATCGCGGCCATCAGCAACGTCGTCGCCACCGGACGCAGGATGAATAGACGTGAAGGGCTCATTGCGGAGTAATATCGGTAGCTTCCCGACCGCCGTCCCGTGCCGGAGCGCGACGCATTACTGAGCGCTCCGCCGGCGCCCGCGCCCTTGCCCTTGCTGGTCCTGCGGCTGCCCCGGGTGTTGACCGCCGGGACCGACTGGTTCCTGCGCACCCGGCGGCGTCGTCTGCCCGGCGGCAGCCTTCGGACTGTCGGCCGGGGTCATCGTCACCTTCGCGGCATCGCGCAACCGGTCGGTGCCGTCGATGACCACGCTCTCATTCGGTTCGAGCCCGGACAGAATTGCGATCCGCTGGCCGTCGCTCGGCCCGAGCTTGACCTTTTGCACCGCGACCGTGTGGTCCGGCTTTACCAGGTAAACAAATGTCCCTGGCGCGCCGCGCTGAATTGCCGAGCTCGGAACGATATCGGCATCGTGCAATGTGTTGACCAGGAGCTTGACGTTGACAAACTGGTTGGGAAACAGGACGTCCTGCTCGTTGTCGAAGATCGCCCTCAGCTTCACCGTGCCCGTGGTTGTATCAATTTGGTTGTCGACGGTGTCCAGCTTTCCCGTGGCCAGCTCGGTCGAACCGGTGCGGTCATAGGCGGTCACTGGCAGGGCTGCCCCGGCCCGCACCCGAGCCATGACCTGGGGCAGATTGTCCTCGGGCAAGGTGAAGATAACCGAGATCGGTTGCAGTTGGGTGACCACGACAATGCCGTTCGGATCGCTGGTCTGAACGTAATTGCCCGCATCGACCTGGCGCAGGCCGACACGACCGGTCACCGGCGATACGATGCGGCAATAGGTCAGGTTCAACTTCTGGGCGTCGATCTGCGCCTGATCCGATTTGACCGTCGCCTCGTATTGCGCGACCAAGGAGATTTGCGTATCGCGCGTCTGTTTGGCGATCGAATTTTGCGCGACCAGGGTATTGTAACGTTGCAGATCGAGCTGGGCGTTCTTTAATAGCGCCTGGTCCTTGGCGAGCTGAGCCTGCGCCTGCTCGAGCGCTACTTGATAGGGGCGCGGATCGATTTGGGCGAGAAAATCGCCCTTATTGACCATTTGGCCTTCCCGGAACGCAACCTGCATCAGATAGCCGCTGATTTGGGTTTTCACCGTGACCATCGCGAGCGGCGTGACAGTGCCGAGCTGGCTAAGTGTCACAGGCATGTCGCCCTTCTCGACCGGCGCCACCCCGACCGGCACCGGCGCGCCGGCCTGCGGGCGGCCATTGTTGGCGGGCTGAGTGGCGGGGCGGGCGAGATACCACGCGACCGCGGCGGCAATCGCGACGATGACCAGCAGCCATAGCAAAACCCGCAGTCGCGAGCGCCGCGTCGGACTGGGTACCGCGACCTCCGGCGGGACGGGGTGCACGGAATCGTCGTCAACCCTTACCCGTTCGAGGGGTGCAAGAACTTCGCTTCGTTGGTCATCCATATCGTCTGAAGCCCGATGCGCCACGCCTTGGCTAAACGGACGGCGAAGGCGGAAGCCTAGCAATCTTCTGCCTACTCGTCGCGCGCGACCCGGCGGATCGCGATTCCCCGATCCCGATAGGCCCGCCGAAGTAGTCGATTATATGGCGTTCGGCGGCAAATTATCCCGCCGGAGGAAAGGCCCTTCCGTCACGCCGCGGCATCGTCTCAAATACCTGCGTTGCAAGATGGCTCGAGGTGGGCGATGACGACGAATCTTCTTAGCGGCGGCCAGCTCGTCGTTGCCGCGCTGCGCGCACACAACGTCGACATGGCCTTCAGCGTCGCCGGCGAGAGCTATCTCGAAGTGCTCGATGCCCTGTTCGACGCGCCGGAGATCCGCCTCGTCACGTGCCGCCAGGAAGGCGGTGCCGCTTTTATGGCCGAGGCCTACGGCAAATTGACCGGCAAACCGGGTGTGCTGCTGGTGACCCGCGGGCCCGGCGCTTGCAATGCGTCGATCGGCATCCATACCGCCTTCCAGGATTCGACGCCGATGGTGGTGCTGGTCGGCCAGGTCGCGCGCCATCAGATCGACCGCGAAGCCTTCCAGGAGGTCGATTTCCGTAAGATGTTCGCGCCGCTCGCGAAATGGGTGGCGCAGATCGATATCGCCGAACGCGTCCCCGAGCTGATCAACCACGCATTTCAGGTTGCCGCCTCCGGGCGGCCCGGCCCGGTCGTGCTGGCGTTGCCCGAGGATATGCTGCGCGACCATGGCGCAACCGCGACAGTCGGGCCCTACCGCGCGGTGCGCGCCCATCCCGGCGCAGCCGACCTTGGCGAGCTCCGTCGACTGCTGGCCGCTGCGGAGCGGCCGATGATGCTGGTCGGCGGCGGCGGCTGGGATGATCAAGCCTGCCGCAGCATTGCCGGGTTCGCCAAGGCGAACGATCTGCCGGTATGCTGTTCGTTCCGCCGACAAGACATCGTCGACAATCGATTACCCTGTTTTGTCGGCGATCTCGGCACCGGAGCGAGCCCGGCCCTCGTCGCGCGGATAAAGGAGGCGGACCTCCTGCTGGCCGTCGGGGCGCGAATCGGCGAAATCACCTCGCAATCCTATTCGCTGCTGGGCATTCCTGATCCGGGCAAGGTGCTGGTCCACGTCCATCCCGGCGCCGAGGAACTCGGCCGGGTGTTCCGCCCGAGCCTGGCAATTCAATCCGGTATGCCCGAATTTGCCGCCGCAGCGGCCGCCCTTCCGCCGGTGCCGGCGCTGCGCTGGTCGGCTTGGCGTGCGGCAGTTCGTTCGGAATACGAAGCCGGGCTCGTCCCGAACGCGGCCGATAGTGCGCTCGACCTCGGCAAAGTGATGGTTTGGCTGCGCGACCGCCTTCCCGACGAAGCGATCGTCACCAGCGACGCGGGCAATTTCAGCGGCTGGCCGAACCGCTTCTTGCAGTATCGCCGCCCGGGGCGTCAGCTCGGGCCGACCAGCGGCGCAATGGGTTATGGGATCCCCGCGGCGATCGCCGCCAAGCTTGTCCATCCCGACCGCCTGGTCATCGGGTTTTGCGGTGATGGCGGGTTCATGATGACCGGACAAGAGCTAGCGACCTCGATGCTCGAAGGGGTCGGCCCGATCGTTCTGGTCTTCAACAACGCGATGTACGGCACGATCCGCATGCACCAGGAGCGCCGCTTCCCGGGCCGCGTCATCGGGACAGCGCTGAAGAACCCGGATTTTGCCGGTCTTGCCCGAGCTTATGGGGTCTTCGCCGCCTCGGTGGCGAAGACCGAGGAATTCGCACCTGCCTTTGAAGAAGCCGCCGCCCGCAACAGCGCAGCCGTCATCGAGCTCAAAATGGACCCGGAGATGATCACGACGCGCACCACCCTATCGGAGATCCGCCGTGAAGCCGAAGCGAGACAGGTCCAAGGGATGGACGTTTGAGGATGCCGGAAATAGCCAGGCAACACTGGTCGGCCGGGCGTTATTCCGAGACTGCACATTTTGTTCCAGCCCTCGGCGCGCCAGTGCTCGCGATCAGCCGGCCGTGCTCGCGGGCGTGCATCGGGCGCTGAAGCGCGCATCCAATGGAGTGCGGCGTTCGAGAACACCGCATCGAACTGGCCGGTGAAGGTCAGGTTTTGGCCGTCCATCACTCTGGCATCGATGCCTCGCGCCCGCGCCGCCGCGACCATGTCGCTCGCACGGCGCGGGCTCGACGCCAATTGGCTCAGCCCGTGGTACTTTCCGTCCGCCGACGCCTATCGCAAAAAGCTTGAGGAGGCGCATTTCACGGTCGACGAGATTACCATTGTCCCGCGGCCGACGACCCTGCCGACCGGCATCGAGCCATGGCTCGACACCTTCGCCGAGGATTTCCTCGGCGCACTGGCGAAACTCGATCGATTGTCGGCGCGCAGCGAAATCGCTGACCTGCTGCGGCCCGTCTTGATGGACGAGAGCGGAGCCTGGATCGCCGACTACGTCCGGCTGCGCTTCCGCGCGACCCGCGCCGGGTAAGAAGCGAAAGCCCGGTTCCTATGTCTCGGCGGCGAGCCTCGCGAGCAGGATCTCGGCCGCCCTTGCTTCTGCGATCCGCTTCGACGAGGCGCTCGCCGTGGCACTATCGCGGCCCGCCACCCTCGCGGCCACCGTGAAAAGCAAGGCATGGTCAGGCCCGCTCGTGCCGACGAGCTCGTAGACCGGCAACGCCAGCCCGCGCCCTTGGGCCCATTCCTGCAGAGCAGTCTTCGGGTCGCGCGGGGGCAGCCCTCCGACAGCATCGATCAAAGGCGCCCAGAACCGCCCGACGAAGGCCGACGCGGCCTCGAAGCCGCCGTCGAGGTAGATCGCCGCGATCAAGGCTTCGCAGGCATCGGCAAGAATGCCAGGATTTCCGGAGGCCCCGGCAGCCGCCTCGGCCGGCGACAAAATCAGGTGCGGGCCGAGCCCGATCGTGTTGGCGACCCGAGCGAGCGCCTCGCGGCGCACGAGCTCCGTCAGCCGCCGCGTCAGGTGACCCTCTGACTCGCTCTCAAAGCGCCGCCACAGGAGGTCCGCAATGACCAGGCCCAGAACCCGGTCCCCGAGGAATTCGAGACGCTCGTAACCGCGATTAGCGGGTTTTCGCGTGCGGCCGCGCTGAGCAAGCGCAGAGGCGCTCGGATGGGTCAGAGCTTCTTTGAGAAGTTCGGGCCGAGTGAACGTATAGCCGATGATCGGCGCCAGATCCTCGGCCGGCAACTTTTCCTCTACCGCGCTGTCAATTGACGCCGTGGAACAGCCGGCCGTAACGGATAGCAAATGGCCATTTCCAGATCTCCCACAGCCGGGCCGAGCCGTCGGTCGAAAAAAAGATGAACTCCGCCCGCCCGATCAGGTTCTCCGCCGGAACGTAGCCTACTGCCGACAATACCCGGCTGTCCTGCGAGTTGTCGCGGTTGTCGCCCATCATGAAGTAGTCGCCCGGCGGGACATTATAGACCTGCGTGTTATCGAGCGGCCCATTGTCGCCCATTTTGATGATTGGATGCTGTCGGCCATTCGGTAACGTCTCGATATATTGGGCAAGCGGGATAATCGCGCCGTTTCCCTCCTGATAGAGATAGTCCTGTATGCGCTTGCGCGGACAGGGCTGGTCGTTGATGTAAAGAATGCCGTTCCTCATCTGGATATGATCACCGGGAAGCCCGATGACCCGCTTGATGTAGTCGGTCGAGTTGTCCGTCGGCAATTTGAAGACCGCGACGTCGCCGCGTTCGGGGGAATGAAAGAAGATCCGCCCGGAAAATAGCGGTAGCCCAAAAGGTAGAGAGTAGCGACTATACCCAAAAGAAAACTTCGAGACAAACAGGTAGTCACCAACTAACAAGGTTGGTACCATCGATCCTGATGGAATATTAAATGGTTCATAGGCCACCGTTCGTACGACGAGAGCGATCAAGACGGCGTAAACAACGGTTTTGACCGTGTCGACGACGCCGCCTGAAGCTTTTTTCCTAGTCAGGCCGGTGGGCGCAGATTTGGTTTTCATGGAGTTCCTTGCGGGCCCGGGTGGCGCGGGATCAAGCCAAGCCCGGTGGCACGAGTCAAGAGTGCCGCTGTCGGAAGGCGGCGGCTGTTTGAGTTGGGGCGGCGGTAATGATGACGACCGCCTGGGCGATCGGCGGTTCGTCGGTGAGGGTGACGTCGAGCCGCGCTGCCATACCCGGCGGCGTAATCTCTTCGAGCCGCCGCAGCGCACCCCCGGTCAGCCGCATACAAGGCTGCCCTGAAGCCAGGTTAACTACCCCCAGATCGCGCCAGAACACGCCGTTCCGGAAGCCCGTGCCGAGCGCCTTCGAGCATGCCTCCTTGGCAGCGAACCGGCGGGCGTAGCTCGCCGCCCGGTTGACCCGCCGATCGCACTTGCGGCGCTCGGTTTCGGTGAAGATCCGATCGAGAAAGCGGTCTCCAAAGCGATCGATCGCCTGTTCGATGCGACGGATATCGATCATGTCGCTGCCGAGACCGAGGATCATGTCGCCGTTCTTTCCGCGGTCACGCGCACGAAAGGTGCCTCGGTCGAAGGGCGCGTCTTAAACGCAGGCGCGACACCGAAGCAGCTCATTTTCGACGGAATGCGGCGCTAGCCGCGCGCCCGTTCGACGGAGTTGATGACCGGTGTCGCGCGCAACGCGGCGATGATCGTCGTCAACTGCCTGACATCGGCGACCTCGATATCGATCATGATCTCGAAGAAGTCTGTCGAGCGGTTGGTGATCTTCAGATTGCTGATATTGCCACCCTGCTTGCCGATCACCGTTGTCAGACTGCCCAGATTGCCGGGTTCGTTGGCGATCGTGACATTGAGGCGGCCGACATGAATGGCGTCCTCGTCGCTGCTCCAGGCGACATCGAGCCAACGCTCGGGCGTCTCGGCAAAGCTTTCGAGCGTCTCGCAATCGATTGTGTGGATCGTCACGCCCTTGCCGGTGGTGACGATGCCGACGATGCGATCGCCGGGGAGCGGGTGACAGCAGCCGGCGAAATGCAGCGCCATGCCCGGTATCAGGCCGCGGATCGGTACCGCCATCTCGTTGCGTTTCGCCTTGCGCCGTGCCCGGTCCAGCGATACCACCTTGGCCTTGGCTTCATGGCGCTGCGGAAAGGCGGCATTGACGACCGCGCGACCGGTGGCGAGCCCTTGCCCGACCGCGACGTAGAGATCCTCGACGGTCGAGCAGTTGAACGTCTTGAGCACCGCTTCGAGCGGCCGTTCAGAAAATTCCTGGCCGTCCTGACGGAACGCCTTCTGCACAATCGCCCGGCCGAGATCGAGGTATTGGGCGCGCTGTTGCGTGCGGATGAAACGGCGGATCCGGGCGCGCGCCTTGCCGGTGACGACAAACCGCTCCCATGTTGGCGACGGCCGCTGCGCCTTCGAGGTGACGATCTCGACCTGGTCGCCGTTGCCGAGTTGGGTGCGCAGCGGCACCAGCCGGCTGTTGATCTTCGCGCCGACGCAGGTGTCGCCGATCTCGGAGTGTACCGCGTAGGCAAAGTCGACGGCTGTGGCACCGCGCGGCAGCGCGATCAGGTCGCCTTTCGGGGTAAAGGCGAAGACCTGATCCTGGAACATTTCGAGCTTGGTGTGTTCGAGGAACTCCTCCGGTCCCGAGGCATGGTCGAGAATGTCCACCAGCTCGCGCAACCAGCGGTATTGCGGGCCTTCGGTCTTGCCGGCGCCTTGTTTGTAGGTCCAATGCGCGGCAACGCCGAGCTCGGCGATCTCGTGCATGTCGCGGGTCCGGATCTGCATCTCGATCCGCTGCTGCTCGGGACCGATGACCCCGGTATGCAGCGAGCGATAGTTGTTCGGCTTGGGGGTCGAGATGTAGTCCTTGAAACGGCCGGGGACCACGTGATAGGCGGAGTGGATAATGCCGAGAGCGTGATAGCAATCGCCGATGTCGTCGACCAGAACGCGAAACGCCATCAGGTCCGCGAGCTGCTCGAAGGTGACGTTCTTGCGCTGCATCTTGCGCCAGATCGAATAGGCCGATTTCTCGCGGCCCGGAGACGACCGCCCCGGTCAGGCCGCCCTCGGCGAGTTTGTGGTGCAGCTCGGCGAGAATGCGCGGCACGATGCCGGCACCCTTGTCGCGCAGGAAATCGCGGCGGGCCAGGATGCTGGCACGGGCGTCGGGGTGAAGCTCGTTGAAGGCCAGATCCTCCAGCTGATCCTTCATCCGCTGCATGCCGAGCCGCTCGGCCAAAGGCGCGTAGATATCCATCGTCTCGCGGGCGATCCGGCGGCGCTTTTCGTCGCTTTTGATAAAATGCAAGGTCTGCATGTTGTGCAGACGGTCAGCGAGCTTGACGAGCAGCACCCGGATGTCCTCGGACATCGCAAGCACGAGCTTGCGAAAATTCTCGGCCTGCTTGGTTTGATCGGATTGCAGCTCGATGCGCGACAGCTTGGTCACGCCGTCGACCAGCCGACCGATTTCCGGGCCGAACAGCCGCTCGATGTCGTCGAGGGTGGCGACTGTGTCCTCGACCGTGTCGTGCAGCAGGCCGGTCACGATCGAGGCGCTGTCGAGCTTCATCTGGGCGAGGATGCCGGCGACCTCGACCGGGTGTGAAAAATAGGGGTCGCCGGAAGCGCGCAGCTGCGCGCCGTGGGCCTTCATCGAATAGACGTAGGCGCGATCGAGAGCGCCTTCGTCGGCGTTGGGGTCATAGGATTTGACCAGCTCGACGAGCTCGAACTGCCGCATCATCGGAAGCGTGCCCCCGCCTTGTCCCTGCGCTTGCCGGCGGGTTGACAAAAACGCTGCGGCAGAGCGGGGCTCATGCGTGACGACTTTAACCGCTTGGATGAGCCGCCCGCCGTCAGAGCTCCTCGTCGAAATCACCGGGGGTGTCGCGCTCTGCCGAATCGGCGAGATCGACATCTTCCTCGACCTCTAGCATGTCTTCCGCAAGCTCGTCGGCCTCGTCGGGTTCTTCCGCCTCGTCAGCGCCCCCCGCCGCGACGGCTTCCGGGTCCTCGCCGGCCTCCTCGTCCTCAGCGAGGTCCTCGTTCTCGTCCTCTGCCTCGGCGTCGGAATCGAGCTCCTCTGGAATCAACGCGCCGACCGGCGCGGCAACACCAAACAGCGTGGTATCGAGCTCGAGCTCTTGAGTTTCCTCCGGCTCCTCGTCGATTTCGACATGCTTCTGCATGCCGCGCACCACCGAAGTTTTGAGATGTTCGAGCCCGACCGTCTCCTCGGCAATCTCGCGCAGCGCAACGACCGGGTTCTTGTCGTCGTCGCGGTCGAGCGACAGCGGCGCGCCAGAGGTTATTTCACGCGCCCGCTGCGCTGCCAGCAGAACGAGTTCAAAGCGGTTCGGAACTTTGACGACACAGTCTTCGACGGTAACGCGCGCCATCTCTTTCGACCTTAAGCAATCGTTTCATCAGGCAATATATGAAGTGTGTCGACAGGCAGCAACCGCAAGCGCGCGAGCGGCTGGCATGCTTGACCATGGTCACGCCACGCGCCTATATCCTACGGCACATGGCTGGCCGGATGGCAGAGTGGTTATGCAGAGGACTGCAAATCCTCGTACAGCGGTTCGATTCCGCTTCCGGCCTCCAGGGGGACCTGCGTCCGGCACATTGGGCGCCCTGATCCCCGGTAGCTCAGTTGGTAGAGCGAGCGGCTGTTAACCGCTTTGTCGCTGGTTCGAGTCCGGCCCGGGGAGCCAAATGTCAGAGGGTTAGGTCAGAAGGACCTAATCCTCTGACGGCCCGCCTTGAACGCAACCGCCAGGCCGAGCCTGAGCTCGCCGATGGCGCCTCCCCGATATTCCGTTCCGGCGAGTTGACGGCGTGGCTTGCCTGTCCGGGTGGGAGAGCCGCGCATCAGCGACCCCGAAGGCTTCGGCGGTCGGACGCGATAACCCTTTCGCTGCTTAAGGTGATATTAACCATGGGCGAATACACCGGCATCGGTGCCCCCATAGGTGTGCTCTCGAGACCTTTAAAGGCTCAAATCGAGCACTTAATTGGCATCTGGATTGAGCACAACCTCAGCTCAATTGCGAACGATTGATGCGATCCGCGAGGCGAGGCAGTGCAGATATTTTGGAGTATTACGGCGATCGCGTCCATGTTGGCGATTATCTGTATCATCACGCGAGGATAGTCGGCCTCACGGGCCGCCCCAAGCGCAAATAAAGAGGACCGGGCGACAACGGCCAATAACAAGGCTCCTGTAAGTTTCGGACGGCCTCGAGACGGATTGGGCGGTCCATAAATTCGTCGCAGACTAGCCCTGGCCCGGGGGTGCGGTCAAAGATAGGTCGCTGCCGCTCCGCGCTCATCCGCCAGGTGATATACTGCCGCATTTTCACCGACCATCATGCCATCACGACCTCCTCGCCAGGCCCGCTTCGCCACGGCGCGCCCGTCGCCTTTCAAGCCGGGACCGGGGACCGCAAAAGACCGGCGGAATAAGAAAGCACGGGTCGTGCAATCGGCTGTCCATCGCAGGTACACTGAAACACTCCGGGACGATCCCTTTACGAAGATGTTGCCGCGGAGCGCCGCGCGCGTCAGCATCGGTCCTTGGCCGAGTAATTAAAGTCGCACCGGCACGGCTCGGCGATCCGCCTCGTGCCGCCAAGCGGCCCGAGAGGGGCCCCAGGCGCGAACGATTTTCCATTTTCTGCGGGAGCGGGCTGTGGTTGCGGTCATCGACGAGAGGGCAGAGTGCGGAGATGCCCGATGCATCGAATTCAGAGTTCATCGGAGCCCGACCGATCCCGGTCTTGTTCTGGGGAGCTGGCGCTTTCCCGGTGACGGCTCAGCAGTTGACCAGAGCAGGCACGGCACTTCGGTAACAACCGAATTTCGCTGCGCTGTGGACTGCGCAGATCAGCACGGCATACCTTTCGTTTGGGTCAACGATCCCGACGGGCTATTTCCGCCTTGGGAAAGGAGATGACGGCCGCTCGCCAGACCGGTCTTTGATCAAATCGAAACGGCGGCCGCGCCGCCGTGCCCGTTTGCGCCTTGAACACTCCTGATAAACCACGCGGTCGAAGCTGCGCTCCCGGTCCGTACATCGTCGGCTTTATTCGGAATTCGAACTTTATTCTTCAGCAATACCAGACTAGTCGCTCGATAATATCGAAGTACAACCGAATAAAATTGAAACAGAAAAGCATCGACTGAACTCGCAAAGCGTGTACTGTCCAATCCTCAGTTCAGCCTTTGGTCGCACGGCGACCATTTATGAGGGAATGGGGAATGGCATCGATACCAGGTGGGCAGTACAACGCTTTTTCCCAGGGAGGTCAGCAGGTCAACGTCGTCACGACGACGGACGGCAGCAACCTTCCACCTCCCGTCCCCGGTGAATTCAACCTGGAGGTAATCACTGGCGGGATCCTCCCGCCTGGCATACCAGCTGGGTACCAGGGCGTAGCGCTACTGTCCAACGACGGCCAGACCATCAATATGGCGTATGGCGACTGGGCCTTGCAGGTAACGGGAGACCCGACGGTCATTGCCGGTTCCGGCAACGACACAATTTATGGCGGCGCCGGACCGGCCATGATCTTTGGCGGTACAGGCGCCGATCAGATCTTTGGCGGAAACGGCCCAGATACAATACAAGGCGGCAGCGGCCCCGATACGATTTATGGAGGAAACGGCCCCGATACGATTTATGGAGGAACCGGCTCCGACCTGATCGTCGGCGGCAGCGGCGCCGATTTGATCGTCGGCGGGAATGGCAAGGACACCATTATCGGCGGCAGCGGCCCCGACACGATCTATGCCGGTCACGGCGGCGATGTGATCATCGGCGGCAGCGGCGACACGTCGATCTTCGCCGGCGACGGGCCGGACACGATCATCGGTGGCAGCGGCGCGACCGCGATTTACGGCGGCTCCGGTCCTGCGACAATCACCGGCGGCAGCGGTCCGACGACGATTTATGGCGGCAGCGGCCAGGACGTCATCACCGGCGGCAGCGGCCCGACCATGATTGTCGGCGGAGACGGCAAGGATACGATCACCGGCGGCAGCGGGCCCGATACGATTTTTGCCGGTCAAGGCGGCGACCTGATACTCGGCGGCAGCGGCGCCGACCTGATCTTCGGCGGCGATGGCCGCGACACGATCTTCGGCGGCAGCGGCGCGGACACAATCTATGGCGGGGCGGGACGCCTCTTGGTTCACGGCGGCTCCGGCCCCGATCTGATCGTCGGCGGCGGGGCGAACGACACAGTCTTTGGTGGCAGCGGGGCAGACACGGTCGATGGTGGAGCCGGCCACAACATGATTTACGCCGGAAGCGGCGGTACCCTGGTCCAGGACAGCGGGGTCACGGGTCACGATACCGTGGTCGGCTTCAACCAAGCGCATGGCGACGCCATCACCTTCGCAGGCCAAGATGCGGCTGCTGTCGACCACGTCGTCGCGACCGCCACAGTGGCCGGCGGAAGCACGACAATAACGCTGCCGGATGGCTCCACGATGACCCTGGTCGGGATTACGCATCTCGACAACACATTCTTCCACTGAGCGTGGAAGACCCCGGCAGCTAATTCGGGATGTTCACTGGCTAGGCATGAAGTTTCAGAGGTCATTCGATGGCATCGACTAAGAACCAAGAGCGGGGAGACGACCGTGGTGGGGGCCGCTCCGGAGATGATCGGGGTCGTGGGGGAGAAGACCACGACCATGATGATCGACACGATCATGACCACCACTGACCATGACCATGATCATGACCACGATCACGACCCGCCCTGTTATTGTCGTGGCACGCTGATCCTGACGGAACGCGGCGAGGTCAGGGTTGAGGACCTTGCGATCGGCGACACGGTGGTGACGATTTCGGGTGATGCCAAGCCGATCAAGTGGATCGGCCGGCGCAGCTATGCCGGGCGGTTCATCGCCGGCAACCCCGGAGTGTGGCCGATCGTGGTGCGCGCCGGAGCCCTGGCGCCCGAGATGCCGGTGCGCGATCTCTGGCTGTCGCCGGGGCACGCGCTGCTGCTCGACGGTGTCCTGGTCCCGGCCGAGCACCTCGTCAATGCCCTGACCATCGTGCGGGCAGGCGCGGTCGACCAGGTCGAGTATTTCCATCTCGAATTCGAAGCGCACGAGGTGATTCTGGCGGAAGGCGCGCCGGCGGAAAGCTATGTCGAGTGCGAGAACCGGCAGGGCTTTCACAACGCCCATGAGTTCGCCGCGCTTTACCCCGACGATGCGCGGGCGTCGTTTGGCTATTGCCTGCCGCGCCTCGAGGCGGGGATGGCGGAGCTCGCTGCGATCCGCGCCCGGCTGTTCGAGCGGGCGGCGGCGCTCGGCCACCCGACCACCGCCGACCCGGACCTTCATCTGGTCGTCGATGGCACCATCGTGGCGGCGCAATCGGTCGCCGATGGCTGCCACACCTTCCGGCTCGATGCGGCAGCGGGTCAGGTTTCGCTCGCCTCGCATTGCGGCGTCCCGGCCGAGTTGGACCCGCTGTCGAGCGACCGGCGATGCCTCGGCGTCTGCGTGCAGCAGCTCGTCTTGCGCGATGATCATCTGCGGCTCGAGCTATCGCACTCACATCCTTCGCTCTGCGAAGGCTTTCATCAAGACGAAGAAGGCGTGCGGCGCTGGACCACCGGTATGGGACGGGTTCCCGAGCGCTTCCTGCGCGCCTTTGCCGGCGGCTTCATCATCGAGGTGCACTGCCTGCCTGCCATGCCGCGCTATGCGCTCGACACGCAGATCGCAGCCACGCCAGAGCAGCTCGCCCGCTCGACGGCTGCGCCGGAGCGCGCCGCACGGTCCCGGCCGCGGCGGTCCTCAATCTCGGCAAAGAGTAACGGAAAGGTCGTGAGCAGCCGCGCGAGTTCACGCCGGCCGGCGGCGGCCGCGTAGCCGCTCGCACTGGAGCGCCGTTCCGCTACGGACTGGATTATTACGTGGAGTTCGGGCTGTAGCAGCTTCCAGTGCTCCACGGCTGAGCGCGATGCAGTTCGGCTCGATAAGCGGGCCCACCCGCTGATACGGGCCAAGGCAACGCCATCGGCCTGTTTCGCCGGTGCGCGCAAATTCCCGGTTTTTCCCGATAATACCGGGAATTTCGTCGTTTTCCCCGCTCTACCGCCATTTTGGCCGCAAAAAAGGTGAGCCGAATCAGGGTCTTGCCAGCGAATTCCCGTAGCAGAGTAAACCGGGAATTTACAAGGGGATAACCGGGGAATAAATGCGCCGAACCGGGAATATAACGGGGAATGTTTAGGCCCCCGCATCGTCCCACAGCCGCGCACCATATGTGGACAAGAATCAGACACATCTCTCCGCCTGTCGAAATGCGATAAAACATGATTCCATAGCCTACTGCGAGAGTTGGCCCTTTATGAGGCGGATGAGCAGCAACTGCGGCGCGGGGAGCCCCGGCGGGTTTGCCGCTTGAGGACGCGGTCAGGGGAGCGCCTGGCAGGTTTCCCCGCCCCAGCGGCGGTGACCGGACGCGGCGGCGCCGTCGGCACACCGGCTTCTGAGGGAAGGGTTATGGTCCGTCACACGCGCAGATGCGTCGCCCTGCTTTTGCAAGCGCTGATGGTCATCCCCTCGGGTCTGGCGTGGGCGCAGGCGACGGGAGGCGCGGCCCATTTCTACACTTCGCTGAGCGGCATCCACGTTGCCGGCTATCAGGGCT
>CAVOTD010000046.1:0-264536 GCA_963698995.1 uncultured Alphaproteobacteria bacterium | reverse complement strand
GGAGAATTGCGGGCCTGGCGGCGACCTACTCTTCCGCACCTTGAGGTGCAGTACCATCGGCGCTGAGGGTTTTCACGGCCGAGTTCGGGATGGGATCGGGTGTTTGGCCCCTCGCCATGGCCACCAGGCCGGCAACGCCGGCCGCCGCGCCCCAGCTCCGGGCGGGAGCAGGGGGCGGGGGTTTGTCATGTGAGGGGGGAAGTGTCTGGTCGGGCCGCCGCCGATACGGGTCTTGCCGCTATGCGCGGGCGGCGTTGCGTTGGTTTTCAAGCGCGCTCGAGCGATTAGTACCGGTCGGCTCAACGGGTTGCCCCGCTTTCACTTCCGGCCTATCGACGTGGTGGTCTTCCACGGCTCTCGGCGAGACCTGGTTTTGAGGAGGGTTTCCCGCTTAGATGCGTTCAGCGGTTATCCCGTCCGCACTTAGCTACCCGGCGCTGCGGCTGGCGCCACAACCGGTCCACCAGAGGTGCGTCCCTCCCGGTCCTCTCGTACTGGGGAGAGCGCCTCGCAAGTCTCGAACACCCACGGCAGATAGGGACCGAACTGTCTCACGACGTTCTAAACCCAGCTCACGTACCGCTTTAAATGGCGAACAGCCATACCCTTGGGACCTGCTCCAGCCCCAGGATGCGATGAGCCGACATCGAGGTGCCAAACGACGCCGTCGATATGGACTCTTGGGCGTCATCAGCCTGTTATCCCCGGCGTACCTTTTATCCGTTGAGCGATGGCCCTTCCACACGGGACCACCGGATCACTATGGCCGACTTTCGTCTCTGCTCGAGCCGTCGCTCTCGCAGTCAGGCGGGCTTGTGCCATTGCACTCAACAGCTGATTTCCGACCAGCCTGAGCCCACCATCGCGCGCCTCCGTTACTCTTTGGGAGGCGACCGCCCCAGTCAAACTACCCGCCATGCAGGGTCCCGGGCCCGGTTTCACGGGCCGCGGTTAGATGCCAGAGAACATAAGGGCGGTATTTCAAGGGTGCCTCCACCCCAACTGGCGCCAGGGCTTCATCGGCTCCCGCCTATCCTACACATACCTTCCCTAACACCACTGCAAAGCTGTAGTAAAGGTGCACGGGGTCTTTCCGTCTGACCGCGGGAACTCCGCATCTTCACGGAGAATTCAATTTCGCTGAGCCGGTGTTGGAGACAGCGGGGAAGTCGTTACGCCATTCGTGCAGGTCGGAACTTACCCGACAAGGAATTTCGCTACCTTAGGACCGTTATAGTTACGGCCGCCGTTTACCGGGGCTTCGATTGAGAGCTTGCACCCCTCCTCTTAACCTTCCGGCACCGGGCAGGCGTCAGACCCTATACGTCGTCTTGCGACTTCGCAGAGCCCTGTGTTTTTAGTAAACAGTCGCCACCCCCTCTTCTGTGCCCCCCACCCCTGCTTGCGCACAGATGGGGCCCCCTTCTCCCGAAGTTACGGGGGCATTTTGCCGAGTTCCTTCAACACCGTTCTCTCAAGCGCCTCGGTATGCTCTACCAGTCCACCTGTGTCGGTTTGGGGTACGGTCTATGTCGCCGGCGCTGTTTCCCGGAAGTCCCAGGCCGCCCTCTCAATCCACTAAGACAAGACGACTTTCGGCCTTCGTCGCGACCCGGCAGGCGGAGGAATATTAACCCCCTTCCCATCGGCTACGGCTCTCGCCCTCGCCTTAGGGGCCCGGCTAACCCTGCGCGGATTAACCTTGCGCAGGAACCCTTGGACTTTCGGCGACAGCGTTTCTCACGCTGTTGATCGCTACTCATGTCAGCATTCGCACTTCCGATGCCTCCAGCCCGCCTCGCGGCAGACCTTCGCCGGCCTACGGAACGCTCCGCTACCGCGGGCCCGCCTTGCGGCGCGCCCACCCGCAGCTTCGGTGCGTGGCTTGAGCCCCGTTACATTTTCGGCGCCGGACGGCTGATAGACCAGTGAGCTATTACGCTTTCTTTAAAGGATGGCTGCTTCTAAGCCAACCTCCTGGTTGTCTTGGCCTTCCGACATCCTTTCCCACTGAGCCACGACTGGGGGACCTTAGCTGGCGGTCTGGGCTGTTTCCCTCTCGACGACGGACCTTAGCACCCGCCGTCTGGCTGCCGACCTCTACTCGCCGGTATTCGGAGTTTGGTTAGGTTTGGTAAGGCTCGCGCCCCCCTAGCCCATCCAGTGCTCTACCCCCGGCGGCAATAGCCGACGCTCTACCTCAATAGATTTCGCGGAGAACCAGCTATTTCCGGGTTTGATTGGCCTTTCACCCCTAGCCACAACTCATCCCCTACTTTTGCAACAGTAGTGGGTTCGGTCCTCCAGTGCGTGTTACCGCACCTTCAACCTGGCCATGGCTAGATCACCCGGTTTCGGGTCTGATCCCGGTAACTACCGGACGCGCCCATTTCAGACTTGCTTTCGCTGCGCCTACGCCTAACGGCTTAAGCTCGCTACCAAGACCAACTCGCTGACCCATTATACAAAAGGTACGCCGTCACTTCAGTGATCAGGATCAGTAATCAGTCATCAGAACTGCGGAGCAAGGCTCTCGCCTTCGCCGCCCAACCGACGGCGTCGCCGCCATCGGTTCTGATCCCTGATCCCTGATTACTGACCACTGAACCTCCGACTGCTTGTAGGCATCCGGTTTCAGGAACTGTTTCACTCCCCTCGTCGGGGTGCTTTTCACCTTTCCCTCACGGTACTGGTGCACTATCGGTCACTGAGGAGTATTTAGGCTTGGAGGGTGGTCCCCCCATCTTCAGACAGGATTGCACGTGTCCCGCCCTACTCGAGGACACCGGTTCCGGTTTCCCGTACGGGGCTGTCACCCGCTATGGCCCGCCTTTCCAGGCGCTTCCGGTACCGCAAACCCATGCCACTGGCCTGTTCCGCGTTCGCTCGCCACTACTGACGGAATCTCGGTTGATGTCTGTTCCTCCGGCTACTGAGATGTTTCAGTTCGCCGGGTTTGCCTCGCGACCCTATCAATTCAGATCGCGATACCTGCTAGGCAGGTGGGTTGCCCCATTCGGAGATCCCGGGATCGCCGATCGCTCGCATCTCCCCCGGGCTTTTCGCAGCGTGCCACGTCCTTCATCGCCTCTCAGTGCCAAGGCATCCACCAGATGCCCTTTATCTGCGCTTGATCACCGGCGCTTCCGTCAGGAAGCGCCACAACACCGCCGCGCACAGGGACAAGACCCCCATGACGCAAAGCGGCCTCACATGAAGACACTTCTTCGGACACATCCAGCGCTTTGGCGCCGGGCGTGTCCGCCTCGGTCACATGACAAACTCTCTCTTCACCCTTCAATCAACACCCCCGCCCCGGGTTGCCCCGCGGCGGTGTCTCGCGTGATCTTCTCCGAACGTCACAGGATCCCGAAACCTCACCGGCAACCTCATGCCGGAACCTCATTGGCGATCCCGCCGGCTCGCCGGTGGTGTGGCGGCGGTGGTGGAGGTGAACGGGATCGAACCGATGACCTCCTGCTTGCAAAGCAGGCGCTCTCCCAACTGAGCTACACCCCCCTCTCAGGGATCAGTCTGATCCCTGGATGGTGGGCCAGGGAGGATTTGAACCTCCGACCTCACGCTTATCAAGCGCGCGCTCTAACCAGCTGAGCTACTAGCCCCAAGGACCAACCCAAAACAGGCAGCGCGCTCGAGCCGACGCTCGGGAGAAGGGATGCGCAGACGGCGGCCTCGTGCAGGTGTCAGGAGCCAGGAAACAACTTCCCGGCAACCGCACCTGCCTTGTGGAAGATCAGGATCGGTGCCGCAGCCGCCATTCCTGACGCCTGCTTCCTGACACCTGGCTCCTGAATTCCAGAAAGGAGGTGATCCAGCCGCAGGTTCCCCTACGGCTACCTTGTTACGACTTCACCCCAGTCGCTGACCTGACCGTGGTCGGCTACCTCCCCAATCCGAAGACCGGGGTTGGCGCACCGCCTTAAGGTCAAACCAACTCCCATGGTGTGACGGGCGGTGTGTACAAGGCCCGGGAACGTATTCACCGCGGCATGCTGATCCGCGATTACTAGCGATTCCGACTTCATGCTCTCGAGTTGCAGAGAGCAATCCGAACTGAGACGGCTTTTTGAGATTGGCGCCGGGTCGCCCCCTTGCCGCCCTCTGTCACCGCCATTGTAGCACGTGTGTAGCCCAGCCCATAAGGGCCATGAGGACTTGACGTCATCCCCGCCTTCCTCCGGCTTGTCACCGGCAGTTTCTGCAGAGTGCCCGGCTCAACCCGATGGCAACTGCAGATGGGGGTTGCGCTCGTTGCGGGACTTAACCCAACATCTCACGACACGAGCTGACGACAGCCATGCAGCACCTGTGTCCCGGCCGGCCGAACCGAAGAACGGGATCTCTCCCGCCCACACCGGGCATGTCAAGAGCTGGTAAGGTTCTTCGCGTTGCGTCGAATTAAACCACATGCTCCACCGCTTGTGCGGGCCCCCGTCAATTCCTTTGAGTTTTAACCTTGCGGCCGTACTCCCCAGGCGGTGTGCTTAAAGCGTTAGCTGCGACACCGAGGAGCTAGGCTCCCCAACGTCTAGCACACATCGTTTACGGCGTGGACTACCAGGGTATCTAATCCTGTTTGCTCCCCACGCTTTCGCGCCTCAGCGTCAGTCTCGGTCCAGAGCGCCGCCTTCGCCACCGGTGTTCTTCCCAATATCTACGAATTTCACCTCTACACTGGGAATTCCACGCTCCTCTCCCGAACTCCAGCCCATCAGTCCCAAGCGCACCTCCCAGGTTGAGCCCGGGGCTTTCACGCCTGACTTGAAGGGCCGCCTACGCGCCCTTTACGCCCAGTAAATCCGAACAACGCTCGCCCCCTTCGTATTACCGCGGCTGCTGGCACGAAGTTAGCCGGGGCTTCTTCTCCCGCTACCGTCATCATCGTCGCGGGCGAAAGAGCTTTACAACCCTAAGGCCTTCATCACTCACGCGGCATTGCTGGATCAGGGTTGCCCCCATTGTCCAATATTCCCCACTGCTGCCTCCCGTAGGAGTTTGGGCCGTGTCTCAGTCCCAGTGTGGCTGATCATCCTCTCAGACCAGCTACGGATCATCGCCTTGGTGGGCCGTTACCCCACCAACCAGCTAATCCGACGCGGGCCCCTCCTGCTGCGATCAATCTTTCCCCGGAGACCTCGCTCCCCGGGCGTATGCGGTATTAGCCGAAGTTTCCCTCGGTTATCCCCCACAACAGGGCAGGTTCCCACGCGCTACTCACCCGTGCGCCACTCCCCCGAGACCGAAGCCCCGAGAGCGTTCGACTTGCATGTGTTAGGCATGCCGCCAGCGTTCGTTCTGAGCCAGGATCAAACTCTCAAGTTTATCCCGGATCTACTCAGCTTCTCAAAGGTAGACCCATCAAGGGCCTCCAAACCTTCGCATCCTGCGCGAACATCAGGGCGGCCCCTCGGCCGCCGTCCGCGCATCCCTTCCCTCTTCTCCACAATCTCAAACAACACCCCCCAACGGCCTTCCCGCCGCAGAGGGGCCGCGCTTATAAGCCCACCCCACACCCCCGTCAACATCCCATTGAGTGCCGACCAGTTGTCAGGGAGCCTTGTGCACAGCGGCCGTCTAAGGTAATGCCGCCAACTCACCCTGTCTAGAGCGGCGCCGACGAAATTTACCAATCGGGCTCAAATAAGGCCGAGCGACCGCAGCTCGGCGAGCAGCCGATCCGGGGATAGTTCACCGTCCCCTGAGCGATCGGCCGGCGCATCCTCGACCGACAGGTAACGCCAACCCTGGAATGGCCGCCAGGCCCGCGACAGGGTCGGCACCAGCTCGGCATCGACCTCGATCAGGCAATAGCGGCGTCCGTTGTCGTCCCGTTCGCCGCGGAACCCGATGACCCGCTGGCGGACCCGGATGTGGCCGCGGATCACCCAATAGATCGAGCCGCCGGCTAGGATCTCGGGTGCCCGGCGGGGCCGGTTTCGGGTGTAGACCCAGCTGCCGCCGCGCTCCGCCGAGCGGGCCGCCCGGATCGCACGGAGGTGGTCGAGGTTGTCGACCCCGACGGCAAGCTTCAACAGATGCAGCGGCACGGGCGGCGGCGCGCCGGTCAGCCTGGTTCGCGGCCTTCGGGCACTCTCAGAGCGATCAGCTCCACGCCCTCTTCGACGAGGTCGCCGACGGCGAACCGGACCGCTTCGACGACGCCTTCCGTGGGCGCCGTCACCGTGTGCTCCATCTTCATCGCCTCGATCACGACCAGCGGCTCGCCGCGCCGCACCTCGGCCCCGGGCTCGACCATCAATTGCGTGACTCGCCCCGGCATCGGAGCGGTAAGCCGCCCGGCGCTCGGATCTTCCCCAGAACGTGCGGCGAGCGGGTCGACCTCGATCAGCCGCCAGCTCGCACCAGCGATGAAAACCATCGTTTCGGATCCATGATCGAGCACGGTCATGTGCCTTTTGACGCCGTCGATCACGATCGCGAATGCGCCACCCGGCTGCTCCTCGGCCTCGGCAACCATCGCCCCACCGGCGAACTGTAGCAACCATTTCCCGGCGTCCGATCGAGCCGCAACGACACGTTCTTCCGCACCATCGCGCACGATGACCTCTTGGTGCCCGACCCCGTTGAGACGCCAACCGTCGACCCGCGCCCAGGGCGAGAACGGATCGGCCGAGCGGGCTGCCGCGGCGCGCGCCGCCGCCTGACGCGCCAGCAGCCGGGAGAGCGCCGCAGCGGCAAGCACGATGTCGGGCGCCGCGCGCCGCTCGGGAATAAGGGCTACTCGGTGGCGCTCGATAAACCCGGTATCGACCCCACCGGCGGCGAACTCGGGATGCACGGCAACCCGGGACAGAAAACCAAGGTTGGTCGCAACCCCGAGCACTGCGGTGTCGGCGAGGGCGCGCCGCAGCCGGCCGAGGGCCGCCGCGCGATCCTCTCCCCAAGCGATGATCTTGGCGACCAGCGGATCGTAGAATGGGGTCACCACATCCCCTTGCCGCACGCCGGTATCGACGCGGGCGATTTCCGCCGGGGGAAAGCGCAACCGGTGCAATGTCCCGGTCTGCGGCAGAAATCCGCGCTCCGGGTCCTCGGCATAGAGCCGGGCCTCGATCGCGTGCCCGTGCAAATCGAGGTCCTTCTGGCACCGCGGCAACACCTCGCCGGCCGCGATCCGGATTTGCCATTCGACGAGATCGAGCCCGGTCACCGCCTCGGTCACCGGGTGCTCGACCTGCAGCCGCGTGTTCATCTCGATGAAGTAGAAGGCGCCCGGTTCGGCAATGAACTCGACCGTGCCGGCGCCGACATAGCCGACCGCGCGGGCAGCGGCGACCGCCGCTTCTCCCATCGCCTTCCGGGTTTTCTCGTCGAGCCCCGGGGCCGGCGCCTCCTCCAGCACTTTCTGGTGCCGCCGCTGAATCGAGCAGTCGCGCTCGAAAAGGTGCACCGTATTGCCGTGCCCATCGGCGAAAATCTGAATTTCGATATGCCGCGGGCGCAACAGATATTTCTCGATCAGCACGCGGTCGTCGCCGAAAGCGGCTGCCGCCTCGCGCTTTGCGCTGGCTAATGCCGAGGTGAACTCCACGGCGCTCCCGACGACCCGCATGCCGCGCCCGCCGCCGCCGGCGGAGGCCTTGATCAGCACCGGAAAGCCGATCCGTTCGGCTTCGTCGAGCAGCCGCGCGGGGTCCTGATCGTCGCCGTGATAACCCCGGACGAGCGGCACGCCATGGCGCTGCATCAAGTCCTTTGCCTCGGCCTTCGAGCCCATCGATCGCATGGCCGATGCCGGCGGGCCGATGAACACGACGCCGGCGGCCTCGCAGGCCTCGGCAAATTCGGCATTCTCCGATAAGAAACCGTAGCCGGGGTGCAGCGCTTCGGCACCGCTGCGGCAGGCCGCATCGAGGATCGCCGCGATGTTCAAATAGCTCTCCCGCGCCGGGGGCGGGCCGATCGGCCAGGCCTCGTCGGCGAGATTGATATGCATCGCCTCGCGATCGGCCTCCGAGTAAACCGCGACGGTCGCGATCCCGAGCCGCCCTGCCGTGCGGATCACCCGGCAGGCGATTTCACCGCGATTGGCGATCAGGATCTTGCTGAACAAGGTCAGGTCCGGATGACCGATGGGCGGGCCCTTGTCCCTCTCCGCCCGCTGGCGGGGAGAGGGAGGGACCCGCGCCAAAGCCGCGGGAGGGTGCAGGTAGGCCGCGCCGCAGTTTGGAGATCGCGGGCTCCCCACCTCACCCCGACCCTCTCCCTCCCAAAGGAGCGGAGAGGGAGGATTGCGCCGCCTGCGTATGAGGAACGGCCCATAGGCATTACCGCGGTCACATCCGGAACACGCCGAACCGGGTCGGCTCGATCGGCGCGTTGAGGCTGGCGGAAATCGCCAACGCCAAGCTGATCCGGGTGTCGACCGGGTCGATCACCCCGTCGTCCCACAGCCGCGCGCTCGCATAATAGGGGTGGCCCTGCGTTTCGTATTGCGCACGGATCGAGGCCTTGAATTCCTCCTCTTCCTGCGCGTTTTGGGCGCGCCGTACTTGGGCGAGCACCGAGGCGGCCTGCTCGCCGCCCATCACCGAAATCCGCGCGTTGGGCCACATCCACAAAAAACGCGGGGAGTAGGCCCGCCCGCACATGCCGTAATTGCCGGCGCCAAAGCTGCCGCCGATGATGACGGTGAATTTCGGCACCGCAGCGGTCGCGACCGCGGTCACCATTTTGGCGCCGTCCTTGGCGATGCCGCCCGCCTCGTATTTGCGGCCGACCATAAACCCGGCGATGTTCTGCAGAAAGACCAGCGGGATGCCACGCTGGGCGCAGAGCTCGATGAAATGCGTGCCCTTCAGCGCGCTCTCCGAGAACAGGATGCCGTTATTGGCGAGGATGCCGACCGGGTAGCCCCAGATCCGGGCAAAGCCGCAGACCAGGGTCTGGCCGTAGAGCCGCTTGAACTCGTCGAGCTCGCTGCCGTCGACGAGGCGGGCGATGACCTCGCGCACATCGTAGGGCCGGCGCGTGTCGGGCGGAATGACGCCGTAGATTTCCTCGGCGGGGTAGAGCGGCTCGCGCGGCGCGGCGACCGCGACCGGAAGGTTCTTCTCGCGATTGAGATTGCCGACGATATGGCGGGCAATGCCGAGGGCGTGATGGTCGTCGAGCGCGTAATGGTCGGTGACGCCCGAGACGCGGCTGTGGACCTCGGCGCCGCCGAGCTCCTCAGCGGTCACCACCTCGCCGGTCGCGGCGCGGACCAGCGGCGGCCCGCCGAGAAAGATCGTCCCCTCGCCGCGCACGATGATGCTCTCGTCCGACATCGCCGGAACATATGCGCCGCCCGCCGTGCACGAACCCATGACCAGCGCGATCTGCGGGACGCCGGCCGCCGAGAGGCGCGCCTGGTTGTAGAAGATCCGCCCGAAATGCTCGCGGTCCGGGAAACACCTCGTCCTGCGCCGGCAGAAAGGCGCCGCCGGAATCGACGAGATAGAGGCAAGGCAACCGGTTGTCGCCGGCGATCTCCTGAGCGCGCAGGTGTTTCTTGACGGTCATCGGGAAATAGGTGCCGCCCTTGACCGTCGCGTCATTGGCGACGACGACGCATTCGCGGCCCATGATCCGGCCGATGCCGGTGACAATTCCGGCGGCCGGCACCTCGCCGTCATACATGCCGCAGGCGGCGAGCTGCGACAATTCGAGAAACGGCGAGCCCGGGTCGAGCAACGCCCGCACCCGCTCGCGCGGCAACAATTTGCCGCGCCCGAGATGGCGCTGACGCGCCTCGGCCCCGCCGCCCTCGCGGATTGCCGGCGACCTTCGCCCGCAGATCCGCGACCAGCGCCCGCATCGTCGTCGCATTCGCTGCGAACCCCTCGGAGCGCCGGTCGAGTGAGGTCGTGAATACCGTCATAGGTGACGCGCAGCTTATCGGATTTGACCGCAGATGCCGCGCTCAATCTCGGTTACCGGTCCGGTAAGTTCGCTCTGGTGCCGATAAAGTCACGGTGTTACTCTTGCGGCAGACGGAAAGACCAAACCACCGGCACCGCGGCCAATATCGCTCAGACTAATCTGCCGGCTCGAAAGCAAGCCGTTGCTAAGTGAACAGAGGGAGGAACAGATGGCGATAGCCACTTCCGAAGACTTGTTGTCGGTGTTCGATCGGTGTCCGCTCCACCGGCGTTATTGGACGGCGTTTTCGCTTCTCTCATTGGTCGGGATCGCCGATTTCTTTGATTTTTTCAGCGTCGGCTTCCTCGTCGCGGTGCTCGGACCGAGATGGCACCTGACCTATGGCCAGTCGGCGATCATCCTGTTGGGCGGCGGCGTCGGCGCCATTTTCGGCGCCTTGTGTTGGGGCGCGCTGTCCGATTTGTGGGGCCGCAAGGCGCTGATCGTCAGCGGCACCTTTATCTGCGCATTCGGCGCGGCGGCGATCGCGGTGATCCCGGACGGCGCATGGGTCTTGTTCGCGGTGTTGCGTTTTCTGGTAGGCTTTGGTCTCGGCGGCTCGTTCGCGCCGGCCACGACCATGGTCGTCGAGATCACGCCGACCCGCCATCGCACCGTCGTCGCCAGCCTCTTTGTTATCTCCGCCACGCTCGGCGTATTCCTCGCCTCGTCGACGGTTGCGGCGTTGCTCGACCTGATCGGCTGGCGCGGGATTGCCGCACTCGGCGTGGCACCGGCGGTGATCGGCGTCGGAGTGCTGCTCTTCGTGCCGGAATCGGTGCGGTGGCTGACGGCGAAAGGGCGCTTCCGGGAGGCGCAGGCGACAGTCGCCAGCTTGTTGCATCTGCCGCTCTCCGAGGTTCCGCTGCCGAGTGTCACGCCCAGCGCCCCGCCGCGGGCGAGCCTCAAGGAGCTCTATGCCCGGCCGCCTTTGTTCTGGCTGACCCTCCTCACCTGGGGCGGAGCGGCGACGGCAGGCTATGGCATGCTGCTGTGGGGGCCGACGATCGTCGCGCAGCTGATGACCATATCGGTGCGGGAAGCGGCGCATTACTTTGTCTATGTCACCGCCGCCGGGATCGTCGGCAAATTCCTCTTTTCGTTCATCGCGCCGCTGTTGGGACGGCGCCGCCTGGGTGAGGTGCACGGTTACGGCGTCTTCGTCTGCCTGGCCGCCGCCGCCTATTTTCATTCGATCATCCTCGGCGGCATATCGCTCTTTGTCGTCGCCCTCGCACTGACCGATTTCTTCAATTCGGGCGGCTTTTCGAACCTCGCGCCGTACACTCCGGAGGCTTATGGCGTGCGGATGGGGGCGCGCGCCTCGGGCCTCGGCCAAGCAGCAAACGGCGTCGGCAAGATCCTCGGGCCGTTGAGCCTGGCGGTGATCGCCGGGACCAGCAACGTGCTAAAGCCCGCGGCGACCGAGGCGGCGGTTTTTCCAGCGTTTATATTCCTGGCCTGCTGCGGCCTGGCGGTCGGGCTGGCATTTACCTTCCTGGCGCACGAGACGCACGGCAAGGCGGTGCCGCAGGATGCCGAAGCGCCGCCGCGGGTGGCCCCCGGGATCCCGGCGCCCGGCACCGGCGCGCTTTAGCCGAGAGTAGTATGGAGGAGGGGGTCACGTCCCGGGCCTTGACGAAGCCTTGGCCCGGCGACAGCTGCGGCTGCTTGATGAGGCCGAACGCCTCGAAGACCTGACTGGTTTAGCATCGGTGGGCCTTCACCGTCTTCGCGGCGTCCGCCGAGGCCAATGAGCAATCTCGGCCGGCGGGCGATGGCGGATCCCTTTCGAGTTCCGGGACGGACACAACTGGAACGTGGAGATTGTGGATTATCACTGACGAGGACGCCACGATGGTAATTGCACGCACGCGGCGGCTGGCCGGGCTGGTGCCGCACCCCGGCGAGATCCTGCGGGACGAGCTGGAGGCGCGAGGCCTTACCGCCCGCGGATTGGCGATCGCACTCCGGCTGCCGGCATCGCGGATCAGCCAGATCGTCCGAGGTCAGCGGGGGATTACGTCCGAAACTGCTCTGGCCTCGTCCGCTACTTCGGCGGCTCAGCAGCGATATGGCTGCGCCTTCAGGTAGCCGACGACTTGGCGCGCGTCGAAGCCGAGCTCGCCGCGAAGATCGCCGGCGAGGTCACCCCGGCCGCCACCTGATCAAGAGCAGGCTGTCAGAACCAGCGCATCGGCTCTCAGTCCGAGAGACCCCGTTATTATCGGTTTTGTGCCGCGCGGTATCCACTAAAATGCACGTATTCCTCTTTGGGTGCCTGTGGCAGCGATTGCCTCTTGTGGAACTGGGCTGCTCGCCGGTTCGCCCACCGCGTTGACGTACCTGTTGGGCACCCCTGATTTCGCCGTTGGCATGCCCGGCGGCACACGCCGCGTTGTAACCACTCGATTCAGCACATTCACTACGGGCACGTAGCGGCTTCGCGTCCGGCAGTGTCATCTGTAATTGGCAGAGGGGTGTCATCTCTATATTGCGCTTACACTGTGTCCACCAAATACAGATGTCACCGTCTCTGCCATTTACAAATGTCACTGTCGTCGGGGGTCGGGCGGCGGGCGGGAGCGGAGCCCCGGCGTAGCGCAGCGCCCGACCGGCGCCCGATTGAACCGGAGCTTGAAACCGCACCCGTTCTTTAACCGAGCGGGCGTCAGCTCGCTCGGCGCGTAGAACAGCTCAGCCGACTTTAAAGAGACGCGCGTCATGCTGATCGCGCCGGCGCGGCGCTTTCGTGCTGCGGCGTTCAGGCACACGGCGCAGCTGCTCGTCGCGGATCATCGCCAATATTGGCCCCAGCCGTTTGTTGTCGGCGATGGCGCCCTGATCGACCTGCCGGAGCTTGTCGAAGGTGCGGTAAGCCAGTTCGACACCCTTGTAACGGATCGAAAGCCGGCCGTCTGGATGGTCGATGACGGTGACGCGCTTACCGACCGCCGCCTTGGCCCGGTCGGTCGGCTCCAGGATGAAGACCACCTTGTCGTATTGCAGCGTCAGCGCTTGGGAGAGAGTACGCTCCTCCTTCCAGGCAAACGTATCCTCCAGATCATCGCCGGCGCGCAATGGTCGGTGCAGGTCCTTCTGATTCGCCGGCGGCTTGCCAAAGCGCGCGTTGTAGTCGGCTATGAACCCCGGGAGGAGGGCGTTCCCCTCAGCCAAGCTGCGCGCCCCGGCCAGCCGCAGCTCCCCCGCCTTCGCGGGGGCAGGCTCTTGACCAGCCGGTCCTGCAAGGTCTTGTGCGCCCGCTCGACCCGGCCCTTCGCCTGGCTCGAATTGGCGCAGATGATGTCGATGTTGAGCGCGTGCAGCGCCCGCCCGAACTGGGTCATCCCGTCGCCGCCGATAGCGCCGGTCTGGTTGACGCGGAAGACGCCGTGCTTGTCGCTGTAAAAGGCGACCGGCTTGCCCCAGGCTTCGAGGTAAGCGCGGGCCGCATGGAAATAGGCGAAGGTCAATTCACTCTCGACAAATTGGAGGTGCATCAGCCGGCCGGTCGCGTCGTCGATAAATACGAGCAAGGTGCATTGCGGGCCGCGATCCTCAAACCACCAATGCTCGCAGCCGTCGACCTGCACCAGCTCGCCAACGCAGTCGCGCCGGTAGCGCGGTTGATGGACCTGCTTCCGCCGCTGCTTGCGATCGCGCCACAGCCCGGCTTCGATCATCCACAGCCGCAAGGTTTCACGACCGAGCGTTATTCCATGAACCTCGCGCAGCTTCTCGGCCGCCGAGAGTTCGGGCCGAAATCCCAGTACCATTCGCGAATCATCGCCAGCGCCGCTCTCCGCAGCGCCGCGGGCTTGCACCGGTTGCTGCGGCGACCGCGTCGCTGCGAGATCAGACCCGCCGGACCCGCGGTCCGGTATGCCTTCAACAGCCGGAACACCTGACGGCGCTCGAGCGCCAGCAGCTGCCCCGCCGCCTCAGTCGTCAACCGCCTCTGATCCAGATCCCGCAGCACTTCCAGCCGCGTCAGCTCCCCGTCGCTCATCAGCCGAACCGTCACCCCTGACACCCCCCGGAAATCCCCCGGGCAGTGTCATCTGTAATTGGCAGAGGGGTAACATTTTCATCGGGCGCCTACAGGCCTTTGGCGAATAAGATCGCTTCTGGAAAATCCGCCGCTGCCCGTGCCGCATAAGCTCCATTGTTGTCGTGGTGAACTGGTGCGGACGCCCAGCGTTGGTGGATCGCAGCGCCGGGGCTTATCCTTCATTCGCCGCAGGAGGAGGCTGACATGAACGCAGCACAAGGCTTTGTCGTACCCGCGGGCGGGGGCAAGCATTTTGCCTCGCCGACGCCCGGCCGCTCCTTTGACTTAAAGCTGCTCGGCCGCGAGACCAATCAGAGCATCATGATGTTCGAGGAAACCCTGCCGGCCGGCACCGCAAGCCTCTTTCATCTGCACCATGACAGTGACGAGGTCGCCTGGGTGCTCGCCGGCGAATTCACTTTTATGATCGGCGACGCCGTCACGGTTGGCGGGCCCGGCACCTGCGCATTCATGCCACGCAACGTCCCGCATGCCTGGAAGAACACTGGGAGCGAAACCGGCCGGGTCCTGTTTCTGTACACGCCGGCCGCCGCCGGGGGCCTGATTGAGGCGCTCTCGGAGCGCCGCCCGGCCAATGACGACGAACACAACAAGCTCTTCGAGCGCCACCGCTGGAAGGTCGTCGGCCCCAACCCACTTTGAAGCGGGCGGCTTTGCGCAGCGCGATTGTAACGAGAAGCCCTCGCCGCTACCGGGATCTCCCGGCCGCAATAGCCTAATATCACATCTTGTTGGTTTTCGGCTGCGGCCGGCACACGGCGCTGTGCTTCGCTTGTCGCGCGCGACGAAGGAGTGAGCTTCTCAAAGGTGTGGCGGTTCGCCAATGAAGCCGCCATTTCATGCCAAAGTGTGGACGCCTTGCAAACATTTAGCCGGCTGTAGAGCCGACCACCGCGGCTCCGCCCCCCTGGATTTCTGCTTTCGCGGGAATGATGTCGAGCAAACGGCAACGCTATAATTGCCATAATCGCATCATATTCTGCGGCCCCAAACGGCGCTTGGAGATGGGCGCGGTGATCGTAAAGGAGAGGGTCGTGCTTGTAGATTCATTGCGGAAACAGGAGGGCCGGGACGTGCGGGGCCGGTTCGAGAAGGGCCGGTCGGGCAATCCCGCGGGGCGGTTCAGGAAGGGTCAGTCGGGCAATCCCGCCGGCCGCGCGCCCGGCACCCGCAACAAGGCGACCGAGACCGCCGAGCTGCTGCTCGACGGCGAGGCCGAGGCGCTGACCAGGAAGGCCGTGGAACTTGCCCTGGGGGGCGATGCGATGGCGCTGCGGCTGTGTCTCGAGCGCATCATTCCGCCGCGCCGTGGGCGAAAAGTGCAGCTGAGCAGCGTGCCGCCGATCCGCGGGGCCGCCGATCTGGGCGACACGATGGCGGCGATCACAACGGCGGCTACCGGGGGCGCCATAACGCCCGGCGAGGCGGCGGAACTGGCCCGGGTGGTGGAGATCTTTGTCCGGGCAGTCGAGACCAGCGATTTCGAGCGGCGGTTGCGGCAGTTGGAAGAGCGCCGTGGCGCGGGCGCGTGACAACCGGCTGGCGCGGCTCGCGGAACCTGCGACGCACGCCAATTCGGTCAAATCTGTCGATCACTGCGTGCTCAGAGCCCAGGCTGCGGTTTGTGCGCTAGTCGGCGACGCCCTGGCCCAAGCGGGCATCGATCCCGCGCGCGCCCGTGCGCTGCATCTGATCCCTCGCCCCGACCCTCTACCCGCCAACGAGGCAAAGGAGCAAGTCGATGAATTCGCCGCCTCCGACGATGACGGTCTGGCGGACAGATTTGCGGCGAAGATCGGCGACCTCGCGCGCCGATACGAGAACGGGCGCGAGCCGGATTTCGGCAATGCCTCATTGGCGGAATTGTTTGCCTGGTCTTTGGCGCGACGGCCTCGCCCCGAAGCCAGTCAGCCATCTCGGCCAACGGATGATGATGCCCTGAACCGCGATGCGCCTCTCGCTGCGCAGAAAAACCGGTCCTGCGTGAAATAGCTCACAATAGGCCTCGGCCGTACACGATATTCTAAAGACGTCAGATGAATTTAACCAAATGGGAATTCACACCGGCTAAATGGAGCGGGCGATATGCCAAGCACTTATTCGGTCGATGACCTGATCCTCAACTACGATCCGGAGTTTCCGGCGGAGAGGTTCCGAGAGGCCGGTTTGCCGGCGGCGCTGAAGAGTTTGAGCGGCCGGCTGCCCGGGCCGGTGCCGTGGCCGCAGGGCCGCGCGCCGGCGGCAGCGCCGCTCCCACAGCCTCCCGCCGAGAGCGACGATTTCAGCCGGTTTCGCGGCTACGACGCCGTCGTGGTGACGTGGACGGCGGCCGAAGCCGCGGCGCTCGCCGCCCTCTTTACGCCGGATTACCTGCCGTCGCGGTGGTACGAATACCGCCACGATGTTGCCGCCTATGTGCCGCTCGTCACCGGCGCACGGGCGCCGTTCAACAGCCGGGCTGCGGATATGGCGCGATACTACCATACCCTCGGCCTCTACCTGCCGTGCACGATCGGCGCCGCGCGGGTGCTGTTGTTCAAGTCGGGCCTCCATCTCGCCTATGACGGGCCGGCTACGCCGGTCCGCCGCTTGATGGCCGAGATCGCCCAAACCGTGCAGCCGAAAGTAATGATCACGACCGGGACAGCCGGCGCCATCGGGGCCGATGTCCTGCTCGGCGATGTCGTGGTTGCGCGACAGACGCGCTTTGACTGCACGACGCAGTTCAAGAAACAAACTTGGGCGCAGGAATCTTACCAGACTTCCGCATTGCCGGCCGGCGCCCTCGCCGCGATTACTCCCGATCTGACCCGGGTCAATGCATCGCGCATTCCGGGCGCGCGTCCCGAGCCCAGGATCTGGAGTGGCGACCAACAGGCCGCGATCGTGACCACCGATCTATTCGCGTTCGACGACTCGACCGATTTTTACAAATTGCAGGGCCTCGGCCGGGCCTGCGACATGGGCGATGCGATGGTCGGCAATGCGATGGAGAGCTGCCCCGGCGTCGATTGGTATGCCGTGCGCAATGCCTCCGATCCGCAGATCGCCAACCCCGACAACGACATCAAACAAGCCAAGCACAAGGCCGGCCTGATCTATGCCGAGTGGGGCGCCTTCACCACCGCGGCAAGCGCGATCACCAGCTGGGCCATCATCGACGCGCGGTTCAATCCGCAGTGAGGGGCGGCGGCGCGGTCGGCGCGCCGGAGGCGCCGCTTGACCCGGAGAGCCAAAACCAGCCGAATGCCGCAATGGATGATCTCGAGACATTGGAGGCGGCGGCGGCGCTGGTGCACCGGATGGTGCCGCCGACCCCGCAATATTGCTGGCCGTTGCTGTCGCGCCGGGTCGGCGCCGAGCTGTGGGTCAAGCACGAGAACCACACGCCGATCGGTGCCTTCAAGATTCGCGGCGGTTTGGTCTATCTCGATGCGGTCAGGCAAAGGGAGCCGAGCCTCCGCGGCGTGGTGACCGCGACCACCGGCAATCACGGGCAGAGCATTGCCCTGGCGGCCGCGCGGCTCGGGCTCGATGCGACAATCGTCGTGCCCCATGGCAACAACATCGGGAAGAACCGCGCGATGCAGGCCTTCGGCGCGAAGCTCGTCGAAGCCGGGCATGATTTCCAGGCTGCCTACGAGCACGCGACCGGGCTGGCGGAAGGGGAAAAGCTGCATTTCGTCCGGTCTTATGATCCGTTGCTGGTGCGCGGCGTGGCGAGCTATGGCCTCGAGCTGTTCGGTGCCGTACCAGATCTCGACACGGTCTACGTCCCGATCGGGCTCGGCAGCGGGATTTCCGGAGTGATCGCGGCGCGCGACGCTCTAGGGCTCACCGCCGAGATCGTCGGGGTCGTCGCCGCCAATGCGCCGACTTACGCGTTGTCCTTCGCCGCCGGCGCGCCAGTCAGCACCAATTCCGCCGCGACCATGGCCGAGGGTCTCGCCGTCCGGGTGCCCGACCCCGCCGCGCTCGACATCATCCGCCGTGGTGCCGCCCGCGTCATCACGGTCTCGGAGGCCGAGATCCGCCGCGCTATCCGGATCCTCTTCAACGA
Organism: uncultured Alphaproteobacteria bacterium; assembly: GCA_963698995.1. GTDB lineage: Bacteria > Pseudomonadota > Alphaproteobacteria > ATCC43930 > CGMCC-115725 > AP-15. Next base: position 246,459 of record CAVOTD010000046.1, on the reverse strand, counting down.
TACCCACAACCTCGCCGAGGGCGCCGGCGCAGCCCCGCTCGCCGCCGCCCTGCAGGAGCGTCGCCGTCTCGCCGGGAAGCGGGTCGCGGTGATTCAGTCCGGCGGCAATATCGACCGCGCCCTCTTCGCCGAAGTGCTGGCGGAGGACGACGATCCGGCGATTTGTTAGCCGACCCGAACCGCCACCGAGTCGTCGCGGCGATGGCCGGCGATCGTCGCGGCGACCGCCGCGATGAACGCCCCGATCAGCATCGAGAAGGCGACGAAGAACGAGACGGTCGCCGCCACCTTGCGAGCCGTATCGGCGGCTTGGCGGGCCTTGAGCTTCGCGTCCTTCGCCTTGGCAATGACGTCATTGACCCGCTTCTCGGCATCGGCCTGGTTGATCCCGGTCCGGGCCGCGACAAGTTGCGCGAGATAGCTCTTATCGGCTGCCGGGACGTCGCCATTGCGCAGTCCCGAAGCGATGATCCGAGTGGCTTCGGCGCGGACCTCCGGCGCGCTGGCATTGGCGTCGGGACGGTCGGATGCGGAACAATGTGTCGACCAGATAGCCGGTCGGATCGGCGCCGACCGACTGTACCGCGGCCGTGCCGGCGCCCTGCACCGCAGCGGCGGCGACGGAGCCAGCACCCCGCGCCGCGCTGCCGACCACCGAGGAGACGACAGAGGACAGCGCCGCCGCCATGATTACGATAGCGACGGCCCACGCCAGAAAGCCGTGAGCCGTGTCGCGGAAATAGACCTCGTCGGTATGAACCCCGACCCATTTGGTCCGCAACCGGCCGGTCAGATATCCGCCCAATCCGGCCGAGATCCATTGCACGACGATCAGCCAGATTGCCGCCGCGACGCCGAATGTCGTCGCCGATGGGCCGGAACCGTACCATGGCGAGATAGAAGCGAAGCCGAGGCCGGACCCGAGGGCAAACAATATCAGCGCGACCGCCGCGATCGCGAAGGCGCCGGCAATAATCGCCGGCCACGACACCGCCGATATCGCGCTTTCGACCGCCCCGCTCTGTGTGGCGACCACGCGCGCGTCACGTACTGTAGTACTCGAACTTTCCATCATGGTCGTCCCGCTGCTACCGGTTAGTGCCAAAGCAGCAGCAGCAGGATGATGATCGGGATCGGAATGCCCAACAGCCACAACAGGATTGCGCCCACGGTGTGTCCCTCAAAGATCCATTGCCGAAAAAACAGCAGCTCTGGGGGCAACGTTCCCGTCGAATGCTTTAATTTCGGTCACACGGACCGATTGTGCCGGGCCTCAGGATTTGGCGATTTCGCGGGCGATACCAACCGCTGGATGTCGCTGGTACCCTCGTAGATTTGGCAGACACGGACGTCGCGGTAGATGCGCTCGACCGGAAAATCCGCGACGTAGCCGTAGCCGCCATGGATCTGGATGGCGTCGGAACGACGCGCTCGGCCATCTCGGAGGCGAAGAGCTTCGCCATCGCCGCCTCCTTCAGGCAAGGTTCGCCGGCGTCGCGACGGGCAGCGGCGTCGAGCACCAGGCCGCGCGCCGCCGCCAGCCGGGTCGCCATGTCGGCGAGCCGGAAGGCGACCGCCTGCTGCTCGATGATCGGCTTCCCGAAGGCCTCGCGCTCGCAGGCGTAGGCGGCGCGCGCCAGGCCGACCGATTGGGCGCCGACGCCGATCCGGCCGCCCTCGAGATTGAGAGCGCGATGCGGTACCCCTCGCCTTCGGCGCCGAGCATCAGATCCGGGGCTCTTCCGAGCCGTATTGCAGCACAGGCATGCACCCGACCGAGTTCTGCACGCTGAGAATGGTCGAGACCGCGCCTTCGCCGGCGGCGATCTCTTCGATCGCCAAGGCATAACCGACATGGTCGGCGCCAGCCCCACCATAGGCCTCGGGCACCAGGACGCCCATGAAGCCGAGCTTGCCGAGTTCCTCGGCCGGAAATCGTGCTTCGCGGTCGCGTTCCGCCGCATAGGGCGCAAGCCTTGCGCGGGCGAAGTCGCGGGCGACATAGCGCAGCATGCGCTGCTCGTCTGTCAGTCGCATGACGCGCCGCCGCGTCGTGCGGTCACCTCGATTTCGATTTTCATCCGCGTATCGACGAGACCGCAAATCAGCGCCGTGGCAGCGGGGCGGATCGTGCCAAAGATTTCGCCCAGCACCGGCACGATCGCCCGCCAATCCGCGGCATCCGGTAGGTAATAGTGCACCCGCACGATATCGACGAGCCCGACACCCGCCTCTGCCAGTGCCTGTTCGATATTGCGGAGCGCCTGTCGTGCCTGCTCCGCCGGATCGTCGACGATCGTCATGTGTGCGTAGTCGAACCCGGTTGTGCCGGCGACGAAGACCCAGTCGCCGTCGACCACGGCGCGACTATACCCCGCCTCAGCCTCAAACCGCGAGCCGGAGGAGATCAGGCGACGCATCCCGGCCAACCGATAGCTCGTCATCCCAGCGAAAGCCGAGATCCATGGCGGAAATGGACACCGGCCGGAGCCTGTCCTCGGGCCGGCCAAAGGCCGGACCCGTGGGCCGGTGTGGCGAGACCGGCTTGCGAGATGATGAATACGACCGGCATCTCAGGCCGTCTCGGCGAAGATTTCGCGACCGATCAGCATACGTCGGATCTCCGAGGTCCCGGCGCCGATCTCGTAGAGCTTGGCATCGCGCAAAAGCCTGCCCGTCGGGAAGTCGTTGATATAGCCGTTGCCCCCGAGAATCTGCACCGCATCGAGCGCCAGCGCCGTCGCGCTCTCGGCGGCGTAAAGGATCGCGCCGGCGGCGTCCTTACGCGTCGTCTGCCCGCGGTCGCAGGCCCTCGCCACCGCATAAACATAGGACTTGCAGGCGTTCATCGCCGTGTACATGTCGGCGATCTTGCCTTGGATCAGCTGAAACTCGCCGATCGCCTGGCCGAACTGTTGACGGTCGTGGATGTAGGGGATCACGACGTCGAGACAGGCCTGCATGATGCCGAGCGGACCCGCGGCAAGGACAGCCCGCTCGAAGTCGAGGCCGCTCATCAGCACATGCACACCCTCGTCGACCGTGCCGAGCAGGTTTTCGGCCGGCACCTCGCAATCTTCGAAGACCAGCTCCGACGTCGGCGATCCCCGCATGCCCAATTTGTCGAGCTTTTGTGCCGGCCGGAACCCCGTGAAGCCGCTTTCGATCAGGAAGGCGGTAATGCCGCGCGCGCCGGCATCCGGCCGGGTCTTGGCATAAACGACCAGGGTATCGGCGTAATGGCCGTTGGTGATCCACAGCTTGGTGCCGTTGAGGACATAGCGGTCGCCCTTTTTTTCGGCGCGCAGCCGCATCGAGACGACGTCCGAGCCGGCTCCAGGCTCGCTCATCGCCAGCGCGCCGACATGCTCACCCGAAATCAACTTCGGCAGATATCTCCGCTTTTGCGCTTCGCTGCCATTGCGCCTGATCTGGTTGACGCAGAGGTTCGAGTGCGCCCCGTAAGAGAGGCCGACCGAAGCAGAGCCGCAGCTCACTTCCTCCATCGCGACGCAATGCGCAAGGTAGCCCATTCCGGCGCCGCCATAATCTTCCTCGACGGTGATGCCGTGCAGTCCGAGCGCCCCCATCTCCGGCCACAGCTCGATCGGGAAGCGGTCGGTGCGGTCGATTTCGGCGGCGAGTGGCGCGATCCGGTCCTCGGCAAAGCCGCGAACCGTTGTCCGCAGCATGTCGATCTCCGGACCGAGATCAAAATCGAGGGAGGAAAGCCGCGTGTTTTGCATAGAAGATCAATCTCATCGAGATTGCTTCGCTTTGCTCGCAATGACGCCGCAAGAGGTTGTCATGGCGAGGAGCCTAGCGACGAAGCATCTCGGTTGGCGGCTCCGGCTGGTGCGGTCGAGAAAACTCGAACTTCCACGGAGTTTCCCCCACAGCGACCTCAACGCTGCGCGTCTACCAATTCCGCCACGACCGCATCACGGGGCCGGCGTGATTAGCAAATCCGGCCTACTATATCAAGTCACATGGGCTGTGAGATGGGAACGGAACCGGCCGGGATCGAGTGGCGGGTCAGCAAGACTCCGGTGGAGTATCGCGCCGCTGTCGAGGAAATGGAAATCCGGGTCGCGGCGATCCGCGCCGGAACCTCGGCCGAACTTGTCTGGTTGCTCGAGCATCCGCCGCTCTACACCGCGGGGACCAGCGCGCGCGACGAGGACCTCCTCGACCCCCGGCGTTTGCCGGTGCATCACACCGGCCGCGGCGGCCGCTATACCTATCACGGGCCTGGCCAACGGATCGCCTATGTCATGCTCGATTTGCGCCGGCACGGACAAGACGTGCGGTGCCATGTGCATAAGCTTGAGGAGTGGATCATCCGGACATTGGCGCGTTTCGATGTGCGCGGTGAACGGCGCGCCGACCGCGTCGGCATCTGGGTCGCCGGGCCCAATGGAGAAGAGGAAAAAATCGCGGCGATCGGGGTGCGCGTGCGGCGCTGGGTGACGTATCACGGCGTCGCGCTGAATATCGATCCCGACCTCGACTGTTACCGCGGAATCATCCCTTGCGGCATCGCCGGGCGGGGCGTGACCTCGCTCGCCAAGCTCGGTGTCGCAGCAACAATGACGGAAGTCGATGGCGGGTTGCGCACCACCTTCGCCGAAGCCTTTGCCGAGCGAGCCGCCTGCCTGGGCCCGGCGTGATAGGCTGAAGGCCGAGTAAGCAAAGGGGAACTTGGCGATGCCACCATTTTCCGCCGGTACTGTTACGCGACGCCGCCTGTTTAGCACTGCCCTCGCAGCCGGGTCGCTGGTCACGATCGTCGGCGCCCGCAAAGCCCTGTCACAAACCAGCGCGAGCTTTTCGCTGCCGCCGCTTCCCTATTCCGACGAGGCGCTCGCCCCGGCAATTTCGAGCACGACGATGGGCTTTCATTACGGCAAGCACCACCGGGCCTATGTCGACAATTTGAACCGGCTGATCACCGGTTCCGATCTGGCCGGAAAATCCCTCGAAGAAATCGTCAAGGCTACGGCCCGCGATCCCGACCGCGTCGCGATCTTCAATAACGCGGCGCAGGACTGGAACCATACCTTCTACTGGAACAGCATGCGACCGAATGGCGGCGGCGCGCCAACCGGCCCGATCGCCGAGCGCATCAAAGATTCGTTCGGAGACTATGCCAAGTTCCGGCAGGAGTTTGCCGCGGCGGCAGTCGGACAGTTCGGCAGCGGCTGGGCTTGGCTCGTGCAAGACCCCGACAAGAAGCTGAATGTGGTCAGGACCGGAAATGCCGACACGCCGATGTCGAGGGGAACAAATTGCCTGCTGACCTGCGACGTCTGGGAGCACGCCTATTACCTCGATTACCAGAATCGCCGCCCGGATTATGTCAATGCGTGGCTCGACAAGCTGGTGAATTGGGATTTCGCGACGCAGCATCTCACCCGCTGAGCATCGTACCGGATGACCACCCTCTTCGAGAACCAGGCGCCGCATCCGCTGGCGGATCGGTTGCGCCCGCAGCGTCTCGGCGACATCGTCGGCCAGGACCATCTGATCGGCCCGCAGGGTCCGATCGGCCGCATGGTTGCAGCCGGACAGCTCTCCTCGATGATCCTTTGGGGTCCGCCGGGCTGCGGCAAGACGACGATCGCTCGGCTTCTCGCGCACGGCACGGATCTCGTATTCGAGCCGCTGTCGGCCGTCTTCTCCGGAGTTGCCGACCTCCGCAAAGTATTCGATGCGGCACGGAAACGCCGCGAGATGGGCCAGGGGACCCTACTCTTCGTCGACGAGATCCACCGCTTCAACCGCGCTCAGCAGGATGCTTTTCTACCGGTGGTAGAGGATGGCACCGTGATCCTCATCGGCGCCACGACCGAGAACCCTTCTTTCGAACTGATCGGAGCGCTACTGTCGCGCGCCCAGGTGTTCGTGCTGCGCCGCCTCGCCGACGATGACCTGGAAACCCTGCTGCATCGTGCCGAGGAACATCTGGGCGCAGCGCTGTCATTGACCGGCGAGGCTCGCACCGCGCTGCGTGCGATGGCCGATGGCGACGGGCGCTTTTTGCTCAACCTCGTCGAAGAGATCGCCCGGCTACGCCCCGATGACCCATTGGGTCCGAACGAGCTCGCTCAGCTCGTGCAGCGGCGCGCCCCGCTCTACGACAAGGCCCAGGAGGGTCACTACAACCTGATCAGCGCGCTGCACAAATCGCTGCGCGGCTCCGACACCGATGCGGCGCTTTATTGGCTCGCCCGCATGCTGGCTGGCGGCGAGGACCCGACCTACATTCTGCGGCGCCTGACCCGAGCAGCCGTCGAGGACATCGGCCTCGCCGATCCGCAAGCGGTGGTCCAGGCGCTCGCCGCTTGGGACACCTACGATCGGCTCGGCTCGCCGGAAGGCGAATTGGCGATCGCCCAATGTGTGATCTACCTCGCCACTGCGCCGAAATCGAACGCCGCCTACGATGCCTTCGGGGAAGCCCGCCAGATGGCCCGCGAGACCGGTTCGCTGATGCCGCCGATGCACATTCTCAACGCGCCGACGCGGCTGATGCGGGATCTCGGTTACGGCAAGGGCTATGTCTACGACCACGCGACCGAGGAGGGCTTCTCCGGCCAGAATTACTTCCCCGATGGGGTGTCGCGGGGCAATTTCTATCGGCCGGGCGAACGCGGGTTCGAGCGCGAAATCAGGAAGCGCCTCGATTACTGGGAGAAATTGCGCCAACGCGTGGCGGGATCATCCAAATGACGCGCATCGAGGAAACTGTAACGGTGGACACCGGGGACGGATCGCTTCGCCTCGATCGCTGGTTCAAGCGCCATTACCCGGGTCTCGGACATGGCCAGCTCGAAAAGCTGCTTCGTACGGGCCGCGTCCGCGTCGATGGCAAACGGGCTCGGTCGGGCGATCGCGTCGAGCCGGGTCAGGCGATCCGGGTCCCACGTCTCAACGAGGTGACACCGCCGGCTCGGCCGGCGATCCAGCGACCGCGGCCGGCAGACGAAGCCATTCTGCACAATGCGATAATTCACCGCGATCAGGACGTCATCGTCCTCAACAAACCGCCGGGCCTGGCTGTCCAGGGCGGCACCGCGACCGAGCGGCATCTTGACGGACTGTTGGATCTGCTGCGCTTCGGAAATGACGAGCGCCCTCGTCTGGTGCACCGTCTCGACAAGGAGACGAGCGGGGTTCTCGTCATTGCCCGCAACGCCGCTGCGGCGGCGTTCCTGACGCGTGCCTTTCGCGAAAAGACAACTCGGAAGACCTACTGGGCAGTTGTTGTCGGCCTGCCGAAACCGCGGCAGGGGCGGATCGATCTGCCGCTCGCCAAGACCCCTGGGCGCGGCGGCGAACGCGTTCGTCCCGATAGCGAGGAGGGTAGGCACGCCATCACCTATTATCGGGTCATCGACAGTGCCGGAAGCCAGGCTAGCTGGCTTGCCCTGATGCCGGTCACGGGACGGACGCATCAGCTGCGTGCCCATTGCGCCGCAATCGGCACGCCGATTCTCGGCGATGCCAAATACGGTGAGATGGCGGCGCATCTCGCCGGCGTACCCGGATCGCGCCGGCTCCACTTGCATGCCCGCAGCCTCTCGATGCCGCATCCCCTCGGCGAAACATTGGCGGTCACGGCGCAGCTTCCGCTGCACATGCGGCGGACCTGGGAATTTTTCGGCTTCTCGGGCGACATCGAGGATGCCTTTGCCGAGTTGGAATCGCCGACATGAAACGGTTCTATCGGCTCGCTACGCCCATCCAGCGGGCAAACGGCCATGGCATAGTGCTCGATGGTAAGCCGGTCAAAACGCCGGGGAAACGCGATCTGATCGTGCCGAGCGAAGCGCTGGCAACCGCGATCGCCGCCGAATGGAACACCCAGGGGGCAGAGGTGCGCCCCGCGACCATGCCATTGACGCGCCTCGCGACGACGACCGTCGATCGGGTCGCCACCCAACGCGAGGCCGTCATCGGGCAGACTGCCAATTACGCCGACGACCGACCTCGTCTGCTATCGGGCGGCTCATCCGCCGGCGCTGGCCGCCCGCCAACAGGCGGTTTGGCAACCGCTGATCGATTGGGCGGTGCTGCGCTATGATGCCCCGCTCACCGTCACCACGGGGGTCATCCCGAAAAGCCAGTCCGCCGCCAGCCTTCGCGCATTTGCCGCGGCGGTTGCCGAGCAGGACGACTTTGTGCTGACTGCCCTCCACGTCGCGACCGCCGCCTGCGGCTCTCTGGTCATCGCACTGGCACTGATCGAGGGCCAGCTCGACGCGCAGGAGGCTTTCGCCGCCTCGCAGGTCGACGAGGGCTTTCAGATCGAAGCGTGGGGCGAGGATGCCGAACAGGCCGAGCGCCGCGACGCGTTGGCCGCCGACATCGAGGCTGCGGCGCGCTTCCGGACGCTGCTGCGCGCCGAGGCGCCTGAGCCTAACCGGCCGTCAACAGGTGAAACACCGACCGGCAATGTTCGGTGAAGTCGCGCGTCACAATCGACCAGCCGCTGGCATTGAGCCGGTTTTCCCAGACCGGCAACGAGTATCCCTTGTACCCGATTTCCCATTGATGACCGCCGGGCGGCTCAGGCATGAGTTCTTTCCGCCACAGCAGTTTCTTCATCGAAAAATAGTTTCTGAATGTCTTGGTATTTAAGTATAGTTCAACGAAGACTTGGAATGCCATATAAGGCACCGATACCAGCAAATATTTAGCTCCGCTCGCCCGGAACGTGGAAAGGACGGAACCGACCCGCTCCCATGCGATGTGTTCAAGGGTCTCGCAGCAAACGATTACGTCGTAGCCGGTGATTTCGTCGGCCTGCAATTCGCAAATATCCTTTTCGTAGTGAGGTACATTAGGATAGTCGAATGCCTGCGGCACGTTGTCTAGGGTATGTACCTGATAACCGGAGTTCACCAGCATGCTGGTGACCAGTCCAAGAGCTGGGCCGATCTCCAGCACCTTCTGACAATCGATAGTTCCGAGGAGATGGAGTTGCGTCCATTGGTGGAGTATTCTTTTACGGGAATAGTAGTCTAGCCAATCCCGCTTCGTGAATGCGCGATACCTATCGTCATGCTGAAGGCCGGTATTCATTTCCGCCCGCTGGGGCGGTAGTAAAGACACGCCTGTCGGGCCCACTCAGGCGGTCGACGGCTGCTCTGCCGCCCTCTCGGCGCGAAACTCGGCAAACGCTTTGCTGGCCACCATCATCGATTCACGAATGATCGGCACCCCGACATAGCCCGAAAGCTGCAGCAAGACCTCGGTCAATTCCTCTTCGGTCCACCCCTGGCGCAGCGCCATGCGCAGATGGAGGCCGAGCTCGGGCTCGCGACCGGTGGCGGCGTCCGATACGACGCAGATCAGCGCGCGGGTCTTCAGATCGAGGCCGGGCCGCGTCCACAGCGCGCCGAATACCGTTTCGGTCGCCACGTCGATGAACTTCTTCATCACCGGATCGCTGTAGATTTCCCGGGCTGACCGCTCCACCGCCGCGTCGCCCATCAGCTGGCGTCGCATCGCGACCCCTTTTTGGTGCAGCTCGCTTTCCGCCATGGATCGTTCTCCTTCTCCGGATACTCGAAATCTCGACAATTGTGCTCCGCGAGGTCGGGAAAGAACAAGCCGCATAGCAGCAGATCTGGCATCGCCGCAAAGTCGATGCTATCTCGCCCTGTTATCGATCGTGAGGCGACATGCAGGAAATTCTCGGCCGTTTGGAAGAAAAGCGGGCGGCGGCCCGGGCCGGAGGCGGGTCGGCGCCGGGTCGACGCCCAGCACCGCAGGGGAAAGCTGACGGCCCGCGAGCGCATCGAACTTTTGCTCGACCCAGGGTCCTTCGAGGAATGGGACATGTTCGTCGAGCACCGCAGCCATGATTTCGGAATGGGGGAGCAAAAAATCCCGGGCGACGGCGTGGTCACCGGGTACGGCACCGTGAATGACCGGCTGGTCTTTGTCTTCAGTCAGGATTTTACCGTGTTCGGCGGGTCGCTCAGTGAGGCGCATGCCGAAAAGATCTGCAAGGTCATGGATCAGGCGATGAATGTCGGCGCTCCGGTGATCGGCCTCAACGATTCCGGTGGGGCGCGGATCCAGGACGGGGTCGCCTCGCTCGCCGGTTATGCCGAGGTCTTCGAGCGCAATGTGCTGGCCTCCGGCGTCGTGCCGCAGGTCTCGATGATCATGGGCCCCTGCGCCGGCGGCGCGGTCTACTCGCCGGCGATGACCGATTTCATCTTTATGGTCAAGGACACCTCCTACCTGTTCGTGACCGGACCTGAAGTCGTCAAGACCGTCACCCATGAGAGCGTGACCCAGGAGGAACTGGGCGGCGCGCTGACTCATACGACCCGTTCCGGCGTTGCCGATCTGGCCTTCGAAAACGATGTCGAGGCGCTGATCGAGCTGCGCCGGTTCATCGATTTCCTGCCGGCCTCGAACCGGGCGAACCCGCCGCTGCGGCCGACCGCCGATCCCGCCGACCGGCTCGAACCCTCGCTCGACACCCTCGTCCCGGGCAGCCCGAACAAGCCCTATGACATGAAGGAGCTGATCGACAAGGTCGTCGATGAGGGCGACTTTTTCGAAATCCAGAGGGATTTCGCCCGCAACATCCTGATCGGGTTTGCCCGGATGGAAGGCTCGACGATCGGGATCGTCGCCAATCAGCCGATGGTGCTGGCCGGTTGCCTCGATATCGACAGCGCCCGCAAGGCCGCGCGATTTGTCCGCTTTTGCGACTGCTTCAACATCCCGATCGTGACCTTTGTCGATGTCCCCGGGTTTCTGCCGGGGACCGCCCAGGAATACGGCGGCATCATCAAGCACGGCGCCAAGCTGCTGTTTGCGTTTGCCGAGGCGACCGTCCCGAAGGTGACCCTGATCACCCGCAAGGCCTATGGCGGCGCCTATGACGTGATGAGCTCGAAGCACCTGCGGGGCGACGTCAACTTTGCCTGGCCCTCGGCCGAGATCGCGGTGATGGGCCCAAAAGGGGCCGTCGAGATCATTTTTCGGGCCGATCTCGGCGACACCGCCGCAATCGACGCGCGCACCGAGGAATACCGAGAGAAGTTCGCGAACCCGTTTGTCGCGGCGAGCCGCGGCTTTATCGACGACGTGATCGCGCCGCGCGGGACCAGGGGGCGCCTCTGCCGCGCGCTGGCGATGCTGCGCGGCAAACAGCTCGTCAATCCGCCGAAAAAGCACGACAACATCCCGCTGTGAAAGATTGCTAGGAAATGCGGCGGAGATTTTGCTTTCGTCACCCCTGCGAAAGCGGGGGTCCAGAGCCTGCCCCTGGCTTGAACAGGGGGCATCTGCGGCCCTTGCCTCCCCTAGATTCCCGCTTTCGCGGGAATGACGGAAACTATGCGGCCCATCTCGGGACCGGATAGCGGTGTTTAAGAAGATCCTGATCGCCAATCGGGGCGAGATCGCCTGTCGCATCATCCGCACCGCGCGACGGATGGGGATTGCGACGGTCGCGGTCTATTCCGACGCAGATGCCGAGGCGCTGCACGTGCAGATGGCCGAGGAAGCCGTCCAGATCGGGCCCGCCCCCTCGGCTCAGAGTTATCTGAATATCGAACGGATCGTCGAGGCCTGCCGCGCCACCGGGGCCGAGGCGGTCCACCCGGGCTATGGCTTTCTGTCGGAGAACCCCGGCTTTGCACGAGCGCTCGCCAAGGCGGGCGTGGTCTTTATCGGGCCCGGTCCCGACGCGATCGCAGCGATGGGCGACAAAATCGAGTCGAAAAAGCTGGCCCGCGCCGCCGGCGTATCGAGTGTGCCGGGCCACCTCGACGTCATCCCCGACCCCGAAGCGGCGGTCACGATCGCCCGCGATATCGGCTACCCGGTGATGCTCAAGGCCTCCGCTGGCGGCGGTGGCAAGGGCATGCGGATCGCCGCGAACGACGCCGAGGCGCGCGACGGCTTTCGTGCGGCGGCGAGCGAGGCAAAAACGAGCTTCGCCGACGACCGAATCTTTGTTGAGAAATACATCGAAGAGCCGCGGCATATCGAGATCCAGGTGCTCGGCGACGGTCATGGCAACATCGTTCATCTCGGCGAGCGCGAGTGCTCGATCCAGCGCCGCCATCAAAAGGTCATCGAGGAGGCGCCAAGCCCGTTTCTCGACAACGACACCCGCGAGGCCATGGGAGCGCAAGCGATCGCGCTGGCGCGGGCTGTCGACTATCGCTCAGCCGGCACGGTGGAGTTCATCGTCGACCGGCAGCGCAATTTCTATTTTCTCGAAATGAACACGCGGCTTCAGGTCGAGCACCCGGTTACCGAGGAGGTGACCGGTCTCGACCTTGTCGAGCTGATGATCCGCGTCGCGGCCGGCGAGCCACTCCGGTTTACTCAGGAAGATTTCAAGCTTACCGGCTGGGCAATCGAGGCGCGGGTCTATGCCGAGGACCCGACCCGCAACTTTCTGCCCTCGATCGGCCGCCTGCGACGGTATCGGCCTCCTATCGGGGACGACATTCGGCTCGACACCGGGGTTTTCGAAGGTTCGGAGATCAGCCTCTATTACGATCCGCTGCTCGCCAAACTGGTGGCCTCCGGCCCGGACCGCGACACGGCGATCGACCGTCTGCGCAGCGCGCTGGACGCGTTTTGTGTCGCCGGCGTACAGCACAACATTCCCTTCTTGGCGGCGGTCGCGGCGAAACCTCGGTTTCGCGCCGGCTCCCTGTCGACCAACTTTATCGCCGAGGAGTTCCCCGGCGGTTTCGCGCCGCCCGCCGGCTTTGTCGAGCCTGACCGGGTGATTCTGCTCGCCGCGGCTCTGGCGCATCGCCGCCGGCACGAGCGCGAGACGGCGATCGACGGCAAGAGCGCCGGCGCGCGGATCGAGCCGGCAGAGGATTGGGTCATTATGCTCGATGGCCGGGCCCATCCGGTTGCGGTCCGGCCGGATGGCGCCGCCTACCGCGTCGAAATCGACGGAGAGAGCCGCATCGCGACGACCGATTGGCAGCCGGGCCAACACCTGTTGCATGCCCGCGTCGAGCAACACGCCGCGACGATCCAGATCGAATGTCTATCGGGGGCGGTATTGCGGCTGGTGCATGGCGGCGTGATACGCCATGCCCAGGTGCTGTCGCCGCGCGCCGCCGAGCTTTTGGCGCTGATGCCCGAGAAAAAAACGCCCGACACCTCACGCCTGCTGCTGTCGCCGATGCCGGGCCTGCTCTCCTCGCTGGCGGTGACCCAAGGTCAGGAGGTCAAAGCCGGCGAGCCGCTCGCCATCGTCGAAGCGATGAAGATGGAGAATGTGCTGCGCGCCGAACGCGATGGCCGGATCGCGCGCATCCGCGCCAACCCCGGTGACAGCCTCTCCGTCGACCAGGTAATTCTCGAATTCGAGTGAGGGAGCCGCGCGCTCGCTCTGGGATCGCAATGCCGGGTAGTTACCGTGAGTTCAGGGCGCTTCGCGTCGGACCCAGGCCGCGATAGCCCGGCCAATCTCCGGCCCGGAATCTTCTTGGACGAAATGACTACCGCTGACGGTCACTTCCGTTTGATTGCGCCAGTTTCGGCAGAACTCGCGTTGTGCGCCGACCAAAATTGCGCCGGGATCGGCATTGACGAACAGCTTTGGCAGGTCGTTCTCGGCCATCCAGCCGGCGTAGGCGGCCACCAGCTCAACAACGTCGCGCGGCTCCCCGTCGATCGGGATCTCGCACGGCCAGGAGAGCGTCGGCCACCGGTCCTCGTTTGAGTTTGCGAACGGCCGGCGGTACTCCGCCATTTCCGCCTCCTCCAGCCGGCGCAGGATCGAGGCCGGCAGGACGCGTTCGACAAACATGTTCTTGTCGAGAACCATCTCCTCGCCGGCCGCGGATCGGAAGCCTTGAAATACCCGTCGCGAACCCTCCGGCCATTCCGCCCAAGTCAGCGGGCGAACGATCGCTTCCATGTAAACGATCCCCTTCACCCGGTCGCGGTGATGGTTGGCCCAGTCGAAGCCGAGTGCCGAACCCCAGTCGTGGACAACGAGAACGACCGGGCAGTCCGGGCGGATCGCGGCCTCGACAAAGCACCACAGAAATTCCCGATGGGTGGCGAACCGGTAAGTCTCGCGGCCGGGAGAGTCGAGCTTGTCGGAATCGCCCATGCCGATCAGATCCGGCGCCACACAGCGGCCGAGCCCGGCCACCTCCGGCATCACGTTACGCCAAAGATAGGAAGAGGTCGGGTTGCCGTGCAGGAACAGGTACACCGGCTCCCCCGCTCCCAAATCCACATAGGCCATGCGCTGACCGTTGACCGAGAGGTATTTTTTCGGATGCGGGTCGAGGCGATGCGGCGTGGTCATGGCGGCCATAACGGCTCCTTGCGGCGTTACCTGCGGGAGGATGCTATTCTGGCAGATCGTCGCGATTGGACAATCATGCGAGGAAAGTCGATCATGCAGACCCCGACCTACGAGACCGCCTTGATCGTCGGCGCCGGATCGGGCTTGAGCGCGTCGTTGGCACGCCTTTTCGCCGGAGAAGGTCTGCGGGTGGCACTCGCCGCGCGCAATTCCGAAAAGCTGGCGCCGCTTTGCGCCGAGACCGGGGCCAAAGCCTTTGCCTGCGATGCGACGGACCCCGACCAGGTGGCGCGAATGTTCGCGCAGGTCGAGGCCGCTGCCGGCTCTCCGGATGTCGTGGTCTACAATGCCAGTGCGCGCGCTCGCGGGCCCGTTGCCGAACTGGTGCCGGCCGAGGTCGAGCGCGCCATCATGGTCAGCGCCTTCGGCGGCTTTCTGGTCGCGCGCGAGGCGGTCGCCCGCATGCTGCCGAAGAGGTGGGGCGCGATCCTCTTCACCGGGGCCTCGGCGAGCGTCAAAGGCTACCCGCTGTCGGCCCCGTTTGCGATGGGAAAATTCGCGTTGCGCGGCCTCGCCCAGAGCATGGCGCGCGAGCTCGCCCCCCAGGGCATCCATGTTGGCCACTTTGTCATTGACGGGGCAATCCGCAACCCAGGCCGGGTCGAACCGGCAGACCGGCCCGACAGCATGCTCGACCCCGACGCAATCGCCGCCTCCTATTTGCATGTGCTGCGGCAGCCGCGCTCGGCATGGGCGTGGGAAGTCGAGCTGCGGCCTTGGGTCGAGCGGTTCTGAGGCAGCGGAAGCTCGTACCCAACGGCAGTACACCACTAGTTGCCGCGGCAGTGGCGCTGGAGAGCAGCAGCGCCACTCTCCGGGTCTGGGCCGTTTATGGGGTGCTGATGCTGCTCGTGACAATACCGTTGTTCTCAACGGTACTGCCGCCGCTGTTCGACTACCCTAACCATTTGGCTCGCATGCACCTCCTGGCGGAGGGCGGTAATGCATTCTATGCGGTGCACTGGATGCCGCTGCCCAACCTTGCCCAGGATCTGATCGTGCCGCCGCTGGCGCGACTGATGCCGCTAGACTTCGCCTCGAAGCTGTTCCTGGTCATGATCTTCGCGCTGATCGTGGGTGGCGCAATTTGGCTCAACCGGGCGGCGACCGGCGCTTGGCAGCTATGGCCGCTACTGGTGTTCCTGTTGCTCTATAATCGGATTTTTCTATGGGGTTTCGTCAACTACTTGTTCGGAATCGGTGTCGCGCTCGCCGGCGCCGCATTGTGGCTGGCTCTCGAGCGAAAACGTACGTGGCTGCGGTTGCTCGCGTCGTCGCTGATCGCGGCCGCCTGCTATTGCAGCCATATCGCTGCTTTCGGCTTTTATTCCTTGGTGATCTTCGGGATCGAGGGGTCGCCGGCCTTCACCGAACTGCGCCGCTGCGAGTGGCGGGCAGTGGGCCGGCGTACCGCGATTGCGGCAGCGCAATTCGTTGTTCCAGCCGGCCTGTTCCTCGGCTCCTGGCAGGGTATGGCACACGGTCCGATCGCCTATGCGGCGTTGTGGCGCAAGGTCGATTTGTTGTTCAGCAGCTTCGACAACTACGACCGGGCCTTCGACATCGCTTGTTTTACTCTGTTTCTCGGACTGATCGGCGGGCTTTCGGTGACCCGTCGGCTGCGCATCGTGCCTCGGCTCGGTTGGGCAGTCGGGGCCGTTTTTGCGGCTTATTTATTGTTGCCGAGCCAGATGTATGGCGGCTCCGGGGCCGATCATCGTTTGCCTACAGCGCTGTTCATGCTGCTGGTGGCTTCTTGCGCACCGTGCTTCGCGAGCCGCCGCGCCGCAGTCACCGTTGCAGTCGTCGCGGTCTCGGTTCTGGTTGCCCGCTTGGCGGTAATCGAATATGTCTGGCTTCGCGCCGATCGGGTCTACTCGGCCGATCTGGCCGGCATTGATCTACTGCCGCAGGGCGCCAGGCTGGCGATATCCTATCCCGCCAGCGCGCTCAACTTTGTCCCGGTTCCCGAAGTGCATCTCGCCGCCTTGGCGATTGCCCGCCGGGAAGCCTTCGTTCCCACTCTGTTCGCGCTACCGGCGCAGCAGACGGTGCGGCCGCGGCTGCCTTACGCTGCCCTCGCCGCAGGCAGCGCCGCCGGAGCAGCTGTGGGCCGCCTTTGTCGCCGGCGATACTGCGGCAATGGCGGACCGCCTCGCCGCGCTTCAGCAGTACGACTATATTGTCTTTACCGACAATCGGCTGATCCATCTCGCAAGGACCCAATGTCTGGCGCCGGTCTTCACACGGCCGACGTTCCAGATCTTCGCAATCCTCCACGGACCCGACTGCAAAAATGCCAATGGCTGATCGCTGCTATGACTTTCGGCAGAGCGGACCCCAGGACAGGATGTGCTGCCAGCGCTGCTTCGCCGCATCGGCCGGGTAGGGCCATGCGACCACCGAATGCCAGCCGTCAGGATCGTGGCGCAGCAGCGCTGCCTCGCCGGCAGGGAAACCCTGCCATCCTTGCGGGGTGCAGGATATCAACGCGCGAGGATAGCCAAGGCTGGCTACGTCGTCGAGGGTGGCTGGGTCTGCCGTATTGCGCCACAGCAGGTCCAGCATCCGGCGGCGCGGCGCCGTCTCTGCGAGAACGCCGGAGATCATCACGCCAACGCTGTGATTGTCGCCAGGCAGCAGCAACGCCAGACGATCGCCATCCTGCAGATAGTCGGCCAGCTTCTTTGCCATATCCCATACCAATGGCTGCGGCATGTCGAGATCGAAGCGTAGCCGTTTCACAAAAGCGACCGGCGCCAAAAGGGCACAAACCACAATGGCTGCGCCGGCGAGCCGGCATGGCGGACCACTCAGCCAACCGCCTGCCCCGAGGTCACGAACCGCCAATGCCAGCGACACAACGAGGACCAGCGAAAGATGGGTGTTGTAGCGAAAATAGGAATGCGCCTCGATGCTCATCTCGGCTGGAAGAGCCGCAATGTAGGTGACCAAAATGAAGCTATTGTAAAGCACGAACAGCGCCGCGTTGATTGTCAGGAAGCGGGTCGTCACTGTCCAGCCTTGGCGCCATAACAGCAGCGGCAGGGCCAGCATGGCGATGGCGACGTAGCCGAAATAGAGCGGCTTTTCCGAGATGACATCGAGCGCGCTCGCCGCCGTCTCCGGGAGACGAAGCCAGTTCCACTCGGCAAAGGGCAACGGCTTCAGTTCCTCGACACCGGCATGGGCGACGTGGTATCGCCAAACGGCATAGAGGAACACCGCCGGGATAATTGCCGATCCCGCGAACCTGATCGCCGCTGCGCGTTGCACTCGTCGCTCGGACCGAGCACCGATTAGCGCCGCGCCGGCGAGCGCCGCGACCAGCCCGGGCCCGGTCTGTTTGACATTGACGATTGCCGCCAGAACCAGGGCGAGCGGCAAAAGCTGCGTCGGGCGGTCGCCAGCTGCCAGATCACTTTGCGCCATGACAAAGAGACAAACGGCGAGGACCGCCATTGCAGCCAATGCCGGCTCGCCATACGCGGTCAAGTCAATGCGAGGCACGAAGCCAGGGTTGAGCAATGTGGCGAGCAGGAAGCCGGTAGCCGCCAATCCCCAACCTGGCGCAGTAGCCGGCGACGCCAGGCGACATCCGAGCGCCCGCGCAATCGCTAACGCAGCTGCCAGCTGGAGCATGACATTGATCAGAGACATGCCGGATCCCGGATAGTCCGCCTTGAGGAACGAGCCGAGAAAACTCAAAAATTGGGTATTGTAAGGAGCGGCCGGGAGCAGCGAGTGGCTCGGCGGCAAAACCGAGGTCGGGAATCGCCCGTAATCAACCAGGTAAAAGGCATTCGGCAGCAGGTTTAGAAACGTGTCCGGCTGCGACGGCCGGATCGGTCCGAGGATCAGCCACAGCGGCAGAGAGATAGCGAGCATCCTGCCCAGCGCTGCCCAGGCGCCGGCGCTTGGCCGTCGGGCCGGCAGCAGCGCGACACTTAGTGCGGCAACAATGAACCCGATCGCGGGAATGTCGAGCGTCGAGGGCACAAAGACGCCCCAGCAGGTCAGGATGAGGCACAGCGCTCCCCAGCCTGCGGCGATCTGGAATTCCGGCGCCACACGATTGGCGGTCAACCCGGCGCCAGCCAGAAAAAGCACGACGCCGATCGCCCAGGTCACCAAGACCGAGAGGACATCCGGCAAATGAGGGAGATATAGGGTCACAGGGTCGCTGATCCGATCACCCGATCGGGGCTTTGGCCACCGTCATGCAAGCGGCGAACACCTTTTCGACCGGCAGATCGGTCAAAGCGGGTTCCATCAATACGTGAACGAGCTTACCGCGCGGCGCGCACAGGCTTGGATCGGAAGCCTGCGAGAACAACACCACGACCGGGTTCGCGCCGGCCGCAGCGACATGCGTCGCGCCCGTATCGTTACCGACGGTCAAGGCGGCGCCCCGTGCCAGGGCAGCGAGCGCCGTGACATCGGTGCGGCCGACGAGGTCCACCGCCTCCGGACAGACATCGCGGATCGCCCGGCCGAGATCAGCCTCGGCGTGTACCCCGACCAGAACAGGTAGATAACCGGCTCGTTTCAGCCGTCCTGCCAGCTCCCCGTAACGATCAGCCGGCCAGCGTTTTGTCGGGTGGCGCGGCGACGAGCCCGGGATCAACACAGCAAAGCGTTTTCCGGCAAGCGCAGCAGGCAACGACCCCGCTGCAGGCAGCCAAGGCACGAGGGAGACAGGGTAAATGCCGGCCATCAGCAATTGCTCAGCCTGCCGATCCATCGTGTGCTGCCGGTCGCGCTGACGGTTGGCATGCGGGTGAGAGCACCGCCACACGATCCCCGACCATTCCGGCATTCGCCCCGGCCGGAACAACCAGGCATAGATCCCGGATCGGTCTGAGGTTTGAAAATCGTAGACCCGATCGAACCGCCGGCGCCGCAATGCGCGCCGCAGGGCCAGCCAGCCTGCGAGATCGAACGCTTTGGGGCGGTCGTCGATCAAAATATCGTCGAACAATCCGGTTTGGCGGGCGAGCTCGGCATAGCGCGGCGTCGTCAGCAAGGTCAGTCGGTCAGCTGTATGATGGCGCCGGAGTTCGGGCATCGGGCCGAGCGCCTGGATGAAATCGCCGAGCGCGCCGAGCTTGATGATCAGAATCTCCCGCGGCGGATGGGCAGCGATCGTTCGCCGGGGACGCCAACGGGCCGGGTCTTCGAGACCGACATATTCCGCCAAATCCTCAAAGGCGCGGAACACCGCGGCATGCATCGCCGTGTCAGGGCTGCCGATGCTGGCCAGCAGCGCATCGACGAGCCGGCGCGCCGCGGTCAGGTCGGGAGAATCACGGCATCCCGCGGCGAATGCGGTGGTCGTTGGGAGCCGGGTTGCGGGAACCCCGTTTCGCCTGCCAGCACGCCGCCGGACAATCAGTCGGCTCACCAGCTGGGCAACGCAGACCTCGACCTCTCCGTTAAATCTTTGAAGCAGCCGGTGTATGTCGCGCGCAATCAGGTATCGTTGATCGCGAACGTATCGCAACTCGTTCCAAACGAAAAAGGCATTCAGCGGCGTGGTCGCGGGAAAGGCGCTCGCATCAAGGCGAGGCGGCAACGCTAAAGGCATCCCGGCACAACCGGTATCATCGCCAACCGGTCGCGATGCCACGAACCGATGGCGAACCCCAGGCGATCGTAGCAGCGGGGTGTCTGGATGATCGTCAAACCGTCGTCCCGACAACCGTCAGCGAAAAGGCTTTGACCTTGACACCGTCCTTTGTAGACCGCTTTTGTTGCTGTTGGGGATTCCGCATTGCCGCAGCAGGGGTATCCGGGGACGCATGGCCTTTGGGGGCTGGTGCGCCCCGTCGTCGATGCGAGCGGCCGGCCTGACGATCGCGATGTCCAAATCCGGATGATGGAGCAGCGGGGAATGAACGGCTCGGCAAACCCCCTGCGATCCTCGACCGGCAAGAGGAGTACCTCCCCCCGACACCGCGCCCGGGTGCGCCGCCGGCGCCCGCACCGGAGCTGACGATTATCGTGCCGACGCTCAACGAGCGCGACAATGTCGGCCCGTTGACCAGGAGGCTGGATCGGCTGCTCGACGGCATCGACTGGGAAGCCGTGTTCGTCGATGACAATTCGGCAGACGGGACAGCCGAACGTTTGCGAAAGTTGGGCGGCACGGATCGGCGCATTCGCTGCATCCGCCGGGTCGGTCGGCGCGGTTTGAGCTCGGCCTGCATCGAGGGAATCCTGTCGAGTTCGGCGCCCTATGTCGCGGTCATCGATGGCGATCTCCAGCACGACGAGAACTTGCTACCCCATATGCTCGAGGTGCTGAAACAACGGCCGACCGACCTCGTTATTGCCAGCCGGTATATGCCGTCTGGCGCTGCCGACGGTCTCTCGGCCCAGCGCCGCCGGCTCAGCCGCGCCGGGGTATGGCTCGCCCGGGTGCTGCTGAAATCGGATATCTCCGACCCGGTTAGCGGCTTTTTCATGGTCCGGCGCGAGATTGCGGAGACGCGGCTCCTCGGTTATCGGGGGTCGGCACAAAGATACTGATCGATCTTTTAGCCTCCTCGCCGCGGCCCCTATCGGTGACCGAACTGCCCTATCGGTTTCGGGGACGCAATTCGGGCAGCAGCAAGCTGGATTGGTTGACGGTGTTTGAGTACCTGGCGCTGCTCGCCGAAAAGGCCAGCGGCCGATACGTCCCGTCGAAATTTCTTCTTTTCGGCTTGGTCGGCGCCAGCGGCATGGTGGTGCATCTCGCCGTGCTGCGGATTTTGTTGGCAGCAGCCGGTGCCGGTTTTGTCGGTGCGCAGTCCGCTGGCGACGGCGACGGCGATGATCTGGAACTATTTTTTGAACAACAGCTTGACATATCGCGAATACCGGCTCGTCGGCTGGAGGGCGCTGCGTGGCCTGATTTCGTTCATGGCCGTATGCGCCTTGGGCGCCGTGATCAATGTCTTGGTGGCGCGCGACCTTTATGCGCTTACCGAGATGTGGTTGCTCGCGGGAGCCGGCGGCGCCGCGGTCGGTGCGCTCCTCAACTACGCGCTGACCTCGATGTTTACCTGGGGGCGGCGCCTCTCTTGAACTGACGCAGATCGTGCTTTCGAAACGATGCCGGATTGGGCATCGTAACGCCTTCCGGAAGTGCGATCGAGACCGTGATGTTCGAGGCCGAGGCTTGCTGGCTGCGCCACGCGCTCGACGCGTTTCCGGTGGAACGGTTGTCACCCTTGCTCAACCTTGGCAGCAGCTCGGCGGTGGTGCGGGCGGCGGTCCAGCCCTGGATCGAAACCGAGCTGTTTTGTCCGCTGCGCGAGCGCGGGGTTGCAGACGGTCCATGTCGATATGCGCGATTTGCCGGGCGTCGATGTCCGGGCGGATCTGACCGAGTTCGCCGATGTCCGCCGGCTGAGCGCGCTGCGACCAAATGCGCTACTGTGCTGCAACCTCCTCGAGCACGTACTCGAACCCGGGCGGCTGGCGCAGCATTGTCTGGACCTCCTGCCGCCGGGCGGGCTCGCTTTCGTTACGGTGCCCTTCAGCTATCCCTACCATCGCGACCCGATCGATACGATGTATCGTCCGAGCCTCGCCGAGCTCAAGGAGCTGTTCGCCGGCGCTCGGGCGCTCGACGGCATGATCCTCGGGGCCGGACTATCGTATCGCGAAGCTGTACGGGAGCGGCCATGGATCCTGCTGCGCCATGTCTGTCGGTTTCCCGTGCCGTTCCTGTCCTTTGAGAGATGGAAGCGATCAATGGCCCGGCTCTACTGGCTCGCCGCCGAGTACCGGATCACCTGCGCGGTGTTCGAAAAGCTATAGCGACGACGGGGATGTCGGCGGCGGCTTGACCGGATCGCGGAATCAAGAGGAGGCTCTTTGCATGGACGAGGCGGCTCTCAACACGCTTGCGGGGTGGGTGACCGAAGCCGGATTGATCGGTCGCGGCGAGAGCGAACTGATAGCCGGTTTCTGCCGACGGGTCGTCGATGCCGGGATTCCGCTGGCGCGCGCCATGGTCATTCTCGACACACTTCACCCGATCTATGAAGGTCGCGCCTTCCGCTGGCGCGCCGACGAGCCCGACTTGGCGGTGGGGGTGGATTACGGACGCACCAACACCGGCGAGGCAGCCGAAAACTGGCGACGTTCCCCGTTTTATTACCTGCTGCAATCGGGCCAAAAGGCGATGCGGCGGCGCCTCGTCGCCGGCGAGTCGGCGGACTTTCCGACCCTCGAAGAAGCGCGTGCCGACGGCATGACCGACTACCTGGCGCTGGTTCACCGTTTCGCCGCCGAGGGCGTGATCGGCGACATGGATTGCGTCTATTCGGCCTGGTCGACCGACGCGGCGCAGGGCTTTGACGAGGACGCCGTCATAGCGCTGAAGCGGCTCGCGCCCTTCCTTAAGCTGGCCGTCAAATCGGCGGCGCTCGCGCGGATGGCCGGGACGCTCGCCGAAACCTATCTCGGCCGCGACGCGGGCCGGCGGGTTATGAGTGGGCGGATCGTGCGGGGTGTCGCCGAGAGGATCGGCGCCGTCCTTTGGTACAGCGATCTGCACGGCTACACCCAGATCTCCGACCGCACCGCGCCGGAGCAGATTATTCCGCTCCTCAACGACTATGCCGAGGTCGTCGTTTCTGCCGTTCACGCGCATGGCGGCGATGTTCTGAAGCTGATCGGCGATGGCGCACTCGCGATTTTCACCGATCCGGACCGTGAAGCGGCTTGCCTCGCGGCGCTCGCTGCTGCGGCGCGCGTGCGCAACGGCATCCTCCCCCTCAATCGGAGCCGTGCCGAAGCCAGTCTGCCGACCACTCAGGTCTATCTCGCACTGCATGTCGGCGACGTCTTCTACGGCAATGTCGGCAGCAAGGATCGGCTCGATTTTACGGTAATCGGCCCGGCCGTGAACGAAGTCAGCCGGATTTTGGCAATGAGCCGGTCGGTCGAGCAGGACATCCTGCTCTCGGCCGCCTTTGTCGACGCGCTCGGCTCGAACATGCGCCGCGGGGTGGTTTCAGTCGGCCGTTACGCCTTGCGCGGCGTGGCGACACCCCAGGAGCTCTTCACCCCGGAACCCGACTTCGACCTCTGCGTTGCGCCGCGATAGGCTTGCTCCGCAAGCGCCTCGCGCCGGCACCAATCGGGCCGACATCCTGTCATCGCTTTGCATTTTGCGCCTGCTTGATGGCTTGCATTACCGCCGGACGATGGCTCTCCAGTGCCCAACCGGCGGCGTCGCGTCCGGTAAAGTCGGTCTTGGTGACGCTGGCGCCCTTGGCGAGCAGCGCCCGCACAATCTCTATATTGCCGCGGTTGGCGGCAACCATCAGCGGTGTCATGCCGTTCTTGTTTTCCTGATCGGCCGGGGCGCCAACATCGAGAAGGAGCTGCACCGCGTCGGCCTGATTCCGGTCGGCCGCGAGATGTAACGGCGTGTTGCCAAGCTTGTCCTTGGCGTCGAGCTTTGCGCTGGCCTTGATCAGGATTGCGATAATTGTGAGATTGCCGTTCATCGCGGCATAGTGAAGCCCGGTGAGGGACGCTTCGTCGGTTTGATTCGGGTTTGTGTTATTGGCGACCAGCGCTCTGACCTGGGCGGCGTCGTTCTGCCGTGCCGCGCGCGCGATGTTCTCCCAATAGCTGCCGAAGAGGCTGATCTGCGCCTGCGAGGACGAGTTCCCCGCGACGGCGGCAAGGGCAGTGAGCGCGACTATCGCAGTAAGTCGAGGGTTCACGACAATCTCCTGGCCTCGGGAAAGGGGGGCGAGCCCGCCAGCCAATCAATTGCCGCCTCGACGGTCTCGACCGCCGCCCCCGGCACCGCGACCGGCCGCCGGACCATGATGACCGGAAGGCTGAGCTCGCGGGCCGCAATGATCTTCGCCTCGGTCGCGGTGCCGCCGCTCGCCTTAGAGACGAGCACATCGATCGCGTGTCGCTCGACAAGACGGCGCTCGCTGATCAGAGTAAACGGTCCGCGTCCGACGACGACCTCGTAGCGCGGCAACGGCAGTCGCTGGCGCGGCGGATCGACAAGGCGAACCAGAAAGCGGACTTCTGTTTCGCTGCTGAAGCATGCGATTTCGCCGCTGCCGACCGTGAGCCAGGCGCGGCGCCCAACCCCGCCGACGATTGCGGCGGCTGCGCTCATGTCGTCGACCTCGATCCAACGATCGCGCGGCTGGCGCCGCCAGGGGGGCCGCAACAACATTAATCGCGACACATTTGCCTGCTCGCACGCCAGCCGTGCTTGTGCCGAGATGCGGCTTGCGAAAGGGTGAGTGGCGTCGATCAGCCAGTCGAAACCGTACGCTCTGAGGTAGGCGGCAAGGCCCTCCGGGCCGCCAAAGCCGCCGACACGCAATTGTCCTGGAAGCGGGCTTGGGCGTTCGGTCCGACCGGCGAGCGAGGTGGTGACCTGCAGCGCGTCGCCAAAGCGGGCCACGGCGCCGCGCGCGAGCGCCGCCGCCTCGGCGGTCCCTCCGAGGATCAGAAGCCGCTTTGCATTCATCCGCCGATCCTTGCAAGGAAGCCGCCTTGACGGTCGACGATCGCGACCTCGATCGCCGTCTTCCGGCACAACGTCGCAAGCGCCACCTCGCGCGCCTGCGCTGCCACGGCGCGGGCGAGCGCTTTACGGCGGTCGCCGGCAATTTCTAGGATTTCGGCCGCGCCGCCGGCGGCCCGGGCGGCCGCAATTGCCGCCGGCTCGGCGCCGAGCGTGGCGAGCAGACCGGCAAGCGCCGGGATATCGACGCGGCTTCTCGCCGAATGCAGATCGAGGTGTCCGGCGGCGAGCTTGGCAAGCTTGGCAAAACCGCCGGCAATAGTCAGGCGCTCGATCGGGTGGCGACGCAGATACTTCAAGGTGCCGCCAACAAAGTCGCCCATATCGATCAAAGCGTGCTCGGGCAGATGATAAAGACGCTGCACGGCGCGCTCGGAGGTAGCGCCGGTGGCGGCCGCGATATGAGCGAGACCGGCGGCGCGGGCGACGTCGACCCCGCGATGAATGGAATAGATCCAGGAAGCACAGGAATAGGGAACCACGACCCCGGTCGTGCCGAGGACCGAGAGCCCGCCGATAATCCCCAACCGCGCATTCATCGTCCTTTCGGCGAGCCGTTCGCCGCCGGGGATCGCGATCGTGACCGTCAGATCGGCAGACCGTGCGCCGTCTTCAGCGGCCATTTCGAGGAGGGTATCGCGGATCATCGCGCGCGGCGCCTGATTGATCGCCGGTTCCCCGACTGCTAGCGGAAGTCCGGCTCGAGTTACAGTGCCGACGCCTTCGCCAGCGGCGAACCCGATACCCGAGCCCGCCGCTGCCCATGCAACTTCGGTGATGACCAGCGTGCCGTGGGTGACGTCGGGGTCGTCGCCTGCGTCCTTGACGACACCGGCCCGAGCGCGGCCATCGCCGAGCTCGGCAAAAGCCAGCGGAAAGTTCGCCGTACGGCCGCGCGGCAGACGAATTGAGACCGGGTCGGGGAAGCCGCGCCCGAGCAAGGCCGCGAATGCCGCCCGTGCCGCAGCCGCTGCACAGGCGCCGGTCGTCCAGCCTCGCCGCAGCGCTGTCGTGGCCTCGCGTGGCATAAACCAATCTTAGCAAAAACCGCGGGGATGACTACCTTGTGACCTGCCGTCACCCGCGCCCAACCCTTCGCCGCGGGCTTGTGCGCGTGCCAGCGCCCAGCGGCAGCCGGAGGGTGGGGCGTAGCGTTACTTCTTCGAAGGCGGTACAGGGTTGATCGACAGCGCCTTTCTCGGTCTACCGGAATTTGTCCCAGGCAGTGTCTGGCTGGTCGGAGCCGGACCCGGGGATCCTGGCCTTCTCTCGGTCTTGGCGCTGCATGCTCTCTCGCGCGCCGACATCGTCGTTTATGACGCTTTGGTCGATCGACGCATCTTGCTACTGGCCCGGCCACACGCCACGCTCGATTACGCCGGCAAGCGCGGCGGCCGGCCCTCGCCGAGCCAGCCGGACATCTCAGCGCGGCTGATCCGGCTGGCTCAGTCCGGCAACCGTGTATTGCGCCTTAAGGGTGGCGATCCTTGTGTTTTCGGGCGAGGCGGGGAAGAGGCGCTGGCGCTGGCGGGCGCCGGGGTTCCGTTCCGAATTGTTCCCGGAATCACCGCCGGGATAGGCGGCCTTGCCTATGCCGGGATCCCGGTTACCCATCGTGAGACCAACTCTGCGGTCACGTTCCTGACCGGCCACGACAGCGGCGGCGAGGTCCCCGGCGGCCTCGACTGGGAAGCCATCGCCCGCGGTGCCCCGGTTCTGGTGCTGTATATGGCGACGAGGCAGCTGCCGAATATCGCCGCGCGGCTGCTGGCCGGCGGCCGGCGGTCCGAGGAGCCGGCGGCAATCGTCAGCAAGGCGACGACGCCTGAGCAATCGGTGCTGGTGTCGACGCTGGGTGAGATCGCAGCCATGGCAGCGGGGGTTCAAGCTCCCGCGATCGTCGTGATCGGAGAAG
Organism: uncultured Alphaproteobacteria bacterium; assembly: GCA_963698995.1. GTDB lineage: Bacteria > Pseudomonadota > Alphaproteobacteria > ATCC43930 > CGMCC-115725 > AP-15. Next base: position 219,591 of record CAVOTD010000046.1, on the reverse strand, counting down.
TCGTTCGGTGGCGCGCCGCGCTCGATTGGTTCCGCGAGATCAACACACCGGAGCTCGATCCCGATACCGGCGGATCACAGCGCTAACATCGTGTCGGGGCTATTGCGCCGGAACAGCCGTCAGTTGGCCTGCCGGATTTGGAGACGAATGCCGCGCCCCGTCGTTGTCGGTCTCGAGCTTGTAACTCGCCATCTGTTGCAGTTCGTCTACGGTCCGGTTGAGGATGAGATGATTGTCGCCGGCGGTGATGTCGCCGAGGCTCACGGCCACGGATTTCTCGCCCAATCCGACAAACGCAACGTCGACGATCACCGCCGCCACATCGCCGTCTTTATCGATAATCAGTTCCCTCACTTTGCCGATTTTGGTGTTTCGAGCGGTATAAATGGCGCTGCCCAGAATTTTGCTGGCGCGCAGCTGTCCCGCCCTGTATCTGGTCGCCCGACATCCGGCCCTGGTGAGCGGCGCCGCCGGTGTCGACACGGTCGTCGAGCCGCGTCTCAGAATTGGGACTCGTTTGCGCGCCAGCAATCAGCGCTGTCGCCGCCAAGATCGCGGCGCATGCTGCTGTCGTTGTCGACACCTTCACCACCTGACCCTCCTCGGGACTCGCATGGAGCCAACCATCGCTGTCGCCGGCGGTTCCTGCAAAACATAGAGTTAACTTATATTTTAGAACGACTTGATCGGAATGGCTGACCTGTGGCGGACCGCATCGCCGCGACTAAAAACGTTGCAGACACCGCTCGACTTTCCGCAAGAACTTGTTGCGGCTGCTGTGGTTTCGGTAATCCATGCCGTAGAACGCGAGCCAACGGATCCGCGCTCGCCGGTGCAGCAGGTAGCGGACGCCTCGCATCAGGGTATGCCGGTTCGGATCGTGAGAGATAAACTTGTTCTGCCACCAAGGAGAGCCATAGGTGGTGATCACGGCAAAACGCCGAATGTTTTGCAACAATGGGATCGTGTGCCCGTTCCTCAGCTCGAACGCGACGCCGGGACGCCATACTCGGTCGAATTAGCCCTTAAGGATTGCCGGCATCCCGAACCACCAAGTGGGAAACACCAGAACGAGACCTTCGGCACGCCGTAATCGCTCGATTTCCCGGGCAACGGAAGCGGTTTGCGGTGTCGGGCTGTGGTAGGCTCGGCGCTCATCGGCGGTGAGCGCGGGCTGGAAGTCTTCGGCATAGAGGTCGCAGTCATCGACCTCGTGTCCGGCAGTGGTCAGCACGTCGACAACGCCGCGATGCAGCGCCGACTGGAAGCTGTCTCGAACCGGATGGGCGAAGATTACCAGAAACCGCACGGACGCGCCGCCAAGCCTGATTAAGGTTCATAACGGCTGCCTACCGAGAGGCGATCCGTTGTGACCGGGCGCGGGTTGATATTGGCCGCTCCGGCCTCGGGGAGCGGCAAGACGCTGGTTACCGCCGGCTTGGCGCGACAGTTGCGCCGGTGCGGCCTGCGCGTCGTCACGGCGAAGGCTGGACCCGATTTCGTCGATCCGAGTTTTCATGCCGTGGCCACCGGCCAACCCTGTCTTAACCTCGATGTCTGGGGAATGCGCTCGGCCACACTCGCGGGGCTCGTCGCCGAGCTCGAAGCCGCCGCCGACATCGTCCTCTGCGAAGGCGTCATGGGTCTGTTCGACGGGACAGGCCCCGATGGCGAGGCCGGTTCGACGGCTGAGCTGGCACGGTTGACCGGCTGGCCGATCGTGCTGATCGTCGACGCACGCGGACAAGGCGCTTCAGTCGCCGCGGTATTGCGCGGCTTTGCGACCCACCACCCAGCGGTACCGCTAGCCGGCGTGATCTTCAACCGTGTGTCGAGCGACCGGCACGGCGCGCTCCTTGCCGAGGCGACGGCTCGGCATGTGCCCTTTATTGCCTGCCTCGGCGCCCTGCCTTCGGATCCAGCATTGGCATTGCCGTCGCGACACCTCGGCCTCGTGCCGGCGGGCGAAATCGGCGGCGCCGAAATCATCATCGAGCGTTGCGCCGCGCGGATCGACGCCGTTCTCGACCTCGGGCAGCTGGTGCGGCTGGCCCGGCGCTCGTCCTGGACCGGCGCTGCGCCGACCGCCCTGGTGCCGCCTTTAGGTCAGCGCATCGCCATAGCGCGCGACCAGGCGTTCTGCTTTGCATATCCCGCTCTGCTCGACAGCTGGCGGCGCCAAGGCGCCGAGCTCGCCTATTTCTCACCCCTCGCGGACGAGCCGCCCTGCTCGGCCGCGGATTCGGTCTACCTTCCGGGCGGGTACCCGGAGCTGTGGGCGGATCGGCTCGAGGCCGCGGCAACATTTGTCGGCGGCCTGCGGCAAGCAGCGTCCGATGGGAAGCCGGTCTACGGCGAATGCGGCGGCTATATGACGCTCGGCGACATCCTGGTCGACGCAGCCGGGCGCCGTCGCCAAATGGCGCGACTGCTGCCGCTGGTCACGAGCTTTGCCGAGCCGCGGCTGCATCTTGGCTACCAATGCACGACCCTCCTCCGCAGCAATCCGTTTGGAACGGCTGGGGCTCGCTTTCGCGGCCATCAATTCCACTATGCGACTGTCCTCCAGCAGGGAGCGGCCGACCCACTGTTTACCGCCACGGATGCGATGGGGAGGGATTTAGGGGTCGGTGGAATTCGGCAAGGCTCAGTTTTCGGGTCCTTCATCCACCTGATCGATCGCGACGTCTAGGGTGACCGCGCAACCGAAGGGATGAGCGGTCACCCTAGTCGGCATCACCGATTCGGGGTCTGCGCTTCGCTCAGGCCGGGCGCAGAGCGCTGAGTTCCCGCACCGGTTAAATGTTCTGAGATGGGCTTGCGGCTCTCGCTTCTCGGCACCGTATCGCTGATGTAGGCTTCGAGATCTGCGGAAGGTGGGGTTAAGCTTTGCCCGCAAATGATGCCCGAGGACACAGCGTGGGCCTTGATCTCGGCGTCCCGTTCGCGATCCGCGTCAGTCCCCGGGCGCGGCGGATCGGGTTGCGGATCGATCCGGCCGAACGCCTCGTAGAACTGGTTCTGCCGCCCGGCGTGCCGGCGGCCCAGGGGCTGCGCTTTCTCGCGACCAAACGCGGATGGATCACCGCACGGCTCGAGGCCCTGCCGATACAGGTGGCGTTTTCCGAAGGGGCGATCGTCCCGGTGCTCGGAATCGGACATCGAATCCGTCGCGAGATCGACGCCGGAGCGCCGCCGGTGTCGATCGTCGACGGCGAGATCCGCGTGCGCGGCGATCCGGCGCATCTGGCACGCCGAGTACGCGACCATCTCGTCGCGCTGGCCCGCAGCGAGCTCGCTCGCCGGGCGCGGCGGGCGGCGGCGCTCATCGGGCGCAACGTGGCGCGCGTCAATGTCCGCGATACCAAGAGCCGGTGGGGCAGCTGCTCCGGCCGCGGAAACCTCTCCTTCAGCTGGCGGCTGATTTTCGCGCCCGAGCCGGTCATCGACTATGTCGTCGCCCACGAGGTGGCGCATCTCGCCGAGATGAACCATGGGCCGCGTTTTTGGCGTTTGGTGGAGAGTTTGACACCCGACAGCACGGCGCCGCGGGCATGGCTCAAGCGCCATCGCAGCAGGCTGTTTTGCTACGGCTGACCAGGGCGGCGCTTCCGGTAGATTCGGTCAAGGGGCGCGTAGCCCCGCTGTCGGCCGGCGCATGATCCACAGCAGCAGCAACAGGCCCGGAATGCACAGCACCATGCTCAACGCGAAAAAGGGCACCCAGCCGAGCAGCGAGGCAAGCTTGCCGCCCCAGGCCGAGAGGATCGTCCGTCCGACCCCGGCGAGCGATGAAAGCAGGGCATATTGCGTCGCGGTAAAAGCGACGCTGCACAATCCTGACAAATAGGTGACAAAGGCGGCCGAGCCCATCCCATTGGTCAGGTTCTCGATGCCGATGGTCAGCGCCAGCGCCACAAGGCTGTGGCCAGCCCAAGTCTGCACCACGTACATCAGGTTCGACAGCATCTGCAGAACGCCGCAGACCAGCAGCGCCCCGAAAACGCCGATCCGGGTTACGACAAGGCTGCCGAGAGCGAGCCCGGCGAGGGTCGCGCCTAAGCCATAGATCTTGCCGATGTTGGCGACTTCGACTTTGGCGAAACCGGATGACACGTAAAGCGGGGTTGCCATCGTCCCGGCGAGCGCCTCGCCAAATTTGTAAAGCACAATAAAGAGGAGGATGGCGACCAGCAGGCCGGTCCCGGTGCGGCGATGCAGATCGACAAACGGAGCCAGGACGGCGCGGCCGACCCATGCCGATAGCCGCTCGCGGGCCGTCCCGCCGGGGAGAGGCTGTAGCGGCCGGACGCCCCCCGGCTCGGGGGTCAGCCACACCGTCACCATGCCAACCAGCATTAGCACGGCCATCAGCCCATACGCGAACGCCCAACCGCCGAACGTCGCCGCATAAAGGGCGCCTGCTCCGGCAGCCAGCATGCCGAATCGATAACCCCACTGGGTCGCGGCAGCGCCGGCCCCCTGTTCTTCCGGGAGCAACAGTTCAATGCGGTAGGCATCGATGACAATGTCCTGGCTCGCTGAAAGAAAGGCGACGATTACAGCGGCAAGTGCGGTCATGCCGGGGTCGACGTTGGGATCGGTTAGGCCGAGGGCGAGGATCGCCAAGGCTAATGGTAGCTGTATTGCCAATGCCCAGCCGCGCCGACGCCCGAGCCGCGCCGTCAGCAGAGGTATCGGCAAGCGATCGATCAACGGCGACCAGACGAATTTGAAGTTGTAGGAAATGCCGACGAGGCTGAAGAATCCAATCGTCGTCAACGACACGCCGATCTCTGCCAGCCAGAAAGACAAGGTGGCGGCGGTCAGCGCCAGCGGCAGCCCGCTGGAGAACCCCATCAGCAGCACCGCGACGAGGCGCGGTTCTCGGTAGACCGCCAGCGAGGAAAGCCAGCCGGCTGCAGGCAGCTTAGAGCGGTGGGAGGGACCCGCCGGTATCCCCTCTCCGCCCTCGGGGGCGGTTGCGCTGCACATGGGAGGAGCGGGGCGGGAGCGCCTTTTTTGAAGGAGTCTTAGGGCTTCTTTTCCGCCTTCTCGGCGTCGGCGGCGACCTGCATCTTGATGATCTTGTCGGGGTTTGTGACCGTTCCGTTGCGGGCGGAGTCGCCCTTCTTGATCTTGTCGATGTATTCCATGCCGGACACGACCTTGCCCCAGATCGTGTAATTGCCGTCGAGCGACGGCGCCGCCGCGAACATGATGAAGAACTGGCTGTCGGCGCTGTTAGGATCCGAAGCGCGCGCCATCGAGACGACGCCGCGCACATGCTTTTCATTCGAGAACTCAGCCTTCAGCTTGTGGCCCGAACCGCCGGTGCCGTCTCCGTTCGGGTCGCCGGTCTGCGCCATAAAATTGTCGATCACCCGATGAAAGACGATCCCGTCGTAAAAACCTCGGCGCACGAGCGCCTTAATTTGTGCAACCGTCGCCGGCGCCAGATCGGGCCGCATTTCGATCACGACCCGGCCGGCTGGCACGTCCATGTAAAGGGTGTTCTCCAGATCTGCCGCCATCGCCTTGCCTCCGAAGATGAGCGCGGCGGTGAGCAACAGCAGTCTGCTCAACGCTGCCATGATGCCTCCCCCGAACCGATTGGGGCGCGACCTTACCCGAACGGGTGGGCCGGCGAAAGGCGCTCAGCCGGAGAGGCACTCAGACCGACAGGCACTCAGACTGACGTGCGCCGCTGATACCAGCCGCCGCGGCGGAAGCGTTCGAGGTAGGTGGGTAGGATTGCCTCGACCGCGGTCGGAGCGATGTTCAGGCTCGCAATCGTCAAAGCGCCAGGGGAGACGACATTGTCTCGCTTGAGGAGTTCGACCTGATCCGGCGTCAAAGGAGGGTTCGGCAGTATCGACATCAGCTTTGCCTGCAGCTCGGCGAGACCGAAGGGGAGATCGACGAACCGGCGTTTCCGCCGGATCTCGTTCAGCAACAGCTCAAGGATCTGCCGGAAGGTGTAGACCTTCGGACCACCGAGCTCGTAGGTGCGCCCGGCGGTTGCCGAATTGTCGAGGCATCTGATCACCGCATCGGCAACGTCGCCGACATAGACCGGCTGGAACCGGGTTTCACCGCCGCCGATCAACGGCAGCACCGGCGAAATCGTCGCCATCGCCGCAAAACGGTTGAAGAACTGGTCTTCCGGGCCGAATACGACCGACGGACGCAGGATCGTCACGGTCGGGAAAGCATCGCGCACAGCCGCTTCGCCGGCCGCCTTGGTCCGCGCATAAGCCGATGGGGACCGCGAATTGGCGCCGATCGCCGAAATGTGCACGAAGCGCTCGACCCCGGCATCGCGAGCGATCCGGGCGAGCAGCGCGGGCCCCGTGTGGTGAACCCGCTCGAAGGTCTGCGATCCGCTCTCGCGCAGGATGCCGACGCAGGCCACCAGCGCTCCGCTCCGGGCGAGAAAGGCGGGCAGCACTACCTCGTCGTCGATCGCGACGTTGAGCGGCTCGACCTGGCCGACATCGCCCATCGGCCTGAGGAATTTCGCCGCTTCGGCATTGCGGCATCCGACCGGCACCACATCGCCGCGCGCAGCGAGCCGCTTGACGACGTAACGGCCGATAAAGCCCGACCCGCCAAGCACCGCCGTGCGACGACCTCTCATCCACCTCCCCTTCGCCCGCCCACCGGCGAGCCGAATACCCGCCTTCTATCACGCAGCACCATCGACCGGCGAAAGTTTCGGGTCGGTGCGACAGCCTCGTCGCACGTTGACATTGACCGGTGCCGGGCTTATCTCGGCGGTTCCCGAGACGCCCAGGTGGCGGAATTGGTAGACGCGCTAGATTCAGGTTCTAGTGGGCGAAAGCTCGTGGAAGTTCGAGTCTTCTCCTGGGCACCACCTCGGGACGGGGAAGGTGCAGCGGCCCGTAGCCCGGGATGACACATCGACTTCATCGCGGCGATATTCCGGAGGGCGTCGACTTCGGATCGGTGGTCGCCATCGATACCGAGGCGATGGGGCTCAACCCGCATCGCGACCGGCTGTGTGTGGTCCAGCTATCGGCCGGCGACGGCGACGCGCATCTCGTGCAGTTCGCGCCCGGCGCTTACGTGTCGCCACGGCTGACCCGCCTCTTGGCCGATCCCAGGCGTGACCAAGCTCTTCCATTTCGCGCGCTTCGACCTCGCCATGATCTATCATCATCTCGGCGTCATGGCGCTGCCGGTCTACTGCACCAAGATCGCCTCGCGGCTCGCCCGCACGTTCACCGACCGGCACGGGTTGCGCGATCTGTGCAAGGACCTGCTGAATATCGACCTGTCGAAGCAGCAGCAGAGTTCGGATTGGGGTGCGGAGACGCTGACCGAAGAGCAGCTTCGTTATGCCGCTTCGGACGTGCTCCATCTCCATGCGCTGCGCAGCCGGCTCGACGCAATACTGGCGCGTGAGGGTCGCGAGCAGCTAGCCGGCGCGTGCTTCGAGTTTCTGCCGCATCGCGTACTGCTTGATCTTGAGGGCTGGTCGGAGCAAGACATCTTCGCGCATTAACGCGCGGATGAGCCGTGCCATTGGGGGAAGGGATTTCCGTGTCGAAGTTGCGAGTCAAGCGGCCCGGCTGGGCGCAATGAGCGATTCGTTGGTCGTCGCGAAACCGGCCGCTGACACGACCGTCGCCCGGACATCGACTGACGACGGCGATCTGTTGGTGGCCCGGCGTGTCATCAATGCGGAGATCGACGGGCTCCAGAGCCTGGCGGTAACGCTCGACGGCGCATTCCGCGCGGCGGTCGATGCCTGCGCCGCGGCGCAGGGGCGGATCATCGTCACGGGATTGGGCAAGAGCGGACATGTCGGCCGCAAGATCGCCGCCACCCTCGCATCGACGGGCACCCCCGCGCAATTTGTCCACCCGGTCGAGGCCAGCCATGGCGACCTCGGCATGATCGGACCCGAAGACACTGTTCTCGTGCTGTCGAATTCCGGCGAAACCACCGAACTCGCTGACATCATCGCCTATTCCCGGCGCTTTAGAATTCCGCTGATCGCGATCACCGGCGGGCGGCGGTCGACCGTCGCCGGGGCGGCGGATATCGTGCTGTTGCTGCCACCCGCCGCCGAGGCATGCCCGATGGGCTTGGCCCCGACGACCTCGACGACGATGATGATGACCCTCGGCGACGCGCTGGCGCTTGCCTTGCTCGAGCGGAAGGGCTTCTCGTCCGCCGATTTTCACCGGTTTCATCCGGGCGGTAGGCTTGGGCGCCGGTTATTGCGGGTGCGCGACATCATGCACCGGCAAGACGAAGTGCCGCTGGTCACACCTGCTGCCCAAATGTCTGACGCGATCCTGGTGATGACGGCAAAAAGCTTCGGCTGCGTCGGAGTATGCGAGCCTGAGGGGCAACTGATCGGCGTAATCACCGATGGCGATTTGCGTCGGCACATGGGGGATTCGCTGCTCCGCCAGCCGGTGGCGGCTGTCATGCACCGCAACCCGAAGACGATCACCGCGGCGGCGCTGGCGGCGGATGCGCTCGGACTGATGAACCGGTTCGCCATAACCTCGCTCTTTGTCGTCGACGAGGGCGGCCGGCCCATCGGTTTTCTGCACATGCATGACTGTCTGCGGGCCGGCATCGCATGACTAATAGGCAGATCAGGCCGGTCAGTGTGCTGGAGCAGCGCATCGGGCAGGAGGTCGCATCGATCGGGCCGGGACCGCCTCAGCCAGCATTTGGCTGGCGCGCCCAGCGAGCCGATGACCGCTACAGCCGCCGCGTCGCGCTGTTGAAGCGTGCCTTGCCTGTGCTCGGTGTGATGCTGTTGGTGCTGGTCGCCGTTTGGCCGCAGCTCGGGCCTCTGCTCGAAACCGTGCGGCTGGGCCTGCCGGTCATTGATTTGCGCGAAGCGCGCGAACTGCGAATGCTAAACCCCCGATATGCCGGGGTCGACCGGTTCAATCGACCCTTTGTCGTGACTTCGGCAGTCGGCCGGCAGGTGCCGAACCGAGACGATCTGATGTCGCTGGAGCAACCGCGAGCAGAGATGACGATGCATCGCGGCGCGCTGGTCGTGGTGACCGCCGCCACGGCGATGTACCAGACCCAGGCGCAACTTCTGGACCTCTTCGGCGAGGTCAACCTCGTGCACGAAAACGGCACGCGTTTTGTCACGAAGACTGCCCGTGTCGATGTCTCTGCCAGCACCGCCGAGGGACACGACCCGGTGACTGGCCACGGGCCTTCGGGAGATATTGCGGCGCAAGGGTTTCGGGTTCTCGACAAAGGCAACACAGTCATATTTACCGGAACGTCAAATCTTCTGCTGAGGGGAACGAAGCCGAGCGTCGATCCGGACATCAAGCCCCCGACGCTGCCCGCCGAGGTAGCGGAGACAGCGGCGCAGATCGAGGCCGCCGCATTAGAGCCGGCGGCCGGCGCCGACGACATAGGAAAGCCGGCCGACGACCCAGCCGCCCCACAGATCGAGGCCACCGTCAAATCTGAGGGTCTGCCGGGGCGCGACATCAAATTGCCGATCCAAGCCGGACCGCCGCACGCCGAGGCGCAGCGCGATGCGAACTGAACCTTGCGGCGCCGGTGCGGTTTCGATCGTTTGCCCGGGTCGAGGCGTGCGGCTAGGGCTCGCCATACTGCTGGCTTTCGGCTTGCCCAGCGCACCGCCTGTGGCGGCGCAGGGCTTGAGCCTCGGCAACGTATCGGAGGACCGGCCGATCGAGATCTCGGCCGATGCCGGGATCGAGTGGCAGCAAGACGCGCAAGTTTACATCGCCCGCGGCAATGCCATGGCCAAGCGCGGGACCACCGAGGTCCATGCCGACACCTTGACCGCGCATTACCGCCCGAGCAAGGGAGCGGGCGGCGAAAATGAGATCTATCGCCTCAATGCCGATGGCCATGTCACGATCAAGGGCGAGAGACAGACGGTCGTCGGCGACCAAGCGGTCTACGATGTCGATCAGCAGATCGGCATTGTCACCGGCAAAGGCCTGAAGCTGACGACCGCGACCGATGTAGTGACCGCGCGGGACAGTCTCGAATGGTACGATCAGAAGCAGATCGCGGTCGCGCGCGGCGATGCTGTCGCCGTGCGGGAGACCAAGCGGATCCGCGCCGACGTGCTGACTGCTCACATGACAAAGGACAATTCGAAGCTGGCGGCGGACAAGTCCGAGAGCGGACCAGTGCGACCGGCACCAGTGGCCGCAGCCAAGCCCTCTCCAAAGCCTGGTGCTCCCGGCGGCGCCGCTCGGTGCCGACGAAGGATCGCGGATCAGCCGCCTCGACGCACAGGGCAATGTCCTTGTCTCGACCGAGACCGATATCGGTCGCGGCGATTTCGGGGTCTACAACGCTGATACCGGGATCGCTACGCTGCTCGGCAACGTAACGGTCACCCGCGGGGCGAATACCATCAGAGGTCAATACGCCGTCATCGACCTCAACAACAACATCAGCCGGATGATGACGGGCCCCGCCGCACCGGGAGGATCCTAGCACCGCGGGTTGAGGGTTTGTTCGTTCGTCAGGATCAAGCAACGCCGCCGGCGACCTCCGCCACGACTGCGACCCCGGGCGCCGCAACTCAGGCCGTCGGCGCCGCGACGGCTCGGCAACCATGAACAGGAACGGCGGGCAGTACATTCCGCCCCTCAGCCGAGCTGCGGAGCCTGGATCGGCCGCGGTTGGTCGCCGATAATCGCGGCCTGCTTGGTCAGGGACTGGGCAAGAGCTTCAAACGACGGCCGGTCTTGCGCGACGTCAACGTCTCCGTGCAGCGCGGCGAGGTCGTCGGTCTCCTCGGGCCGAACGGCGCCGGGAAGACGACATGCTTCTATATCATCACCGGTCTCATTGCGGCCGAGACGGGGGTGGTCAGCCTCGACGGACGCGACATCACCGACCTCCCGATGTATCGCCGCGCCCGGCTCGGCATCGGCTACCTGCCGCAAGAGGCGTCGATATTTCGTGGTCTGACGGTCGAACAGAATATTCGGGCGATCCTCGAAATCGCCGAACCGGCGGCCGATTTGCGCGAGGCCATGCTCGATGCGCTGCTCGCTGAATTTTCGATCACCCATCTGCGGCGTGCGCCGGCGATGGCGCTGTCCGGCGGTGAACGCCGGCGCTGCGAGATCGCCCGGGCGCTCGCGACCCAACCGCATTTCATCCTGCTGGACGAGCCCCTCGCCGGCATCGATCCGATCGCGGTGGCTGATATCCGCGAGCTGGTCGCTCACTTGAAGGATCGCGGGATCGGCGTTCTGATTACCGACCACAACGTGCGTGAAACCCTGGAGATCGTCGATCGTGCTTATATTCTGCACGAAGGTCGAGTTTTGATGGAAGGTGCGCCCGCCGAGATCGTTGCCGACACCGATGTGAGGCGCGTTTACCTCGGAGATAGGTTTAGCCTATAAGCCGCTCCTGAACGGAGCGTGATGTGAACAGGACGGGTTATTCGCAGCGGCTCGAGCTTCGCCAGTCGCAGACGCTGGTGATGACGCCTCAGCTGCAGCAGGCGATCAAGATGCTGCAGCTCTCGAACCTCGAATTGACCCAGTTCGTCGACGCGGAGATCCAACAAAACCCGCTTCTCGAGCGGCGCGAGGCGCGGCTCGAGGAAGCAACATCGGCGAGCGCCGCCGACCCGCCGAAAGCCCGACGGCGACACCCCTGCCCGAGGCGATTGCGGACGATTTCACACCCGAGGCGGCCGAGCACTGGCAGGCAGCCTCGGGCGTGGAGGGAGACGGCTCGGCCGAATTCGGCGCCGAGCCTGCCCCGTGGCGCAGTCGCAATGGGTCGTTCGACGCCGGCGATCGTCTGGAAATCGAACAGACCGCGAGCCGGCCGCAAACGTTGCGCGAGCATTTGCTCGAGCAGATCGGCGCCGATCTCAGCGATCCGGGTGATCGGGTCGTGGCGCTGCATCTCCTCGATCTGCTCGACGAGGCGGGGTACCTGCGCAGCGGGCTCGACGGCGTGGCGCAGCTTCTCGGATGCGGGGTCGACCGGGTCGAGGCGGTTTTCGCTCGGCTTCAGCAATTCGACCCAGCCGGCGTCTTCGCTCGCGACCTGCCGGAATGCCTCGCGCTGCAGCTGCGCGACCGCAACCGGCTGGACCCGGCAATGCAAATCCTGCTCGATAACCTGCCGCTGCTCGCTGCCCGCAATATCACCGCGCTGGTTCGGGTGTGCGGCGTCGATGCGGCGGATGTGGCCGATATGATCACCGAGATCAAATCGCTCGATCCGCGGCCGGGGCTGGCCTTCGACCCACCGCTTGCCCAACCCGTCGTCCCCGATATCCTGCTGCGCGCGCAGCCCGAGGGAGGTTGGATCGTCGAGCTCAATTCGGAAACCCTGCCGCGCGTCCTGGTCAACAGCCGGTATTGCGCTCGCATACGCCAAGCAACGCGCAGCAAGGCCGACAAGGATTACCTGACGGAGCGGCTGCACGCAGCGAATTGGCTGGTCAAATCACTGCATCAGCGGGCGACCACCATCCTCAAAGTCGCAGGCGAAATTGTCCGTCAGCAGGACGCTTTTTTTCGCCATGGCGTGCAGTCGCTGCGGCCGCTTATTCTCCGCGATATTGCCGACGCGATCGGCATGCACGAGAGCACCGTCAGCCGGGTCACCAGCAACAAATACATGGCGACGCCGCGCGGTCTCTACGAACTCAAATATTTCTTTACGTCATCCATCCCCGCCTCGCGGGGAGACGGTGCGCACTCGGCGGAAGCGGTGCGCCATCGCATCCGCGGCTTGATCGACGGGGAACTTGCGGACAACACGCTTTCCGACGAGCGCATCGTTGAATTGCTGCAGCAAGGCGGTGTCGACATCGCTCGCCGGACGGTCGCAAAATATCGCGAGGCGATGCGCATCCCCTCTTCGGTGCAACGCCGCCGGGAAAAGCTGCTTGCGGTATGAGGCCGAGCGAAGCTTCGACTACCTGCCGGCCGTGACGACAAAACGGGGGGTTCCTAGAGTGCCCTGCTTGATCCTACCCGGACTTGTTCCCACGTTCGCTCTGCGGAGGCCTCTATGATAGCCCAGCCCCGGCGGGAAGGGGTGATCGGATCTATGCAGCTTATAGTGACTGGCAAGCAGATTGAGGTCGGCGAAGCGTTGCGCCGGCATGTCGAGGCAAGCCTGAGTTCCATTCTCAGTAAATATTTCAGAACGGCGATCGAAGCCCATGTCGTAGTTTCGAAGGAGGCCCATTTGAGCCGGGCCGAGATCTCTGTCCATATCGGCCGCGGCATTGTCGTTAACGCGCATGCCGCAGCCTCAGAGGTGTATGCGGGATTCGACGCTGCGGCCGAACGGGTCGGCAAGCAGCTGCGTCGTTACAAACGGCGCCTGCGCGACCATCATGCGAAGGCGCGCGAAGCGGTAGCCGCGAGCGAGCGCGCGATGGATTACGTGTTGGCCCCGGTCGCGGAAGATGCAGAAAACGCCGAGGCCACGCCTCGGGGGAATGACGGCGGGCCGGCTGTGATCGCCGAAATGAGCACGGAGCTGCCCAACCTTACCGTCGGCGAGGCGGCGATGCGGATGGATCTTGCCGATACGCCCGTATTGCTGTTCCGTAACCGTTCGCATGGCGAACTCAACCTCGTCTATCGTCGCGCCGACGGGAATATCGGGTGGATCGATCCCGAACTCGATCCCGCCCGGCGGATCAACCGTCGGGTTTCCTGAGCCGCTCTTTATGTTCCGAGGTTTTCTGCGGCCCGATCGCTTGGTGAATGCGAACGCGTGGCTCAGGCGCGCTCGGGCCGGGCGCCGGGCGCATTGGTGTTGAGCTCAGGCCGGGTGCAGCGGATCGCGAAGATGGAGATTGCCGACCTGATCACACCGCGCAGCGTCGTCGCCCAGTTGCGCGCGCTTAACAAGAAACAGGCGCTTCAGGAGCTTGCGAAACGCGCCGCGGCGATGTCGGGCCTCCACGAGCGCACGATCTACGATGTCCTGATCGAACGAGAACGACTCGGCACGACCGGCATCGGAACCGGGGTTGGGATCCCGCACGGCAAGCTTCCCGGTATCGCCAAGCTGTATGGCATATTCGCGCGCCTCGAGCGCCCCATTCCGTTCGAAGCGATCGACGACCAGCCTGTCGACCTGATCTTCCTGTTGTTAGCCCCGGAAACTGCCGGCGCTGACCACCTGAAAGCGCTGGCGCTGGTATCGCGGCTGCTGCGCGACCGCACGGTCTGCGAAAAATTGCGTGGAACCGACAATGCCGACGCGCTCTATGCGCTTCTCACCGACCATACTGCCACGCACGCGGCCTAGGCCGTCCTTCTGCGTTGTGTCCTCTCACTGGAGGATCGAGGAATAGACCCTCGCCTCAGTGTACGCTCAGTGGCTCCAGATCATGCTGGCGTACCGTGGCGAAGGCGATCTCGCGATCGGGCAACACGGCGATTTGGGTGCCATCCGCAGCGTGCACGGCATAGCCAGCCACGTCATTGACGAACACCCGCTTTATATATGCGAGGTCCTGCATACCAAAGAGCGCGAGTTCGCGCGTCGACATGTGGCGAATGCGTTCGATTTCGTTCATCTCAATCCTCTCCCGGGCCGCGTCAAGAGCGCCGACCCGACTTACGACTGCGAGCCGACCGGCGCGCGCTTAACCGCGGCGGTCGAGCCGCTCTTTATATCCACGGTGCGCACCCGGCTCTCGACCTCAGGACGAACCAGGTCGATATGTAGAAGGCCATTATCAAGCCGAGCACCGCTGACTTCGATGCCTTCGGCGAGAACAAACGATCGCTGGAACTGACGTGCAGCGATGCCGCGGTGCAGGTAAATGCGCTGCGTGTCGTCGGTTTGCTTGCCGCGGATGACCAGTTGGTTGTCCTCGATCGTGATGCCGAGGTCGCTCATCGTGAAGCCGGCCACGGCAAGGGTGATGCGCAAGGCATTCTCGTCGATCTGCTCGATGTTGTATGGCGGATATCCGTCGGAAGAAATCTTGCTGACCCGATCGAGCGCCCGCTCGAAGTGGTCGAACCCCAAGAGCAGGGGCGAGTTGAACAGCGATAGCCGCGACATGCATCCTTCTCCTCTTCGCGGAGCGAGAGTATCCGGCCGGCCCGCGAGGCGCGCGGTCGCATACCGTGCATCGGCAGATATTTGGGCCCCGCCGATCGACAATCAAGCGAGCCGGTCCGGCAGATCTACCTGCCCGGACGGCTGATAAACTAGCTGAGACTTGCGAGTAGCCGCCAAATCGCCTGGTGATATTGCGAGCGGGTGCTTCCGCCGGTCGCGGCACATGCTTATATCGTGTATCAGTGATCATTATTTCCCTGCGGATTTTAGGGCAAACGCAACCATGTCGAGACGACTGCTGAATTGGCGCATCCTGCTGGCGCTGTTCTTCAGTGCCAACCTCGCGCTTGCCCCGGCGATAGCCGAGGCGCGCGCCGGCAGCTCATACGGCGGGCGCTCCTCCAGCATGGGCAGCCGTGGGCTACGCACCTACGAGAACAACAACGCGCAGCCGCTGAACCGCAGCGTGACGCCACTCCCGTCGACGCCGCGAGCAACCTGGCTTCACCCCGGCCGCGCCTTCGCCGGCGTTGGCGGCGGCAGCTTCTTCCAGCGGCATCCGTTTCTGACCGGGCTCGCCGGCGGCTTCATCGGTTCCTGGCTGTTCGGGCATAGCGGCTACGCGGCGGGTGAGGACGGCACCGCATCGGGCTCGATGTTGGGCATGCTGCTGCAGCTCCTGATCATCGGCCTGCTGATCTATTTTGTCTTCCGGCTGTTCCGCGGACGGGCGCTCTCGGCGGGGGGCCGCGGCGGTGGACCTGGCTGGCCGCCGCGTTCGGCCGGGGCGGCGGCTGCTCCGCGAGAGCGAGGGCGCGACATCAACCTGGCGGACGCCGATCTGAATGCCTTTCAGGCCATTCATGCCGCCGTGCAAGAAGCCTGGAGCGCCGGCGATCTCGCGCGGTTGCGACAGGTGATGACGCCGGAAATGCTGAGTTATTTTTCGGAAGAGCTGACCCGAAACTCGAGCCAGGGCGTACAAAACATCGTTTCCGATGTGCAGCTTTTGAAAGGCGAGTTGAGCGAAAGCTGGGAGGAGGGCGATCTGCAATACGCCACCGCTTATCTGCGATGGCGGGCGATCGACTACGTCGCTCGGCTCGATCGATCGCCGGGTGATCCGGATTACGTCGTCAGCGGCGATCCGCGCACTCCGGTCGAAGCCGAGGAGATGTGGACCTTTGTGCGGCGCCGCGGCGGCAACTGGCTGCTCTCGGCAATTCAGCAGATCTGACCACAGCTACTGCCGCAATCCGCGTAAGCGTGGTTCATCGCGACCGGGGGGTTCCTCCGGCTCGAAGCCGAACTGTTGCGCGGCAGCAATGACGTCTGCGAGACATCGCACCCCCAACACGCGCTGCATTAACCGTTCCCCGTTCCATCAGGCCACGCGACCAAGGGCGGCAGCGACATTAAGATCGCTTCGGGATTGCCGCCGGTTTTCAACCCGAATAGGTTCCCCTGTCGTAAAGCAGGTTGAATTCCACATAGCGACCTCGGCGAACCAGTTGATGGCGCCGCTGCTCGTCGGTCCAGGAGAGCCGCATCCGCGGCCGCACGATAGCAGCGAACACGGTGAGAAAGGCCTCGCCGATCGCGCGCACAAAGGCGAAGTCTCGCTGCCAATCGCCGGTGTCGAGATAATCGAAAAAGATGCCGCCGATGCCGCGCGGCTCGTTCCGGTGCTTTAGGAAGAAGTACTCGTCGCACCATGTTTTGAAACGGCGGTAGTAGTCGCTGTCGTAGCGGCGCGCAGGCCGCGGCAAGCGCGGCATGAAATTCTTCCGCCGCCGCCGCATCGGGGTAGATCGGGGTGAGATCGGCGCCGCCGCCGAACCAGGCTTTGCTGGTGACGATGTGGCGGGTATTCATATGCGCTGCCGGGACCAGCGGCGAGCACATATGGGCGACGATCGAGATCCCGCTCGCCCAGAAGCGCGGATCCTCCGCGGCTCCCGGAATATCTTTGCGGAACTCCGCGGAGAATTCGCCTGATACGGTCGAGATGTTGACCCCGACCTTTTCGAAAACCCGCCCGCGCATGACCGAGATCGTCCCGCCGCCGCCGCCCGGACGCTGCCAGTCGGTACGCTCGAAACGCCCGGCCGCACCCTCCGCGGCGCGCTCGCTGGCCAGTTCGTCCTCGATCGCTTCGAACTCCAAGCAGATGCGGTCGCGTAATTCGGCAAACCAGCTCTGGGCAATGGCGCAACGCTCCGGATCGGGCGGAAAATTCGGAGGCGTTTGAGTCATCTTTCCGGGAACAGGGCGGTTTGACGCAAAGCCTCGCCGAGCGCTATCGCGCCGGCGAGGGCCACGTTGAGCGAGCGAGCGCCGGCGCGCAACGGAATGACGACGCGGGCGCAGGCCGCGCGATGAACCGCTTCCGGAACGCCAGCGCTCTCCCGGCCGAGAAGGATGGTGTCATCCGCTGCGAAAGTAAAACAATGCAGCGCGACCGTACCCGAAGTCGTCAGCAGGATCAGCCGAGAATGCTGAGAGCGGCCGGCCAGGAAGGCTGTCCACGAGGTATGCCGGCAGATCGCCAATTCTGAGGCATAGTCTAGGACGGCGCGCTTCAGACGCCGGTCGTCGAGCAGGAAGCCGCACGGTTCGATCAGGTCGACATCCACTCCAAGGCAAGCGGCAAGCCGCAGCAAAGCGCCGGTATTCTGCGGGATGTCCGGCTCGAACAGGGCGAGTCGCAAACGACCTCCAGATCTCAGGCTCGATCGTCGGTAGTATACTCATGTTGGTCTATACTCGGCTTGCCGCCGATTTATGCGGCAGTCTGTCGCATAGTTCGCTCTCCTCAACAGTATAGCTTTTGGTGGCGGCTGCAGCGCAGCGGTGGCCGCGCAATATTGAGGTTTAAATGGCCGATCTGGCGCAGCACTCCGCCACGGGGGGGCATTCCGGCGAGACCCGGCGCGATTTTCTGATACTGACCGCCTCGGCAATCGGCGTTGTCGGAGTCGCCGCGACCATCTGGCCCTTCATCGATAGTCTAAACCCGGCGCGCGACACATTGGCCCTCTCGACCACCGAGGTCGACCTGGCGCCGGTAGAGGTCGGCCAGCGCCTGACCGTCGCCTGGCGCGGAAAGCCGGTCTTCATCGACCATCGCACGCCGCAGGAGATCAAGGCGGCAGAACGATGTGAACGTTGCCGACCTGCGCGATCCGCAGCCCGATTCGGCTCGGGTAAAGAAAACGGAGTGGCTGGTCATCATCGGCGTATGCACGCATCTCGGCTGCATCCCGCTGGGGCAAAAGGCCGGCGACGACCGCGGCCCGTATGGCGGCTGGTTTTGTCCGTGCCATGGTTCGATCTACGACACGTCGGGGCGTATCCGGCAAGGGCCCGCACCGCTGAACCTGTTCGTGCCGCCTTACGACTTCACCGGCGACACCACGATCAAGATCGGCTAGGAGAGCGCCATGGCCCAATCCCGCCCCGGCGCCACGAGCCGGATCATCCGCTGGATCGACTACCGTCTGCCCTTTGTCGGGATGCTGCAGCACGAACTATACGAGTATCCGACCCCGCGCAACCTCAGCTATTGGTGGAATTTCGGGTCGCTGGCCGGGATCATGCTGGTGGTGTTGATCGTCACCGGCGTCTTTCTGGCAATGCAATATACCCCGCATGCCGATTACGCCTTCAACTCGGTCGAGCGGATCATGCGCGACGTCGACTGGGGCTGGATGCTGCGCTACGCCCATATGAACGGGGCGTCAATGTTCTTCGCCATCGTCTATATTCATTTGTTCCGCGGGCTGTATTACGGCTCCTATAAGCAGCCGCGCGAGCTTTTGTGGATACTCGGCGTCATCATTCTGGTGCTGATGATCATGACGGCTTTCATGGGCTATGTACTGCCTTGGGGCCAGATGAGCTATTGGGCCGCGACCGTCATCACCAACCTGTTCTCGGCAATCCCGCTGATTGGGCAGAGCATCGTCACCTTCTTGTGGGGCGGCTTTACCGTTGGCAACCCGACACTCAACCGTTTTTACGCGCGCACTACCTGCTGCCGTTTGTCATCCTCGCGGTGGTTCTCCTCCACCTCATCGCCCTGCATCGTTTCGGCTCAAACAACCCGCTCGGCATCGATCTCAAGGGCCCGCAGGACACGCTGCCGTTCCATCCCTATTTCACGATCAAGGACCTGTTCGGACTCACCGTCTTTCTGCTCATCTATGGGTTTTTTGTCTTCTATGCGCCTAATTTCCTCGGGAACCCGGACAATTACATCCCGGCGAACCCGATGCAGACGCCGAACCATATCGTGCCTGAATGGTACCTGTTGCCCTATTACGCGATCTTGCGTTCGGTGCCGAACAAGCTGCTGGGCGTCGTCCTGGCGTTTGGTTCGATCTTTCTGTTGTTCATCGTACCATGGCTCGACACCTCGCCGGTGCGCAGCGCCCGCTTCCGCCCGGTCTATAAATGGGTGTTCTGGCTATTGGTGATTGATGTGATCGCTCTCGGCTGGGTCGGCTTCAACCCGCCTGCAGGCGTGGTGGTGACCGTCGGCCAGATCGCGACCTTTTATTATTTCATCCACTTCCTCGTCCTGTTTCCACTCATCGGCAAGCTCGAGCGGCCGAGACCGCTGCCTGCCAGCATCGCTGTGGCGGTGCTGCAGCCGAGCGGCGGCGCGCGGCTCGGCGGTGCCGGCGCGCCAATGGCAAAGCCCTGATATGGTAAAGCACGCCCTCGCTGCCGTTGCGCTCCTAGCGTTGTCGCTGGCGCCGCCGTCTACCCGCGCCGCCGAAGAGACTCCTCCGTTGCCGCACCAGCAATGGTCTTTCGACGGCATCTTTGGCATCTATGATCGGGCAGCGCAGCAGCGCGGCTTTCAAGTCTACAAGGAGGTCTGCTCCGCCTGCCACCCGGTCAAGCATCTCTATTTCCGCGACCTGACCGAAATCGGCTACAGCGAAGACGAGGTAAAGGCGATCGCCGCCACCTACCAGGTGACGAACGAGCAGCCCAACGACGAAGGACAGATGTATCAGCGGCCTGGCCGGCCCTCAGATCCGATCCCGGGGCCCTTTCCCAACGACCAGGCGGCACGAGCGGCGAATAACGGCGCTCTGCCACCTGACCAGTCGCTGATCGTCAAGGCGCGCGACGGCGGTCCCGACTACGTCTACGGGATCCTGACCGGCTACAAGGAGCCGCCCCCCGACTTCAAGCTGCTGCCCGGAATGTATTACAACGAATTCTTCCCGGGCCATCAAATCGCGATGCCGCCGCCGCTCAGCGACAACGCCGTGACTTTTGCCGACGGCACCCCCGCGACGGTGCCGCAAATGGCACACGACGTCGTGACGTTTCTGACCTGGGCGTCAGAGCCCAACCTCGAGGTCCGGCACCGCACTGGGTTCAAGGTCATGCTGTTCTTGATTGTTGGCGTCGGAGTATTCTACGCCGCCAAGCGCAAGATCTGGGCGACCGTTCACTAAAGCGCGCGGATGACCGGTCGCGTCGTCGGCGTCATCGGGGGCAGTGGCCTCTACGAAATCGACGGCCTCGCGGATGTCGAATGGCGGCGGGTGGCAAGCCCGTTCGGGCCGACCTCGGACGAATTCTGCTTCGGAAGGCTCGATCGCCAGCCGGTCGTGTTCGTCCCGCGCCACGGCCGCGGCCACGTGCTGCCGCCGTCGGAGATCAATTTTCGCGCCAATATCGATGCGCTGAAGCGCTGCGGCGTCACCGATATCGTCTCGTTGTCCGCGGTCGGCAGCCTGCGCGAGGACCTCGCTCCCGGCGATTTCGTCGTGATCGATCAGTTCATCGATCGAACCTTTGCGCGGGCGAAGAGCTTTTTTGGGACGGGCTGCGTCGCGCACGTCTCGATGGCGCATCCGGTCTGCGGCCGGATCGGTGACGCTTTGGTCGCAGCCGGGCCGCCGGCCGGCATCGCACTCAAGCGCGGCGGCACCTATATGGTCATGGAGGGGCCGCAATTCTCGAGCCTGGCCGAAAGCGAGCTCTATCGGTCCTGGAACTGCGACGTGATCGGGATGACCAACATGCCCGAAGCAAAGCTCGCCCGCGAGGCTGAGATCTGCTACGCGACGGTCGCGATGGTGACCGACTATGATTGCTGGCATCCCGGCCATGACGCCGTTACCGTCGATATGATCGTCGGGGTCCTGCTGGCCAATGCGGCAAAGGCAAAGGCGCTCGTCCGGCATGTCGTACCGGCGCTGTCGGCGCACCACGGGCCGTGCCGGCAAGGCTGCCAGAATGCCCTCGAACACGCATTGATCACTGCCCCCGAGCGGCGCGATCCGGAAATCCTGGCCCGTCTCGACGCGGTCGCCGGCCGCGTCCTGCGGCGCCCAAAACCCGGAGCGGCGACGTGAACGTCAACGGCCGGCCGATGCGAACAATCTGGCTCGGCGAGGACGGACATACGGTCGAGATCATCGACCAGACGCGGCTGCCGCACGAGCTCACGATCGTTCGATTGAAGGGGCTCGAGGACGCGGTGCGCGCGATTGCGACGATGCAGGTCCGCGGTGCGCCGCTGATCGGCGCCACTGCGGCTTACGGCATGGCGCTGGGGATCGCGGAGGATCCGACCGATGCCGGGCTCGCTACGGCGATATCGCGGCTCGCAGCTACCCGGCCGACCGCAGTCAACCTGCGCTGGGCGCTGGCCGAGATGCAGAAAGCGCTGGCTCGACGAGCCGAAAGAACGTCGTCCGGCCGCGGCCTTGACGCGGGCCGGGGAGATCGCCGAGGCGGATGTCGCGATCAACCGCGCGATCGGCGAGCACGGCGCCCGGCTGATCGCCGAGGCCTGGCGGCGCAAGGACACGGTCGGGCAGGTCGATATTCTGACGCATTGCAATGCCGGATGGCTCGCCACCGTCGACTGGGGCACCGCCCTCGCGCCGGTCTACCGCGCCCATGACGACGGCATCCCGATCCATGTCTGGGTCGACGAGACCCGGCCGCGCAATCAGGGCGCCAGCCTCACCGCCTGGGAACTCGGCCAGCACGGTGTCGCGCACACGGTCATCGTCGACAATGCCGGCGGCCACCTGATGCGGCAGGGCCTTGTCGATCTCTGCATCGTCGGCACCGATCGGACAACCGCGGGCGGCGACGTCGCCAACAAGATCGGCACCTATCTGAAGGCGTTGGCGGCGCGCGACAACGACATCCCGTTCTACGTGGCGCTGCCCTCGCCGACGATCGACTGGAACATCGAGAGCGGCGCCGAGATCCCGATCGAATGCCGCGACGAGCGCGAGGTCACGCATATCGAAGGGTGGACCGAAGAGGGCCGGCGCATGGCCGTGCGCCTGACGCCGAAGGACAGCCCGGCGGCGAATTACGCCTTCGACGTGACCCCGGCGCGGCTCGTCACCGGGCTGATCACCGAGCGCGGCATCTGCGCCGCGTCGCGCGCCGGGCTTTTCAGGATTGTTCCCCGAATGCGAGCTTCCGCCGAACCGAAACGGTGGAACCGAGCCTCGGGCGGCGACACTCAGCACGATCGCCCCGACGATGCCGGACAACACCGAGCCAACCAGCACGCCCAGGCGCATCGTCGCCTCGTAACCGGTTTCGCCGAAGGCGAGTGTTCCGATGAAGAGGCTCATCGTGAAGCCGATTCCGGTGAGAAGGCTCATGCCGTAGAGGCTGGGCCAATTCGCACCAGGCGGCAGGTGCGCCCAGCCGCGGCGGATCACCAGCGCGGCCGTGCCAAACACACCGACCTGCTTGCCGAGAAATAGGCCGGCGGCGATCCCGAGCGGGACCGGTTCCACGACGGTCGACAGCGACAGATCGGCAAAGGACAGGCCGGCATTGGCGAAACCGAACAGCGGCAGGATGCCGAACGCCACCCACGGCGCCAGCTCGTGCTCGACGCGAGCGAGGGGAGAAGTTCCGCCGGGCGGCGCTCTGGATGGGATCGCCAGCGCGAGAGACACCCCGGCCAGGGTCGCGTGCACGCCGGACTTCAGCACGGACGCCCACAGCACGATACCGACGAGCGCGTACCAGATGACCCGCTGGACACCGGCGCGGTTCAGGATGACCAGAACGGCCAGCGCTGCGGCTGCGACCTCGAGCGACACCAAGGAGAGTTTGTCGGTATAAAAAATGGCAATGATAATAATCGCGCCGAGATCGTCGATGATCGCCAGCGCTGTCAAAAAGAGCTTGAGCGAACTCGGCACGCGCCGGCCGAGCAGCGCCATGACGCCGAGCGAGAAAGCGATGTCGGTGGCCGATGGGATCGCCCAGCCGGCCGCCGCGCCCGACTCGCCCCAAGTAATGCCGAGGTAAACCAGCGCCGGAACGAGTATCCCACCGAGTGCCGCCGCCGCCGGCAGGATCGCCCGGCTTCGCTCGGAAAGCTCGCCGATGAGAAGCTCGCGCTTGATTTCCAGCCCGACCAGAAGAAAAAAGATCGCCATCAGCCCGTCATTGACCCACAGCAGCAGCGGCTTCTCGATGGCGAAATCGCCGACGCGCACCGCGCCGCTGACATTGAGCAGCACATCGTAGAAATCGGCCAACGGCGAGTTGGCGAGCCCGAGAGCAAGCGCCGAGGCGAGCATCAGCACGACGCCGCTGGCCGCCTCGTGCCGGAACAGCCGCTGCAATGCGCCGGAGTTGCATCGATCTCTCCCCTATTTGGTCTGCTGGCCTCGACGGCGACAGGCAGCTAACCTTACCGACGATCGCACCGAGGGGGCGAGCATGCGCAATGGCATAGCGGGTATCGACCACGTCATTGTCGGGGTTCGTGATCTCGAGCAGGCGCGGATGGGTTGGACCCGGCTCGGTTTCACGCTGTCGCCGCGCGGGCGGCATATCGGCCAAGGCACGGCCAATTACTGCGTCATGTTTGGCTCCGATTATGTCGAGCTCCTCGGCATCGTCGATCCCGACGACTTCGTCCAGCGCCTCGATGCCTTTCTCGCGCAGCGTGAGGGAGCCATGGCTGCTGCTTTCGCGCCCGCTGCCGATCCCGAAGAGGTGCGTTCGGCTCTGCTGCGCTTGCAGCTCCACCCGTCCGAGCCGCGGCCGCTTGGCCGTCGGCTCGAGCTGGCCGAAGGGACCGTGGAGCTGCGTTTCAGCTTGATAACTCTAGCGAAGGAAGAGACGCCTGGGCTCGACAGTTTTATCTGCGCTCATCTGACGCCCGATTTGATGCGGCGCCCGGAGTGGCTCGATCACCCCAACGGCGTCCGTGGGCTGAGGGGGATCCATGTTCTGGTCGAGAATACCGCCGCGCTGCTCGAGCCCTATGACCGGCTGTTCGGGCTTCACCAAGTCACCACGACCGACGCGGTGGTCTCTATTCATCTCGGACGGCACCGCATCTTGTTCAGCACGCCGGATGACTTCCTGACCATGCATCCAGCGCTCGATATCGACGCTGACTTTCCGCTGCCCGGGATTATTTCGCTCGACTTTGCCATCGCGCAGCGCGATCATACCGCCGATTACTTGACCCAATCGCGGATTACTTTCGACGAGATGCCGGACGGCAGTCTTGCCGTCCCGGCAAGCCAGGCGAACGGCGTTATTCTTTTCCTTTCCGAAAGGTGACCGACGCCTGGGTGGGCTTACGAATCTCAAGGCTGACCGGTGGCCGGATCGAGAATGAGCTGGCTCGCCTGATGGCCAATGCCATGGTCGTCGAAGTCGAACATGTTCCAAAGCGGGCCCGCGAGTTCGTCGAATGACCCGCCGCCAATCTGCCCGGTGCTCCAATTTTCCTCAATGAAGCGGAGGACCGAGCTTTGATCGGTCAGTGTGTGGTCGACGAAGTTCGGCTTGGCGAAAGGCGAGATCACCAGTAGCGGAAGCCGCGGGCCATAGCCACAACGACCTTGGATCCCGTCGAGCGGCGCTCCATTACCGCATACGCCCGGCGCATTCAGCTGATCACCATTTCCCGGCGAGGCGCTGTTCAGAACCGCCGATGAGTTGAGGACCGGGCTCATCTGGTGATCGTACCAACCGTCCGAATCATCGTACATGATGATAATCGCCGTGTTCTTCCAGAATGGCGACAGGATGATCGAATTGACGGTCCTTACCAGGAAATCCTGCTCCAGCAACGGATCGGAATAGCCGGCGTGCCCATCCTGGGCGGCAATCGCCTTCAGGAAACTGACCGCAGGCAGATTGCCCACTCTGACGGCGTCGAAGAAATCGTGGAGATCGTATTGGTGATTGGCGCCGCCGTCGCTCGACGTGCCGATCGCCTTCGGCGAACTTGGCCGGGTATGGTTCGGATTGGCCGTCGACGCGAAGTATTGGAAGAATGCGTGATGCGGAATGTAGTCCTTGGTGGCACCGCCATTAGCTGGGGTCGCTGGGCTCTGTCGGTTGCAGCCGGTGCTGCCGTCGCTGTTCTTGACGGTCAGGTCGAAGCCGCCCATGAAGGCACCCCACGTTACCCCTTGTGTGTTCAGCAAGTCGCCGATGTTTTTGCCGCCAAGTTGGACCATCGGCGTCCCGGAGCAGACGTCGCCTGTTGGATCGAGATCGCCGACCAGTGCACCCGGCCCTGAATTATTTGGCACCACTTTTGTCGAGGCGCTGGTCGGTGTCGCCGGGTAGGTATTGCCCGCGACAAGATTGAGCAGACCCGGCGTCGATGGCCCGAACGTCGTTCCGTAGGAATTGTCGTTGATCGCGAAATGTTGCGCGTAGTTCCACAGCGCCGTGACGGCGTTGCCGTCAAAATATCCCATCACCAGGCCCTTGCCCTTGCCATAGGCGAACTCGGCGGCACAGCCCGAGTTTTCGCCGACGCCGACGCTGGCCGGAAAGAGATCCATCAGACCTTGGTCGAAGGCCTTCTGCTCGTCGCCGTACGAATGATCCTGGTCGCAGGTTGATGCCTGCGAGCGGTCGAACCGAAATGGATTGATCGCATCGGCGCCGTTGCCCGCAGTGTTAGTGGCATTGGGGTTTTGGGTCAGTAATCCGCCCGCGGGGTTTCCATCGATCAGCGTCCCCAGCCCGTTTACCGTCGGCGTGTCGTCGAGCGCGTGGAAGGATGGCTCGTTCGGCGGGTTCAGGGCGACCGGGTAGGTGGCAAAGTAATGATCAAACGAGACGTTTTCTTGGAAAATGACGACCAAATGCTCGATCGGTGAAGCAGTATTGGAAGCTGCGTCACCCGCCAGGCTCGTCCCGGGAAAACCCGCTGCCGCGAAGAGGCAGAGCCCGACCGCCCCGGTAGCCGGACGAGAGTTCGCCATAAACCAGCGGCAAATTTGCATCGGATATCCCTTAAATTGCCCAGAATTTAGGCGTGGCATTGGAGCCGCGGCGCGTTGCGCCATGGTGACGGGATGATGACGTTTGCGTGACGGTTGATTGGCGACCGAACGGATCTCGGCGGCAGCGTAGCTCTGGAAGTCCCGCCTCTGGCGGCGGGTTAAGAAGTCTTAGATGTTGAAGCGGAAGTGCATGATGTCGCCGTCTTGCACGATATACTCCGCGCCTTCCAGGCGCATCCGCCCGGCGTCCTTCGCGCCCTGCTCGCCGCCGCAAGCGATAAAATCGGCGTAGGCGATCGTCTCCGACCGGATGAAGCCTTTTTCGAAATCGGTATGGATGCGGCCCGCTGCCTGCGGCGCCTTGCTTCCCCGCTTGACCGTCCAGGCATGCGCTTCCTTCGGTCCGACGGTAAAAAACGTCACCAGATCGAGGAGCCTGTAGCCGGCGCGAATGACGCGGCTGAGACCGGGTTCGTCCAGCCCGAGCGTCGCCAAGAACTCGCGCTTCTCGTCGGCATCGGCGAGCTGCGCCAGCTCCGCTTCGATCGCCGCCGAGATCACCACCGAGCCGGCGCCGCGACGGGCGGCATATTCGGCGACGCGGGCGCTTTCCTTATTGCCCGCGGCCGCGCTCGCCTCGTCGACATTGGCAAGGTAAAGAACCGGCTTCGCGCTCAGCAATTGCAGCGCGCTCAGGCTCGCTTGCCGCTCGGGTCCGACGACAACATCACGCGCCGGCCTGCCCGCACGCAACGCGGCGAGCACCATTTCGACCAGCTCGAGCTGCGCTTTCGCGTCGCGCTCGCCGCCGCGCGCGCGTTTCGCCATCTGCAGCGCGCGCCTTTCCAGGCTTTCGAGGTCGGCAAGCATCAACTCGGTCTCGATCGTCTCGGCGTCGCGGATCGGATCGACCGAGCCTTCGACGTGGACGACGTCGTCATCGGGGAAGCAACGCAGGACATGCGCGATCGCGTCGACTTCGCGGATATGTCCGAGGAACTGATTGCCGAGCCCCTCGCCGCGAGCAGCTCCGCGGACCAACCCGGCGATATCGACGAATTCGAGCTGGGTCGGGATGATCTTTGCCGATTTTGCCAGGCGGGCGGATACCGCTAGTCGTTCGTCCGGGACCGCGATCCGCCCGACATTGGGCTCGATCGTACAGAACGGATAATTTGCCGCCTCCGCCGCCGCGGTTGCGGTCAGCGCATTGAAGAGCGTCGATTTGCCGACATTCGGCAATCCGACAATGCCACAACTAAAACCCATGAGTTCAAATGATCCGGCTAAGACAGAGCGGGGCCGTCCGGCGTGCTGGCCTCCGGCGGCGCAACGCGGCGCGCCACCTCGCTCATGAAGGCGTCCGGGGCCCCGGAAAAGAGGAGCGGAACCGTCTCCGCTACCGCCTCGAGCAACGGCTCGACCCAGCCGGTCAGCTCCTCGGCGGGGAAGTTCTGCAACACGTAAGGCTGGACGAGCTCCTTCACTCCCGGGTGCCCCACCCCGATCCGCACCCGCCAGTAATCCGCTCCCACCAAGGCGTCGATCGATCGCAGGCCATTATGCCCGGCACTGCCGCCGCCGCGTTTCGCCCTGAGCTTGCCCGGACGCAAATCGATCTCGTCATGAATGACCAGGATCTCCGAGTCGAGGATCTTGTAGAATCGCGCGGCATCGCCGACCGACTCGCCGGAAGCGTTCATATAGGTTTGCGGCTTTAGCAAGATCACGCGCTCGCCGGCGATCGACCCTTCCGCGAGTTCCCCTTTGAAGCGGCTGCGAAAGCCTGGGAATCCGTGCCGCCGGGCGATCGCCTCGACCGCCATAAAACCGATATTGTGCCGGTTCCGCGCATAGCGCGAACCCGGATTGCCGAGGCCGACCAAAAGGCGCATTTAAGCGAGCCGCCGCTGGGCAGCAGCGCGCGCGGCTGGCGGCTTCAGCTTGCGGCGGCGGGCTCGGCGGCGGGAGGTGCCGTTGCCGCTGCCGCCGCCTCCTCGCGCACCGCCGAAGAGGCGGCGATACTCGCGATCGTGAAGTCGCGTTCGGTAATTGTCGGCCGGCAGCCCTCCGGGATCATGATCCGGCTGACATGGATGCTGTCGCCGATCTCAAGCCCGTTGAGGTCGACGACCAGACGGTCAGGGATGCCCTCCACCGGGCAGTTCAGCTCGATGCCATGCCGGACGATATTGAGAATGCCTCCGCGGCGAATGCCGGGCGACATCTCGGGGTTGGCGAAGACGACCGGCACGGTCACCGTGACGCGGGTGTGACCGCCGACGCGCATGAAGTCGATATGCAGCGGCGCGTCGGTTGCCGGATGGTATTGCACATCGCGCGGCAGCGCGCGGTGGACGGTCCCTTCGACCGCCACGTCCACCAGAGTGGCGAAGAAGCCGCGACGGGCTAGGGCGCGCGACAATTCACGCGGGTCGACGCTGATCGGCAACGGTTCCTTGTTGTCGCCGTAGATGATGCCAGGAACACGGCCAGCGCGGCGCGTGGCCCGGGCAGCGCCCTTACCGGCAGAGACGCGCGGTTCGGCGCTTAGGGTTGTTATCTCGGGCATGGATCGTCGCTCCTAATGACGGCGGCATTGTTGGCCAGTTTGAGAGGTTGTCTTTAAGATATGGCGGGATCGGATCAGTACCAGCCCCGGGCCGGACTGGCGGCGCGGCTCGCGCCCCGGCGGGCGCAAAACTCAATCAAACAGGCTCGAGACCGACCGCTCGTCACTGATGCGCTGGATCGCCTCGGCCATCAGCGGGGCAATTGTCAGCTGACGGATATTGTGCGCCGTGCACACCGCGTCGGTCGCGACGATGCTGTCGGTGATGACCAGCATTTCGATTGGCGAGGCGATCACCCGCGGAACCGCGCCACCCGACAGCACTCCATGGCTGACATAGGCATAGACGCTGGAAGCTCCGGCATCGACCAAAGCCGCCGCCGCATTGCACAGCGTGCCGGCGGTGTCGACGATGTCGTCGATCAGGATGCATCGGCGCCCGGCGACTGCGCCGATGATGTTGACGACCTCGGATAACCCGGCCCGTTCGCGACGCTTGTCGACAATAACGAGATCGGCGTCGAGGCGCCGCGCGATGTCGCGGGCGCGCACCACGCCGCCGACATCGGGTGAAACGATCACGACATCCTGACGCGAATGATGCTCCCGGATATCTTTCACCAGAACCGGCGCGGCGATAAGGTTGTCTGTCGGGATGTCGAAGAAGCCCTGGATCTGCCCGGCGTGGAGGTCGAGCGTCAGGACGCGATCGGCGCCGGCCGCGGTGATCATGTTGGCGACGAGCTTGGCCGAAATCGGGGTCCGCGGACCCGATTTTCGGTCTTGCCGGGCGTAGCCGTAATAAGGAACGACGGCGGTCACTCGGCGCGCCGAGCTGCGCTTCAGCGCGTCGAGCGCGACAAGTAACTCCATCAAATTGTCGTTTGCCGGGTAAGAGGTCGGCTGAACCACGAAAACATCCTCGCCGCGCACGTTTTCGTGGATCTCGACAAATACCTCCATATCCGAAAAACGGCGCACGCTGACCTTCATCAGCGGCAGGCGGAGACTGTCGGAAATTGCCTCGGCGAGCGGCCGGTTTCCGTTGCAGGCAAGGATCTTCATAATCGGGTAACAACCGCCTGTGCCGTCGGGTTCGGTCCGCGGCTTCATTCGCCAGTTATTTAACAGCCCGCCGACGGTAAGGCAACCTCCGGCCTCAAGACTTGCCGTCAGGTGGCGGCGCGCCGCGGGCGACGAGCTGCATGATGCCGTCTTGCGCCGAGACGGCGACCATGTACGCGACATCGCCCCAGGCGCTGTCGAGCAGGCCGGCGGGAACGTCGTTTTCCTGCCCGACGGTACCAATCTCGTCGCCGTCCTTGCGGCGAAGATGCCACACGATCTTGACGTTCTGTTTCCCCGCTTTCGGCTTCGCGACGGCGACCTCGACGTCGAGGACGAGATCAGCCTTGGCTTGCGGATCGGTGATGATCGCCAGATCCTGCTTCTGCAGGATTTGCTTGATCGCGCTGGCCAGCGCCTCTCCGCCATCCCCGGGGGCGCCTGTGACGGCCCCGATCAAAAGCCGCGTACGCCCGCCGATTTCGGCTTCTGTCGGGGCATCGTCCTGTAGCAGGGCAGCGAGCTCGGCGGCGCTCGCGGCAGCCAAGCGCGCTACCGCTTCGTCGTTCCCACCCTCCCATTCTGCCGCCGGGGCCTCCAGGCGCTCGACGCGCTCGCCAAGGCGCTGGCCCGAAGAATCGCGCAGCTCCCAAAGTGCCACCAGTGCGGCTATGCCTTTTGCCGGCGCCATCTCCTGAATTCTGCCGACGAGTTCGTAGCTGCCGATGCTTGCAGTCTTATCACTCGCCGCGATCTCGCGCTGCTGCAGCGCGCTCGCCATGGCGGGCCCGAGTTTCTCGGCGGTCGCCCGTGGCATACCCTCGATCGGAGCGATGGTCACGCTGGTGCTGTCGCGCAGCGACAACATCGGCGATCCTGGGGGTGGTACATCGTCAGCGAACGGGTGCGGCAAAGGTTGGCAACCCGCGAACAGCAAAACCACGGCCACGCAAACGACGAAAAGGATCAAATAGGGCACTTGCGGCAAGGAATGCACTTGTCTGCCGAGGAAGGGGCGCCTACCGGTTGAGCACGATTGCGGAAAGGCCGCGCCCATATGACTGTTCGCCGCGCAGGCAGGCGCGCCGATAGCTGAACAAGCGCGGCTCGTCGGCAACCGTGTCGTGAGGAGCACGCTCGACGATCGTGATGCCGGCCCGAACCAGCCGGTGCTCGATGTAACCGGGCAGATCGAACATGAAATGGCCGGTGCGCAAGGCGGAGCTGAAATAACAAGCGCTAGCCGAGTCCTCGGCGAGAAATTCCTGCGGAAATTCCGGTCCGACCACGTAGGAGCTCGCGGCGATGCACGGTCCGATCCCGGCGCGGATCCGGGAGCGTTCGGCGCCCAGTGCTTCCATGCGCTCGAGTGCCGCCTCGACGACGCCGCCGAGCGCACCGCGCCAGCCGCCATGGGCGGCGCCGATGACCTTGGCAACCGGATCGTGGAGCAGGATCGGGGCGCAATCGGCGGTAAGCACACCGAGCGCGATATCGGGTCGTCGGGTAACCATCGCGTCAGCCCGCGGCGCCCCCTCGCAGGGCCAGGGGTTCTCCACGTTAACCACCGTCGCGCTATGAACCTGATAACAGGTCACCAGCCGATCGGCCGGGAGGCCCAGTCGTCGCATCGCGATCGCCCGGTTCCGCGCCACGCTCTCTGGTGCGTCCCCCGAGCCGAAGCCGCAGTTCAAAGATTGATATGGTCCGTTGCTGACCCCGCCGCGCCGGGTGAAAAAGGCATGGCGAATGCCGGCGTCCCTCGCGAGAAGACCAAGTGTGATCATGGCTTGGGCACCGCAGTGCTGCCTTTATCTCTAGCGTACCCGTCAAACCCCGCCGGCGGCGGCAGCCCGGGGGAAACCAATGCGAGGACCTTGAAGATTTCGCCCATCTCGGCCGGATCCAGCAAGCGTCTGACGCCGCTTTCGAGAACCAGCCGCTGGCCCGCAGTTGCCCGGGCGCCGAGCGCCGCTGACCGCAGCTCTGCGCCCAGCACCGCGAGAAAGCGGCCCTGGGTTACCGGTCCGTAGATTTCGGCGCCGGCCTTCTGCGCCGCCTCCGCCACTGCGGCAAAATCAACGGCGGCACTGAGATCTGCCGTTCCCGGCGCGGCGAGCGGGGAAACCAGCCGATGCTGCGAGACGGCCCGAAGCGTCGCGCCCGGCATGCTGGGGAAATGACCGTAATCGATGAATAAGGCCGCACCCGGCTGCCGCCCCAGCCGGGCGCCGATCGCGCTGGCCAAGACGAGGGCGGCGGGGCAAATTTCGGCGATTGTGCGGGGAGCGCTGTTGCGAAGGCCCGCCGGAATCAGCAAGGCCGCGGCAGGATTTTCGCGGCCATCGGCAACCGCGAAGTTCCCCTCGCGATCAAGGACGACCATCCGCTCGGCCCAATGGAAACCGCAGCGAACGAACTGCCGAATCGGCAGGGCATCAAGGAACTCGTTGGCGATCAGCAGCAGCGGGCCATCCGGCAGGTCCTCGATCCGGCCCGCCCAGGCAGGTCGGAATTGACCGAGCCGCTGTTCCTGCTCGGCGCGAAGTACCGGGCTCGCCTCGACCAGATGAAGCCGCACGGCCCGGCGAAACCCCGGGACCGTCTCGACGGCGCGCAGCAGGTCGCTCATCAAGGTGCCGCGGCCAGGGCCCAGTTCCGCCACGACGACCGGATCAGGCCGCCCGATTTGCTGCCACAAGTCGCCGCACCACACGCCGATCAGCTCGCCAAAGATCTGGCTGATCTCTGGCGCTGTCGTGAAATCGCCTTCCGCTCCAATCGGATCGTGCGTCGCATAATACCCGGCGTCGGGATCGTGCAGCGCGATCGCCATGAAGGCGGCGATGGTGAGCGGTCCCTCCGCGCGAATCCGCCGCGCGATCTTTTCGGCGATCGCCTCGGTCACGACCGGGCAGGGACCGGCGCCCGCAGCGCCCAGGCGATGATCAGGATCCCGGCGATCAGCAAAGGGATCGACAAAAGCTGGCCCATTGTGCTTCCGAAGATCAAGAAACCGAGTTGCGGGTCGGGTTCGCGAAAGAACTCGCCCGACGTGCGGGCGACCGCGTACCCTACCAGGAACAATCCGGTGACGACTCCCGGGCGCTGCCGGGCGCGGAGCCGTTCGGCTGCAAAAAGCATCAGAAACAGCAGCGCTCCTTCGCAAAACGCTTCGTATAGCTGGCTCGGATGGCGCGGAACCGGGCCGCCATTTGGGAAAATCATTGCCCATGGAACGTTACTCGGACGCCCGTACAGTTCGCCGTTGATGAAATTAGCGATGCGGCCGAAAAACAGCCCGATCGGGATCGCCTCGACAATGATGTCGGAAAAAGCAAAGAGCGGTATTCGGCGCCGCCGAGTAAACAAGATGATCGCTATTGTCACGCCGAGCGCGCCGCCATGGAACGACATGCCGCCATGCCATACGTAGAGCGCCTCGATCGGATGATCGAAATAATACTCGGGTTTATAGAACAGAACGTAGCCGATGCGCCCCCCGAGCACGATGCCAAGCGTCGCCCACACCAGGAAGTCGTCAACATCGCGCCGCGCGACATAATGCGGCGGACCCTCGGCGAGCGCGAGACAATAACGCCACCCGATAAGCAGCCCGACGATATAAGCGAGCGCGTACCAGCGGATCGCAAAGGGACCAAGAGAAATCGCGACCGGATCGATCGCGGGGAATGGGATCGCAATGAGAGGCATCGGCAACGGGGCGCCTTGGCAATGATCGAGCGGACCGGCGCGCGCTCGACCCCTTATAGGAGGCTATTGCGCGATCGCCAAGAAACCCGGCATTGCCACCCGCGGCCTATACCCTCAAGGCGAGGTCGGATACGCGAGGTAACGAGAGATCTTCCAATTTCCGTCCGCCTGATGGCGAAAAATATCTACCCCGGGCTCTTCGACGATCTCTTTCGGCGCGCCAAGCTTTTCGATTTCGAGCGTCCAGACCAGCCTGACCACAGCGGCCGCTCCGTACACCAGGATTTCATCTATTTTCAGCGAGTAACGGTATGTCCTCTCCGGGTCTTGCAATGACATATGCAAGAGTTGGCACAGCGAAGTGTAATCGCGCTCGGGCTGACCCTGATAGTTGGCGATCAGATCCGGGGCAAAGAGATCGCACACCCGTGGTTGATCGCGGCTGTTGAAGGCCGTGCGCCACGGTTCGAGCGCCGAGCGGATCTCGTTCTGCGCCGTTTCTGCGGACCCCGCCCAGCTGGGCGGTTCGAGCGAGACCGTCAGCGACGCCGCGGTCGTCACCAAACTCGCAGCTAATCGCCGGGCGCGGCTGCCGCGACCTCTGAAGAACCGTCGCCGGACCGGTCGCACGCGGCCGCCTCCTGGAGTGCGAGGTTATCCTTTATTTGGCCGAGCACGTCGGTCAGCGCGTCGCGCGTTTCCGGCGGCAAAGCCGCGAACGCCTCGAGGCGAATCGCTTCATTGATTTCAAGTATCCGCTCGACCACGAGACCGGCCGAGGCAGTCAGCCATAACGTCCGCACCCGCCGATCGGTCGGATGGGCGCGGCGCTCGACCAGCCCCTCCTCGTGGAGCTTGTCGAGCATGCGTACGAGGGCGATCGGCTCGATGCCGAGCCAAGTCGCGACCTCGGCCTGGCTGACGCCTTCGTTGGCCGCGATGTTGAGCACCACCGCCGCCTGTTGCCGCGTGATCGGAAGTCCCATCTGCCGCGCTCGGCGTTCGAAGCGCCGCTTAATCAGCCGAGAGACGTCGTGGACAAGAAAACCGAAGGCACGGCCGACACCTGAATTCGCCCGGGGCTGCTGGCCGCTAGCTTGCCCTGCCGAACCTCCAAGCGAATCTCGCGGGCCCTCAGCTGGTCTCATCAGATGCGGTAAATCATTCGGCGCCATGGCGGCCCTCCGCGAGAGCTGGGCTCGGGGCGTCCGACAACCCGGCAGCCAATCGGGAGGGACGATACGACCGGCCGAGCCAACGGCTGAGGCGTTCCAGATACAGGTAAATCACCGGCGTCGTATAGAGTGTTAGCCATTGAGACACAAGCAAGCCGCCGACGATCGCGATACCGAGCGGGCGTCGTAGCTCGGAACCGGCCCCTTGGCCCAATGCGATCGGCATAGCGCCGAACAACGCCGCGAACGTCGTCATCATGATCGGGCGGAAGCGCAATAAGCAGGCCTGATGAATCGCCTCATGCGGGCTCTTGCCTTCGAGCCTCTCCGCCTGCAGAGCGAAGTCGATCATCATGATCGCATTCTTCTTCACGATGCCGATCAGCAGGATGACGCCGATCATCGCGATCACGCTCAGATCGTAATGCAGCAGCATCAGCGCCAGCAGCGCGCCGACGCCGGCGGAAGGCAATGCCGACAAAATCGTGATCGGGTGGATATAGCTCTCATAGAGCACGCCCAAGACGATATAGACGACGAGGATCGCCGCGGCGACGAGAAGCGGCATCGACGACAGTGAGGCCTTGAACGCCTGTGCCGTACCTTGGAAGGTGCCCTGAAGAGTTGCCGGCACGCGAAGCCTCGTCATCAACGCCTGGATCTTGTCCACCGCCTGCCCAAGTGCGACACCTGGGGTCAGATTGAACGACAGGGTCACCGCCGGAAACTGTCCCTGATGGTTCACCGACAATGATTGCACTGACGAAGTGAAATGTGCGAACGCGCTTAGCGGCACGTGCGTCCCGCCCGGCCCACTGATATAGATCTTGGACAACGCCTGCGGGTCCTGCTGGAATTCGGGCTTGACCTCGAGGATGACCTTGTACTGGTTGGTCGCGGTGTACATGGTGGCGACCTGACGCTGGCCGAACGCGTCGTACAGTGTTTCGTCTATCAGCGAGGCGGAAAGCCCTAAGCGCGAGGCTGCGTCGCGGTCGATTTCAATACCAATGTGCGGAGCCGCGATCTGCTGGTCGGATGCAACGTCCTGAAGCTCCGGTAATTTATGCATCTCCTGTTCGAGAATCGGAGCCCAGTGATAGAGCTCCTCGTTGTTGGTGTCGGTCAGCGTATATTGGAACTGCGTGCGGCTGAGACGGCCTCCGATGCTGATGTCCTGACCAGACTGCATGAAGAATTTGGCGCCTGGGATCGCAGCCACCTTGGGCCGCAGCCGCTGTATGATCTGGTCCGAGGTCGCCGCGCGCTCATCGTGCGGCTTCAGCTGGATGAACATCCGCGCGGTGTTTTCGGTGGGGTTGTACGAATAAGCACCTGCAAAATAGAAGACGCCGCCAACTCCAGGATCTTGGCGGACAATATCCGCGATCTGGTGAGCGATCTTCGCCATCGCCGGAAACGACGAGTCCTGTCGGCCCTCCACCTGACCGAAGATGAAGCCGGTGTCTTGTTGCGGAAAGAAACCTTTGGGGATGATGACGTAGAGATATCCGGTCAGGCCGATCAGCACCAAGGTGGACAGCAAGGTCACGAATTGATGGCGGAAAACAAATCCGAGCCCGCGGTCGTAGCTGTGCAGCATTGCATTGAAGAAGCGCTCGGCGATGCGGTTGAACCGACCCGCCGGGTGTAGCCCCTGTTGTTTGAGAAAGAGCGAGCATAGAACCGGCGTCAGCGTCAGCGAAACAACCGCCGAAGCGACCACCGCAACCGATACGGTAATGGCGAACTCGCGAAACAGCCGGCCGATGATGCCGCCCATAAAGAACAGCGGGATAAAGACCGCGATCAGCGAAAAGGTAATCGAGATAATCGTAAAGCCGATCTGGCCGGCACCCTTGAGCGCGGCTTCGAACGGACGTTCGCCCTGTTCGATATAGCGCACGATGTTCTCGATCATCACGATCGCGTCGTCGACGACGAAACCGACTGAAATCGTTAGCGCCATCAGAGAAATATTGTCGAGACTGTAGCCGAGCCCGTACATGACGGCGAAGGTTGCCAGCAGCGACAGCGGCACCGCCATGCTGGGGATCACAGTTGCCCACAAGGTCCGCAAAAACAGGAAGATGACGAGAACGACCAGGGAAATCGTCAACAACATCGTGAACTGGACGTCGTGCACCGCGGCGCGGATGACCAGCGAACGGTCGGATACCAGGTCGACCTTGACGGATGGAGGAATGGACTCCTCCAGACGTGGCATCATCTCCTTGATCGTATCGACGAGCTGGATTGTATTGGCGCCAGCCTGACGCTGGATGGCCAGACCCTCGGCAGGAATACTGTTGAACCACGCACCGGTGCGCTCGTTCTGCACCGAGTTCGACGACATCGGCTACATCCTTGAGACGGACCGGCGCGCCATTGCGGTAGGCGACGATAACGTTGCGGAAGGCAGCCGCGTCGAACAGCTGGTCGTTGGCGTCGAGGGTAAAGGTCTGGTGCGCCCCCTCGAGATTGCCCTTTGGACGGTTGACGGTCGCCGTCGCCAGCGCGTTCCGCACCTCTTCCAAACCGATGCCGCGAGCCGCCAGCGCGCCCGGGTTGACCTGCACATGCACCGCAAAGGGCTTTTGGCCGAAGATCCGGGACTCCGAGACACCGGACACCGTCGACAGCCTTTGCGCCAAAATCGTGTAGGCGTAATCGTCGATCCGATAGACCGGTATCCCGTCGGAGTGGACCGCGTAGATCAGCACGGGGCGGTCGGCCGGGTTGGTCTTTCGGTAAGTCGGCGGGTTCGGCAGATCCTTGGGCAAGACCCCGGTAGCGGCATTGATCGCCGTCAGCACATCCTGCGCCGCGGCATCGATGTTGCGCGCAAGGTCAAACTGCAAGGTGATCGTGGTCGTCCCGACGCCGCTTGTCGAGGTCATCTGGTCGAGATCGGGGATCGTCGCGAATTGCTGTTCGAGCGGCGTCGCCACCGCCGAAGCCATCGTGTCGGGGCTAGCGCCGGGGAAGCTGGCGGAGACGACGATGGTCGGGAAATCGACCTTGGGCAGGGCAGCCACCGGCAGAAGGCCATAGGCGCCGACGCCGAACACGAGCACACCCAGCATCAGCAGTGAGGTCGCAATCGGCCGGCGGATAAAGGGTTCCGAAATGCTCATCGGCGGATGCCCGTACATTGATGATGCTGAGGCAGGAGACTTCTCAACCGGCCGCGCCGGGAGGTACCGGCTCCAGCAATTTGACCCGGGCGCCGTTGGTCAGACGGTACTGGCCGTCGACGACGACGCGCTCGCCGGGCGACAGCCCCTTGCTGACGACAGCGATACCGTCCTGGATTGAGGCGATCTCGACGGCACGACGCTCGACCGTGTCGTCGGGTTTGATGACGTAGGCGTAATGGCCCTCGCGTCCTTCCTGCACGGTCCGCGCGGGTACCGTTGCCACGCCTTCGCGCACCGACAGGATCAACCGTACATTGACGAACGCGCCTGGCCACAGGCGCTCGTCCTCATTATCGAACCGCGCCTTGAGGCGGATCGTGCCGGTCGACGTGTCGATCGCGTTGTCGATCAGTGTCAGCTTCCCTTCGGCCAGTTGCTTCTTGCCGTCGCCGCTGTAGGCACGCACGACGAGCGGCTCCTTCTTTTGCTGTTCGCGGATGTCGTCGAACGTCTCCTGCGGCAGGGTGAAGTTGACAAAGATCGGCTTTACCTCGCTGATCGTGACCAGGACGGTGTTGTCGCCGGCGCGGACGAGGTTGCCCTTGTCGACGAGCTTTGCCCCGAGACGTCCGTCGATCGGAGACCGAATATCGGCATAGCCGAGGTTGAGCTTGGCACTGTTGATCTGCGCCTCGTCGCCTTTGATCGCGGCCTGGAATTGAGCGACCAATGCCTTTTGGTTGTCGTAGCTTTGCCGGGTTTGGTAACCCGTCCCGATCAGCTTTTCGTAACGGTCGAGATCGGTTTGGGCACCGATCAGCTGCGCCTCATCCTTTTGTTTGGCGGCCTGCGCCTGCTCGAAGGCGGCTTGAAAAGGACGCGGGTCGATTTCAAAGAGGGGGTCTCCCGTTTTGACGTCCTGGCCTTCCTTGAAATCGACTTTGACGATCTGGCCATCCACCCTACTCTTGACGGTGACTGAGTTGTAAGCTTGGACCGTGCCGATGCCCTGCAGGAAGACGGGGACGTTCTGGGCGACCACGGTTCCGGCGGTGACGGGGATCCCTGGAGGCGGCGTCTGCGCCACCGCGGGTGGAGCTTCGGTGCCGAGGCTCAGCCGCCAGATCACCACGATCGCCACGAGCGCAATGATCACGACTGCGCCGATCGCACGCCTCAACATCCGGAGCGCCTCCCTAACCCAGCGCCGATCAATGCACGTGTGTTTATCATAGACCTTCTATATGAGTCATTCCCGACCGTCATCCCCGGATGTTTTGCCGCAGCCGGGTGCGTGCGGCAGCGGTGTTAGCGCCGCAGCGGCACATCGATCGGTGCGCAATTCGTCCGCCCCGACATCAGACAATCCTCGAGACGGGATCTCTCTCTGAGCTCTCGCACAAGCACGACCCCGGCGATGGCCAGCGCCAAGATAATGATCAAGCCGATCAGCGCCGCGGACCTTCGCTGGTCGGCGCCGTCATCGCCACGCTCAGATCGGTTATCCATCGGCTCCCCAAGGCAGTCGCGACCGGCAGCGAGCACAACATGATGCGGCGGCGGTTTCTCCGGTCGCGTCGCCGTCGTGGCGAGATCGATCTGCGAAAATAGCCGGAGGCTGCCGCCGCTGGCAATGCCGGCCGCGGCGATCTGGCGTCCAACCCGGTTGCGAGCGCCCCCGCGCTGGGCTATTGACGGCTTTTGCGTCCCGCCAAAGGATCGCGCGCCATGCCTCAACCCGGGCCGCTCTCCGGCATCATAATCATCGACCTTTCCCGCATCCTGGCAGGCCCTTACTGCACCTTGCTGCTCGCCGAGCTCGGAGCGCGCGTGATCAAGGTCGAGCCGCCCGAGCAAGGCGACGACGCGCGCCATTACGGGCCGTTCAAAGGCGGCAAGTCGACCTATTTCGCCTCAGTCAACCGCGGCAAGGAGTTCGATTGCACTCGATCTCAAATCAGCCGCCGGCCGCGACATCTTCGAGCGGCTGCTCGACAAAGCCGATGCACTCGTCGAGAACTTTCGTCCCGGAACCATGGAAAAACTCGGCTATGGCTGGGACACCCTGCACCCGCGCTACCTGCGTCTTATCTATGCCGCCGCCTCGGGCTTCGGTCACAGCGGCCCTTATTCGCATTATCCGGCCTATGATATGGTCGTGCAGGGCCTCGGCGGCATCATGAGCATCACCGGTCATCCCGGAATGCCGCTGACCCGCATCGGCACCTCGATCGGCGATCTCGCCGGCGGCCTCTATACGGCGGTGGCACTCAACGCTGCACTGTTGCATCGCGAGCGCACCGGTCGGGCGACCAAGGTCGATGTGGCGTTGTTCGATTGCCAGCTGGCACTGCTCGAAAATGCCATCATGCGCTACACGACGACGGGTGAGATCCCGGGGCCGATGGGCGCTCGCCACCCTTCGATCACCCCGTTCGAGGCGTTTCACACGGCGGACGGCGATCTGATCATCGCCGCCGGCAATGACGGCCTCTTCTTCAAGCTGGCGCATGCGCTCGATCGTGCCGGTCTCGCCGCGAACCCGCTGTTCAAGACCAACGCGCTGCGCAATCAGCACCAGGAAGCGCTGCGCGCCGAGATCGAGAGTGTCCTCCGTACCGCCGGCACCGACCATTGGATCGAGGTGCTGGAGGCGGCGGGGGTCCCGTGCGGTCCGGTGAACAACGTCGAGCAGGCCCTCGCCCACCCGCAGACCGCTGCGCGCAACATGCTGATATCGGTCGACGACCCGGTCGCCGGACCGCTGAAGCTTGCCGGCAACCCGATGAAGCTCGCAGATTTCCCCGATCCGCCGAGCCGCTCACCGGCCCCCGATCTCGACGCCGACCGCGACGAGATCCTGCGCGAACTCGGCTTGTGACCGCGGCCCCTCCGAACCCCTCGTTGGATCGAAACTATTCACACACGGTCTCCCGACTGGCCGCGTCTTCTGCCGTCACCCCCGCGAAAGCGGGGGTCAGGTGCCCCGGATGACGTGCCAACCGCACCTGGATCCCCGCTTTCGCGGGGATGACGCATCGCCCGTCACTTGATGAGGTCGGCGGTGGGCGTCGCGTGATCCGCCGCGCGGTTGTCGGCCTGCTGGCGTTGCTCGCCGTCCTCGGCGGCGGCTTTTATCTCTACCTGCGCTCGGCGTTGCCGCAAACCGATGGCCGGATTGTCGTGGTCGGGCCGAAGGCGGAGATCAGCATTGAGCGCGACGCCGACGGCGTACCGCTGATTACCGCGCGGGATGACGAGGATGTCGCCTTCGGCCTCGGTTTTGTCCACGCCCAGGAGCGGCTGTTCCAGATGGAGCTGCAGCGGCGCTACGGTGCCGGGCGGCTCGCCGAAATTTTTGGCCCGCAAGCGGTTGCGATCGATCGGCAGCTGCGGGTGCTCGGCCTTTATCGCGCCGCCGAGGCCGAAATCCGGTTTCTGTCGCCGGAGATGAATCGCGCACTCGAAGCCTACGCAGCTGGGGTCAATGCTTTTCTGGCATTGCGGCCGGGCGCCCTCCCGCCCGAATTTCTGTTGTTGGGCTTTGCCCCGGAAGCTTGGCGGCCGGCGGACAGCCTCGTCTGGGGCAAGCTGATGGCGGTGCAGCTCGGCGGCAATTACCGCGGCGAGTTGCTGCGCGCCCGCATGGCCCGGACGATCTCGGCGGCGGACCTCGCCTTTCTCTATCCGGAATATCCGAAAGACGCGCCGACGACGCTGGCGGAGATGATCCCGATCTATCGGCGGCTAACACTCGACTCGCTCTACGAGGGGCTGCCTGCAATCGTCGGGCCGTCCTATGCCTCGAACAATTGGGTCGTCGACGGCAAGCACAGCGCCAGCGGCAAGCCGCTCCTTGCCAACGATCCGCATCTCGCCTTCGGCGCGCCCGGCTTCTGGTATCTCGCCCGGCTGAAGACGCCGCAACATCAGATCGCGGGAGGCACCGCTGCGGGGGTGCCGCTGGTCGTGATCGGCCATAACGAGCGGATCGCCTGGGGGTTCACGACGACGACCAGCGACGTCGAAGATTTGTTTGTCGAGAAGATCGATCCGGCTGATCCCGGCCGGTATCTGACCCCGCAAGGCAGCGTGCCGTTCGAGGCCCGGCGCGAGACGATCATTGTCAAGGGCGCGGCGCCGGTCGAACTCACGATCCGCGAAACCCGGCACGGCCCGGTGCTGTCCGACGCTCTGCCGCCCGCCGCCGCCGAGCCCGGCTATGTTCTGGCCTTGGCGGCGACCTTCACGATGCCGCAGGACCGCAGTGCTGAAGCGCTCTGGGAGGTCAACCGGGCAAGCGACTGGCCGAGCTTCCGCGCGTCCTTGCGGAACTTCACCGGACCGATGCAGAACATCGTCTACGCCGATGTCGACGGCACGATTGGCTTTATCGCGCCGGGCCTGGTGCCGATCCGTCGCAGTGGAGACGGCTGGATGCCGGTGCCAGGCTGGACGGGAGAGTATGATTGGACCGGGTTCATCCCGTTCTCGGCACTACCGAGCGCAGTCGATCCGACGTCCGGTCGTTTTGTCAGCGCCAATAATCAGATCGTCCCGCCGACGTATCCTTATTTTCTGAGCCGTGACTGGGACCTGCCAAACCGCGCGGAGCGGATCGAGGCCCTGCTCGCCGCGAACCCCGTGCAGACGGCGGCGTCGAGCGCCGCAATTCAGGCCGATACATTCTCGTTGATGGCGCAGCAGCTGGTGCCGCTGATGACGGGCATGGTCGAGGCCAACGAGAGGACCCGCGAGGCCATCGAGCGACTGCGGCGTTGGGACTTTCACATGGACCTCGACAAGGAGGAGCCGCTGCTGTTTACCGCATGGTTGCGTGAATTCAGCCGCTCGACCCTCGTTGGCCGGTTTGGCGATGCCGTAACGGAGTACTGGGATTTGAAGCCGCAGGTCATGGAGGCGGTATTGACCGAGCGGCCGGAATGGTGCGACGACCCGAAGCGGCCCGGCGAGGAGAACTGTGGGTCGCGCCTGTTGGAAAGCCTCGAAGCCGCGCTCGCCGAGTTGCGGCAGGCCTATGGCGCCGATATGACCAAATGGCGCTGGGGACGCGCGCATGTCGCGGTCTTTGCGAACCCGGTGTTCAGCCGCATCCCGGTGCTGCGAGATTGGCTCGATGTCTCGA
Organism: uncultured Alphaproteobacteria bacterium; assembly: GCA_963698995.1. Taxonomy (GTDB): domain Bacteria; phylum Pseudomonadota; class Alphaproteobacteria; order ATCC43930; family CGMCC-115725; genus AP-15. The sequence goes on along the minus strand of CAVOTD010000046.1, from coordinate 176,422 downwards.
TACCCACTTCGGGCGCATACGACACACTCAATCGCGGCCCGAGCGCGATCCGCGACGATGCGAGCCCGTTCACCCAGCGTTTCGGCGCCGGGCTGCGCATGATCACCGATCTGGCTTCACCGGACGACGCAAGGATGATCACCACACCAGGGCAATCCGGCGATCTTCTTTCGCCTCATTTCGCCGATCTGCTCCACCGCTGGCGCGATTTCGAATGGCTCCTGCCCGGCCGCTCAGCTGCGGTCTCCACCCTCGTTTTGGTTCCACAGCGATGACGGAGCTACCGGTAACGATCGCCGCCGTCAGGCGTGCCGCGGCGGCGATCGAGGGCGTGATCGCGCACTCGCCGGTGATTGCGGCGCTGGGCCTCTCCGAACTCGTCGGCACCGAGATCTATCTCAAGCTCGAGACAGTGCACCGAACCGGGTCGTTTAAGGAACGCGGCGCCCTCTCCAAGCTGTTAACCCTCGCTGCCAGCGAACGGCGCGGCGGGGTGGTCGCAATGTCCGCCGGCAATCATGCCCAGGGCGTCGCTTATCACGCCCGGCGGCTCGGCATCCCGGCGACGATCGTCATGCCCGAGGGCACGCCGTTCATCAAGATCGACCGGACCGAGGAATTCGGCGCGAAGGTGGTCCTGAAAGGCGACAGCCTCAGCGCCGCCCGCGAAGCCGCCGCCAAGCTCGCCCGCGAGCGCGGCCTCGTGCTGGTCCATCCCTATGACGATCCGGCGGTGATTGCCGGCCAGGGGACGATCGCCCTCGAGCTCCTCGCCGACCGGCCCGATCTCGACACGCTGGTCGTACCGATCGGCGGCGGTGGGCTGATTTCTGGAATTGCGGTCGCTGCCAAAACGCTCGCCCCGCAGATCGAGGTCATCGGCGTCCAGTCGACCTTGTATCCGTCGATGTACCGACTGGTGCGCGGCGAGGATCCGGGACCGCCCGCTATCGCCGCAACCCTCGCCGAGGGGATCGCTGTCAAGGAGCCGGGCCGGCTGACGCGGCGCATCGTCAAGGCGCTCGTCTCGGAAATCCTGCTCGTCGACGACGTGATGATCGAAGGCGCGATCGAGGTTCTGCTCGAGCGGCAGAAATTGGTCGTCGAGGGTGCCGGCGCCGCCGGTCTCGCCGCCGTGCTGGCGACGCCGGAGCGGTTTCGCGGCCGGCGGGTCGGGATCGTCATTTGCGGCGGCAACATTGACGCGCGCCTCCTCGCCTCGATCCTGATGCGCGGTCTGGTGCGCGAGGGGCGGCTGGTCCGGCTGCGCTCGGAATTGCCGGACATCCCGGGCGCCCTCTCCCGCCTCTCCGGGGTGATCGGCAAGCATTCCGGCAACATCGTCGAGGTCCATCACCAGCGCCTGTTTCATGATACCTCGGTCAAGCGCGCCGAACTCGACGTCGTCGTTGAGACGCAGAACCGGCGGCATGTCGAAGTGCTGATCGCGGCGCTGGTCGCGGCCGGCTTCCCGACCCAGCTGCTGCCGAACGGCGGCTTCGACGAGGAGGACGTCTAGGTCCCCTCGACCAGGATCAGCCGGCCGCGCGAAGCCGACTGACGGATCTTCAGCGCGGATTGATACTCGTCCGATTGGTACCAGCGCCGCGCCGTTTCAGCGTCGGGGAATTCGATGACGACGATCCGCTCCGGCTCGGGGGCACCTTCGAGCAGGTCAGCGTTGCCGCCGCGCACGATATAGCGCCCACCAAAGCGGGCGATGCTGGCTGCGGCAAGCGGCCGGTAGGGCTCGTAACCGGCGGGGTCGGTCACCTGAACATCGGCGATCACATAAGCGGCCATTTGACATCTCCTGCTAGCGGACCGGCGGGCAACTCCACGACCTTACGGCGCGCCTTGCGGCAGCGGCGAAAATTCCCACATCCTGCGCGCTCATTCGCGGCGCAGGATTATCGATGATGGCCAGTTTCGGCTACGCCACCAATCCCCATCACGATGCCGGCATGCCCGATCCCGCTGCGGTGCCCGCGGCTTATGAAGGGGTGCTCTGGCGTCGCAGCTTTGCCTATTTCGTCGACCTTTGCGTGATCGGCGTCCTGGCGATCCTCCTCTGGGTGGTCTTTGCCGTTCTTTGGGTTCTGAGCTTCGGGCTGTTGGGGCCAGTGCTGTGGTTTCTCTTCGGGCTGATCCCGCTCGCCTATCACACCCTGCTGTTGAGCGGTCCCCGCTCCGCGACCCTCGGCATGCGGCTGTTCGATGTCGAGCTGCGCTCTGTGACGGGAGAGCGCCCCGGGTTTCTGCAGGCACTGGCACAGACGGCGCTCTTCTACCTCACCGTCGGTGCGACCGGTTCGCTGATCCTGTTGTTTGTCCTCTTTAACCGGCACAAGCGCACTCTTCACGACATGCTTGCCGGCACAGTCGTGGTGCGGCGCTTTCCGAGCGGCTGGCCGATTGCCTAAGGGCACTATGCACAACTGATATTCCGCGTGGCGTCGGTGGTCGTCAGCTTGTCTCCCGTCTCTTCGCGAGCCAGCGCCAAAGCGATTTTAACCGCGCTCCGGGTGAAGCCGCGATCTGCGCCTCCAGACGCGCCTTATCGCGAGATATGGCGTCCCGCTCGCCCCGTAGCTGGCTCACCTGCTCAATCAGCGGGGCAAGGCAGTGGTTGATTTCTATCGCATGCTCGTCGGCCGACCCCGCTCGGCGCTCCCAGGCCAAAGCAAGCTGGCGCACTCGCTCGTTCTCGTGCGCGCCAGCTGCGAGCTGCGTCCGCAGGTCGCAATTTTCGGTTTCGAGCCGTAGCCGAGCGTCCTCCCAGTCGCGTTGCAGGCTTTCGAGGGCGACTAGCGCGCTTCGCTGTCGATCGAATTGCTGCGTCGTATCCTCGATCTCGGCCCGCAGCTGTGCGATCTGGCTGTCTCGCCGAGCCCGTAGATCGACGGCCGCCGAAAACCGAGTACGCATCTCCTCGAGCTCGCCTTCGAGAGCGTTCTTGCCCGCTTGCAGCGCCACCTTTTGCTGAAGCCATGTTTCGCGTTCGGCGGAAAACTGCTGGGACGCGGCAGAGAGCCGCGAGTTGACGTCGGCGAGATCGGCCTCGACGCGCGTGATCGTCATGGCCGTTTCGACGACACGTGCGCGTTCGGTCGCGAGGTCGCGAGTCGCCACACACAACGCGGCGATAGGCGAGGTCAAATCCTGCCCGCCCAACAGAGGCATGTCGGCGTGATCGCGATGCCATCTGGCGCCGTCGAACACGGCAACCGGATGCAGCTTCAGGAATTGCAGTTCCTCGGGGTAGCCTCGGGCTGCCAAACCACGGGACACGGCGTCGATCGCGGGGTAAGTCGCGGCGAACGCCTTCGGGTTCCACAGCACCTGAAATCGCCGCAAATCATCGACAGGTTCGAGCTCGCGGTCGGCATGCGCTTCCAACCAGCACACCGTGGCCTGTGCTTCGCCGGCGGGATCCATGATGTAGATCTTTCTGTCCCGAATCCCGTCTTTGCCGTTCACCGCCCTTCCATCCCGCAACGAAGTCAGCAGATCGGAAAGGCCGGGCCGGTAGCTCGAATTGAAGAACGCGTCGTGCACTTCGAGCACGCCGTCCACGTCCACGACGGTGACGGCCTGGGTGAGGCTTTCCGGGAAACCAAACTCGTAACACCAGGCGTGAAGACCCCGATCGTTGCAGGCCCGCCACAACGCCAGCGCGGCGCCTCTGGACGGAACGCCCAGCTTCGCCGCCCCCAAGGCTGTCGTCATATCCAGGTAGGACATCCGGGGATCGAGCTCGGCGGTGCGGTTCGCCGAAGCGACCGGCGTCTCCCGATAGACCTTCCGTCGCAGCTTCCTGACCAGTCGCGAAACGTCCCTCAATTTGACCCCCCCCTCCGGCGCAGGCTTGGCAGGATTTGATATTCGCCCCGCCGCCGCGCAGTATCGGCGGCATGCGATCGCCCGGACAAGCGTCGGTTGCCCTGTTGCTCGCCATCCTCTCCGCTGTTGCGGCTGGCTGCAGCAGGATTCCTCGCGATATCGGCCTTGCCGAGCGTTGCGCCGATTTTATGCGGCGCGCCTATCCGAGCGCGACGATCGACGTTACCAACAGCGCCGCGTCGGCGACCAGCCTGACTACGATCATGGCTCAGGCCGAGGGGGTCAGGACCGATCTACCTCCCGACGCACCCCAGCCGCGGGAGCTGGCGGTCGAATGTAGCTTCGACGAGAATATTCTGACCGGGTTCCGCTGGACCAAAGGGCCGATGCAGTGAACGGCTGCGCTGCCGTCTGGCGCCTGCCTTGCGCTCTCGGCCATAATCCGAAGCGAGCCGTCCGCGATCGCAAAGCGCAGCACGAAAAGGAGACGTTGCGATGGATTTGAGGCCAGGAGCCCAAAACCGGCAAAAACGCGAATGGCTCCGGCAGGACGCGAAGGCGGCGTCCACGAGTGGGGCCACGCTTGCCCCGGTCCGGCAATTCTTCGCAACCTCACCCGTCAGCTGCCCCTACCTACCCGGCCGGGTCGAGCGCAAGTTGATCGTCGAACTCGGCAGAAGCAGCGGCGCCCTATTTTATGACGAATTATCGCGTGCCGGCTTCCGGCGCAGTCACCGCTTTGCCTACCGCCCGGCGTGCCGCGGTTGCTCCTCCTGCGTCCCGGTGCGGATCGTCGTCGATCGCTTTAGCCACACCCGCTCGACCCGGCGCATCCGCAACGCCAATCGCGACATCGCGGGCCGCTTTGTCGCGGCCCGCGCGACACCTGAGCAATTCCGGCTGTTTTCGGCCTATCAGCGCGCGCGCCACAGCGACAGCGATATGGCCTCGATGAGCTATGGCGATTTCCGGGGAATGGTCGAGGACACCCCGGTGCGCACCGCCATCGCGGAGTTCCGTGACGGCTCTGGGACGCTCGTCGCAGCCTCGTTGGTTGATCTGCTCGATGACGGGATCTCGGCGGTATACAGCTTTTATGATCCGCAGCAGGCAAAACTCAGCCTTGGGACCTGGAGCGTCCTTTGGCTCGTCGAGCAATGCCAGCGGCATGGGCAACCTTTCATCTATCTCGGTTATTGGATCGCCGATAGCCCCAAGATGGCCTACAAGGCTCGTTTCCCGGCGCTCGAGCGATTGGTCGACGGGGTTTGGACAACGTTCCCGCGAGCGGCGCACGACAGGGTCTAATTCCCTTCGAGGAAGGTACTGGTGGCAATCGGCGCTCTCAACTCGACGATCTTCGCCGACATGTTCGGCACCGCGCCGATGCGCGAGGTACTCGGCGACGACGCGTTCCTGATGCGTTGCGTCGAAGTCGAGGCCGCGCTCGCCCGCGCCCAGGGAAAGCTCGGGATAATCCCGGCCGAGGCGGCCGGTGCGATCACCCATGCGGCAAACTCGCTGGCGGGCGGCCGCGCGGCGCTCGATCTGGCACGGCTCAAGAGTGAAACCGAGACCGTCGGTTATCCAATCCTGCCGCTGGTTCGCCAGCTCGCCGAAATGGCGGGACCGGCGGGGCGCTACCTGCATTGGGGCGCGACCACCCAAGACATCATGGATAGTGCCACGGTGCTGCAAATCCGCGCTGGTCTCGCCTTGATCGAGGAAGATCTGACGGCGGTGCGCAATCATCTCGCTGCGCTCGCGCGCAAATATCGCGATACGCCAATGGCCGGACGCACCCACTTGCAGCACGCGCTGCCGGTCACCTTCGGCTACAAGTCGGCGGTCTGGCTGTTCGCGCTCGACCGTCACGCCGACCGCTTGCGCGAGCTGCGCCCACGTGTGCTGCTGGCGCAGTTCGGCGGTGCCGCCGGCACCCTGGCCTCGCTCGGCAATGGCGAGGAGAGCCTGCGGACCCGCGCGGGGCTGGCCCGCGAGCTGAACCTCGCCGATCCGCCGATCACCTGGCACGTGGTGCGCGACGGCATCGCCGAAACCGTGCAGGTCCTGGCGCTGCTGGTCGGCAGCCTCGGCAAGATCGCCTTCGACACCATGTTGATGTCGGCAACCGAGTTCGGCGAGGCCGCCGAACCGTTCGTCCAAGGCCGCGGTTCGAGCTCGACGATGCCGCAGAAGCGCAACCCGATCTCGTGCGAGCTGATCCTCGCTGCGTCCAAGGTGCTGCGCCAACAAGCCGGACTGGTGCTCGATGCGGTGGTGACGGATTTCGAGCGGGCTACCGGTCCCTGGCATGTCGAATGGGTGGCGCTGCCCGAATCCTTCGGCTTTGCCGCCGGCGCTCTGCACCAGGCGCGGTTCATGCTCGGCGGCCTGATCGTCGATCCCGGCCGCATGGCGAAGAATCTGGCGATGACACATGGGCTGATCGTCGCCGAGGCGGTGATGATGGGGCTGGCGCCCTATACCGGCCGCAACGAGGCGCATGACCTCGTCTACGACGCCTGCCGCATCGCGATCGACACCGACCGGCCTTTGCTCGAGGTGCTGTTGGAGACGCCGGCGGTGGCCGGCCCGCTCGGCCCTGAAAAGCTGCAGGCGCTGACCGACCCCGCCAACTATCTCGGCGCCGCGCCGGCGATGGTCGATCGAGTGCTGGCGGGCCGCTGAAGGCTGCACTACCGGCTTGCGGCGCAGTGGCATTTGAAGTGTGACTGGCTATCCCGCCGTACCCGAGATTTTGAAAGCTATTTCGTCAGGATAACCTTGGAGCCCTCAATATCCGGGAGCCGTCAAATTTTCTTTGGTGCAGCAATCTACTAGAACGGCAGAAAGGAGCTGACGGGATCGGGTTGCAAGGGAGACGCCGCTTCGCTTGCCCGCCGCAAGCCGTACCGATAGAAAGCAGGCGATACCGTTGTTTTTGGCGGACAAGGGAGCGACAGCATGGGAACCATTTCACGCCGCGGACTTCTCGAACTCGCGGGTCTCGGGGCCGTCGGCTCGGCGCTTGCTCCATGGCCGGCGTCCGCCCAAGCCAAATCGCTAACCTTTCTGCACGAGAGCTCGTTCATCAAAACATTTGATGAATACATGCAGAAGACATTGGCTCCCGCTTATGAAAAAGAGACCGGCGTCAAAATCAATTACGAGCTGACCAGCGTCGGGAGTTTGCCGACCCGAATCAGCACGATAACCGAGACCGGCTCGGGGGCGGACGTCACGATGATATTCCAGCTCTTCCCGTTCCTGTTTGACGAGAAGTTGTTGGATGTCGGGGACATTGCGGACGAGATCGGCAAAAAGCAAGGCGGCTGGTATGACGCGGCCAAGGAGTCGGCAGTAGTCAACGGCAAATGGAAGGCGATGCCGTTCAGCAATATCGGCCAATTGATGAACTGGCGCACGGATTGGTTTGCGGAGGTCGGCGTCAAGAAATTCCCGGAGACCTGGGAAGAGCTCTACGAGGTCGGCAAGAAGCTGAAGGCCAAGGACCACCCCTTCGGCTTCGAGCTTGGCCACGGCTTTGGCGACAACCACGGCTGGCTATACCCGCTCCTGTGGTCTTATGGCGCGCATGAAATCGAGCCCGACGGCAAGACCGTTGTGATCGACTCGGACGAAACCGCCCGCGCCGTCGACTTCGCCCGCAAATTCTTTCGCGATACGATGTTCGAGGACGTGCTCGGCTGGACCGATCCGAGCAACAACAAGGCCTGGTATGCCGAGCAAATTTCCTGCACCAATAATGCCGAGAGCATCCTTTGGCTGGCCAAGCGCGACTTCCCCGAAATTGCGAAGGTCACCGACCAGGCAATGAACCCGGCGGGACCGAAGGGCCGGTTTCATCTGATGAGCGCGATCAGCCATTCGATCTTTAATTTTACGCCGGCAAAGGAGGAGGCGCGCGCCTTTCTGCGCTGGCTGATGGATGAGAAGCAACTCGGCGCGTGGTATGCCTCGGCCGACACCTATTACCAGCCGCTGCTGCACGGCTATGACAGCGCGCCGATGTGGCAGGTGGAGCCGCGCAACATCCCCTATCGCGATGCGCTGACGACCGCCCACCTCCCGGGCTGGCCGGCACCACCCAGTCGGCTACCTGGCGGAAAGCGTCGCCAAATACGTGATTGTCGACATGTTCGCCAAGGCCTGCGCCGGCGCCTCGACCAAAGAGGTGATCAAGAACGCCGAGGCGCAGCTGAAAGGGATTTACCGGCCGGTGTAAAATAATGGAGCAGGAAGCTAAACTGGTCGTCATTGCCGGGCTCGACCCGGCAATCCGGCGACTGTTCCGCACTCTGAGGCACCGCACGGATGCCCGGGTCAAGCCCGGGCATGACGCACTGGGATGACGCTCCGCTCGGAGTTCCTTGTCGGGGGCGTGCGGGCAAGCCGCCGGCCAGTGTCGCTGAGCGGCTGGCTCGACCGCGAGAGCGTCTTCAGCTGGTTGATGATGGCGCCGCCGCTTGCTGTTTCTGGCGGCGCTCGTCGGCTATCCGTTCTGCTACGGCATCTTGTTGAGCCTGCAGGACCGGCCGGTGGCGCATCCCGGCACGTTTGTCGGGCTTAAGAATTTCGCGACCAATTTCAACGACCCGATCTTTTGGAAGGTGGCCCTCAACACCTTCCTCTATACCGCCGCTGCGACATTGCTGAAGATGGTTGGCGGTCTGGCGCTGGCATTGGCGATGAACCAGCAATTCCCGCTGAAGAACCTGGTTCGCGCATTGCTTCTGTTGCCATTCATCGTGCCGACTGTGCTGAGCACTGTCGCCTGGATGTGGATCCTCGACCCGGCCTTCAGCGTGCTCAATTGGTTTCTGATCGCTCTGGGCATGCCCAAGCCCGGCCCCTCATGGCTCGGCAATCCGATCCTGGCGATGGGCTCGATCATCGTCATCAACACCTGGCGCGGCCTGCCGTTTTACGGCATCACCCTGCTCGCCGGGCTGCAGACGGTGCCGCCCGAGCTCTACGAGGCCGCCACGATAGACGGCGCCAGCGGCTGGCAGCGCTTCCGCTTCGTGACCTTGCCATTGCTGCAGCCGATCATCCTGATCGTGACCTTGTTTTCGGTGATCTTCACCTTCGCCGACTTCCAGCTCGTCTATGTGCTGACGCATGGCGGGCCGCAAAATGCGACGCAGCTGTTCGCTACCTATGCCTTCGACATTGCGATGGGCGCCGGACAGCTCGGTCTCGGCGCTTCGGTAGCGTTGGCGATGTTTCCGGCCTTGGCGCTGCTGATCGTCGCGCTGACGATCTACATGCGGAGGCGGTGATGGTCACCGGCTATGGCCCGGTCCAGCGGATCGTGCGGCTGTGGCTGCCGGTCGGCCTGTTCCTGGTGCTGGCGCTGTTCCCGTTCTACTGGATGGCGGTGACCTCGCTTAAGCCCAATGCCGAGCTCTACAACCGCCACATGATGCCATTGCTCGTGCTTCATCCGACACTGAAGCACTATGTCGACCTGCTGACCCAGACGAGCTTTCTGTTATGGACGTGGAACACCATGCTGGTCGCGGTCGTGTCGACCGGGATCTCGCTGGTGCTCGGCGTCATGCTCGCCTACCCGCTCGCGCGCATGCGGTTTGCCGGCGCCGGTTTGATCGCGATGACGGTGGCGGCGATCTATCTGGTGCCGCAGCCTCTGTTGTTCATCCCGCTCGCCGATCTGATCAACCGGCTCGACCTCGGCAACACCTTGACCGCGGTGATCCTGACCTACCCGACGATGCTGGTGCCGTTCTGCGCCTGGCTGTTGCTCGGCTATTTCAAGACCGTGCCGAAGGAACTCGAGGAAGCGGCGCGGATCGACGGCGCCAGCCGGCTGCAGACGATGCGGCAGATTTTTCTGCCATTGTGCACGCCCGGTTTCATCTCCGCCGGGATCTTCGCCTTCACCTTGTCACAGAACGAGTTTCTCTATGCGCTGATCTTTCTGACCAAGAGCTCGGTGCGGACAGTACCGGTCGGGGTCATTGCCGAGCTGATCCGCGGCGATGTGTTTTATTGGGGCCAGCTGATGGCGGGCGCGTTGTTGGGCTCGATCCCGGTCGCCATCATCTACTCGTTTTTTGTCGAGCATTATGTCGCCGGGCTGACCTCGGGTTCGGTGAAGGGTTGAGGATTGACGGTGGAGGTGACGCGGACCATCGCCGATCTGAGGAAGCGGATCGGGCTTTGGCGAAAGGCCGACGACCGGATCGGCTTGGTGCCGACGATGGGCGCGCTGCACCAAGGTCATATAGCGCTTGTCGAGGCTGCCCGAGCAGACTGTAACCGCGTCGTTGCCTCGATTTTCGTCAACCCGAAGCAATTCGCTCCGGGCGAGGATCTCGGCTCCTATCCGCGCCGCGAGCCGGCCGACCTCGAAATGTTGCACTCGGCCGGGGTCGACCTAGCTTTTATCCCCGCGCTCGGCGAAATCTACCCGCCCGATTTTGCGACGACCGTGCAGGTAGACGGGCTGACCGAGGGTCTGTGCGGCGCGCACCGCGCGGGTCACTTCGACGGCGTGGCGACGGTCGTCACCAAGCTGCTGATCCAGGTGCTGCCCGACGCCGCCTATTTCGGCGAGAAGGACTACCAGCAGCTGCTCGTCGTCCGGCGGCTGGCGCGCGACCTCGACATCCCGGTGCGGATCGTCGGCGTGCCGACCGTGCGCGAGGCGGACGGCCTCGCCCTGTCGTCGCGCAACGCCTATTTGTCAGCCGAGGAGCGACGCGTCGCGCCGGTTCTCGCCCGGGTACTGCGCTCGATTGCCGGGGCATTGACGCAACAACCGGACGCCGTCGCCCGCGAGAGTGCGCGCGGTGTCGCCGAACTGCGCGATGCCGGATTCGCCGTCGAGTATCTCGAAATCCGCAGCGCCGACACTCTGATGCCGGTGGTCGGCGAGGTCAGCGTCCCGTCTCGTGTTTTCGCGGCTGTGCGTCTGGGCCGGACCCGGCTGATCGACAACATGCCGATCCCGGCGCCCGGTGCCGCCCCATTCAACGGAGACTGAGCCGGAACTGACGTCCCGCGCGGGTCGCTGCCTGTTTGCCTGACAAGCCGCGCCCGCTATAGTCTGGGCGGAATCGTCCAATTCCGTCGAGGAGCGCGGATGCTGCTTCGATCGCCCGCCGCCTGGTTGACGCTGCTGTTCGTCACACTGCTCGCCGGGCCCGGCCGAACAGCCGGCTTTGTCGACGCCGCCGAGCGTTATGTCGTCGTGCCCGACCGTGTCGGGCGGGTGGTGACCGCCAACCCGCCGGCCGACGTGCTCGTCTTTGCCCTCGCTCCGGATAAGCTGGTCGGTTGGAGCGCCGCCCCGTCGCGCAGCCGACGCGGCTACTTGCCGGCGAAATTTGCCCGTTTGCCGATCGTCGGCCAATTGATCGGGCCAAATCCCACGGAGACCGTCCAATTGGTCGCGCGGATGCGCCCCGAGCTGATCGTCGAAGCGGGCCCGATTTCGGCTGAGGCTGCGACGCGGGCGGACTGGGTCCAGCAGCAAACCGGCGTCCCTTGCATCGTGCTCGACAACAGCATTCAAGCCACTCCGGCGACCCTGCGGACCCTCGGAGGGATCCTTGGCGTCGGCCCTCGCGGTGAGGATCTCGCCCGCTATGCCGATTACGCGATCGACTCGTTGCGCGGCAGGCTGTTGATCGCCGAGCCGACAGAGCGGCCACTCGTTTATTACGGCCGAGGACAGGATGGGATCGAATCCGGCCTCGCCGGCTCGCAAGCCACGGCCGCGATCGATCAGGCCGGAGTGATCAATGTTGCCGCACGGCTTGGCCGCGGCCAGCTGACGCGGGTCACACGAGACCAGATCATCGCCTGGAACCCGGCGATGATCATTGCCGAGGAGCGGAGTTTTTACAATGCGCTGTTGCGTAGCCCTGAATGGCGAGGCCTGAAGGCGGTAGCCGACAAGCGTGTTTACCTGGCTCCGGCCGATCCATTCGGCTGGATTGACGACCCTCCCGGAGTGAACCGCTTAATCGGATTGTACTGGCTGACGGCGCTGTTTTATCCAGACCAATATCAGGAGGATCTGCGCGCCAATGCCCGCACATTTTACGATCAATTCTACGGGATCAAACTGACCGACCGTCAGCTCGAGGCGCTAGTTCGGGGGGCGGAAGCAAATGTCGGCGAGACCCGCCGCCAGATCGATGTGCCATTGCTCGGCGCCGAGCCAGTGCCGTTTCCCAATGCGGCACCCAATCCTCCCGCCGCCGCCGGCAGGCCTCCGGGACGCGGCGGCACCAGTGCGCCAGGGCTAACAAATCCGCCGATTGCCCCGCGGACTCCGCAATAACAGCAGGCGCCCACCTACGATTCGGTCGCCCGCACAAAGCATACGATCCCGCGTTGCGGGGTCCAGCACACCACGGCACGTCCGGTCGGATTGTCGGTGCGCTGCAAGATCTTTTCCTGCGGTACGACAAACCAGTTCTCGCCGATCAACGCTTCGTAATGGTCGCCCTCGATCCGGTAGTCGGTAGCGCGACAGTCCGAGATCGAGCAGCACGAAATGCTGGTGCCGGGTTGCACCAGACTGCGGAACCACGGCGCCAGTGCAGGGTCGGCATTTGGCGGCGGGTCCGCGGCGGCCGGGGCGGCACACACCAGCGCTGCCGCGAAATAAAGCATCCGCATCACTCGCGCCGACCGACTTCCAAAACAGCGAACGCCATCTTTATGACCTGCGATCTGGGAGGCGCGACACCGGAAGCTGCGAGCTTAGCGCAAGCCCGGGCCGATACCCAAAGCCGTTATCGCCCGATCCGTTGCCGGGTTCTGTTGCAAGAACGTGGCCGGCAAGCAGCGCCGGAGCTCATGGCGTGTCGCTAACGGATGCCCCTCGGCGCCTGGTCACGTCTTCCATAGCCGCGATGATTACGCCAATCAGCAGGGCCATCAGGGAGTCGGTGATCTCAGCCGATCTCCCAGGCAGGAAGGTTTCCGCCCAGCTGGTAGCGAACAGCATGAGCGCCACGAGGATTGTCGATTTCGTCAAACCGAGACCGGCTCTGTCGAGCAGCCAGATCAGGCTGCCATAGAGAAAAGCCTTCTCGAGAAAAGACATGATATTCACGTCGAGCGAGCCTGAGATAAAGCTGAGGAAGGGGATCCAGCCAAACGGCCGACCATGCGCAACAAAGTGAAACGGGGCCAGCCGGTCGAGAAGAACATAGGCCGCTAGCGGCACCGCGACAGCGCTTGCGCGATATCGCGCGCCGACGCCAAGCGCGAGTACGAACCAGGCCCCGAGAGCCATTGCCGCGCCAGCAATCTCCGCAACACTCAGCACTTTGCCGACAATCAGCACCTTCGCACCGAGCACTCCGATGATGAACAATGGAAGAAGCAGGCAGCCGCGGTTTGATTCGTCGAGCGGCTCGATCAGCGCGGCGGCAGTCAACCAAATCGTGGCATAGCGGCAGAGGTCGTAGGCGCGCACACTCGGATCGACGACCACCGGCTTGATTGCGGCCCAGTATTTGTGCAAATCGATCGTCGGGAGGTAGGGATAAAGGCGGTAACCCAGCCACAGGGCGAGCAGCAGGGCAGGCACGCGATTGGCGGCGACAGTGCGCAACAGCGGCCAGCGGAAATTCCAATCGGTGACGCCTCCGACAACCGCACCCAGCAACGTCCCGAGGACGTTTGCATAGACATCGTTTGCCGAGCTCACGCGGCCGGCGATGTAATATTGCGCCAGCTCCATCGAGGTGCTGAGCAGCACCCCGGCGATCGTCACCAGTACGATTCCCGACACGACGCCAGACCCTCGCGCGATCGCGAGAATCCCGAAAAAGCCCAACGGCAGATAAAACAGAATATTGGCGACGAAATCGCCTCGGTGCGGCGGCTCCGCCCAACTCCGCAGCAAGTTGCTTACCGGACCGATGCCCTCAGCGGGCTGCTGGAATGTAAAAGGATAAAGCGAACCGTAGAGGATGACGGCGATAATTACCGCCGTCGCAACGAGGAAATTTCTCGTCCGGCGGTGTCCTCGGGCAGAACCCAATTCGCATAATCCTATGCGCTTTGCGCGTACCCGCAGATAGAGCTGAATTGAGCTGAACCTACTCCATCGGCAGGCCGGGATGAACCGCTCGCCCATCGCCGAGCGGAGTGAATTGCGGCGCAAGCGCCGGAATCGCGATCTCGGCCAGCGTTTCGGGTGTCCAGCCGCCCTGGCGGTGCACCATGCGGACCGGGCGCATATGGCCGTAGAGCGACAGCTCGCCGGCGCGCTGATGGAAAACCTGGCCGTTGACCTGACCGGCCTGCTCGGAGGCGAGAAAGACGCAGAGGGGGGCGATCGCATCGGCCCGGCTGCGACGCAGCCGTTCCTCCCGCAGCGCCGCCGCTTGAGGGTCTTTTGGCGTTGGCACCGCGCGGGTCATGCGCGTGTCGGCCGACGGGCAGATGACATTGACGGTGATCCCCTTCGCGGCGTTTTCCATCGCGACGATGCGGGCCAATGCGACGATGCCGAATTTCGCCGCACCGTAATTGGCCTGCCCGATATTGCCGAGCAGACCGGAGGTCGATGACACCATGATCATCCGCCCGTAATTCTGCTCGCGAAACAGGTTGATGGCCGCCCGGTTGATGTTGAAATGGCCGGTCAGGTGCACATCCATGACCGCCTGCCAATCCTCCGGAAACATGTTGTGGAACATCCGGTCGCGCAGGATTCCCGCAGCGTTGAACACGATGTGCAGACCGCCAAAGGCGTCGCGCGCCTGCTGCACCATCGCCAGACAGTCCTCGAACTTGGCGACCGATCCGTAATTGGCGGCGGCATCGCCACCGGCCGCCTTGATCTGGTCGACGATCTCCTGCGCCGGCGTTTGGTCCGAGCCCTCGCCGCTGCCGCTGGTGCCGGGATCGTTGACGACGACCCGGGCGCCGTGCGCGGCCATCGATTTGGCGACCTCGGCGCCAACCCCACGACCCGCTCCGGCGCAAATCGCCACCCGTCCTTCGAGCATGCCCATCCGTCGGACCCTTCGCTTCAACCTGGGCTTCGGTTGTCGCGGCCCAGGAGGTTTTTGTCAATTGCCGGGCCCACTTGCCCAGGCATCCAATCCGGCTTTTGTGGTGGACCGCGAGCCCGTAGGTGCCTCGACCCTTCGGTTGACAGAGACGAGCGCGGCGACGCTCAATAGTTGTCGGCGGTGAGGGGGAAGGGATGCCGAATACGACCGTCTATTTTGCCACCAACCGGGTCGTGCAGGGGGATTCAGCCGACCGGCGAAACTACAGCAGCGAGATCGTTCCGCCGACCGATCCGGACCAAATCACCTATGCTGCCGCCTTTGTCGAGAGGACCGATCTGCTGGTCGAAGGCAGCGGTGCGATCACCACGATATCGAATACCCAATCGGGCAGCTTTCAACCCGGCATCGCGCAAGACATCGCCGGCTCGGGGAAGAACATCCTGGTATTCGTCCACGGCTTTGCCAATTCGTTTGTCAATTCGATCACCCGCGCCGCCTACAATCGCGCCTGGTTCGCCGCGGCTGGCGTCAACGACGCCGACACCACGGTGATTGCGTTCAGCTGGCCGTCTTTGGAACGGCTTTTCGCAACCCCGCCCCACCTTCTCCCGGAGGATCATCTGCGGGACCAGAGCCAAGCCGGCAGGTCGGGTTTCCATATCGCGAGCTTCCTTGCCAACCTTGAGCCGATGCTGGCGGCGATCAGAGCCCAGGGCCGCCGGGTGTTCCTAGTGACCCACAGCATGGGCGCTCTCGCGCTGCAGGGCGGGGCCGAGAGCTGGTTCAGCCATGGCAGGCCGGCCGCGACATTGTTCGACGAAACCTTCCTCGCAGCGGCCGACGAGCGCTATGACAGTTTTGAGTTTCCGATGGGCGCGCGACTGAGCCGGCTGGCCGACCTCGCGCCAAGAGTTTCGGTCTATTTCAGCGTCCGCGATGTCGCGCTTTATCTGAGCTTTGCCGTCAACCTTATTGCGCGGCTCGGGCATGAAGGCCCGGTCGACAAGAGGGATGTCGCCCGCTACCGCCGACACGGTATCGGATCGTCGATTGCGCCGAAGTGGGCGACTACGATCTGTTGAACCCGCCCGACGCGAGCCACCAATATTACCGGCGATCACCCAAGGTGCGCGCCGACATTGTGGCCGCCATGCACAACGATCCGACCCCGCCCGGCGGCCTGATCAGGCTTTAGAGCAGGTTATAAAACCGCGGCCGCGGGCTACCGCCGGCCAAACAGCCGCTCGATATCTGCCAGGTCGAGGGCAACATAGGTCGGACGGCCATGGTTGCACTGGCCGCTGTTTGGGGTCGCCTCCATCTGGCGCAGTAGCGCCTCCATCTCGGCTGGCGACAGACGGCGCCCGGCGCGCACGCTGGTATGGCAGGCGAGCGTGCCGCAGACGGTTTCGATACGCTCCTTCAAGGCGAGGGTGTCGCCCCACTCGGCGAGCTCGTCGGCGAGGTCGCGCACCAAGCCGCCGACATCGAGGCCCGGCAACAAGGCCGGGATTTCGCGGACCACCACGGCGCCGGGCCCAAACGGCTCGAGCATGAGCCCGAATTCGGCGAGCTCCTCGGCGCGCGCGGCGAGCCGAGCCGCGGCGGTCTCGTCGAGCTCGACGATTTCAGGCAAGAGCAGCACCTGGCGCGCCACCCCATGGGTGGCGATCCCCTCTTTCATGCGCTCGTAAACGAGGCGTTCATGCGCTGCATGCTGGTCGACAAGGACGATCCCGGTTGGCGTCTCGGCGAGGATATAGGTCCCGTGCAGTTGTGCCCGTGGGGTGCCGAGCGGCGTTTCGGACGGCGGCGGCGCCCCGGCCGCCGGCCGTAAAAAATTGTTGGCGCTCTCGGCAAGCGCCAGCGACGGAGTTTCCGGCGGCAGAGGAAATACAAAGCGCGCCGCCGCCCCGGCATTACCTCCGGAAGCAGCGAAGCTCCCGGGGCGGAACGCTGCGACCGCCGCCGCGGCGACTGTCGACGAGGCACGGTGCCCGGCGGCACCGAGCGCATTGCGCAACGCGCCGACGATCAGCCCGCGGACCAGCGCCACATCGCGAAACCGCACCTCGGCTTTGGCCGGGTGGACATTGACGTCAATCTCCTCCACCGGCCCATCGAGGAACAGCGCGACCATCGGATGGCGGTCGCGGGCGAGCACGTCCTGATAGGCGCCGCGCACCGCGCCGACCAGCAATTTGTCCCGCACCGGCCGCCCATTGACGACGAGGTACTGGTCGCGCGGCGCGGCGCGGTTGAGCGTCGGCAGACCGATCAGCCCGGAGAGGCGGTAGCCGCCGCGCTCGGCATCTATCTCGACCGAATTCTCGGCGAAATCGCGGCCCAACAATGCTGCGAGCCGCATGCGCTGGGCAATCGCCGGTGCGGGCTCGGCAGCCGCCGTAAGCCGCAGCAGCTGGCGATCCTCGTCAGCGGTCACCGAGAACGAGATGACCGGATAAGCCATGGCGAGCCGGCGCACCGCATCGACCGCCAGATCACGCTCGGTGCGCGGCGTCTTCAAGAATTTGAGGCGCGCCGGGGTCGCGAAGAACAAGTCGCGTACCTCGACCCGTGTCCCCGGAGGATGTGCCGCCGGCACCGGCGCGCTCTTCTGGCCCGCCTCGACCGCGATCTCCCAGGCGTTGTCGGCATCAGGTTGCCGCGAAATGATGCGCATCCGGCTGACCGCACCGATCGACGGCAAGGCTTCGCCGCGAAAGCCGAGCGCCGTGATGCGCAACAAATCATCCTCGGGCAATTTCGAGGTGCAGTGACGTTCTACCGCCAATGCCAGCTCGTCGGGGGTCATCCCGCCGCCGTTGTCGGCAACCGAGATCAGCCCTTGGCCGCCCTCCTTCAAGGTAACGGCGATGCGCGAGGCCGCGGCGTCGATCGCGTTCTCGACCAATTCCTTGACCGCCGCCGCCGGGCGCTCAATGACCTCGCCGGCGGCGATGCGGTTGACGAGAACCGGAGGCAATAGGCGGATCGCCATCGGAAAATAGTACGCCACTGTGCGCCGGTGGACGAGAAGCGCGTGAGTTAGCCGGCTTGACGGCGGTTTGGCTTAGCGTTGGAGTCCGAATCGGAGCCGACAAAGGAGCAAGAAATGCGGCGGACGGTCGAGGATACGGCGCGCGATTACCTCCACCGGGCGCGCGAGATGGCACCCGACCTCGCCGCCGCCGCGCCCGAGATCGAGCGCCGGCGAGAATTGCCGGAAGCGGTCGTGGCGGCGCTCGCTGAGGGCGGGTTTTTTCGCCTGTTGTTGCCGCGCTCTCTGGGCGGTGCTGAGCTCCTCCCGGCGGATTACGTCCCGGTCATCGAGGAGATCGCCAAAGCCGACGCCAGCACGGCGTGGTGCCTGAACCAGGGCGCCGGCTGCTCGATGACCGCCGCCTATCTCGAACCGGACGCAGCACGAGAGATCTTCGGCGGGCCGCGCGGTGTCCTCGCCTGGGGTCCGGGACCCGGCAAGGCACGGATCGTCGAAGGCGGCTACCGCGTCACCGCGACCTGGAGTTTTGCCAGCGGCAGCCACAACGCAACCTGGCTCGGCGCCCATGTGCCGATCTACCACGAGGACGGCACGCAGCTCCTTCACCCGAATGGCAACCCGGTCATCCGCACCGTGATGTTCCCGAAATCGCGGGCCGAGATGACCGACATCTGGCATGTCATCGGGTTGCGCGGCACCGGCAGCGACAAATACTCGGTCAGCGACCTGTTTGTGCCCGCGAAGCACGTCGCAGCGCGCGACGATGACAGCACCTGCCGCGAGGCGGGACTGCTCTACCGCTTCAGCAGCCTGCAGCTCTATGCCTCGGGCTTTGCCGGGGTGGCGATGGGGATCGCCCGCAGCACCCTCGACGCCTTCATCGAGCTGGCACGCGACAAGGTGCCGTTCCGCGGCAAACGCAGCCTGCGCGACAACAATCTCGTCCAGTCGCAAGTGGCGCAGGCCGAAGCGCGGCTGCGCGCGGCGCGGGCCTATCTGTTGGGCTCGCTGGAGGATATCACCGGCGAGGTCGAGCGCTCGAGGCATCTGACCCTTGAGCAGCGTATGGTGATCCGGCTCGCTTCGACCTTTGCCATCCATCAGTCGCTCAGCGTCGTCGACACCGCCTATCATGCCGCCGGATCGACCGCGATCTTCGAAGAGAACCCTTTCGAACGGCGCTTCCGCGACATCCACACCGTATCGCAGCAATTGCAAGGCCGGCACGAGCATTTCGAAACCGTCGCTCAATACCTCCTCGGCCTCGAACCCGACACCCTGGCCTGGTTGTGATGCTCCGCGCCACCGTCGGCCTTACCGCCGCCAGTGGCCAGCGACCCAGACCCAGCCGGGGCCATGCTTGACCCAGGCTCCGGGCACCCATACCGCGTGAACATAAGGCGCCACGACGTACGTGCCCGGCACCCAGACATACTGGACGCCGTTCCAGCTCCAGTAGCCCGGCTGCCAAACATAGCCGGGAGCAGGTAGAGGGGGCGCCGCCTCGACCACAGGAGCCGCCGGGAAAGCCCACCACGACCCCGACGCGGGCAACGCCAGGAGCGGCGGCCAGCGTCTGCGCCGCGGCGCAGAGAACGGAAAGGATCGATCGTCGGCTCATGGAGAGGTTCCTGGAAAACGCCTCGCCCTCGGCCGGACAGTCTACCGATGGGGATGAGTCGGAGCCTTGACGGCCGTCTACACCCTTACGCGCTTTTTTGCGTGCAAACCGACCACCAATCCCAAGCTCTCCGGGCGAGCTCAAAATACCTCGCGCATAAAGTCCTTTTGTGATCCCGACGGGCTTCTCACCCTCGAGCAGCGCATGGTGATACAATCTCGTCCACTGAGCCGACAGACGAGTTCCGGCTCGAGCGAGAGAGCCGCGTGAAACCTGCAAGCTTCGATTATCATTCCCCGACTTCGATCGACGACGCCCTCGGCATCCTGCGGCGGCACCAGGGCGACGCTCGGGTGCTCGCCGGGGGTCAGAGCCTCGTTCCGATGATGAATTTTCGGCTCGCGGCGCCGGCGGCGATTGTCGACCTCAATCGCATTCCGCACCTCGCCGGCATCGAGGTGGCGGACGGGGTGGTGCGCATCGGCGCGATGGCCCGGCAGCGGCAAATCGAGTTCGCGCCGCTGATCGAGGAGAAACTTCCGTTGCTGCGCGAAGCGATGCGCTGGGTCGGGCACCTGCCGACCCGCACGCGCGGCACGATCGGCGGCTCCATCGCCCACGCTGACCCGTCGGCCGAGATCCCGATGGTGTTGCAGGCGTTGGCGGGCGAGGTCGTGGTTCGCGGCCCGCAGGGCGAGCGGCGGATCGCAGCGCCGGACCTGTTTCAGGCGCCGCTGACGACCTCGCTCGCCGCGGACGAGATCATCACCGAGGTGCGCTTTCCGGTGATGCCGCCGGAAGCCCGGCACGCAATCGAGGAATTCGCCCGGCGGAAGGGGGATTTCGCGATCGCCGCGATCGCCGTGATGCTGGTGCGGGACGGCGAGCGCTGCGCGACGGTCCGCATCGCGACGGGCGGGATCGGCCCGGTCCCGGTCCGGCTGCGGGAAGCTGAGGCGATCCTCGAAGAGAGGGGTCTCGGTGAGGCCGCAATCGCCGCCGCGGCGGAGACGGCGGCAGAACGGGTCGAGCCGATGTCGGACCAGAACGCATCGGCGGATTTTCGCCGCCATCTGACCGCTGTACTAACCCGCCGCGCCGTGCTGAAGGCAAGTAAGGAGCCGCCCGATGACACAACCGGTTGAGATCCGACTGACGGTCAACGGGCAAGTGCGCGAGGGGCGCTGCGAGCCGCGCAAGCTGCTGGTCGATTTTCTGCGCGAGGATCTCGGCCTGACCGGCACCCATGCCGGGTGCGAGCACGGCGTCTGCGGCGCCTGCACGATCTTTTTCAACGGCGAGGCGGCCCGCTCCTGCATCATGTTTGCTGTGCAGGCCGATGGCGCTCAATTGCTTACCGTCGAGGGCCTCGCGGAAAACGGCGAGCTTCATCCGCTGCAGCAGGCGTTCCACGAGCACCACGCACTGCAATGCGGGTTCTGCACGCCGGGGATGCTGATCACCGCGCTCGATTACCTGAAGATCAACCCTGCCCCGACCGAAGAGGCGATCCGCGATGCGATCTCGGCGGTGCTCTGCCGCTGCACCGGATACGTAAATATCGTCAAGGCCGTCAAGGCGGGAGCGGAGGAGATGCGGCGGAGGACAGACAGCGCCCAGCTATGAGCGAAGCCCGAACGCCTCACGTCGGCCGGCCGCTGCTGCGGCGCGAGGATCGGCGGCTGTTGACCGGAGCGGGGCAATTCATCGCCGACCTCGAATTGCCGCGCATGTTGCATGCGGCTTTTGTCAGGAGCCCGGTCCCCCACGCGCGCATCCGCGCGATCGATCTGTCGCGTGCCGCAGCGGCCCGCGGTGTGGCTCTCGCACTGAGCGGCGCCGATCTGCTGCGGCTGCTGCCTCCGGTGCCGGACACCCAGCTGTCGTTGCCGGGCAAATGGACGAGCCTGGTCCAGCACGAGTTCCACAATCCGCAGCAGCCTCTGCTGGCGCACGACAAGGTGCGGCATGTCGGCGAAGCGCTCGCCGTCATTGTTGCGGAGAACCGCTACCTGGCCGAAGACGCCGCCGCGCTGGTGACGACGGAGTTCGAAGATTTGCCGGCGGTCGTCAACCCCGAAGCAGCTCTGGCCCCAGGCGCACCGGTCATCCACGAGGGATTGCAAACGAACCTTCTCGGCGCGTTCTCGATTTCGAAGGGTGATGTCGATACGTCAATGGCCGGCGCACCGCACCGGCTGCAGCGCCGATTTTATCATCACCGATACGCGGCAGTGCCGATCGAGTGCCGTGGCGTCGTCGCCCTCCACGAACCGCGAACCGATGCGGTAACGATCTGGTCGGCCACCCAGGTCGTGCATTGGGTGCGCCGTGAGGCCGCCGCGATCCTCGGCCTGCCGGAAGCGCGGGTGCGCTGCCTCGCTCTCGACGTCGGCGGCGGTTTCGGCGTCAAGGGTCATGTCTATCCCGAGGATCTGCTGATCCCGTTTCTGGCGCGACGGCTCGGGCGGCCGGTGCGCTGGATCGAGGACCGGCACGAGCACCTGTCGTCCTCGGCGCATTCGCGCGATCAGCTGCACGAGGTCGAAATCGGCTTTGACGACGAGGGGCACATCCTCGCACTGCGCGACGATTTTATTGTCGATTGCGGCGCGTGGAACCCGATCGGAGTGGGTGTTCCCTACAACACTGCGGCCCACCTGACCGGCCCTTACAAGATCGCGCACCTCGCCATATCGGCGCGTACCGCCGCGACCAACAAGGTGCCGAACTCGGCCTATCGCGGAGCCGGCCGTCCGGAAGCGGCTTTTGCGATGGAGCGCATGATCGATCTGGTCGCCGGAAGCCTCGGGCTGGAGCCGGCGGAGGTGCGCCGGCGCAACATGATCCGCGCCGACGAAATGCCCTATCATGCCGGCATCCCCTATCGCGACGGCGAGCCGATCGTCTATGACAGCGGCGACTATCCCGGCGGGCTGCAGCAGGCGCTGGCCGCGATCGGCGGCCTCGAGGCGTTCCGTCTGCGTCAGCGCGAGGCGCGCAGCCGCGGCCGTTACCTTGGTCTCGGCATCGGCTGTTATGTCGAGGGCACAGGTGTCGGGCCGTTCGAAGGCGCAACTGTCCGTATCGACCCTTCCGGCAAGATCTACGTCTCGTCCGGCGCCTGCCCGCAAGGCCAGGGGATGGAGACGATCTTTGCCCAGGTGGTCGCCGATGCCTGGGCGGTCGCTCCCGAAGACGTCATCATATCGCTCGCCGATACCGCCGCGATTCCGATCGGGTTCGGCACGATCGCGAGCCGCAGCACTGTCACCTTGTCGGCGGCGATCCATCATGCGAGCGAGCATTTGCGGCAGAAGGCCTTTGCCATCGCCGCCAATCTGTTGGAGTGCGCGCCCGCCGATCTCGAACTGCGTGACGGTGGGGTCGGGGTTGTCGGGGTGCCGGGGGCGGCGGTCAGCCTCGCCAAACTGGCGCAGGCGGCGCGCCCCGGCTGGGACCACGGCCGCCCGCCGGGGGTCGAGGCCGGGCTCGAGGAGACGCATTACTGGGAACCACCGACGGTAACCTGGAGCTACGCCGCGCATGTCGCGATCGTCGAAGTCGATCCGCAGACCGGCCAAGTCAGGATCGACAAATACGTCGTCGCCCATGATTGCGGCGTCGTGGTCAACCCGCTCTTGGTGGAGGGCCAGATCGCCGGCGGCACCGCCCAGGGGATCGGCGGCATCCTGTTGGAAGAGCTCGCCTACGATGCCGATGGTCAGCTGCTGACCGGCTCGCTGATGGACTACCTGGTGCCGACCGCCAACGACATCCCGGACATCCAGATGGTCCATCAGCATTCCCCGTCGCCGCTCAACCCGCTCGGCGTCAAGGGGGTTGGCGAAGGCGGCGCGGTGGCACCCCCGGCGGCCATCGCCAACGCAATCTGCGACGCCCTCGCGCCCTTCGGGGTCGAGTTCAACGCAACCCCGATAAAGCCGGAACAGATCGTGCAGGCGGTCCGGACGGCAAAAGTCCCGTCCAACTAGTAATTCGGCCGCGACGTCTCGAACCCGACGCGGCGAGGTTTGCGAGCTCGGTTAACGCGACGTTGAGGCATTTGCGCCAGGATGTCATGTTAGGAGCCGATCCGATGAGCCGGGCGCTATTTTGACGAGCGCCATTGCTAGGATCGCTCGCAGCATTGGGTTGCCGCTCGCATGTTTGGAAGAATGCTGGGCTTGCTGTCGGCCGACATGGCGATCGATCTCGGCACGGCAAACACCGTTGTCTATGTCAAGGGACGCGGCATTGTTCTGAATGAGCCCTCGGTGGTGGCGATCGCCAGCGTCAAGGGCCGCAAACAAGTCCTCGCGGTCGGTGAGGAAGCAAAGCTGATGCTCGGCCGCACGCCGGGCAACATCCAGGCGATCCGGCCGCTGCGCGACGGCGTCATCGCAGACTTCGAAGTGACGGAAGAAATGATCAAGCATTTCATCCGCAAAGTGCACAACCGCCGCAGCTTCGCCACCCCGCAGATCGTTGTCTGCGTGCCCTCCGGCTCGACCGCCGTGGAGCGGCGCGCGATCCAGGAATCGGCCGAAGCCGCGGGAGCCAGGCGGGTGTTCCTGATCGAGGAACCGATGGCGGCGGCGATCGGCGCCGGTCTACCCGTGACCGAGCCGACCGGCTCGATGGTCGTCGATGTCGGCGGCGGGACGACCGAGGTCGCGGTCCTGTCGCTCGGCGGCATCGTCTATTGCCGATCGGTGCGGATGGGCGGCGACAAGATGGACGAGGCGATCATCGCCTATATCCGCCGCAACCATAACCTTCTCGTCGGCGAGAGCAGCGCCGAGCGGATCAAGAAAGAAATCGGCTCGGCCTGCATGCCCGAGGACGGCGAAGGCCGCGTCATGGAGATCAAGGGCCGCGATCTGATGAACGGCGTGCCGAAGGAAATCGTTTTGAGTGAACGGCAAATCTCCGAGAGCCTCGCCGAGCCGGTGGGCTCGATCATCGAGGCCGTTAAGGTGGCGCTCGAGCACACCGCACCCGAGCTCGCAGCCGACATCGTCGACAAGGGCATCGTGCTAACCGGCGGCGGTGCGCTGCTTGGCAATCTCGACCTCGTCATCCGCCACGCCACGGGTCTGCCAGTCTCGATCGCCGACGATCCGTTGACCTGTGTTGCCCTCGGCACCGGCCGCGCCCTCGAGGAAATGAAGACGCTGCGGAACGTGCTGATCAATGTATGGTAGAAATTTCATACGATCGGAAAACGCCGGCGTTGCGCATTTTATGCGAGCCTGGCAAGAGGCAGCCCGTTGATCCGACTTTCGCCTGCTCGTCACGCAGCAATTCAGCGGATCGCGGTTCCGCTGCTTGCGCTGCTCTCGGCGATGATGATCATTCTCGGAAAAACCGACCAGAACGTGTTCGAGTCGCTGGAGAACTCGGTGATGGATGCGGCCGCTCCGGCTCTCGACCTGCTATCGCGCCCGGCCGCGATGCTCGACGCTGCGGTCAACCGCATGCGCGGCTTATTCGTCGTCTATAAAGAGAATGCGCGGCTCGCAGCCGAGAACGACAGGCTGCTCGGCTGGCAACAAGCGGCGCTGAAACTGGCCTCGGAAAATGCCGAGTTGCGCGACTTGCTAAAGCTAGTGCCCGACCCCGCGACCTCCTATGTGACGGCCCGCATCATCGCGAATTCGGGTGGCATTTATGTTCGCGGCGTCATGGTGAATGCCGGCCGCGATAACGGCGTGGCGCGGGGTCAAGCAGCCATCACCGGGGAGGGTCTGGTCGGTCGCGTCTCGGAGGTAGGGAGCCGAACCGCACGGATCCTGCTCGTCACCGACCTGAACTCCCGCGTGCCGGTAATCGTCGAGAGTTCGCGGCAGCGGGCCGTACTTGCCGGTGACAACTCCGACCGGCCGAGCCTGCGCTATATCGAAGCGGGCCCCGCGATAAGGGTCGGCGACAGGATCGTCACTTCCGGGCAGGGAGGTGTCTTTCCGCCGGGGCTTCCGGTCGGCGTCGTCGTCGCGCTCGATGGTGGATTGCCGCGCATCGAGCCGTATTCCTCGTTGTCGCACGCCGATTACCTGCGTCTGGTAGATTACGGGCTGGCGGAGACACTGCCCAATCCCCTGTCCCTGGTCCCACGCGGCAGCAAGCGCGCGGAGCTGCCCAACATCGGGCAGCGGCTCCGCAACTGAGGGCGACCGCGTGCGCGGAGCGCTGCCGCATCGGTTTTCGCGCCTGGACAACGCCGCGGCAAACCTGCTGCCGGTTACGACAATGGTGTTGGCGGCGATCGCATCGATGCAGCCGATCCATCTGCGCGGCTACGCGGCGCTGACCCCAGCGTTCATCTTGATGGCGGCCTACCATTGGACGATATACCGGCCCGATCTGTTGCCGCCGACGGCGCTCTTCATGATCGGTACGGTGCAAGACCTGCTGTGCGGAGGCGTGCCCGGGGTGACTGCTCTCGTGCTGCTCCTCGCCCGCGGCGTCATGTTGAAGTTTCGCCGCCATTTCTTGAACCGGCCGTTTCCATTCGTTTGGGCCGGCTTTGCCCTGCTGACCGGCGGCGCGATGCTCTTTCTGTGGACCGTGAACTCGCTGCTAGCCGCCGAGTTGCTGGATGTCGGCGGCACGGTCTTTCGTGGGTTGCTGACCGTCTCGGTTTTTCCGGTCGCGAGCTTCCTGCTGGGCCGAAGCCAGCGCGCTCTGATGACTTAGGGCGGGACGGCGGTGCGGCGGGAGGCATATCGCTACAAGCTGCTGACCCGGCGTGCGGCGATCCTTGCGGGAGCTCAGGCAATCCTCCTCGGAGCTCTGGCCGGGCGAATGTACCAGCTACAGATTGTAGACGCGGATCGCTACACTGTCCTTGCCGACGAGAACCGCATCAACCTGCGGCTCCTCGCGCCGTTGCGCGGGCAAATTCTCGATCGCTTTGGCGTTGCGCTCGCCGATAACCGCCAGAGTTATCATCTCGTCATCGTCGCCGAGCAGGCCGGAGACATCGCCGCAACGCTCGACGCGCTTGCGACTTTGATCCAGGTAGGCGACGCAGACCGGCGGCGCGTCCTACGCGACATCCGCCGTAAACATTCCTTCGTGCCGGTCGTGGTCCGCGCCAATCTCAGTTGGGACGAAATGGCGCGCGTCGAGGTCGCGGTACCCGAGCTGCCCGGTGTCTCGATCGATCAGGGCGTCACCCGGCACTACCCGTTCGGCGAGACCGCGGCGCATGTCGTCGGTTATGTCGCGGCGGTGGCTGAGCAGGAGCTCGACGGCGACCCGCTGCTCGAGCTGCCGGATTTCCGTATCGGCAAAAGCGGTGTCGAGAAGTCGCAGGACAGCGAGCTGCGCGGCACCGCAGGGACGAGCCAGATCGAGGTCAACGCCTTTGGTCGGGTGGTCCGCGAGCTCGCTCGCGTCTCGGGCAAACCCGGGCAGGACGTCGTAACCAGCCTCGACGTGGCGATGCAGGAATTCGTCACACGGCGCTGCAGCGCCGAGCAGAGCGTTTCGTGCGTCTTGCTCGACGCACTGACGGGAGAGGTGCTGGCCCTTGTCTCGAGCCCGAGCTTCGATCCCGTGCCGTTCTCCGCCGGCCTCACTCCGGCGATGTGGCAAGAGCTGTCGAGCGATCCGCGCAAACCACTGTCCAACAAGGTCATCGCAGGCGTCTATCCGCCGGGTTCGGCGTTCAAACCGGTGGTCGCGACAGCCGCGCTCGTGGCCGGCGTTCTGACCCCCGAGACGCCGGTCACCTGCCGCGGATATCTGCAACTCGGCAATGCGACGTTTCACTGTTGGCGACATGGCGGGCACGGCACGCTGCGTCTGCGGGACGCGATCAAGAAATCCTGCGACGTCTTCTTCTACGAGACGGCGCGCCGGGTCGGGATCGATCGTCTGGCGGCGATGGCCCGCCGGTTCGGTTTCGGCAGTGTCCTCGGCATCGACATCCCGGGCGAGCGGCCGGGCTTGATCCCGAGCCGCGAATGGAAGCTCGCCGCCACCGGAACCGCCTGGTCGCAGGGCGAGACGTTGATCGCCGGGATCGGCCAGGGCTCGGTGCTCGCGACACCCTTGCAGCTCGCCACC
The DNA here is from genome assembly GCA_963698995.1 of uncultured Alphaproteobacteria bacterium. Taxonomy (GTDB): domain Bacteria; phylum Pseudomonadota; class Alphaproteobacteria; order ATCC43930; family CGMCC-115725; genus AP-15. The sequence goes on along the minus strand of CAVOTD010000046.1, from coordinate 148,842 downwards.
ATGGTTGCGCGCCTCGTCACCGCCCAGGCCGTCTCGCCCCGCCTGGTGCGCGCCGATGGCCTGCTGCCGCCCGGGGGCGACCCTGTTCTCCCCGACTTCCCGCCGCTTGGCGTCAACCCGCACACCCTCGCCCTGGTACTCGACGGAATGAACGCAGTCGTCAACGAGCAGGGCGGCACCGCCTATGCCGCGCGCATTGTCGAGCCCGGCTTCGCGATGGGCGGCAAGTCCGGCACCTCGCAGGTTCGCCATATCAGCGAGTACGAGCGCGAGCACGGCCTGCGCAGGTCCCGTCAGATCCCCTGGAAGGACCGCGAGCACGCCCTTTTCGTCGCCTTCGCGCCGGTCGGCGCACCGCGATATGTATGCGCGACAGTCGTCGAGCATGGTGGCGCGAGCGGCGGTGGCGGGTCGGCTGTGGCGGCACCGATCTGCCGCGACGTCTTGCTCGAGGCACAACGGCGTGACCCGGCCCGGCGCGTTCCCGGCCGCGACACGGTGGCGCAATTCGTACCGGCTCCCCGCTCCGCGGCCCCCGGCGGTTGAGCCATGACCAACCTGACGTCCGAGCTGGGCCGACGCGAGCTGACGTTGGTGGAAAGAATCCAGAACATCAGCTGGGGGCTGGTGCTGCTGATCCTGGTCGCCGCCTGCTTCGGCATCGCGGTCCTCTATTCGGCGGCCGACGGCAGCATGCAACCTTGGGCGGCGGCGCAGACGATCCGTTTTGCGATCGCGCTCGTCCCGCTGATCGTCGCGGCGCTCGTCGGCATTCGCCATTGGTTCCGCGCGGCCTATGGCGCCTACGCCGTTGCGCTGGCGCTCGTGGTGGCGGTGGATCTGCGCGGGTTTGTCGGCATGGGGGCGCGGCGCTGGATCGATCTCGGGATCATCCAGCTGCAACCCTCCGAGCTGATGAATGTCGCGCTGGTATTGGCTCTGGCGCGCTATTTCCATTCCCTCGCCAACGAGGACATCGGACGCATCCGTTTTCTGATCCTGCCTGCAATAATGGTCCTGATCCCGGCGGCGTTGGTCCTCAAGCAGCCCGATCTCGGCACCGCGATCATGTTGGTGATGACCGGAGCCGTGCTGTTCTTCATCGCCGGGGTGCGTCTGCGGATCTTCGCTTTGATGGCCGCCGCTGCCGCTGCCGCAGTACCGGCTGGCTGGCATTTCCTGCGCGATTACCAGAAAAACCGGATCTATACGTTCCTCGATCCGGAGAGCGACCCGCTCGGCGCCGGCTATCATATTCTGCAGTCGAAGATCGCGCTCGGCTCAGGCGGCCTATTCGGCAAAGGGTTTCTGCAAGGCAGCCAAAGCCATCTGAGCTTTCTGCCGGAAAAGCAGACCGACTTCATCTTTACCACCCTGGCCGAAGAGTTCGGCTTCATCGGCGGGCTCGGACTACTGGCGCTCTATTCGCTGATTATCGCCTATGGGTTTGCGATCGCCTTGCGCTGCCGCAATCATTTCGGCCGCCTGCTCGGGCTCGGCATCGTGACCAATTTCTCGCTCTATGTGGTCATCAACACGGCCATGGTGATGGGCCTCATTCCGGTGGTCGGCGTCCCGCTGCCGCTGATCTCTTACGGGGGCACGGCGATGCTCGCCGTCATGTTCGGCTTTGGCCTCTTGATGAACGTCGCCGTCCATCGCGACACGCGCCTCAACCGCAAGGGCGAGACGCGACCGGAGTAGCCGGCGTCATCCGCGGCGAGGCAGCGGCGCCGATGGCCCGCGATCGCCGGATCAGAACAAATGAAGGAACGGGATATAGAGGCCGGCAGAGTTCAGCGGCGATTGTAATGGTCTCGTGTAGAATCGGACAACGGCGCGAAATATAGAGTGAGCATAAAGAACGGATATTGATATTCGATCAAAAAATCTAGCAGATGTTGATGATGCTTTGCGCGTCCCACCATGTTGATACGTAGAATGTAAGTCCATTGTATTTTGTCTTTCACAAATCGGAGCCAGACAACTTTACATTGGTCAGCCGACCTATCAAACGAATTGAGATACCTCGCGCGTGGTCATCATATCGCTCCGAATGGAAAAATTCCCTAAGAGGCTGACCGAAAATGAATTGAGTGATTTCAGTCGGTTGTGTCACACTGGTTGTGTCGAGCAACAGCGAGGTCAACATGTGGACCGAAATCACTCGGGCAAAGTATGAGCGCAAGGGGCAACGGTACGCAAGCGACGTGACGGACGGGGAATGGGCGCTGATCGAGCCGCAGCTTCCAGGGAAGCGGCTGTTGGGGCGACCGCGGGAAGTCGAGTTGCGGGCGGGGTTTAATGCGCTGCTCTATCTCGCCCGGACGGGCTGGCAGTGGCGTCAGTTGCCGCGGGAGTTTCCGCCCTTCACGACGGTGCAGCACTATTTTTATGCGTGGCGTGACGGCGGTGTTCTGGAGAAGACCAATTTTGCGCTGCTACTGCAAGCGCGCGAAGCGGCCGAGCGCGAACCCAGCCCCTCGCGGGGGTCATCGACAGCCAATCGGTCAAGACCACCGAGAGCGGCGGCCCGCGCGGCTATGATGCGGGAAAGAAGGTCAAAGGTCGCAAGCGCCAGATCATCACCGACACGCTGGGCCTGCTCGTCGGCGCTGAAATCCATCCTGCCGATGTGTAGGATCGCGATGGCGCCGCCCTTGTCATCGGCGCCATCCACGACCTGTTTCCCTGGTTGCGCCATCTATTTGCTGACAGCGCCTACACCGGTGGCGGGCTCGACCGCACGCTCGCCAAGTTTGGCCACTGGACGATCGAAATCGTTAGGCGCAGCGCCAATGTCGCGGGCTTTGCGGTGCTTCCCCGTCGCTGGGTTGTCGAACGCACATTGGCGTGGCTCAATCGAAACCGCTTGGCGAAAGACTTCGAGACCTCGCTCGCCAGCGCCAAGGCTTGGCTCTACCTGGCATCTATTCAGCTCCTCATTAGGAGGTTAGCGCGAGCATAATGCAACTTATCCGATTCTGAGTCGGACACTAAGTCTCGGCGCAACTGTCACATCTGAACCAAATACCCTCGGATGAGCCACGCAGAGAGGTCAGGAAATCGCGCCACTGTGTATCTTGCAGCTGGGTGCGATTTTGTTGTTGCGTCTCCTTCAATTGTTGGCCCTATATATAAATCGTTCCAACCAAGGCCTACAGTGAAACTACAGGCACCAGAGTAGCTGAAAGAGAGATGATGACCTGCGAGGCGCTCTTCTCCGCTTCTGCCAAGGCTTTGGCAATCGCCGCCGTCTTCTCGGTATCGCCCAGTGTCGCAGACGCGGCGGCGCTGTCCAACGCGGCCCGTCGGACTTTGTCCAACGCGTCGTCCATGGTAGGTCACCATCCCACCCGCATTTAGACTAGCGCCAACGCCCCATTATACGGTCCAGGACACGGAGCGATCGTGTCGGGATCAGCGGCCAAGACGTCTCGGCGCATGGCCGAAGACAATCTCAAATTTTAGGCACGGCTCAGCAAACATAGATAGAGTGGCGGTTCCCGGCCAGCCCGCCCGCAGGCCCAGGAACGATACGCGAATTGATCACCACGGGCGGACGACGCGATCGCAGAGCTTGACGTTCACTCCGTGAACGCCGTAGTTTCGTCCGGCAAAGTCGGGGAAGGCCGCCGGGCGTGGGAGACGAGAGCCAACTTCAGGAGACCGGCAAGCCGGGTATCGTGTTGAGCGTGCTCACATCGATCGAGCGCGACAGCGCGATCACCCAGCGAAAGCTCGCCCACGAATTGGGGATCGCGCTTGGCCTCGCCAATGCCTATCTGCGCCGATGCGTGCGCAAGGGCCTCGTCAAGGTGAGCCAGGTCCCGCTCAACCGCTACGCCTATTACCTGACGCCGCAGGGCTTTGCCGAGAAGAGCCGCCTGACCGCCGAATATCTCGCAGTGTCCCTCGATTTCTTCCGCCGCGCGCGGGGCGACTGCGCCGCCTTGTTTCGGCAATGCAAGGCACTCGGCTGGCGCAATGTCGCGCTTTACGGCGCCAGTGACCTCGCCGAGATCGCCATTCTGAGCGCCGGCGAGACCGAGGTCGAAGTGCTCTGCGTAATCGATTCTGGATCGTTCGGCCGCCGCTGCGGGGGTCTGCCAATTGTCGCGGATCTCGCCGCGGCAATGACCTATGGCACAAGTCGGCTCGACGGGGTCATCCTGACCGATACCCAAGCGCCGCAGGCAAGTTTCGACGCTCTGATATCAATGGCGAGGGTGAACGGCCTTTCCGCGCGTTCGGTGGTCGCGCCTAGTCTGTTGCGGATCTCGTCGGCTCCGGCCCCAATCGGCGAAGAGATGGTCCCGTGATCGGCTGGTACGCCGTCTACACTCAACCACGTGCCGAGGTAAAGGCGCTCGCGCACCTTTTGCGTCAGGGTTACCAAGTCTATCTGCCGCGCTACCGCACCGGGATCAGCCATGCGCGGTGTCGGCAGACGGTTCTGCGGCCGCTCTTCCCGCGGTATCTGTTCGCGGGTGTCGAGCGGGCCTCGATGCGCTGGCGCCCGATATTGTCGACGGTTGGCGTGACGGATGTGGTTCGAGCGGGCGACGAGCCAATGCCGGTACCCGCCGAGATCATCGGCGCGATACGGGAGCGGGAGAACGCCGGGGCGTTCGACCGACCCGATCAGCGGCGCTCGCTGCGGCTCGGTGAGCTGGTGCGGGTGACCGCAGGCGCATTCGAGGACATGGTCGGTAGATTGATGGAGCTGCGCGACCAGGACCGGGTGGTGGTGCTGCTCGAATTGCTTGGGCGGGGCGTGCGGGCCGAGCTCCGCACGGAGACCGTAGAAGCCGCCTGAGCCAGCGCGCGGCCCAATCGCGGCGGTGGCGTTTTCAAAATCCGCTCCGGTGACGTGGATGTCACCCGGACTGCGGTAGCATGGGGGAATATCGATTGGCGCAGGAGGCTTTGACGACCGGCTTGGACCGCAGCCGCCCGCCAGCGGTGGCGGCGGTCGGCTGCGGCTATTGGGGCCGCAACCTGGTCCGCAACTTCGCCGAGCTGGGCGCCCTGGCGGCGATCTGCGACCCCAATCGCGGCGCGGCGCTCGAGCTCGCCGAACGGCATCAGACTCCGTGTCGTCGACTTCGAAACGGTACTGCGCGATCCCGAAATTGACGGCGTTGCAATCGCGGCGCCGGCCGCCCTGCACGCCGAACTGGCCGGTCGCGCGCTCGAGGCGGGCAAGCATGTCTTTGTCGAGAAGCCCTTGGCGTTGACTATAAGCGAGGCCGAGCAATTGTGCGCCTTGGCTGATCGCCGAGAGCGGCGGCTGATGGTCGGTCATCTGCTGCAATACCACCCCGCCTTCATCAAATTGCGCGAACTGGTCAGCGAGGGCGTCCTCGGGCGTTTGGAGTACATCTCCTCGACGCGTTTGAACCTCGGGAAGGTCAGGCGCGAGGAGGACATTCTGTGGTCCTTCGCTCCCCACGACCTCTCAATGATTTTGTCGCTCGTCGGGGAGGAGCCCAGCGACGTCACCGCCCAAGGTGGCTACTACCTGCACAAGACGATCGCCGATGTCACGACGACGCTCCTGGCGTTCCCCAGCGGCCAGCAGGCGCATGTCTTCGTGTCCTGGCTGCATCCGTTCAAAGAGCAGAAACTCGCGGTCATCGGCGATCGAGCGATGGCGGTGTTTGACGACGGCCAGCCATGGAACCGCAAGCTGCTGCTCTACCCGCACCGCATCGAATGGCGCGAAGCCATGCCGGTTCCGCAGAGAGCCGAGGCCGATCCCGTTGCCCTCGACGAGGGCGAGCCGCTGAACCTCGAGTGCCGGCATTTTCTTGATTGTATTGCGAGTGGCGGAAGGCCGCGCACCGATGGCCGCGAAGGCCTGCGCGTGTTGCGCGTTCTGGCGCGGGCGAGCGAAGAGCTGAAAGGGACCGTCTCGCCCGCAGTACCGGCCCACCAGGCGCGCCCGCGCTCCGACGTGCAGATCCATCAATCGGCTTACCTCGACGAACCCTGCGAAATTGGCGCTGGTACCCGCATCTGGCACTTCGTGCATATTCTGCCGCGCACCCGCATCGGCCGAAACTGCTCTCTCGGGCAGAACGTCATGACCGGTCCCGACGTGACGATTGGCGATGGCTGCAAAATCCAGAACAATGTCTCGATCTACAAGGGCGTCACCCTCGAAGACGGAGTGTTTTGCGGCCCGTCCTGCGTCTTCACCAATGTCAATAATCCGCGCGCCGGGATCGAGCGCAAGGACCAGTTCCGCGACACCTTGGTCAAGCGCGGGGCGACGATCGGGGCCAACGCCACGATCGTCTGCGGGCACACCATCGGCGAGCATGCCTTCATCGCGGCGGGCGCGGTGGTGACGACCGACGTGCCGGCCTTTGCATTGATGGCCGGCGTACCGGCGCGGCGCATCGGTTGGATGAGCCATGACGGCGAGCGTCTCGGAGCGGACCTCATCTGCCCCCGCTCGGGGCGCCGCTATCGGGAAGCTGGTCCCGACCGCATCGAGGAGATCATCTGATGCCCGATACCGCCACCCTGCCGGCTGCAGAAGCGCCGATCGAGTTCATCGATCTGGGCGCCCAACGCCGGCGGCTCGGCCGGCATATCGACGAGGCGATCCTGCGCGTCGTCGATCACGGCAAATACATCATGGGCCCCGAGGTTGCCGCTTTCGAGAAAGAACTCGGGGCGTTTTGCGGCGCCAAGCACGTAATCAGCTGCGCCAACGGTACCGACGCGCTCGGTCTGGCGCTGATGGCCAAAAACCTCAAGCGCGGTCAGGCAGTGCTGGTGCCCTCTTTCACCTTTGCCGCGACCGCCGAAGTGGTCGCCTGGTTCGACGCGGTGCCGGTTTTTGTCGACGTGCGCGAGGACACGTTCAACATGGATCCGGCGAGCCTCGAGGCCGGCATAGCCAGCGCAAAGCGCCGCGGGCTCGAACTCGCCGGGATCATCCCGGTCGACCTTTTCGGCCTGCCGGCCCCTTATGGCGAGATCCTGGCGATCGCGGCCGCTCACGGGCTGTGGGTCATCAGCGATGCGGCGCAGAGTTTTGGCGCCGTCTACCAGGGCCGCACTGTCGGAACGTTGGGCGACATCAGCACGACGAGTTTTTTCCCCGCCAAACCGCTCGGCTGCTACGGCGACGGCGGCGCGATCTTCACCGATGACGACGATACGGCTGCCGTGCTGAAGAGCCTGCGGGTGCACGGCCAAGGCGGCGACAAATACGACAATGTGCGGATCGGCATGAACGCTCGTCTCGACACTATTCAGGCGGCGGTGCTGAGCCAGAAGCTGACCATTTTCGCGGACGAGATAGAGGCTCGCAACCAGGTGGCCGCGCGATATGGCGAGCTGCTCGAGGATGTCGCGAAGGTGCCGGGGATCCCGGCACGGCACACCAGCGTGTGGGCGCAGTACACGGTGCGTCTGCCCGAGGGTTGCGACCGGGACGCCGTAGCCGCCCGGCTCAAGGCCGCCGGCGTGCCGACCGCGGTCTATTATGCCAAGCCGTTGCACCAGCAGACCGCCTATCGGCAGTATCCGGTGGCCGGCAACGGCCTGCCGATCGCGGAACGCCTGGCGGCCGAGGTGCTGAGCCTGCCGATGCACCCTTATCTCGCCGCGCCTACCCAACAACGCATTTCCGACGCGTTGAGGCTGGCGCTCGATTAAGGAAATCGGGTTGCGGAATGAGCATCGACCTTGCCCGCAGACCACGCCAGGTTGTGCGAAATTTGAGCGGCCTGCGCCGCAGCGTCGGACCATCGCGACGCGACCCGTTGTGGGCCGACCTGCGCGAGGGATTTGGCCGCTGGCACCTGTGGCTTCAATCTCGCATGGAAGGACATCCGTTCGCGTTACCGACGCACGGTTATCGGCCCGTTCTGGACGGTGCTCAGCACGGCGACGCTCGTCGCTTCCCTCGGCTTCGTCAATGCCACGTTATGGCACATCGAGATCGCGGTCTACTTGCCGTTCTTCTGCGCCGGCTATATCGCGTGGCTGCTTTTTATTACTGTTGTCAATGAGAGCGGCTCCAGCCTTATTGCAGCCGAGGCCTCGGTCAAAGCCATTCGCATTCCCTATTCGGTTTTCATTCTTCGGGTCCTGACACGAAACCTGATCGTGTTTGGCCATAACCTGGTGGTCTTCGCCGTGGTGGCGCTGATCTTTGCGATCGCGCCGCAGCCGAGCATGCTCCTTCTGCCGGTCGGGCTGGCGCTCGCAATGGTGAACTATCTCTGGATCAGCTTGCTGTTGGCGGTGATCTGCGCTCGCTTTCGCGACGTCATCCAGCTCGTCGCCAACCTCTCGACGATCTTGTTTTTTGTGACCCCGGTCTTTTGGCAGCCGCACCAGCTCGACTCCGTTCCGGCCGCGAGGTTTCTGCTGGCCGACGCGAATTTCGCCTACCATCTCGTCGATGTAGTCCGCGCCCCGCTTCTCGGACGAGCGCCGGACCGATTGTCTTTTGTGTATCTCGGCGCGACGGCAGTGCTCGGATTTACTCTGACCTCGGTGTTCCTGCGCCGGTTCTACTACCGGATCGCGTATTGGCTGTGAGCGAATGACCGCGATCGTTCTAGACCGGGTCTGCGTCGACTTCCCGATCTACGATTCCGATCGCAGCCTTCGCAAGCTGCTGTTTCGGTCGAGTGTCGGCGGAATTGTTCGCAAGGACGAGAACCGGCGCAAGCGGGTCACGATCCGGGCGCTCGACCACCTTTCCTTCGAATTACACGAGGGGGATCGGCTCGGCCTGATCGGTCATAATGGCGCGGGCAAGTCGACGTTGCTGCGGGTCATGTCGGGCGGCTATGCGCCGTCGAGCGGCGCCATCGACATCGAGGGGGAAGTCGCCTCGCTGTTGAGCCTCGGGGTCGGGTTTGACGTCGAGGACACCGGCCTGGAGAATATTTATACAGGATGTCTGTTCTATGGCATGACCCCAAGCCAGATCCGGGAGAAAACAGACGAGATCGCCGAGTTCACCGGGCTCGGCGAATATCTGCAAATGCCAGTCCGCACGTATTCGAGCGGCATGCAGGTCCGGTTGAGCTTCGCGATCGCAACAGCAATTGAGCCCGATATTCTGCTACTCGATGAGGTGCTGGGCGCCGGCGACGCGCAGTTCATGATCAAGGCGCAACAGCGGATCGAGCGGCTGATGCAGCGGGCGAGCCTCTTGGTCCTGGCGTCGCACTCAACCGAGGTGATCCGACAATTCTGCAACAAGGCGCTGCTTTTGCGCGCCGGGCAGATCGAAGAACTCGGCCCCGTTGAAAGCGTGATTGCCGCTTATGAGCGCTATGTCGCCGCGGCGTAGGGCACAGCACCCGATTGCCTGGGGTCCCAGTGTCTAGTATCGACGAAAGAAACGTCGCGTTTTGGGACGAGCTCTGTGGAACGAGCCAGGCGCGCCAGCTTGGCGTCACCGACAGTTCGCCCCAGTCTCTGGAGAGATTCGACGCTTGGTATTTCGAGTTATACCCGTACCTGTTCGATCACGTGCGGCTGCAGCAGCTGGTTGACCGCGACGTATTGGAGATCGGCTTAGGCTACGGTTCGCTGTCACAGAAGATCGCGGAAAGCGGCGCGCGCTATGTCGGTCTCGACATCGCGACCGGTCCGGTCGAAATGGTGCGCCACCGCCTGCGGCAAGCGGCATTGCCCGGGCGGGCCGAGCAAGGCAGCATTCTCGCCGCGCCGTTTCCTGATCACAGCTTCGATTGCATCATCACGATTGGCTGCCTTCACCACACCGGCGACATGGGCCGAGCGATCTCCGAATGCTGGCGATTATTGCGGCCGGTCGGATCACTGGTGGTGATGGTCTACTATGCTTATTCGTACCGACGCTGGATGCAGGCCAGGCGCCAGACGCTGAACTACCTATTCAGCGAGGCGTCCGGCTACCGCGGCGTCACCGCACCCGAAACCGAACGCGAAAAATGGGACTACGACCATAACAGCGAAGGGGTCGTCGCTCCGCACACCGACTTTGTTTCGGTCAAATCGCTGCGCTATCTGTGTCGCGGCTTTTCGAAATTCCAATGGAAACGCCGCAACATCAATCAGGAGCCGCCATTCACCAGGCGCTCTCGCGCGGTGCTTCTGAAGACATGGTGGCCAGACCTGTGCGGTCTGGAGATTTATGCAACCGCAATCAAATGAACACCAAAAGACGTATCGGCCGCCTGCTCGTCGCTTATTCCAATGGCTGTAATTATGTTGCGACTACCGATGAATACTTGAACAGCTTGTCGCGCTATTCCGAGTTCGAGGTGAGTTACGTTCACGTTACCAATGAGGCCGAGCTGGATTTCGACCTGAATGAGTTTGATACGGTCTTCCATAGCTACTGCGCGCGACTGCCTTTTGATGATTACGTGAGCCCGGACTACCTTGATAAGCTGAAGAGCTTCCGCGGCGTCAAGCTGCTGGCTGTCCAGGACGAATACGATCGCACCGGCACGCTTCGCCGGGCGATACAGGCCATCGGTTTCCATGCGGTTCTGACTTGCGTCCCGCCGGCGATGGTGGAGCGGATCTACCCGCGGGAGATGTTTCCGCGGACCGAGTTCATTACGGTCCTGACCGGCTATGTCCCCGAAAATTCCGAACTGCGGGCCAAATCGGTCCGGCGGTTGCGCGATCGTCCGGTTGTCGTCGGCTACCGCGGCCGTGACATCGGCGGCCATTACGGCCGGCTCGCTTTTGGGAAGCTCGAGATCGGGCGGCGTATGCGGGAGATCTGCGCCGAGCGCGGCATCCCGCATGATATCGAATGGACCGACGATAAGCGTTTATATGGCGCGGCCTGGTACGAGTTCATCGGCTCGTGCCGCGCCAATCTCGGCTCCGAGAGCGGGTCGAACGCATTCGATTTTGACGGCGCGATCGAGGCCAAGTACAACGAGCTGAAGGCCGCCCGGGGCGGGCCTGTGTCGTATGAAGAGTTCCGCGTCTATACCGACCCGATCGAGACCCAATACGACATGGGGCAGATATCGCCGCGGGTCTTTGAGGCTGCAGTGCTGCGAACCCCGATGATCCTCTTCACCGGACGGTATTCGGGCCTGATCGAGCCGGACGAGCACTACATCGAACTAAAGAAAGATTTCTCGAACGTCGACTCGGTTCTCTCTCGTCTCGATGACCTTGAAGGTCTCGAGGCCATGGCGGATCGTGCGTACGACCGGCTCGTGGCCTCGGGTGACTTCAGCTATCAACAGTTCGTCAAGCTGATCGACCGCACCATCATGCGCAAAGCGACGGAGCTCGGCATCCCGCTCCGTCCGCCGCGCGGTGGCTGTGGTGACGCGGATTTCGATCTCGCCGCACTGGCCAGTCTCCGGGAGCGACCGACAACCGCCCCGCGCCACTTCGCCGTGTTCAAGTGCAAACAGTTGGAGCACGAGAACGGGATACTGAGAAAAGAGATTGCCCGCCTCGATCAAGTGTACACGGCCGAGATCGCAAGATTAAATAACACCATTCTCAACATTAGAAAACATGCCTTCCGTGCATGCGGAAGGCAAGCCGCGAAAGCGGCACTGGCGGTTCTGGTCAATCGGCATGTCCGCCGCCTGTTCCAAAAAAGTCATGAGATCTAAACCGGTGCTGACTGCCGGATCGGTGATGCCGCAAGAGCCGCCCGCGATCTGCATTTTGGCTCTGTCGGCGATCGCCGATGATCCGCGCGTACGCCGGCAGGCGGAGGCATTCCACCACGCCGGCTGGAATGTAACCGCCGTTGGCCTCCCGGGAGCCCGCTCTCCCGATCCGGAATGGCGAATCCTAACAGGCCAAAATGTGCCGGCGTCGCGGGTTGAGTCTGTCGCTTGTGGTGCAACGACCTCTGCTTCCCTTCGCGTGCGCTTCCGCGCGAAATCGCTGCGGTCGATCGGCCGCTTCGTCCGGCGTTTGCCGCGTGTGCTCGTGAGCGGTCGCGTCAGATACGCGCTGCTACTGCTCGCCGTACGCATTCGGCCGGCGGTTGCGCAGGAGATCTATTGGTCTTTTTCCGAGAACATCCGGTGCATTTACCGTTGCGCCGAACAAGTGAACGCTGCCCTGTGGCTGGCCAACGATTGGACGATGCTGCCGCTCGCCGCCAGACTGGCGCGCCAAAAAGGCGGTGTTTACGGCTACGACACTCACGAGTTCGCAGCTGAAGAATATGGCGATAACCGCAAATGGCGCTTGTGGCACCGGCCGATGGTGTGTGCGCTCGAGCGCGAATTCATCAACGAGGCGGTCGTGGTGTCGGCAGTATCGGCGGGGATTGCCGAACGGTTGACGAAAACCTACCGGCTGTCGGGCGCGAGCACCGTCATCCGCAATACGCCGCATTTCGAACGGGTCTCGTTCCGCCCGACCGCACCCGGTCGCATCAGGGTGCTCTACCATGGGATCGTGACACCAGGCCGTGGTCTCGAAGTGACGATCGAGAGCGTCGTCGACTGGCGGTCGGAATTCGATTTGACGATTCGCGGTCCCGGTGACTTGGAATATCTCACGACCCTGCGCCGCCGCATCTCGGAGTGCGGGCTCATTAACCGCATTGTCCTGGCCCCGCCAGTGCCGATGACAGAGCTGGTGCGCGAGGCGGCCGCTTATGACATCGGTTTTTTTGCGCTGCCGGGAAGCTCCCGCCATAATGAATTGGCACTGCCGAACAAATTCTTCGAATACATTATGGCGGGGCTCGCGTTGTGTCTGACGGACCTGCCCGAGATGACCCGATTGGTTCGCCAGTACGACCTCGGCATGACTTTTCACAGCGTCGACCCCGACAGCATCGCCGCGGCGATCAACGCGCTCGAGCCCGCCAGCATCGACCGTTACAAACGCAATTCGCTCGAGGCGGCGGGTGAGCTGTGCTGGGAGCGTGAGTCGGAGCGCCTGGTCGGTGCATACGGCGCATTGCTCAGTCGGGCGACCCCGCAGGCTGCATAGGAGTCCGATTGTGTGCGGTGTCTGGTTCTCGCTCGGCTTCGCTCCGGACCCCGCGCATATCGAAGCAGTCGCGCATCGCGGGCCTGACGACAGCGGTTGGAAAATCTTCGACAGCGCTGCGGGGCCGGTCGCGCTCGGTCACCGCCGCCTCAGCATCATCGATCTGTCGGATGCGGCTCAGCAGCCGATGTCGTACGCCGATGGTCGCTACTGGATCGTCTATAATGGCGAGATATACAATTACCTCGAACTGCGCGACGAGCTTCAGGCGGCGGGTCACCAGTTCCGGACCCGGTCGGATACCGAGGTATTGTTGGCTGCGTACGTGCAGTGGGGCGAGGCGGCGCTCGACCGGCTCATTGGCATGTTCGCGTTCGTCATTTGGGACCGAGAGGCGCAGATTGCGTTTGCTGCGCGCGACCATTTTGGGGTGAAGCCGCTTTACTTCTTTGGGACCCCGGTCGGCCTTGCCTTAGCATCCGAGATCAAGCAATTTCTGATGCTGCCGGGTTTCGCGGCCAGCCTCAACATCGCCCGAGCCTATGACTTCCTGTCCTCCGGCATTATGGAGCATACCGACGAGACATTATTTGGACGCGTGCGCCAGCTGCGCGGCGGAGAATGCGTTCGGGTCGACCTCCAGCACTGGCGGCCCGGCGACACCCTTCCAGTCCGTCGCTGGTACCAAATCCTAGAACCCGGTACCCTGGCAATCGGCGAGCGTGAGGCGAGCACGCAATTTCGTTCGCTCCTTGCCGATTCAGTGCACCTTCAGCTGCGCTCAGACGTGCCTGTCGGCACCTGCTTGTCGGGCGGGCTCGACAGCTCGTCAATCGTCTGCCTGATGGCGCGTGAGCTGCAGAGAGCGGGCGACGCAGCCAAGGTCAATTGCGTCAGCGCCTGCTATGACGCGAAGAGCATCGACGAACGCCCATTCATGGAGGCGGTGGTTCAGCGCACCCAGAGCACACCACATTGGTGCCACCCGCGCTTCGAGGACGCCTTTGCGTTGGCCGAGCGAATCACCTGGCACCAGGATGAACCGTACGGCAGCACGAGCATATTTGCACAATGGTGTGTGTTCGCCGCCGCCCAGCGCAACGGCCTCAAAGTAATGCTCGACGGACAAGGCGCCGACGAGCAGCTGGCCGGCTATCATGGCTGCTTCTCGTATTATTTTGCCGATCTTGTCAGAAAGCGCCAGTTTGTCACCCTGCTTTACGCGATGTTGCAGCGCCGGGCGTGGCACGATGTTTCGTTTGCCGAACAGGTGCGCACGTTTCTTTTGCCGATGCTGCCGGCGAGGTTGGCCCGCTGGCTGCGGCGTGAACGGCAGGCGTTGGTGCAACATAATTGGCTTGACGGCGACGCGCTGCGCCCGCATCTCGGCCGCAGCCCGTTCGAGACGGCTCGCGAAAGCATCGGCCGGCCACCGATCGGCGATCTCGGCGACCTCTGCGTCGTGCTGACCCAATCGTCGAACCTGGCGATGCTGCTGCACTGGGAAGACCGCAATAGCATGGCGCACGGCATCGAGGCGCGAGTGCCGTTTCTCGACCATCGGCTGGTGGAGTTCTCGATTGCCATGGGTGACCGACACAAGATCGTCGGCGCCGACACCAAGCGGGTGTTGCGCAGCGCGATGCGTGGCATTCTCCCGGAACCGGTGCGCAACCGGCGCGACAAATTGGGTTTCGCCACACCAGAAGACGAATGGTTTCGCGGGCCGTTGCGCGAAATGGTCATTGCGGGTGTCGAACAGACCCTCGCGCGTTACCCTCAGCTGCTGAATGCCGCAGGAGTGCGCGCCCATGCCGCCGACATGCTCGATGGACGGCGGCCCGTCGATTTCTCGCTGTGGCGGATTATCAGCCTCGGCATCTGGGGCCGCGTGTTCGCGGCGACGGCCTGATGGACCCGAAGTCCGGCGAGGGGATTGCCGTTTCGTTAACCCCGGTATCGCTGGACGCCGACAGCCGCGCCCTGCGCATCGCGCACAGCCTCGCCGATGCAGGGTTTCGCTCCCTGGTCATCGAAGGGCGTTCGAGCGCAAGCCGCTGTTGGGGCGCGGAGATCGAAGTCAGGTCGGCGACGCCCGCTGGCGCGGCGGCGACGCCATTAGCCGGCGCCGCGGCATCACTTCAGCAAACAGTCAATGCGTTGCGCAGCGGCCGCTTCGGCGGCGCCGGGGAGATGACGCTTTATGCCGGATTTCGCGGCCTCGACT
Organism: uncultured Alphaproteobacteria bacterium; assembly: GCA_963698995.1. Lineage (GTDB taxonomy): Bacteria > Pseudomonadota > Alphaproteobacteria > ATCC43930 > CGMCC-115725 > AP-15. The sequence continues at coordinate 133,649 of CAVOTD010000046.1, read as the reverse complement.
GGTGGCGGCATTGTCGCCGAGCGGGTCGTCTGCTGCCGCCGGCAGAACTCTATTATCTGCATTCCTTTGAACTGCATCGGGCGGTCGCGCCATTGGCCGCCCGGCTGGGCGCCCGAGTGATTTATGACGCGCACGACTTCTACCGCGGCATCGAACCGGCCGAGCGGCAGCATTCTTTCGATCGCAACCGCATGCGTCCGTTCTTGAACAGGCTCGAGGACCGGCTTGTCGCCGAGGCGGCCGCGGTCATCACAGTCAGCGACGGTGTCGCGGACCTGATGGCGGGCGCTTTCGGCCGTCGGCCGGTCGTGATTCGCAACTGTCACGACGAGCGGCTCGATCGGGCTGCGGTGCCGGATCTGCGGACAGCATTGGGGCTCACGGCGGAGCATAGGCTCTGCGTCGTTGTCGGCAATTGTAAACCCGGCATGGCCGTCAGCGGTCGCGGTCGAGGCGGTCGCTCTGTTGCCGGAGCATTTTCATCTTGCCTTTGTCGGGCGTGGCTATACCGCCCAGGCACAGCAGTTGCGTCATCATCCCGCGGCCGCGCGGATACACTTTGACCGGTATACGGAACCAAACCGGATCGTGCCCTTCATACGCTCGGCAGATGTCGGCCTGGTGATCTACGAGCCTTACTCACAAAACTACCGCTGCGCCCTACCAAACGGCTTTTTCCAAAGTCGTGGCCGCCGGGCTGCCGCTGGTTCGCGCACCGTTGCTCGAGATCGAGGCCGCGATTTCCGGCCGCGCCATAGGCATCTACCTGGAGCGCTGCGACCCGCCGAGTTTGGCGCAAGCGATTCTGCACTGCATCGAAGATCGGCAGATGCTGCGGCGCAACAGTGCGGCACTGGCGCACGAATTGCGCTGGGAGCTCGAAAGTCGTCAGCTGCAGTCGTTGATCGGCAATGTGCTGGGTCGTCCGGCCGCGGCGCCGGCAGTGACGCTTGCGGCAACCGCGGAAGCCTGATTTCCCCATGAGAGTTGAACCGATATGTGCGGCATTGCTGGCATTGTTTCGATAACGGGAGCGCCGGTCCCCGGTCTCGACGCCTCGCTCGCGGTGCTGAGCCGGATGGTTGCGCATCGCGGGCCGGACGGCGACGGCACCTGGATCGCGGGATCGCGCCGCGCCGGGCTCGCCCACCGCCGTCTTGCAATCATCGATTTGAGCGACGCCGCGCAACAGCCGATGGTCGGACCGGGCCGCGCGGTGATCACCTATAACGGTGAAATCTATAATTATTTGGAGCTCCGTGCCGAACTGTCGGCCGGCTGGCGTTTTCGCTCGAACTCGGACACCGAATGCATTCTCGCCGCTTACGACCGCCACGAAGCCCGGTGCCTCGCTCGGCTGCGCGGCATGTTCGGCTTCGCGATCTGGGACGACCGGCGCCAGCGCCTGTTCTGCGCGCGCGACCGCTTCGGCATCAAGCCCTTCTACTATACGGTCGTCGGTGATCAGTTCATCTTCGCCTCAGAAGCTAAGGCACTCCTGCCGTTCCTGACGGAGATCGAAACCGATCCTGAGGCGCTCGCCGAGTACCTGACGTTTCAGTACACGATTGGTGAGGCCACCCTGTTCCGCGGCGTAACGCAGCTCTTGCCGGGTCATTCGCTGACCGTTGAAGATGGCGAGATCCGCATATCGCGCTATTGGGATGTCCGCTACGAGATCGACAGCGACCATAGCCCGCGGTATTTCGAGCGGCGCCTCGTCGAACTGCTCGACAATTCGGTCAGGATGCATCTGCGCAGCGACGTGCCGGTCGGCGCTTATGTTTCGGGCGGCGTCGATTCGAGCCTGGTTGCGATCCTGGCGGGCGCAACGGACCGCGGCGTTGCGGATTGCTTCCATGGGCGCTTCACCGAATTCCCCGGCTACGACGAGAGCGGCTATGCGGCAACCGCCGTAGAAAAGGCGGCCGCGCAGCTGCACTCGATCGACATCACGGCCCGGCACTTTCGCGACCACATCTCCGACGTGCTGTATTACCTCGATTTTCCAGTGGCCGGGCCCGGGTCCTTCCCGCAATTCATGGTATCGCAACTCGCCGCGCGCCACTTGAAGGTGGTTCTCGCCGGCCAGGGCGGCGATGAGATCTTTGGCGGATACGCCCGGTATTTGCTGGCTTACTTCGAGCAGTGCATCAAGGCGGCGCTCGACGGGACATACAAGAACGGAAATTATGTCGTGACGATCGAATCGATCGTGCCAAATCTCGGTCTGCTGCGCGAATACAAGCCGATGATGACGGAGTTTTGGAGGGAGGGCTTGTTCAGTGGCCTCGACGAGCGTTATTTTCGCCTAGTCGATCGGTCCACCGACATGGAGAACGAGGTCGATTGGGCGGTGCTCGACAAGAGCCGCGTATTCGACAATTTCCTGTCGATCTTCAACAATCAGAGCAACGTTCAAAAGGAGGCCTATTTCGACAAGATGACGCATTTCGATTTCAAATGTCTGTTGCCGGCCTTGCTGCAGGTCGAAGACCGTATGAGCATGGCGCATGGCCTCGAGAGCCGGGTGCCATTGCTCGATCATCCGCTGATCGAATTCCTCGCCACTGTGCCGGCCGATGTGAAATTCGCGGGCGGCCGGATGAAGCACCTGTTGAAACTCGCCTATGCCGAGGTGCTGCCGACAGCGATCGCCGATCGGCGGGACAAGATGGGTTTCCCGGTGCCGCTCAAAGAATGGTTTTCCGGCGAGTTGCGCGACCTCGTCCAGGATACCTTCCACGGCCGCCATGCCCAGCAGCGGCCATTTCTGAATGTCGACGCCGTGCTCGCCAATTTCGAGAGCGCCGGCCGCTTCTCCCGCAAAGTATGGGGCCTGCTGTGCCTCGAACTGTGGCATCAGATCTTTCACGACCGCGCTGCCGATTACCGGCGCATGCTGGCCGAGGCAAGGCCTCCTGAACCAGTTTGGATCGCTGGCTCGGCGCAATAAGGGTCGACCGGGAATAGGAGTAAAGCTCGTTATGAAAGTACTGGTGACCGGCGGGTCCGGTCTCGTCGGCTCGACCGTCATCGATCTACTGCTCGCCGGCGGCAACGAGATAGTCGCCATCGACAATTTTGCGACCGGCCGGCGCGACAATCTGAAGTCGCAGCCACGGCTGCGGCTGATCGAGGACAGCATTGTCAACCGTCGCGTCGTCGATGGGCTGATCGGCGATTTCCGCCCCGAAATCGTGGTCCACACCGCCGCGTCCTACAAGGACCCGGACGACTGGGAAAGCGACGCCCTGACCAACTGCGTCGGCAGTGCCAATATCGCGCGCGCCTGCAGGGACCATAAAGTCGGGCGGCTGATCTACTTCCAAACGGCGCTGTGCTACGGCACCAAGCCAGTGGAGCAGCCGATCACCTTGAACCATCCGCTCAATCCAGTGAACAGCAGCTATGCCATCTCCAAAACCGCGGGCGAGCACTACATCGAGCTGAGCGGCGTCGATTGGGTGACCTTTCGCCTCGCCAACATCGTCGGCCCGCGCAATGTCAGCGGGCCGTTGCCGATCTTTTTCGAGCGCCTGTCCGCGGGCAAGCGCTGCTTTGTCACCGAGGCGCGGCGCGATTTTGTGTTTGTTCGCGACCTCGCCCGCACCGTGGTCAAGGCCGCTAGCGGCACCGGTGCCGGCACCTACCACTTCTCGTCTGGGCGGGATGTGGCGATCAAGGATCTCTACGACGCGGTGGTTCGAGCAATGCAGCTCAACGACTACCCGGAGCCGGAAATTCGTCCGCTCGGACCAGATGATGCACCGACAATTCTGCTGGACCCGAGCCGCACCTTCCGCGATTTCGGCGAGATCGAGTTCACGCCGTTCGGCGACATCGTTGCCGAAACCGTCGCCTATTATCGCGAAAATGGCGTGCAAGGCGGCTACACTCATCTTGCACAGCGGGAACAGCTCGTGAGGCTTCTGATCACCGGCGGGGCCGGCTGCCTCGGCTCCAATCTCGTCGAAGAATACCTGCCGCAAGGACACGAGATCCTCGTCATCGACAATTTCGCCACCGGCAGTCGCGAGGTGCTGCCGAGCCTGCCCGGGCTCGAAATCGTCGACGGGACGGTGGCCGACCGGCAGCTCGTAGACGCGGTCTTTCGCCGGTTTGCGCCGACACACGTCATCCACAGCGCCGCTTCCTACAAGGACCCGGGCGACTGGCACGAAGATGTGGCGACCAACGTCAATGGCACGATCAACACCGTCGAGGCGGCGCGACGTGGGGCAGTCTCGCGCTTTGTGTATTTTCAGACCGCGCTGTGCTACGGGCGACCCGAGCGCGTGCCGATCCCGGTCGAGCATCCGACCCGCCCCTTCACTAGCTACGGCATCTCCAAGACCGCCGGCGAAGCCTACCTTGCAATCAGCGATCTGCCCTGGATCTCGCTGCGGCTCGCCAACATTACCGCGCCGCGTCTCGCGATCGGGCCCATTCCGACCTTCTACAAGCGGCTCAAGGCCGGGCAGAAATGCTTCTGCAGCGATACCGTGCGCGACTTTCTCGACATCTCTGATTTTCTCGCGCTCATGAAAATCGTGCTGGGCGAAGAGGTCCCCTCCGGCATTTTCAATGTCTCGACCGGCGCTGGTCACACGATCGCGGAGGTTTTCGATGCGGTCGCGACATGCCTGAGGATCAGCCCGACCGAACCCGTTCCGATCGTGCCGCCAAACGAAGACGATGTCCCCGCGGTCGTCCTCGACCCGTCCCTTACCCATGAGGTTTTGGGTTGGACGGCAAAGCTCGGCCTCGTGGAATCGATTGCCCGGATGATCCACTGGTACGATGCCCACGGGGTGTCGGCCATCTACAGCCATCTGCGGCCGGCCCCGGCCGAGACGCGATGAGCGGACCGAATTTTGCCGATACGACGATCCTCGTCGTCGGCGGCGCCGGTTTTGTCGGCGGCGCGCTCGTGCGCCGCCTCCTCCAGATGCGGCCGCGCCGGCTGGTCATCGTCGACAATCTGCTGTCGGCCGACATCAGCAATCTACCGGAGCATTCGGCGGTCGAGTTCGTATTCGCTTCGATCACCGAGGACAGGGTTCTTGACGGGTTGCCCCGCGATCTCGATTTCGTCTTTCACCTGGCGTGCTATCACGGCAACCAATCATCGATCCACGACCCGCTCGCCGATCACCAGAACAACACGCTGACGACATTGAAACTGCTTGAGCGTCTGAAGGATTTCCGGCCGTTAAAGAAGGTGGTCTACGCCGCTGCCGGGTGCGCGGTCGCTCCCAAGACATACGACGAAGCTACGGCGACCGCCGAAGAGGCGCCGGTTTCGCTGTTCCATGACAGCCCGTACTCAATCTCGAAGCTGATCGGCGAGATGTACGGCAATTACTATTTCCAGCGCTGCGGCCTGCCGTTTGTAAAGGCGCGCTTCCAGAATGTCTATGGACCGGGCGAAATCCTCGGCGCTGGCCGCTGGCGCGGGACGCCGCACACCGTGTGGCGCAACGTCACCCCGACCTTTATCTGGAAATCGCTGCAGCGCGAAGCTCTGCCTGTCGAGAATGGCGGCATCGCGACCCGCGATTTCATCTTTGTCGAGGACATCGTCGACGGGCTGATCGCCTGCGCGATCGGCGGTCGACCTGGCGAAGTCTACAATCTCGCCTCCGGGATCGAGACGTCGATCCTCGATCTCGCTTACCTCGTCAACGAGCTGACTGGCAATCCGACGCCCATCGCTCTCGCTCCGCCCCGCGAATGGGACCGCTCCGGCAAACGCTTCGGGGCGCCCGGGAAGGCCCGCGAGGAGCTGGATTTCAGCGCCGAGACGCCCCTGCGCGAGGGTTTGCAGCGCACGATCGAATGGACCCGCGCCAACCGGAAGACCATCCGGGCCTGCATGCTGCAGCACGCCCGGTTCTTGCCCGAATTGCGTAACGCCAGCGGATGACCGAATGGCGAATTCTGACCGTCGTCGGCGCCCGGCCGCAATTCGTCAAGGCGGCCGCAATTTCGCGAGCGATCGCGGTCTTTCCCGCGATCAGCGAGATCCTAGTCCACACCGGGCAGCACTTCGATCCCGTCATGTCGCAGGTTTTTTTCGACGAGCTCGGGCTCGAGGCGCCGCAGGTCAATCTCGGCATTCATGGCGGCGGCCATGGCGAGATGACGGGCAGGATGCTTGCCGCCCTGGAACGGATCATCGTCGAGGAGAGGCCCGATCTTGTGCTGGTGCCGGGCGATACGACATCGACGCTCGCCGGCGCTCTGGCGGCAGCCAAGCTGCATGTGCCGGTCGCCCATCTCGAGGCCGGGATCCGCTCCTTCAACCGGCGCATGCCCGAGGAGATCAACCGGGTGCTGACCGATCACGTCAGCTCCTTATTGCTGTGCCCGACCGAAACCGCGGTGACCAACCTTGCGCGCGAGGGCATCGTCGAGGGCGTCCATAACGTCGGCGACGTGATGTACGATGCCGCCCTGTTCGCTGCCGCCGCCGCGCGCCGTTCGCAGATTCTGGACCGCTTGGGTGTTGCCGAGCGCGGCTACGCCGTCGCGACCGTGCACCGGGCCGAAAGTACCCAAGACCGTGAAACACTAGGAGAAATCGTCGCCTTTCTGCGCCAACAGGTGCGCCACTGGCCGGTTGTATTCCCGGTCCATCCCCGAACACGCGCGCGGATCTCGCAGTGGAACCTCGATCTCGGCGACGTTTTGATCTGCGATCCCGTCGGTTATCTCGACATGCAGCGTCTGCTGCGCTCGGCCACTGCCGTTTTTACCGATTCAGGCGGGCTGCAGAAGGAGGCCTATTTCCATCGGGTTCCCTGTGTGACTTTGCGCAGCGAGACCGAATGGGTCGAAACCGTCGAAGCCGGCTGGAACCGGCTCTGGAAAGGTCCGGACTATGCCTCCCGCCAGGAAATCGACGTCTTTGGCAACGGGGATGCCGCGGCGAAGGCGGTCACACAGATCCTCGATTTCCTCGACACTCGTCGATCATAGAGATAATGGATCGCGTCACTGCCGGGGCGTGACCAGTAGGGGGCCTAGCGGGTTAACCCGTTGTAACACTGCATGACAGCCGACAGCCGGATCCGCACGATTGTCCTGACCGTCCAATACGACACCAGATCGTCCTATTATTTGGACTGGTTGGACGCCTTCGCACGCTCGCCGTTATTTGCCGTCACAACATTTAACCTATTTCGGCGTGATCAGCGCGACGCGGCAATACGCGCCGTCGGGCAATGCGAGCTGATCGTTGCTCTGCACGCGTGCTCGGCCGACACGCTCCAGTACATCAGGCCATTGACCGGTGCGCTGCAGACCCGGCACGGCCGTTTCCTGATGTTGGTCGGCAACGAGTACAATCTGCCTTGGGCGAGGCTCGCCGAGAAGCGGGCTTTCCTGCGCGATGTCGGGGCCGATTACGTGGGGACGCAGCTGCCGATCGAAGCTGGGCAGTGGCTTTATGCCGACACCGGGGCCACGGTGCTCGACCTGCCGCATGCGCTGAACGACGCGGTCTTTCGCCCCGAGAAGCCGGATGCGGTCCGCGCCATTGACATCGGCGGGCGGAGCGCACGCTACCCGCCCTTTATCGGCGACGACGAGCGCAACCGCATCCATGATCTCTTTGCCCGCTTGGGACCGAGCGCCGGCCTGCGGGTCGACATCGATACCGACGCGCGCCTGGACCGAGCGGACTGGGCGATGTTTCTGAACGACTGCCGCGCGACAATCGGGACCGAAGCCGGATCGTGGTACCTCGAGCAGGACGATCGGACCGTGCTCGAGATTCGCGAATTCATTCGCGCTCAAGCCGGGACGATCCGCGCCGACGGGACGTTCCACTCGATCAGCCGCCGGCTCCCCTATCGCGTCAAGACCTGGCTCAAAGCAATCTTGCAGATTTCGCCGATCCGCCACGAGGCATTCGGCACCCTAGAGCTTGACTTCGCGGAAATCGAAACTCGTTTCTTTGCTGGTCGCTCGCGGTGCCCGGTCTACTCAAAATGCGTTTCATCACGGCATTTCGACGCGGCCGGCACGCGAACATGCCAAATTCTGCTGCGCGGGAGATACAACGACATTCTAACTGCGGACGAGCATTACATCGCCCTCGATCCTGATCTCGCAGATGTTGACGAGGCGATGGCGCGGTTTCGCGACCCGACGGAACGGCTGCGAATTGCCGATGCGGCCTATGCCCTAATGCACGAGCGGCACACTTACCGCCACCGGATCGCCGACCTCCACGAAATGGTGTGCAACCCCCCTTCGCGGGCCGCCGCCGGCCATCCGGGACTGTAGCAGATGTGCGGCATCGGCGGGTTTCTTCTGCCTGTAGAAGCAACGTCCCACCCTCCGCTGGAGGCGCGGCTGCGGGCGATGATCGCCGTGCTGCGGCATCGCGGGCCGGATGACGAAGGCGTTTGGACCGACGGCCGAGCCGGCCTTGCGCATGTCCGTCTGTCGATCATCGACCGGACGCCAGCCGGACGCCAGCCAATGTCGAGCGCGGACGCGACCGTGTGGATCAGCTACAACGGCGAGGTCTACAATTTCGCGGAAATCCGTCAGGAGCTCGATGCGCTGGGCTATCCGTTTCGCAGCCGCAGCGATACCGAGGTCATCGTCAACGGCTGGCACGCCTGGGGTCCAAGAATTTTCTCTCGGCTACGGGGGATGTTCGCGCTGGCGATCTGGGATCGGCGATCGCGGCGCCTGATCCTGGCACGTGATCGGCTCGGCAAGAAGCCGCTCTATTGGACGGCGACCGCCGAGGCGTTGTTGTTCGGGTCCGAGATCAAGGCTTTGCTTACCTGGCCGGGCGTGCAACGCGCGCCGGATCTATCGGCGATCGACGGCTATTTGAGTTTGGGCTATGTGCCGGCGCCGGATACAGCCTTTCGCGGAATTCGCAAGCTTCCAGCCGCTCACTATCTAGCGGTGGACCGGCGCCCCGATGGGACGCTCGGTGAGCCGGAGCTGGTCCGATATTGGCGCTTGCCCGAGCTTCGATCACCACGGCGCCGGCGGTCGGCCGACGACCTGCGGCATGAGCTGGTGGCGCAACTCGAAGAAGCAGTGCGTCTGCGCCTGATCTCGGATGTGCCGCTCGGCGCCTTTCTGTCCGGCGGGGTCGATTCCTCCGCTGTGGTCGCGATGATGGCTCGGGTTGGGGGTGGCAGAGTCAAGACCTTCTCGATCGGCTTTTCGGCGCGGGAATACGACGAGATCCGTTTCGCCCGGATGGTCGCCGAACGCTACGCGACCGATCACCACGAGCTGGTTGTTGAACCTGATGCCGTTGCCGTACTGCCGCGCCTGGTGTGGCACTATGGCGAGCCTTTTGCTGATCCGTCGGCGGTTCCGACCTACTATGTCTCGGAATTGGCGCGCCGCGAGGTGACCGTCGCGCTCAACGGCGATGGCGGGGACGAGTGCTTTCTCGGCTATAGCCGTTACCGGGCGATGCGCTGCCTCGCCTGGCTCGACAGGATACCGGGATGGCGTTGGGCTGAGCTCGAACGGATGCTCGACCACATCCCGCGATCGCTACAGCGCCGGCTGAAAATCCCTCGCATCCGCGACGTATTGCACACACCCAAGCAGCATCCGGGGCGACGCTATGGATGCACGCTCGCGTCATTCACCGATGAAGATAAGGATAACTGCTACAGCGGGGCGATGCGAGACCAGCTGCAACGCTCTGCCCTCGATCTCTTCGAGCCCTATTTCGCCGAAGCGCAGAGCCTGATTGCCGGCGCCAACCGATCCGACATCCACACCTATTTGCCCGACGACCTGTTGGTCAAGGTCGATGTCGCCAGCATGGCGCATGGGCTCGAAGCACGCTCGCCCCTACTCGACCATGTTTTGATGGAGTGGGCCATGGAGGTGCCGGAGTCGGCCAAGATGGCCCGCGGCGTGACTAAAGCCGTGTTCAAATCGGCGATGCAGCCCTATTTGCCGGCCGAGCTGCTCCATCGGCCGAAAATGGGGTTTAGCTGTCCAGTCGACCACTGGTTCCGCAACGAGCTGAAGGAACTCGCATACGATACTCTGCTGTCGCAGTGTGCCACGGGCCGCGGCTTGTTCCGCTCGGCCTGTGTGCGCCGTCTGCTCGACGAGCACTGCAGTTTCACGCGCGATCATCATCCGCGACTATGGGCCCTGTTGATGCTGGAGCTGTGGTTCCAGATGTGGATCGACGCGCCGACGGAGCCTAAATTATCGCGTTTGGACGGACAGGCGGCGTCCGGTTCTTCATTGGGGCTCCTCGCCCCGCTTTGATCAAGGGTGTGTTGCCTCCGCTTTATTCGACCCATTGGCGTTATTCAGCATACTTGGGGAACTGGCGCGCGAACCGGTCTGTTATCGACGACAGAGGCCGCGCATCTCGGGCGGGCCGTCAACGGAGGACGATATGCTCTACTGGGCGCTGGTATTCTTCATCATCGCGATCATCGCCGCGTTCTTTGGATTTGGCGGCATCGCAACGACCGCTGCGAGCATTGCGCAGATACTGTTCTTTGTGTTCCTGGTGATCTTTTTGGTCGCCCTGGTCATGGGGGTGGCTGGCCGCAGGCGGCCGCCGATCTGACGGCGAAACGGCGTCGGTGAAGGTCCGGAGCCGGACCTTCACCGAAACGGCCGCGGGCTAATCGGCCGCGGCGAGCACGCGAGCGAGCGCGCTCAGGGCTTCCTGGTGACGCTCGTTTGGGATCTGGGCAAAGTTGCGGGCGAGTTCCAAGCACATCCGTTCGCGCGGGCTGATGGCGCGCTCGTTTTCCTGCTCCAGCCCATCGAAGAAATAATTGACCGGAACGCTCAACACCTGAGCGACCTCGAACAGGCGGCCCGCCGAAACGCGATTGATGCCGCGTTCGTACTTGTGCGCCTGCTGATAGGTCACCCCGATAAGGTCGGCGAGTTGTTGCTGAGTAAGGCCGAGCATGATCCGTCGCTCGCGAATGCGGGCGCCGACATACCGGTCGATATCTTGGGTCCGACCCGTCGATCGCCGGGAAGCAGCTGGCGCGACACGCGGTACCCCTTGCCGGCTCGATCGCCGACCAGCTTTATCGGTCTGCTCCTGCTCTGTCATTCTTCCCATCCGCTTTCCGCCGCGACCGCAATGACCGGGCCCCAGCCAAATCGGTTCCGGCTAAATGCGACGAACTTGCTCAACCGCATGGTGTCTTATCGGATTGAAGAGGGGCCGTGTGTCAAAACTTAGGCAGGGTAGTGGCGGGCGGCAGGCAACGCTGTTCACACCTGCGTGCCGCGCATGCCCTTCGCGTTGACAGCCTCCCCGCGCCGGTGATACCGACGAACGCTCCGCTCTGGACAGCGAATCGATGCCTCGCACCTCAATCGGCGACTGCTCCCTTTACTACGAGCGGAACGGCACGGGCTTCCCCGTCCTGTTCATTTCCGGGCTCGGCGGTTTCGCGTCGTTTTGGCAAGATCAGGTTGCGGCCTTCGCCAAGCGGTTCGAGGTCGTAACCTTTGATCATCGCGGCATCGGGCAGAGCGACGAGGGGCGGATCGGATACACCGTCGAGCGGATGGCGGCCGATGTCATCAGCCTGATGGACGCGTTACGCATCAAGCGTGCCCACCTCGTTGGACACTCGACGGGCGGCGCCATCGCGCAGGTTCTCGCGATTGAACATCCGAGCCGTCTCGCCGCCGTTGTCCTGTCCGCCACCTGGACCAAGGCGGACGCCTATTTCCGCCGGCTTTTCACGCTTCGCAAAGAAGTGCTGCTGCGCCTTGGCCCGAGCACCTACCTGCAATCCGCCACGCTTTACTGGTATCCGAGCTGGTGGGTGGCGCGGAACAATGAGCGCCTCCGTCAATTGGAGGCGCAAAACCTTGCTGCCTTCGCGCCAATCGAAATCGTAGCCAGCCGGATCGACGCGATGCTGGCGTTTGACCGCACCAGCGAGTTGGCGCGGATCAAGACCCCGACCTTGGTGATTGGTGCCGAAGACGACGTCGTTGCGCCGGCTTATTTTTCCGAGGAGCTGGCCCGGCTGATTCCGGCGGCGGAGGTCAAGCTGTTTCCGCGAGGCGGGCACTTTCTGACGCAGGTCCGCGCCCGCGAATTCAACAATGCGGTACTGCCTTTTCTAATCTCTCACACCCCGGCTTGATCGTCGCCGATTGCTCGCGTAAGCGACTGAATTTAGGACTTCCTCAAGACCTCGACGGCTATTTTTGGGCCGAGCACGCCGTCTACGGCGTCGATGCCGTGGATCGGCTTTTGCTGCCCTCACCGGCTCCGAGACCAAAGGTAGGGATGCTGAGGGCGTCGCACAGGTGGACCAGAAACAGGACAGCATGCGGCACGACTGGCAATGGCGCAGCGCGGCGACAGGCGCCATCGTGAAGGCGGCGTTACGGCAGGATCGGTTAATCTTTGCTTTTCAACCGGTGGTGTGCGCCGCTACCGGCCGTGTCGATTACTTCGAATGCCTATTACGGATGCGCGACGAGGCGGGCAATGTCATCGCCGGTGCCGAGTTCATTACAACGGTCGAGCATCTCGGATTGATCGGCCTGATCGACCGCTTTGTGCTCAGGAGAACGGTGCAGGAGCTCGGTACTCATCCCGAGGTAAAGCTCGGGTTCAACGTGTCGGGGCTGACTGCCGGCGATCGACCGTGGCTCAGGTCGCTGATTGCCCTGTTGCGGAACCGGTCCGATCTGGCGCGCCGCCTGGTGGTCGAAATCACCGAAACCGCCGCACTGTGCGACATTACCGAGAGTGCCCGGTTCGTCGACGCACTGCGGCATGCGGGGTGCCGTGTGGCGCTCGACGATTTTGGCGCCGGGCACACCTCGCTTCGCCATCTGCAAGTGCTGGCGATCGACACAGTGAAGATCGACGGGTCGTTTGTCCGTAACCTCGCGGATCACGCCGAAAATCGGGTTTTTCTGCGCCACCTGATTGGGCTTACCAAGGGTTTCGGCCTGAGCACGGTGGCTGAGTGTGTCGAAAACGCCGAAGACGCGGCACTGCTGCGCGGCGAAGGGATCGGCTATCTGCAAGGCTATCATATCGGCGCGCCGACGACCGAACGCGCCTGGCTTGCCGAGTTCGGCTCGCGAGCTTAGCTGACAAACCCGCCTCTCCCTGGCTCGGCTGAGTGGGACTCCTTGGATCGCGCCGCATGGTCCGCCAAAACCTGCGCGATTACCAGCGAGACCCGCCGGGCGGTCGGAACATGCAAGAACTCGTTCGGGCCATGCGCGTTGGAGTGCGGACCGAGCACTCCGGTTACGACGAACTGCGCCTGCGGGAACTTGTCGCCGAGCATCGCCATGAACGGGATGCTGCCGCCTTCTCCCATGTAGGCCGGCGGCGCCCCAAACGCGAGTTCTGAGCTGCGCGCCAGAGCCTGCTCGAGCCACGATGACAGGGCGGGCGCGTTCCAACCCGCGGCGCTCGAGTTGACTTGAAAATCCACTCGCGCCCGATATGGCGGGTTCTTTTCGAGGACCGTACGAAGCGCCGTGCCGGCGGCCGCCGCGTCCAGCGTCGGCGGTAGGCGCATGCTGAGCCTGGCAGCGGTGAATGGCAGCAAGACATTGCCGGCATCAAGCGGGGTCGGTAAACCATCGATACCGGTAACCGCCAGTTGCGGGCGCCAGGTCCGGTTGAGCACCAGCTCGGCCAAATCGTCCGTCATCGGCAACACGCCGGGCGGGAACGGGAATTTGGCGTGAACCGCGTTCCCCAGCGCCGCCGCGGCGCGGCGCGCCTGCGCAACCCGTTCCGGAGGAACCTGCACGTAGAGCTCGGCAGGGCGGATCGCTCCCGTTTCCTCGTCTTCGAGTTTCGACAGCAGCTGCCGGACGATCCGAAAGCTTGACGGCACGACGCCCGAAGCGTCGCCCGAATGGACGCCTTCGTCGAGCACACGAACGGTCAAAGTGCCAGAAGCCAAGCCGCGCAACGAGGTCGTCAACCATAGCTGATCGTAATTGCCGCATCCCGAGTCGAGACAGATCACCAGCGACGGATCGCCTAGCCTTTCGGCAAGGTGGTCGACGTAGTGCGGCAGATCGTAACTACCAGATTCCTCGCACGCCTCGATCAGGATGACGCAACGGGCGTGCGCGACCGCTTGGTCGCGCAGCGCCAACACCGCACTCAGCGCGCCGAACATGGCATAGCCGTCATCGGCGCCGCCGCGGCCATAGAGCTTATCCCCTTCGAGGCGAGGGCTCCACGGGCCGTAACCGTCGGCCCAACCGGTCATCTCGGGCTGCTTGTCGAGATGGCCATAGAGTAGCACGGTGTCCTGCGTCGCGCCGGGGATTTCGATTACGATGACCGGTGTCCGGCCGGGCAGCCGGATCACCTCAAGGGTCGCGCCGGGCAGATCGGCAAGCTTTGCACGGGCCCAACTCTCGAACAGCGCCACCGCCTCGTCCATGTAGCCGTGTGCCGCCCAATCCGGGTCGAAAGACGGCGATTTGTTGGGTATCCGGATATATTCGACCAAGGTCGGAACGATCTCATCGCCCCAGCACTGATCGATGAATTTCCTGGTCCTGGCGATATCGATCATCGGTGAGCACCCGTCCAACCCATGGTGGCTCGTTATAGAATCAAGCGGACGCACGGACAAAGACGATCGCGCATCTAGGCGCTGGCGGCGCCCTCAACAACCCCTGTTGACGCGCTCGGCCGCTCGACAATAGGCTTCGATTTGGCCTTTATGGCCGCGCGACGCCGGAAGGAGCAATCGGCATGGCCACGCTCGTCCTTGGGATCGGCACTTCGCATACACCGATGCTTAACGCCCCGGCCGAGGATTGGCCGCGGTTTATCGATCGCGACGGGGTGCGGGACTTCCTCGACAAGGACGGCCGGCCGGCGACGTACGCGGAATTGCTGAGCCGGGCCGAACCAAATGTCGCGGCCGAGCTGACGCCCGAGCGGTTCGCCGCCCGTCACGCCGAGGCGCAGGCCGGGGTCGCCTATCTCAGGGAGGCGGTGCGGCGGTCCGAGCTCGACGCCTTGATCGTCGTCGGCGATGATCACAAAGAGCTCTACGGCGACGACAATCTACCCGGGTTCGTGGTCTATCGCGGCCAGACCATCCGCAACGTTCCGCTGAACGGCTTCTCGGGTCCGGATTGGGCACGTCGAGCGACGGCCCGGTATTACGAGAAAAGCGAGCCGCGCGATTACCCGGTCGAGCGCGGACTGGCTCTGCATTTGATCGCCTCTCTCGTCGACCGCGAATTCGACCCGGTGTCATCGGATTCACTGCCCGAGGGAAAAGGTGAAGGGCATGCCTTTGCCTTTGTCCGCAAGCGGCTGATGGAGAACGAGACGCTGCCGGTGGTGCCGATCCTGATAAACACTTACTTTCCGCCCAACCAGCCGACGCCGCGGCGCTGCTACAAGCTCGGCCAAGCCATTCGGGAAGCGGTTGAAACCTGTCCCGGCAACGCACGCGTCGGCATTGTCGGTTCCGGTGGCCTCAGTCATTTCGTTGTCGACGAAGACCTCGATCGAGGGTTGATCGATGCGCTCGCGCGCAAGGATAGCGAGGCGCTGCAAACAATGCCGCGGCACAAGCTCAATTCCGGAAGCTCGGAGATTCGCATGTGGATTTGCGTTGCGGGCGCAGTCGAACATCTCGATTTTGCCTGGTCGCGCTATGTTCCCGGCTACCGCACTCCTGCCGGATCCGGTACCGGTCTGGGCTTCGCCCTTTGGTCGTGAGGTCGGGGATGAGCAAGCAGAAAGACAGTGACGATCTGGTCCGCATCGGCCCCGATACCGTCATGGGCGAATTGATGCGGCAGTATTGGATCCCGGCGGTAATGTCGTCGGAACTCGAGCGCGACGGCGCGCCGATGCGGCTTATGCTGCTCGGCGAGCGATTGATCGCCTTCCGCGACACTGCGGGCCGGGTTGGGGTGATGGACCATCGCTGCCCGCATCGCTGCGCGTCATTGTTCCTCGGCCGCAACGAGGAGAACGGGATCCGCTGTGTTTACCACGGCTGGAAATACGATGCGGCCGGCAACTGCGTCGAGATGCCGAATGCCCCGCCTCATCAGGACTTTAAGCACAAGGTGAAGGCCAAGGCCTACAAGGTGGCCGAGCGCAACGGCCTTGTTTGGGTCTATATGGGGGCGCGGGAAGAGGCGCCGCCGCTGCCTGGCATCGAAGCCTCGCTGTTGCCCGAGGCCGAGTTGCAAATCTCATTCGTGCAGCGCGAATGCAACTGGCTGCAGGCGCTCGAGGGGGACATCGACACCTCGCATTTCGGCTTTCTGCATGCCGGTAATGTCGAGCCAGAAGACGTGCCGGCGGATAATTTAATGCGCTATACGGTGACCAACCGAGCGCCGGAATTCCACGTGACCGAGAGCCGCTGGGGCACGATGTATTGCGCTTACCGCCCGACCGAGGCGGGCAAGACTTATTGGCGGTTTGCCAATTTCTTGTTCCCGTTCTGGACGCAGACCCCGCAAGGCCCGTTCGATCGGGTTAACACCCGTGCTTGGGTCCCGATGGACGATACCCACACGATGTTCGTCAGCCTCAGCTGGCGCGGGTCGCCGCCGTCAATCCGGCCGCTCAAGGACGGCCGGATGGTGCCGGGATCACGACCGACTTTCGACTACCTGCCGAACACGACCGACTGGTACGGTCGCTGGCGCCTAATCCAAAACCCCTCGAACGATTGGATGATCGACCGCGAGGCGCAACAGACAGGGGAGATCTATACCGGGATCTCCAGCATTCATGGCCAGGACCAGGCGGTGACCGAGAGCATGGGCGGGATCACCGACCATGATTTTGAGCATCTGGGGCCGAGCGACCGGATGATTACGCGCACCCGGCGCCGCCTGTTGCGCGCAGCTCGCGCATGGAAGAAGGACGGCGCTGTCCCGCCCGGCGTCGATGATCCGGAAGTCTATTACGAAGTGCGCAGCGGCGATTTTCTCGCCGACAAAGATGTCGATTGGCGAGACGCCTACGAAGCGCAGCTCCATGCCGCCATCCGCCCGCTCCACCAAGCGGCAGCGTAAAAGGCGACGCCTGACGACCTAGCGACCCGGCAAAGGCGACGGCCAGCCAACCCATGCGGGCAGTGGTCGGCCTCTACCTGCCGATCGGCATCGCGCTTCTGACGATTGGCTTTCTGCTTCCCGGGCATTGCCCGAACCGAAACATCGATGTGGTCAACGACGCTGTCTTCGTGTTGACCTGGCCGGTCGGTTTGTATGCGGAAGTCTATCAAGGTCAGCTGTCCGCGGAAGAATGGCTGCGAGGGCAAGCGTGCCGGGGCGGCGGGCTGGGACCGAAAACCGTCCCGGGTTAACCGCACGGTCTGCCGACGGTGTCGAGTGAAGCCGAGGCTTGCTCCCCGCTAGATTGTGAGCCCAAACTCGGGTCCGGCGCGACCCCGCAATTCCCTGCCCAGCTCGGTCCCGAGCGCCTCGGCTTCGCCGATGCCGTCCTCGCGCAGCCCGCGGATCTCGCCGGTGCCGTCCGGCTTCAGCAGCAAGCCCTCGAGCGTCAGACGGTCGCCGACGATTTCGGCAAGCCCGGCAATTGGCGTTCGGCAGGATCCGTCAAGGGCGGCGAGCATGGCGCGCTCGGCCACGACACAGGCATTGCTGATCGGATCATGCAGCGCTTCGACCAGCCGCCGCACGGGTCCGTCGTCAGCCCGGCATTCGATGGCGAGCGCACCCTGACCAACCGCCGGCAGCATGGTCTCACGCGACAGGATTTCGGTCGCCCGATTGGTGAAATCGAGCCGCTCGAGACCGCACAGCGCGAGCACCACCGCATCGACCTCGCCGGCCTCCAACTTGCGCACCCGTGAATTCACATTCCCACGGATCGGCACGATCGCGAGGTCGGGGCGGAGACGCAGCAATTGCGCCTGGCGCCGCAACGAAGCGGTGCCCACTTTCGCACCCTCCGGCAAGGCGGCGAGACCCGGCCAGTTGATCGACAAGAATGCATCGCGGGGATCGTCACGCGGCAATACACAGGCGATCACCAGTCCGGCCGGGAGCCAGGTCTCGAGATCCTTCAAAGAGTGCACGGCTAGATCGATATGCCCTGCGATCAACGCCTCCTCGATCTCCTTGGCGAACAGGCCTTTGCCGCCGACCTCGGCGAGCAGGCGGTCCTGCACCCGGTCGCCGGTCGTCCGAATGGTTGCGACCTCGACCGCTCCGGCTGCGGCGAGTTCTGGATGAGCCACAACGAGGCGATCGCGCACGAGGCCTGTTTGGTACAGCGCCATCGGGCTGCCGCGGGTACCGATGCGCAGGGGAGGAAACGACATCGCCAGGCTCCTTGCCGCCCCTTCTAGCCGCCTCGAGAGGCGCTTCCAAGCCGGCGTCTAGTTCTGCGGCGGCAGCGGCAGGGTTCGTGTGACCGCCAACCAGAAAACCGCAAAACCGATCGATATGATCGCAATCGGGACGCCAGCGCGGGCGTATTCCGCAAAGCTAACCCCTGCTCCCATCCGGTCGGCGCGCTCGGCGATCAAGACGTTGGTCAGGCTCCCGGTCAGCAGCAGATTACCGGCCAGGCTGGACAACAGTGCCAGCGAATAAAGCACGCCAGCCGGCGCCGACGGCCACAACTCGAGAAAAAGCATGGCCGCGGGCACACCGCCGATCGTGTTGCTGGCCAGCACGCTATATGGGGTCAGCAGCAGGAGATTGTCGGGCAACAACCCATGCTCGGTCAGGAAGTCCAGCAACTCGGCGGCCAGGCCGGCCTGATTGAGCGCGCCGGTGATCCCGAACAAACAGGCGACAAGAAGCAGGACCGGCCAATCCACCGCCGCGATCATCCTGCGACTGGTGATCTTGCGGCTCGCCAGCAATAGCGCGGCGATGATCAACGCGCCGATCTCGCGCGGCAAGGGGGTCGCGAACAGAACGAGGAGCGCGACCAAGGCGAGCGCCCCCTTGATCGTCTGGTTGCGGTCGAGCGGGTGAGCAGTTACCGGCAGCACGTCGAGCGTCGCCGCCAGGACGGTCCGGGTGATGCGCCTGTGCCATTGCAGCCAGACCACCGCAAAGACGACCAGCAGGGCGAACATCGCCGGCAGCGCGCAAATCACCAGAAACATCCAAAAATCGAGCCGGCCGAGCGCCCCGATCAAGATATTTTGCGGATTGCCGATCAATGTTGCGGCCGAGCCGGCATTGGTCGCGGCTGCCAAAGCGATGACCAGCGGGCGAGGATCGAGGCCGCGGCTCTGCGCGCCGGCGATCAGCAAGGGCGAGATCGCGATGGTCAAGATATCGGTCGCCAGCACTGCCGAGAGACCACCGCCGATCACGACGGTCAATGCCAACAGAATCGCCACCCCGCGGCGGCTCTCCGTGATCGTCCTGGCGCACAAATCGATAAAGCCCGATTCGGCGAACTGGGCCGAGATAATCATCATTGCAAAGAGAAACGCCAGTGTCGGCAGGTCGACGGCGCTGCCAAAATCGTCGAGGGTCATCTGTCCGCTGGCTAACAGCGCAATCACCGCCAACAGCGCGATCCCGGTTCGATCGACCTGCAACCACGCGATCCTCCCGGCTGCCATGCCGATATAGGTCAGGATCAGGATCAGGAGAACGATCGCAGCGTGCATGCATAATGGCCGGTTCAGGGTGCGCCATATTAACCAACGCGGGAGGCTAGAAGGAAAGGTTGAAAGCGCCTCCACTCCGGCCTTTCCCCCAATTCACGCGGCTGGACGACGGACCCGCGTCACCGAAAGTGGGTTAAGGGATGGTGTCGGAACGCTGCACCTTCGCAGAGTTCTTGATATATCATAATGTCATGTCCGATCCTGCCGTCCTCGCCCGGCCGTCAAATACAGGGTTTTTCGATCTCGCCGGCCTCAATGACGCCCAGCGTCGTGCCGTCGAGGCGATCGACGGGCCGGTGCTCGTACTTGCCGGCGCCGGCACCGGCAAGACCCGTGTATTGACCACCCGGCTCGCCTATACCATCAACACCGGTCGCGCCCTGCCGGCCGAGCTTCTCGCGGTCACTTTCACCAACAAAGCGGCGCGCGAGATGCGCGAGCGTCTCGAGGCGATGATCGGCCGCGCTGCCGAGGGTGTGTGGCTGGGCACCTTTCATGCGATCGCCGCACGCCTGCTGCGCCGGCACGCCGAGACGATCGGGCTCAGGCCCAGCTTCACGATCCTCGACACCGACGATCAGATTCGGCTCTTAAAACAGATCCTCCAGGCGGAGAATATCGACGAGCGGCGCTGGCCCGCCCGCCTGCTGTTGGCGCAGATCCAGCGATGGAAGGACCGCGGCCTCGGCCCCGAAAAGGTCCCCGCGGCCGATGCCGCCAGCTTTGCCCACGGCCGCGCAATCGATCTCTACCGCCAATACCAGGAGCGTCTGACGACGGTGAACGCGGTCGATTTCGGCGACCTGCTGCTGCACAACTTGACCCTCTTCACCGGCAGTCCCGACATTCTTGCGGAGTACCAGCGGCGCTTCAGGTACCTGCTCGTCGACGAGTACCAGGACACCAACGTCGCCCAGTATCTGTGGCTTCGGCTATTGGCCCAGCAGCGCCGTAATCTGTGTTGCGTCGGCGACGACGACCAGTCGATCTATAGCTGGCGGGGTGCCGAGATCGGCAACATCCTACGCTTCGAAAAAGATTTTCCGGGCGCCATCATCGCCCGGCTCGAGCAGAACTACCGCTCGACGCCGCATATCCTCGGGGCGGCCGGCGGCATGATCGCGCAGAACCGCGGCCGGCTCGGCAAGACCCTGTGGACCGAGGCGGACGAGGGCGACAAAGTCGTCGTGCGCGCCGTTTGGGATGCCGAGGAGGAAGCCCGCTGGGTCGGCGACGAGATCGAAGCATTGCAGCGCAAAGGTCATCGCCTCAACCAGGTGGCAATCTTGGTGCGTGCCGGTTTTCAGACCCGCGAGTTCGAAGAGCGGTTCATCTCGCTGGCCCTGCCCTACCGCGTGATCGGCGGACCGCGGTTTTACGAGCGGCAGGAGATCCGCGACGCGCTCGCCTATTTGCGGCTGGTCAATCAGCCAGCCGACGATCTCGCTTTCGAGCGCATCGCGAACACACCGCGGCGCGGCATCGGCAGCGCGACGTTGCAGGAACTGCACCTGGCGGCGCGTACCGAGCGACTGCCGTTGATCGAGGCGGCACGCATGCTGATCGCCGGCGATCAGCTCCGGCCTGCCGCGCGCAACGCGCTTGCGAGCTTTCGTTTCCGCAGTCGATCGCTGGCGGGCCCGGGCCGAACGGTATGTCGCACACCGACCTGGTGCAGATCGTGCTCGACGAATTGGGTTATACCGCGATGTGGCAGGCCGACCGGTCGCCCGACGCGGCGGGCCGGCTCGAAAACCTCAAGGAGCTCGTCGTCGCGATGGCCGAGTTCGAAAATCTCGGCGGCTTTCTCGAACATGTCAGCCTGGTCATGGACAATGCCGCCGAGGCCGGTGGCGACATGGTCAATCTGATGACCCTGCACAGCGCCAAAGGGCTCGAATTCGATACCGTGTTCCTGCCCGGCTGGGAGGACGGCTTGTTCCCCAACCAGCGGGCGATGGAGGAGAGCGGTCTCGCCGCTCTCGAGGAGGAGCGTCGGCTCGCCTATGTCGGGCTGACCCGCGCCCGGCACCGCGCTTTTGTGTCGTTTGCCGCTAACCGCCGCATTCACGGGCAATGGCAGAACGCGATCCGCTCCCGGTTTGTCGACGAGCTGCCGCCACAGCACGTCGAGATCGTGGCTGAGCTCGGGCTGCAGCCAGGGGCGTCCTGGGACGCCGGATGGACGAGCGCGATCGAGGTCCCCGCGGCACCCCGGCCCACCGCCCCATCACGGCGGCCGTTGCTGGTCAGCGACGGCCCGGTTCCGCGGCGTGGCGCGGAGGTACGCACTGTCGGCGGCTTTGCCGTCGGCGGGCGGGTGTTTCACCAAAAATTCGGCTACGGCACGGTGACCGAGGTCGAAGACAACAAGCTGGCAATCCATTTCGACGTTGCGGGTGACAAGAAGGTGATGGACGCCTTCGTCGAGCGCGCGTGAGCAGGGATGAGAGAATGCCCGGCGCCGGTCGTTCCGGGCTCGGCCCTGACGGCCGCTCCCGGATGACGGCCGCGAATGTCGTCTGGCGCGTGCTTGCGGGAGTTCGCGGTGCGGATGCAGCGAGCGCGGTATTCTCGCTGCTCGACGGCATCGCCGACGCCGTGTCGGCGTTTGAGACCGCGCCGGAGGAGTGGCAGATCGAGGCTTATTCGCAATCGCCGCGGACCCTCAGGGCGGAGCTTGAAGCACAACTGACGCTCGCCGCCGCTGCCTCGGGAGGCGCGGTTGTCGAAATCAGCGAGGAGAAGCTCCCGGCTCGCGACTGGCTGGCGGAAAACCAGCTCGCCTTCCCGCCGCTCCGCGTCGGCCGGTTTTTTATCTACGGGTCGCATTATCACGGCGGCACGCCGGCCGGCAGCATTGGCATCACGGTCGACGCTGCGACAGCATTCGGGACCGGCGAGCACCCGTCGACCCGTGCTTGCCTGATGACCCTCCAGGGCCTGGCGCGGCGCCGGCGGTATCGCCAGCCCCTCGATATCGGAGCTGGAAGCGGAATTCTCTCGATCGCCGCCGCGAAACTGCTCCGGCGCAAGGTCCTTGCCAGCGACATTGATCCGGGCGCGGTCGAGGTGGCCCGTCATAATGCTGCACGCAATGGCGTTGCGCGGCTGGTTCAAGTCCGCCATGCGCCGGGATATCGCGATCGTATGGTGCGCAAATCGCGGTGCGATTTGATTCTATCGAATATTCTTGCTCGGCCGCTGGCGCAGCTGGCAGCGGACCTGGCGCGCGCGCTCGCCCCCGGCGGACGGGCGGTGTTGTCGGGATTGCTGCGACGCCAGGAGCCCATCGTCCTCGCACCGCACCGCGGCTGCGGCCTCGTCCTCGATCATCGGCTGGTCCTCGATGGGTGGTCGACGCTAGTGATGTGCCGCCGGCCGGGGGCAGACATGGCAATGGGGGCCGAAGCCCCCATTTCTGAATTCGGAGCAGGCGAACAGCCGGTCAGGCCGCCTTCCGCCGGGCGAATTTATCGCGCTTCGGGACGAGTCTCGGCGAGGCCGGGTCGGGCATCCGAACGCCCTCGACGAGGCCGCCGATCTGCGAGCGATGAATCCCGATATCGGCCAGCGAGTGATCATCGAGCGCCATCAACTCGGCATAGGCGCGTTCCCGGCGCCGCCACTCGGAAAAGGCTTTCCCAGCCGAAATGAAAAGGTTTACCACGGACATGACTGATACTCCTGTGCCCGCTTTTGCTGCACCGCACAAGATTTGGTGCTGCACTGCGGAAGAGGCAACGGCATTGCTGCAATTCTGCCATGCAGGGAAGTTTGCCGGCGCGCGGGAAGCGGGAAGAAGGAGCGGTAAATGAGTTCGAGCAAACCCCAACCGCGCCGCGACGAGCTCGCGCGATTGTTGAAGGAAGCGGGCTCGGCCTACGACCCCGAAGGTGTCGAGGCGCTGATCAAAGGCGTGCTCGCGGCGCCGGCCGAAATCGGCACGAGCTGGCATATTCTTGTCGCCGACCCGGTGACCGCGGAGCTGGCCAGGGGGCTCGAGACGCTGCGCGCCGCAAGGGCCGCCGGTTACTGCGATGGCCTCACGGCGGAGGATTTCGATCGGCTCCCGCGATCGGAGCGCCTGCATCGGCTGAGAACAGAGCTGGCGGGCCGTCGCCTCGACGGGTTCATTGTTCCGCGCGCCGATGAGCATCAGGGGGAGTATGTCCCGTCTCGCGGGCAGCGCCTCGCCTGGCTCACCGGCTTCACCGGCTCGGCGGGTCTGGCGATCGTCTTGCGTGATCGCGCGGTGTTGTTTGTCGATGGTCGTTACACCTTGCAGGCGGCGGCCCAGGTCGACACTGGCCTGTTCGAGATCCGTCACCTGATCGAGGAGCCGCCGGCGCAATGGATCGCGGCGACGCTGAACGCCGGCGCGGTGCTCGCCTATGATCCTTGGCTGCATACGCCGCACGAGGTGGAACGGTTGCGCGCCGCGGTTGATAAGGCGGGGGCAGTGATGCGCGCCGTTTCCGACAATCCGCTCGACCGGGTCTGGCCTGGCCAACCGGCCCCGCCGATCGCACCCGTGGTGCCACATCCCGAGCGCTTTGCCGGGGAGAGCGCACAGTCGAAGCGCACCCGGCTGGGGCGTGCGCTGCAGCAGGAGGGGGTAGCGGCGGTCGTCCTGACGATGCCCGAATCTGATCGCTTGGCTGCTCAACATCCGCGGCGGTGACGTGCCGCACACGCCGCTGCCGCTGTCTTTCGCAATCTTGCGCCGGGACGGGAGCGTCACTCTGTTCATCGATCGCCGCAAGCTCAGTCCCGGCATCGAGCGCCATTTCGGCAACGGGGTGGCTGTCGCGCCGCCCGAGCAGCTCGGACCGATGCTCGACGAACTCGCCGGCGAAGACGGCGGAGTGCAGGCCGATCCGGCAACCGCCGCCTCCTGGGTGTTCGACCGTCTCGCTGATGCAGGAGCAACGATCCATCGCGCCGCCGATCCATGCCTGTTGCCCAAGGCCTGCAAGAATTCGACGGAGATCGACGGCACGCGGGCAGCGCATCGCCGCGACGGGGCGGCCCTGACGCGCTTTCTCGCTTGGCTCGCGCGAGAGTCAACCAAAGGCCGGCTTTCGGAGATCGCGGCCAGCGATCGGCTCGACGCGTTCCGCCGCGAAGGTGAACATTTCCGCGATCTGAGCTTTCCGACGATCTCGGGCGCCGGCTCGAACGGCGCGATCGTGCACTACCGGGCGATGCCCGAGACCGAGAAACGCCTCGAACCGGGAACGCTCTATCTCCTCGATTCAGGCGCTCAATATCTCGACGGCACGACCGACGTGACGCGCACGGTCGCCGTCGGCGAGCCCTCGGCCGAGATGCGCGACCGCTTCACGCGGGTGCTGAAGGGCCATATCGCGCTCGCCTTGGCCCGCTTTCCGAAGGGTACGACGGGTACGCAGCTGGATGGCTTTGCGCGCCGCGCGCTGTGGCAGAAGGGGCTCGATTACGACCACGGCACCGGGCACGGGGTCGGCAGCTATCTCGGCGTGCACGAGGGCCCCCAGCGCATCTCGAAGGCGCCGAATGGTCAGCCGCTGCTGCCCGGAATGATCGTCTCGAACGAGCCCGGCTACTACAAGACCGGCGCCTACGGCATCCGCATCGAAAATCTAGTGCTGGTGCAGCCCGCCGGCGACGCGGCCGAGCGCGAAATGCTGGGCTTCGAGACCCTGACCTTGGCGCCGATCGACCGCAACTTGGTCGACCCCGCGCTGCTCGACCATGACGAGATTGCCTGGCTCGACGCTTACCATGCAAGGGTTCGCGAAGCGCTGAACCCACTTGTCGACGCCGAGACATCTCGCTGGTTGGCCGAAGCG
The DNA here is from genome assembly GCA_963698995.1 of uncultured Alphaproteobacteria bacterium. GTDB lineage: Bacteria > Pseudomonadota > Alphaproteobacteria > ATCC43930 > CGMCC-115725 > AP-15. The sequence goes on along the minus strand of CAVOTD010000046.1, from coordinate 108,169 downwards.
ACCCAGCCAATCGGGCGTGCCTAAAGCGCCACCAGGACGGCAGTTACGGTTTCGCCGCTTCGCGGCGCCCGCGCTGCGCCTCTTCCCAGTTCCGTCCGTCAAAAAACTTCGTCGGTTTCAGTGCTGCCGGATCGACGCCGTCGAGGCAGCGGGCGTTGACGCTGACCTTGTCCGGGTCGGAGCGCGGCACATAGAAGGGATGCATCCCGCAATGCCGGCAGAAGGTGTGCTTGGCGGTGTTGGTGTTGAACTGATAGGTCGCGAGATCCTCCTCGCCATTCAGCAGCTGAAATTGCTCGGGCGGCACGATCAAGTGCAAAATGCCTTTTTTCGTGCAAACCGAGCAGTTGCACTCCAGCAGCTGCGCCAGATCGGCGCGGATCCGGAAACGCACGCGGCCGCAATGGCAGCCACCTTGGTAGGTCTCGATCATCAGAGCGGCTCCGGGATTATCAGGAACAGGTCGGTATCGCCGGTTTCCTGGCCGGCGGCGGTCAACATCGCGTGCACCTGGCCGCGGTGATGGGTCTGGTGATTGAAGAAGTGGGTCACCAGAAGGCCGAGCGGGGCGCGGATCTCGCGATTGGCGGCGCCGCTGAACCAGATGAGGTCCTCGGCGAGCCACGCATCGTCGACTTTGGCGGCCCACCGCGAGATACCGGCATCGACCCGCTCGCGCGCCTCGCGCAGCGCCGCAAAGTCGTCGATGAGGCCGGCGCTCGCTTTGATCGCGACCTCAGGCTTTGGCCAATTGTCGAAGCGCGACATCCATTGCTGGTCGCCCCAGAGGAGGTGATTGAGGGTGCCGTGGATCGTGCCCCAGAAGGCGCCACGCGGCTGCCGCCGCTCGCCATCGGAGAGCCGCGCGGCGGCCCCGTAGAGCCGACGGTTCATCTCGGCGTTGTAGGCGGCCATCGTCCGGATGTAGGCAGTCGAGATCATCGCACGGCTCCTCACATTCGATCCGGGCAGCAGCTTTGCTTGCTCCCGCGGTGATGAAGATTTATGGGTCAGGGGACGATCTCTTGTACAGGGAGAAGGCCATGAAGGCAGTGCTGTTCGAGAAGCATGGCGCGCCCGAGGTGCTGCATTTGGCCGAGGTGCCGGACCCGGCCGCCGGGCCCGGAGAAGTCGTCGTCGACATTTACGCCGCCAGTGTCAACGCGGCCGATTATAAGGTGCGGCTGGGGGGCGGCAATTACAGCGGCGGTGGCGTCCAGCTGCCACACATCCTCGGCCGCGACTTTTCGGGCGTGGTCAGCGCGCTCGGCCGGGATGTCAGCGATTTCGCGGTCGGCGACCCGGTGTTCGGGGTCTGCGATCAGGGCATCGAGGGCGCCTACGCCGAAAAGATCGCGATCAAGTCCGCGATCATCGCCAAGAAGCCGGCGCGGCTTGGCCATGCCGAGGCGGCGGCGATGGCCTTGACGAGCATCACCGCGCTGTGGGCGCTCGAGGACACGGCGAACCTCAAACCCGGCGAAGCCATCCTCATTCAGGGTGGCGCCGGCGGCGTCGCCGGCTTCGCGATCCAGCTTGCCAAGCATCTCGGGGCAACCGTGATCACGACAGCCAGCGCCGCCAACCACGACTATGTTCGCCGCCTCGGCGCCGACCGGGTGATCGACTACAATCAGGAAGATTTCAGCAAGGTCGTTTCTAACTGCGACGTGGTGTTCGACACCGTCGGCGGCGACGTTCAGGTCCGCTCCTATGCCGTACTCAAGCCGGACGGCCGGCTGGTGTGGATCGCCCCGGCGCCGGCCGGGTTCGAGCCGAGCCGCAGGGACGTGCAGGTGCTTCGCCCCGGGGTTGCGCGCGACCGCGCTCATCTCGAGCGGATGCTGGAATTGCTCGATGCCGGCGCCGTCGCGCCGCCGGCGATCACCCGGTATAAGCTCGCCGACGCGGCCGAGGCGCACCGGGTCAGCGAGGGACGCCACCTGCAGGGTAAACTGGTTTTCGAAGTTCGCTGAGAAGGAGAGAGTGATGGCTGACAACCGACAGACGATCATCGATCTCGACAAGAAGCGCATGACGGCGATGGCGCAGAAGGACATCGCCACATTGAACGCGCTGCTCGCCGACGACCTTGTCTACACTCATTCATCGGCGCGGCTCGACAGCAAGCAGAGCCTGATTGGCGCGATGGAGTCGGGAGCGACCGTCTACACCGCGGTCGAGCCTTCCGACGTCAAGGCACAAGACCTCGGGAACGCGGTCGTGTTGACCGGAGCGTGCCGCATCAGCGTGACGGCAAACGGGCGGCCCAATAGCTTTGGCGTCCGCTTTACCGACGTGTATGCCAATAAAGGGGGGCAATGGCAGATGGTGACCTGGCAATCCACCCGTTTGCCGGAATAAAATATCGCGTCTCGAAGCTGATGCCTGGGGCTGTGGCAGGCGTCGCCAGGAAACTCCGGCAAGGCTTGTGACGGTTCAGCTGCCGAGCGCCCCCGCCGCCTGACCCTGCACCAGGCCGGGCAGCGCATGCAATGAGCGGTGATGCGCCAGCGGCTCGGGTGCGCCGGCCGGCCGGGTCATGCCGATGCGGTCGTGCCAATAGGTCGCGAGACCTACTCTGCCGGTGCCGAACACGTCGTAGGCGGAGCCGGCCACGAAGAGACACCGGCCCGGCACCACGCCCAATTCGCCAAGCGCCATCCGGTAGGGTCGCGGATCGGGCTTGTAATAGCCCGCCCGCTCGGCGGTCACGACCACGTCGAAGGCGACGCCAGTGCAAATAACTGCCTTCGCGCCGAGTTCCTCGGAGCAGTTTGTGACGACCCCCAATGCCAGCCCTTCGCGGCGCAATGCACCGAGCACCTCGCGAACTTCCGGCCAGGGGTTAAGTTCGCCGTACCGGTAGGCGAGCCGGCCGGCGAGCGCCGACGGAAGACCGACCTCGGAGGCCGCCTCGGCGACGAGCAGCTCGTAAGGCCGGTAAGCACCGGTCTCACAGGTGCGGCGCAAATAGGCGGCGCGCCATTTGCCGCCGTCTTCGGGGTTGCCGGCAACATCGTTCCACAAACTCCAGGAATCCAGCAAAGCGGTCAGCAGGTCGAAAAGAACCGCGTCAAATCTGTAGTCAGGCACTCGAAAGGCTCCGCTCTGATCGGCCCCATCCCGCTGCGGAAGGTGGGCCAGCTAACTGAAGGCGAGTGCCGCTTAGGGATTTACGCAGCCTTCAAACGCATTATGAGCACAATAGAACCCGCCGCCTGGATCGGGGCCAAGGCTGGCATTCCCCACTGACCTACACCCGACGAGCAGCATCGCGACGATCACCGCCAGAATTCTGGATCGGTGACGGAGCGGTATCGCAAGCGTATGGCCGACAGGGAACCGGGAATTTTTTCGATTTTCCCCGATAAGTGCCGTTTTGGATGAGAAAAAGACGAAATAAATCAAGCTGTTGCGAGCCAATTCCCGTAGCGCCATAAACGGGGAATTCTGCCGACTTAACAGGGGAATAAATATGCCGAACCGGGGAATTATTTCGAAGAATGTCCCCCGCCACGACTGCGCCCAAAAGAGAACCAGAAACAGACCCACCGCCCCGTCTCGTCGAATTGTTATAAGCACAGATCCAGCTGGCGCAACGGTACCTCGAAACTTGGCCTTTTTTGAGGTGGACCAGCCCTGCGCTGCGCGTGTTCTCTAGATCGGCTCAGCTCTGACCGACGCCGGCGAAGTAGAGTTTGGGGTCGGCGGCGCGGATATGGGCTTCGGGGAGGCCCAGTTCGCGGCGCACGATGTTGGTGCCTTCGACCAAGGCCACGCATTTGTAATGGGCGATGCGGCGCGACAGGCCCTCGCGGCCAAAGCCGCAATCGGTGGTGACGACGAGGCGCTCGGGCGGGATGTATTCGAGCGCCTTGCGGATCAGCCCGGCGACATGCTCCGCGGGCTCGACGACGGTGTTGCAGTGGTTGACGACGCCGATGCCGATCTTCTTGTCAGTCTTGTGCTTGGCGAACAGCGGCAGGTCCTTGCCGTCATTGCTGGCGCATTCGAAGGTGATGACGTCGGCGTTGAGCTGCAACAGATGGGGCAGCGCGCGTTCATAGCTCGGCACCTCCCAATAGACGCGCTGCTGATTGGGATTGCCCCAGCAGGTGTGCACCCAGATCTCGGCATCGACCCCAGCGAGCTGGCGGTTGAACGCCTCGGTCTGGAATTCGAGTTCGGCCTCGCTGCAGTCGGGCCGCGTGGTCAGCCCGTGATGGCGCGGCTCCTCGACCTGGATCACCGAGCAGCCCGCGGCGGCCAATTCGCGCAATTCGGCATTCATGATGTCGCAGAGGTCGAGCACCATCGCCCTGTCGTCGGCGTAGTGCTCGTTCCACAGCATACTGGCCAATGCCGGCGCACAGATCGCGCCGAACTTGACCGGCCGGTCGCTGAGGCGCTGCGCGATCTGCCACAGCGCGGCATATTCCAGAGGCCCGCGGGTCAGTTTCTCTTTGACGACCGCCGGCTGATAGGCCTCCTGCACTTCCCACAGGATCTTGCCGGGGCGGATGTCATGCCGCGCCATCCACCCCTGCGAGGTGCTGCGGTGACCTGCAATGCCGCCCAAGCGCTCGATCGGGTAGAAAAACCAGGATTTGCCGCCGACCGCGAGGTCGAAGCGGCTGTCGCCGTCGGTCACGATGTCGAGCCCGGCGGCCTCCTGCGCATTGATGACCGCCGCAACGGCGTCGAGATATTGCTCACGAAACAGCGAGTCGCCGAGCGCCGATTTGAACGACCGTCCGCCGAGGCTCGCGTCGTACCACAGCGGCCGCGGGTACGATCCGGTGATCGCGGTCGGCAGGGCCATGTCGCGCGTGGTTTTCAGCATCACCAGGTGTCCTTCTCCTCGTCATACCCGCGAAAGCAGGTATCCAGGGCAGATGCTTAGGCTGGGCCCCCCTGTTCGAGCCAGGGGCACGCTCTGGACTCCCGCTTGCGCGGGAGCGACGATAGTACAAAACATGGAGGCGGGGCCTATGAAGGATTTCGCAGGGCGGGTCGCGGTCGTCTCCGGCGGCGGCTCGGGAATGGGGCGAGAGCTCGTCCGCCAGCTGGCCGCCGAGGCCTGCAATGTCGCGATGTGCGACGTCTCCGAAGAGGGGATGGCGGAAACCCGCGGCCTGTGCGAGGCGGCGGGGCTGCCGCAAGGACTGCGTGTCACCACTCATCTTGCCGATGTGTCCGACGAGGCGCAGGTCGGAAGATTTCGCGACGAAGTCGTCGAGCGTCACGGCACCGACAAGATCCATCTCCTCTTCAACAATGCCGGTATCGGCGGCGGCGGCAGCATGTTCGCCCATAGCCGCGACGAGTGGGAAAAGACGTTCAATGTGTGCTGGGGCGGGGTCTACAATTGCACCCGCGCTTTCCTGCCGATGCTGCAGAAGGCGGAGGAGGGCCACATCGTCAATACCAGCAGCGTCAACGGCTTCTGGGCGTCGATCGGGCCGCACATTCCGCACACGGCCTATTCGGCGGCAAAGTTCGCGGTGAAGGGGTTCACGGAGGCGCTAATCACCGATCTGCGGATCAACGCGCCGCACATCAAATGCTCGGTCGTCATGCCGGGTCATATCGGCACCTCGATCCCGCTCAACTCGCGCAAGATTCAAAGCGGCGACCCGTCCGGAGAGGTGAATGCGAGGCAGATCGAGCAAGCCCGGGCGCGTCTCGCCTCGATGGGGCGAGACGTCTCCAGCCTGTCGGATGACGACATTCGGAAAATAATAGCCGAGCGCGAGCGCCGCTTTCGCGAGGAGGCGCCGACGAGCGCGGCCGAGGCGGCGACAGTCATCCTCGATGGGGTCAAAGCCGACAAATGGCGCATCCTTGTCGGCGAGGACGCGCACAAAATCGATGAATTGGTCCGGCAATCCCCGGAGCGTGCCTACGATCTCGACTTCTTCGAAAGCTTCGCCGCCAAAGCCGGCTGGCGTATCCCGTGATCGCTAATCGAACGTCAGCACGGTGCGGGCGACCTCGCCGGCTTTCATCGCGCGGAAGGCTTCGTTGATGTCGCCGAGCCGGCCGCGCTTGGTCACCATCGCGTCGAGATCGAGCCGGCCCTGGCGGTAGAAATCGAGGTAGAGCGGGATGTCGTAGCGGAAGCGGTTCGAGCCCATGCGCGAGGTCTGCACCTTGCATTCCGGGCGGATCGCCATCCACGGGAACTCGATCATCGCGTCGGGCGGCAACACGCCGACGATCGTCGCGGTGCCGCGGATCGCCAGGCTCTCGATCGCCTGCCGCACGAGTTTGGCGTTGCCGACCGCCTCGAAGGCGTGATCGACGCCGGCGCCGCCGGTCAACGCGCGCACCGCCTTGACCGGGTCGTCCTCGCTGCTGTTGACGAAATGCGTGGCGCCGACCCGCATCGCCATCTCGCGCTTCGTGCCGAACTGATCGACGGCGATGATCTGGCGCGCGCCGCCGATGCGCGCGCCCTGGACGATCGACAGCCCGACCCCGCCGCAGCCGAACACCGCGACGGTCTGCCCGGCCTCCAGACCGGAGCTGCGCAACGCCGCACCGACCCCGGTCAACACGCCGCAGCCGACCAGTGCCGCGTGGTCGAGCGGCAACTCGGGGTCGATCTTCACCAACGAATTTTCGTGCAGCAGCATCTTCTCGGCATAGCTCGAGATGCCGATGAACTGGCGCAACGGCTGGCCCTTCTGCGACAGCCGTGGGGCCGCCGCATCGGGCCGCGTGACGATGCCGCCGGTGCACAAATTCGGATGGCCGGAGAGGCACTGCGGACAATTGCCGCAAAACCCCGACAGGCAGGCGACGACATGATCGCCGGGCTTTACCGTCGTCACATCGGCGCCGACCGCCTCGACCACGCCCGCGCCCTCGTGCCCGAGCACGATCGGCCGGTCGAGCGGGAACCGCCCGACCCCGTCGACGACGTGGAGATCGCTGTGGCACACGCCGGTCGCCGCGGTGCGGACCAGCACCTCGCGACCCCACGGCTTGTCGATATCGACCGCTTCGATCGTCAGCGGCTCGTGCACCTTGCGAAAGACTGCGGCCTCGATCTCCATGCGTTCTCTCCCTAACCCGTCACCTCCGCGAAACCGGGGGTCCAGAGCCTGCCCCTGGCCTGGCTTGAACAGAGGGCAGCCATTTGAACAGCGCGGTCCTGGATTCCCGCCTTCGCGGGAATGACGCATGACCTGCTGATATTTCGAGCGTCATCTTGGGTCGCGGAATTAATCTGCAGCGGCGCTCTGGTGATGACGTTCATAGCGGCGCGCCGGTGTGTTGATCGGTTCGGTGAGCGCCGCGGCGCCGAACGATGCGGCTTTGCGCGCCGCCGGGGCGTCGGCGTAGAGCGTCGTGCGCTGGCGGGGTTCCCGTCCTAGTGAACGGATCAGCGCCTCCATGCTCTCGGGAGCCATCTCCTGGCCGTGCACCGCACCGGCGGCGCGGGTGATGCTCTCGTTCATCAGGGTGCCGCCGAGATCGTTGGCGCCGGCCTCGAGGCAGAGCGGCGGCGCCGCCGCTGCCCATCTTGACCCAGGAGGTCTGGATGTTGGTGATGACGGGGTGCAGCACGAGCCGCGCGACGGCGTGCATCAGCACCGCCTCGCGATAGGTCGGCCCGCGCCGCGCGCGGCCCTTCAGATAAATCGGCGTTTCCATCGGCACAAAGGGCAGGGGCACGAATTCGGTGAAGCCGCCGGTCCTCGCCTGCAATGCGCGGATCCGCAGCAGGTGCCGTGCCCAATGCTCGTACCGCTCGACATGCCCGTACATGATCGTGACGGTACTGCGCAGTCCGACGCCGTGCGCGGCCTCCATGACTTCGAGCCATTGGCCGGTCTTGATCTTGTCGGGGCAGATCACCGCGCGGACCTCGTCGTCGAGGATCTCGGCCGCGGTGCCAGGCAGGGAGCTCAGGCCCGCCGCCTTCAGCTCGCGCAGGAAGTCGGGGACCGTGCGGTCAGGGTCTTGGCGCCCTGCCAAATCTCGAGCGGCGAGAAGGCGTGGATGTGGATATCGGGCACCGCCTCCTTGATCGCGCGGCAGATCGCGAGATAGGTGGCTCCGGTATACTCCGGATGGATGCCGCCCTGCATGCACACCTCGGTCGCGCCGCGCTCCCACGCCTCCTCGACCCGCCGCTGAATTTCCGGGAGATCGAGGTCGTAGGGCCGGCCGCGCAGGTTTTCGCTGAGCTTGCCCTTCGAGAAGGCGCAGAATTGGCAGCGGAAATAACAGATGTTGGTGTAGTTGATGTTGCGGGTCACGACATAGCTGACCACGTCGCCGTTGACCCGTTGCCGGAGCCGGTCGGCCGCCTGGCACACCGCGTCGAACGCCTCGCCGCGCGCCGCGAACAGCCGCACGATGTCGGCTTCGCTGAGCGCTTCTCCGGAGATTGCCCGATCGAGCACGGCGGACGGTGAATCCGCAGCGAAAGCCTGGCCGCGCTCTCGTCTCGGCAGGCGGCGCCGGTTTCGGAGCCGGCCACCCAGTCGTCGGGACGCGCGAGCCCCTCGCCGTCGATCGCGCGCAGGACGGGGGTGCGCAATGCGGGGTCGAGCCAACGCTCCGGGTCGCGCGCATAAGCTCGGGTAGATCGCCAGGCGCTCGACCAGGAGCTTGCCGGCGGCAGCAGTTTGCTCCGCCAAGCGCCGGAGCGCCGGCCACGGCGCTTCGGGGTTGACGTGGTCGGGGGTGACCGGCGACACGCCGCCCCAATCGTTGATGCCGGCGGCGATCATCTGGGCCAACCCGCCGGGGTTCAGATTGGGCGGCGCCTGGAGGTTCATCTCCGGGCCGAAGATCAGCCGCGCCACCGCGATGGTCCAGAGATGGTCTTCGAGGTCGGGCTCCGGCGCCTGCGCCATGCGGGTCCCGGGCTTTGCCCGGAAGTTCTGGATGATGATCTCCTGCAGATGCCCGTACCGCTCGTGCAGATCGCGCAAAGCCAAGAGCGACTCGATCCGCTCGCGCCGCGTCTCGCCGATGCCGATCAGGATGCCGGAGGTGAACGGCACCGCCGCCTCACCGGCCGCGCGGATGGTTTCGAGGCGCAGCGCCGGGTCCTTGTCGGGCGAGCCGAAATGCGGGCCGCCGCGGTGGCGCAGCCGCTCGGCGGCGCTTTCCAGCATGATCCCCTGCGACACCGAGACGACGCGGAGACGGTCGATATCCGCCCGAGTCATGATCCCGGGGTTGAGATGCGGCAGCAGCCCGGTTTCGCGCAACACCAGCCCCGCCATTTCGGCAAGATAAGAGAGGGTGCTGGCGTGGCCCAGCCTCTCCAGCGCGTCGCGCGCCGCGCCATAGCGCAGTTCGGGCTTGTCGCCCAAGGTGAAGAGCGCCTCATGGCAGCCGGCGCGCGCTCCGGCGCGGGCGATCGCCAGCACCTGGTCGGCACTCAGATAGACCGGCTCGCCCGGACGCGGCGGGTGGGCGAAGGTGCAGTAGTGGCAGACATCACGACAGAGCTGCGTCAGCGGGATGAACACCTTGCGTGAATAAGAGACGAGCTCGCCATGCCCCTCGTCGCGCAGTGCCGCGGCCACCTGCATCAAGGGCCGAAGATCGGCATAATCGGCGAGCGTCCAACGCCTCGGTTGCGGAAGGCCGCCACCCCGCCCTAATGCGGGACAAAATCTCGTCGGTTGTCATTCCCAAGGACTCCAATCGGTGCGGCGGCGCGCTCGCGTCGGTTCAGCAACGCTCGGGCGCGAGTCCGCGACGGCACAAGCATAAAAGCGGCGAGATCCTCCGGCGTATCGACGTCGAGCGCAATCGCCCGGCAGCCGCAGCACAGCAGGATCGATGCCGCGGGCCTCGGCCGCTCGCAAATGCGGGTAGAAGCTGTCCTCGCCAAAGCGCAACGGCACGACGTCTGGCGGCGAGCAGATAATCGCGTTCGAACCGCGCTCGTCGCGCGACGGCGCGATCGTAAACGCCGGGGCCGGACGATGAGCGGCGACGAGCTGCGATATCTCGGCGGGCGTGACGAGCGGAATGTCGCCGGGCACGGTCAGCATACCGCGACACCCCTCCTCGGCCAGGAGCCGCGCTGCCGCCATGACCGCCCCGGTGTGCCCCGCGCGTGCCCCGTCCTCGATCAAGCGGGCGCCGTACTCGATCGCCATCCGGCGCGCCGCGGGGTCGACCGTCACGACTGCAATCCCAAGCAGCGCCGGCGTCGCCGCGAGCGCCGCCAGAACATCTTCGAGCATTGCCAACATCAGTGCACGGCGCATCTCCGGCGGCAGCCGCGGCGCGAGCCGCTCCTTGGCCCGATGCAGCTCCTTGACCGGCACCACCGCCCACAAATCCATCTCAAAAACCTCGGCCGACCGCCGCCAGCACCGTCCTTGCCAGGGCTTCGCGATCATCGATGGTCAGCATCAGGGTGCGCGCCATTCGCACCGGCATGTGAAGCTCGGCGAGCTCGTCCGCATCCGCTTCGTCGGCAACATATAGGTCGATAATGTCGGAATAATACCGCGCGACAGCGCCGGCGCTCGGCGGCATGCCCAGCTCGGCCATGAGCTTGGCGGTCGGGCCTTTGACGGCTCTGCCGCCGATGATCGGCGACACCGCGACGATCGGTGCGCGACAGGCGTGCAACGCGTCGCGCAGGCCCGGCAGACTGAGGATCGGGTCGATGCTGAGAAACGGGTTCGATGGGCAGATCACGACCAATTCGAGGTCGTCGGCGACCAGCGCGGCCAGAAAATCGGGACTGGCCCGCGCTGTGGAAGCGCCGGCATAGACGATCTCGCGAACGACCGGCGAAGACCGAAGGCGCACGAAATAGTCCTGAAAATCGAGCCAGCCCTCATCGGTCCGCAGGCGGGTGCGGACCCGGTCGTCGCTCATCGGCAATAGCCGCGCCGCGATGCCGAGGCGGCGGCGGAAATCATCGGTGATCTGCGACAGGGTCTCGCCGGCGGCGAGGCGGCGGGTGCGCTCGACATGGGTCGCGAGATCGCCGTCGCCGAGCTTGAACCAGGTCTCGCCGCCGAGCGCCTCGAGCGCCGCCATAAAACTCCAGGTCTCGTCGAACCGCCCCCAACCGAGTCTCCGGGTTGTCGAGACCGGCAAGCGTATAGAGGAGCGTGTCGATATCCGGCGAAATCGAGAGGCCTAAATGCTCGAAATCGTCGCCGGTATTGGCGACCACGGTCAATGCGCCCGGAGGCAGTACTCTATAGAGGCCGAGTGCGAGCTTGGCGCCGCCGATTCCGCCCGACAGGGCGAGCACGCTCATCGGAAGAGATCGTGTTCCGCCGGGCGGATCAATGCGGCGGCGGGCATTTCCGGAGCGGACCAACCGAGCCCGCGCACCAGCACTATCGGCACGCCTTCGTCGGCCTGGCCCATCAACAACCCCGCAGCGGCGGCGATCTCGTCGGCAAAGCCGGTCTCGGTCACCAGCAATTCGCGCCCGAAGAGGTCGGGATGGCCGCGCAGATCGATCAGTGACGGCAGCCCGGCGGCGCCGAGCGCGACGCCGACGGTCCCCTTGCGCCAAGCCCGGCCAAAGCTGTCGCTAATGATGACCGCAATGCGCGTCCCATAAACGCCCGCCAGATGCTCCTGCAGCGCGCGCGCCGAACCGTCCGGATCTTCCGGCAGCAGCAGCACTCGCTCGACGCCGTCCTCCGACGAAACATTGGAATGATCGATGCCGGCATTGGCCATCACAAAGCCGAGTCGGTGCTCGACGATCAGCAATCCCGGGCGATGACGCACGACCCGTTTCGCCTCGGACAGCACGATCTCGACAAAGCGCGGGTCCTTGTCGACTTCGGCGGCGAGCGCTATCGCCCGCTCCGACGGCTGCACCGCGGCCACATCGACGTAGCGCCCTTCCGCCTTCGAGACGATCTTCTGCGCCACCACCAGGACATCGCCCTGTTCAGGCGTCAGCCCGTTCGCCGAGAGGGCGGCGACGACAATCGCACCGAGATCGTCGCCCGGTTCGACCAGCTTGACGCCGCCAAGCGGTGTCAGGGTCAGGGAGCCGGCAGGCATCCCTATCTTCTCCTCGACCCCTTTCCTGCCGCGACCAGGCCTCTTCCGTCACCCCCGCGAAAGCGGGGGTCCAGAGCCCCGGGCGACTCGGTCGGGAGCCCCTGGACCCCCGCTTTCGCGGGGGTGACGGATTGTGGTCGCGGCGAAACCGCGCTGCGCATGACCATCAATCCAGCTTTGACCGCAGCAGCGGCAGCACCTGCTCGGCGTAGAGCCTGAGAAACCGGGCTTGATCCGGGCCGGGGGCGTGGAAGACCAGGTGGGTGAAGCCGAGCTCGACGTAAGGGCGGATTTGCGCCAGCTGCTCCTCCGGGTCGGCGGAGACGATCCAGCGGCTCGCTGCCCGCTCGATGGGCAAAGCATCCGCCAGCCGCTCCATCTCGCGCGGGTCTTCGACCTTGACCTTTTCTTCGGGCGTCAAGGCCAGCGCCGCCCAGTGCCGCGTGTCCTCCTTCGCCCGGTTCGGGTCGGTATCGAACGACACTTTGACCTCGATCATCCGCTCGATGCTACTGCCTGGGCGTCCGGCGCGCTGCAGGCCCTCCTCGACCTTGGGCAGCAGGGTGTCGCGATAAAGCGCGGCGCCCTTGCCGCTGGTGCAGATGAAGCCATCGGCGACTTCGCCGGCCAGCGCTGCCGCAGTCGGGCCCGAGGCGGCGATCCAGATCGGCACCGGCTTTGCCGGGCGGTCATAAATCGTCGCCGCCTGGGTGCGGTAAAACTGACCCTCGAAGGTGACGCGCTCCTCGGTCCACAGCCGCCGGATCAAAGCGATCGACTCGCGCAGGCGGCCCTGGCGCTCCTTGAAACCCGGCCATTTCATCCCGGTCGCCGGGACATCGTTCAATGATTCGCCGGTGCCGACGCCGAGCACGACCCGGTCGGGGCACATGACGCCGAGGGTGCCGAATGCCTGGGCGACAATCGAGGGATGGTACCGGAAGGTCGGCGTCGCGACGCTGGTGCCGATTTGGACACGCCTGGTCTTGACGCCGAGCGCGGCCAACCAGGCAAAGGAAAACGGCGCATGCCCACCGGTATGTTTCCACGGTTGGAAGTGGTCGCTGACAAACACCGAGTCGAAACCAACCTCTTCGGCGAGGCAGGAAAAATCCAACAGCTCGCGCGGTCCGAATTGCTCGGCCGACGCCTTGTATCCAAGCTTCAGCAAGGCCAGGACCTCCTATACCTTTGCCAGCACATCCTCACGGAAGCGGCGCATATTGCCGAGCACCGCCTCAGCGGTCGTGCCCTCGAAACTGAAATCGACAAAGCCGACGCCGCAATCACGGAATGCCCGCAGATCGGCCACGACGTCTCTCATGTCACCAGAGAACAGCCGCCGCTCGCCATCGTCCGCGCGGCCGGGCAATGACTTGCCCCAGCTCGTCACACGGTAGGCAAGGCCCATTTTCGAGGGGTCGCGCCCGGCCTCGCGGGTCAGCCGGCGCAGCCGCTCCACCCCGGCGTGGAAGCGCTTCATCGAGTTCGAGCCGGTGCTGCGGATTGGTGCCGATCGGATACCACGCATCGCCGATCCGCGCGGTGCGGCGCAAGGCCGGGCCGCTCTCGCCGCCGACCCAGATCGGCGGGTGCGGCTTCTGCACCGGCTTCGGCTCGAACAGGATGTCGGCGAATTTGACATGACGGCCGTCGAAGCGTGGATCGTCCTTGGTCCACAGCTCGATAAATGCATCCAGATACTCGTCGGTCACCTTCCCGCGCTCCGCGAAGGGCGGCACGCCGAGCGCCTCGAATTCTTCCTTCATCCAGCCGGCACCGATGCCGAAGGTCAGCCGGCCGTTCGACAAGACGTCGATCGTCGCCAGCATCTTGGCCTGCAGCACCGCCGGACGGTGCGGCACGACGGTGACCGACGTCACGAGCCGCAGCCGCGAGGTCTTGCCCGCCACAAAGGCGACGGCGGTAAGCTGCTCGTGCCGCGGACCGCCGGCCCGGCCCGGGAACTCGCCGGTGTCGCTATAGGGATACTTGGCCTCGATGTCGCGCGGGATGACCACGTGGTCGCTGATCGTTGCGTAGTCGTATCCCATCGCCTCGCCCTCGACCGCGATGCGCGCGAGATTGTCCGGTGTCGAGAGCGGCCCGCTGACCGGCGCGCCAAAGCCAAACTGCATCTCTCTTCTCCCAGCGAGGAGGTTAATCCTGGCGCTACGGTAGCAGCCCGGAACCGACGTGGCCACCTCGGGTTATCGATCGGCCTCTTGCCGGAGCCAGTTGCGGAAGGCCCGCACTTTGGGGCGTTCGAGCGCCCCCGGCGCGGTCACGATGTAATAGGCGAACGGGTCCGGCAGCGCGAGAGAGAACAACCGGACGAGCCGTTCGGCGGCGAGATCGGCGGCGGCGATATTGCTGTAGGCGAGGACGACGCCCTGGCCGGCGACCGCGGCATCGAGCGCCAGCGAAATGCTGTTGAAGGTGAGGCCAGCCGCCGCGGGGGCGTTCTTGACCCCGGCGGCTTTGAGCCACATCGCCCAAGTCGGGACGAACGGATCCCGCTCGACCGCCTGATCGTGGATGAGGGTGTGACGCGATAAATCCTCCGGCGTACGCAGCGGCGGGCCGACGCTCAGCAGCCGCGGGCTGCAGGCTGGAAAGACCTCGTTGGTGAACAGCAACTCGACGTCGAGCCCGGGGTATTTGCCGCAGCCGTAGCGGATCGCGATATCGAAATCACCCCTCGTTAGATCGACGACCTCATCGGTCGCCGAGATCCGCACATCGATTTCGGGATGCTGCTCCTGAAATCGTTGCAGGCGCAGCACCAGCCACTTGGCGGCAAGGGAGGGCGATGCCGTGACCGTCAAAGTTCCGGTATCGTTGTGGGCGCGCAACCGCCTGACCGAGGATTCGATGCCGGCAAAGGCATCCGATAGCCCGGGCAACAGCACCTGAGCCGAGGCGGTCAGCTCGATCGAGCGGTTCATCCGGTGGAACAGCCTGACCCCGAGATCCTGCTCCAGAGTATGGATCTGATGGCTGACCGCGGCCGGCGTGACATGCAGCTCATCGGCGGCCCGGCTGAAGCTCATATGGCGGGCCGCGGCTTCGAACGCCCGAAGCGCGCTCAACGGGGGCAGATGGTTGTTCATGTCAGATGAGGAATTCTAATCCGCCGCTGAGAAACTCTCGTTTGTAGAAGCATCCTACGACCGCCATTTTTGTGCAAGTGAGTTCGAGGTGAGCGCCTTGGCGGCGCTTTCCGACATTAGGAGATTTCATATGACGGCGATCCATTGGCAGTCCCCGCGCAGTCGGGCCCGCCAGCACAACGCGGTCGGTGCTTTGAACGACGCGGCCAACCAGTTTGTCGCAACCTTGCGCGAATGGCGTCGGCGGGTGCGCGAGCGCGGGGAGCTTGCCGAGCTCGATGACAGGATGCTCAAGGACATCGGGCTCACCCGAGCGGATGCCGAATTCCTCAGCAACAAGCCGTTCTGGAGGGAGTGATGATGTTGTTAGCGGTCGCGGGCAGCACTATCGGCCGGTGGTTGCGGCGCGCTATACTGGCGCTCGCGCAGCCGGCGCCGCATTCCAGCCGCGATGACCCCCCCGAGGTTTACAAGTTTCCGATCTTCTGAGTCTTGCGCGACCCTTCGACCACCAAGGAGGACCGAATATGAGCACCATCGACAACCTGCCCTATGTAGAGGCCGAGCTGAATTATCTCGGCCCGATGACCGAACGTCCGCGCTATTACGCCTATGAAATGGGACCGGGCGAGCGGCAATCGAACATGACCTACGACTCGCACAAAATGCGCATCCACGACATGCGGCCGATCTCATCCGACGTGTCGCTCGACACGCAGGGCTTCGCGCTCGTCGAGCAGCGCAGCGCGGTGCAGGATTTCTGGGACGACGACGAGGTGCGGCGGGTTTATTACCCGGAGGCCGAGCGGGTCATCAAGCAGGTCACTGGCGCCAGCCGCGTCTTTATCTTCGACCATCTGCAGCGCCGCCGCGTGACCGGGCTGCAGGACCGCTCGACCGGCGGGCCGCGCCAGCCGGCGACCCGGGTGCATGTCGACCACACCGCGAAATCCGGGCCGCAGCGGGTCCGCGACCTGCTGCCCGACGAGGCCGAGGAATTGCTGAAGGGCCGCGTCCAGGTCATCAATTTCTGGCGCCCGCTGTTCAGCCCGCTACAGGACGCGCCGCTCGCGGTGTGCGACTCCCGCACCGTCTATTCCGACGATCTGGTCCCCTCGGATCTGGTCTATAGGGAACGGGTCGGCGAGACCTATTCGGTCCGCTACAACCCGGACCATCGCTGGTTTTATGTGCCGGAGATGCGGCGCGACGAGGCGCTGCTGTTGAAGATCGCCGACACCAAGACCAATATCCCGGCGCGCTTCATGCCGCATACCTCGTTCACCGACCCGACGACGCCTCCCGAGGCGCGTCCGCGCGAGAGCATCGAGGTCAGGACATTGGTCTTCCACCCCGCCTGATCGGGTCGATCCAGCAGCCCGGACGATAAATCCGGGCTGCTTTTTCTTGCCTGCCTGGACCTATACACCGAACTCGGCGAGAGAGGTGCGATGACGCGTTTGACTGATTTGCCTCCGGCGCAGGCAAAGCGCCTTGCCGAGGCCGAATGCCCGAATTTCGAGACCAGGCCCTGGGTGACCGGGCCTGCCCTGTCTCGACGCCGGGTGGCGATTGTCTCTTCGGCCGGCCTGTGTCTGCGCGGCGAGAACCCGTTCCGCGGCCGCGATGCCGATTATCGGGCGATCCCGTCCGGGACAAGGCCGGAGCAGCTGCTGACCAGTCACATTTCGGTCAATTTCGACCGCACCGGCCTCCAGGAGGATTGGAACGTCGCCTTTCCCCTCGAGCGGCTCAACGAACTCGCCGCCGAGGGTAGGATCGGCTCGGTGGCGGCGACCCATTACTCGTTCATGGGCGCGAGTGATCCGCTGCAAATGGAGCCGCACGCGCGCCAACTGGCCAGCCGGCTGAAAAGCGATCGGGTCGACGCCGTCATCCTTGCTCCGGTTTGACCGGTCTGTACGCGCGCCGTGGGCGCGCTGGGCCATTACCTGGAGGAAGAGGGTCTGGCGACGGTCGGCATCAGTTTGATCCGGCCGCAAACGGAGAACACCAAGCCGCCGCGCGCGTTGTGGGTGCCGTTCGAGCTCGGCCGGCCGTTTGGCCCCCCGAGTGATCCGGTGTTTCAACGACGCGTCTTGCTCTCCGCCCTGCGGCTGCTGGAAAGCGAGGAGGGGCCGGTGATCATCGAGGACTTTGGTGAGGACGATCCGCGCGCGCAGCCTGACCCGGCTTGGCGCTCGCCGGTTCTGCCCGCTATCGGCGGCGATCTCCGGGAGCGCTTGGCGGCGGAGCTGTCGCTGTTGCAGGACGCCCATCGACGCTGGGTCGCGCAACGCGGCCGGACCACGGTCGGGCTCAGCGGGCTGGCGATCCTCGAGGCCGGCCGCTACGTCGCCGAATGGGTTCGCGGCAAGTCGCCGCCGAGCCCGCGCGAGGGCTATTCGGCGCCGCTGCTGATGCGCTTCGCGGTCGATGATGTGAAAGCCTATTGTCTGGAGGCAGCCGCGGCCGGAACCGCCCGGCCGTCGAGCCGACAGCTCGGCGACTGGTTGTGGAACGAGAGCGCGACCGGCGCCGCCCTCCACAGCCTGCGCGAGGCTTGCCTCGCCAGCGAAGACGAGCGGGTCAAGCTGATCGCCGGCAATTTCATTGTGCCCGCCGCCCGGGTTCGAACGATCGGCTGAGAGGCCGCTGTGAAGCGCATGGACGCGATCAAGGTACTGGCCTTCGATACCGGCGGCACGATCCTCGACTGGCACGGCGGCATTACCGCGGCGCTTGCCGAGTGCGGCGGCCGCCGCGGTCTCTTGCGGGATTGGCATGAATTCGCCAATGAGTACCGCCGCCGTTCGTTGCGGCGGATGATCGGTGCGGTGGCGCCAAGCTTCAACATCGACGATGTTCATCGCGATGTCCTCGACGAGCTTCTCGACGAGGAACACATCACAGCGTTCTCGGCTGAGGACCGCCAAGCGATTGCGATCACGCTGGCATCAACTCGACGCCTGGCCCGATTTTGTGCCGGCGGTGGCGCGGTTTCGGCGGCGGTATCCCTGCGTCTCCTTTACGATCCTCAGCCTGTCACTGGTCGTCGATGTCTCCCGCCGCAATGCAATCGACTGGGACGCCGTGATCTCCTGCGAGATGCTGGGCGTCTACAAGACGCGGCCCGCTGCCTACCAACGCGCGGCCCGGCTTTTGCAGGTCACGCCCAGTGAGATCCTGATGGTTGCCTGCCACAATTTCGATCTTGATGCCGCCCGTGGCGAGGGCTACCGGACCGCGTTCATCCGCCGCCCGGACGAATGGGGCCCTGCCGGCCCGCCCGACCCGGTGCCAAACCCGGCCACCGACATTATTGCTGACGGCTTCGACGAGCTTGCGAATGCTCTGGGCACATAACAGTATGCAGGAAATTACAAATATTGAGCGGACGGGAGAGCGCTATGGAAAGTGCGCAGCAAATGACCGCGAAGATGCTTGGCAAACAGCTTTATGTGATCCACACGCTGCCTGCCGCGCCGCGCGAGCGGATCGCGGAGCTGCTGCCGAAGCACCTCGAACATCAGGTTAAGCTCGAAAAATCCGGCATTATGTTCGCCGCCGGTCCGATGGCGAATGAGGACGGTTCGACTGCTGGCGGACTGATCGTGATCCGCGCCGCCTCGTTTGACGCGGCGAGGCAGATCGCGGACGCTGACCCGCTTCACAAGGCCGGGCTGCGCACCTACACCCTGCGCAGATGGACCATTAATGAGGGCAGCTACACGGTGCGGATCAACTACTCCGACCAGACCGTAAACATAGAATAATCGTTATCCGGCGAGATCGCGTTGTGATTTGCGCCGTCCTTGCCCGGATGGGCGGTGCGGCGCGGGATCGATGCGTTCAGCTTTGTGCGGAAACAGTTCGCAGTAGATTTACTGGAAAATCGGGCGGCGCGACGGCTACCACATGCGCGCGGCGAACTCGATGCCGGTGACGGTACCGAAAATCGTCACGGGGCCGGGAGGGCGGTACCCCAGAGGCGTTGTGTAGCAGGTGTTTTGCGTAAGTTCAATGTAGGATATTGTTGTTCCGTTGAGTAGGCCGACGTCGCTAAAGAAAAGAAAAATATCATTACTATTGGTGGGGCCTAAGCAAATCTGGAAACCATTTGGCGGCGTTTTGCCGTTGAACATCGTCTGTATGACACCCGCCTCTTTGATTGTCCCGCTCCCATCAACCGCGACCGAACCCTCCACCGTAACGGGAACACCGGGTTTCTCCGCCAAGGCTGGCACCGACATCATCAGCGCCAGACCAAAACCTATAAGCTTGAGCATCGCGACCTCCCTTTTGGACATTTTCAGCTTGCCTTCTCGCGGAGCGGTTTTTCTTGGAATCACCTGCCGGACTATCGCAAGGCCAATCTCGCGGCTTCGGCTGGTGACAAGCCCCTTGCAGCCCAAAATATACATCCGCGCGGCAGCGCGAGGCTTTGTCCGCTTACAGGCGCAAGCTCAAGTCCGATTTCCATCCCGTTCAATGATAAGCTTGCTTTTGCCTTTCTCTGTCACCGACACATAGAGAAGTTGACTAATTTCATTCTCGTTGCCTTCTAGAAATCCCTCTTCAATCAATTCTCGTAAGCCTTGCTTGAGGGTAGCCTCATCAATGGAAATTGGCGTGGAATCCCAATGTTCGTTTAGCGTCTTCATCCGAATTTTAGATATCTTAGGTTTGATCTTTACACTTGCGAGCAGCAGGTTATTTTCTTGAAGCGTCGTAATATAATCTACTACTCGATTTGCACTAGCCGACCACCTCACTTTTAACCTCCGCTGGGTTTGAGCACGCGGCCCTTCGGCGATGTAGTCGCCGGGACGTTCTAGCGCAAGGTCGCGCTGATGGGGCAGCGTCGCCCTAACATTGCTGCCCTATATGATGTGATGTGATGCGGGGACGGGCTCGTGCTCGCGCAGAACCAAGGCAGCACCGATGAATTGGAGTTGGAAACGCGGGCTCCTTCGACTTTGGATCGTAGCTTCGGTCTTATGGGGCGCGATCTCCGTTGCGCTGTTCTGGCCGACAAGTGAGGTTGCAAACTACGCTGCGTATTGGCATTTGCGATTGCTTCTGCCACCGTTCTCTCTGTTCTTGATCGGCTCAGGGCTTTTTTGGGCAATTCGGGGCTTTCGGCCAAACCGGAGATCATCTTGAAAAGACTTCGTCAACATCTTGTGTTTTCGTCGCCGTCCATGCTCGCGGCGCAAGTCGCATAAGCGCCATTGATGTAAAATTCGCTGCAATCAAGTTTAAGTCCTCCTGCTAACCTTTAAGCGCTGGAAGCGCTGGCGGCGGTGATCGCTTGGCCGCAGCGCCTTTGAGCGCCGCGAATACTTGGCCCGTGGTGTTTAATTGGCTGCCTCGGACACAAGATGTACGTGAAGGCCACCCAAAAGAATGGTGTGTTCGTCCGTGGCAATGGTGAGAGCGAGCCGGAGGGAGCGCCCGGCATCGTTGGCACCTCCGGCAGCATGGCTCGTTGCGTTATAAACAACACTAAAGTTGCCACAATGTTCGCGTTTCATGCGGCTCCGACAGCGCCGATCGCCGGCGCCGGGTGACCGGACAAAGTGGAAACGATGGCTGATATTCCGCTGCAAATAACAGCAAAAAACAGCCAGGCGTGGCTGCGGTGCCACCGATCGCGATGAGCGCCGAGCACGCGTTACTTGCCTTGCCGTTAATTGACGCTGCGAGTCTCCGCGTGCGTAGTTACACGCGATCCGTGGTCCGGCTTATCGGAAGGGGCGAGCGCAAATCCCGAGCGGCTCGAAACTCTTCGGATTGGGCAACGTTGGGGGAAGCGCCTCCTGCAGATTCATTGCTGAAACAGGTGGCGGCAGGCGATGATCCGAATTCCGCGACGAAAGCCGAGGTCAGCGGCCAACGGCGTAGCCTTGCATGCCGCGGGGGTTGGCGGCGGCTTTGAGGACCCGGCCCTCGGGAGTTTCTTCGCGGGCGCAGCCGGAGAGGCGGCCTTCCGACCACGCTTCGCCGACGCGCAGGCGATGGCCGCGCCGCGCCAGCTCCGCGCGCGTCGCTTCGGGGAAGCGGCACTCCAGCGCCAGGAGGCCGGGTTGTGCGGCGCGCGGGTAGAACGAGCTCGGCATGTGCTCGGTGTGAAAGGCCGGGCAGTCGATCGCCTCCTGCAGGTTCATGCCGTGATGCACGTGATGCAGGAACATCAGCGTCGACCATTGGTCCTGCTGGTCGCCGCCGGGTGTGCCAAAGGCGAGATAAGGCTCGCCGTTCTTGAACGCCATCGATGGCGACAAGGTGGTGCGCGGCCGCTTGCCGGGGGCGAGGCTCGCCGGCAGCACGCGGCGGGCTATCGCCAGTCGTTTGTATGACGCGCAGACAGCGCCGCCTGGGCGCAAGGAACGTTTGGTCTTCAAGTTCAACCGGGACGTTAACGAGGACTTCATCCCGGACGCCGCGGTCGGCAGCGATGTGCTTGGCGAAATGTGAACAATCGCGCATCGCTCTCGCGACATTATCGGCGCCCGAAAGATCGACTATTTCTACTGTCGCCGCCCGTTTCTGACGCACCGCCGGCAAGGCACGATATGCCCCGAACCTGTGTGCGCCGCGGCGCGGGCCGAAAGATCGGGATTACGTTAAAAATTTTTAACAATTTAACTTGACCCCCTCAACCCCTAAGAATAGCGTCAAGGTTAACCAAAAAAAGTAGTGTTAGCGCTCTCCAGGAGTGAAGTCAGAGTTAAGCTTTGCAGTTTTGAGAAGAGGAGTAAGCGCAGAATATTCAGACAATAAAACGAAAGGGATAGAGGCAGCCGCATCAAAAGTGCCGCCCTAATAGGAGGAAAGCCATGAAACCGAGAACGTATGCATACCTAGGTGGTGGGCTGCTCGCCGCGTCTATTCTTGTGGTCGCAAGCTGGGGGTCGCTGAGCGACGCGGCTCCGCCGATAACCCCGGTATTTGCAGTCGATGCGTCTTGGCCCAACCCGTTGCCTGCCCCTGTCGACGCCAATGGTGTGGCGCGCTCCTGGGTGCAAGGTGAGGTCGCCGCGAAGCTGCATCGACCAGCACGACAACGTCTACACCTTCAACCGCGGGTGGGAAGTCGGCGTAACAGTAAATGGTGTCCTTCAGGGGAATGAATTGGGAGCGATAAACGGGAATGACGCCACCGCAGGAGGGGCGATCCCGTCTCCTCCGGTCGTCGCATTCGATTCCGACGGCAATGTGATAGCCGGGTGGGGTAACCCCAGCCTGATCCAAACCGGGGCAGATTACGGGTACGCGGAGTATATGCCGCACGGAGCGCATGGCTGCTATGTCGATTATCAGGGTTACGTCTGGGTCGGCGGAAACGGCGACGGCATCGTTCAGAAATACAACCCCGCTACTGCCAACGCGGAGGGCGCCAGTGCGACCTATGTGGCGCAGATCGGCACCAAGGGAATGTGTGACGGCACACCGACAAGCTCGAACCCGTTCAGCTCGTGTGGCGAGACCAACTCCCTAAACACGAGTCACACCCTGCTGGACGAACCTCCGGACATGGCTGTGGATCCGTCACCGGATCCGGTGACCCACACGCCGGGAAGCGTCTACATTGCCGACGGCTACGGCAACCACCGTATCGTCGTCTACACTACCGCCGACGGAGGCAAGACCTACACTTACAACCGCCAATGGGGCACAACGTGCGTGATCAACGGCGTGGCAACCAACAGCCAGGCGTGTCCTGCCGAGACGTTCGGAGCCAGTGGTGGCGGCCACCCGCATTGTATCGTGCTCGGCAATGACGGGAACGTCTATGCCTGCGATCGCCCCAACAGCCGAATTCTGGTGTTCGATCGCGGTTGCGGCACCGCCTCGACGACCGACAATCCCCAACCTCTGTGCACGCCGAAGAAAATAATCAATATCGGCCTCAATGCCGGCCAGACGCCCCCTAGCAACGTCCCCGTCATTGGGAACAATGCGTTCCAAAACGCCGCGCCGGAAAACGCCGCCGCCATTCTGGGTTCCCTCACGACGCGATCGTGCGACATCGATTTCTGGCCCAATATCGACTACCTCGCGACCAAAAGCCCGACCAGCCAGAAGATCATCGTCAATGTCGATCTGAACAACGACAACGTTTGGCTGTTGGACAAGGCGACAGCGACCGTGTTCGGCGCTCTCGGCGTCTGCGGGATAATCCCGTGTCCCGGGCACAACGCTGGCCACTTCGCCTTCAGCCACTCGACCGGAGTCGATTCGAAAGGCAACATCTACCTTGCCGAAACGATCACCGGCCGCCGCATCCAGAAGTTCGTGCAGGTGAAATAGGCTACAGCTACTAGAAGCGCGTAAGCCCTGCCCTCCAGCGGCCAAGAAGCGGTGCTTCTTGGCCGCTGTCGCGAATATCGAAAGAGTTCGCCAATGTTTAAGCGTTGGATGTGCTGCGCGGCCGCTTGGCTGTTCTGCACGATCGTCGGTTCGATCCCGGCAGGTGCCCATGATCTGCCGCTCGACCGGATGATGAACGGCTTTGTCAAGATCGAACCGCACCAGGCCGACTTCGTGGTCCGCGTACCTCTGGACCTGTTGCTCGGCGTGCCGTTTCCACTCGCGGGGGACCACTACAACATTGCGGCGTCCAGGCCCGCCGTCGAAACCGCCCTCAAGGCTCTCGGCCAGCGCTCTCGAGCTTTGGGAAGACAACGTTCGTCTCGTGCCTTCGAGCGCCGCCGGCCAGCTGGCTCCGCTCTCGGATCGCTCGTTCGAAGACTATGATCGGGCGGTCGCGCAGGTGGCCGAGCCAGTGGCGCCGGACACCGTCATCGCCTTTCAGCAGGGCTATCTAGACGCCCATTTCGTCTATCCGATCTCCTCGCCCAAATCGGTGTTTTCGATACACACGACCCTTGCCGCCGACCTCGGGGATTACACCAAGCTGACGATTCGGTACATCCCGCTCGGCGAACCCAGTCGGGCGATGATGCTCACTGGCGCGTCCGGCCGCGTGGCGCTTGATCCGGCGTGGTACCAGGCGTCCGTCGGGTTCGTCAGGCTCGGTATCGAGCATATTTTGAGCGGCATTGACCATCTTCTGTTTCTGCTCTGTCTGATCATTCCTTTTCGCCGGATCAGAAGCCTTATCCCGGTAATCACGGCATTCACTATCGGGCACTCGGTAACGCTGATCGGCACCGCATACAACATTGCGCCGGTCGGCGCGTGGTTTCCTCCCTTCATAGAAACGGCCATCGCCGTGTCGATCGTCTACATGGCGCTCGAGAACATCGTCGGCGCCAGCCTTCGGCGCCGCTGGATCATTGCCGGGCTGTTCGGGCTCGTACACGGCTTCGGCTTTGCCGACATCCTCAGGGAGCAACTGCAGTTCGCCGGGTCGAACCTGCTGGTATCGCTGTTCTCGTTCAACATCGGGATCGAGATCGGCCAGCTCGCCGTTCTGTGCGTCTTCGTTCCGGCGCTTGCCCTGCTCTTCCGGGGCGCGATGTCGGGACGAATGGGGATCATCGTGGTGTCTGCGATCGTTGCTCATACAGCTTGGCACTGGATGCTCGACCGCGCCGATGTGCTGTGGAAAACCCCCTGGCCGCAACCGACCGGAGCGGGGCTGATGATTCTGGCGCGATGGATCGTTGCCGTGGCCCTCGCGGTTGGTGCGGCGAAGCTGCTCGCGAACTGGATCGAACGCAAATGGCCGGGCCGTATCCTGCCGGCAGAAAACCGGGTCGACGCCCGAACATAGCTACTCAATGGATACCGGAGTGGGGTGCGGTATCCCTGAACTGGACAATAATGTCGACGGGCCTGTCGCTGCGCGATCCCGGCGGCAGCCCTCGGGTCAACGCTAGCCAATCCGTGGGGTGGGAATACACGGTGCCTTGCTCCGCTAAGAGGACGCTATGGCGAACGAGACGGCGCCGGTGTACGAAGTCCACTTCAAGCGGTGGACCCGCCGGCCGTGCGGTTTACCCTCGGCATGACATTCTCTAATTGCTCGTGACTTACCGGCCGACGGCGTAGCCCTGCATGCCGCGCGGGTTGGCGGCCGCTTTGAGAATCATCCCGTCGGGGGTTTGTTCGCGGGCGCAGCCGGAGAGGCGGCCCTCCGACCACGCGTCGCCGATCCGCAGGCGATGGCCGCGCCGCGCCAATTCGGCGCGCGTCGTCTCGGGGAAGCGGCTCTCGAGGGCCAGCAGGCCGGGCTGCGCGGCGCGCGGGTAGAACGAGCTCGGCATGTGCTCGGTGTGGAAGGCCGGGCAGTCGATCGCCTCCTGCAGGTTCATGCCGTGATGCACGTGATGCAGGAACATCAGCGCCGACCACTGGTCCTGCTGGTCGCCGCCCGGCGTGCCGAAGGCGAGGTAAGGCTCGCCGTTCCTGAACGCCATCGAGGGCGACAAGGTGGTGCGCGGCCGCTTGCCGGGTGCGAGGCTCGCCGGCAGCCCCTCCTCGAGCCAGAACATTTGCGCCCGCGTGCCGAGGCAGAAGCCGAGCTCGGGGATCACCGGCGAACTCTGCAGCCAGCCGCCGCTCGGTGTCGCCGAGACCATGTTGCCCCAGCGATCGATGACGTCGACATGGCAGGTGTCGCCGGCGACGACGCCGTGCTCGGTGACAGTCGGCTCGCCGAGCCCGCCCGTCGTCGGCTCGCCGATGCCGGCCCCGGCGACGATCGCCTCGCGGCCGCCGACAAGCACGCGAGGATGCGGCCGTCGGGGCTCCCCGGACGCAGCTCGAGCGAGGCGCGCTCGCTGACCAGCTGGCGCCTGGCATCGTTGTAGGCGTCGCCCAGCAAGGTGCCCATCGGCACGTCGACATAGTCGGGATCGCCGTACCAGGCCTCGCGATCGGCAAAAGCGAGCTTGGCGCATTCGACGACGGTATGGACGAAATCCGGGCCGAGCGGGTCGAGGCTGTCGAGATCGAAGCCTTGCAGCAGCGCCAATTGCTGCAGCAACACAGGCCCCTGGCTCCACGGACCGGCCTTGGCCAATGTGTAGCCGCGGTAGTCGAAGGTCAGAGGCGCTTCGACGGGCGCCTCCCAGCGCGCCAGGTCGTCGCCGGTCAGCAACCCGCCATGACGGCGGCCGGAGGCGTCGAGCACCTTCTCGCGCCGGCAGAAACGGTCGACAGCCTCGGCGACAAAGCCGCGATACCACGCCCGGCGGGCGCGCTCGACCTGCCCCTCGCGACCGCCGTCGCCGGCCTCGGCGAGAACCCGGCGATAGGTCGCGGCGAGCGCCCGGTTGCGAAACAGCCTTCCCGGCTCGGGCGGCGGCGCCATTGGGCAAATATACCGCGGCAGAACTCGGCCATTCCCGGCGAAACAACTCGGCGACCGTGGCGACAGTCAGGCCGATCTGGCGAACCGCGGGGTAGCCGTTCTCGGCATAGGCGATCGCCGGGCCGAGGATCTCGGCGATGGGCATCGTCCCGTAATCGCGCACGAGCCGCATCCAGGCGTCGAACGCGCCGGGAACCGCGGCGGCCAGAAGCCCGGTGCCCGGGATCAGATCGAGCCCCAGTTCGCGGAACCGTGCGATTGTCGCGGCAGCGGGCGCCACTCCCTGGCCGCAGATCACGTCGCAGCGCCGGTTGGCCTCGCTCCACACCAGGATCGGCGCCTCGCCGAGCGGGCCGTTCAGATGCGGTTCGACGACCTGCAGGGTAAAGCCGGCGGCGGCCGCGGCGTCGAACGCGTTGCCGCCCTTTTCGAGTACGCTCATCCCGACCGCGGAGCCGATCCAATGCGTCGAGGCGACCACGCCGAAGGTCCCGCGGATCTCCGGCCGTGTGGTGAAAGGGGGCATCGCGTCTCTCCGGAATGGTTCGCAATGCTCGGGCAGGTGGTCTAGCCCCGTCAAGCTAATGTCTTGCCTATCGCAATAGCAGCCGCGCCGCCTATTTAATCTCGCGTAGCGGACGCCTTCGGCGTGCCCATCTCATGTGTTGCGCGAATGGATGCCAGCATGCCCTTGGATGTCCCGGCCGACACGACCACGAGCGGCGAAGAATTCTTCCGCACCGAAGGCGCCTACACCAGCCTGGGCGCACCGATCCCGGGCGGTCAGGTCGGTCGTTGGCTGCTGCGCGAAGGCCCGCATATCGAGAGCATCGTCGAGATGTTCGACGAGCTATGCTGGCGGCTTGTCGGGGACGGCTTGCCGCTGTGGCGCGCCACCCTCCACATGGGCACCTTGCACCCACAGATCGCCAGCCTCGGCGCACGCTGGTTGCGCCCCCTCAACATCATCGAGGAATACCGGATTCTGCGCGGCAGCGAAGCCACCGAAGAGTATCTGCTCAGTCCGATCCGCGCCACGACCGAGCGCGGAACACCGTTTCGCCGCCGCCTGACCGAGGATACCCCCGAATATCCGTTGCTAACCAAGCTCAGGGATTTCGGCGTCGCCGATTATTTCGCGCTGGCGCTCAACCGCAGCTACCGGCGCTTCCCGGTGGTGACTTGGGCGACCGACCGGCCGAGCGGGTTCAGCGACGCGGAGATTGCCGCGCTCGAAGAAGTCAATCCGGCGCTTGCCGCGATCGTCGAGACGCGCGCGATTCGGCGGATCACCGAGAATTTGCTCGACACCTATCTCGGGCCGCAGGCCGGGCGGCGGGTCCTCGCCGGACAGATCGAGCGGGCCGAGGGCGAACGGCTGCGGGCGGTCATCATGATGGCCGACATGCGCGGTTTTACGGCCTTGTCCGACCGGCTGCCGGGCGAGGAGGTGATCGAGCTGCTCGATGATTATTTCGACGCGATCGTCACCCCTGTCGGAGCGCATAAGGGCGAAACCCTCAAATTCATGGGCGACGGCGTGCTCGCGATCTTTCCGGCCGCGGACGACGACGATTTTTCGGAAGCCAGCGTGGAGGCGCTGGAAGCCGCTCTCGAAGGGCTCGAGCGCCTGGGGGTGGTCAACAAGACACGCCGCGAAGCCGGCCACAGCGAATTTAGGGTCGGCATCGGCCTGCATCTCGGCGAGGTCATCTACGGCAATGTCGGCGCCGCCGACCGGCTCGACTTCACCGTGATCGGACCGGCGGTCAACCTTGCCTCGCGGATCGAAGGCCTGACCAAACGGCTGCTGCGGCCGATCCTGGTGTCGAGCGCCTTTGCCCGGATCTGCCCGCGGCCGCTCGTCTCGCTCGGCTTTCACCCGGTGCGCGGCCTTTTCGAGCCCGAGGAAGTCTTCGGGCTGCCGGAGTAGGCGGGTTAGCTCGGCGTCAGCTCGTGCAGCCGGGTGCGCGCGTCGAATTCCTCGGCGACGCGGGCGTCGTTCTCCAGGAGGGCGCCGGCGTCGACCGTGGCGAATTCGATCGCGCCCATCGCGGCGAAGGCTTCCTGCACCTGCGGCCCCCACAGGCCGATATCCTTCACGGTCGGGACGATGCGGCTGAAGATGCGGCCGCGGAAAATTTTCATCGTCTCGGACTCGTCGACGATCCGCAGGCATTCCTCGACCGGCAGGCCAAGTCGTTCCCACACCTCGCGCTGATTGAACCGGTCGCGCATGTGCCAGCACGCGGTGACGACGAAATCCTCCCGCTCCTTGCGCTCGGCATCGCTGAGCTGCGGGTAGAAGTCGCGCAAGGCGAGCCGGCCAAAGGCGACGTGGCGCGCCTCGTCCTGCATGACATAGGCGTTGACCGCCGCCGCCAACGGGTTCTGCGCCTGATCCCGGATGCGTTGGAACGCGGCCAACGCCAGCCCCTCGATCAGGATCTGCATCGTCAGATAGGTCATGTCCCAGCGCCTGTCGGTGAGCCCGTCGTCGAGCAACGCCTTCAGCCCCGGGGTGATCGGGTAGGCGAGCTCGAATTTTTCATGGAGCAGCCGGGAATAGGCCTCGACATGGCGCGCTTCGTCCATGACCTGGGTCGCGGCATAGAATTTCGCATCGAGCTCGGGGACGGTCTGCACGATCTTGGCGGTCGCAATTAGGGCGCCCTGCTCGCCATGCATGAACTGGGAAATCGTCGAGGCTTGCAGGTGATGGCGAACCCGCCGCCGCTCCCGCTCGGTCATCCGGTTCCATAGGTCGGTCCCGAAGATGTGGACGACCCGGTCGTCGAGCATCATCGGGTTCTCGGGATCGAGATCGAGCGACCAGTCGATCCGTTCGGCAGCGTCCCATTGCTGCTTCTTGCCCTTGGCGTAAAGCTGCAGCAGGGCCTCGCGCGGTTCGTCGTACTCCCAGGTGAAACAGGTCTCGCTGTTGCCGTCGAACTTCCACTCGGTCTGCTCGACGGGGAGCACGTAGCGGTACGTCGTCGACATCGCTGCCCTCCGGCTCGTCATGCCGATACAAATATGGGATGCCCGCGAAAAAATTCCCTTAGCCGTCGCGGTTCAAGATTTCGACAAGACCGGCCGAGGGATCGACCCGAAGCTGGTCGCCGGTGCGGAAGATTTGCGTCACGTCGCCCGCGAAGCGATCGAGCAGCGCGACACCGCCGAAGGCCGCGCCCTGCGCCAGGATCGGGTTGACCCGGTTGAAGATCAGCGCCCGCGGGACAATGCCGCGCGCCGCCATCTCGTGCAGCATCCAGGCGGTGGCGACCCCGCCCTTGGCGGTGTCGAGAACCAGGATGCGATCGGCATAGCTCTGTCCGGCGAGCTTATGGCTGGGGCGCGAGAAGACGCCCGTCACGCGGTCCAAATCGTAGCGCGCACTAAAATTGTCGGCGGCAACGAGCGCCGTTCCACTGGCCGCAGGCCCGATGCCCTTGTGGCAACGCAATAGGATCGGCACTAGAGCACTCGACCGGCGACGGCGGAATCGACGCAGCGTTCGAGGCTCGCCAGAGTCGGCCGGTAGCCGTAGCCGCCGATGATGTTGACGAGCTTGGCGGAATTGGTCATCAGCCGGGTCCAGTCATTCGCTTCGGCCATTTCGCGGGCATAGCTTTGGTAGAAGCAGATGCCTTGCGCGACCACCGCGCCCGAAGCTTCGATCCGGCTCGTCAGACCCATGCGGTCGGCGGCGTGCTTGATCTCGGGCGAGGTCGTGACGATCACCGTCGCGTCGTGATGCACCCGCCGCCCATCGAGGGCGCCCGCCACTGTCTCGATCTCGAATAGCGACAGCTGCGGCGCGCCGAAGACCACAACATCGAGTTTGTCGCCCGGCGCAGCATAGCGCGCCAAGAACGCCTCGATCTCGTTCCGGCCGATGGAGATCGCAGCCGGGGCCGGCCCGTCGAAGACCGCGTCTTCGGCGGTGATGCCGGGCATATGGAACAATGCCACCGACCCAAAGCTCGCCGCCGCCGTACCGAAATGTTTGAGCGCGTCGGAGGTCGGCACCACCTCGACACCCTCGATCACCGGGACTTCCCAATAGGAGCCGCAGGTCTCGCCGACGATCCCGCCCAAGGCGCCCCATTCGCTGAGGTCGCGGGGTCTCGAGGTGATCCGGAACCGCTTAGTGGCGCGCCGGCTGGTATCGAGATGGTAGCCGTAGCGCGGCGTCCGCCCGGTCAGCGCGGCGGCCAATGCCGAGGGTCCGCCTTCGAAATTGCTGCGGCCGCCGAGGACGCTGTTTGAGTAGATCACAACCCCGGTGTCGCCATAGGCGAGATGGTCGCCGCGGATCGGCGCCATGATCGTCTGGTAGTTGATGCAAGTATCCGTCATCAGCACGCCGAAGGCGCGCAGCGCTTCGATGGCCCGCTGCTCCAGCACTGCCATGTGCGGCGCCTGGCCTAGCCGGCGGTAGACCGCGAAATCGATCCCGCGAGGGTCGGTAATTGTCGGCACCCGGACCCGCCGCTGGGTCTCAGGCGCCGCTGCGAGGCCTTCGAGAAACCGCACCCCGGCCTCGCCCAAGGATTCGGTATCGGCCATGATGTGGGCCTGCGACACCAGCACAAGATCTGCCGCGTCAAAGAATTCGCCAACCGCAATTTGGTGCGAGATCGCCCAGCGCCTAACGGCGCCGAGCTCTCCCTCCAGCATGGACCTTTCTTCATCCGTCAGTCGCATGGTATGCGCCCTGCCCTACGTGTTGCTGCAATTTGCAGGAAATCAGCAGCAAATAGCTCGTATGGTTGCGATCCCAATATCGCGCGTCGAGCATGACTCGGGAGCACGCAACGGGAAAGTGGCGAGATTCGGGGGTGCTAGGCACGCTTTCAGTCGACGTCGGCCCCGACGATCCTCAATCGGCAAATCCCCAGTTACACTTTGGCAAGGCTCCGCGACTTGGGCGCGTCGCGACAGCGGCGCCGATCAACGCGCCCCTTAGCAAATCGGGCTTGGAATTCGCCGCTTCCTTCACCGTTATTATGTATAGAGCAGTGGGCGTCTGGCAGTAACTTGCCTGCGCCGCAGTCAACTGCAGGAGTGGCAAATGACTCTTGGCAATCTCTTTGCGCGAACGGGTCGCGGTTTGGTTATTGGGGCAGCGATTCTTGCTGCGGTCGGGCTGACAAGCGCGCCGCGGCCGGCGCATGCCATCGACGCCGGTGCCGCGGTAGGACTGGGGCTCGGCTCTTTGGCGCTCGGCACCATGCTCGGCGCGGCGTCGAACCCGTACTATAACCCTTATTATAATCCTTATGGGTACTACTACCCGGCCCCGGCCTATTATCCGACGGCGCCGGCTTACTATCCGGCGACGCCATATTATCCGCCGCGGAGTTGTTGGGATCCCTATTATGGGCGTTATTACGCCTGCTGATCGAAGACGCGGGCGAAGATCGTGTCGACGTGTTTGAGGTGGTAGGAGAGATCGAACAGGCCGTCGATCGCTCGTTGGTCGAGAGAACGGGTGATCTCCGAATCCGCCTTTAGCAGATCGGAGAAGCGGCCTTCGCCGTGCCAAGCAGCCATTGCATTGCGCTGGACGGCGCGGTAGGCGTCCTCGCGGGTCATGCCGGCCTGGGTCAGCGCGAGCAGCACGCGCTGCGAGTCGACGAGGCCGCCCAAGGATTCCAGATTCTGCCGCATGCGTTCGGGATAGACGACGAGCCGGTCGACAAGTCCGGTCAGCCGGGCCAGCGCGAAATCGAGCGCGATCGTCGTGTCAGGCGCGATGACGCGCTCGACCGAAGAATGGGAAATGTCGCGCTCGTGCCATAGCGCCACATTCTCCAATGCCGGCGTCACGGCGGAGCGGACGACGCGGGCGAGACCGGTCAGATTTTCAGCGAGCACCGGGTTGCGCTTGTGCGGCATTGCCGAGGAGCCCTTCTGTCCCGGCGCGAAATACTCCTCGGCCTCGCGCAATTCAGTGCGCTGCAGGTGACGGATCTCGGTGGCGAGCCGCTCGACCGCCGCGGCGATCAACGCCAAGGTCATAAAGAACTGGGCGTGACGGTCGCGCGGGATGACCTGGGTCGAGATTGGCTCGGGTTCGGAGGCCGAGCTTCTCGGCGACGTATGCCTCGACTCTCGGATCGACATTGGCAAAAGTTCCGACAGCGCCTGAGATCGCGCAGGTTGCTATCTCCTTGCGCGCCACGGCGAGGCGACTGCGGTTGCGCGCGAATTCGGCATAATGTCCGGCGAGCTTCAGTCCGAATGTCGTCGGCTCGGCATGGATGGCGTGGCTGCGCCCGACCGTCGGCGTCAATTTGTGCTCGAAGGCGCGGCGCTTAAGTACCGCCAGCAAGGCGTCGAGGTCGGCCGCGAGGATGTCGGCAGCGTCTTTCAGCTGCACCGCAAAGCAGGTGTCGAGCACATCGCTCGAGGTCATTCCCTGATGGACGAAGCGTGCCTCGGGGCCGACATGCTCGGCGAGGTTGGTCAAAAAGGCGATCAAGTCGTGACGGGTCTCGCGCTCGATCTCGTCAATCCGCTCGACCTCGAAAGCGCCGCGTTCCCACACCGCCCGCGCGGCGCTTTCCGGGATGATGCCGAGCGTCGCCTGGGCGTCGCAGGCATGTGCCTCGATCTCGAACCAGATCCGGTAGCGGTTCTCCGGCGACCAGATCCTCGTCATCTCGGGCCGGCTGTAGCGCGGGATCATGCGGTTGCGGCCTCTTGGTAGCCCAGCTGTTGCAGTGCTGCGAGCATGTGCGGCGGCGCCGAGGCCGTGATTTCAAGTGGGGGTCGCGCCGGGTAAAGCGGCAGGCCGATCGAGCGCGCGTAAAGCAGAAGCGGCTCGGCGCCGGCGCGCTTCCCGTAGACAGGGTCGCCGACGACGGGGCAGCCGAGTTCTGCACAGTGGACGCGGAGCTGGTGGGTTCGGCCGGTGCGCGGCCGCAGTTCGAGCCAGGCGCGGCCGCCCGACATGCCGCAGACCCGGTAATCCGTGATTGCTCTCTGACCGGCGGGATCGGTCACCATGCGCCAGCCGCCGTCACAGCTCAGCTTTTTAAGGTTGGTCTCGATCCGCCCCTCGGCGTCGGGCGCGCGGCCCTCGACGACAGCCCAATATATTTTCTCAACCTGTCCGCCGGCGAACAGCGCGCCGAGGCGCCGCAGCGCCTTGGGATGGCGGCCCAGCACCAGGCAGCCGCTGGTATCGCGGTCGAGCCGGTGGGCGAGCGCCGGCGGGTGCGGCAGGCCGAAACGCAGCTCGTCGAACCGGCTTTCGAGGTTGGGGCCGCCGCTGGGGCCCGGGTGCACGGCAATCCCGGCCGGCTTGTCGATGACGAGGATCAGGCCGTCGCGGTAGAGGACGCGGTCGGCGAGTTGCCCCTCACTCCAGCCCTCTCCGCGCGAGCGGCGAGAGGGAGGGGCCCGCGAAGCGGGAGGGTGAGGGGCAAGCACGGCTCGGTGCGGCATAGACCAGCTTATTCCGCCGCCTCGCGTGGCGCAGGGGTGGCGCGGAATCGGGTGCGCAGCGCGTCCCATTCGTCGGCGCCGAAGCGGCGGAACATCTCCGGCACGGTGATCTCCTTGACCGGCAGCGGGTGGCGGTGGCTCGCCTTCAACTCCGTCAGCATGCGGTCGCAGATACCGACGACGCTCTTGATCAAGAGGCCCGGCACGATCGCGAGCTTGTAGCCCATCGCATCGGCTTCGCGCAGATCGAGATCGGGTGTCTTGCCGCCTCGTACGACGTTGAGAAGGCAGGGTCCATTGACCAGGCGCGGCACCGCCGCAACCTCCTCCTCGGTTTGCGGCGCCTCGACAAACGCCATGTCGGCGCCGGCGGAGAGGGCGGCGTTGGCGCGCCCGACCGCTTCGTCGAAACCGGCGACGGCGCGCGAGTCGGTACGGGCGATGATCATGAAATCCCGCTCTCGACGGGCGGCGGCCGCAGCGCGGATCTTCGCGATGTAGTCCTCGCGCGGGATGATTTGCTTGCCCTCGAGATGACCGCATTTCTTCGGGAATTCCTGGTCCTCGATGTGGATGCCGGCGACGCCGGCGCGCTCGAACTCGCGAACCGTGCGCAAGACGTTGAGCTCGTTGCCGTAGCCGGTATCGGCGTCGGCAATGACAGGGAGCGCGACTGCGGCGGCGATGCGCCCCGCGTTGGCCACCATCTCGGACATCGTGACGAGGCCGAAATCGGGATAGCCCAACATCGCCGCGGTGCCGGCGCCGGTCATGTAGACTGCGGCGAACCCAGCCTGTTCGATCAGCTTGGCGGTGATGCAGTCATAGGCGCCGGGCGCCACTACCATCCCGTCGCGCCGCAACAATGAACGGAAACTCGCCGCCTGCGTCATCCGATCCTCCGGCACGATCATTTCCTCCTCAAGCTAGGGATCGCGCCCCATCCCGTCCAGCGGGTTCCGCCACCAGTCGCTTGCTGGCGGCCGGCGGCGCGTTTAGGTTGGGATCGACATCGGGAGGCCCAGCCATGCATGTTTTCAATCTGAAGGCCGAGCAGGCCTTTGACCCGAAGAAGCACATGGAAAGAGTGCTCGGCAGGGTCGGCGAAGGGGATGTCACGATCGCCTGTTGGGAGCCCGGCCAGACCAGCCCCTATCATTGCCATCCCAGTGCCACCGAGATCTATTTCTGCTTCGAAGGCGGCGGCATAATGCGCACGCCGACGGAAAGCATAGAGATCGGGCCGGGGGCGTTCGTTGTCCACCCGCGCGGCGAACTGCATGAATATGCCAATGGCCCGCAGCGCACCCTTTTGTTTCGCGTGCGCTATGGCGACGAGATGTCCGGCCGTACCAAGGAATGGCCGAGCAACCCCGACTGGCAACCCCGCCCCGCGGACACCGACTACTTCACGACCTCATGAGGGCATCGCCCGTCGGGCGCGCCGCCGCGGTAGCCCTGGGAGGCGGTTCGGCTATTGCGCCGCCGGAGCGCTGGAGTTTTGGGCCGCGGCGACGAGCTGATCGGGTTCGCCGGGCGCTGGCCCCGCGGCGACGGGTTCGACGATGACGGGAGCCACCCCGGTCCGCTTGACATTGAGCTCGTCGGCGGCGCGCGGCGAAAGATCGATGATAAAGCGATGGCTCATCGGGCCGCGGTCGTTGATCTTAACGACCACCGAGCGGCCGCTGTCGAGGCTGGTTACCTTGGCATAGGAGGCAAGCGGCAGCGAGCGATGCGCGGCGGTCGGGGTGACGGTGTCGAGAACCTCGCCGCTCGCGGTTTGTCCACCGACCTGATTATACCAGGAAGCGGTGCCGGTCTGACTATGCCCGGTGAAGTGCATCGGGCCGAGATAGGTGTCGGGCGGTCCCCCGTTGGTGCCGTCTGCAGAAGGTGAGGCGACACGCCGATCCCTCACCCGACTGCGACGATCAGCGACCCGCCCGTGAGAGCGCGTGTACGCGGCCTGGCAGGAGGCGAACCGGGTTCTGCGATTGCGCGGCTCGGTTTGCCCGGATTTACCGTTTTGCAGCTGGCCCGGATTGAGCGAACCGCTCTTGTCCGGCGTCTTGGCAATCGCGCCAGCGGAGATCACCAGAAACGCGAGCGACATGCCGATCGTTCGACGCATTGGCATTGCATCGTACCCCCTCTTCTGGGCACTCCCTGTCGAAGGCAATAGCAGTGGGGCCGCCATCCAATGGTATTGGATGGACCAGGGAATGCAGATCGGTGTTTTCCCGGATCGTCCCCAACGAACCCGGGCAGTTAGGCAAGAACGTCCGAGGCTAAGCAGGCTAAAATGCCCCTGTCAACCCTCCGTGTCTTTTTTTCTGCCCGATAGCTGTTGGGTGCGCTGTTATCGCCACATTGCGAGCGCCGGGCTTATTCAGATTTTACTTGAAAGATACCTTCGTTTTACTGTAGAAATTTACACTTTTTAACATCTAGTAAAACTAGGCTCGCCGGCATCAAAAACCCGACACCTCGCCTTTGCTCTTAGAGTGTGGGGCGGCCGGGGACTCAGCGTGCGCGTTTATTTGTGGCCATTGACCCTGGATCAGCCACTGCGTTGCCCCATGCAATACCCGACGGGCTAACGTCAGGTCGAGGCGACTGACCACCCCGTCCCACCTGCCGGCTGCTTCGCGGATCTGCTCGGCGACGGGTCCATCGCCGAATCGCTCGATCGCGGAGGGCAGGTCGGGCGGGCTCAGCAGGGCCAGCGCCAGCGGCGCCAAAGGCGCAAGCCGCCAAGGCCTGACCGGGTGATCCGGTGCGCCGCCTTGCGCCCGGCGGGATCCCGTCGGCGTTGCTCGCAGGCGATGCCGCCGGACGTGCTGCTCTTTCGGAGACGTCCATGGCTCAGAACTGGAAATAAATGAAGGGTGCGATGCCTTCCGGCCCGACGGCATTGATCGCCGCAGCAACAATCCCGGCGAGCGATCCCTGAGCCCAGCTCGGCAGACGCCCGAGCGCCGTCCGCCGAACGCTCGAGAAACGCCGGCGAGGTGAACTGCCCGGCCAACCCGAGAAGGATCAGGGCCACAGTGAACGGTTGCGCCTGTTGGAGGCCGGCAGTCCAGCCGCTGCCGAGGCCGCAGAGATAGAGCCAGGCCACGCTGAAATCCTCGGCCCGGAAAAAAATCCACGCCAGACAGACAAAATGAAACACGAGAACCGTCCCCGCCACCTGACCGGCGAGACTGGTCGGGCGCCGGCCGATCTGCGGTTCCAGCATCCGTTCGATTGCCAGACCGCCGCCGTGCAGCGCGCCCCACATCACGAACTTCCAACCGGCGCCATGCCAGATGCCGCCGAGCAGCATCGTGACCAGGAGGTTGCGATAGGTCTTGAGGCGGCCGTGGCGGTTGCCGCCGAGCGGCTTGTACAGATAATCGCGCAGCCAGAACGACAGTGACATGTTCCAGCGCTGCCAGAACTCGCGCAGCCGCTGGGCGCGATAGGGCTGGTCGAAATTGGGCGGAAAGCGGAAGCCAAGAAGCGCGGCCAGCCGATCGCCATGTCGCTATAGGCGCTGAAGTCGCAGTAGATCTGCACCGCATAGCCGTAGACCGCGAAGAGCAGATCGGGCGCGCCATAGCTTGTCGGCGCGGCGAAGACCGGGTCGACCAGCCCGGTCGCCAGATAATTGGCGATGACGACTTTTTTGAAGAGCCCGCCGATGATCAGCATGCAGCGCCGCGGCAATCGGGATTGGCTCTGCCGACGGCCGTGCCAGCTGCGGCAGGAAATAGGCGGCGCGCACGATCGGGTCCGGCGACGAGCTGCGGGAAGAACGACATGTAGAGCAGCATGTCGAGCGGCCGCCGGCACACCGCGACATCGCCGCGATACACATCGATGATGTAGGAGATGCCGTGGAAGGTGAAGAACGAGATCCCGACCGGCAGCAGGATCTCGAAGAACGGCAGCTCGTGCTGCGAGGCCGAGCAACTGTGCCAGCTGGTTCGCCGAGACGACAAAGAAGTCGAGATATTTGAAGACGCCGAGCAAGCCGAGATGGAGCGCGACCGCCGATCGCCGAGCACGAGCGCGCTCGCCGCGCCGGATCGGCGCTGGCCGCAGATCAGCCTGCCGGCGCGCATAGCTGACCGCCGTGCTGAAGGCGAGCAGAAAGCAAAAGCGCCAATCCCATTGCGCATAAAAGAAGTAGCTGGCGAGCGACCAGCAGCGTCTTCTTCGCCGCAAAACGGCCTGTCGAGCACCGCCATAGCCGCGGCCACAACAAGGAAGAACACCAGGAAATCGAGCAGTCGGAAACAACATTTGAGCGTTCAGCCCCGGCGATCGGCCGGCAATTGAGAGCGGATCGGGCCCATTGCTCCACGTTTTCCGAAATCTATAGACAAGCCGGTTCTATCTATCGAAGAAATCACCGGCAAGGGGGGCGAGCCGCGGCTCCGTTAGGGGCCGGGCCGCAGGATATATCTGCCACGCTTGAGGGGAGAGCTGTGAAAGATTGGCGTTTCAGTTGGCAGACATCGTGGGCGCCCGTGGTCATCCTTACATCGGTCTGCCTGGTTCTGGCCGGAGCTCTCGGCCGGGCCAGCGCCGAAGAGGCGCCGCCGGAGCGGTTGACCATCGTCGTCTTTGGCGACAGCCAGGGACGGGGTATCGCGGAGGGTCTTCAGCGGGTGTTGATCGACGATACCCGGTTCAAGGTGCTCAATCGGACTCATCCGGGGGCGGCGTTCGTGCATGGCGAAGCGGAGTGGATCGCGCCGATTCGCAAATTCCAGGCACAGGAAAAGGCCGACATCGCGATTGTCATGTTTGGCGCCAATGACCGGCTCGATATGCGGGAGGGCGACGCTGCCACCTATTTGCATTTCAAGACCGCGGCCTGGCGCGACGAATACGCCAGGCGCACGGACATGGTGCTGAAGACGCTGGTCGACGGGGGGCTCAAGGTTATCTGGTGCGGCAATCCGATCGCGCGCAGCGACACGTACTCATCGGACATGAGCTACATCAATCAGATTTTCGCCGAACGAGCGGAATTGTTCGGCGTGCAATTTCTGCCGTTGTGGGAGATCGCGGCCGGCGAGGGTGGAAAGTATACCGCCTATGGCAAGGATCTCGAAGGCGTGACCCGGCGCCTCAGGGCGGATGACGGGATCCACTTCACTACCGCGGGTTACGAACTGATTGCTGAAAAAATCGCCAGCCTCTTTCCCGCACGCGCTGCTGATGAACAGCCGCCAAAAGAACCGTGAATTTGGCGTGGGCTCCACGCTTCGGATACCGGCTCTATTGACCGGCGACCGAGCGAATAATGGCCGGTTGTCGTCAGCAGCGGGTATGCGGCCGTTTTTCGCTGCACTCGAACGGCTCGACAACGGACAATCGAGGCGCCCGGTCCGGGTCCTGCAAATCGGCGACAGCCACACCGCAAACGATGCATTCAGCGGCCGAATGCGAGAAGTCTTGCAGGCCAGATTTGGGGCGGCGGGCCGCGGCTGGCTGCCCGGCGGCATCCCCTTTTTGCATTACCGGCCACAGCTGGTGAGGGTTGCGCAAACGGGCTGGCGCCAACTCGGAGTGGGTTACGGCGCACCCATCGAAGCGATCGGAATCGATGCCACGGTGGCGCGGAGCGAGGGCAGCGATGCCCGGATGACTTCTCGTCAGCAGCGAGATCGAGGGTTTGAGCCGGGTCGCGATCGAATTCTTGGCGCAGCCGAATGGCGGCACGTTGTCGATCCGCGCCGATCAGAGACCGCCGATACAAGTTTCGACATCGGCTTCGGCCAGGTGCGCCAGGCGACGCGACGTCCCGATCGGCGAGCCTGCGCATCAGGTCGAACTGCAAGCCATCGACGAACGGCCCGTGCATCTGATCGGCTGGGCAACCGAGCGGCACCAGGCCGGCATCATCTACGAAAATCACGGCGCGATCGGCGCTACCGTCGACCTGCTCGGCCGGATGAGCCCCGCCACTGTTGCGCACGAGCTCTCCGACAGCTGCCCCGCACTGATCGTCGTTGCTTTCGGCACCAACGAGGGGTTCGACGCGACGCTCGATGTCCGGGCCTACCGGGCAAACTTTGCCGCGCAGGTCGCGGCGCTGGGACGCATGGCGCCGCAGGCGGCGATCCTGGTTTTGGGGCCGCCGGACGGTAATCAAGCCGGCCATTACGATTATGCCAACTCGCATACGTGGCGGGAGCCGCACAATCTTGCCGACGTGCGGTGCACCCAACGGGCCGTCGCAGCTGAAATGGGCTGGGCGTTTTGGGATTGGTCGCAAGCCATGGGCGGCCTGGGCAGCATGCACCAGTTGGTCGAGCGCGACCCTCCACTGGCGCTCCCCGACCACATGCATTTGAATAGATTGGGTTACGAGGCTACTGCCGACGTGTTGCTCTTCGACGTAATCCACGAGTATGAAACATGGCGGAGGCGCGGTCCCAGCTCTTGAGCCCGTCAGAATTAGACGCCTGGCCTCAGCGCGTCGCGAAATCGAGCGCGTTGGTCAGATCGCCGAGCGGCGGGTGGCCGTTGGCTGCGACCCCCGCGTTGCGGCGCTGCACGCCAGGCAACATCGGCAATCCGAAGCGGTTGGTGATCAGCGAGAGGATCGATGTCGTGTCGTAGAGCGTGTGGTCGACAAACCCTTTTTTGGCGAAGGGCGAGACGATCAGCGCCGGAACACGCGAGCCGGGGCCCCAACGGTCGCCCTTGGGCGGAGCGACATGGTCCCAAAAGCCGCCATTTTCGTCATAGGTGACGATCACCACCATATGCCCCCATTGCGGGCTCTTTTGCAGGTGTCCGATGACGTCGGCGATGTGGCGATCGCCGTCCAGCACATCGGCGTAACCGGGATGCTCGTTGAGATTACCTTGCGGCTTGTAGAACGCCACCCGCGGCAGGGTTCCGGCTGTCGATCGCCTTGATGAACTCGCCGCCGCCGAGGCCGCCATCCTTCAGGTGCTCGGCGCGCGCCGCACTGCCCGGCGCCAAATCGGCAAAATAGTTGAACGGCTGATGGTGATATTGGAAATTCGGGACGGGGGTCGCATTCTTGCCGTCGAGCGCGACTTGCCAGGCGCCGGCATACCACGCCCAGGTGATCCCCTTCGCGTTCAGCAGGTCGCCGATGGTCTGCTCGGTTTGCGGTGGCAAAGTCGTCGGTTTTGTCGGATCTGCATAGGCGGGGTTGCCATCCGGGGCAGGTTTGTTCGCACTCGGCTGATAGGGCGGCTGCATCGTGTTCACCGCGTAGAAATCGGGTGTCAGATTGCCGTCGTTGACAAATTTGGGAATGCCCTCGAGCGCCGATTGGGGCGAGCCCGGCGCGGGTGTCAGCGTCACGCCGTCCGCTTCGACGGCCGCGATCCCGCCCTTTGCCGGGCTCTGGTCGGCGTGCGGATAGGTCGGCGCACAGGCGCAGATCAGCGCGAAGTGATTGAGGAAGGAACCGCCGAACGCTCCCATAAAGAAATTGTCGGCCAGCACGTATTGCCTGGCGATGTCCCACAGCGGCAATCTGGCGCTGGCGTAGTGCCCCATCACGAGCCCGCCCGCATCGGCATAGGCGGCAAAGCGATTGTTCTTGCCGCCGGCAATCTGCATCTGGTTCTGGTAAAAGCGGTGCCACAAATCGCGGGTCGTGACGCCGAGCGGCACGTTAAAACCTTTCGGATCATCGATCGCGAAGGGCGCGTTCGGCAGGTCTGTGGTCTGCGCCTCGGGCACTGCCGGCATGACGCCCTTGGCGGTCAGGCCGCCCCACACCGGCGGCAATCGCTTGAGCACCGACCCGTCGCGGTCCAGCTGTGTGAAATCGGCAGAACTTGCCTGCGAAAGGCCATTGGCGCCCGGGAAAGAGCCATAGAGATTGTCGAAGCTGCGATTTTCCGCATAAATCACGACGATCGTGTCGATGCTTTCGATGCCGGCGCCATAGACCTCGCGACCAACGCCGGCGGTCGCCATCGCCGCCAGCACTGCCAACGCCAGAGCACGTTCTTTCATCGGACGATATTCCCCTACTCGGACGCGACCAGGCGACGGAGGCGAATTTAGCCGCCTCGTTGTTGCCGTTTTGTGACGCCGCCGATGCGGGTCGTCACCCGGGCGCCGGAAAGTGCGCGATCCAGTGGCGGGCGATGTCCTCGCGGCGGCAAATCCATACCTGCGGGTGTCCGAGGATGTACTGGATGAAGCGGATCAGCGCTGTCGCCCGGCCGGGGTGGCCGGTCAGGCGCATATGCAAGCCGACAGACATCATGCGCGGGGACTCTGCGCCTTCCTCGTAGAGGAGATCGAAGCTGTCGCGCAGAAAAGCGAAGAAATCCTCGCCTGATCCGAAGACGCCGCGCCCGAACTTCGAGTCGTTGGTGGTCAGCGAATAGGGCACGACGAGGTGGGGGCGGTCAGCCACCCGGACCCAATAGGGCAGCTCGTCATTGTAGGTGTCGCTGTCATAGAGGAACCCGCCATGCTCGACCAGCAGTCGGCGGGTGTTCTCCGACGGGGCGTAACGGCAATACCAGCCGGCCGGCGTCTTGCCGGTGGTCTGGCGGATCAGGTCGACGGCGGCCGCGATCTGCTTGCGTTCCTCGGTCTCCGCGAGCCCGGGGTGATTTGTCCAGCGATAGCCGTGACTGCAGATGTCCCAGTCGCTCGCGGCGATCGCCGCAGCGGCGGGCGGGTTTGCCTCGAATGCCCGGGCGCAGCCAAAGATCGTCACCGGCACCCCGAAGCGGGTGAAGATCCGATGGAGGCGCCAGAAGCCGACCCGGGCGCCGTATTCAAACATGCTTTCGGCGGCGAGATCGCGGCCGGCCACCCCGAGATCGGCGCCGAGCATCTCGGTCAACCCACCCTCGGAGACGCCATCCCCGGCGGGATAGGACAGTTCGGAGCCTTCCTCGAAATTGATCACGAAATTGATGGCGATGCGGGCGTCTCCGGGCCATTGGGGATGGGGCGGCGCGGCGCCGTAGCCGACGAAATCGCGTGTCATCTTGTCTCCGTTTGTGGGGTCTGAGTTGGCGGCAGAGCGACGGGCGCCTTGATCCGCGCAGCGTGCCGTTCGGTCGATTGGTAAGAATGTAGATCCAGCCACCCGACATAACGGTAACTTTGTCTCTCGCCAGTACCGGTAACAACGGTAACATGGATGGCCGGGATAAGCCCGGCCATGACGACTGAAGAGGAGTAAAGTTAAAGCTCGCTTGTCGTCGCGATTGGGAGGCCGTGTCTTCTATTGCTGTACTCGCGCTGGCGCAAGCGCGCCAGAACCTCCTCACCCCTCCGCAACGTCGAGGATCGTCAGCGCCAGGGCTTGGGCGCGCGGCACCATCGTGTCGATGCGGCACCATTCGTCGTCGCGGTGGGCGTTGCCGCCGACCGGGCCCGTCCCGCACAGGGTCGGGGTGCCGAGCGCCGCGGTGAAGCCGCTGTCGGCCGAGCCGCCGGTCGCCTCGGCGGAAACCCGGAAGCCGAGACCGGCCGCCGAGCGGTCGTAGGCGTCGAGCAGCGCGCGGCTCTTTTCGTCCTGCTCGAGCGGCAGGAAGTTGCCCTCGCGCAGAATGCGTGCCTCGCTGCCGGGCAATTCGCAGCACCGGCAGATCTCGCGCACTTCGCCGAGGATCTTCTCCATGATGTTGAGGGTCGGAAAGCGCACATCGATGGCGGCGGTGGCGCGCGCCGCGACGGTGTTGACCGCGGTCCCGCCCTTGGGCGAGCCCGACATTGACCGTCGTGCCGAGGTCGTAATCGGTCAGGCGGTGCAGGCGCTGGACCTTGCGGGCGAGCGCCTCGATCGCGCTGACGCCTTCCGCATGAGCGGCGCCCGAATGGGCGGCGCGTCCGGTCACCTCCAATTCGATAAAGGCCGCTCCCTTGCGTCGCGAGACGAGGTTGCCGGTCGGCCGCCCGGGTTCCGCGTTGAAGACCGCGCGTGCGTCCTTTGCTTCGGCTTCGATGACCGGGCGCGAGGAGGGCGAGGCGATCTCCTCATCCGAAGTATAGAGGCCGGTCAGCGGACAGGGCGCGCCAAAGCGCCGGAACACCTCGAGCACGAAGGTGTTCATGACGAGGCCCGCTTTCATATCGGCGACACCCGGCCCGAAGGCCTGGTTGCCGTCGATGCGAAAGGGCCGTTGAGCGGCGGTGCCGTCCGGGAAACACGGTGTCGCGATGCCCCATCAGCACGATCGGCCGGTTGCCTGCGCCGTGAGCAGGAAGCCGCGCCGCCAAGCAATCGCCAAACTTTTCATGGGGG
This sequence comes from uncultured Alphaproteobacteria bacterium, assembly GCA_963698995.1. GTDB lineage: Bacteria > Pseudomonadota > Alphaproteobacteria > ATCC43930 > CGMCC-115725 > AP-15. The sequence goes on along the minus strand of CAVOTD010000046.1, from coordinate 64,017 downwards.
ATGATTTCGCAGGAAACACCCGCCGCGTCGAGGTAGACGCGCAACCGATCGCCGACGGCATCGACGCCGCGCTTGTTGTAACTCCCGGAATCGATGTCGACGAGGCCGGCCAACAAGTTCGACCATCGCCTGATGCTGCCGTCCGAGATGTTCGATAATGGCGGTCTTTGCCTCTAGGCTCATGGCTTTGCTCCAACCTAGGTCCGACGGGACACCCGCGACGATCATCGGCAAAGACCGCGGCTGACTCAACAACCGAGCAGGTGCGAATGACTTGGATGCATTCGATTTCATCCTGGGTGCCGGCGTGGCTCATCGGCGCCGTCACGATCATCGTGCCGGCGATCATCGTTCTCGCGCTTTCCCGGTGGATCATCCACCGGTTGATCCGGCTGGCGGGGCGGTACAGCCCGTTCCTGCAGAGACTGCTTGCGCGCAGTCAGGGCCCGGTCAGCTTGATGCTCGTCACCATCGTCTCGGGCGTCGCACTGGCCGGCGCGCGCTTTCCGTGGGAGGTGACGACCGCGATCGGGCGTGCGCTGGCGGTAGCGTTTGTGGTCGCGATCGGGTGGGCCGCGGCCATCGCGATCGACATTGGGGTCGAGATCTATCTGCGCCGGTTCCGCACCGACAGCGAGGACAACCTGCTCGCCCGCAAGCACGTCACGCAGATGCGCATCCTGCAGCGAGTAGCCAAAACCCTGCTGGTGATCGTCACCGCCGCCGCGGCCTTGATGACCTTCGACTCGGTCCGGCAGTATGGCGTCAGCCTGTTCGCCTCGGCCGGGGCGGCGGGCCTGATCCTCGGCCTGGCCGCCCGCCCGGTGCTGAGCAACCTGCTCGCCGGCATCCAGATCGCGATGACGCAGCCGATCCGGGTCGAGGACCAGATCGTCGTCGAGGGCGAAACCGGATGGGTCGAGACGATCACCAGCACCTATGTCGTGGTTCGCTTGTGGGATTTGCGGCGAATGATCGTGCCGTTGAGCTGCTTTATCGAAAAGCCGTTCCAGAACTGGACCTACGAGGGCGCCGCGCAGATCGGCGCGGTACTCCTCCGGGTCGGCCCTACGGTGTCGGTGGACCGCTTGCGGCAAAAGCTCGAGGAAATCGTCCACCAAAACCGGTTGTGGGACGGCAAAGTGGCGAAGTTGGAGGTTACCGACATCACGATAGATGCGGTCGAATTGCGCGCTTTGGTCAGCTCGCGCAGTCCCGGCCAGACCTGGGAGCTGCGCTGCGAGGTGCGGGAAAAGCTGCTGGAATTTCTGCAGAGCCAAGCCCACCAGGCACCGGCGCCGGCGTGAGATCCGCGGGATGCGCCTGCTCGCCTGGAACATCCGGCAGGGCGGCGGCTCGCGTCTGCCTCGCATTGTCGCGGCGCTGGAGCGTCACGAGGCCGACATTCTGGTACTCTCCGAATATCGTGGCGGACAGTCGGCCACGCGTCTGCTGGCCGCGCTCGATACCCTCGGTTACCGCCACGCGACGACCCTCATGCCGCCCCCCGGCGGCACCGGCGTGCTGATCGCCGCCCGCGCTCCCTTCCGAGAGGACGGCCCCATCAATTTCGGGATAGCCGAACCCTATCGGATGGTCGGTGTCGCGTTCGCCTCGTTCCGACTGATCGGCGTCTATTTCCCGAACCTGCTCGTCAAGATACCCTATTGGGAGGCGCTGATCGCCGCGTTGCTCGGTAACTGCGGCGACGCCGTTCTCGCGGTCGGCGACTTCAATACTTGCCGTCCCTACCTAGACGAGGCGGGCGCCATCGATCGCACCGCGCATTACATGGACCGGATCGCCGAGATCGGCTTTTGCGACCTGTGGCGAAGCCGTAATCCAGCGGTTCGCGAATTTTCCTGGTTCAGCACCCGGGGGAACGGGTTCCGCATCGACCATGCCTTTTTGTCGGATGCTCTGGCCGCGCGCGCCGGCACGATCCGCTATGCGCACGAAGAGCGCATCGCCGGCATCTCCGATCACTCGCCGCTGATCCTCGAGCTGGAAGTTTGATCGATCCGCCCCTGATCTCCTTCGCTTGGCCGCAAGAGCCCGGTAACCAGCCTGCGCAGCGAAGGCGCCTCACCGGAGCGGAACTCGACCGGCCGGCACAACGCCATCGCGATGACGCCGAGGCGCGCCATCTTTTGCGCCGCATAGGCGCTCTCAGCGGCACTGGCGCTGAGGCGCTCGACGACCGCCCCGCCGAGCTGCTGGACCAACACCCCGCCGACAAGATCAACGGCGCCAACCAGCCCGGCGCCACCGGCGAGCCGCCGGATCAAGTGCACGGTGCCGGCCAGCCCGGGGCGCTGGCCATAGATTTCGGCAATCTCGCGAACCAGCCGCATCGCGCGGGCGGCAAATAGCAGGGTATCGAGCAGCGCGGTCGGGCTGATCGCGTTGATCGCAAAGGCCTGCGCCGCGGCGCGGCGGATCGCGGTCTCCGCCAGCCGATCCGCCGGCGCCAGCACAAAGCGGGAAAACAGCTCGAGCGCGTCCTTCCCGGTATGGTGCGGTTCGAGGACGGCGCGGTACCGCCCGACGGCGTCGCCGAGCAGCGGATCGCGTCCCAGTATGGTCGCCGCGGCATCGATCTCCGGCTTCAGCTCGCTCGACAGCGCCGACGGGATCAGGCTGCGCAAGCGTTCGGCCGAGCGCAGCCGCCACAGCCCGCGCAATTCCGCCATCACCCAATAGAGGGCGCCGCCGCAACCGGCGGCAACCGCGACCGCAGCCGCCACCCCGAGGCCGGTGCCGTGCGCGAAGGCGCCATCGACGAACTGAATGATGTCGATCGCGACGACAGCTGCTGCGAGAACGCCGACGCCCGTTGCAGCGACGGCGAGGGGCGAGCGGGATCGGCCGGGTCGCGGGAGGGCCGGAAGGTTGGGTTCAGGCGCCGGCTGCAGGCTCAGCTCGAGCCGGCCGGTCTCCTCGGTTTCGCGAATACGCGGCCGCAACCGCTCTCGCGCCGGCTCCGTTTCAATCGTCATGCGAGTGCGTCCTCCAACAGAAAACCGAGCGCCTTGTCGAGATTTATATGGGGAATCCCGCCGCCGGCTGCGTCGAGGATCCGCGGCGGTTGAAACACCGGAAATTCGGTAAAGCGCTCGCCCCAGAACCCGACGGCGGCGGCACTACCGGGACGATCCCGGGGAAGAAGCGGATCCGCCGCTCACCGCCTTCGGGCAATCCGATAACGACATCGACCTTGCGGTTGTCGATCACGTCGGTGCCGTCTTGGGTGCAGCGGATCGAGGCGAGTGCTGCCGCTGCAACCCGCGCATGCGCCTGTTTGGCGCGCAGAGTGGGCGCTTCAACCAAATTGGCGATCAGCGCTTCGAGGTGGTCGCGCTGCACCGCCGGGACGTGGTCAGCCTTGGTCGCGGCGAACAGGACCCGGTCGATCCGCGCGCCGAACAGCCGGCGCAGAAGACTCCGCCTGCCGAACCGGAAGGCTGCGAGAATGGCGTCGATCGTCAGGCGTTGATCGGCGAAGGCTTCTTCACCGGCATTCAGCGCGCGTAACACATCGACGAGCACGATCTGGCGATCGACGTCGCGCGCGAGTTGCGCAAAGAAGGGCTGCACGATGGTCCGTTTGTAAGTCTCGAAACGGCCCTCCATCAGGGCTCCGAGGCTGCCGCTCCTGGCTCGTCCGCCGACCGGGAACGGCACCGGGCAAAACCCCGGGATCGAGGTGTCAGACATCTGCCCCGGATTTAGGAACCGGCCCGGCTGTAGCAAGCTAAGCTGCTCTTGTGTGCGGCAGGCTAACAGAAAGGCGCGGTAGAGATCGTGCGCCTGCTGTGCCGTTTGTCGGTCTGCAGCGTGGTCTGCGGGATGGCGCGCGAGATAGTCGAGCCAGTCGCGGGCGAGCGGTCCGCGCACCCCGCGCCGCGCCAAGTTGATGGTCGTGTGCGACCAATCGGCATAGCTCTGGCGCAACAGGGGCAGGTCGAGTAGCCATTCGCCGGGGTAGTCGAGGATCTCGATGGTCAGCTCGGCAGTGCTGCCAAGGGCCCGGCCGACCGGGTTGCGGCGGCCAAAGAGACCTGTCGGGGAAAAGCGCAATGACAGGCGCGCACGCCGCAAATCGGTCGTGCTGGAAGGCCAGTGCGGCGGGTCGGCCGCGAGTGCCGCAATGGTCTCCTGCAGTGGGAATGGGGGTATTGCGGCGTATTCCGGCGCGAGCAGCCGCGCGGCGAGAATGCGTCGTTCGGCGGCTGCCCGCAGGAAAGGCAAGCGGCCCGGCCCGCCAACGGCACTGAGCAGGTTGTGGACGAGGCTGCTGATAAACGCCGTCTTGCCCGACTGGCTGAGGCCGGTGACCGCCAGGCGCACCGTCCGGTTACGCGCGAGCGACGTCAGCGTCGGCAGATTATCGAGTCCCAGCATGCGTCAGATGGCCCAGAAACAAACCGCGCGCCGCTATAGGTTCGAGGGCGCTCGGCTGGAGGCCTAACTGGGCGGTTTCATCGCGACGTCGAGCATGACGTTGGGCAGGATTTCTCGGATCACGCCGCGCAACGTCGCTTCGTCCGTGGCGGTCGCTGCCGCGAGCAGACGCCGGGAACCACGACGCAGGATACGCGCGGTGGCGCGGCCGTCACGGCCGGCGCGGATCGTGGCAAACGCATCGGCCGGCTCGATCCGCTTTAAAATGCGCTTCAGCGTTTGCAGCCCTTCGGCGGTCTCGACATCGAGCAGCGGCGTCTCCGAGGTTTCCGGCTCCGGCTCGTCCTCGACCGCGGCATCGACCGCTTCGACCGGCCGATATCGCGCGAAGGATTGATAGATGGCGCGGCCGGGCTCCGCGTCGATGCGCGATTGCAATTCCCAGCTCTCGCCGCGCGCCGACAGTTCGCTGATCAGCGCGAACATGTCGTCGCAATCCTCTTCATGCGAGCAGGTCAGGAAGGCGAGACGGCCGTCGTGCTCGACGACGCGATCGTCATCCTCCGCAAACCCAAGCTCGGCCAACGCATTGTCGAGCGCGCGGCGCGATGCGACGAGAAGCGTCGTCACATGCAGGCGGCGTCCGCTTTCCGCCGGATCCTTGTCCGCCATAAATCGTCCTCCCGCATCGAGCTGTTCGCCCGGTCAATCAATCTAGGCGGTGTTCCGCCCGCGTGCAAATGGGCGCGCCCAGCTGTGCTTCGCGAACCGCGGAGATTGGCGCATTGGCGGGGCGCCGGCCGCTCGGCGAAGGTCCCGGAGAACATGTCAAAGCACTACCCGGTGCCGCTGCTCCCTCGATCGGGGAGAATTGTAACAGAACTGTAAACCCAATCGGCGATATTGCGGCATTGCCGCTACTGGGGACCGAAACGATGAGCGATGCCGCGCTTCAGGTGCCACCGCGGACTGGCGCAAGTGCGCTCGGTCCGCAACTCGACGCGGATTAGCTCCGCGCGCCGCCCTGATTTTCTTGGGCTATTGGCGGCCGGCGTCTTCTTTGTCGCGTACAGCCTTTACACCGACGTCGATGAAAGCGGCGCTCGCACCACGACGTTTTTGCCTTATTTGCTGCTCTTGGTCGCTTTGCTGATCGCCCTCGGCTTCGAATTCGTCAATGGCTTCCACGATACTGCTAATGCGGTGGCGACAGTAATCTACACTCACTCGTTACCGGCGGAGCTCGCCGTCGTGTGGTCAGGAGCTTTCAATTTTCTCGACGTTCTGCGGTCGAGCGGCGCGGTCGCGTTCGGGATAATATCGCTGTTTGCCGGTGGAGCTGATACTGCAGCTCGGCAGTTCTGCCGGGTTCGCAATGGTGTTTGCGCTGCTGATCGCCGCCATCATCTGGAACCTCGGCACCTGATATCTTGGACTTCCGGCGTCGAGCTCGCACACTGATCGGCTCGATTATCGGGGTCGGCATCGCCAACGCATTGGCGCGCGGGCAAGACGGCACCTCCGGCGTCGACTGGGGGCAGCTACCAACGTCGGAAAGGCGCTGCTGTTTTCCCCTATCGTCGGCTTCGTGCTCTCGGCGGTTTTGTTGCTCGTTATGAAAGCCCTTATTCGACGGCCCGAAATATACCGTGCGCCGGAAACGAGCGATCCGCCGCCGTGGTGGATCAGAGGGCTGCTGATTTTCACCTGCACGAGCGTCAGCTTCGCCCATGGTTCCAACGACGGACAGAAGGGCATGGGGCTGATCATGCTGATCCTGATCGGCACGGTGCCAACGGCCTATGCCCTTAACCGCGCGTTGCCCGACAGCGAGATCATCAGGTTCGAGACCAACTCGGCGGCGGCGGAAGTGATCCAGAAAAAGGCCGCCGGACACGACGTGCTCGGCAATCCCCGGCCGGCCGTCACACTCTACGTCTCGCAACACCAGATCACCGAGGGCACCTACCCATCGCTGGCGGTGCTGGTCCGCGAGATCGCCCAACAAGTGAAGGGCTACGGCTTGCTGAAGAAGATCCCGCCGAAGCTGTCGGCAACACCCGGAACGATATGTATCTCGCTTCCGAGGCGCTACGCTACCTGATGAAGGACAAAGACGGCGACCTCTCCAAGGACGAGCTGGCTGCTTTGGGCGCCTATAAACAGTCGCTCGATGACGCGACCAGATTTATCCCGATTTAGGTCAAGATTTCAGTCGCAATCGCGCTTGGTCTTGGAACCATGGTCGGACGGAAGCGCATCGTCATCACGGTTGGAGAGAAGATCGGCAAGAGCCACTTGACCTATGGTCAAGGCGCCGCCGCCGAACTCGTCGCAGCGGGAACGATTGCCGCCGCCGATATGTAGGGTCTGCCGGTGTCGACCACGCATGTCCTGTCATCCGGTACCGCCGGAAACATGGCGACCAACGGATCGGGCCTCCAGCTGTCGACGATCCGCAATATTGCACTGGCGTGGGTACTGACCTTGCCGATGGCGATGATGTTATCGGGCGGCCTCTGCGACCGGCATGTAGGTCCGAGAATCTCAAATTCGGACCTTCCGGGAAAGCAAGCTGATCAGCCGCATAGCGCGACCCAGCACACAAACCTTGGGCCTGAACCCCCGAGACGCAGAAATCGTCCTAAAGCACGGGACAGCGCCCTCTCCACTACTGGGGAACCAGCGATGTTCGATCTTTTGGCTGGGGCGGGAGGATTCGAACCTCCGTATGGCGGAATCAAAATCCGCTGCCTTACCACTTGGCTACGCCCCAATGGGGTTGGTGGCGACTAAGTTACCGGGAATGCTCCACCTCGGCAACAAGACCGCCGGCGGCGCACCACCATTCGGGTTTGGCTGCCGTCAGCGCAACCCTCGCCTGCTCGGCCGCTCCGCGATCACCGAACAGCGCAAAGCAGGTCGCGCCACTGCCGCTCATCCGTGCCAGCAAGACGCCGGGCAGCCGGCCGAGCCGCGCCAGAATCTTCCGGATTTCTGGCATCAGAGCGATTGCGGCTTCGGTCAGGTCGTTACGGCGCGACATCAGCATCCGAGCGAGGGCAGCGGCATCTGCCGGCATCGGCTCGAACCTTGCGGCGTCACCGAACGGGCCGCGCCGCGCGGCAAAAACGTCGGCGGTCGGCAGCTGATGGCGCGGATTGGCGAGCAGAATCCCGGTTTGCGGCAGCACCGCAGCCGGTTCGAGGTGCTCGCCGACGCCTCCGACCCAGACGGTACGGCCGTAGAGGCAGGCTGGAACGTCGGCACCGAGCCTGGCGGCGAGTGCGCGCAGCGTCGGGTCATCAAGAGATACCTGCCACAGCCGGCTCAGCAGCCGCAGTGTCGCCGCCGCATCGCTCGACCCGCCGCCGATCCCGGCGGCGACCGGTAGGTTTTTTTTGAGACGCAACGCGGCGCCGGCAGCAATCCCGGTATGCTCGGCAAGCAGGCGGGCAACCCGCAGCACGAGATTGCGATCGCCCACAGCGGCAAGGCCGGCCGCCTCGGGCCCGCTGACCTCGAGCGACAAGGTCGCGGCGCGTTCAGCAGTCAGATGGTCGCCGATATCGGCAAAGGCGACGAGGCTGTCTACTAGGTGATAACCGTCGGCCCGACGCCCGATGACATGCAGATAAAGGTTGATCTTGGCCGCCGCAAAAGCCGCGACCGGCATCGCGAGGTCAGCCGCCGCGGGCCCCGGCCGCCGTCGGCACCGTGCCGCCGTCCAGCTTGGCTTGAATTGGCTTGATCTCGTCGTCCTGAGGCCCGAACTGCAAGGCGCGCCGCCATTGGTACCGTGCTTCGACCGCCCGCCCGCTTTGCCAGTAGGCATCACCCAGATGGTCGTTGATCGTCGGATCCTCGGGCACCAGCTCGATCGCTTTTTCGAGGTACTGGACCGCGCTCGAATAGTCGCCGAGCCGGTAATGCGCCCAGCCGAGGCTATCGACGATGTAGCCGTCTTCGGGCCGCAGCTCGACCGCCTTTTCGATCATTTTGAGACCGCGCTCCAAGTTCTCGCCGCGGTCGATCCAGGAATAACCCAGATAATTGAGGACAAGCGGCTGATCGGGTTTTAGCTCGAGGGCGCGGAGCAGGTCGGTCTCGGACCGCTGCCATTGGCCCGAGCGCTCGAGCGCAATACCGCGGCTGTAGAACAACGACCAGCGCTCCGGCATACCGGAAGCCTGAGAGCGCTGGATCGCTTCGTCATAGGCATCCACCGCCTCGCTAAACCGTTTCTTGCCGCGCAGCAGATCGCCCAGTTGCATATCGGCACCGGCCCGTGTCGGCGCCTCCGCCGCCATCTCCCTCAGCCGAGCAATCGCTTCGTCGGTGCGGTCGAGCATCTCGAGATTGGCAGCCACGCGCAGCCGAGCCGACCACCAATAGGGCGAGCTTAGCGGGATCTCGGCAAGGATCGCTAGGCTCAGTTCGGGCTTGTCCTGAGCACTGAGGACATCGGCGAGGAGCAGTTGAGCGAGCACCATATGCGGCCGCAGTTCGAGAGCGCAGCGACCATAGAGCAACGCTAGATCGAGCGTCTCAGGCTGGTTTACGACGCTGGCGAGATCGAATAGCGCCTCTGCAAGGCCGTCTTCCGCGGAGCCGATCAGCGGTGGCGGAACGCCGACCGGCTTGCTGGCGAGCACCGATTCGGCCAGTTCGCTGCCGGCGTTGTCCTTGACGAACCGCTGGTAAAGTGACTGCGCCTCATCCGCACGGCCGTGGCGCCGATAAAAATTCGCCATCGCGTCGGTCAGCCGCCAGTTGAGCTGTCCGGTCGTCTCAAGCGTCTTCTTAAAGTTCTCTTCGGCCAGATCGGCGCGTCCGGCAAAATCGTAGATAAGGCCGAGCTGGTAGTATTTCAGCGGGCCAAAGCCGTTGAACTTGTCGAGCTCCCCGAGCGCGCTATCGGCGCCGGGGACATCGCCCACCGCCATATGTGTCCAGGCCCGGGCCAGCGGCCGGACAAATCGGTGCACCCCATCCTCGGGCAGCGCTTCGGCGCGATTGAGCGCACCGGCTTTGTCGCCGGCCGCAATCCGGTCGATCAGCAGGACGAGCTCGGCCATCGCGTCGGTAGAATTGATTTTGAGCTCGCTCTCGGCGAGCTTCTGTGCCCGCGCGAAGCGCCCGACACTAGCCTCCATCAGAAAGGTCCGAGTGACCAGCTCCGGCGATTGGGGATCCGCCCGCAACGCGTCTTCGAACCAGTTGACCGCGGCTTGGTAATCGCGCGTGTGCTGCGCATGACGTCCCGCGAGGTAGGCGCCAAACGGCGCCTCGGTCGCAAGTTCGGGTTTCGCCGGGCTTGGCGCTGCCTGGCTCGCAGCAACAGTGAGGGCGGCAAGGAGAAAACTCACCAGACCCCAGATCCGGCCCCGGTCCATCACTGAATTTCCCATATATCTTCTATCCATCACATATTTGGATAATTGGGTCCGCCGCCACCCTCCGGCACGACCCAGTCGATGTTCTGCTCCGGATCTTTGATGTCGCAGGTTTTGCAATGAACGCAATTCTGCGCGTTGATTTGTAAATAAGGCTCACCCGTCCCGGCTTGCTCAACGATCTCGTAGACGCCGGCCGGACAATAGCGCTGTTCGGGCGAATCGTAGAGCCGGTAATTGACCGCGATGGCCTTCTGCGGGTCGCGTAGCCGCAGATGCGACGGCTGGTCCTCCTCATGGTTGGTGTTCGAAATGAAGACCGAGGAGAGTCGGTCGAAAGTGATTTTGCCGTCGGGCCTGGGATAGTCGATCCGCCGCGCCTCGCTGGCCTTCGCCAACTGGAGATGGTCCGGATGATTATGGAACGTCCAAGGGGCACTGCCGCGGAGCACGTAGGTATCCAGCGCCGAGTAGGCGAGACCGGCCCATAAGCCCCAGCGGAAACTCGGCCTGATATTGCGGACCCGGCGCAATTCCTCCCACACCCAACTCTCTTCGAGGGCGCCCCTGACCCGAGCTCCGAGATCCCCCGAGAGCCGCCGGAAGATCGCCTCGGCAGCGACCATCCCTGACTTCATTGCCGTATGGCTGCCCTTTATCTTGGGCACATTGAGGAAGCCGGCAGCGCAGCCGATCAGCGCGCCGCCCGGAAAATCGAGCTTCGGGATCGATTGAAAGCCGCCCTCGTTGAGCGCTCGCGCCCCATAAGCGATGCGTCTGCCGTCCTCTAAAAAAGGACGGATCGCGCGATGCGTCTTGAAGCGTTGGAATTCCTCGAACGGGTTGAGAAATGGGTTGCGGTAATCGAGCCCGATCACGAAGCCGACCGCCACCTGGCGATTTTCAAGATGATAGAGAAACGAACCGCCATAGGTCGCGGCGTCGAGCGGCCAGCCAACCGTGTGCACGACGAGCCCCGGCTGGTGGCGGTCCGGAGCGACCTCCCATAGCTCCTTGATGCCGATCGCATAAGTTTGCGGATCGATGCCGTCGCTCAGCTGAAAGCGTTGCATCAGCGTTTTGGTCAGCGAACCGCGGCAGCCTTCGGCGACCAGCGTCTCCCTGCCGACAAGCTCGACACCCTGCTGGTAGTGGTCGGTCGGTCGGCCGTCCCTACCAATCCCCATATCGCCGGTCGCGACCCCTTGCACCTGGCCAGAGGCGTCGTACAGCACCTCGGCTGCGGCGAACCCGGGATAGATTTCGACGCCGAGCGCCTCGGCTTGCTGTGCCAGCCATCGGCACAGAGTGCCGAGGCTGATAATGTAATTCCCGTGATTGGCCATTTGCGGCGGGGTCGGCAGGCGCAATGCGCGCGTCTCGGTCAGCAGCAGGAAGCGGTCCTCGGCCGCCGGGGTAACGAGCGGCGCCCCTTGTTCACGCCAATCCGGGATCAGCTCATCGAGCGCCCGCGGCTCGAACACCGCACCGGAGAGAATATGGGCGCCCACCTCGGAGCCCTTCTCGACGACACAAACGCCGAGCTCGTGGTCGCCGGCAGCAGCGAGTTGCTTCAGACGGATCGCCGCGGCGAGGCCGGCCGGTCCGGCGCCGACAATGACGACGTCATATTCCATCCGCTCGCGCTGAACCCGCTCCTCGCCCATCGCTCTTCCGCCGGGGTGTCGCGGACCGACTATAGAGGATCTCCGCAAAAACGGGAGTGCGCTGCGGCCGGCCGATGTTAGGCTTACGACGATGTCAGCCGCCGGCCTCCCATCGATCCCCGACGAACGCGAGACTGCGCTCGCGCTGCTGCGCTGGTATATCGAAATGGGCGCCGACGAGGCGATCGGCCTCAACCCGGCCGACAGGCTTGCGACGTCTGCCATCAGCCTGCCGCCCCCGACGACCGTGGCCGGCGTGCGCCCGCAAGCCAACCGCGCCGTGGCGACGACTCCGCCCTCCGCCCATACCGAATCCCTTGCCGAGGCCGCCCAATCGGCACGCCGGCTGGCGGCCGGCGCCGCTACGGTGGAAGCGCTCGCCGCGATGATCGCCGGCTTCGACGGCTGCTCGTTGAAGCGCACCGCGACGAACACGGTCTTCGCCGACGGCAACCCGGCGGCGCCTGTCATGATCATCGGCGAGGGACCGGGGGCCGACGAGGACCGGATCGGGCGACCCTTTGTCGGCCGTGCCGGCCAGCTTCTCGATCGGATGCTGGCAACGATTGGGCTGGACCGCGGCAGCGTCGCGATCACCAATGTCGTCTATTGGCGGCCGCCGGGAAACCGCACGCCAACCGCCGCGGAGATCGCCTCGTGCGTGCCTTTCGTGCTGCGCCACATCGCGCTGGTTAAGCCCAAGGTGCTGGTCCTCTGCGGCGGCACGGCGGCAGGCGCGTTGCTGGCGCAAGGCCAAGGGATCACCCGCCTGCGCGGACGTTGGTTCGACCTCGCGATACCCGGCCTCGACCGACCGGTCCCGACCTTACCGATGTTCCATCCTTCGTTTCTGTTGCGCGCGCCAGAGCGCAAGCGCGAGGCTTGGCGGGACCTCTTGTCGCTCCGCGCCCGTCTCGACGAATTGCCCCTCAAGCAAGGGGAGGATCGCTAGTGCCAGGCCCGAACCACATTCCTGGCGACTGGAACTCGTTGCAAACCTGGCAATCGACAAATGGTCGGGCCAAAAACCCCTTCTGCTACTCCGCGGCGTTTCTTCGGCCATGGCGGCGGACGCGCAGATCGGCCTGCTCCTTGTGGCCCCAGAAACGCTCGATTGCGCAGAGGCGGCTGCAGTATTCGCCGACCACCGCGCTCGCCTCGGGGGTCTTGACCTCCTGATAGGTGCAAGTTTTCAGAAACTTGCCGACCCAGAGGCCGCCAGTGTAGCGGGCGGCGCCTTTGGTCGGCAGGGTATGGTTAGTGCCGATCACCTTGTCGCCGTAAGCGACGTTGGTCTCGGGGCCGAGGAAAAGGGCGCCGAAATTCTTGAGCCGCTCGAGATACCGCCGCGGCTCGCGGGTCAGCACCTCGACATGCTCGGCGGCAATGCGGTCAGCTTCGGCGACCATCTCGTCCTCGTCGGCGCAGAGGATGACCTCGCCATAGTCACGCCAGGCGACGCCCGCGATGTCGGCGGTGCGCAATACCATCAGTTGCCGCTCGATTTCAGCCAGTGTGGCATGGGCAAGCTTCTCCGAGGTGGTCAAGAGCACCGCGGGTGAGGTCGGTCCGTGCTCGGCCTGCCCCAACAGGTCGGTCGCACACGTCTCGGCATCCGCGCTATCATCGGCAATAACGAGGACCTCCGTTGGGCCGGCGAAGAGGTCGATGCCGACCCGGCCATAAAGCTGGCGCTTGGCTTCGGCGACATAGGCGTTGCCGGGCCCGACCAGCATGTCGACCGGCTTGAACGAGGCGGTGCCGAGCGCCATCGCCGCGACCGCCTGCACGCCGCCCAACACGTGGATCTCGTCGGCGCCGCCCAGATGCATCGCGGCGATCGTCTCGGGATGCGGGCCACCCTGGTTCGGCGGGGTGCAGGCGGTGATGTGGCCGACCCCGGCGACCCGCGCCGTGACGATCGACATATGCGCCGAGGCGACCATCGGATAACGGCCGCCCGGAACATAGCAGCCGATAGTGCCGACCGGGATGTGCCGGTGACCGAGCACGACCCCGGGCAATGTCTCGACCTCGACATCGCACAGCGACGCGCGCTGGATCTCGGCGAAATGGCGGATCTGCTGTTGCGCGAATTTGATGTCGTCGATGGTTTGCGGCGCGACCTTGGCGACCAGCGCGGCAATCTCATCGGCAGTGAGGCGAAAGCTCGGGGGCGACCACTTGTCGAAGCGCTCCGACAATTCGCGAACCGCGGCATCGCCGCGCGCGGCGACATCAGCGATAATGGTCTCGACCATGCCGCGGATCTTGGTGTCGGCGGCTTCCTGCTGGCCCGCAAGCGCGGCAGTCTTAATGTGCCGGGGCATGACGCTTCTCCTCGATTGTTACCAGGCTGTCCAGCCGCCATCGACGAGCAGGCTCGAACCGGTGACGAGCGAGGCCGCCGGCGAGGCCAGGAAGACGACCGCCGACGCGACCTCCTCGACGGTCCCGAGCCGGCCGAGCGGAATGCGGTCGAGTACCCATTTCCGGAACACCGGGTCATCAAAGAACGGCTCGGTCAGCGGCGTCGTCACAAAAGTCGGCGCGATCGAGACGGCGCGCACCCCCTTGGGCGCCAGCTCGACCGCCATCGCCTTGGTCAACCCTTCGACCGCGTGCTTGGTCATCACATAGACGGTGCGGTTCAGGTCGGAGCCGACATGGCCCATTTGCGATGACATGTTGACGATGACGCCGCTGCCCTTGGCAACCATCAGCCGGGCCGCCGCCTGCGCCACGATAAACGCCGCCCTGACGTTGAGCCCGAGCAGCAGGTCTAGGGTCGGCTCGTCGACCTCGAGAAAAGGTTGCGGCCGGTTAAGCCCGGCATTGTTGACGAGGATGTCGAGTCGCTCGAGGCCGGCGAAGGCGCCGCGCACCGCGTCCGATCGTGTCACGTCAAGGGGCAGCGGCCGCGCCCTGCCGCCGCTGGAAGCGATCTCGTCCGCGACCTCGTCCAGATCGCTCGGCGTCCGGCTGACCAGCACCAGCTCGGCTCCGGCGGCGGCAAGCGCCAACGCTATGGCGCGGCCGATCCCGCGTCCCGCCCCGGTCACCAGCGCCACTTTGCCGTCCAGCCGGAAGGCGCGTTCCGGGGGCATCAACCCTTGATCTCGCCGGCATATGATTCGAGCAGCGACCAATGTTTCGGACCGGCCTTTGCCCGCCAGCGCGCGTAGAAGTCGCCGAGCCTCGCTCTGAAGCTGTCGGTATCCGCCGTATTTACCCTCATGCCCCGGCGCGCGAGCTCTTCGGCACCGGCTGCGTTGACCCGTTCTATGTCGTCGCGTTGGAGCAGGGCGAATTTTTCGGCATTGCGTTCGATGACTTCTTGGATCTCTCCGGCAGAGCGCTCCATGCGGCATCATTGGCCAGGAGCGTAAACCCCGACCACCAATGGGCGGTCAGGCTCAAATAGGTCTGCACCTCGTAAAGCCGCAGCGACAGGACAACACCGAGCGGGTCGCTCTGCCCGTCGAAGGTGCGCGCCTTCAGTGCATCGTACATGCCGCTGAACGGCACCATGCCAGCTTCGCCGCCAAGCGTCTTGAAGAAGTCCGCCGCAATGGCGCCCCCAGGGCTGCGGATCTTGACCCCGGCAAGATCCTCCGCCGTGCGGATCGGTTTTGTGCTGGTGGTTAAGTGGTGAAACCCGTTCTGCCAGCAGCGGCGAAACGCATGGAGACCGTGGTGCGCGAGCTCGCTGCGGATCTGGTCGCCGAGCGCGCCGTCGAGCGCGGCAAACACCGCCTCGAGTTGGTGAACGCGAACGGCAGCAGAGGCAGCGCGCTGGTCGGCGCGACCTCGCCCAATGTGGCGCCGGCGACAAAGAACTCGAGCGCGTTGGCACGCAAATCGGCGAACATCTTCGGATCGGGTCCGAGGCGGCTTTCCGGAAATACTTCGACGAGGAACTCACCGTCAGTTTCATGGCGGATCGCCTCGGCCATCTCGGTGATCCGCCGGGCGGTCGGGCTGCCGGCGGGTTGGTTGAGGCCCAGGCGATGACGAAATCGCGGCGTACGATCGGTCGACATGCGTCAATGATAATAGAGGGCGCGCGTCGGCGCGATCATTCGATCGCGATGCCGGCCGTTTCGTCTTACGCCTGGTTCTCGATCAGCCGCTTTATCAGCCGGTTAACCTCGCCGGCCTTCTCCATGTGGGGCAGATGGCCGGTGTCATTCAGAATGTGAACCGGGAGGCGGTCGCCGAGTGCTGCGGCGTGCGCTACCGGGATGATCCGGTCCTCCCGACCCCAGATGATTTGGAGCGGCAGTTTAAGCCCGGCGAGCCGGGCGGTGAGGTCGAGCGACTGACGGCCGCCGGCGAACCATGCCTCGGCGATCGTCGCCAACGCCGACGCGACACCGTCGAGCCTTTTATAACGCAGCACGTCCTCGACCATCGTGCGACTGACCAGCGAGGGGTCGTGGACCAGCAGGTTCAAGACCTCGACGGCCTCCCGGCGGCGCGAGGCGCGCACAAACCCGTCGATGAACGCTGCGTTGATCTCGGGGCCCAGGCCCGTCGAGGCGATCAAGGTCAGGGTCGCAACCAGCTCGGGCCGCCGCAGTGCCAATAAGGCCGCGATGGCCCCGCCCATCGAATGCCCGACGAGATGGAGCCGCTCGATGCCGAGCGCGCCCGCGGCATGCTCGACGGCGTCCGTCAGGCGTTCGGCGTCACCCGAGCCGACGTCTTTTGCCGATCCGCCATGCCCCGGCAGATCCAGCGCGACGACCCGCCGGCCCTCCGCCAGAGCGGGCTGGGTGAACATCCAGGTATTGAGATCGGCGCCAAAGCCGTGCACCAGCAGGACCGGGACGCTGTCGCCCGCGCCAAGCTCGAGATAACGCAGCCGCCGGCCGCCGACCTCCAATTCCTGCGGCTTTACGACTTCAGCATCTGTCAGTCGCCTCGGCCGAAGGCAGCGGGACTGCAAAGCCGGCGATGAAAGCATCGATGTCGGTCTCCGACACCTCCTCGGGAGCGGCTACGGCGAGCAAGCGCGCCGACCGGCAGTGTTGCGCCGGCGGGCGCCACGATCCGCCGCAAAACGCCGCCTTCCGGTGCTTCGAAGACATTGGTGATTTTGGTGGTCTCGATCTCGAGGAGCTCCTCGCCCGCGGCGAAGCGCTGTCCGGCTCGCTTGAGCCATCCGACGACCTTGCCCTCGGTCATCGTCAGGCCCCATTTCGGCATCGTGATCGCAGTAACTTCAGAGCTCATAGCACAAACACCCTCGGAGGACCCTCCGTCGTCATTCCCGCGAAAGCGGGAGCCAGAGCCGCAAGGCCGCAGCGGTAACCCGGACCCCGCTCGCCGGGGTGACGGTATGAAGCGAGGCGTGTGATAACGGGCTCAACGCGCGTATCCGTGGACCTCTCGCACCGCATCGGCGATGCGTTCCGGGCTCGGGATGTAGAGCTTTTCGAGCGAGGGGGCGAACGGCACCGGGGTGTGCGGTGCGGTAACTCGCTTGACCGGCGCCTTCAACGCCGCAAACGCTCGGTCAGCGACAAGCGCGGCGATATCGGCCGCCATGCTGCAGCGCGGCGTCGCCTCGTCGACGACGACCAGCCGGCCGGTGCGCTCGACGCTCTCGAGGATCGTGTCCTCGTCGAGCGGTGAGGTCGTGCGGGGGTCGATCAGCTCGCACTCGATCCCCTCGTTGGCGAGCATATCGGCAGCCTCGCCCGCGTAATGCACCATGCGGGCGAGCGCGACGACCGTGACGTCGTCGCCGTCGCGGACGACGTTGGCTTCGCCGAACGGGATCGTATAGGGCTCGTCCGGCACTTCGGCGCGCAGGTCGTACATCAGCTTGTGCTCGCAGAAGATCACCGGGTCGTCGTCGCGGATCGCCTGGATCAGAAGGCCCTTGGCGTCATAGGCGTTCGACGGCACGACGCATTTCAGCCCTGGGACCGAGGTGAAGATATGGTAGAGGCTCTGCGAGTGCTGCGCCGCGGCGCTCCGGCCGGCGCCGACCATCGTGCGGATGACCAGCGGGGTCTTGGCCTTGCCGCCGAACATGTAGCGGAACTTCGCCGCCTGGTTGAGGATTTGGTCGAAGCAGACCCCGAGAAAATCGCAGAACATCAGCTCGGCGACCGGGCGCAACCCGGTGACCGCGGCGCCGGCGGCAGCCCCCATGATCGCCGACTCGGTGATCGGCGTGTCGATGACCCGGGCCTCGCCGAATTCGCCGAACAGCCCCTTGGTCACCCCGAGGACACCGCCATAAGCATCGCGTTGGCCTTGCGAGCCGCCTCCGCCGGCGACATCCTCGCCGATCACGATGACCCGTGGATCGCGGCGCATTTCCTGGGCAAGCGCTTCATTGAGCGCCTGGCGGATCGATTTCTGCGCCATCGCGCGCTCCCCTAATACGTTACATACACGTCGTGCAATAGGGCCTCCGTATCGGGCGGAGGCGCCGCCCGCGCCAGTTCGACGGCATGGTCGATCAACGCCGCAACGTCGCCGTCGACTTGATCGAGCGCTGCCGCGTCGAGCAACCCTGCCTCGCCGACCCGGCGGCGGAAGTGCTTGAGGCAATCGCGTTCGTCGCGCAGGCGCCGCACCTCGTCCTTGCCGCGATAGAGCTGCGCATCGCCCGAGTGATGGCCATAGAACCGGCAGGTGTCGACTTCGATCGCGCTGGGCCCGCCGCCGGCGCGCGCACGCTCGACGGCTTCGCGCGCCGCCTCGTGCACCTCGAAGAAATCGTCTCCGCTGACCTTGACGCTCGGCAATCCGAAGCCGGCCGCTCGCCCGGCGATATCGCGGCTGCCGACGGCGTAATCATGCGCCGTGCCCTCGCCGTATTGGTTGTTCTCGAAGACAAAGATGGCCGGCAGTTTTAGCACTACCGCCATATTCATTGCCTCGAAGGTAGTGCCCTGGTTCGAGCCGCCATCGCCAGTGAACGACACGGCGACAGTGTCGCGCCCCAAAGTCTTGGCAGTCAGCGCCGCGCCGACCACCAATGGTGGCCCGCCGCCGACGATGCCGTTGGCGCCCAGCATGCCGCGATCGAGATCGGCAATGTGCATCGAGCCGCCCTTGCCGCCGCACAGCCCGGTTTTTTTGGCGAACAGCTCCTGCATCATCAGGGTTGGGTCGCAGCCCTTCGCGATGCTGTGGCCGTGACCGCGATGGGTACTGGCGATGTAATCCTCTGGCCCGAGATGCGAGCAGACGCCGATGGCCGAGGCCTCTTGGCCCGCGTAGAGATGGACAAAACCCGGAATGCCGCCCTTCGAGAATTCCTCCTGGACGCGCTCTTCGAAGCGGCGGATCGTGACCATATCGCGATAGGCTTTGAGCAGTTCTTCACGGCTCAGCTGCACGGCATCCTCCCTGTCTTACGGCGCAGTCGGAATAGTGCCTGCTTCGCGTTCATTGCACAACGTGGCCCCGGCAAGCGAGATGCTCACGGAGAGCGAAAGTCAGTCGTGCGGGATTTCCAGTCCTGTCGACGGTGGCAGCGCACGCTTGACCGCGACCTGCACCTCGGGCGGCTGCGCTGCGAGCGCATCGCACATTCGGCGCAATTGCCGGCGCAAATCATAAACTTGGTCGAGGAGGCCGAGAACGAGCGGAAGCGCCTCCTCGTCGATCGCGAACTCGTGGCGGATTTCGAGGATCAGCTCGACCCGCGCGACATCGACCTCGTGAAAGATCCAGGTCTGGTCGCGCCGCTCGGGCAGCACCCAGCGGTTTTCGACCCACCGCATCAGATCGCGGCGGTCGAGCCCCCCGATGCGACGCAGCAGATCGTCGAGCTCGATCATGCGGCGGGCATTCCCTGTCTCGGATCGAATGGATGCTGCGGACCCCATTTCTCGAGAAAGGCCGCGAGCTCGGAATCGCCGCTGTGCCCGATGACCACCTTGAGGGTGACAATTTCGTCGCCCGGGCTCTTGCGTTGAATCCCCTTGCCGCGCAGCCGCAACTGCCTGCCCGCATCGGACCCTTTGGGGATCGTCATCATCACCGGACCTGTAACCGTCGGCACCGACACCCTGGCCCCGAGCACCGCCTCGGCAAGGCTGACCGGCAGCTCGAGTAGAATATTGTCGCCGTCGCGGCGGAACAGCGGGTGTGGTGCGACACGCACCTCGATCAGCGCGTCGCCGGCAGCACCGCCGCCGAAGCCGGGCCCGCCCTTACCTCGAAGCCGCAGCACCTGACCGTCTTCGATCCCGGCCGGGATCGTCACGTCGAGCCACTCCTCGGGGGCAAGCGACAGGCGATGCTTGCCGCCGGTCGCCGCCGTGACGAAATCGACGGTCAAGGTAAAATGCCGGTCGCTGCCGCGCGCCCTGAACCCCTCGCCGGCCGAACCTCGTCGCCGGCGTCCGGCCGAGCCGAACGCGGCGAACAAATCCTCGAGGTCGCTCAGATCCGTCTCGCCCTCGGGTTGGTATCGCCAACCCTGCGCACCCTCGGCATGCCCCCGATAATACTCGCGCGGCGGCCGCTCGGCGCCGCTCTCATCGATTTCGCCCCGGTCGTAGCGCGCCCGCTTTTCCGGATCCGAGAGCAGGTCATAGGCGGCGGAAATCGATTTGAAACGCGCCTCCGCCTCGGGTTTCCCGGGGTTCAGATCGGGGTGAAACTGCTTGGCGAGCTTCCGATAGACTTTGCGGATCTCGTCCGCACTGGCGTCCGGCTTGACGCCGAGCACTTCATAGGGTGTTTGCGTCGCCATTCCAGGTCAGCGCTGCCTCGAACGCTGGCGCTGTGCGGTCGCCGTGGCCTTTTCAATACGCACCGCCACATTGCGCTCCGAGCCGCCGCGCTCGACCGTGAGCTCGACCTCATCGCCAATCCGCGACAGCCCGACGCGGTTGCGAAGCTCGGTGCCGCTGCGCATCGGCGCGCCGTTGATCGCGACGACCAGATCATTGGTCCGCAACCCGGCGCGCTCGGCAGGGGAACCGGGCTCGACGCGGGCGATCACCGCGCCCTGGGTGTGCCTGGTCCCCAGCGCCTGCGCCAGATCGGGTGTCAAATCCTGGATCGCGACCCCGATGCGGCCGCGTTTGATCTCGCCGTAACTGACGAGCTGATCCATG
This sequence comes from uncultured Alphaproteobacteria bacterium, assembly GCA_963698995.1. GTDB lineage: Bacteria > Pseudomonadota > Alphaproteobacteria > ATCC43930 > CGMCC-115725 > AP-15. The sequence continues at coordinate 43,455 of CAVOTD010000046.1, read as the reverse complement.
ATCTGGCGGGCCATGTTGATCGGAACGGCAAAGCCGATGCCGATATTGCCACCGCCCGGCGCCAGGATCGCCGTATTGATCCCGACCACCCGGCCTTGCAGATCGACGAGCGGCCCGCCCGAATTTCCGGGATTGATCGAGGCGTCGGTCTGGATGAAATCCTCATAGCCTTCAATCCCGAGGCCGCTGCGCCCGAGCGCGCTGATAATGCCCGAAGTGACGGTCTGGCCAAGGCCGAACGGGTTGCCGATCGCCAATACGAAGTCGCCGACCTGCAGGCGATCGGAATCGCCGATCGGGACTGCGGTCAAGCTGCCGGCGGGAATCTGCAGCACCGCTATATCGGTGTCGGGGTCGCGGCCGATTAATTTCGCGGTCAACCGGCGATTGTCCTTGGTCGTGACTTCGATGCTGCTCGCGTTCTCGACGACATGCGCATTGGTCATCACATAACCCTGCGCGGCGTCGACGATCACGCCCGACCCGGTCGCCTGCGTCTCGCGCTCGACCGGCTGCTGCTGCAGGTTGAAAAAGCGTCGAAACATCGGGTCCTGCAGCAGCGGGTTATCTTCCCGCACCTTGCCGCGGACCGATATGCCAACGACGCCGGGAGTAATCCGGCTGACCACGGGCGCCAGGCTCTGGATCGGCGCACCCCCCGCTTCGGGGATCGGCGCGCCGGCGAACACAGGAGAATAATTGCCCGTCATCACGGCGATCCCGCCGGATACAATGAGGGCTGAGACGACCCGCTTCATCGCTGTGGAGACCTTAGGACTGGCAGTCACCCGCCTCGGTAAACAAACAGCCAGCATGAATGTTACCAGTGATGCTTCTATCTAACCCCTCGCGTGACCCCTTCAAGAGAGCTTTCGCGCCCGATTAGCAGCACTCTGATCGGTAAGCTGCTATGATTTTGTTTTATCTCATTTTTTTGTTGCCGCCGCGCAATCGTCGCGGCATCCTCGCGAGTTGCGAGAGCGTATCCGAGGAACACCATCATGAGCGATGTCGGTCCGCAACTTCGCCAATATCGGCTGACCACTGCGGAGATCATCTATCATCTGCCCGACCATCCCGACCTATCTGCAGAGCTTCATCTGGCAAAAGCTCGACCTTGCCCCGGATTTCCCGGAACTGCGGCGTTTTCTCGACTTCTGGAGCGAAAACATCGAAGGCAAGCTGCATTCGGTGAAGGTCGGTCAGGCGCAGTTTCCCAGCCGCGGCAGGTTCCGTCACATCAAGGCGTCGCTGCGGCTGCATTAGCTCTTCCCTGGGAATGACCCGGCGCGGGGTACCGGCTCCCTCAAGGTACAAACCCAGCATCCTGCCGCACTTGCCATCGCCGGGAAGCGGTCTCACCTTGCCCGATAACGGAATTTGCGAGGATCGGCCTTGTCGATCTCGACGGCCACCGCTACCCGCTCGGGAGTTGCAATAGAGGGAGCTGCTGGGGAGCGGCTCGGTCCGGTCGCGGCGTGGCTTTTTCTGTGCTGCGCTCTGATCTTTCTGATGGTCGTGGTCGGGGGAATTACCCGGCTTACCCTTTCCGGCCTATCGATAACCGAGTGGAAGCCGGTCATCGGCATCATCCCACCACTCTCGGTCGCCGACTGGGCCGCCGAATTTGCCAAGTACAAGCAGATCCCTGAATATCGGGCCGTCCACTTCGCGATGACGTTGGGCGAATTCAAGGCCATCTATTTCTGGGAATATGCGCACCGATTGTTGGGCCGGTTGATCGGGGTGGTTTTCGCCGTACCGCTGATCTGGTTCGTTGTGCGGCGCCGGCTGCCGCGGCGCTTGGTTCTGCCGCTCGCGGGCATCCTGGTGCTCGGCTTCCTGCAGGGGGCGCTCGGCTGGTATATGGTCGAGAGCGGTCTCGCCGACCGGGTCGAGGTCAGCCAATACCGGCTGGTGGCGCATCTCGCTCTCGCCCTGGCGATCTACGGCGCGATCCTATGGACGGCGCTCGACATCGTCCGCGGTCGCGCCGCGCCGGATCTCCGCCCGGGTTCGGCCCCGAGCTGGCGGCGCGCCGCCGAAGCCCTGCTCGGGCTAGTCGCACTGACCGTCCTTGCTGGCGGGCTGGTCGCCGGGACTCGTGCCGGGCTGACCTATAACACCTTTCCGCTGATGGACGGAAGACTGGTGCCGGCCGGCTATGACGAACTCCAGCCGTTCTATCTGAACTGGTTCGAGAACATTGCCGCCGTTCAGTTCGATCACCGTTTGCTCGCGGTCACGACCGCCGCGGCCGTTGTGCTGGCGTGGGCGGCGGGCCTGCGCGCAACGCTGCCGCCGCCCGCTGGCATTGCACTGCACTTGCTCCTTGCGGCTACCGCTTTGCAGCTCGCGCCTCGGCATAGCGACCCTGATCTTCGTCGTGCCGATCCCCCTCGCCGCCGCGCACCAGGGGGCAGCCGTGCTGCTGCTGACCGCGGCAATCTTTCTGCGGCATACGTTGCGTCGAGCCGCTGTCATGGACGGGCGAGCGGCGGCGACCATATAGTCTTCTGCGGGCGCAGGAGAAGGCGATGGCGGACGACGGCGTATTCCCGGTCAAGACGCTTGACGACTGGTCGCGTCTCGCGCGCGCCGAGTTGAAGGGCAAGCCGATCGAGCGCCTCGACTGGTCGACCCCCGAGGGGATCCGGGTCAAGCCGCTCTACACGGCCGAAGACTTGGCCGCGATCGCCCATGCGGGGGTGAAGCTGCGTGACCTGATGCCCGGCTTTTCGCCCTATCTGCGGGGGCCGCGAGCGACAATGTACGCCAACCGGCCGTGGACGATCCGGCAATATGCCGGGTTCTCGACCGCTGAGGAGTCGAACCGGTTCTACCGCGAGAATTTGGCGGCCGGGCAAATGGGCCTGTCGATCGCGTTCGATCTCGCGACCCATCGCGGCTATGACAGCGACCATCCGCGGGTCGTCGGCGATGTCGGCAAGGCCGGGGTCGCGATCGACTCGGTCGAGGACATGAAGATCCTGTTCGACGGCATCCCGCTCGACCGGATGAGCGTGTCGATGACGATGAACGGCGCGGTCTTGCCGGTGCTCGCCGGCTACATCGTCGCCGCCGAGGAGCAGGGCGTGCCGCAGGACAAGCTCACCGGCACGATCCAGAACGACATCCTCAAGGAGTTCATGGTCCGCAATACCTATATCTATCCGCCCGGGCCGTCGATGCGGATCGTCGCCGACATCATCGAATACACCGCCCGGCAAATGCCGAAATTTAATTCGATCTCGATCTCCGGCTATCACATGGAGGAAGCCGGGGCGACGTCGGTCCAGGAGCTGGCTTTCACTTTGGCCGACGGGCTCGAATACGTGCGGGCCGCGCTGTCGCGCGGCCTCGCGATCGACGATTTCGCGCCGCGGCTGTCGTTCTTCTTCGGGATCGGCATGAATTTCTTCATGGAGATCGCGAAACTGCGCGCCGCGCGGGTGCTGTGGGCGCAGCTGATGCGTCAGTTCGCGCCAAAGAACGAGGCGAGCCTCGCGTTGCGCACCCATTGCCAGACCTCCGGGGTCAGCCTGACCGAGCATGACCCGCACAACAACATCGTCCGCACCACCTTGGAGGCGCTCGCCGCGGTGCTCGGCGGCACGCAGTCACTGCACACCAACTCGTTCGACGAAGCGCTCGCCTTGCCGACCCCGGCCTCGGCGCGCATCGCCCGCAACACCCAGCTGATCCTCGCCGAGGAGACCGGCATCCCGCACGTCGTCGATCCGCTCGGCGGCAGCTATTACCTCGAGAGCCTGACCCATTCGATCGCGACGGCGGCAATGGCGCTGATCGACGAGGTCGAGACGATCGGCGGGATGACTAAGGCGGTCGAAGCCGGGATGCCGAAACTGCGCATCGAGGAGGCTGCGGCGCGGCGCCAGGCAGGCATCGACCGCGGCGAGGAGACGATCGTCGGGGTCAACAAGTACCGCTCGGGCGAGGCGGCTTCGGTCGAGCTTCTCGATGTCGACAACACCGCCGTGCGCGAGCGGCAGACCGAGCGGCTCGAGCGGATCCGCCGGTTGCGCGACCCGGGGCGCTGCAATGCCGCGCTCGCTGCACTGACCAGGGCGGCGAAGAGCGGCAAGGGCAATCTCTTGGCATTGGCGATCGAGGCGACGCGGGCGCGCGCGACGGTAGGCGAGATCTCCGACGCTTTGGAAAAGGTTTTCACCCGCCACCGCGCTCAAATCCGCGCCGTCAGCGGGGTCTATGGCAGCCAGTATCGGGACGACGAAGCGTTCCGCCGGGTGCAGCGCGAGATCGAGGCCTTCGCCCGTGCGGAGGGGCGGCGGCCGCGCATGCTGGTGATCAAGCTCGGCCAGGACGGCCACGACCGCGGTGCTAAGGTCATTGCCACCGCCTTCGCCGATATCGGCTTCGACGTCGATATCGGCCCGTTGTTCCAGACGCCCGAGGAAGCGGCGCGCCAGGCGGTCGAGAACGACGTCCACATTGTCGGCGTATCGACTCATGCCGCTGGCCACAAGACCCTCGTCCCGGCATTGATCGAAGCCCTGAAGCGCGAAGGCGCCGGCGACATCCTCGTCGTCTGCGGCGGGGTAATCCCGCCCAAGGACTACGATTTTCTAAAAAAGAGCGGGGTCAGCGCAATCTACGGCCCCGGCACTAACATCCCCGAAGCCGCCGCCGAAATCCTCGCGCTGATCCAAACGCGCCGGCTGGCAGCCTAATGCGGTCGGGCCGCGACCCGCTCCACCCGCCGACCCCAGGCACGGCACGGCGGACCGCGAAGCACGCCACGAAGCGCCAGCCGAAGCTTCCAACTGCACTCTCAACGGAGCAGATTGTCGTGCCATCTTGATCCCGAGAATTCGTTAATAAATCTTAAATCTTTCGGGCCTTCTTGACGTTGAAAAATCCTTGCAAGAACTCTTCCGAAGTGTGAACTCCGTCACACATCTCGACCGATCACTTGAGTTATTCTGCAGAGCGTGGCAAGCGAACGGCCGTTTAGGCTCCGAGTAGTGGACGCGGCCGTTAAGGTGCTCGCCTCGCGAGAGCCTGCGCTCCGTGGGCTCATCTGAAAGGGAGTGGAAGATGCCTGCTGAAAAAATGCGCGTCGTCGCGTTCGATACGGTGGATCTGGACGATGGGGACTGGGATGGGCCAAACCCCCATGGCGAATTCCTGACCTACACGTCTAGACACGGCGCCGCCTCCATCAGGGTGACAAAAGGTGGAAAGGTGGTGCTGGATGGGGACTATGACGCGAAGAAGACCGTGCTGATCGACGATGACGTGATTCACCTACCAGAGGGACTCGGAAGAGAAATCTAGCCTATCTGAGTTAGAATTGCTCAACGACATCGGCCGGAGCGCCGATGACCGTTGAGCAAATCTGGGCCGCCCGGCATATGCCCGGCGGCCCGTTCTTATGGAATGGCAGCTGTCTTTGCTGTCCATTCCGAGAAGCGCGTGCCGCTTGCGCTTCCCGCCGCGTCACAGTGGCACGCAGTTCGGGAGAACACTCGCGCCGCAATAACAGGCGGAGTGACTGTTTTTGCGGGCTGCCGGCGTAGGTACCAGACGTGTCCCGCCGGGATTTCGGGATCACGACGTCCGCCGCCGCTCGCAGCAAGGGTCGGAATCGGCCTGTCACCGTCGCCGATCGCCTCAGCACGTGACGCAGGCCCCGGCAAGACCCGCTGCCTTGTTTAGGCTGGTCTAGGCTATGGCTGATTGCATCTTGCACGGTGCCAACCAATTCGCACCAAGCGCAAATTCTCGCCGGATTGCAGTTGTATTCGCACTGCGCCGTCCGCTGCAAAGCGTCGCGGCGCGGAGCTTCGGTTAGCAAACCTCACGGCGATGCCTAAGCGAATTGTCGAAACGGGTGTAAGGCGGCGACTTCGGCGGGTCGGCGCAGCATTTTGTCGACTTCGCTGGCATGAAGCTCCTCGGCAAAGACCATCTGCCATGCGTATTCCTCAAGAATGACCGAGCGCCCCCTCGGCGCATTTGAGCAGCTCGCGGTAAACCGCCATTGCCTTGGCTTCGGTCTCCAGCGACTCGCGCATGACCGCACTAATGTCGATTTGATGGCTGTCGAGCAGCGGGCCGATCGCCAAGGACGGATATTCGCCAAGCAGGGTGATCATCTCGCCTGCTCGCGCAGCCATGCCACGATTGGAATACGATTGTGCCCGAATACCGGAAAGAAAAATAATGCGTATAGCGCACCACCCCGGCAAGCTCTGCTTCAAGAATGCGGTTCAACAGATCGACGGCCCTCTTTTTGTTCAGTTCGGCCATTCCGTATCTCCTCGCAGAGTTGCGCAATCGTGCCTACGCACTCATTGCTAAACTCTTGTCAGCCAGACTTCGTTCCGAATTGAGGCGCTGCGCGTTCTGAGCAACGGCGCGCACCGGCTGACGCAAATTTAGCGCAATCGGGTATAATGGCCGGTCAGTCGCATAAAGTTCGGTTCGGACAATGTTCGAAGACATCGGCAAACCCAATCTGGTCAGTCTGTTGGCATTCGGGCTAGTCTCGGCGGTGCTGCCAAGGCTGCTCCCGCAGATGCGGCCGGCGCTCGGGACGGCGGCCAAGATCGTCATCGACTTGTTGACCGAATCCGAAGCGGAAGCCGCAGAGGAGCTGATCCAGGCTTTGGTATCGAGCACGATGGCCGAGATCAACCAGGAGGTCTCGCGACCGGCCGATCCTGCCGCTACCCAGCAAGCGGTCGAACGTACGGTCGCGCATTTCAAACGGCGCGCGCGACGACGCGCGCATAGCTGGGGAGCGGACGAGCACGATCGGCAGCGCCGCTATCACCGGCATATCGCGAAGTTGCGCGAGGCGGTCGATCGGTCGAAAGACCGGCAGGTCGGGTGGCGGCGCGACATTCTCGACGACCTCGGAGATAGCATCGATCAGACGGTATGAAGCCGCAGCCTAAGCCGAGCCGGCGTCGACTTTTCGAAGTACTTCGATTGCCAATAGAGGAGCCGCACCGGCTGCTAGCGAGATACCAAAATCGGTGATGTCGAGCGGCGGTCCGAACAGATTGCGCAGACCGGGAACGAACAGTGCAGCAACCTGCGCCGCGAACGCGATGCCGAGCGCGCCAAAAAAGAACGGGTTTGCGGGCAGCGGCGGACCTGTCGATATCGAGCTCCGCCGGGATCGGCAGGCGAACGCATAAAACAGCTGGGCGGCGACAAGGCTAGAAAACCCGACGGTCTGATTGGATTTTTCGGCGCCCGCGAGCCGTGCCGCACAGGCCTGCGCAGCAAACGCGCTGGCGGCGATCAGGCCGGCGTCGCGGGCAAGGGTACCAAACTCCGCCGCTGGGATGACGGGTTCGCCGGGATTGCGAGGCGGCCGCATCATCAGGTCGGGGACCGCCGGCTCCATCGCCAAGCCCAGCGCTGGCAGTACATCAGTCAAGAGGTTGATCCACAGCAGCTGGATCGGGCTCAGCGGATGCGCCCGTCCACCTGCCGCTGCGGCGAGCATGAAGATGATCTCGCTGAGATTGGTCGCTACCAGATAGCGGATCGCCTTGCGTATGTTAATCGCGACGGTGCGGCCGCGTTCTACTGCATCGGCGAGAGAGGTCAGGTCGTCATCGAGCAACACGACATCGGCGATGCCGCGCGCCGCCTCGACGCCGGCGCGGCCGAGGGCAATACCGATATCGGCTGCCCGCAGCGGCGGGGTGTCGTTGACGCCGTCGCCGATCATCGCGACCACTCGGCCCGAGCGCTGCAGCATTCTTACCAACTGCAGCTTCTGACCGGGCGCCACACGCGCGAACACTGGCGGCAGCTCGCCTTCGGCATTCGGCAGCGCGCCGAATTCGTCGAGCTGGTGAGCCTCGACGATCTCCGCCGGGTCCCCGGTCGTGAGGCCGAGCTCGGTGGCAACGGCGGACGCCGTAGCCCGCTGGTCGCCGGTCAGCATGATGCTGGTCACCCCGGCATTGCGAAAGGCGTCGATCAGCTTAAGCGCGCCGGGCCGGATCGGGTCGGCCATGCCGGCGAGCCCGGCCCAGATGAAATCCCGTTGAATCCTGGTGCCGGGATCGGCGACACCGGCGGACCGGTAGCCGATCCCCAACACACGCAAGGCGTCATTCGCCATGGCGAGATTTTCGGCCTCTATCACCCGCCGACAACCGGCATCGAGCGGAGCGACGACGCCGTCTTGCAAATGCCATGCGCAGAGTGCCAATACCTCGCTGGGATCGCCCTTTACGACGACGAGGTTTCGTTCGGCCGCGGCCGAATGCACAGTCACCATGTAGCGGCGGTCATCGGCGCGCTGCAGCGTGGCGCGGCGTGGATGCCGCGCGCGGATTGCGATGACGTCGAGACTTGCCTGCAGCGCGGCTCGGACGAGCGCCGCTTCGGTGGCCGATCCGTTGACCTGATTGCCTGCCGGGTCGAGCAGCTCGCAATCGTTGCAGAGGATCGCCAATTCAAATAACCGAGCAAGCTCGCGATCGGTTGTGCAGTCGACAGCCGATCCCGTATTGATGCGAAATTGCCCGTCGGTCCAGTGCGCCCGGGTGCTGTTCCAATACAAACGAACAACGCTCATATCGTTCAACGTCAAGGTGCCCGTCTTGTCAAAGCACACGACGCCGACAGCGGCAATCCCTTCGACCGCGCTCAACCGGCGGATTATGATGCCACTTTTGCGCAAATCCTGAATTGCCAATGCGAGTGTCGTGGTTGCGAGCGTTGGCAGCCCTTCGGGCACCGCCGCCACAGCGAGCGAGATCACTGTCTTCAACAGCGACAGCAGCCGAAACCCGCGGATCAACCCAATAGCGGCGAATAGCCCGCACGCCACTGCCGAGCCCCACACCAACTGACGGCCGAGTGCGTCGAGCTGCTGCTCCAACGGCGTTGCCGGCCGTCCCTCGGAGCCCAGCAGCGTTTGAATACGGCCGAGCTCGCTCTCAGGGCCGGTCGCGACGATGACTGCACATCCGGCGCCTCCGGTGACGACTGTCCCACCGAAGACCATGTTGTGGCGGTCGCCGATTGGCGCGAACCGGGGCGCTATGACGTTGGGCGCCTTGGCCATCGGCGCACTCTCGCCGGTCAGCATTGCCTCGTTGACCGTCAGGCGGTCCGCCGCGATCACCCGCGCATCGGCAGGAACCAGCTCGTCCCGCCGCAGCTCAATGACGTCTCCCGGAACCAGATCCTCGGCCGGAACCTCGCATTCGACTCCGTTCCGCCGTACCCGCGAAATCGGCACCCGGCTCTCGCCGAGACTGCCGATCGTCTCTTCGGCGCGGGCTTCGGCGAAGAAACCGATGGCGCCATTGAGCGCGAGAACGCCGAGGATGATCGCGGCGTCAAGGAACCCCGCGGTTGCAATCGACAACAAGGCCCCGACCGCCAAAAGCGCAATCGGCATGCTGTCGAACTGGCCTAGCAGAATTTCGAGCGGGGAACGGCCATGCAGGGGCGGAATTGCGTTGGCGCCGCCCTCGGCGAGCCGCCTTGCAGCCTCCGCTTCGGGCAGTCCGGCCGGCTGGCTGCCGAGCCCGCCCAGAACAACATCGACATCCATCGCATGCCAGGGAGCGGCGGCGGAGCGGCTATCCGCAGTTTCCGGATCCAAGGCGCGCTCGGCCGCCTCGCCCAAACGGCGGGCGATCTCCGCCGGATCGCGCGTGAAGTCGAAAAGAACCAACACCGTGCCGGTGACAGGGCTCGCCCTAACCGATCGGATGCCGCGGCCGGCGAGACCCAATTCTAAGGCGCGCACCAGCTGTGGATTGCGCTTAAGGCCGGCAACACCGAAGCGCGCGCGACCCGGTACCGCCGTATAAATCGGCAGAACGGCAGTTCGGTTCACCCGCCTAACCCGGCGTTGCTGGCGAGGGTTCGACTGGCGACCCTACTGAACGATCGCTCCACAACCCGAGCAGGTCACCGGCGTACCACAACAGTGTCGGCGCTGGCGCCGCCAGTCTTCCACGGAGCAGCTGGAATACGCCGCCTACGAAAAGCACAAGGAATAAGACGCTGCGCATGTCGATCTGATCGGCGGTCCAGCGGCGCACGGCGAGGTCGACGGTTCCGAATGATCGAACCGCGGCCCGGGTTATAACGGGCTCTGATTGCGCTGCTAAGGCAGTGTCGAAATCAATGTCGAACAGGTCGTTTTTCGCCATCGCCTCGAGGAGAAGCCTCTGCGGATCAGAGAAATGGATAAGGATGCTGGCGGTCAGCGGATTGGCTTCGACCCGTTCGACACTTTCCCAAGCTGCGAGGCGATCGACGACGGTGCTGAAGTAAGCGCTGTCGCGTCGTTTCTCGGGGACCTTTATCCGTAATCGCCGGGTCGTGAAATGGCTGATCCGCGCCATCGGCAGACTAGGCATTCGGCGCGCCGGCCTCCTTGCCGCGGCTGGCGCGCAGCTTCACCACTTCATTAGCAGCCGCCGCAACCGGATCAGCTTCGACACTCGTCACCGCCTGCTCGGCGTCGTACTCGGCACGGGCTTCGGCCATCATATCGCCAGCCAACTCGCCGAGTTCAGCGGCCTTTTCGCGACCTAGCTCGTAGAGCGTGATGCCGGTCTTGAAGATGCTCTTGGTCGCCGGACGTATATTGCGCTCGAGCCGCGGCAGGATCAGCGGGGCCACGAGGCCGCCCGCGACCCCCGCCAGCAACGCGGTGACGATCGTGCCAAAACGCCGGGGCGAGCGCCGGACCGGGTCCGGGACTTCCTGCGCCATTTCTCAATGCTTCTCGCGCGAGCTTTCGCGATGGGCGGAAGGAGCTGTCGTCGCCGGGGCGGCGAGGCCTTCGCGGTCCTGATGGTTATGCTCGAGTTCGCTTTTTGCCTCGGCCACGAGGTCGGTAGTCAGTTCGCCTATACCGGCGACGGTTTCGCGATAGAGCACGAGACCGCCCTTGATCACCGTTTTGGCCGCGGGACGCAGTACACGCCCGATCGTCGGAAACAGCGTCGGTCCCAGAACAAGGGCGGCAAGACCAACGGCGACCCCGGTCACCGCATTACCTTTGAACATGTCTTCAAGCAGAGCCATTTCTCGCCTCCATTTGCGCGTTTCCGGCAGCCCCCCAACGAACCCCTGACCCGATTAACGCCCGAGATGGAATCCGTCACAGCCGTTGTCATGTTTTTTTAACATGGAACTCCTGGCCTTAGCTATGGCGTCATGGCACGAGGAGGATCTTGCCGATGTGGCGGCTGGATTCCATTAGCCGGTGAGCCTCGGCGGCCTCGACAAGCGGAAATCGCTTGTAGGTGAAGACGCGCAATTTGCCGGCCGCCCAAAGCGGCCAGACCTTGTCCTTCAACGCGGCGATGATCGCGGCCTTCTCCGCGACGGGCCGGGACCGCAGCATCGAGCCGGTAACCGTCAGATGCTTGCGCTGGATCTGTCCGAAATCGGCCTCGACCCGGCTGCCCTGCATCAGGGCGACAAAACAGAGGCGGCCCTCGCGCGCCAACAGGTCGAGCTGCGCCGGGATATAATTGCCGCCAACCATATCGAGGATCGCGTCGATGCCGCGGCCATTGGTGAACTCCTTGCCGACCTGCACGAAATCCTGGGTGCGGTAGTTGATCGCGACATCGGCGCCGTAATCGAGGCAGGCCCGGCATTTCTCGTCGCTGCCCGCAGTTGCCAGCACCTTGGCGCCGAATGCCTTGGCGAGCTGGATCGCGGTGATGCCGATGCCGCTCGAGCCGCCCTGCACGAGAAAGACCTCTCCCGCCTTCAGATGCATCCGCTCGAAGACATTGGTCCATACGGTGGAGAAAGTCTCCGGCAAGCCGCCGGCATCGACGAGGCTGACCCCGGCCGGCACCGGCAGGCACTGTACGGCCGGCGCGGCGGCGTACTCGCCATAGCCGTCGCCGATCATCAGCGCGCACACCTGATCGCCGACCTGCCACTCGGAGACGCCATCGCCGGTCTTGACCACCGTGCCCGAGCATTCGAGGCCGGGGATGTCCGGCGCGCCGGGCGGCATCGGGTAGCGTCCCATGCGCTGCAGGCAATCGGCGCGGTTGACCCCGGACGCGGCGATCCGGATCAACACCTCGCCGGCTTTCGGCTCGGGCACCGGCCGGGTCGCCGGCACCAGCATCTCGGGCCCGCCGGGCGCCTTGATTTCGATCACGGTCTGGGTCGCGGGAATATTGGCGAGCACGGCGGTCCCTTTTGGTTGCTTGATGAGTTGGATTATAATGCAACAAGCTCAGATTATGCGTTCGTTTGCCGCTTGGGGGCACCCTAAGCATGTGGTGCCCACCACCGCCAAAAAAACGCTCTTCAACGGTTCTTCACGGGCGGCACCGCTTCTCTGGGATGAGAGCCAGTAGAGTAAGATTAACCTTGGGCTTGTAAGCGGATACTTATCTACACTCCGATGACTGACTCTTTTTCTCTTCTTCGAAAGCAAAACAAATTTTCTCCGTGTGCGACATAGTCAATCGGCCTTGAGGCTACCGCTGAGAAGAAGATCCGGCCATTGTCTTGGCCCGGAAACATCCAATCATGAAGCTCTATTATCAAAATATCGACGCGTCCAAGCCAAGATGTGTTCATCGAAAACACTTCGCGCTCGGCACCCTCTATATCCATTTTGACTATGATGCAGGTGGATGAAGTAGCGTCCACAAGCAACTGATCCATTGTGATAGTATCTATTAGTGATCTGTTCTGTGCCGAAACTCCTGTTATGGCCTGGGTGCGAAAGGCCCAAGGTTCGGCATCAGGATTAGAGATAACTACGCGCGTTTCACTGCACCATAAAGCGGCGCGGATTGTGCGGACATTATCAAGTCCGGCCACATTTCGATTGAGTAACTCGAAATTTGCCGTGTCAGGTTCGATCGCCACGATCTGCGCTTCTGGGAACTGGGTCGCGAACCATAGGACCGAGCATCCTATGTTAGCTCCGCAATCCACAATCGTGATCTGTTGTGTTTCGGCGTCTACTGCGGCTGCGCCCGAAGCAAGTTGTGGGGCGTGCGGAAATCGAGAGAAATCGTAGTCCTGTTGGATCAGGACCTGATTGTACGTATCAATGTCGCTGGAGTTGGTGCGAAGTCGGATAGTCCGGCGTGTATTGGGCACCGGGACGCGGATATACGGTCGGTGGAGCAATTTCGCCGCGTGGATCGACGCAGCAACCCAGGCACCTCGTGGAATTGAGAACACGATACAGTAATCGACGACTATTTTCAAGCGCTGCAAAAACATATAGGTTTTCGAAATCGTGGCGTCCCATGGCGGCCTCTGTCCGTGCCCGATTACGTGGTCATCAGCGCGGCGACAGCGCTAGAGGTTAAATTCAAACAGATGGTACCCATCGGATTAGAGAGTTTCCGCGGAATTTCCATCTGCAGAAGGGCACCAAATGTCAGATCCGTACCACTCGTGTGCGATGCAGCGCGTGAATTCGTGGCTCCACTGGAAGCATTTGCTACAGGCTCTGCCGGGCAAGGCAGGAGGCACGGCCGTCATGACGACGGTTGATCATACTCTGATGCGCGGGTCGAAACCGCATGACCGTTGATGCGTCGCGGAGCTGCCTCGGTCTAGAAACCTGCGTCGGATCGGCGACCCGGCAGATAGTGGATGCGAGGGTTCTCCTGATCGCGACCTCGCCTCCAGCCTTGCCCAGCAGCAGCGTCTCCGGTGGTTCGCTGGCGCCTCCCTTGGATGCGATCACGGGTTCTTCTGTTCAGCCCGCCGCCGGCGGCACGCGCCGGGCGATCGCCCAGATGAAGCCGGCCAATTCGCGGGCGATCGCGGCAGTGACGACATTGGCCGGTTTGCCACTGCGGGCGAGCTTGCGATAGCGCGCGCACAACCGCAGCTGCGCTTTCCAGGCGATCTCGCGGATCGGCTTGGACTGGTTCTCCTGCCGCAGCAGCAGCTCACGGCTGACCCGGGCCGGGAAACGGTAACACCAGGCCGCCTCGATCAGCAGCCGGCGGGCGGCGCTGTTGCCGGCCTTGGTGAGGCCGCCGCGTTTGACGCTCGCGCCGCTCGAATGCTCGGATGGCACCAGCCCGAGATAGGCCATCAACTGGCGCGGATTGGCAAAGCGCGAGAGGTCGCCCAGTTCGGCGATCAGCGTCGCCGCATTGACCAAGGCCATGCCGCGCATCGTCTGCAGCGCGGCCACGATCGGGGCCAGCGTCCAGTCCGGCAGCATCGCCTCGATCTGCGCCGTCAGCCGATCGCGCCGGGCCTCGGCGGCTTCGACCGCCTGAACGTCGTCCTCGAGCACGAGATGATGCACCGCCTGCTCGAACTTGAGCCCGGCCAGCCAGCGGCGATGCAGCTTGGTCCATGCCGGACGCCGGTAATGGCAGCCCTGCCGCAACAGAAAGCCCGAGAGCTGCTGGCGTGCCCGGCGCAGCGCATGCACCGCGTCGAGACGGGCGCGCACCAGATCGCGCATCGCCTCGTGCCCGGCGTCCGGAACCCACACCGCCGTCAGCTCGCCGGCCCGGTGCAGTCGCGCCAGACTGGCCGCATCTCGCCGATCCGTCTTGACCCGGTCGCCCGCCCGCTTCGGGATCAGCGACGGCGCCACCACAACGCATTCGTGCCCGTGCGCCGACAAGTGACGTTGGATGCCATAGCCGCACGGGCCTGCCTCGTAGCAGAACCGAAGCCCGACGCCCGCGCCGCCGAACTTGCGCATCAGGCGATCCAAGGCCCCCGCCGTGTTGGCGATCCGCCCATATTCTCGGAGCTCGCCGCGGAGGCCGCCCTCGGCTACCGCCACGACGATCCCCTGCTTGTGAACATCAAGCCCGACATACGTGATACGATCCCCCACGACCCGTCTCCTATGCATGAGGCTCGGCACCGGCCAATCCGGCGCAACCCTCGTTACCTGCATACTGTGAGACGGGTCGCCCCGTCTTCAGGCGGACATGTGGTCTAGCATCGACAAATTCCTCCAAACCGCCATCACGGCCCCTCTCGTGCTGGTGTCGGCGGTGCTTGCAGTCGGGCGATGAACCGCGAGATGTCAAGATGTATTGAAACATCTGTCGAGGTACTCCGACCTGGCCATCTGAAACGTCACGTATGGCCGTGGCTGACTATCTTGGCGCCGATCTTATCAGTTCGCCGTAAACTCGTCATGGACAACGGCTCCGCTGCCGTGGGCGTGGTCAACGTTCGCAGGAAATTCCAAGATTGTAGGCGAGCGCATAAAGCTGACGCCAAACGGGCGTTTGCGGCAACGGAACGACTTCGGCCTGTGGGTCCTCGCAACGACGGACGGGCTCTTAATTGGGACAGTAAGAAAAATGAGCTTGGTCATTCACACTGCTCAGAAAAACTGGCAAGATCTCTACGGAGGCGGCCGGAAAGGATATTTTGGGGTAACAGATGATCGATCTTGAGCCCGTCAAGAAGTGTTTGCGTTTTTCCCCTACGTTATACAGAAACGCGTACAAGCTATATCGGGCCACGCCCTTTGGCAGGAGCCGAACCGCAAAGCTATATCTACAAGCGTCGGAACTCCTGCAGATGAGACTAGAACACGAGTCACGGCTCATCAAAGAGTATTTCAATGACGACTGGACGGTTCGACATGGCCCATTCACCGGTATGAAATACGCGCCGATGTCGTCCGGCAGCGTCTTATCACCGAAGGTTATAGGTTCTTATGAAAGTCCTATCCATTATTGGATTACAGACGCAATTAGCCAAAGCTACGATAGGATCTTGAACATCGGCTGTGGAGAAGGCTATTACGCAGTTGGATTCTCTCTCAAATCCCCAGCATCACGTGTTTATGGCTACGATATCGACAACAAGGCGCGCGAGAATGTAGCAAAACTCGCGCGATTAAATGGTGTTGCGGATAGGATTGATATACGCGATCTATGCACGAAAGACGATTTGCAGCGAGAGATTACCAACTATACACTCATTTTTTGCGATATCGAGGGCGGCGAGTTAGACTTGCTCCGTCCCGATCTCATACCAGGGTTATCGCGGGCGGATTTAATTATCGAGATGCATGATTTTTGTTGCCCCGGCGTCACGGAAATCTTGGTGCGTCGGTTCCTGCCTAGTCACCGAATAGAGATAACCTACCACGGTGCGAAATATGCGCATGAGTTTCCGATTTTGGAAACGATCCCGATCAAAAAGCAGACGTTCTTGTTGGAAGAGGCGCGGCCACCGATGCAAGGCTGGATGCGCCTCCTAGCGAACCGGCCGGGGGCGATACCGCCGGAGCCGACCCAATGGTGGCTTTGTAACGGCGAAGGAGGTTGAGCTACGGTAGAGAGCTACTCACCCAATCTTTGTCAGCAAGGGCGAGAAGCGCCGCTCGCGCAGAATGCAACAACTCGCCGAGCCCAAGGGGAGTCGCAAGGCACTGGTGCCTCGATCGCGTACGCAGCTCGCCTATAAGACAAGCGCTCAGATACGCGATTGGCGAACGGCTTGGCCGAGGCTGCCGCACCGGCATGCTTTAACGCTGCGGGCTGCGTCGTTACTGCGGAAGTTTGCACATTCTCGCTCAAGTTGCATGTATTGATCTAAATCGGTGCGGGTCCTAGCGTGAGTAGTCGGATCTCCCACGAAACATCGCCTCCGGAGGGAAATGTGCGGACCTAGATTGCCCCTCGGTTCGGCTGTGTTAATTGTTCTTTGCTTTGCCGGCTCGATTCTGCGAGCCTCACTACGCTTCACCAATTCGCGGGTAAAGGTGGCCTGGCCCCCAATGCTGAGCTAATTCTCGACGCGGCCGGCGCACCGTACGGAACGGCCCGCGCCGGCGGCGCAACAACCAGCCCCTCCAAATGCCTCTCTTTTGGCTGCGGCACGGTTTTCGAGCTGACACCGCCCGCGGGCACCGGTGGCGCATGGACCGAGACCGTGCTCCACAATTTTAAGGGCACTGACGGCTTTCAGCCCTTGGCTGGGTCTGGTCTTCGATGCCGCGGGCGCCCTCTACGGCACGACATCGGCTGGTGGTGCTCATAGCACGGGTACCGTGTTCAAGCTGACATCGCCGGCCAGGACCGGGGATCCATGGACGGCGACCGTGCTGCACAGCTTTGCCGGCACGAGCGCGGCCGCGAGCAAGGACGGTGTGGCCCCCTCTGGCGGTCTCGTCCTCGACGCGGAGGCCGTACGGTAGAGGCCGCCGGTGTCGCCTTGCCGGTGAAGCTGTGCAGCACGGTCTCAACCCACGCGTCGCCCCTGCGCACTGGCGGTGTCAGTGAACACCGTGCCCCGATTATTGTCACCACCAGCTTCCCCCTTTACCGCAGTTCGAAGGCCGGTGGTGCCGTAGAAACCACCGGACAGGTCGCGAGGAAGGCGCCGCTCCGCCGCATAAAAGGCCAGTTTTCGGGCTAAGCTCGTCCGCGTCCGCTTTGATTATTGCGGTAGGGACGAGCGCGATTGATAATGGACCGTAACTCCCGGTTCGGCCAATTTAGTTCCCGGTTAGGCCGCCGCGAATTCCCGGTTGCTCTGCAACGGTAATTCATTTGCAAACAGCTGATTTGGCTCGTCGTTTTCAGGACAGAAACGGCCGCGTGCGGGAAACCAAAATAGTTTCCGGTTATACGTGAAAACCGGGAATCCGGTATAAGTTCGATCCGAACCCGAGATTGCGGGAGGGCATATGTCGATTTTACAGGATCAGGTCGTGCTGGTGACGGGTGCCGGGGCCGGGATTGGGCGCGCGACGGCGCTCGGCATGGCCGAAGCCGGGGCCAATGTCTCGGCCGCCGATATCGACCTCGCCGCGGCGCAGCGGACGGCGGACCAGGCGGCCGGCAACAGCCGGCGGGCGATCGCGATCGAGGCGGATTGCGGGGACGTCGCGAGCATCGAGGCGATGATCGTGCGCACTGTCGCCGAGCTCGGCCGGCTCGATGTCATCGTCAACAATGCCGGGGTCACGCGCTATGCCCAGATCATGGATCTGACCGAGGCCGACTGGGACCGCATCCACCGGGTCAACGCCAAGGGCGTGTTCTTCTGCCTACAGCGCGCCGCCCGCGAGATGATCAAACAGGGCGGCGGCCGGATCATCAACATCGCCTCGATCTCAGGACGCGGCTATCCCGGCGCTTCCAATGCCGCTTATGCCGCTAGCAAGGGCGCCGTGATCTCGTTGACGTGGATGGCGGCGCAGCAGCTCGGCCGGCACAACATCAATGTCAATGCGATCTGCCCGGGGGTGACGCGGACCGAGCTCGGGGCGCGCAACGCCGTGGAGCGGGCGGCAGAGCGAGGCATCACGGTCGAGGAGCTCAACGCCGAGGCCGAGGCGCGCATCCCAATCGGCCGCGCCAACCAGCCGGAGGACATCGCCGCGATGGCGGTATTCCTCGCTTCACCCGCCGCTCGCAACATTACCGGGCAGGCCTACAACGTGGACGGCGGATTGGTGCCGAGCTGACGACCTGCCCATCGTGTCCGGAAATGGCCGTCACCCCCGCGGAGGCGGGGGTCCAGGGGAGGCCGCCGAGATCTGCCGCTCTGGGTTCCCGCTTTCGCGGGAACGACGAATTTAAATGCTCTGATGCGCTTGGCGACGCCCAGATTGCCGCGGCTGCTGAGCGGCCGGCTGCCGTTTTTTTACGGCTGGGTCATCCTCGGCTGCTTGTGTTGCGCCGGGTTTGCGCGGCAGGGGCCGGCGGTCGCGACCCTCTCGATCTTTGTCGAGCCGTTGACCCGCGAGTTCGGCTGGTCGCGCACCGCTCTGTCGGGCGCGGTGTCGCTAGGCGGGTTGCTGGCGGCGTTGTCGTCCCCACTGATCGGCCCGCTGCTCGATCGCCACGGCTCGCGGGTAGCCCTGTGCCTCGCCGTATTGGTGACCGGAATCGCGATGATGCTGCTGTCGCTGATGCAATCGCTGCTGGTCTTTTACGTTCTGTTCTGCATCGCCCGGATGATTTGGGCAGGGCCGTTCGAGCTCGGTATTTATGGCGCGTTGAACAATTGGTTTGTCGCCCGCCGGGCGTTCGCCACGTCGGTCGCGACGTTGGCGCAGATGGCGGGTCTGGTCGCGATGCCGCTGATCGCCCAGCTGGCGATGCGGCACCAGGGCTGGCGGTTTGGCTGGCTGGCGATCGGCGTTACGACATTACTGATCGGCTTTCTTCCGGTCTGGTTGTTTATGGTGCGGCGACCGGAAGATCTGGGGCTGCTGCCGGATCGTCAACGCGCCAGCGCCACGGCCGATGGTCGGCTGCATTACGATGAGCCGAATTTCTCCCGCAGAGAAGCCGTCCGCACTGCCGCGTTCTGGTTCCTGCTGCTGTACACCGTGCTGATCTATCCGGTGCAGGCCGGGGTCAGCCTGCACCAGGCGGCGCATCTGATCGAACGCGGCATCGCACCGACCGTAGCTGCTCTGATCGTCAGCACCTTTTCGCTGATGTCGGCGGTCGCCAGCCTCTCCTGCGGGTTCCTGCCGCGATCATTGCCGATCCGCCACCCGCTGGCGCTGATTGGCGCAATCCTGGCGCTCAGCACAGTGCTGATGATCGGCATATCATCGGCCGGCGGGGGATATCTTGCCGCAGGCTTGTTCGGCTTGGGGATTGGCGGCGTCTTGACGTTGCTGCCGATCGCCTGGGCCGATTATTTCGGCCGCGCCAATTTCGCCGCGATCCGCAGTGTCGCGCTGTCGGCGCAAGTACTCGCCCAGGCGGCCGGTCCATTGCTTTCGGGGGCACTGCACGACTGGACCGGCAATTACGTGCGGTCACTGCAGTGTTTCGCCGTTTTGTCCTGCCTCGGCGTCTTTGCGGCCCTGATGGCGCGGCGGCCGTGAACCTCCAAAGGACAAAGCAAAACCGGGAAAAGCAAAAGGGAACAACGAGATGCCGCCGGCTGTTGCAACTCCGGGCAGATCCTTTATCCTGCATCGGTCTGCCATGGGAGGCGCGGCGTGGAGCGTGAGCATCAAATCGACATTCGCAATATCGCGCATTTCCGGCATGTCTATGACAGCGAACAACCCGACATGCGGCGCCTTTACGAGCAGGCCAAGATCGATCAGTGGAACGCCGCGACCGACATCGATTGGGACCAGCCGCTCGAAAGCGATGGCGGGCTGATCGCCGACGATCTGGTCGATATTCACGGGACGCGGTTCTGGGACCGGCTGTCCGAGGCGCAGCGCGTTGAGCTCAACCGTTGCGTCAGCCGCTGGCGCCTCTCGACCTTGATGGCCGGCGAGCACGGCGCGATGCTGGTGTGCAGCCAGCTGGTCGAGAATGTGCAGGGGCAGGACGCCAAGCTGTTCCAGGCGACACAGGTGGTCGACGAAGCGCGTCACAATGAGGTGCTGCAGCGCTATGTGACGTTACGCCTCGATGGCGAGACCTATCCGCTCGCCGGCAATGTCAGGGAGATCTTCGACACATTGCTCGGCACTTCGGCCTGGTATCTGAAGACGATCGGGCTGCAGCTGGTCGCCGAGACTTTCGCGGTGTCGTTGTTCCGGATGCTCGCCGAATCGTCGAAAGACGTCATCCTGCGGCAGGTGTGCCGGCGGATCCTGCAGGACGAGGCGCGTCATATGGGCTTTGGCATGCTGTCCTTGCCGGCGGTCGTCGACGAGGCGACGGCCGCGGAACGCAGGGAGATGGAGGATTTTGCGGTGTGGGCGCTGAACCGCACCCTGCGGGGGATTTTCCCGCTCGCCGCCTATGAGGAGCTGGGGTTCGACCGGGCCGACATCGAAGAGATCAAGCGGTTTCGGCGCGAGCGCGCCGCGGGCGGCGACGAGACCGCCTTCCGCAAGTATTTTCGTCGTGACCTGCATGCCGGGCTGGTTCGCAACCTGCGCAAGGTCGGGGTTCTCACCTCGCGTATCGCGCCCGACCTCGAGTCGCTCGGCATCTCGCTCGCCGCCGCGTAAGCCGCTCGTGCACTGACGTCTAATACTGCTAATACTGCCCGCGCGGCTCGAGCCCGAAGGCGTGCTGCCCATACATCGTGCCGACCGCGTCCCAATTGAGGCTGACATGGCGGGCGACCGCATTGACATCCCGCCAGGCGCGCTGCACCGGGTTGCTGAGCAGCAGGCCGTAGCCGCCGGTCGAAGCATTCAATGCCTCGACCGCCTGCGTCGCGAGCCTGGTCGCATAGGCTTGGTTACGCCGGCAGCGGATGCGGTCGTCGACGGTGATCTCCTCCCCCAGCCGCAGCTTCGCCATGGCATTCCGCAGATCGCTCAGAAGGATCATCTCGGCTGCTTCGACCGCGGCTGACGCTTCGGCGAAGCGCAGCTGGACCGTGGCGAATTCGGTCATGGCGAGCCCACCCCCGGCCAGGGCGCCGCGCGTTTTGCGCCCGGCGATCATCTCCTGATAGGCGGTCAAGGCCCCTCTCGCCGCACCGACCGCGGTCGAGGCCAGCATCGTCGCCCCGAGCACCAACAGCGGCAGCCGGTAGAGCGGGTTCGGGTGATGTTGCCCGCCGGGCGTGTGGCCCGAGCGCGTATCGGCAAACAGCAACACGCGGTGCTCGGGTACGAAGGCCTCGCGGACGATAATGTTCTTGCTGCCGGTTCCGGAAAGGCCGCAGACGAACCAATTGTCTTCGATCTCGACATCGCCGATCGGCAGCAGAAAAAATGCGCCGTCATGCGGCGGCGACGCGCCGGGCGACGCGATCAAGGCGCCGAGCCTGATCCAACTCGAATGGTCGCAACCGCTGGCGAATGACCACTTGCCGCTCAACAGATAGCCGCGCTCGGTCGGAACCGCCGTGCCGGTCGGGGCAAAGCAGGCGCAGCTGAAGGGGTCGTCCCCGCCGCCCCATAATTCGCGCTGCGCCTCGATCGGAAAATGACCAAACGAGATGCCGTTGGAGAGCGCGCCGTTGACCGCCCAACCGGTCGACGCGCAGGCCGCCGAGATCGCCAGCGCGATTTCGAGCGCGACCACCGCATCGTATTCGAAGCCGCCGAATTCCTTCGGCCGGCAGATCCGCAGCAATTCCGCATCGCGGATTTTGGCAACAATCTGTGGCGACAGATTACGGTTGCGCTCGGTCTCCTCCGCCAAGCCCCGGATCTCGGGAAGCATGTCGTGAACCCGCGCCATCAGCTCGTCCGGGGTCGGTGCAGCCATGCGGTGAACCTCGTTGTCCTAATTAGGATGCGCTTCCCGCCCAACCAGGACAATGGCTTACAGCATCCACGACCGGCTCTTGACGGTTGTTGCAGGTTCGAGCTCGGAACGCCGGTTGACAGCAACCGAGAGATGACCCGAAGGTTGTCGCTCGCCTAAAGGAGACGCGTGATGGGCCTCGACCTGTTGATCAAGAACGGCACCGTGGTGGACGGATCGGGGATGCCGCGCTATCGGGCGGATGTCGGGGTCAAGCGCGGCCGGATCGTCGAGATCGGTCGCATTCGCGCCCCCGCTGAGCGCACAATAGACGCCGACGGGCTGATCGTCACCCCCGGCTTCATCGACGGTCACACCCATATGGACGCGCAAGTCGCCTGGGATCCGCTCGGCAGCTGCTCGTGCTGGCACGGCGTCACCAGCGTCGTCATGGGGAATTGCGGCTTTGCCCTGGCGCCGTGCAAACCCGCCGACCGGGAATGGTTCGCGCGGTGCCTGACGGCGGTCGAGGACATTCCGACCGAGGCGATGATGGCCGGCATCGACTGGACCTGGGAGACCTTCCCCGAATATTTGGCGACGGTCGAGCATCTGCCCAAAGCCATCAATTACGGCATGTACATCGGGCACTCGGCGCTGCGCATGTACGTGATGGGCCGGCGCGGGCTCGAGGAGCGCGCCAGTGAGGATGATCTGGGCCGGATGACGCACGCGGTCGAGGAAGCCGTGCGCGCCGGCGCGATGGGCCTGTCGACGTCGCGGGCCACGACCCACATCACGCCGGACGGGTCGCCGGTCGCCAGCCGTGTCGCCGATTGGGATGAGATCGACCGCTTGGTCGGCGCGATGGCGGCGGTCGATGCCGGGATCTTTCAAATCGGCCCCGACATCTCGGGTGGAGACGCGCAGCGGGTATTTCTCGAAAGGTTGCGGCGGGTCGCGCTGGAAAGCGGGCGGCCGATCATGTTTGGCGTCCTCGCCACCCGGCAGGGGATCGACCCGAACCCGTGGCATTACCAGACCCGTTACATCGACGACACAGTTGCCGCCGGCGGACGGATGTTCGGCCAGGCGACGACCCGCTCGATCAACGCCGTATTCTCGCTGAAATCCTACCTGCCGTTTGATACGCTGCCCGGCTGGCAGGCCCTTCGGAAGCTGCCGCTTGCCGAGCAGAAACGCCGTCTTGCCAATCCGGAGGTGCGCCGGCAGCTGGTCGCCGAAGAGGCACAGATGAAGCCGCGCGACAGCGTCCTGCAGGGCGGGGGCGCGGCAACCACTGATCCGCGCAAGCCGGATTACGGCAACCTCTACCCGATGCTGAGTGTCGACTGGGACGACCCGTCGGTCGCCGACCTTGCGCGGCAGCGCGGCAACAATCCGGTTGAAATCATCATTGACCTGGCCTTGGAAGACGACAATCGGGTCTTTGTCCAGCCGCTCGTCAACGAATCGCCGGAGGATGTCTTAGGCATTCTCAAACACCCGCGGACATTGGCGACATTCTCCGATTCCGGCGCCCATGTGTGCCAGGAAATGGGTTCGTCATTGCAGACCCATCTCTTGAGCTACTGGGTCCGCACCAAGCAGCAATTCTCCTTGGAAGAAGCGGTCCGCATGCTGACCTTCGACAATGCATCGGCTTGGGAATTGCCGGATCGCGGGCTGGTGCGAACCGGTTACGCCGCCGACCTCGTCGTGTTCGACGAACGGCGCATCAAACCGCGCCTGCCGACGGTCGAGCAGGATCTGCCGGGCGGCGCCCGACGCCTCGTGCAAAAGGCCGACGGCATCGCCGCGACAATCGTCAACGGCGTCGTCGCCTTTGAAAATGGGGAAACAACAGGCGATTTTGCCGGGCGAGTTCTGAAAGGGCGGCTGGCGGCCTCATAGGAGGCTCTTGACATGCCGCAACTGAGCTACGTTCACGGCGCAAGCGACACGCCCTTTATCGGCGATACGATCGGCGTACATTTCGACCGGATTGTCGAGCGCTTTGCAGAGCGCGATGCGCTGATCGTCAGACATCAGCGGATCCGCTGGACGTACCGGGAATTGCAGAACCGAGTCGACGCCGTTGCCGCGGGCCTGCTGGCGCTGGGGCTCAAACGCGGTGATCGCATCGGCATCTGGTCGCCCAATAATGCCGAATGGGCGATCACCCAATTCGCCACGGCAAAGGCCGGGCTAATCCTCGTCAATATCAACCCGGCCTATCGGTTGGCCGAGCTCGAATTCGCCCTGAACAAGGCCGGCTGCGTCGCCCTTGTCACAGCGGCGCAATTCAAGACCAGCGACTATCTTGCGATGCTGCGCGAATTGGCACCCGAGCTCGCAACGGCATCACCGGGGAATCTGCATGCGCCGCGACTGCCCAATCTGCGGCTTGTGATCGCGATCGGCGTCGAGAACGCCCACGGCATGATGCGGTTCGGCGACATCGCCGGTCTCGCCCGCAACGCCGAACGCCATCGCCTGGCAGCGCTCGCCGACGAACTGCAATTCGACGACCCGATCAACATCCAGTTCACCAGCGGCACCACCGGCTTTCCGAAGGGCGCCACCCTCAGCCACCACAATATCCTCAATAACGGGCTATTCATAGCGGGGGCGATGAAGCTGACCGAGCATGACCGGGTCTGCATTCCAGTGCCGCTCTATCATTGCTTTGGCATGGTCATCGGCAATCTCGGCTGCCTGACTCACGGGACGGCAATGGTCTATCCGAGCGAGGGCTTTGATCCTCTCGCTACCCTCGAAACGATCGAGGCCGAACGCTGCACCGCCGTCTACGGCGTGCCGACGATGTTTATTGCCGAGATGGACCATCCCGATTTCGGCAATTTCGATCTCACCTCGCTGCGCACCGGCATGATGGCCGGCAGCCCTTGCCCGATCGAGGTCATGAAGCGGGCCTTCTCGCTGATGCACCTCTCGGAGGTGGTGATCGGCTACGGCATGACGGAGACCAGCCCGGCGAGTTTCGCCTCGGCGACCGACGATCCGATCGAGCGGCGGGTATCGACCGTCGGCCGGATCTTGCCGCATGTCGAGGCCAAGGTCGTCGACACCGAGGGCCGGATCGTGCCGCGCGGCACCGCCGGCGAATTGCTGACCCGCGGCTATCTGGTCATGCTCGGCTATTGGGACGACGAGGAGAAGACCGGCGAGGCGATAGACCCGGCCGGCTGGATGCATACCGGCGACCTCGCGACGATCGACGACGAGGGTTATTGCAATATCGTCGGGCGGATCAAGGACATGGTGATCCGCGGCGGCGAGAACGTCTATCCGCGCGAGATCGAGGAGTTCCTCTACCGCCACCCGAAGATCCAGGACGTCCAGGTGATCGGCGTACCCGACCCGCGCTACGGCGAGGAGCTCTGCGCCTGGGTCCGGCTGCACGCCGGCGAGACCGCGACCGCTGAGGAGATCCGCGCCTTCTGCCAGGGCCAGATCGCGCATTACAAGGTGCCGCGTTACGTCAAGTTCGTCGACGCTTTTCCGATGACCGTAACCGGCAAGATCCAGAAGTTCCTGATGCGCCAGCAGATGATCGACGAACTCGGGTTGAGCCTGCAGGAGACCGCGTGATGAGCAGGATAGCTTCCGTAGCCACGCACATGATTTCGGTGTCGCGGCCGCAGCCGGTGTGGACCGCGCATGAGGAAAGCAAAGCCTGGAACGTGATCCTGACCGAGCTGCGCACCGATGACGGGCTCGTCGGCTATGGCGAGATCCACGGCGCGCCGATGCCACGGATTTGCCAATGGGTCGCCCGATTTGGCGAGATCATCCAAGGGATGGATGCCCTGGCGCATGTGGCGGTTTGGGAGAAGCTGTTCGCGCTGACTTCGCCGCGCCCCGGCGGCATCGCGGGCCGCGACGGCCTGCCGCCACCTGTGCCGCGCAGCGAGCGTGCCCCGGTCATGGCGGCGATAGCCGGGATCGACATTGCTCTCTGGGACATCAAAGGGAAAGCCGCCGATATGCCGGTGTACCGCCTGCTCGGCGGGCAGAACCGGCCGCTCTTCACTTACGCGACCGGCGGCTATTATCGGCCAACGGCAACCAACGACGATTACGGCGCCGAGCTCGCGCGGTTTCTCGAGCTTGGCTACCGCGCCGTCAAGCTCAAGACTGGAGCCGGCACCGTCGCGGCGGAGGCGGAACGGATCGGCGCAGTGCGCCGGGCGATCGGCAATGAGGCCTCGCTGATGCTCGACATGAATGCCGCTTACGACTTGCCAGAGTGCATCGAATTCGCCCACGCCGTCGAGCCGCACCGGATCTTTTGGCTCGAGGAGCCGCTGCATTGGTATTTGCAGCCGGCCGATTTCGCCCGGCTGGCGGCGGCGGCGCCAATCCCTTTGGCGCACGGCGAGCGCGAGCTGACCCGCTTTACGGTACGCGACTTCATCGTCGAGGGCGGCATTCGTTATGTGCAGTTCGACGCGACGCGCGCCGCCGGTTTCACCGAGGCGCTGCGCATCGCGCAGCTCGCCGAGCAGCATGGGGCGATGGTCGCGCCGCACACTGCGCCGGAACTGCACGGCCATCTCGTCCTCGCCTTGCCACGCTGCGGCTTCGGCGTCGAATCGCATGGCGGCCCACACACCGATCCGTTGGCCTACGGCCTGTTCCGCGAGCATCCCGAATTGCACGACGGTCATTTGGTCATCGGGGACAAACCAGGTTTCGGCCTCGATATCGATTGGGCGTTCGTCGACCGATACCGAGTTCGGCTAGTGGTCCGCGCGCGCCAAAACTATCGCTGAAGAAAGCGCCAGGCCGGCGACAATGCCTATTGAACTTGCCACCACCGAATATGGCGCGGGAGCGCCAGTCGCGATCTTGCACGGGCTGTTCGGATCCGGACGAAACTGGCGGTCGATCGCGCAACAGCTTGCCGCGCGGCATCGCGTCGTCGCCTTCGATCTGCGCAATCACGGCGCTTCGCCTTGGGCGGATGGAATGTCCTACGGCGAAATGGTCGATGATCTGCGTGCATCGCTCCGGGCACGCGGTATCGAGCAGGCGGCCTTGCTGGGTCACAGCATGGGCGGCAAGGTCGCGATGCTTGCGGCATTGCTCCACCCGGCCGAGGTCGATCGGCTGGTCGTCACCGACATCGCGCCGGCGCCCAATCCGCCGACGCTTCTCGCCTACGTTCACGCAATTCGGGCGGCCGATCTTCGCGGCGTGACTCGGCGCAGCGAGGTGGACGCACAGCTCATTAATGCCATTCCCGACACTGCGGAGCGGGCTTTCTTATTGCAGAATCTGGTGTTCGCGAACGGCACCGCCCACTGGCGCCTGAACCTCGAGGCGATCGAGCGCGAATTTCCCCGGATCATCGGCTTCCCGGAGCTTCCCCCGGGTGCCGCCTTTAACGGCCCGACGCTGTTCATAGCGGGCGCCCGCTCCAATTACATTCAGCCCGAGCACCAACCCGTGATGCGGCGGTGGTTCCCGCGATCGCGGATCGAGCGCATTGAAGGCGCCGGGCACTGGGTCCATGCCGAACAGCCCCGGGCGTTCCTCGAAGCCGTCGGACCATTCTTGTCGGCTGCGGGCTAGCGGTACGTGAGCGGCTTCTTAATCGGATAACAAAGGCTTTCGCCAGAAAGCTCGGCTTGGGCGCAAAGCGCGGCGGCTGAGCCCGATAAGAAAACGATCTTGCAGACTTGCCCGTGAAACTTATATCCGATGCATATTAAGATTTTTATGTGGAGAAACGCTCGGTGACCGACTGGCAGTCAGCGGACGATCGAAATAATCGCGAAAAGAACACTCGAGCGCGGCAGGCCGCCGAAGACCTTTTCAAGCCGGCGCATCAGGATACGGCTGCCGGAGCGCCGATATCGGCACCCGACGGTCCCGCCCCGGCCGACCAGCAGCCGCGACGCCAGCCCCGGATCTTTGCCGTCCCGCCGAGGGCACCGGTAAGCGCTGAGCTCGAACCCCCTGTGGAACCTGAACAAATCCGGCGCAAGCCGGCCGCGCGCGGGCGGAGCGGCTCTGTGCTTGCCTCGCAAGTCGGCCGGGTCCGCGCTTTGACGCGTTACGGGATGACACGGACGCAGGTCGCCGAGCTCTACGGTGTGAGCGTCGACGAGATAGAGCGGATCATCAGGAAGCCGGCTTACGCCGGAAAATCTCGATAATGCCGCTTTGCCGTTGCGGTAATGAATTCTCCGACGCCCGGGCGCGGCTCGGCTTCGACAGCTGTCTCGAATGCGGCAGAAAGGCAGCGGAGGCGGAGATCACGCGCCGCGCACATATGATCGCGCCGGTAAGCCACAAATCCGGCTATACTTATCTGGGCCCGGACTGTGCGACGCAGCGTCAGCGCCTGCTCGAGGGTTCGGCCAAGACGCCGCCGATGCAGACTGATGCCCCGGTGATCGGCCGCTCCGCAAGGCCGAAAAAAGCACGACCCAGACGTTACGAATTTGCTGGATGGGAGTTCAAACCCGACAAGCGGGGCGTGCGTCAGAAGCGCGCAATACTCAGAGAAATTTCCGACTAACAGTCAAAAAGGCTGGCGCCTCTCTGTCAACCGATCCCTACCAGAGACTGGCTCCCCTGAGCACTTCTGGCGGGCACCGCGGGATTTGACATCGCCATTCGATACACAGATTTTAAGCCTCTGTCGAGCCTTGCATGGCCTCAGCCGGCAGAAAGCGCCTCAACCAAGGCAAACTCAACAGTTGAAGCACATCAGCGCGGATTGTCGTTGCAGGAAAGCCCGAAAAGAGCGACCGTGACCGCTAAAGTCCGCTGGTAGCCGGGGGATTGTCGGACAATACCCGGGCCTCGAAGGATCCTTTGCGATGCTGTCGGCGGCGCTGCCAAATGTGTGGGAGGATTGATCATGGTCAGCTTTCGTCTGATTGCTTCGATCTGGCTCGGCCTGTACATCCTCGTGCTGGGGAGCTGCACGCCGCAGCCGACCGCGGCTACCTCTCAGGCACAAGCACCGGCGCTCGATCCTAGTATGGCGCGCGTGTGGTTTTTTCGTCAGACGGATCCGCCGCGCGGAAATGTCGAAGCGGGCACGCCAATAATTTACGCGAATGGGGCAGCAATCGGTGACATCAAGGAAGGGACTGCGTTTTTTCACGATTTCCCGCCTGGAAAGTACAGGTTCACCGTGCAGCCGTTCGGGACCCCCAGTCGTGAGCACGACACCCTCCAGCTGGTGCCGGGGACGCAGGGCTATGTGCAGATCCAATGGGAAGCCAATTGGGAAACGGGCTCGACGGCAGGAGGCAGCAGCTTCACCGTCTTGACCTCGTCGCCGGCCGTGGCGCAGCAATATCTGCCGACGCTAACCAACCTCGGTCAGCGCTGATCCGGGTATCTCGGCTACTGGCAGGCCTCTTCCACGAAGGTGCTGATGTAGCCAGCTGGTTTGGTGCGGACGGCGGGACTCGAACCCGCACTCCCTTTCGAGAAGCAGATTTTAAGTCTTTTCCGAGAGCTTTCCGGGCGTTTCCGAGCTTTGCCACGGCCTTTTGGCTGACGAGGACGACGACGATTACGCTCGCCAGAAGTCCGGTACCGAAGAAGCCTCATTTGAGCGGGCCGTCCGAGGCGCCTCTGCTCTCCGGCGCCTCGCCGAGCGCGCCGAGATACACGTAGAGCACTGAGCCCAGGATGATCCCGGCGAAGATCGCTGCGACAAAATGCAAGGATGGAATCTCAGTGACGCCAAACAGGTAGTTCTGCGGATTGAATGGCACTGTGGGGCTGAGGCGCAGGAGCGCGACGATTTTCCACCTTCCTCGGCGACGACGTCGTCGATCGCTGCAAATATTCACCGCCGTTCGAGCAGCCAACGGACGTTGTTGCGCACGAAATAGCGCGAGACCAAAAAAGGCGAGCGAGGCGGCGCGATCGTAGCTGCGACGAGAGGGATCGGAAAGCCCCAGGGCCGTACAGCAATCCCGCGGTGATGGTCAGCCGCCACTCAGAAGCCACGGAGACGGTGGCGAGGACGTAAATCAGCGCGAATAGCGCGATACCCAAATCCCGATGCCGGCGATCCAACGCTGTAACGCGTCGAGCCACTCGCCTGCTGGAAACAGGAACCAGCCGCCAGTCACGGCAACCAGCGGCATTGAACGCGATCCATATCCATGGCCATGCTTGCTGCGGCTCGGCTCATGGCCCGATCATCCACATCCGTCGGAGCGTCCTGTCCCGATGCCGTGGCTGTTACCGAGTCCTGGTACACGATCCTCCGCCGAGCGCGCAGAACCGGGCGCAATGGGGATGGTTGAGCGGAACGCTGCCGGCCGCCTCGCGCAGGGTGCGGCCGAGTTCGAATTGCCGATCGTAGGGAAGGAGTGTGCAAGACACGACCGTCGCGTGCGATGCGCCCTTGCGCTTAATCACCATTCGCGACGACGCGCACATCATTGCGTCTGGCGAGACTCCGAGGATGTCCCAGCACGCCGTCGTGATCTCGGGGACATCCCTGGTCGCATCCATTTCAGGGAAGAGGACGAGCTGCACAGGGTCGTGCGCATCGATCCGCAGCTGATGCTCGCGGAATAGCCGAGCATAGCCGGCCCGCAGCGCAGAATCGGGCTCGCCGGAAAACCGCGGCCCGGCGACATGGACGGCAAACCCTTCGTCCATAAGCCATTTCAGGCCGAAAAAGGCCGGGCTCCAGCTCCGCGGTCCGCGTTCGAGTTCATGGAGCGATCGACTGTAGTGATCGAGGGAGACGCGGACGACCAGCTGGCGCGGATAGCACTCCTTTAGCGCCAATAGCGGCGTCGCCATCTTCATCATTGGACGCATCGCGTTGGTCAGGACCAGCACCCGATACTCGCGGCGCAACCCTTCCTCGAGCATCGCCGGAAAAGCCGGGTTCATGAACGGCTCCCCGCCGGTGAAGCCGATTTCCTCCGTGCCGAGGCTCTCACGTTCGATCTCGTCGAGATATTCCGCAACTTCGACGGCCGACAGGTAGGCAAGCCTGTCATTCGTCGGTGATGACTTGATGTAGCAGTTTCGACAGATCAGGTTGCACAGCGTTCCGGTGTTGAACCACAGCGTCCGCAGCCGCCTCAACGAGACGACGGCCCGCTTTTCCCCTTTGGCGGTGATAAGCGGATGGCGGAACTTCGCAGGATCCAGAGGGTCGCCCTCTACGGCCGCCGCTGCGCAATTGCTTCCTGCCAATGCCTCCTCCCCGTTTGCCGCCTGTTCTTTCTTCGAACTAACCTGTCAAAAGGTTATCGGTCGACGATTCGAACAGCGCATCGATAATCGGACATGATGGCACCGTCTCGCCGCCGCATTGCGAGGCCATCTCCTCGAGCGCACGCTTGAGCTTCCTTAGATCCAAAATCTTACGCTGGATCTCTCGCACATGCTCGCGGGCCAGCCCCTCGACCTGCGCGCAGGTGTAATTGCCACCGTCGACCAAGCGAAGCAATCCACGGGTCTCGTCGAGCGTGAACCCGAGGTCGCGGCTCCTGCGGATGAAGCCGAGGCGCTTGCGGAGGTCCTCTCCATAGAGCCGGTGCCCGCCCTGGCTGCGGGGCGGTGGCGGGAGAAGCCCGATCTGCTCGTAGTAGCGGATCGTCTCGATGTTGCAGCCGGTTTGCGCGGCGAGCTCTCCGCGTGTCAAGGCGGTTTGGGGAGAAGGGCTTTGGATTTGTCGTCCGCTCATGATTTTTTGCCTTGAACCTGTAGGAACTACAGGGACGATCTCATCGGTCTGGTGTACGCAAGCAACTGGGCGGCGCAAGCGGCCGAGAAGACCGTCGTGCTGAATGTGCGCAACGCCAACTGCGAGCTTTGCAGCCCGATCGTGCAAAAGGCGCTGGCCCGGGTTTCGGGCGTCAAGGTCGCCGAGGTCAAACAGGCCGACCAAATGGCGGACCCGGTGGCCACGGTCACCTTCGACGACGCGGTCACCAACGTGCCGGCGCTGATCGCCGCGACAACGAACGCCGGCTATCCGTCGCAGCTCGCGAACTGAGAGGCCGGATTTGGGTCGTCGCCTGATGGCCGTAGGGACCATTGGCAGCATCGTCGCGGCGCTGTGCTGCTTCACACCGATCCTTGTAGTCTTGTTCGGCGCTCTCGGCGTGTCCGCTTGGCTCGGCTGGGCTGATTACGTGGTGATGCCGGCGCTGGTCCTGTTCCTGGCCCTCGCCGGCTATGGGATCTACCGCCAGCCGCGAAATCGCGACGCTGCGTGCGACCCGGCACGCGCTCCGGGTTCGAAGGACGGACTCTGGAACTTGAGCGATTGGAGTTCGCGAATGAC
The DNA here is from genome assembly GCA_963698995.1 of uncultured Alphaproteobacteria bacterium. GTDB lineage: Bacteria > Pseudomonadota > Alphaproteobacteria > ATCC43930 > CGMCC-115725 > AP-15. Next base: position 11,022 of record CAVOTD010000046.1, on the reverse strand, counting down.
CATGGATGATTGCTATATCCCGGACGCTGAGAAACTGAACGGCCATTACGATCTCGCCGTCATCGGTGCAGGCTCGGCCGGCTTTTCGGCGGCGATTACCGCCGCAGAACTGAGCGCCCGGGTCGCGCTGATCGGGCATGGGACGATCGGCGGAACCTGCGTCAATACCGGCTGTGTCCCGTCCAAGAACCTGATCCGGGCAACCGAGGCGCTGCACCACGCGAATGTTGCCGCGCGCTTCGCCGGCATCCGGGCGCATGGGAACATCGAGGATTGGCGGGCCGTGGTCCGCCACAAGGAGGAGCTCGTGTCATCGCTCCGGCGGGCGAAGTACATCGACCTGCTGCCGAGCTACAACACGATCGCCTACCTGGAGGGCTGGGCGCAGTTGACCAATGGCGGTGTCGCGGTCGATGGAAACCTGCTGACGGCCGGCAAGGTGATCGTTGCGACGGGCGCTTCCGCTTCGCTGCCGCCGATCCCCGGGATCGAAGGCGTGCCACATCTGACGAGCACGACTGCGCTAGAGCTTGAGCGGCTGCCGCGATCGCTGCTCGTGCTCGGCGGCGGCTATACCGGCTGCGAGCTCGGCCAGATGTTCGCCCGCGCCGACGTCGAAGTCACGATCGTCGATATCCTGCCGCTCCTGGCGGCGGGCGAGCCCGAGATCTCACAGGCGCTGGCCTTGTATCTCCGCGAGGAAGGGATCGTCGTACGGGAGAATGTCGAGACTCGGTCGATCCACCGGACGGCGCGCGGTATTGCCCTTGAGATCTTTGCCGAGGGGCGTGACGAGACGCTCGAAGCAGAGCAGGTGTTGGTGGCAACCGGACGCCGCCCCAACACGGAGGGCATGGGTCTCAAGGAGGCCGGGGTCGAGCTGCTGCCGCATGGCGGCATCAAGGTCGACCAATACATGCGCACGACAAAGCCGGGCGCCTACGCCGCGGGCGATGTCACGAGGCGCGACCCGTTCGTCTACATGGCGGCCTACGGAGCCAAGCTTGCGGCGGAAAACGCGCTCACAAGCGACAGGAAGCGTTACGACGCTACCACGATGCCGGCGATCGTCTTCACCGATCCGCAGGTGGCGACGGTCGGGCTGACCGAGGCGGCGGCGCGAGAGAGGCCTCGAGGTCAGGAGCTCGGTGCTGCCGCTCGACCAGGTGCCGCGGGCGCTGGCGGCGCGCGATACCAGGGGCCTGATCAAGCTGGTCGCCGATACCGGCACCAACAAGCTCCTCGGCGCGCATATCCTGGCGCCCGAAGGCGCCGACAGCATCCAGACCGCCGCGCTGGCAATCAAATGCGGGTTCACGGTCGAGCAATTGGCCGAGACGATTTTCCCGTATCTGACCACGGTCGAAGGGCTGAAGCTCGCCGCCCAAGCCTTCGACAAGGACGTCGCGAAGCTCTCCTGCTGCGCCGGATAGCACGGCCCGCCTCACGCCGCAGGGGCCGGCCGGCCGACGCTGAGGATCGTGTCGATGAACAGCGACGGCCGGCCCCACAGCGAATTGATGAAGATCGCGGTGGCGCTGACCGCCATCGCCACCATCGCCCAGACGGGGTGGACGAGCCCGGTCGCCGCCAGCGGAATGCCGACGCCGTTGAAACAGAAGGCGAGCGCGACGTTCTGTACCATCTTGCTTTAGCTGTAGCGGCTGATGTCGCGCGCGAGCGGGATCAGGCTCAGCTTTTGGCCAAGGATGATGATGTCAGCTCTTGCGCCGAAAGGCCCTGGGAGAGCGCGGTGAAGCCGCGCAGATCGGTCATCAGGATCGCGGCGTGACACCCGTTGCAGCGCGTGCTCGCGGCGTCCCCCTCGACGCGCCGGATCTGCTCGGCGACTTCGGGCGCGAAGAAACGCGACAAATCCCCGATCGCCACTTCCTCCGCCGCCGACCGGGCAAGGAGCTCGCGAGCGCGGACGAGCGACCCGGCGAGAATGGCGGTCACCATGAGGATCGACAGGATCTTCTCCCTTTCGAGAAGCAGATTTTAAGTCTGCTGCGTCTACCTTTTCGCCACGTCCGCTTTTGTGGCGAGCTATCCTTCGCTGAGGCCCTCCTGCGGATCGCCGCCGAGGCTGCGTATCAGCGTTTTGAGCTCGTCGGTCGCGGCGGCGAGCCGGTCCCGGTCGGTGCCGCGCAACACCAGGGTCACTCCGAAATCGCCGCGGCGGAAATAGGGATAGGAGCCAATCTCGAGAGCCGGATAGCGCTCCTGCAATGCGCCGAGATCCTGCGCCAGGGTGCCCTCGGCGAGATGGCAGCTGACGCTGCGGCTCCGCACCTTGTCGCCGCCGACAAGGCGATACTTCAGCTGCTCGAAGATGCCTTGCATGATGCTCGGCACGCCCGGCAAAACGAAGACGTTGCCGATCTGGAACCCGGGGGCGCGCGAGATCGGGTTGGGGAGCAGCACCGCACCCTCGGGAACCATCGCCATGCGCAACCGCGCTTCGTTGAGGTGGCCCGGCGGGTAGTGGGTTTCGAGCAGCCGCTTTGCGTCGGGGTGCACGATCAGGCTGACCCCAAAGGCGTCGGCCACGCATTGGGCGGTGATGTCGTCATGCGTCGGGCCGATGCCGCCCGTCGTAAACACATAATCGAAAGCGCGCCGCGCCTCGTTGACCGTGGATACGATTACCCCGGGATCGTCCGGAATCACCCTTGCCTCGCGCAGCCGAATGCCCGCTTCGTTGAGCTCTCGGGCGAGAAAGGCAAGGTTGGCGTCCGGCGTCCGACCGGAAAGAATTTCGTTGCCGATAATCAGGACGCAGGCGGTGACAATCCTTGGCTCGGGTTCGGTTGTCGTCATCCTCTCCTCGGGGTTGCAAGCCTCGGCGCGGCGCCCTTCATAGGCAATCGGCAAGCTCGGCACAATCGCCGGTAGGGCCATCCCGGCAAGGATTGCTATGGGGCGCTGGAATTCCCACGTGCAGATTTCGGCACGGATCGGAATTATTGCCGGACCACGATTATCGGATTATCACGAGAGCCGCGGCTCGATCTTAAACAGACCATGCGAACGACACTTGGCATGCAGCAGGATGTGATGATGGGCCTGGCGCCATCCGAGGCGCGCGACGGCCGGATCAAGATCCACGGGCAGGAAGCCTTCGAGGGCATGCGGCGCGCCGGAATCCTAGCCGCCGAGACGCTCGACTTCATCACCCCCTTTGTCCGCCCGGGGATTACCACCGGTGAGCTCGATCGGCTGTGCCACGGGTTCATCATCGACCACGATGCGATCCCGGCGCCGCTCAATTATCGCGGCTTCCCGAAATCGATTTGCACCTCGATCAACCATGTCGTCTGCCACGGCATCCCGGGTGACCGGCGGCTGATGGAGGGCGACATCCTCAATATCGACGTCACCGTGATCGTCGAAGGCTGGCACGGCGATACCAGCAGAATGTTCTTTCTCGGCGACCGCATACCGGTCAAGGCCAAACGCCTGGTCGACGTCACCTACGAGGCGATGATGCGCGGCATCGCCGTTGTACGGCCCGGTATCCGGATCGGCGCGATCGGGGACGCGATCCAGCGCCATGCCGAGAGCCACCGCTATTCGGTGGTCCGCGATTTTTGCGGGCACGGCGTCGGGCGCGTGTTTCACGACGCTCCCTCGATCCTTCATTACGGCCACCCCGGCGAGGGACCGGCGCTCGTCGAGGGCATGTTCTTCACCGTCGAGCCGATGATCAACGCCGGCCGGTACGAGGTCAAAATCCTCAGCGACGGTTGGACTGCGGTCACCAAGGATCGCTCGCTCTCCGCCCAGTTCGAGCACACCATCGGGGTGACCGCAACCGGCTACGAGATCTTTACGATATCCCCGGCCGGCTTGCACCGGCCGCCTTATATGGTCACCGCTCGGGAAGAAACGACCGCGACAAAACCTCGTCCGATGTAAAGGGACAGGTTTCGGCGAATGCGTCATCCGTGAGACCGGTCTCTGCGATGGCTCGCGCACGGGCTATCGTGTAGGCCTGCGATAGCATTGCCGCCACGATTGGCCGAAGGCTAGGCGAGTCGGCCAGAACGTCTTCGATCCCCAGCCTTTGCTCCTCGATTGTCGCTGACCAACTCCTCGATTGTGCCGCCGGCTGATGACTCCATTTCAACAGATGCATCACCAGGACGACGAGTTGGTTTTTGAGCTCGCGTCGGTCGCTCCGTCCCATGCTTTCGAGCTCCTCCGCGATATTTTCGGCATCGATGTTCGAGGTCTCGCCCGAGCGGAGGAGGCGGCTCTGCTCGATCGTCCAAGCGTAGAAATCTTCTTCGTACTCAACTGAATTACGGGGCATTACCAGCTCTCCAAGCAGCGCCACGGATGTTATCATAGCACTACGGCGAAAGCCGCACCGTGCTGCGGGCGCTGCGTCCTTCGGCGTCGATCACGGTGAGCTGCGCGAAGCCGATGCCTTCGGGATGCCAATAAGTCGCTCGGCGGGGCAATCCCGGCGATAGCGGCTTGCCGTTTACCAACCAGCGGAACGGCCGCTTCCCGCCGCTCGCCTCCAGCGGCAGCTCCTCGCCGCGCCATTCAATCAGCGCCCCGTCGGGTGGATAAACGATCTTTGGTGCTCCGCCCGGTGCTGCGGTTTGTGCCAGCGGGCCTGGGTCGAGCTGCTGCAGCCGCACGGGCAGATCGTTCCGGCCAACGATAAGGGCGCCCGCGGGCAGCGGCGTCTCCTGTCGTGAAGGCGGCGGGCCCAGAAGATCGGCGATCTTGAACAGCACCGGGGCCGCGGTCAGCCGCCCGCTGCGGGCCGGCATCGGGGTGCCGTCGGGCCGCCCCGCCCAGACGCCGATCGTCACTTCCGGGTCGTAGCCGATCGCCCAGAAATCGCGAAAACCGTAGGACGTGCCGGTCTTGAAGGCGAGGTGCCGACCGCGACGAGTTTCGGCCGGCAATACGCCAGGCGGAGGCGGCGCCTCGCCCAGGATATCGTTGACGTACCACGCGGCGAGCGGCCCGAAGATCGCCGTGCCCCGCGCCGGCGGGTCGTCGGAGCGATAGCGCAGCGGCGCCACTTCGCCGCGGTTCGACAGCGCCGAATAGAGCCGCGCAAGATCCACCAAGGAAATGCCGGCGCCGCCCAGTGCGATCGCCAGACCAGGATCGGAGGCGGGTTCCGGCAGCCGCAATCTGATCCCGGCAGCGGCGAGCGCTGCTGTGAACCGGCCGGGCCCGAGCCGATCGAGTACCGCCACAGCCGGCAGGTTCAGCGAATATTGCAGCGCCTCCCGCGCCGTCACATCACCCTGAAAGCGCCCGTCGAAATCAGACGGTGCGTAGTCGGCGAAATGTCGGGGGCGGTCATCCAGCACGGTTTCCGGGTGCAGAATCAGCCGGTCGAACGCCATCGCGTAAATGAACGGCTTCAAGGCCGAACCGGGGGACCGTATGGCGCGTGCCATGTCCAGCGTGCCGCGCCGGGCAACGGCAGCAAAATCCGCGCTGCCGGCATAGGCCAGCACTCGGCGGTCGGGATTGGCGACAACAATCGCCGCGATGTTTGCCTCGGGATCGAGCCCAATCACTTCACGCCGCAATAGCGCCTCGATCCGCTCTTGCAGCAAGGACTCGATTGTCGTGTGATGGGTCAACGCCATCGGCTGCTCGTCGCGAAGCGTGCGAGCGAGGTGAGGCGCCCGGAACGGCATGGCGCGCCGCAATCGCGGGACCTCCTCCCCGCGCGCCTCGGCGAACGCCGCTGAGGTGATCACGCCCAGTTGGGCCATGCGCGAAAGGACGCGATCGCGAGCGGCGCGCGCCGCCTCCGGGTGCCGATCCGGACGCAGGCGTTCCGGCGAGCGCGGAATGGCGGCGAGCAGCGCGCCCTCCGCCGCCGACAATCGCGTCGGCTCTTTACCGAAATACGCCAAACTCGCCGCGCGGACGCCTTCGAGATTGCCGCCGAACGGCGCCAAGCTCAGATAGAGACCCAGCACCTGCTTTTTCGAGATGACGCGTTCGAGCGCCAGCGCACTGGCCATTTCGCCGATCTTTGCGCGAAGCGAGTGCGGATGGCGTTCAAGGAGGCGCGCCACCTGCATCGTTAAAGTCGATGCGCCCGAAACGATGCGGCCGCTGGTCGCAAGTTGCCCCAACGCGCGCAACACGGCAATTGGATCGACGCCGGGGTGCCACGAAAAACGCTCGTCCTCGGCGGCGATCAGCATCCGGCGATAGAGCGGGTCGATGTTTTCGGGCTCGACCGGCAGTCGCCACTTACCGTCCGCGGTAAGAAACCCGCGCAAGATCGACCCATCGGCCGCGAGGACGAGAGCCGACGCGCTGCGGCTGCGGTCGAGCGACGGCGGCGGGACGGCGAGGTAGAGAGTTGCAATCGAGAGCCACAAGGTGATCGTTGTCCAGAGCCATCGTGCCCAGCCCCTCACCCTCCCGCTTCGCCGGCCCCTCCCTCGCCCCGCTTGCGGGGAGCGGGGTGGGGTGAGGGGCTTACCGGACACCGACGGTCAGCTTGCCGATCGCGGTGCGCCCGGCGATTTCGGGCTCGTACATGGCCTCGGCGACAAGGGCAGGATATTTGAACTCGCCGGGGGTAACGGCACGCACGATATAGGCGAGGGTGAAATCCCTGGTCCCGCCTTTCAGGTCGAGCGCGGCGACAAAGCGATCGTCGCGCTCTTCGGTATAGGTCGCCTCGGTGAGCTCGGGAAGCCAGGAATAATCTGTCGTCGAGCGCCCCTTCGATACCGTCGCGGTCTCGATCTCGAAACCGGCCGGCAGGAGATCGACGACCAGGGTCTGCGCCGATTGCCCTGCATCGGTCCGCGTCCCCTTGATGACGACGACAAAGAGGTCGGTCTGCCGCGCCTTACCCAAATCGGCGATCTCGCCGTCCGGTCGGTAGACATTGCGGGTCACGGCATAGCCGCGGTTCTCGGCCGGCAGGTCGGCCTTTGGCACCCCGGTAATCGAGACCGAGCGCCAGGCCGGCGTGCTGCCCCGGTTGGCAATCATCGTCGGCGGGCCGCCGGCACCGATCGAACGGCGCAGATAAAGGGGCTCGTTTCGGGTCTCCGGCGCACCATCGCCGGTTGCCACAGCCATTTGGCCGCCGCCAGCCTTGCCCGCCGCTTCGGCCGCCATCAGCAGCCAGGCCTGCTCCTGGGTGCTCGTCCTTGGAGCCTGGGTGAAGCGCTCCGCGATGCGGTCGATGATCGCGGTCAGCCGCGTCCGATTGCCGGGATTGGCGGTGGCAAAGGCGAGCACAGCGGCGCTGTCGCGCAATTCGCTGCCGTAATCGACATAGCAAATCGCGGCCGGCCGCGGCGGGCCGGGGAGCAGCGCCGCATCGTAGGCGGTGGCGGCGCGGGCGGCATCGCCATACTGCGTCAGCGCCGCAGCGATCTGTGCCTTGGCGAGCTGCGTCGGCAGCCGAGCCATCTGCGTGTCGTTAAAATACCGCAGCCCATCGAGATCGTCGGACTTGGCGCGCGCCAGCACGTAATGCGCATAGGCCATCGCCGGCAAGTCGCCGATTTCGTTATGCTGTTGGCGAACGTAGTCGTGCAGCCAGCCGACCGCCGATTTGATCGCGAAATCGGGCGCGTTTTTGCCGTGCTCCTTGGCGCGCAGCAGAAAATCGGCGGCATAGGCATTAAGCCACGGCACGGTGTCGCCGGTGTCGCTCCACACCCCGAAGCTGCCGTCTGAACGCTGTAATTCGACGATGTGGCCGATCGCCCGATCGAGGGTTTCCGCCGTCGCTGCGCCGGGATCGGTGCGCCACAGGCGCGCCACCTCTTCGACATAGAGGAGCGGCAATGCCCGGCTTGTCGTCTGCTCGAGGCAGCCATAGGCATAGCGTTGCAGCGTCCGCAACAGCCCGGGTACGTCCCAGTCCGGTCGCGGGCTGACGCTCAGCAATGCCTCTGCCGTCCCGGGCAGGAACTCGTCCGCCGCGCCATCGTCGAGCGTCACGCTCTCCCCCGGCTGCAGTTGTCCAACGAAACGGCGTAGCTGATAGGCCTGCGCCGGTCGCACGCCGACCGTGAAACTGCGCGCGATCTTCACGTCGCCGGGTCCAGCAAGTTGGAGCTCGAGGGCTACGTTGCCCGGCGTTGTTGCCGATAGGGCGAAGCCGTCGGTGAAATTGCCGCCGGGATCGAGGTGCATCGTGCGGCTCACCGGGGCGTCGAACTGCGCAGCGCCGGTTGCCGACAGGGCCAGGCGATAATCCCCGGCGGCGCCTTCGAGGTTGTTGATCAGTACCCCGATGCGCGCCACATCGCCGGGCGCCAGAAAGCGCGGCAGTGACACGGTTGTCACGACCGGATCGCGGACCGTCATCGACGCGATGCCGGAGCCGACCTTGTGGGCCGAAAAAGCAACCGCCATCAGCCGCAGCTGGCCCTGAAAATCGGGAATGTCGAACGGGATGCGCGCCGCCCCCTCGCCATCGAGCCGGACAATGCCGGAGAACAGCGCGACGACCTTGCTGTTCTTGTCGGGCAGCCCGGCGACCGAACGTTTGGCAAAACTGTCGCCGCCGCTGCGCAGCACGCCGACGGCATTCGCCCTGGCGTCGATCAGCCGGCCGTAGAGGTCACGCAGCTCGACCCCGAGTTGCCGTTTGCCGAAGTAGTATTTCTCGGGCATCGGACTGTCGAATTCGGTCAGCTTGAGCACCGCCTCGTCGACCGCGGCGAGCGTCACATAGGCCTCCTCGCCGGCGGCAAGCCCTGCCACCTTCACCGGAATTTCGACCGAACTTCGCGGGCGGACGACATCGGGCGGGGCGAGCGCCGCAGCAAGGGTGCGAGCGCTGCTGTCGATTGCGAGCCAGGCTATCCCGACCGACCGCCCCGGTCCGCGCCATTGTGGTCCAGGGGCGTCCGACGGGCGATAGGCGCTGACCAACGCATAGACGCCACTGCCCCAGGAGGGCTCGATTGGGATGTCGAGGCTCGTGCCGCCGGCAGGCAGGTCCAGCGCCCGCAGCGACAGAACTCGGTCCGAAGCGATCGCCAGCTCGGCCGAGCCGGCAAACGGCGCCTTGATGAAGAGCTTGGCGGTTTCACCCGTGTGATAACTGGTCTTGTCGAACACCGCCTCGAGCTTGTCCGGCACGTCGGGCAGCTCTGCCTCGACCCACCAGCCGACATGAAAGCGCAGGCCCGATTGGGCGCCGCTCGCAGGGTCCGTGACCTCCCAGCGATAGCGCCCGGCCGGTAGTTGACGCGACAGGCTTGCCGGAGCTTCGGCGCCGACATCCAAGCTGCCGGTGTCGATCGGCTGGCTGCGAATATGCGATTTGTGACGCCACACGCCGTTGACCGAGTACCAGCGGTATTCCCAGTTCTCGCGCAACAGCTCGAAGCGCAGCCCCGGCGCTGCGACCGCCTTGCCCTGCGGGTCGACTGCGATTACGTCGAATTTCGCCTCGCCGCCCTCCGGGACGGCGTCGTCGCCGGCCGGCGACCGCAGCCCGATGGCGAGCGCGCGTTGCCGGATCGGCCGGATCAGCGTCTCCGAGACCGCACGGCCGCTCGGTTCGAAGACGCCGACCCGGATCGTCGCAGCGAGCGGCCGCGTCAAGTCGGGCAAATCGTTCAGGGCGACCGACAACCGCGCCTTGCCGCTGTCGTCGGTCGATGGCGCTTCGAGATCGCGGCGCTCCCCGGTGAACTCCTCGTCGACCAACCCGAACCGGAAACCCGGGTGCATCGGAAAGGGATTATCATCGAGACCGATAACCGCCTCGGCCTCGATCGCCAACCCGGCCCCCGGCGCCCCGTAATAGTAGCGCGCTGTGATGTCGACCGAGAAAGCATTGGCAGGGCGGATCGGACCGTCCGCGGCGGCGAGCGCAACCTTGAGCTGCGGTGGAACAAAATCTTCGACGCGGAATTCCGCGAAGCCGATCGCCGGCGCCTTCGGGTCGAGCCGCAATTCGACCCGCCAAGCCCCGATGCGGGCGTCGCGCGGCAGGGCAAAGCTCTGCCGGTAAGCACCCACCTGATCACCGGTCAGCTGCCGCTTCTCGACTTCGATCCCGTCCGGCCGCAGCAGCCGCAATCGGACCGGCAGGCCCGACATCGCATCGGCCTTGTCGTCGCGCACCAGGGCGACCATCTCGACCGTCTCGCCCGGCCGGTAGATGCCGCGATCGGTGTAGAGAAAGGCATCGACGGGGCCTGGTTGCGTGCGTCCACTGACGCCCCGGTCGCTCAGATCGAAAGCGGCGCGGCCGATCTCGAGAAAGTTGAAGTCGCCGTCGGGGCCATGCGCCGTCACCACGAAAGGCTCGTCGCCGCCGCGCCCGCGCAACAGCCCGCCGGCAATGTGAGCGACGCCTTCGGCGTCGCTGGTGGCGGCAGCGAGCTCGCCGTTGTTGCGCGCGTAGAGGCGGATCGCAATTCCGGACACCGGCCGGCCGTCGGCGAGCGAGCGGACATCGACCGCCAAGCCGCCGACGCCCTTGTACGCGGCGAGGCCGAGATTGGAGACGAGCACCCAATTGGTCGCGGGTTGTTCAAAGTCTCCGTCTTTGAGATCGCTGCGCTGGGCGACGACGAGGTAAATGCCGGGCCCCTTTTCGCGGAGGATGTCCTTGAGGGGGATCGCCGTCGCGACTGGGCGGTTGCGCTCGCCGACGATCGCCATCTCGCCTTCCCAGACGAGGCTGCCGGTGCGGTTGATGACCTCGTCGACCTCATACGGCGAAAAGCTGGTCGTCAGCCGCTCGGCATCGATGCTCGGGACGACGTTGCGCTCGTTGACCCGCAGCAGCCGCAATTTGACCTTGTCGACATTGACGGTGGTCAGAGGCAGCCCGGAAGTGCCCTGTTTCGGAAGCACATATCCGGTGCCGGAAAACCGGATTTGCGGCTTGCGGTCGGGAACGACGACTCGCGTCGTGAACGTCTCGCGCAGGCGCTCGCCGGTGGCCGCGGGCAGCCCGGCGAGAACGTCGATGTTGTAAATCCCACCATGCTTCATGCCGTCGAGGCACAATGTGTCGCCGCGCGCCGT
>CAVOTD010000045.1:0-144779 GCA_963698995.1 uncultured Alphaproteobacteria bacterium | reverse complement strand
CGTTTCTGACCTCGAGCTCCTGTTTGACATTGAGCACCGGCCGTACATGCAGGCAGCCGACCGAGGCATGAGCGTACCAAGTGCCGTAGGTCCCGTGCTTTTCGAAGATGCGGGTCAGGCGCTCGGTGTAGTCGGCGAGGTCTTCGAGCCGCACCGCGCAATCTTCCAGAAACGAGATCGGCTTCCCGTCGCCCTTCATCGACATCATGATGTTGAGGCCCTGTGCGCGGATCTCCCAGACCGCCTGCTGGAAGGCGGGATCGGTTGCCTCGACGACCTCGCCCGGAAAGCCGAGATCGCCCATCAGTTCGACCAGCGCTTTGAGGCGCCGCAGATTATCCGCGGGGTCGTCGCCGGCGAACTCGGTCAGCAGCAGCGCGGCCGGTTCGCCCTGCACGAACCGCTCGACCACCGGGCGGAACATCGGGATGTCGCGTGAAAGGTCGATCATCGTGCGGTCGACCAGTTCAACCGCGCTGGGGCCGAGGTCGACGATCTGCCGGGTCGCGGCCATCGCGCTGTAAAAGGTCGGGAAATGGCAGATGCCGAGGACGCGGTGCGCCGGGATCGGCTGCAAGTCGAGCTCGATCTCGTTGAAAAAGGCGAGGGTGCCTTCGGAGCCGACGAGCAGGCGCGCCATGTTGTGGCCGTTGTCGTCAATGCTGTCGATGTTATAGCCGCCGACCCGGCGAAGCACTTTGGGAAAACGGCGCTCGATCTCGTCGGCCTCGCGCCGGTGCAAGGCGCGCACCCGGCCGACGAGATCGCGATAGCGTTCCGGCATCACCGCGTCATCGAAGTTGCCCGCGACCTCGCCGAACGACGCCGCCGTCCCGTCGGCGAGCAATGCATCGACGCCGCGCACATTGTGCACCATGTTGCCGTAGCGCAGCGAGCGCGAGCCGCAGCTGTTGTTGGCGGTCATGCCGCCGATCGTCGCCCGGCTCGCCGTCGACGGGTCGACCGGAAAGAACAGCTTGTCCTTGCGCAAGAGCCGGTTCAGCCGATCGAGCACCACTCCGGGCTCGACTCGCGCGCGGCGGCCCTCGACATCGACCGCGATCACCCGGTCGAGATATTTGCTGCAATCGATAACCAGCGCGCGCGCCACCGTCTGGCCGCATTGCGAGGTACCGGCGCCGCGCGGCAATACCGGCACCCCTTCTTCGCGGGCAATCGAGATTGCCGCTGCGGCATCCCCGCGGCTCTTCGGCACGACGACCCCCAACGGCTCGATCTGATAGATCGACGCATCGGTCGCATAGCGCCCGCGGCTGAACGCGTCGAACAGCACTTCACCCCGGACCGCCCGCCGCAAACGGATCTCGAGAGCAGAGCCTTGGACATCGTCGCGCGGCATAGGGCTTCCCAGAAAGGTTTGGTCCGCCGATCAGACGCGGGTACGCCGACACCCGTCAACGGCTATCGACATCAAACCGATCGACAGGGCGCCGGGCGCGAAGTTTCGGGAAAAATCGAACCAAGCGAGACATGGTATGATTCTCGGCGTCAACCCGCTGATCGCGTTCGGCGTCCTTGCCTCCACCGCTGCGACAGATGCGGCTTACGTGTTCTTTAATGCTGCGGTAAGCGGCAGGCGCCGCGTCCGCGCGGCAAACTGGAGCGCCATCTGGTATCTGTTGTCGGCATTTGCGGTGATCAGCTACACCGAGAACGCGATCTATGTCCTGTTCGCGGCAACCGGCTCGTGGCTCGGCGCGTTCGCCTCGGTGACCTGGTTGCGCCGGGAATACCCGGGCGAGGGACAGGCACGTCACGATCCGCCGTAAATGCCAATGCGAATTCATCGTCCAGTTTCACTCTGATCATCGAGCTCGGCGTGAGCCCGGCGCTCCTGCTGTGGCGAGCACGAGCAGCGGCGCGGCTACGCTGACCCACCGGCTTTTCCGCCGCGCTGGCCGCCCGGCTGTGCACGTGACTTTCCCGTCACCTCGGACCCACCGGCCTGAGGGCATCACCAACAGCGACCCCTCGCTGCCGCAGTTCGTCCATCATGAGCCGAGTAGCCTCGCCGCTATCCGCGTCAACGCGAGAGGAATACCGCGGCCAGTGGCGGGACGAAGCCCGCTGCGCCGGCATGGGTTTTCTTTGTGGGATCGGGGCCGCCTTGCTGTGCTGATCGTACCAAGCGCCGACATCGTTCAAAAACGTCGCACCCTGCGGATCGGGGTGGATGGCCGGCGGACTCACGATCGGTGGGGCCGCCGTCGCAATTGCTTCCGCCGGGGGCGGTGCCGGTGGAGTGGATGGTGCGGCTGGAGTGGGCGGGGCGATGTCTTTAGCAGCCTCAGATGCCGGCTGGCTCTCGGGAGGCGGCGACTTGGCATCTGCTGCCGGTGGGGGGCTGTCGGGATACCGGAGTGAGACGACAATGGAAGTCAAGCCGACCAAGACTAAGCCCACGACAATGGCGGCAATAGCCGCGTATGAGAATCTCCGGATGGACGATTGCGCCGCCGGCCTCTCTTCGCCGGGGCTGTCGTCGGCGACAATCGGGGCAGGTGTAATCGGCGGATCGAAGAACGCTTCGATCTCGCCGGCAATCCATTTGTTGATGTCTACGGAAGTCATAATCGGAATTCCCCGGATAGTCTCACGTAATGGTAAGTTCCGTCTGCAAGCTACGCCGCATCAGTCACGATGGAAGGCGAGCGATCCCAGCCGGCATCACTTCGCTCGGACAAAGGCGACCGGGTCCTTGCTGCGGCGCCGGTTCGCAGCGGCCCTGGAGCTGATAGGGGCGCTGGCGAGTGTGTCGACCCCGCGCCGCTTGGCGCCGCTTCGGGCCTTCTGCAGCCAGTCGGGCGGCGGCGCGGCGGTGCGCGCGGACGAAATCGTGCACGCTCATGTTGACGACGGCGGCTCACCGCGTCGGTCGACGATGAAGCGCTCGTTGTTTATGCTGGCGAGTTTCATGATCTGTCCGAACTGGGTGCGGGCCATGTGGGCATCGATACGGCTATTCCATATATTAATCAATTAATGCATTCATCTTATGGCAAGACTTGGGCACGTCGAGATTTTCGCACACCATCAGCCACAGAATCGAAGTCTTTTGCCGCGCGGCTGCGTTCGAGTCGGCGGTCAAAAGCGATGGCGGTTCTCGAATATGGCGGTTCTCGAATACGGCATCGGTCTCCGATTTCCGCACGTGTCCCAGAATCTCGCCGCGGTAGGATGACGCGGCGCCGCTCACGGTAGTGGCCGGCAGCAGGATTTGATCGATGCCGACCTCCCGCAGCTCCCAGACTGGCGAAGCCGCGGTCAATGACGCCGCCTGGCGCCTGGCCGAGAACGCGGCCCACGATGTCGTCGGACGGGAGTTGCGCGCAAACCCGGAAGGCCATAGGTCTCGAACGCGCGTCGCCAAGAGAGGAACTCTTCCTCGGAAAGCTGGTAGCGGTGCAACACTTCCTCAAGGGTGATCCTACCTTTGCGCACCGCGATCACCACCGCGGCTTTGCGGCTGGCCACCCATCTCTTGGTGTCGCTAGGCGGCAGCTCACCCATGGGCAGCGTGATCGGATCAATAATCGCACAAAGCGGCTCATTTATCCGCCGACAAGGGGGCGTTTCTCTGCTGGCCCATTGGACGCCGGCAACCCCAACGGCGCTCAGCACAGGCCAAACACAGCCGTTCGCAGAAAGCTGAGGGGCGGCGCTCGCCGCCCCTCAAACCGGAGTCAAACAGAGCGATTAGGGCTCGAATTCCGTCGGCACCGGTACACTGTCATTAGAGACCGAGGTAAAGTACGTCCGGGCCGGGACCCGCCGCCGCCGGGGCCTTCGCTGGTCTCAAGGAGGCCCAGTAGCGTGACAGGGCCGTCGTCGTCATCGATCCCAGCCCACCGAACCTTCTCCGCCGGGCCGGAAATGACGACCCCCTTCCTGCCCATAACGTTGGTTCTGAGGTTTGTGCTGATGGCGGTGTCAATCCGCTGCTCCGTCCAACAGACGAACTCCGTGAAGGTTGATATCACGTTCTCCACGCCGAGGGCGCTGCCGAAGCCAGCGTAGAAGAACAGATCGACGAAGGTCGGGAAGTTTGGACGGTTGGACAACGTATCCAGGGTGAGCAGAGTGATCGAAGTCGCCGCGAAGGTAGTCGGACCCGACGCGTTGGAATACCTGACGTCTCCAAAGATCCTTCCGGTGACCGCCTGGTAATGACCCTTGCCGCCGTCGAAGGCGAGAGAGTCGGGGAACCTGCTGTCGACGAGCGTGATCAGGGCGCCATTTGCTAGGGCGGGATCCGCCTGGATCGGGATCGCGTCATACGCGGCGAGCGCCGTGCCAGCTGTCCGGAGGACGGCATCGCCGATCAGCCCATCAAACTTGATCGGCTTATCACTGGTATTGATCACCCACCCGATCAGATATCCTCTGGGGCATGGGGGCGCGGGAACGAATCTGGTTCCTACTCCGTCCGAGGTGCCGACGCCATTGGGGACCAACACCAGCTTCTCGTTCACCGAAGCAGTGACATCGAAGTCGACCTCTTTGCAGATCAGCTTATCCGAGAAGGATTGATCTCCGGGGCAGACCCAGTGAAACCTGAGCTTTACCGACTGATGCTCGGGGCAGGTGGCACCCACCGGGCACACGATGCCAATCTCGAGTTCGCTTCTGGGGGCCGTCCCGCCCTCAGGGAGTGCCACCGTTCCTGTGATGAACTTGGGGAACACGATAACGCTTCCCGGCTCCTGGGAGTCGCTCAGCCTCGGGTCTCGACCCGTCGCCGTCGCAAACGCCGGCATCGCCAGCGCCAGAGCCGGCATCAGCAGCAACAAAAAGCGCGTAGTTCTTATCGTCCAATGCATAGTGGTTCCTCCTATCAACACCCTTGACGGGCCATGCAATAGGGGCAAGCGTCATGCCATGTTGGCGCCACAATCAATTGCAGTAATTTCAATGGGTTTGCGTCGGCGGCCGCCAGATTTAGTCCGGGGGGCCGGACTCGCCCGACGGGCGGGTCCGATTTTCCGGACTGGTACAGCGGCTAGATGTCAGATCTTATATCGAGCTTCCGCATCTTCTCGAACAGCGTCGAGCGCGAAACGCCAAGCAGCTTGGCGGCCTCCTCGACGCGGCCGTCGGCGCTTGCCGAGCACCGCGCGGATGTGGCGCCGCTCGGCTCGGCAGCGGACCTCGGCGAGGGTTCGAAATAGGTTGCCCGCCCCGACCGGCTCGCGCTGCTCCAAGGAAAGAGCGCCTCCACGCCGATCCATTCGGAGCATGCGAGAGCGCCACCGCCCGCTCGACGAGGTTGCGCAGCTCCCGCACGTTGCCTCGCCAGGGATGATCGCAGCAGGGCCTGCTCGGCGGCTGGCGTGAAGCTATGGATCGTCGCGGGTGAACACCTCCGAGAACTCTCTCATAAATTTGCGCGAGCGGCAGGATGTCGTCCGGTCTGTCGCGAAGGGGGGGAATGGCGACGGAAATCACATTGATCCGATAATAGAGATCGCGGCGGAAGCGGCCCTCAGCGACGGCGAGTTCGAGGTCGGCGTTGGTCGCGCAGATGATCCGCGCGCCCGTTTTGATCGCCGCCTCGCCGCCGACGCGGGTGAAAACGCGCTCATCTAGTCAGACGGAGTAGCTTCGCCTGCATCGGGATCGGCAGTTCACCGACCTCATCGAGGAAAAGAATCCCATTGCGCGCCCGCTCGACGTAGCCGAGATGGCGCGACTGGGCACCGGTAAAGGCGCCCCTCTCGTGGCCGAACAACTCGCTCTCGATCAGTTCATTGGGGATCGCCGCGCAATTGACCGCGATGAACGGATCCTCGGCGCGGGTCGAGATCCGGTAAACGAATTGCGCCGCCACTTCCTTGCCGACGCCGCTCTCGCCGGTAAAGAGGAGGGAGCTGTCGATGTTGGCGACGCGCCTCAGCAGCATTTCGACTTGGCGCATCGCCTCGGACGCTCCGAGCACACCGGTGGCCCTCGGCTGGAGCGCGATCAGCCGTGCAATGCGCTCGAGCAGATCGGGCAGCGCGTAAGGCTTGGCAATGTAGTCGACCGCACCCGCCCTCGTGAGGCGCACGGCCTGTTCGATCTGGCCGAAGGCGGTAACAAACAGGAAAGGCTTGCCGCCAAGCCGTGGCAGGACCCGCAGGAAGACGTCCTCGCCGCTCATGTCGGGCAGACGGATGTCGCAGACGACGAGATCCGGCCGCGCTTTATAGAATCCTTCGAGTGCCTCCTTTCCCGTGCGCCACCAAAGCGGCCTGTAGCCTTCGAGCTTCAGCCGATATGTCAGCGTGCCGCCCATTACTGGGTCGTCCTCGATCACGCCGATCAGTTCCCTCTCATGCGGCGGCATCGAGCGCCTCCTTTAAGAGGACCGGGAGGGTCACCACCACTCGCGTGCCGACACCCGGATACTCGACATCGGCACGGCCGTCGAGGCGGTGGATCAGCTGGCCCGTCATCCAAAGTCCGAGGCCCTTGCTCCCTGGAGAGGGCGCCGCTGCAAGGGTGTCTCGGTCGAGCAAGGCGGCCATGTCATCGGGAAGTCCCGGCCCCTCATCGGTGACCGCGATCCGCAACGTTGCGTCGGCGCACGACGCGGTGACGGTGACGAGCCTCCCGGGCGGCGAGGCCGCGCACGCGTTCAATAGAAGATTTAGCGTGATCTGGCGGACGGCGGGTCCGTCGATCGCGAGCGGCTCCGAGATGCGGTTTTGCCAGTCGAGACGGAGCCAACGGGCGCCAGTCTCATGCTGTACGAGGAAGGGGAGATCGTCGAGATCGCTCCGTGTCAGAAAGTTTGTGTCGGAGCCGCCCTTGTACGTTACGAGGGACGCGCGGGCGACATTGCGGATCCCGGCAAGCCCGCGCTTAAGGAAGTCCAGTGACGTCTGGAGCACAGCCGGATCGTTCCCGTGCGCCTGGATTGTGTCGATCGCATTCAGCATCCCTCCGAGCGGGTTGTTGACCTCGTGCGCCATGCCAGATGCGAGCCGTCCGAGCATCGCGTATTTTTCCTGCTCAGCGAGATGCGACGCGAGGGTCTGGCGCTCGCTGAGAGCGCGCGCCATCGCGTTGAACCGGTCGAACAGCTGACCGAACTCGCTCGCGACCCTGCTGCGGTAGCCCTCGGGAATGCGCTCCACTCGACCGTCCCGGATCTGCTCCACGAAGCGTGTGAGGACATCCAACGGTTGCAGCATTCGCTTCAGCACAAAGTATCCACAAAGCGCGAAGGCAACCGTCAGGCATCCGTTCACCAAGGCGAGCGTGAGTAGGATCTCGCGCCGGAAACGCAGCAAGTCGGCGATGTCGATCTCGGCGAAGAGGCGTCCGACCGAGAACTCCTCGCTATACAGCCGTCTCGCCAGCCAAGCGCGGCCGGCGGCGGCGTCGATCAGGAGATCATCGTCCGCCGCGAACCGACGGCGCAGCTCGGCGGGCACAGCGCTCCGGGCCGGGAAGCGAAGCGGGTCGGACGCCGCCAGAACCGTACCGTTCGGGAGCTCGACGATAACGAAGAGCGGTTCAACTCCGGCATACCGACTGCGCCCGCGGTCCAGGGCGTCGAACACCTCCCACACGTCGCCCCGAATTATAGCCGGCAGAATTGCGGCGGAGAGGCCGTCGAGATAGGCGCTGGTCACCACTCTGAGATGGCTCTTCTGATCCTGGGAGAGCCGCCAGAGCACCACCTGCGAAATCGTGAACGCGACGGTGACCATCAAACCAGCCACCAACACCGGGACCTTCACCACCAAGGGCCAGGCTGCGATGCGCAAGAGACTAAGCATCACGACTGCTGCTTTACGAGGCGCCACTTCTCCGCGGTGCTCTCGTAGAGATCGGGGTTCGCTGTCGTGAAACCGTCGAGCGCAAGCAACGAAAGGATCTTGCGGCCAAGGTGATCCAACGTCATGCCGAGGAGTGCCGCTGCGAGCGCCTGCGTGGCCGGAAGGTCGCGCGACGTCTCCAGCGCGACGACGGGCGGGAAGCCGAGCGGCGCGGAGCGGAACACGATCCTCGTTTTGTCGAGGAGGGCGGCTTCTCGCTCATTCACCACGTCCCAGACGTAGCCATCGACGCTGCCGCTCTCGCCCAGTCCGCTGGCGATCGCACGGATAATGTTCCGATGGCTGTAGGTGAAGAAGGAGTTCTGGAAGAACTCAGCTGGGCTTTCCCCCCGTAAGGCGAGCAGCCAGCGCGTGATCAAATACCCCGATGTGCTGTCGGGATCAGAAAAGGCATGTACCGTGCCGCGGATGTCGTCGAAAGTCGTTGCTTTGCTGCCCTTGTTGACGATCACGTAGGCTCGGCGGAGAGGCTGATGCCGATAGAGGGGGACGGCGACCAAGGCCAGCCTGTCCTGGTATTGCACGTAGGGGAAATCGCTGATCCAGGCCGCGTCGAGTTGGCCCGAGAGCAGCATCATCGAGATCTCCCGATAGCTTCGCCGTTTGACGAGCACGATCGGCCGATCCAGCCGCCGCGACAGATATTCCTGCAGCAACGATAAGAGGTGCATGTCGTTGTCGAGGAAGACCGGTGTGAGGCCGAGGCTGAAGCTCGCCACCCCATTCGCCAGCACGGCGGACGTACCTGCGACCCCAGCCATGCCGCACAGGATCGTTCGCCGTGACAGCCGAAATAGATGCCGCTGTCGGTGACCGCACATCATCTGCGCCCCTCCTTGTGACCCGTCACCTCGACATTTTTTAGGAAGACGGGTCGCGAATAGAGGGAGGCGGGCAAAGGCCAGCAAACGGCTGCCGCAGAGATCGCGGCATAGGCATCCTCCCCAATGATTTTATTTCGCTTAAAAGCCGCTGTTAATAGCGAGGATGCTACGCAGGCGATGGAAACGTCAAATAAAAAATCGTTAACGGATAAGGTTAATATTTAAGGTTAACAACCATTCGAAACTTCTGCGCCAGAAGAAAGCGAGCCGCGGTATTTGTTCCTGCGTGGGCATGCTTAAACCGATAGGCGAGGAGGTCCGTGACTTTAAAATGTTTACGATTCGTATCTTTTTCGCTTGATAGTTTTGTATGCAGCAGCAGCTAAAACAGCCATCATAAGAGCCGTAAAATAAGCGATTTATGGCCAGAGGTGTTCATGCCGGGTCTGCCCCGGAGACGTTTCTGCCGGCGCTGCGGCGCAGAGATCGCTAGCGCGAATCTGATGGACGCGGATCCTAGTATAGATCGGGAGCATTTCTCGCTTGTCCTCCAGGATGGGCGGCGATGTCAGTTGTCGCCGGCGGAGTGGCGACTGTTCACGGCGCTATACCAGCGGCACGGGCGGATCGTTCCGCTCGCCGAGCTCGCGACAGCGACCCGAAATACCGAGAGCAACCTGCGCGGACTTATCCAGCGTCTCCGGCACAGCCTGACTCGATCGCGGTTTTTGATGCTGACGCATCGCGCGCACGGCTATGAATTGATCGTGCGGACAGAAGAGTAAAGAAAAGGTATCGGCAACCCCCAGAGGTGAGTGAGCGCCACCGGCGTTTTGCGATGACGCGGGGATATGTTCTATCGGGATGAACTACCAGACAAGCAACCGAGACATTCACTCTTAGCCGGCCTACGGATCCACATCGACGATCTGTTCTGGCTCGACGATCAATTGTGTTCTACGTTGTGGGCCATTCTCGAGGCGTTGGCGCGCCGCGCAAACGGCGACGGCGCTTTGGCCCGTCCACCGGCGGCAGGATGTGATAGATTTCGACTGTGCGGTTGAGGCGAGGAGGACGAAACATGGCACATCGGCTGATCTCTTGCGACGACCACATGGATCTCGGGCAGCTGCCGGCGGATTTATGGCTGACCTGGCTGCCCGCCGCGCTGCGCGATCGGGCGCCGCATATCGAAGAGCGCGATGGCCAGGCGGTGTGGATCTGCGACGGCAAGGTCTGGGGCAGCTGGGGCGGGAAGCCGCCGGCGACCGGCGCGGCGCGGCCGGTGAAGCCGCTGTACAACGCCTTCGACCGCGCCGGCATCCACGACCAGAGCGCAAGGCGGCCGGCGGTCGCCGAGCTGCGCCTTGCCGATATGGACCAAGACGGGGTCGAGACCCAGGTCATATTCGGCCCGATCTTCCAGATCTCGACCGCGGACTCGGTGCTGCGCGAAGCCTGCTACCGGGTCTACAACGACTGGCTGCTGGAATTTTGCGCGGCCGCGCCGGAGCGCTTGATCGGCGTGCCGATGCTGTCGGAAACGCCGGATATGGCGGTTGCCGAGCTGCGGCGGCTTGCCGCGGAAGGCGGCGTGCGCCAGGTCAACCTGCAGATCGCCAATATCAATCCCAAGCTCGACGATCCGGCCTGGGAGCCGCTCTGGTCCTTGCTGGAGGAGACGGGCATCATCCTTTCCTGGCACATCACGGTGTTTGTCGGGAAGCCCGGCGACCGCGTCGCCGGCAAGCCGGCCAGCGTCTTCGAGAACACCAAGTTCTTCATGGGCAATTTCCTCGAACCGTTTGTCGACCTGTTCGCGTGGGGGATTCTCGAACGCCACCCGAAGCTGCGCATGGTAATGGCCGAGGCCGGCACCGGCTGGCTTCCCTGGCTCGTGCAGGAGCTGGATTACCGCCACTGGCGGCTTTGGGAAGCCAAGGATTTCTGGGCCGATAAGGGCGGCATCGCGCTCGAGACCAAACCCAGCGAGCTCTTCAAACGGCAGATCTACGCGACCTTCCAGGAGGACGAGGCGGCGATGTCGCTGATCCCGTTCTTTGGCGAGGGGCATCTCCTCTGGGCCTCGGACTACCCGCACCCGGACAGCGTCTGGCCGAATTCGCAGGCCGCGATCGAGCGCCAGATGAAGCACCTGTCGCCGGAGATGCGCCGGAAGCTGACCCACGACAATGCGGCACAGCTGTACCGGCTGGCGTGACATTCGCCACCAAACGCATCGCCGGCACGCCGGACGCGATTGCGCCGGACGGGTCCGAAGTGCGCGTGCTCTGTCGGCTATCCCGCGGCGGCTTGGCGATCTTTTCGTTGCCCCCGAAAGCCGTGTCGAAGGCGGTGGCCCATCATACCGTCGAGGAGGTCTGGTACATCATCTCAGGAAATGGGCGCATGTGGCGCAAGCTCGGCCAAGAGGAGGAGATCGTCGAGCTCGGCCCCGGCCTGTCGTTGACGATCCCAACCGGAACGCATTTCCAATTCCGCTGCGACGGCGCCGAGCCCCTGAACGTGATCGGCGCCACGATGCCGCCCTGGCCCGGGGAGGGCGAAGCCTTCGTCGTCGAAGGGACATGGCAGCCAACCGTGTAACCCGACCGACGCCGCTGCGGCCCCGCTATTCGGCAGCGTGGGAGGTATTACGGATTTCGGATATTTTGCACACCCGTCAACTCGAGGAGGACGTCGTCATGCAGGTGGTCACGCTCAAAGACATACCTAATGTCCCGGTCGAAGGCGCCGAGCGGATCGAGGGGTGGACAGGGCCGGTTTCCCGGTCACGTCAGACCATCATTCAGCCGGGGAACTCGGCGAACTACAATTGCAGCGTGGTCAACTTCAGCCAAGGTTGCACCACCGGATGGCACACCCACACCTGCGACCAGATCCTGGTCGTGACCTCGGGCTCGGGGATGGTGGCAAACGAGCACGAGCAGCGGGAGATCAATGTCGGCGATGTCGTGCATATCAAGGCCGGTGAACGCCATTGGCACGGCGCCAAGGCCGACACGACGATGGGGCACATCACGATCACCGCCGTCGGCGGTCAAGCGACCTGGGGATAGTCTTGCTCCGCCGGGGTCCTGCGGAGATGGCCCGGGAGTGTCCTCCGTCGATGCTCGCCGTTATTGCCTCTGACGAGGATCTAAAGCCGAGGTAACTCCCGTCGAGCTCGGTATGCCACGGTGCCCCCGGCCCAGCCAGCGCCGGCCCCCGCTAGCCGACACAAGCGTCCGTGCGGGGGCGGTGTCTCCACCGAATACTGATGTCATCGCCTCCGCATTTTACAAATGGTACGGGGGGCGGCGCCGGGCCCTTTGCATCTCGTGGGCCCGACCGGCGCCCGAGGCACCGCGCTCGAAACCGCATAGGGTGTTTTTGCCGACGGGGCGCCACCGCGCTCGGCGGTTTGCGGAGCCGCTGTCGGTCGCAGATCGTTGCCAATACTGCTCCCCTGGTCAACTCCCCCGGAGCCGGATGACAATGGTTTATTGATCTGATGGGGGAACTGGCTGCGGCAGGCGAGGTCTTGCCGGTCGCAGCGGGCAGTGCTGGCATGCCCGGCGCGGGGGCCGGCGGCGGCGGTGGAAGTTTCGTGGTCGGCCCAGGTAACACACCGCTAGTCATCGCCGGTGGTGGTGGCGGTGGCGGTGTAATTAGCTTTGGCGAACCTGTCCCCGTAACCATGCCCGGCGGGGGTGGCCTCACTGGCCCAAACGGCGGCCCTCCAGGTGGCGGCACCGGTGGCAACGGTGGTGGCGGCGGTGGCGGCTACAGCGGCGGCTACCGGCGGCGCCCTCGGCGGTAATAATCCCGGCGGTGGTGGTGGCTCCTTCGACGGAGGAACAGATCAAATCCTGGTCGCCGGTATCCAGACCGGGAACGGCGAGGTCGTAATCACCAAAGTCCCCCCTGTGTTTGCGGGCACGCCTGGAAAGGCTAACTGTTACGGCAAGAGTGTCTCGGCGCTAGTTCAGCAGTTTGGAGGCCTCAATGCCGCGGCCGCAACCCTGGGGTTCCCCAGCGTGCGGGCGCTGCAGCATGCCATCCGGGAATTTTGCGAAGGGTAGTCCCAGGCTGCGGTGCCGCTGACCACGGGATTTTACGGCGTCTCGTCTGTCGCAGGGAATTGCATGCGATTAACCCGGAACAGGCTCTCTTGTGCCGAGCTCGCTGCACAAGATGTATTTAAATGCTGAGGCAAGCTTCGGGACGGCTCGGCCGGGGTCGGCGCTAAATTCGCCGAATTTCAGTCGTAATCTGGAACCCGAATGCGGCGCTCGCGGATCGGGCCGAATGTATTGGGGATGGGGACGCCTGTAAATCTCCTGCTAAAACAGGTGGGCAGAGGCTTGACCGCGGCGGTCGGGCCGGGCGCGCCGGTCACTCGCGGTCGTGTCTTTGGATCGGACGCCTTGTCGGCATCGCATTTCGCGCCCACACTTGGATCCGCTGAAGCGCAAGGAACTTGTGGCGATGAAGAATACTCCGCGCCCCCATAGCGGCCGCCATTTCCTGCAGATCCCGGGTCCGACCAATGTCCCGGACCGGGTGTTGCAGGCGATCGCGATGCCGACGATCGACCATCGCGGGCCGGAATTCGCCGCGCTCGGGCAGGAGGTCGTCGCCGGCATGAAGCGGGTCTTCCAGACCGACGACACCGTCGTCGTCTACCCGTCTTCCGGCACCGGGGCGTGGGAGGCCGCGTTGTCGAACACATTGTCGCCCGGCGACCATGTCATCATGTTCGAGACCGGCCATTTCGCGAGCCTCTGGCGGCAGATGGCGGCGCGGCTCGGCCTCGAGGTCGAGTTCGTGCCCGGCGATTGGCGGCACGGCGTGGACCCGGCCCTCGTCGAGGAGAAATTGACCGCCGATCGGGAGCATCGGCTGAAGGCAGTCTGCGTCGTGCACAACGAGACGTCGACCGGGGTTGCCAGCCGCATCGGCGAGATCCGCGAAGCGATCGACCGCGCCGGCCATCCGGCTCTCTACATGGTCGATACGATTTCCTCGCTCGCCTCGATCGATTATCGGCACGATGCCTGGAAGGTCGACGTCACGGTCGCCGGCTCGCAGAAGGGGCTGATGCTGCCGCCGGGGCTTGGTTTCAACGCGATCTCGAAAAAGGCGTTGGCGGCGTCAAAGACGGCGCGGCTGCCGCGCTCCTATTGGGATTGGGAAGCGATGCTCGAAACCGGCCGCACCGGCTTTTTCCCATACACGCCGGCGACCAACCTGCTGTTCGGACTGCGCGAGGCGTTGACGATGCTGCTCGACGAGGAGGGGCTGCCGGCGGTGTTCCGCCGCCACGCCCGCCACGCCGAGGCGACCCGCCGCGCCGTCGCCGGCTGGGGGCTCGAAGTCTTGTGCGCCGATCCGCGCGAGTACTCCAACTCGCTGACCGCGGTTGTCATCCCCGACGGGTTCGACGCCGACCGGCTGCGCGAGATCATTCTCGATGCGTTCGACATGTCGCTCGGCACCGGGCTCGGCAAAGTGAGGGGCAAGGTGTTTCGCATCGGTCATCTCGGCCACTTCAACGACCTGATGCTGTGCGGCACCTTGGCCGGCGTCGAGATGGGACTGCACCGCGCCGGCGTTCCGCATCGCGCCGGCGGCGTCATGGCGGCCCTCGGGTTCCTCGGTTCGGTGCTGTCGGAGATCCCGGCGACGGCGTAAATTGTAGCAGCGAATCCCCAATTCGGAGAACGCCGCAATGTTGCAGGACCAAGTCGAAGGAGCCGCCCGGCTGCTGTGCGCGGCGCGCGGCGGAACCCCCGTACACGAATTGCCGACGGACTGCCGGCCGCGTAGCGATGCCGACGCCTACCAGATCCAGGATGCCGTCATTCGTCAGCTCGGCGAGTCGATCGGCGGCTGGAAGGTGGGTGCGGCCTCGGCCCTGAGCGCGGCGTTCTGCGCGCCGATTTGGATGACAATGATCCGCCCGAGCCCCGCGTCCTACGGCGCCGCCGAGCTGCGTCTGATCGGCATCGAGGCGGAGATCGCGTTCCGCCTCGGCCGCGATCTGCCGGCGCGTGGGGCGGCCTACGACCGGGTCGAAGTCACCGCCGGGGCGTCGCTGCACCCGGCGATCGAGGTGGTCAATTCGCGCTATGCGGATTTCCGCTCGCTCGACCGGGCCTCGATCCTCGCCGACAATTTCTCGAACGGCGGTTTGGTCTACGGGGCCGCTGTCACGGATTGGGGGTCGCAGGATCTCGGACTTACCCGGATTACCGTAACCGAAGACGGCGAACCCTTTGCCGACAGCGGCAGCGGCGCGGCGCGCGATCCCCTCGCGGCGCTCGTCGACTTCGCCAATTTGATGAACGGACGGGGCGGCGTCAAAGCCGGCACGATCGTCACCACAGGGTCGTGGACCGGCATGGTGTTCACCAAGCGCGCCGCGCGGATCGTCGCTGATTTCGGCGCGCTCGGCCGGGTCGAGGTGGCGTTCCCGGCCGACGAGTGACAATCCGCGCCAGCGCTGAGAGTGACGCACCGATTTACGATCGCGTCTCGCGCGCGTTGCACTGGCTGGTTCGGCGCTCGCCGTCATTGTCGTTTCGCTCGGCTGGGCCATCGCGATCTCGTCCTCCTCCTGCACCGTTCGGTCGGGCTGACCATCTCGGCAACCATGCTGCTGCGCGCTGGGTGACATTGGCGGTATCCGGCGTCGCCCCTTGCCGCCGAAGGTCGCGCCGCTTGAGCGCGGTCTCGCCCGCTGCACCCATGTCATTCTCTATTTGCTGTTTATTGCAATGCCGCTCGCCGGGTATGTCAACGCCGCCGCGGCGCGCGCCTGACCGGAACTTGGTCGCCGGTCGGCCGTTCTAGGGCTGAAGACAACCCAAAGGAATCGGCCCATGGATCCTTTTCAGATCCTTTCGAAAGACCATCGCGCGGTCGAACACATCTTCGAGAAGATTGAAAAGACCGATAATCGAGAGGCAGAGCAGCGGGAACAGATGTTCCAGAAGGTACGGCAAGAATTGGAGCTGCACGCGCAGATTGAGGAAAAAGTCTTTTATCCGGAGCTGAAGAGGTTTGACGGAACAAAGAAGCTCGTCAGCGAGGCGCTTGAGGAGCACGCCGAGATCGAGCAGATGCTGCAGGAGATCGGCAGCCTTTCCGCCGAG
Source organism: uncultured Alphaproteobacteria bacterium (assembly GCA_963698995.1). Lineage (GTDB taxonomy): Bacteria > Pseudomonadota > Alphaproteobacteria > ATCC43930 > CGMCC-115725 > AP-15. The sequence goes on along the minus strand of CAVOTD010000045.1, from coordinate 128,948 downwards.
GACGATCAGTGGTCGGAGATGATCAACGAGCTCAAAATGGCGGTCGGCCATCACGTCCGCGAGGAGGAAGACCAAATTTTCCCGGCGGCGCGCCGGGAGCTTGATCAGAGCCGCATCGACGAGATCGGGCGGCGGATCGAGGACATGAAGCAGAAGGCCAGGGTCTGAGCTTAGTTCTCGCCCGCTGTACTACTAACCGGGTTCGGCAACGACGAGGCTAAGTCGGGTTTGGAAATATTCGAGGGCTTCGGTAAGGCTACGCGAAACCCGTAGCCTTTGTCGCCCGCTCTGCACGACGAACTCGGCCGGCCGCAGCTGCGCCGAGGCGGTCTTGATGATGCTGTAAGCAGGCGCTTCGTGGGTGTGGCGGAAAACCGAGAACAGCGCCATTCCGTCGCGGTGATCGATCGCATAATCCCGCCAGACGCCGCGCGCAACGTGACGGCTATAAAGGCTGAGCAACTGGTTCAGCTCGGGGCGTGTGAAATAGAGGGTGCGGTGCCTCGAGCGATAATCGCCGAAGGCCAACACCATCGCACTCTTTCGAACTCATCGCTACCGTCACTCGTTGCCGCTGTCGCTCAGTTTTGTCGATTTCGCGCATGGCGTCCAGCCGTCCGACGCCAGGTCGCAACGGGTTCGCCGCTCGGCGCGACCGGTTTGCTTCCTCTCGCCCGAGCGACTATCCTGGCCGCCCTCAGACCAGGGCCGATTGGGCGTTTTTTGTGAGCGAGATTTTTCGCGAGATCGACGAGGAGCTGCGTCGGGATAACCTGCTCAAGCTTTGGTCGCGTTACGGTCGTTACATTGTCGCCCTCGGGGTGCTCGTTCTGGTGGCCGCCGGCGGGGTCGTGGCCTGGCGCGACCACCAGCTTTCCGAGCGTCGCGCGCAATCGTTGCGCTATGCGTCGGGGTTGTCGCTGGCCCGCGAAGGGAAGCCAGCCGAAGCGGCCAAGGTGTTCGCGGCGGTCGCGCAAGAGGGCGGCGGATATGCAACCCTAGCCTCGTTCGAGGCGGCCGAGCTTCTGGCCAAATCGGGTGATCACAAGGGGGCGGTGGCGGCCTATAACCGGATCGCTGCCACCAGTGGGCGCGACCCGATTTTTCGCGACCTTGCCGTGCTGTTGTCGGTCATGCAGGGCACACCCGAAGGCGACCCGCATTCGGTGATCGATCGTCTCGCGCCGATGACGGTGGCCGGCAACCCTTGGCGGTCCACAGCTCTCGAGCTCAGCGCGGGCGCTCGTGTCGTATCCGGCGACAACAGCGGTGCGCTCGCTGTCTACAAGACCCTCGCCGATGATCTTGCGGCGCCGCAAGGCCTGCGCGCTCGGGCCGCCGAAATGGCCGCGGCTCTCGCTCCATAGTGGTTCGATACCGGCGCATGACTCTCACCCAAACCCTCTTCCCGCTTGTGGGGAGAGGAAAGGGTCCGCGCCTCGCGAAGCTGAGCAGCGCCGGCATCGCATTACCCCTGCTGATCTTGCTCAGCCTCGCCGGTTGTGACTGGTTCGGCGACAAGAAGCAGCCCTTGCCCGGCGAACGCATTTCCGTCCTCAGTCTCGACCGGCAATTGGAGCCCGACCCGGAGCTCGCCAAAATTCCGATTACCTTGCCGCCTCCGATGGTCAACCCGGATTGGCCGCAGCCGGGTGGCTACCCGAACCACGCCATGCAACACCTGTCGCTGCCGGACAGGCTGAGTCGGGTGTGGAAGACTAGCGTCGGCGAGGGCGCCTCCCGGTATACCCGAGTGTTGTCTCAACCGGTCGTTGCCAAAGGCCGGATCTACGCAATGGACGGAGGAGTGCAAGTCAGCGCCCTCGATGCCGCGACCGGAAACCGGCTCTGGCAGGTCGATCTCAAGCCGGAAGAAGAGCGCGGAAACTCGTTCGGAGGAGGCGTTGCCTTCTGGAACGACGGCCTCTACGTCTCGACCGGCTACGCGCAGGTCTTTGCGCTTGACCCTGCGGACGGTCGGATTATCTGGAAAACTTCCGTTGCCGCTCCGCTGCGCAGCGGGCCGACGGTTTCGGATGGGCGGATCTTTGTGGTGACCGTCGACAACGAACTCGTCGTGCTTGCCGCAGATGATGGGCGACGGCTGTGGAATCACAACGCGATCCCGGAAACCGCGAGCCTTCTGGGGAGTGCGAGCCCCGCGGTCGAGGGCGAGGTCGTGGTGGCGGCGTATTCATCGGGCGAGCTCTACGCTCTTACGGTCGAAAATGGCCGACCGCTGTGGTCGGACAATTTCTCGAATACCCGCAGCGTGAACGCGATCTCGAGCCTTGCCGATATTCGCGGCAGGCCGGTCGTCGACCGCGGCCGGGTCTTTGCCGCCAGCCATAGCGGGCGGATTGCGGCAATCGACTTGAGATCCGGCGAGCGCGTCTGGGACCAAGATTTCGGCAGCACCCATACCCCGTGGATAGCGGGCGACTATCTGTATGTCCTGTCGAACGACAATGAGCTGATCTGCCTTACGCGAAATGACGGTAAAATTCGCTGGGTGCGTCAGCTTCCAAGTTACCAGAACGAGAAGAAAAAGAAGGACCCGATGAGCTGGGCGGGCCCGGTGCTGGGAAGCGATCGGCTGATCGTGCTGTCCTCGGTCGGCGACGCGATTTCGGTCTCGCCCTATACCGGCGAGCCGCTCGGTCGCGAGGAGATGTCGGCCGGCGGCTACGTGGAGCCGGTGATCGCCGACAATTCCCTCTATCTGTTGACCGACGACGCCAATCTGTCTGCCTATCGCTGACCCGACCGCCGGCGAGGTCATTATATGAGCTTTGCCGTCGCGATCGTTGGACGGCCGAATGTCGGCAAGTCCACTTTGTTCAACCGGCTCGTCGGCCGGCGTCTCGCACTCGTCGACGAGGCGCCGGGTGTGACGCGTGATCGCCGAGAGGGCGACGGACGGATCGCCGATCTCAGCTTCCGCGTGACGGATACCGCCGGGCTCGAAGAGGCGCCGCCGGCCTCGCTCGCTGGGCGGATGCAGGCGCAGACGGAACGAGCGCTCGCCGGGGCCGATGTTGCGCTTCTCGTTATCGATGCGCGCGACGGCATCACCGAAGCTGATCGTTCACTCGCCAATCTGTTGCGACGTGCGGGCAAGCCCGTGGTGCTCCTGGCCAACAAGGCCGAAGGTCGCGCGAGCCTGCCCGGGGTCGCCGAGGCCTACCGGCTCGGTCTCGGCGATCCGGTGCCGGTCTCGGCCGAGCACGGCGAGGGCTTGGCTGAGCTGTACGAACGCCTGGCGCCATTCTCGCGGTCCGGCGATCCGGTATTGGACGAGGGCGAAAGACCGCTGCAGCTCGCCATCGTCGGCCGACCGAATGTCGGAAAATCGACGCTTGTCAACCGCCTGGTCGGCGAAGAGCGTTTGTTGACCGGTCCGGAGGCCGGTATCACTCGCGATGCGATTGCTGTCGATTGGGAATGGCGGCAGCGCGCGCTCCGCCTAATCGACACAGCGGGCATGCGCCGGAAATCGCGGGTCGAAGGCAAGCTCGAGCAGCTTTCGGTCGGTGACGCGTTACGCTCGATTCGGTTCGCCGAAGCCGTCATCCTGACCATGGATGCGCTGCATCCTCTCGAGCGACAGGATCTCACGATCGCCCGGCTCGTTGCCCAGGAGGGCCGCGCGCTAGTCCTCGCGGCCAACAAATGGGATTTGGTGGATGAGCCGGCTGCGCTGCTGAAGCAGCTGAGCGAGCGCGCGTCGATATCGCTGCCCCAAATTCAGGGCGTTGCGATCGTTCCGGTCTCGGGGCTTACCGGTTTCGGCCTCGATGCGATGATGGCGGCAATTTTTGCCGCGGTCGACGTGTGGAATTGGCGCGTCCCGACTGCCGATCTCAATCGCTGGCTGGCCACAGTGCAGCAGCGGCACCCGCCACCGCTCGTCGCCGGCCGGCGATTGCGCCTGCGCTACATGACCGAGGTCAACACCCGACCGCCGAGCTTCGCCCTGTTCGCGTCGAAGCCGGGCGAATTGCCCGATTCCTACCGGCGGTACCTGGTCAACGCCTTGCGCCAGGATTTCGGACTGCCCGGAACTCCGATCCGGATCATGTTGCGCAAGGGCAACAACCCCTATGACGGCGGCAGAGCTGACCGAAGCTAGGGGGCGGAAGCACCCGATACAATGTCAGCCGACTGTCGCGGCTCGAGCAGCCTTTCGATTACGGCCGCCAAGTCCCGTTGCCGATAGGGTTTGTCGAGCTGCGGCAGAGCGAACGTCTCCCCGGGCGCGTCGGCGTAGCCGGTGGCGATCACCACCGGCAAATCGGGCCGGATGCGGTGGATTTCGCCTGCGAGCTCGGTGCCAGTCATACTGGGCATCGCGTGATCAGTGATGACCATGTCGATCTCTGGCTCCGAGCGCAGCACATCGAGCGCCTCGGCACCCGAGCCGACCTCTATCGGCAAATGGCCGAGATCCTCGAGCATGGCCGCGGTGCCGGCCCGGACCATTTGGTCGTCATCGACGACGAGCACGCGGACAGAGCGGGCGCCGTCGACGCGCGGCGCCGTCGCCGCCGGTTTTGGCTGGTCTTTCTCGGCGGCATCTGAGATCGGAAGCCACAACTTTACATTGGTGCCGACATTCGGCTGGCTGCTGATCCGCATGATGCCTCCCGACTGGGCGACGAGGCCGTCCACCATAGATAAGCCGAGGCCGGTACCGCGACCCTGGCCCTTGGTGGTGAAAAACGGCTCGGCCGCCCGCCTGAGAGTTACCCGGTCCATGCCGCATCCCGTATCTCTGACTGCAATGCAGACATAATCGCCGGGAGTGAGCCCCGGTACGTCCGCGGCGCCGACCTGCTCGCCACGCGCGCTAATCGTCAGCTTTCCGCCGGAGGGCATGGCGTCCGTGGCGTTTACGCAGAGGTTCAACAGCGCGAGTTCGAGTTGATTTGGGTCTACGCTCGTTGGCGCGAGGCCAGGTTGAAGCTCGGTGGTGATGTGGATTGTCGGTCCGAGAGAGCGCGGTAGCATTTCGATCAAGCCCTCGACCAGCCTGGCGATATCTACCGTTTCGGGTCTGAGCTCCTGGCGGCGGGCGAATGCCAGCATGCGCTTGGTCAAGTTTGCCCCGCGCTCCGCACCCTGAATCGCGCCGTCGATCAGCCGCAGAATGCGGGGGTCGTCCAGGGTGTGCTTTTTCACAAGCTCGAGATTGCCGAGCACAGCCATCAGCAAGTTGTTGAAATCGTGCGCTACCCCTCCGGTCAGCTGGCCGAGGCTTTCGAGCTTTTGCATCTCGTGCACCTGAGCGAGCGCCTCTTCGCGCTCGCGCGTGCGCTCTTCGACACGCTGTTCGAGCTCGGCGTTCGCCCGAGCAAGCTCGGCCGTCCGCTCGGCGACACGGATCTCGAGCTCGGCATTGAGCTTCTCCAGCTCGCGGGTCTTGCGATAGAGCTCGGCGAACACCTTGACTTTGGCCCGCAACAGTTCCGGGATGACCGGCACCGGGACGTAATCAACAGCTCCGAGCTGGTAACCGCGCAACAGGTCGAAGTCGGTCACCTGGATCGCCGAGACGAAGATGATCGCAATCTTCTGAAAGCGGGGATGCTCGCGGATCATCGTTGCAAGCTGGAAGCCGTCGAGGTCGGGCATGCAGACGTCGATCAGGATGATCGCGACGCTGCGTTTCAACAGCTGCTCGAGCGCCTCCGTCGCCGACCCCGCCTTGATCAAATTTTCCCCAAGCTGGTGCAGGATCGCCTCGTAGCTCAACAGCTTAGCTGGCTGATCATCAACCAGGAGAATGTTCACCTTTTCTTGGTCACTCACGGAGGTCCGCTCCGCCGGAAAGGTCTCCTGTCTGCTCACAAGCCGGGCAGGGAGAACGCCGGGACAGCCCCTCGGCCCGCGAGTGGCGTGCGTCAGCGGGAAGGTGCGGGGCCTGTCGCACGACCTCTACCTGTGCAGCCACATCCGCAGCGCCGACAGCAGCTGTTCGGTATCGACGGGCTTGGCAAGATAATCCGAGGCGCCGGCCTCGAGGCATTTTTCCCGGTCGCCCTTCATTGCCTTGGCTGTCAACGCCACAATCGGCAGGCGTCGGAAAGCTGGGTTGGCGCGGATTACCTGAATCGTCTGATAGCCATCCATCTCGGGCATCATGACGTCCATCAGCACGAGGGCCAGTCCCGGCGTCGACTCGACGAGCGCTATGGCCTCGTTGCCCGTCGTCGCGGTCAGGACGTTCATGCCACGGCGCTCCAGCGCACTGCTCAGGGCGAAGATGTTGCGGGCATCGTCGTCGACCAGCAGCACCGTCTTGCCGACCAGATCCTCGTCGGAGCTGTGCAGACGCTCGAGCATCTTCTGCTTGTCTCGCGGGAGCTCGGCGACCACCCGATGCAGGAACAGTGCGGTATCGTCGAGCAACCGTTCCGGCGACTCGACCCCCTTTACGACGACGCTGCGCGCGATCGTGTGCAGCTGGGCATCCTCTTCGGGCGACAATTCTCTGCCGGTGAATACAACGACCGGCAGGTTGGACAATGCCGGGTCGTCGCGGAATACCTTCAGCAGGTCGAAGCCGGACATGTCCGGCAGCCGCAGATCGAGAACGACACAGTCGATTTGTTGTTCCCGCAGCACGGTCAAAGCCTCGGCACCGGTGCCGGCGGTTACGATATCGATATCGTCGTGGCCCAGTAATTCGGATACGCCGAGCCGCTCGGCTGGGTTGTCCTCGATGACCAGCAGACGCCGACGCCGCGGTTGCACATAGGACTTCATCCTTCCGAGAGCCGCTTCGAGATCTTCGGTAGTCGAGGGCTTTGTCACAAACGAGAAGGCGCCGCGCGCAAGTCCGTGCTGTCGATCCTCGTCGAGCGTAACCACCTGCACTGGAATATGGCGGGTTGCCGGATCCTGCTTCATCTGGTTCAGCACCGTCCAGCCGAGCGTGTCCGGCAGGAAGACGTCGAGCGAGACGGCCGTCGGCTGGTATTCCCGAGCCAGCGCCAGCGCATCGGTGCCGCGCATCGCGACTAGCACCTTGAACCCCGCATTGTGGGCAAGATCGGCCAGAATGCGCGCGTAGTGCGGGTCGTCCTCGACGATCAGCAATGTCATATCGCCAGGTTGTAGGATTGCGCGATCGTCCGGCAACTGTTCGACTGGCAGCTCGGTCAGCCTGACGGCCGCCAGAGCCGCGGCAGCATTGGGTGACCTAATAGGGCCGGATGCGGGGGAGCTCGTCGCCGACGCACCGACGTATTTGACCGGCAAATACAGCGTAAAAATGCTTCCGACGCCGGGGCTGCTGCGCAGCTGGATCTCGCCGCCGAGCAGGTTCGACAGCTCGCGGCTGATTGCGAGGCCGAGACCGGTGCCGCCGAACCTACGGTTGGTGCTTGCATCGGCCTGCTGAAACGCTTCGAAGATGATCTTCTGCTTTTCCGGCGGGATGCCGATGCCGGTGTCGGAAACCTCGAAGGCGACCACGCCGGGAGCATTCTTCAGCACTGGGTGCTCTGGGCTCCAGCCGTTGATCGCCATGTGAATGCTCAGCTTGACCCCGCCTTGCTCGGTAAACTTGAAGGCGTTCGATAGCAGGTTCTTGAGGACCTGCTGCAGCCGCTTCGAGTCGGTGATCATGCTGCGGCCGAGCTTCGGGTCGAACTGCACGTCGAAAGACAAGCGCCGATTCTCCGCTTCGTGCCGGAAAGGCCGGGCAACCATGTCCTGCAGAGTGACGAAGAAGACCTCCTCGGCGTCGACCGTGACGGTTCCGGACTCGATCTTCGACAGATCGAGAATGTCGCTGATCAGGTTCATCAGATCGGTGCCGGCGCTGTGGATCGTGCGGGCGAACTCGACCTGCTTCGGCGTCAGGTTGCGGTCTGGATTATCACCGAGCTGTTGGCCGAGGATCAGGATGCTGTTGAGCGGCGTGCGCAGCTCGTGCGACATGTTGGCGAGGAAATCGGATTTGTACTTCGAAGCTAATGCCAGCTCGGTCGCTTTTTCTTCGAGAGCGCGGCGCGCCTGCTCGATCTCCTGATTCTTCCTTTCGACTTCGACGTTGCGTTCTTCGAGCTGCTGCGCCTTTTGCTCCAGCTGCTCGTTGGTCTGCTGCAATTCGCGTTGCTGGGTCTGCAGCTCGGTGGCGAGCTGCTGCGACTGCGTCAGCAGACCTTCGGTCTGCATCGTCGCCTCGATGCTGTTCAGCACGATGCCGATGCTGGCGGTCAGCTGATCGAGAAACGAGATCTGCAGGTCGGTGAAGGCTCCGAGCGAGGCCAGCTCGATGACCGCCTTGACCTGGCCTTCGAACAGCACCGGCAGAACGATGTCGTTCTTCGGCGCCGCCCTGAAGAGGCCGGAGGTGACGGGCACCACCTCATCGGGGATCTGCGTGATCAGCATCCGCCGGGCATCGGCGGCGCATTGACCGACCAGGCCTTGTCCGGCGCGCAACCGGTCGGGATGGCTGAGGTGTTCGGTATCATCGGCGAAGGCGGAAAGCAGCTTCAGCCCGATTTCGCCTTCGGCCAAATAAATGACGCCGTTCTGCGAATTGACCAGCGGCGCCAGCTCGGACAGCAGCATGCGGCCGACCGTCGTCAGGTCGCGCTGGCCCTGCAGCATGTTGGTGAACCGGGCGAGATTGGTCTTCAGCCAGTCCTGTTCGGTGTTGCGGTCGGTGGTCAGCCGCAGATTGTCGATCATCGTGTTGATGTTGTCTTTGAGCTCCGCGACCTCGCCGCGCGCCTCGACCTGGATCGACCGGGTCAAATCGCCCTTGGTCACCGCGGTGGCGACCTCGGCGATGGCGCGCACCTGCGTCGTCAGATTGGCGGCGAGCAGGTTGACGTTGCCGGTCAGGTCCTTCCAGGTGCCGGCCGCGCCCGGCACGTTGGCCTGGCCGCCGAGGCGGCCCTCGACGCCGACTTCGCGCGCCACCGAGGTGACCTGATCGGCGAAGATCGCGAGCGTGTCGGTCATGTTGTTGATGGTCTCGGCGAGAGCCGCCACCTCGCCCATCGACTTGACGGTGAGGTTCTGCTTTAGATCGCCATTGGCGACGGCGGTGACGACCTTGACGATGCCGCGCACCTGCTCGGTCAGATTGGCGGCCATGACATTGACGGTGTCGGTCAAATCCTTCCAGGTGCCGGCGACACCCGGGACGGCTGCCTGACCGCCGAGCTTGCCTTCGGTGCCGACCTCGCGGGCGACGCGCGTCACCTCGGAGGCGAAGGCGTTGAGCTGGTCGACCATCGTGTTGATCGTGTTCTTCAGCTCGAGGATCTCGCCTTTGACATCGACGGTGATCTTGCGCGACAGGTCGCCGCGCGCGACCGCAGTCGTCACCTCGGCGATGTTGCGGACCTGCGTCGTCAGATTGGCGGCGAGCAAGTTGACGTTGTCGGTCAGATCCTTCCAGGTGCCGGCGACGCCGGGGACGACCGCCTGACCGCCGAGCTTGCCTTCGGTGCCGACCTCGCGAGCGACCCGCGTCACCTCCGCCGCGAACGAGCGCAGCTGCTCGACCATCGTGTTGAGGGTCTCCTTGAGCAGCAGGATCTCGCCGCGCACATCGACGGTGATCTTCTTCGACAAGTCGCCATTGGCGATCGCGGTGGCGACCTCGGCGATGTTGCGCACCTGGCCGGTCAGGTTGCTCGCCATGAAATTGACGTTGTCGGTCAGGTCCTTCCAGGTGCCGGCGACGCCGGGCACCGCAGCCTGGCCGCCGAGCTTGCCCTCGGTGCCGACCTCGCGGGCGACGCGCGTCACCTCGGAGGCGAAGGCGTTGAGCTGGTCGACCATCGTGTTGATGGTGTTCTTGAGCTCGAGGATCTCGCCCTTGACGTCGACGGTGATCTTGCGCGCCAGATCGCCGCGCGCCACCGCGGTCGTCACCTCGGCGATATTGCGGACCTGCGCAGTCAGATTGCCGGCCATCGAATTGACCGAGTCGGTCAGATCCTTCCAGGTGCCGGCGACGCCCGGCACCTTGCGCCTGGCCGCCGAGCCGGCCCTCGGTGCCGACCTCGCGGGCGACGCGCGTCACCTCGCCGGCGAAGCGGTTCAGCTGGTCGACCATCGTGTTCAGCGTTTCCTTCAGCTGAAGGATCTCGCCGCGGACATCGACGGTGATCTTGCGCGACAGATCGCCATTGGCGATCGCGGTCGCGACCTCGGCGATGTTGCGCACCTGGCCGGTCAGATTGCCGGCCATCGAGTTGACGTAGTCGGTCAGGTCCTTCCAGGTGCCGGCGACGCCGGGGACGACCGCCTGGCCGCCGAGCCGGCCCTCGGTGCCGACCTCACGCGCGACGCGCGTCACCTCGCCGGCGAATGCGTTAGCTGGTCGACCATCGTGTTGATGGTTTCCTTCAGCTGCAGGATCTCGCCGCTGACCTTGACCGTGATCTTCTTCGACAGATCGCCGCGCGCGACCGCAGTCGCGACCTCGGCGATGTTGCGCACCTGGCCGGTCAGGTTGCCGGCCATGTAGTTGACGCTGTCGGTCAAATCCTTCCAGGTGCCGGCGACGCCTTTCACCTGCGCCTGGCCGCCGAGCTTGCCCTTCGGTGCCGACCTCGCGGGCGACGCGCGTCACCTCGCCGGCGAAGGCGTTGAGCTGATCGACCATCGTGTTGATGGTGTCCTTCAGCTGCAGGATCTCGCCGCTGACGTTGACCGTGATCTTCTTCGACAGATCGCCACTGGCGATCGCCGTCGCCACCTCGGCGATGTTGCGCACCTGGGCGGTCAGATTGCCCGCCATCGAGTTGACGCTCTCGGTCAGATCCTTCCAGGTGCCGGCGACGCCGAGCACATTGGCCTGGCCGCCGAGGCGGCCGTCGGTGCCGACCTCGCGGGCGACGCGCGTTACCTCGCCGGCAAAGGCGTTCAGCTGGTCGACCATCGTGTTGATGGTCTCCTTCAGCTGCAGGATCTCGCCGCTGACATTGACCGTGATCTTCTTCGACAGATCGCCGCGGGCGATCGCGGTCGAGACCTCGGCGATGTTGCGGACCTGCGCGGTCAGATTGCCGGCCATGAAATTGACGCTGTCGGTCAGGTCCTTCCAGGTGCCGGCCACCCCGGGCACCTGCGCCTGGCCGCCGAGCCGGCCCTCGGTGCCGACCTCGCGGGCGACGCGCGTCACCTCGGAGGCGAAGGCGTTGAGCTGATCGACCATCGTGTTGATCGTGTCCTTCAGCTCGAGGATCTCGCCGCGGACATCGACGGTGATCTTGCGCGACAGATCGCCGCGCGCGACCGCGGTCGTCACATTCGCGATGTTGCGCACCTGATCGGTCAGATTGCCGCACATCGCATTGACCGAGTCGGTCAAATCCTTCCAGGTGCCGGCGACACCGGGGACCAGGGCCTGGCCGCCGAGCTTGCCCTCGGTGCCGACCTCGCGCGCGACGCGCGTCACTTCCGAGGCGAACGAGCGCAGCTGGTCGACCATCGTGTTGATGGCTTCCTTCAGCAGCAGGATCTCGCCGCGCACGTCGACCGTGATCTTTTTCGACAGATCGCCGCTGGCGACCGCGATCGTGACCTCGGCGATGTTGCGGACCTGCGCCGTCAGGTTGCTCGCCATCGAGTTGACGCTCTCGGTCAGGTCCTTCCAGACGCCGCTGACCTCGCGGACCTGCGCCTGCCCGCCGAGCTTGCCGTCGGTGCCGACCTCGCGCGCGACGCGGGTCACCTCGGACGTGAACACGCTCAGCTGCTTGATCATCGTGTTGACGATATTGGCCGAGCGCAGGAACTCGCCCTTCAAGGGGCCGTCCATCGACATCGAGCCGCACCGTTTGCAGCAGGTCGCCCTGCGCCACCGCCGCGATCGCATGAGTGACCGCCGCCGTCGGCCACAATAGATCATCGATCAGCGTGTTGACCGAGATCTCCATCTCGCCCCAGGCACCCGCCGACAGCCCGAACCTGACGCGCTGCCGGGTCTTGCCCTCACGGCCGACGACTTGTCCGACGTGTTCGAGCTGATGCGCCATTCGCTCGTTGGCCGCGACGATCTCGTTGAAGGTGTCGGCAATCTTTCCCGACAATCCGGTCTGGTCGCCCGGCAGGCGAACCGAGAAATCGCCGAGCCGCATCGCCTGTAAAGCGTACAGCAACGCCTGTCGGTCAAACGAGCCCTCGAGTCCGTGACCGTTTGGCTCGACTCCATCGTCGGTAGCTCCGCGTACCGGCGGCACACCCTGCGATCCATCAGGAACAGCCGCGGCGAGCGATTCACTGGGCGCCATGTATCGGCTCCTGACTTCCCGGAGTGCAAAAAGCTACGTTTGATTAATCGACGCACCGGCAGGCCGGAGCGCGCGAAAGCGTAAAGGTTCGCGTCTGGTCAAGCCGTTCAGACGGTCAATTGAACCCACGCTATCCTCTGAGCATCCCTGTCAGCTTACTAAGCTAGCACGGGGTATGACCGCCCAGAAGACCCAAAACTACGGCCAATTTCTCCAATAAGTAATTTTTTGTAACGGTATTTTGCCGAGCCTAAACAATCGGTAACTTTATTATGGTAAAGAAGCGGCCGCGACGACTTCGCCATTGCGCTGGCAATTGGGCAGCGCCAAGGCCAGGAAGGCATCCGTGATGCTTTCCGGCGGCGGGACGCGGCCCGGATCTTCTCCGGGATAGGCGCGGGCACGCAGCCGGGTGCGCACGATGCCGGGATCGATCAAGTTGGCGCGAGCCCGGGTCTTGGCGATCTCGCCGGCGTAGATTTTGACCAGCATTTCGAGGCCGGCCTTACTGACGGCATAGGGACCCCAGTAAGGAAAGACGCCGCGCGCGACGCTCGCAGTGACAAAGATCGCGCGACCGGCCGGGGCGGCGCGCAGCAACGGGTCCATCGCCCTGATCAGCCGCCAGTTGGCGGTCAGGTTGAGGTCGATGACCTCGCTCCATATCGCCGGGTCGGTGTGGCCGAGCGGCGAGAAAATGCCGAACTCGGCGGCGTTGCCGACGATGATGTCGAGCCGGCCATAGCGGTCGAAGAGGGCGGCGGCAAGCTCATCGATCTTAGCGAAATCGCGCAAATCGAGAGGGACCAACGTGGCGCTCCCGCCGGCGGCGCGGACCGCGTCGTCGACCTCCTCGAGGCCGCCGACGGTCCGCGCTGCCAAGACCAGATGGGCGCTCTCGCGCGCGAAACGCTCGGCGACCGCGGCGCCGATGCCGCGCGAGGCTCCGGTGATCAGCGCGACTTTGCCCGCGAGGCGACCAATCATCAGCCGGAATTCTGCGCCGGGCGCCGCTGCACCGCCGTTAGTGCAATGATGGTGAGCATTGCGGTGAACATCAGGTAGTAGCTCGCTGACAGGTTGTCGCCGGTGACCGCGATCAGGGGAAAAACACTTCCGCGATCGTCACAGCGAAATAGCCATAAATCGAACGTTCGAGAACATTGCCGACAATCGCCGCGACAGCCACCCGGGAGAGCGATGGTTGCTGCGGCATGACGCCCGGCAAGCGCCGCATCGCTGGCCATATCGGGTTGGCTTAACCGATAGGCTCAGCCGGGCTCGGCGAGCAGCGACAGCTGGACCGAGACCTTGCCGTTGTCGGCGTCGGTCGGGTGGATCGGATAGTCGCCGGTGAAGCAGGCGTCGCAGAACTGCGGCGCCAGCCGGTCGCGCCGGGGTTTCCCCATGGCCCGGTAGAGCCCGTCGATGGACAGGAAGGCGAGGCTGTCGACACCGATGTACTTGGCCATCCCATCGACATCAAAGCGCGCCGCCAAGAGCTGATCGCGTTCCGGCGTAGCGATCCCGTAGAAGCAGGGATGCGTCGTCGGCGGGCTGGAGATACGCATGTGCACCGATTTCGCTCCGGCTCGTCGCACCATCTCGACGATCTTGATCGAAGTCGTGCCGCGCACGATCGAATCATCGACCAGAATGACCCGCTTGCCGTTGAGGTTGGCCCGGCTGGCATTGTGCTTCAGGCGGACGCCGAGATGCCGGATCTGGTCGGTCGGCTCGATAAACGTCCGCCCTACATAATGGTTACGAATGATCCCGAGCTCGAACGGTAATCCCGATTCCTGCGCGTAACCGAGGGCCGCCGGTACGCCCGAATCCGGAACCGGGACAACGATGTCCGCATCGACATGGCTTTCGCGGGCGAGTTCCCTGCCGATGCGTTTGCGCGCCTCGTAAACACTCGTCCCTTCGACGACACTGTCGGGGCGGGAGAAATAGATGTGCTCGAAGACGCAAAACCGGCTCTCGCGGTGGCCGAACGGCAGCAAGCTGCGAACCCCGCCGGCCCCAATGATGACGATCTCTCCAGGCTCGATGTCGCGCTCGAAGTCGGCGCCGATGATGTCGAGCGCGCAAGTCTCCGATGCCAGGATCAAGGCATCGCCAAGCCGCCCCAAAACCAGTGGCCGCACTCCGAGCGGGTCGCGCACCCCGATGACCTCGCTTTGCGAGATCGCCACGAGGGAGTAGGCGCCCTGGACCTGCCGCAATGCATCGGTCAGCCGGTCGACGACCGTGTCCTTGAGGCTCGTCGCGATCAAATGAACGATGACTTCGGTGTCGCTCGTCGATTGGAATAAGCTGCCGCGTCGCACCAACTGCCGCCGCAGCTGATAAGAGTTGGTTAGATTGCCGTTGTGGCAGATCGCGAGCCCGCCGAACTCGAAATCGGCAAACAGCGGTTGCACATTGCGCAGCGCCACCTCGCCGGTTGTCGCGTAGCGGACATGGCCGATCGCGGCGGGGCCGGGCAGACGGGCGATCACCTCCTTGGAGCTGAAGTTGTCGCTGACATGGCCGAGACCACGATGTGCGTTGAACTGCTCGCCGTCATAGGCGACGATGCCGGCGGCCTCCTGGCCACGATGCTGCAGCGCGTGAAGACCGAGCGCCGTCAGCGCCGCCGCGTCGGGGTGGCCATACACCCCGAACACGCCGCACTCTTCGTGGAAATGATCAGCTTCCAGGGGATCGGTCGCTAGGGGATCGGTTATCGGCATCCGCGATCCTCCTCTCGTGATCCGGTACATAATTAATTCACAAATGAAATACGACCGGGTTCCATGCAACCCTGCTATCGCGTGTTCTCGATGAGGCGATCCATGTCGCGCCGGTCGCCGGACTTGTAGCTCGGCGTCGGTTCCTGACCGGGTTTGGCCGAGGCGGGTGCAGCCGGATTCGACAAGGCGCGCATCGCACGCTGCGCATCCTGCGCCCGCTCGAGCGTCCGGTGCGCGTCGTCGGCTGCGGCGGCGCTTTTGACCTGCAGTGATTCGGGTAGGGCAGCGCGCAGAATGTCAGAGCCTTTTGCGAGAAATCTCTCGCTCTTGGCCTCTTTGATCCAAGGCGGCCGGTCATTCGGCGGCAGGCTGATATCGAGCATGAGATAGGCAAGAGAGACAAACAGTACGCCGCGCGCCAGACCGAAAATCAACCCGAGGGTCCGATCAATCGGCGAGAGGGCGCTCGATTGGACAAACCGCGCCAGATATCCAGTCAAGATCGTCAACACCACCAGGCTGATCACGAACAATCCGGCGCCGACGATCAGGTCGGCAAGCAGCGGCGTCGTGACGAACCGAATGACGATCAGGTAGACGCTTTTAAATGCGTAAAGCGTGATCGCCGCCGCGCCGACCCAGGCGACGATGGAGAGGGCCTCGCGCACGAAACCGCGGGCAAAAGCAAAGATCGACGAAAGTACAATTACCGCGATAACCGCGAGATCAAAGCTGTTCACTGGGCGATCTCCCGCAAGCCTCGGCGGTACGGCGCGCGCTGCGGCGAAAGTCGCGCGGCGAGCTCGTTCAGATGACCGATCGGCACGGTGGAGAGCCCCGCCTCGGATCCGCGCGGCTCCCGCCGGCGATTGCTTCGGCGGAGCGGCATCCAGGCTCCGGCGAAACCGAGTTTGGCGGCTTCCTTGAGCCGCGCTTCGGTATGACCGACCGGGCGCACATCGCCGGAGAGGGCGATCTCGCCGAAGACCACGACGTCGGCCGGAACCGGCGTTTCGGTCAGCGCCGAAATCAAAGCCGCCGCGACCGCGAGATCGGCTGCCGGTTCGACAATCCGCAGACCGCCGGCGACGTTGAGATAAATGTCGTTGCTGCCGACCGACAAACCGCAGCGGGTGTCGAGGACCGCGGTGATCATCGCCAACCGGGTGCCGTCCCAGCCGACGACGGCGCGCCGCGGTGTGCCGAGCACGGCCGGGGCAACCAGAGCCTGAACCTCGACCAAGACCGGCCGGGTGCCCTCCATGCCGGCAAACACGGCCGAACCACTGAGTGGTTCGGCGCCCGTTTCCGTCAGCTCACCCTCATCGGCAGCCGGGTCGGGCGCCGTACGCCCGGCGAGAAACAGCGCCGAGGGGTTCGGGACTTCGACGAGGCCGCGGTCGCTCATCTCAAAGACGCCGATTTCGTCGGTAGCGCCAAAGCGGTTCTTGACGGCCCGTAAGATGCGGAATTGATGCCCGCGCTCGCCTTCGAAATAAAGGACGGTGTCGACCATATGCTCGAGGACCCGCGGGCCGGCGATGACCCCCTCCTTTGTCACATGGCCGACGAGGACCAGCACGAAACCTCGCCGCTTGGCCAGCCGGATCAGTTCCTGCGCCGCACCCCGCACTTGGCTTACCGTGCCGGGGGCGCTGTCCAGGGTGTCGAGATACATCGTCTGGATCGAATCGACGACGACCAGATCCGGTGCGTCTTCACGATCGAGGGTGGCAATGATGTTTCGCACACTGCTCTCGGCGGCAAGCAAAACCGGACTGGCGGCGACGCCAAGCCGCTCGGCACGCAGGCGGACCTGGTCGATCGCTTCCTCGCCGGTGATGTAAGCGGCCTGCGTCGGGTTGACGCCGGGCTCTCCCGCAGGCGACGCAATCGCCGCCGCCGCCTGGAGCAGCAGGGTTGATTTGCCGATCCCTGGATCGCCACCCACCAGGATCGCCGAGCCCAGAACAAACCCGCCACCGCACACCCGATCGAATTCGGCGATGCCCGTCTGTCGGCGCGGCGGCAGCAGGCTGGGCCCGCTAAGGCCGACAAATCCGAGCTGACGCCCACCGCGGCGGTCTTTGGCTGATCCCGCTCTGGCGAGGCTACTCGGCGGCCCGTCACGCGGCAGTTCCTCGATCAGGCTGTTCCACGCGCCGCAACCGTCGCAGCGGCCGGTCCATTTGGCATGAACGGCCCCGCATTGCTGGCACGCGTAACGGGCCTGGGCCCGCGCCATCGGCTCACCCCCCGGTGGAAGCGTCACGCCCGCGCAAGCGGGGGTCCAGGGCGTCCGTCACGTAGCACCATCCCTGGATTCCCGCTTGCATGGGAATGCCGAATTGAAGCGAGGTCGGAGCGTCCCTATGCCGGCTTGCGGTAGACACTGAATGCGTCATGCCGCCCGGATCGCCATACGGATCGGCCCCTCGGCGCGGCCGTTGATGAACTGTTCGACGAACGGGTTGCCGGATTGATCGATCTCGCCGGTCGGACCGTGCCAGACGATGCGCCCCTGGTGCAGCATCGCCATCTGATCGGCGATCTTGCGGGCGCTGACCATGTCGTGGGTGATCGAAACCGCCGTGGTGCCGACGTCGCGCACGCATTTGACGATCAGATCGTTGATGACATCGGCCATAATCGGATCGAGGCCGGTGGTCGGCTCATCAAAGAAAATGATCTCCGGCTCGGCGGCGATTGCGCGCGCGAGCGCCACCCGCTTTTGCATACCACCCGAGAGTTCGGCCGGCCGCAACAGGGAGATTTCGGGACCGAGCCCAACGGCCGCGAGTTTCGCAAGCGCGATCTCTTTCGCCGCCGATCGTTCCATGCCGCGCCCTTGAACCAGTCCGAAGGCGACATTCTCCCACACGCTGAGCGAATCGAACAGGGCGCTACCCTGGAACAGCATCCCGAATTTCTGCAGCAGACGCTCGCGGGCGGCGCGCCGCAGCCCGGTGGTCTCGACGCCGTCGATCCGGATCGATCCCGCCTCGGGATGAAGCAGACCGAGAATGCACTTGACCAGAACCGACTTCCCGGTGCCCGAGCCGCCGATCACGACGAGGCTTTCGCCGCGGCCGCACTCGAGATCGACGCCGCCAAGCACCTGTTTTCGACCGAACGATTTGCGCAGTCCGCGGACAGAAATCTTCGGTGCCGCCCGACCCTCGGTCATTGTCCGAAGAACGTTGCAGTAATCAGATAATTGCAGACCAAGATCAGGATCGAGGCTGAGACCACGGCATATGTCGTCGCCTGACCGACGCCCTGCGCCCCGCCGCGCGAATAATAGCCGTGATAGCAGCCCATCAGCGCGATGATAAAGCCGAAAACAGCTGCCTTCACCAAACCCGAGACCACATCATTTGTCTGCAGATATTGCTGCGTGCGGTTCAAATAGGCCTCGGGATTGAAGCCGAGCTTGTAGACGCCGACGAGATATCCGCCGAAGACGCCGATGATGTCGGCGATAAGGACCAGTATCGGCAAGGTGATCAACCCGGCGAGAAGACGCGGCAGCACGAGAAAGCGCAGCGGGTCGGTGGAGAGGGTGGTCAGCGCATCGATCTGGTCGGTGACGCGCATCGTCCCGATCTCCGCCGCCATCGCCGCGCCGACGCGGCCGGCGACCATCAGCCCGGTGATAACGGGTC
Source organism: uncultured Alphaproteobacteria bacterium (assembly GCA_963698995.1). Taxonomy (GTDB): domain Bacteria; phylum Pseudomonadota; class Alphaproteobacteria; order ATCC43930; family CGMCC-115725; genus AP-15. The sequence continues at coordinate 110,273 of CAVOTD010000045.1, read as the reverse complement.
CGAGCTCCCGGGTTATCGACAGCACTACGACGGTCGCCACGGCGCCCTCCGCCGCGAATCGGCTGAAGCCGGTATGGGATTGGAGCGCCAGCACCATGCCGGTAAAAATTGCCGTCAGGCCGACCACAGGCAGCGAGAAATACCCGATATTGACCATCTCGCGCGCAATCGCGCGCAGGTAGAAGGGCGGCGTGAAGGCTGTCGCCAAGCTGAGACCCGCGAACACCACCAGCCGCCCGGTACCTCCGACAAAGCCCAGAAAGGCGGCGCCGATGGTTGCTAGAAACCTCAGCATTGGCGCGGTATTGGCAGTGGCGTGCCGCGATAGACCCGGTGGTAGCGTCCACCGAGGGCGGTCAGGATCTCGTAACCGATCGTGCCGGCATCGGCAGCCGCCGCATCGACGCCGTAGTCGTCGTCCAGGAGCTCGATGAAATCGCCGGGCCGCGCGAGCGCCGGGTCGACGCCGGATACGTCGTAAATGACCAGATCCATCGATACTCGGCCGACAAGCGGCACCCGTCTGCCGCCGAGGCGGCCCGAACCGTGGCCGCTCATCGAGCGCAGCCAACCATCTGCATAACCGACCGCGACGGTGGCAAGCCGGCCCGGCGCGTTCATGAGATGCGCCGCACCGTAGCCAACCGGCTGATCCCGGTCAACCTCTCGGACTTGCAGGATTCTGGCTTTCAGCCGGACAATTTGGCGCATCGGGTTGGGGGGCCCGGGCCGCGGGTTGACGCCATAGAGCGCGGCGCCGGGACGGACGAAATCGAAATGAAACGCCCGACCGAGAAAGATGCCAGAAGAGGCGGCGAGACTGCCGGGAAGGTCGGCGAGGCGTCGTCGCGCGGCTCCGAACCGGGCTCGTTGAATTTCATTCAGCGGATGCTCCGGTGTGTCGGAACACGCGAGATGGCTGACGAGGGCGCGCCACGCGATCGAGGTCGGCCGGAGCAGCTCGCCGGCGAGCCCATCGAACTCGCGCCCGGTCAGTCCGAGTCGGGCCATTCCGGTGTCGAGCTGCAGCATCGCCGGGAGCCGCCCGCGGCGGGTGGCGATGGCCTGCCAACCGGCGATTTGCCCGGGGTCGTTGAGCAGCGGGATGAGGCGATGTTCGACAAACTCATCCGCGGAGCCGGGCAGGAGACCGTTCAAGACGGCGATTTCGATCGGTTCGGGAAGAACGCTGCGCAGCGCGATTCCCTCCTCGACGGTGGCTACAAAAAAAAGCCGGCATCCGGCTGCAGAGAGGGCACTCGACACCGGTGCTGCGCCCAACCCGTAGGCATCAGCCTTGACGACTGCGGCGCAGCTCGCCGGTGCGACGCGCCGGGCCAGCAGACGCCAATTCGCGGCAATGCCGTCGAGATTGATGTCCAGAATGGCGCTCGCCCGGTCCGTTGGATCGGTAACCATCCGCGCTGCTAGCCGACTAACTGCTCGTCGATAAAGCTGTATAGTTCTCGAACTTCGTCGTCTCGGCGGTAAAGCGGAGTTTTATCTCGCCGATTGGCCCATGCCGCTGCTTCGCAATGAGCACCTCGGCCAAACCATGTATCTTGCTGAGCCCCTCTTTCCACTTATCGTAACGCTCGCTGAAATCATTATCGGTCTCGCCGGCATGTCTACTCGGCTCACGCGATTCATAATATTCCTGTCGGAAAATGAACATCACAACGTCGGCATCTTGCTCGATCGAACCGGACTCGCGCAGATCCGCGAGCATCGGGCGCTTATCCTCCCGCTGTTCTACGGCGCGCGATAGTTGCGAGAGTGCGAGCACTGGGACATCGAGCTCTTTCGCAAGCGCTTTTAGCCAGCGGGTGATATCGGAAAGCTCCTGAACCCTGTTTTCCATCATGCGAACTTGGGTGGAGGGGCGCAGCAGCTGAATATGGTCGACGACGATGAGCCCGAGCCCCTGTTGGCGCTTCAGCCGCCGGGCCCGGGTGCGCAAGGCCGACACGGTCAGCGCCGGCGTGTCGTCGATAAACAGCGGGACCCGCTCGAGGCGATGGCTCGCCTGGACGAACTTGTCGAAATCTTCGTGGCTGACATCACCGCGACGAATCCGGTCCGAGGCGACGCCCGACTCCTCGGCGAGCATCCGCGTCGCGAGCTGCTCCGCCGACATCTCGAGCGAGAAAAAACCCACCACCGCCCCGTCCTCGGCGATAGTTTGACCGTCGGCAGCGCGACCCGGCCGGTACGCTTTGGCCGCGTTGAACGCAATGTTCGTGGCGAGCGATGTCTTACCCATACCGGGCCTCCCGGCCACGATTATGAGATCAGACTGATGCAGGCCGCCGAGCCTGCGGTCGAGATCGAAGAACCCGGTGGCGATGCCGACCGTCTTGCCGTTGCGCTTGAATGCCGCCTCGGCATTGTTGATTGCGTTCGTCAGTGCCGCACTGAAAACTCGAAACCCGCCTTCGGCCTGTCCGGTAGTGGCGAGATCAAAGAGCTTTTTTTCCGCCCGTTCGATCTGCTCTCGCGCCGAGTCGTCGAGATCTTGCCGGAACGCATCGTTGACGACGTCTCCGCCTAGCGCGATCAGCTCGCGCCTGATGTGAAGATCGTAAATCGCCCGGCCGTAATCCTCCACATCGATGATCGAGACCGCCGCGCTGGCCAGTCGAGCCAAATACTGAGCTCCCCCGACCTCGGTCAGTGCAGCATCTTGGTCGAATAGGTTCTTTAACGTCACCGGGTTCGCTATTTGGCCCCGCTCGACCAGCTTGCCGACGGCACCGAATATTCGGCCGTGCAATGCATTGCCGAAATGATCCGGTTGTAAAAACTCAGACACCCGAAGATATGCTGAGTTGTTGATCAGCAACGCCCCCAACAGGGTGGTTTCGGCTTCCGGGTTGTAAGGTGGGGTGCGAAGCGGCTCCGGATTGGGCTCACGCCGAGGCGTGATCCGCGACATCATGCTGGTTTCCATGCAGCCGCAAGATAGCATCGGCCCAGGACTGGCTCCGCGCGAAATTCAATCCCCAGCCTGTGTAAGGCGGGGATCGGTCTCGCCCAACGCAGAGGAGATAAAAACCGCGAATCTGTCGTTTAGGCCGCCCGGTCGGCGGCGGCGCTATGCTCGCGCTCCCAGTCCAGTGCGTAGTCGCGGGTCAGAGGCACCGCATCGACCGTCTTTGCCAGCTGCATTTGGAAGACCATCATATCCTGCCGGCGGAACGCGATCTCAGAGCCGACCAGGTACATTTCCCACATCCGGCAGAAGCGCTCGTCGTAAATTGCGCGCACTCGGTCGCGATTGCGCTCGAATCGGGTCCGCCATGCCTTCAACGTCTCGGCATAATGCAGACGCAGAACCTCGATGTCGGTGATCCAAAACCTTGATTGCTCGACCGGCGAGAGGACTTCGGAGAGGGCTGGCACGTAACCGCCCGGAAAGATGTATTTGCGAATCCAGGGGTGCGTGGAACCCGGCCCGTCACGGCGACCGATCGAGTGCAGCAGCGCCACGCCGTCGGGCGCCAGCAGCGATTTCAGCTTGGCGAAAAAGGCGACATAGTGATTGACGCCGACATGTTCGAACATGCCGACCGAGACAACCCGGTCGTACTGCCCCACTTCCTCGCGATAGTCGCGTAGGTGGAACCTGACCCGATCGGAGAGGCTTGCAGCCGCGGCGCGTCGCACCGCCACCTTGTGCTGCTCGGCCGATAAGGTCAGACCGGTGACATCGGCGCCGCATTCGCTGGCGAGATAGAGCGCCAAGCCCCCCCAGCCCGAGCCGATGTCGAGCACCGTCTGTCCCGGCCGTATCAGCAGCTTTGACGCGATGTGCCGCTTCTTGTTCAGCTGGGCGATATCCAGATCGTCGCCGCTATTGTGGAAGTAGGCGCAAGAATATTGCCGGTCGCGGTCGAGGAAAAGCGCATAGAGCTGATCCGAAAGGTCGTAGTGATGGGCGGCATTCCGCCGGGCACGGAAGAGGGGGTTAAATTGGTGGATTCGGCGCAACGGTTCGAACGAGCCGTTCAACAACCTTGCGAGCAAGCCCCCGGGGATCGCTTCGAGATTGACCGCGTACAAGTCGACGAGGTCATAGAGGGTGCCTTCCTCGATCGATAACGTTCCATCCATGAAGGCTTCGCCAAAAGTAAGGCGTGGTCTGACGGCGAGCTTCCAGTGCAATGCCGCGTCGTGGAGGCGGATGGTCACGGCCGGTCCGGGCGAACCTCGGAAGGTGTGGGCCGCTCCACCGGCATCGATGACGCGTAGCCGGCCGATCGTAATCATCCGCTCGAGCAGTCGCGACAGCAGCATCGTCACGAGGTCGAATTGGGAACAGATTTACTACTATTGGGTGATTTCCCGGCCAAATTCAAGCGCTTCCATTCGCTACCCGGCAGCGCTGCCCGCCTCGGCAACCGGGGGTGCGCCTTCTTGCTCCTCTTCGTCGCGCAGGCGCAGCGGATCGATGCCTTTGGCTTGCATTTGCGCCTCTTCCGCGGACTGGGCGACATTGGCGCTGATCGTGATCGAGACTTCCGGATGCAGAATGACCTTCAGTTCGTGCAGGCCTAAAGTCTTGATCGGCCTGTCGAGCACGACTTGGCGCTTTTCGATCGTGAAACCCGCCGCGGTGACAGCATCGGCAACGTCGCGCGCCGAAACCGAGCCGTAGAGCTGTCCGCTTTCGCCGGCTTGTCGAATGATCACGACAGTCAGACCCTCTAGCTTGCCGCCAACTTCGCTCGCCTCGGTCCGGCGCTGCAGATTATTTGCCTCGAGTTGAGCGCGCTGGCTCTCGAAATAGGCCAAATTCGCTTTTGTGGCGCGCAGTGCTTTTTTTTGAGGCAGCAGAAAATTGCGGGCAAAGCCCGGCTTTACTTTGACAAGCTGGCCCATTTGACCGAGCTTTTCGACCCGCTCCAACAGGATCAGTTCAATCACCGAATTACCTCCAATGCTTAAGGCGGCGCGAAACGCCGACGCAGTCCGAGCGGCGAATCGAGCAAGCCCAAAACAGCCACCAGTAACAGCGGCCAGCCGAACACTCCGGCCAGCACATAGAACGTGACGAGAGGGATTGCCGGGCGGGCGAACCGCCGCGCCACGGTATGAAGCACCGCCAAGCCAGCTAGGCAGAACGGGACAGCCAGCACGATCATTACATTGACGCCGACGAACCGCGCCGTGCCGTCGACTGCCGAAGCGCCGGCCGCGACAGCGAGCAGCAGCGGGATCCATATCGGGAGGCTGAGTGCCGCAACGTCGGGCGATGGCCTCCAATTCGCGCCGAAGCGAGCCAACAAGCCTTGAGCCAGGCTGCCGTTGGTTAGCGTCATCACGATCCAGGAACTGGCGATGATGCCGGGCAGGATGAACGCCACGAAGCCGATCACCTCGTCATGCTCGGGCATGTTCTGATCGGACGAAGGGTCGAGGACCGGCGCCAAAACTGCGCGCAAGACGGTCCGAGTATCCTCCGGGCCGCCGAGCAAAATAAACACCGCGGCGATCGCTGCCAGACCGAGACCGGTCAACCACGCAGTCAGTAAGCCGGGCGGGTACCATTCGACAGCACCGCCGGGAACGGGACGTGCCAACAGCGACTGGCGCACCAGCAAAACGACTGGAATCGCGTTCACGCCGGCGAAAACCGCCGCGGCGACAAGGTTGCCAGTGGCCGCGAGGAGGAGCGATGCGGCGAGCCCCGCCAAAGCCGAGGCGCTGGCGCCGAGCCACAGCCCGGCGACGAAGAGCGGCAGCGGCGTGAGGTAGACGAGAATCATTGAACCAGGGGAGCCGCTCAACGCCAGCAAATACGGGGAAGCGGCAACTGTTCCGCATAACGCCGCCACCCCGACGAACCCGGGCCGCCTCACGCCGGTTCCGATCAAGCAGCTGGGTTCCGGTCGCCCCGCCTACTTCACCATGTACGGAAGCAGGCCGAGAAAGCGTGCTCGCTTGATCGCCTGGGCCAGCTCGCGCTGCTTCTTGGTCGATACCGCGGTGATCCGGCTCGGCACGATCTTGCCGCGCTCCGAGACAAAGCGCTGCAACAGCTTGACATCTTTGTAGTCAATCTTGGGGGCGTTGGGCCCAGAGAACGGGCACGATTTGCGCCGCCGAAAGAAGGGGCGCCGGGTCGCGGCGGGGCGCGCCGATCCGCCTGCCGATTGGCTTTCCATTTATACCTCCACCGGATCGGCGACCGGACGGTCGGGGGAGGAAGGGTCGGCAGAGGGGCGATCGACAGGGTCGGCAGAGGGGCGATCGGAAGGGTCGGCAGAGGGGCGATCGACAGGGTCGGCAGAGGGGCGATCGACAGGGTCGGCAGAGGGGCGATCGACAGGGTCGGCAGAGGGGCGATCGACAGGGTCGGCAGCGGGGCGATCGACAGCAGGGCGATCGACAGCGGGGCGATCGACAGCGGGGCGATCGACAGCCGGGCGATCGACAGCCGGGCGATCGACAGCCGGGCGATCGACAGCCGGGCCATCGACGGCCGGGCTATCGACAGCGGGGCGATCGGCTGACGTGGGGCGTTCTGCCCCCGCCTCACGCCCGTCACCCGGTCGGTCCCGATCGCTGCGCCGCTGGCGGTCGTCGCGGCCGCCGCGGCTTTGCATCACAACAGAAGACCCTTCCTCGAGGGCGTCAACCCGGATCGTCAGATAGCGAATCACGTCTTCGTTGATTCGCATCGTGCGTTCAAGCTCCGCCACGGCAGCCGGTGGAGCCGCCAGATTGAGCAGCACATAGTGTCCTTTGCGGTTTTTCCGCATACGATATGCCAGATTGCGCAGCCCCCAATACTCGCGCTTTTTGACCTCTCCGCCGTGATCGGCAACGAGCTGGGTGAAGCCATCGGCGAGGGCGTCGACTTGGGCGCCGGAGATATCCTGGCGCGCGATGAAAACGTTTTCGTACAGGGGCATGCGAAGCAGATCCCTTGTGGCTAATAATGACCCGGGGCGCAATCGCCGACCAGATCGAGCCGGCCTCAGCCGGCAAGGGCGAAGCGCTTAAACTATATAGAAGCGGGCTTGAGCACAAGATCGGCACCGCAGCGCCTTCTTGACACCGGCGATGGTGTCGCTATGACCAAGGGGTCCGCCTCTACCGGTGCGGGGACGGTTGCGACTGGGGGACGCGTTGCGGATGAAGCGGGCATTCGTATTTCCAGGACAGGGCTCGCAGGCGGTCGGAATGGGACGCGACCTTGCCGCGGCGTTTGCGCCGGCACGCCGGCTGTTCGAGGAAATTGACGACGCTTTGTCGCAAAGGCTGTCGCTCTTGATGTTCGACGGACCGGAGAACGACCTCACCCTGACCGAGAACGCCCAACCGGCGCTGATGGCGGCGAGCCTCGCGGTAATCCAGGTCCTCGAGACCGAGGGAGGTGTCACCCTCGCCCGGCACGCCGCCTTTGTGGCGGGGCACTCGCTCGGCGAATACTCGGCGCTGGCGGCCGCTCGCGCCGTCAGCGTCGGGGATGGAGCGCGGCTCGTCAGGTTGCGCGGTCAGGCGATGCAGCAGGCCGTGCCGGTTGGCGAGGGGGCGATGGCAGCGCTGCTCGGCCTCGACGTCGAAGAAGCGCGGGCAGTGGCAGCGGAAGCATCCCTCGGCGAAGCGGCCCGGCGGGAGGTGTGCGCGGTAGCAAACGACAATGCCCCGGGTCAGATCGTTATCAGCGGGCACCGCGCGGCGGTCGAACGGGCGATCGCGATCGCCCGGCTGCGCGGCGCACGACGCTCGATTGCTCTTCCGGTCAGCGCGCCGTTTCATTCACCGTTGATGGCCCCGGCTGCCGAAGCTATGGAGGAGGCCCTCGGGGTGGTAGCCCTGCGGGCGCCGGTGGTGCCGCTCGTCGCCAATGTGACGGCGACCCTCGCGCGCGATCCGGCGGGAATACGCCGCGGGCTCGTCGAGCAGGTGACGGCGATGGTCCGATGGCGCGAGAGCATGCTGTTCCTGAAGGCCGCCGGCGTCGAGGAGGTGATCGAGATCGGTGCCGGGCGCGTGCTCGCCGGACTGGTTAGGCGGATCGCCCCGGATTTGGCGGCGCGCTCTGTCGGCACCGCGGCCGAGGTCGACGCCTTGATCAAGGAATTTTGAGCGCCGGACGGCATAAGGATCTGATCGTGTTTGATCTGTCGGGTCGAGCTGCGCTGGTAACCGGAGCTTCGGGCGGGATCGGCGGGGCGATCGCCAAGGCATTGCACCGGCAAGGAGCGGAGATCATGCTCGCGGGCACCCGGCTGGCGGCGCTCAGCGCGCTGGCGGATGAGTTCGGCGAGCGCGTTCATGTCGGCCGCGCCGATCTTGCCGATTCGGCCGCTCCCGAGCGGCTGGCCAAGGAGGCCGAAGCGGCAATGGGACGGGTTGATATTCTCGTCAATAATGCGGGCATAACGCGCGATGCGCTCGCCTTGCGCATGAACGACGAGGATTGGCAGGCTGTCCTTGAGGTCAACCTGACCGCCGCCTTTCGGCTGACGCGCGCGGTCCTGCGCGGCATGGTTCGTCGGCGGCATGGTCGGGTGATTGGGCTCGCCTCCGTGGTCGCGGCCAGCGGCAATGCCGGACAAGCCAATTACGCGGCGGCGAAGGCAGCGCTGATCGGCATGTCGAAGTCGATCGCCGCCGAGGTCGCCGGGCGCGGCATAACCGTCAATTGCGTCGCGCCGGGCCTGATCGTCACGCCGATGACCGACAAGTTGACCGCCGAGCAGCGCGCGCGGCTCGCCGGTGTCATTCCCGCCGGCCGGTTCGGCGCCCCCGAGGAGGTCGCGGCGGCCGTCGTTTACCTGGCAAGCGCTGAGGCAGCCTATGTCACAGGCCAGACCTTGCACGTCAACGGCGGTATGGTCATGGTATGAGCAGCTCCGGCGCGTGCCGGCTCAGCCGGTTTGGCAGCGTCGGGGAAACATGCTATGTGACCGCGCCGTGACGCTTATGTTCGATGCGGGCCCGGAGGGCGGCGTCCACGCTGGCAGAGGGCGCCAACGCGCTCGGTGCGAAAACGACTTTCCAGCAAGCCACTGAGGAAAAGAACGGATGACTGACGTCGCTGATCGGGTCAAGAAGATCGTCGTCGAGCATTTGGGCGTCGACGAATCGAAAGTGACCGAAAACGCCAGCTTCATCGACGATCTGGGCGCCGACAGCCTCGACACTGTCGAGCTCGTGATGGCCTTTGAGGAAGAGTTCGGGTGCGAGATCCCGGATGATGCGGCCGAGAAGATCGTGACGGTCAAGGATGCGGTCAGTTTTATCGAATCGCACAACTGAGCCGTCGCTGCCGAACGCACCCTGTCGAGGTCGTGCGGCATGAGTGATCGCGCTTCTCGTCGCCGCCGGGAATAGCATGCGGCGTGTCGTAGTGACCGGGATGGGGCTGGTGACGCCGCTCGGGATCGGTCTTCAGCGGAACTGGAACAGTCTGCTCGAGAGCAATTCCGGGGTCCGCGCAATTCAGTCGTTCGAGGTTTCCGACCTGCCGGTCAGGATCGCCGCGCAGGTGCCCCGCGGCGATAGCGCCTCGGGACTTTTCAATGCCGACGATTGGGTGCCGCCCAAAGACCAGCGCAAAATGGACGGATTTATCGTCTATGCCCTGGCCGCCGCCGCCCAAGCGGTCGAAGACTCCGGTTGGGTTCCCGACGACGAAGAGGAGCGCGAACGCACCGGCGTCATGATCGGCTCCGGGATCGGCGGCCTCCCCGGAATCACCGACGGCGCTTTGACCTTGCACGAGCGAGGGCCGCGCCGTCTTTCGCCGTTCTTCATCCCGGCCAATCTGATCAATCTCGCCTCCGGTCACGTTTCCATTCGATACGGGTTCACCGGACCGAATCACGCGGTGGTAACGGCTTGCTCGACGGGGGCGCATGCGATCGGCGATGCAGCGCGGCTGATCATGCTCGACGATGCCGATGTCATGGTGTGCGGTGGCACCGAGGCGGCGGTCTGCCGGCTGGGTCTCGCCGGCTTTGCGGCGGCGCGTGCGCTGTCGATCGGGTTCAACGACGACCCGCCTCGCGCTTCGCGCCCGTGGGACCGGGAGCGCGACGGCTTCGTGATGGGCGAGGGCGCTGGTATCCTGGTCCTTGAGGAGTACGAACACGCCAAGCAACGCGGGGCAAAGGTCTACGCCGAGGTGATCGGCTATGGCATGTCGGGCGACGCATTCCACCTCACCGCCCCCGCGGAGGACGGCAATGGCGCCTTTCGGTCGATGCGTAACGCCTTGCGGCGCGCGCAGATCGACCTCGATAAGATCGATTACATCAACGCCCACGGCACTTCGACCCCGCTCGGGGACGAGATCGAGCTCGGTGCGGTCAAACGGCTGTTCGGTGCGCATGCTTACAAGTTGTCAATGTCCTCGACAAAGTCGGCGATCGGACATCTGCTCGGCGCCGCCGGCAGTGTCGAGGCGATCTTTTCGATCCTCGCGATCCGCGATGGGGTGGTGCCGCCGACGCTCAACCTCGACAACCCGTCTCCTTCCTGCGACGTCGATCTGGTGCCGAAATGGGCCAGGGAGCGCAAGGTGAACTATGTGCTCTCCAATTCCTTCGGCTTCGGCGGCACCAATGCTTCCCTAGTCTTTGCCGGGCCGCCCTGAGCGGCTGAGCATCGATGCGGGGCTTTCTTCGCCTCCTCGGATGGGCGGCGCTCACCGTCTGCCTGGTTCTCGCGGTCGTCGGGGGAGCGGGCTATTGGCTCTACCGGGAGCTCACCGGCCCCGGGCCGCTGACCGAGGCGCGCACATTGGTGATCCCGCCCCGCAGTAGTCTGGCCGAGATCGCCGCTGTGTTGACGGAGCACGGGGTCATCCGGCATCCGCGGTCTTTCGAACTCGGCGCGATATTGTCGGGGCGCAGCCCTGCGCTCTTGGCCGGCGAATACGAATTCCCGGCTGAAGCAAGCGCACTGCAGGCGATGGACATCATCGCCGGCGGAAAAATCGTCAAACACCGGCTGGCGATCCCCGAGGGGCTGACGAGCGCAGAGATTTTGACCCTTCTGCGGGTCGCCCCGGCGCTCGACGGCGATGCCGGCGCGCCGCCCAACGAGGGCGAGTTGATGCCGGATACCTATCTCTATGTGTATGGCGAGCGCCGCAAGGACATGGTCGACCGAATGGAGCGGGCGATGGCGCGGGCGCTCGCCGAGGTTTGGGGGGAGCGTCGCCCGGACCTGCCGTTGACGACGCCGCGCGAGGTGTTGACCCTTGCCTCGCTGGTCGAGAAGGAAGCCTCGCATGAAGATGAGCGGGCTCGGATCGCCGCGGTTTTTGTCAATCGGCTGCGCCTTGGTATGCCGCTGCAATCAGACCCGACGGTGATCTACGCGCTGAGCGACCGAGGCACGAAGAAGCTCAACCGGCGGCTGAACCACTCCGACCTTGCGATCCTCTCGCCCTACAACACCTACCTAACCAAAGGGCTGCCGCCCGGCCCGATCGACAATCCCGGGATATCGGCGCTGCGCGCCGCGGCACGACCGGCCTTTAGCGACGATCTTTATTTCGTCGCCGATGGAGCCGGCCGGCATGTCTTCGCCAAGACGCTCGCCGAGCACAACCGGAACGTCTCGCAATATCGTCACGGCGCAGCGGAACTGCCCGACGCCGAACCGGCGGCCCCCCCATTCCGTGGCGAACACCAGGATAGAGCAGTTCGATAACGTCCTCGGTTGGAGGGGCGTCGAGGTCCCGACGCGTTGTTGGCTAACCTGCGTATCGCTATAACCGCAGCCTTGATCGGCAGGAGAGCAGCGGCCGTGGGTATTGCCAGTATGACAGGTTTCGCGCGGACCGACGGCGAAGAGCTCGGTGTCGGCTGGGTGTGGGAGCTTAAGAGCGTCAACGGCAAGTCGCTCGATCTTCGCCTCCGGCTGGTGCCGGGTTTCGATTCGCTCGAGCCACAGCTTCGCGCGCTGTTCGCGCAACGTTTTCGCCGCGGCAATTTTTCCGCCAACCTCGCGGTGACCCGCACCGCGCCTGCGATGGTGCGGATCAACCGTGCAACCCTGGCCCAACTCGTTGCCTTGATGAACGAACTGGCGGGCGAGATCGAGGCGGCGCCGCCCCGCATCGATGGGCTGCTGGCGTTGCGTGGGGTCGTCGAGACGGTCGAAGACGAATCGGACGCGGTGCTCGAGGAGCGCCGGCGTGCGGTGCTCGATGGCTGGGTCAGGGCGATCGATCGGCTGGCCGAAGCCAGGGCCGAGGAGGGCGCTCGTCTCGCCGCCGTGCTGCGTGGTCAGCTCGCGGAACTGCTTGTTTTGGTCGAAGCGGCGGCGGGATGCGCGGCAGTTCAGCCCGCGGCGATCCGCGAGCGGCTGCAGACGATGTTGGCGAGCGTCGCCGATCTCGTCCCGGAATCTAGAGAAGACCGGGTTGCGCAGGAGATGGCGTTGCTCGTTGCTCGGTCGGACGTTCGCGAGGAACTCGAGCGGCTGCGGGCCCATATCGAGCAGGCTGCCGATCTGCTGCGGCAAGACGAGGCGGTCGGCCGCCGGCTAGATTTTCTTTGTCAGGAGCTCAACCGCGAAGCCAATACCTTGTGTTCGAAATCGGCCGATATCGAGCTGACCCGGATCGGGCTCTCGTTAAAGGCGTCGGTCGAGCAGTTCCGCGAGCAGGTGCAAAACATCGAATGAGCCTGCTGTCAACCCGGCAGCGCTGACTTCTCCCACTGCTCTCGGGCTAATGGGCGTTTCCACCAATACGCCACGCCTGGTATGCGGCGGTTACTATCGCTGTTACTGATTTCAGATTGTTGTGCTTTGTGTTGACGACAATATCGAAGTTCAAAGCGTCGGTAACGTTTGACTCCGTAAAGTGCGCCATAACGCTTCTGCTCGCTGGCAAATCTTCGATCTATGCTGTTGCGCACTTCTCGTATGGAGTTCGCCTCCTCGCTCATCCGTCCTTCTTGCTGAAGATGATGGAAGATGCGTTCGGCAGCGGTATCGGGATCGAGCACGAGAAAAACCTTGAACGAATCGGGCATCCAATGCCACGCCATGCGCGAATCTATTACCAGCTTCTGATCGGTGCGGTACATGTTCTGAAGCAACTCATCAACTTTGAGATCGATATCCCGTTGCACCTCAGCAGAAATATTCATCGCTTCGATCAACTCGCCCCGTTCGACCGCAAGCTGCCTGAAAAGATCGCCGGAGGAAAAATGCCGAAATCCGAGTAATGAAGCGACCGCCCTCGCGGTCGAGGATTTTCCTGATCCAAGCGATCCCGCGATGGTTATGATCTCCTTTTTCATTGACTAATACTCTCGGACCGAGGTTCGCGCGTCAATCTCAGCGCCCGCGCGAGGGCGCAGAATTCGCCAATCGAAAGTTCCTCGGCGCGCGCGGTCGGCGCGACCCCGGCGCGTGTCAGCAGGTCGTCGACCGGGACACCGAGCGCCTTCAGGCTGGTGCGCAGCATCTTGCGGCGCTGCCCGAAGGCCGCCGCGGTGACGCGCTCGAGAACGGGCTTCTCGGCGGGGGCGAGCGGTTGCAAGCGGGGTATGACATGGACGACGGTCGATGTGACCTTGGGGGATGGGACAAAAGCGCGGGGAGGCACGTCGAACAGGATTTGCGGCTCGGATAGCCATTGGACCACAACCGAAAGGCGTCCGTACGCCTTGCCGCGCGGCGCTGCGGTCAGACGCTCGGCGACCTCGCGCTGAAACATCAAGGTCAGGCTCTCATATTCGCGAATCCGCTCGAGCCAGCCGAGCAGCAGCGGCGTGGCGATATTGTAGGGTAGATTGGCGACGATTTTTCGAGGCGGATCTGCGAGTTCAATCGGGTCGAGCGCTAACGCGTCTGCCGCAACGAGCTCGAGACGCGCCGGATAAGTGGCGGCAAGCTCGCCAAGCGCGGCGAGACAGCGCGCGTCGCGCTCGATCGCCACGACGCGGCGCGCCCCCGCCGCCAACAGCGCCCGCGTCAAACCGCCGGGACCCGGGCCGATCTCAACGATAGTCGCCTGATCGAGCCGCCCGGCGGCACGAGCGATCCGTGCCGTCAGATTGAGGTCGAGGAGAAAATTCTGACCGAGACCCTGGCGCGCAACGATGCCGTGCCTAGCGATGAGTTCGCGCAGCGGCGGCAGTGCGGCGGGGTTGACGTTCAGCCGGCGGCCAACCGTCTGGCGGCCATTTCGGCGGCCAGCCGCAGCGCAGCCATCAGGCTGTCGGCGTTTGCACTGCCCTGGCCGGCGATCGCGAGCGCTGTTCCGTGATCCGGTGAGGTGCGCACAAAGGGTAGTCCCAGGGTCACGTTGACGCCGCCATAGAAATCGATTGTTTTGATCGGGATCAGCGCCTGGTCGTGATACATGCACAGAGCCGCGTCGTAGGATCGGCGCGCCTCGGCGTGAAACATCGTGTCGGGTGGCAATGGCCCGCGCGCATCTACGCCGCCGCCCTGCAGATCGGCGACCGCCGGCGCGATAATCTCAATCTCCTCGCGCCCGAGGCCGCCCGCCTCCCCGGCGTGGGGATTGAGCCCGGCGACGGCCAGCACCGGAGAGGCAAGGCCAAAATCCCGGCGCAGTGCCGCATCCGTGATGCGACCGGCGTGAACGACCGCCGCTGTCGAAAGGCTCTCGATGGCCCGGCGTAAAGCCAGATGGATCGTGACCGGGACGACCCGCAGTGCCGGACAGGCAAGCATCATGACCGGAGTTTCGCCGGTTCCGGCGAGTTCGGCGAGGTATTCGGTGTGTCCCGGATGGTGAAAGCCGGCGCGATAAAGACTGGCCTTGTGGATCGGATTGGTGACGAGCGCGGCGGCGCGCCCGCTGCGGACATCGCGGACGGCAGTTTCGATGGCACCCAGGACGGCCGGCGCATCGCCCGGATCCGGACAGCCCGGCCGAGCGCGAATCGTCATACCGATCGGCGCGACCGGGAGCGCCTCGTCAAACACGGCAAGGGCTTCGCCCGGTGCATCGATCGGCCGGATCGGGGCCGGCCAACCGAGCCGCCGAACCAACGAGGCGAGCCGATCTGGGTCGTCGATCAGATAAAAAGGGGGGACGCCGTCGCCGCGATTGAGCCAGGTTTTGACAGCGATCTCGCCGCCGATTCCGGCCGGCTCGCCCATCGTCACCGCGAGCGGAGGCGTCACCCGGCTAAACCCTGACATCAACGAAGGCGGTACGCCGCAAATCTCGCATATAGCGCCGCGCCAACGTGTCGAGGCGTTGTCGCATCAAGGTTTCCGCAACGTCCTCGCGCGAGGGGATCGTCGGGGCGGTGGGCGCAGCCTTGTCGCAGACCATGATGACCCCGACCCCGTTCTTTTGGACAATCGGCTGCGAGGCCTTTCCCGGCTCTAGCGCGAGCACGATGCTGCGCATTGCCGGGGCGATCTGGTCGGTCCGAAGGTGCCCTTCGCTGGAGAGCTGCGCCGACCCCTTTTCTTTGCCGATTTTCAGCATCTCTTCGCAGTCTTTGGCTGTGGTCCGCGCGCTCTGCGCTTCGGCGATCGCCGCACGGCGCGCGGGTTCCGTCGCCTGCGGCGGAAACGGAAAGACGATTTGGACGAGGTGCAGCAAATTGTCTTCTGGGCCGGCGGAACGGCCGGCGCGCCGGTCAAGAACGAGCAGCAAGTAAAAGCCGGCGCCGGTCCGAATCGGCGGGGACAGCTCGCCCGGCCGCAGCTGCCCGACCGCTCTACCGAGCTCCGGGCTGAGCTGTTCGGGACGCACCCAACCAACATCGCCACCGACGGCAGCCGTCGCCGATTGGGAGAATTGCTGAGCAACAGCAGAGAACCGAGCGCCCTGCTTCATCTGCTCGGTCAGTCGCTCGGCCAGCCGCCGCACCTCGTCCTCCTGCTGCGGATTGTCGACCGCGAGAAAGATTTCGGCGACCCGGCTTTGCGGTTCATTCGAGGTTTCCTTAGCGCGTTTCAGCGCATAATCGATTTCTTCGTCCGAAACGATGTTGGTCTGTGAAACCAACTTCCGGACCAGCTTTGTCCATACGATAGATGCCGTCAGCTGGTCTATCAACGCGCTGCGCTCGATGCCGCGCGATTTTAGGACCTGGTCGAGCTGGCCAGGCTGCATGTTGTTTTGCTTTTCGATTTGCGCGACCGCCTTATTGATCTCTTCGTCGGTAGCGGTGATGTTTTGCCGCTTGGCCTCCTGCATTTGCAGTTTCTCGTCGACAATCGTCCGCAGCACCTGAGCGGCAACACGCTGTCGCGTTTCCGGCGAATCGGTGAGGTTCGACGAGAGCATGACCATCCTCAGCCGTGACCGGAGGTCGGCAACCGAAATGACCTCGTCGTTGACGACCGCGGCGATCCGGGTTTCCGTGACCTCCCCTGCCGGCGGCTGCGTTGTGGGGCTCTGCGGTCCCGGGGCGGCGGCCCCCCTTCCCGCAGGCGCGCGGGCCGAGGTCGCCTGCCCAGGAAAGCAGATCAAACCCGCCAGCAGCAAGCAAAGCCAACGAATCGTAATCATCGATAGCGGAACCTCGCGGCTCGATCGGTTACTCTCTCAGACTACACCCCGCCGACGGCAATGTCGCCGGTCAGTAATCTTTGGCAGCGCTTCCCGCCGGCCGATTGGATGTTTCGCGTCAGCCTCATGGCAGGCTACCCCCGGAGAGCGAAGCGACCGTGCCGCCGATTTCGCCGAGATTCTTAAACACCAAGCTGAACAACACGGAATATCCCGGCGTTACATCGCCGCTGCGTATCCCCGATTGGGTCACCGCGCCGATGAACGCCATGCACTCGTCTTGGTAAATTGCGGCCACCGATCCATATAGGCTGGCGCTGGAGGCCTGCGGAGTCGGCGTGTTGTTGACGAGCGTGGTGCTGTTCGTCAGGTTGATTGTCTCAGAGGCCTGCATCGACCAATAGCGTGTCAGTTTGGCGGTGACCGAGAACGAGAGCTGCTCGCGCTTTCCGTAAAGAACATTTTGCCCGGTTACCGGATTGGTCACGACCTCGTTCTGCTGTTGCGCCGG
The DNA here is from genome assembly GCA_963698995.1 of uncultured Alphaproteobacteria bacterium. Classification (GTDB taxonomy): domain Bacteria; phylum Pseudomonadota; class Alphaproteobacteria; order ATCC43930; family CGMCC-115725; genus AP-15. The sequence continues at coordinate 93,279 of CAVOTD010000045.1, read as the reverse complement.
CAAATAGACAAAATTGCCGCTGACCCGCAGGCTCTGCGGCCCGGTACTGATCCCGACCTGCTGGACGCGATTGCTCAGAGGACCGGCGTCGAAGCGAAAGCGATAAATCAAATCGAGATAGGAATTGGGCGACAGAACCAGCCGTCCCACCACGTCCGAAAGTCTTTTTTCCGCACCCGAATCGGGCGGCAAAAACGGGTTGGGTTGGGCACGGTAACTCTGGCCGATCAACAATCGGTAGCTGCCGCCCTGCTTGTCGTAAAGCCCCAGCTTGGTTCCATAATCGACCCGCTGGCCGGTATCGAGAATGTCGTAGCCCGCCAATCGATCACGACGAAACAGGTCGGTGTCGGTGAGTTGGTACGAGAGGCTGTCCTCGTCCGGGATGTTGCGCCGGTTGCCGCTGCTCGGTGCCGCAAAACCGCCGACGATCGGTTCGATCAGTTGGGTCATGTTCTCGCCGCGGTGGATAAGCGGGTAGCTCCACACGAGGCCAAGCTGGGGAAAGGCGCGTCCGGTTACAAAATTGGTCGCCGTCGGTGCCAGCGCCGGTTGCCCATTCGCCGGGAAGAAGGCAGACGGCAGCTCGGGGTTGGATGATGCGCTCAAACCGGCGATCGAGTAGCCATCGCCGCGCAGGCCGGCCGAAAAATTGTATTGGCCGCCCAAGGGGTCGCGAAAGCTGCGGTTCCACTCCGAACCAAGCGACAAACGGCGGGTCTGCGTACCGACCTCGCGGACAATGTCGAGAAGGTTGGCGTTGAGGTTCCAGTGCCCGCCGAGCGCGTCCGGCTGGCTCTGCCAGTTGCGGTTGGCGACCGGCAACACGATCGGCTGGGTCGAATCGCCGATGCCGGGCAGCAGCGGCTGGAACAAGTAGCTATTGACGTCGGTCGAACCGCGCTCGTCGAAGCCTTCGAGATAGCCGCGGCTGACCATCGCGTTGAACAGAGGGTTGCCAAAGCCGAAGCGCAGCAGGTAGGTCTGATCGGAGACACGCTGAATATCGAGCCCGGTCCGATAGGTTTCGTTCAGATCGAAGACGCTGTGCGCATCGATATGGCCGCGCCATTGTTCCCCCTGGCTCGACGAACTGTCGCCAAACCCGACATTGCTGTGATTGAGGCTGCCGGTGGCGTCGAGCGTGCCGTTGCTGAAGCGCTGGCGGTACTCGGCGTCCATCAGCGGGCCGGCCTTGGTGTAAAGCCGGGGCGCCAGAGTCAGGTCCTTGTCCGGTCCGAGCACCCAGTAATAGGGGATCGTGACATGCGCGCCGAGCGTGTTCGAGCTGCCGATCGACGGGGTCAGAAAGCCGCTCGCGCGCTTGACCGAAGGGTCGGGCGTCGAGATGTAGGGGGAGTAGAAAACCGGCCAGCCGTCGATCTCCATTACGGCATCGCGGAATTCGACGAGCTGCAAATCCTTGTCGTGATCGATCTCGCGCGCCTTCATTTGCCAGATTGGCGGCGCGCTAGGATCTTTGCGGCAAAGATCGCAAGGAGAATAGACGCCGCGCTTCAACTCGGTGCGGTTGCCGTTGGTGCGGCGCGCAGTGTTGGCCGCGAGCCGCGAGCGATCGGCGAGCAGCATTCGCACGTTCTTGGCAAAAGCCTCGTTCATCGAGTCCCGCAACTCGATGAAATCGGCAAAGATGATCTCGCCGGTCGGCTGCGTCAGGCTGACATTTCCGGATGCGGTGACCGTATCGGTGCGCTGATTGTAGGACACCGTGTCGGCGAGCAACACCTGACCGTTCTGTGAGATTTCGACATGACCGCGGGCGACGGTCAGCGCAAGCTGATCGTCATATTCGATTTCGTCGGCGCGAAAGACGATCGGGGCGTTTTTGTCCTGTTGCGCGCCGCCGCCGATGGTCAGTTCGGCACCGGCCGGATCGACGGCGCACAGCGCGACGAGCGCACCGAGCCAGCTGCCGATCAACCAATGCGAGGCCAGGCTCCAGCAATTGCGCCTCGGGCGAACCGACATCAACCGTCTTCCAGGTGAAGCAGCATCGAGGTGCCGAAGATCAGGCTCACGCCGGTCGGCGTCCACGCCGCAAGCGTGACCGGCACCTTGCCCGAAAGACCGAGGGCGAAGACCACGTCCGAGAGGAAATACAAGAAGAAGCCGCTGACGACACCTCCGACGATCATCAAGGTCGCGCCGCCGCGCCGCTGCATGCGCAAGCTGAAAGTCGCGGCAACCAGCACCATCGCGCACAATAGAAACGGACGGGCGAGCAGGACGTTGAAATGGAGGCGGTGGCGTTGCGCCGGAAAGCCCGACTGCTCGAGCAAGGCGATGAAACCGGGCAGATCCCAAAACGACATCGTATCCGGCGAGGCGAAACTCTCCTCGATCTTGCGCGGTGTTAGGGTGGTTGCCAGGCGCAGCTCGCCGAACGGCTGGGGCGGCTCGTCGGGCAACCAGCGCGTGCCGTTCTCGATCAGCCAATCGCCCAGTTCGAGCCGTGCGGTCTGCGCCTCGACGCGCGAGGTGAACTGGCTAGAATCGTTGAAAAAAAACAGAGTTACCGGATCGAGGATCAGTTTCTTCGAGGCAATTCTTCCGGCGTGGATGATGATCTGGTTGCCCTGCTGATCGCTTTGCCGGAGCCATAATCCAGCGTTCGACAACGAGAGCTGGTCCGATCCTTGGCGCAGGATGTGACCCTCCAGCTTCTCGTAGGCGGCTTCGGTGTGCGAAGCGATCGGGTTGAAAACGGTCACGGCGATGATGCCGATCAGCAGCGCGACGAGCAGGGCCGGGGTCAGGAACTGCCAGACCGAGACGCCCGCCGCCCGCGCCACGACGAGTTCGTTGTTTCGCGTCAGCCGCCAAAAAGCGAGCATCGTGCCGAACAGGATCGCGAACGGCAGCACCTCTTGCGCGGTATGGGGTAGTTTCAGTGCAGCCATTTCGAACAGCAGCCCCAATGTGGCCTGCAGCTTGGCGCCGCCGCGGCGGATCAGCTCGATGTAGTCGAGCAGGAAGGTGATCGTGAACATCGCCGCGAACACGCCGCAGAACCATCCGAAAAACTGTCGGGCGACATAGGCCGAGAAGGTCTTCGCGAGTTGCAACGCCACCCCTATCGCAGTCGTCGCGGGTTCTCAGTGCGCCGGCCGGAAGCGAAGGGCCGGCCGCCGCAAGCCGAGCCCTATTCCCCCATAGAGTAGAATTCCAAACCCGAGGACCAACGGCAAGAGGTCGGCCACATACATCAACGGGATCGCCGCCGAATAACGCGCGGCGATGTTGTTGACGCCGAGATCGAGCAACTCGAACAGAAAGGCGATGCCGATCGCGACGAGGACACGCTTCAGCTGTCCGCGGCGGTTGAGCTCCCCGGGCAACAGGCAGGCCAGCGGGATCAGCGCAAAGCTAAAGGCGGATAGCGGGATGAGGATGCGCTGATGCGCCTCGACGAGAAACCCTTGACGAACGGAGGCATCGGCATCCTCCGGAGGAGAGAACAGTTCGTCGAGAAAGCGCTCCTGCGCCTCGCGAAAGCGAATAACCGGAGCGTCGTGGACCATGTCGAGGTCGAGCGTATAGCTGTCGAACGTCAAAAGCGAAAGCTTGCGGCTTTCGGCGTCGAATTCCTGGCGATTACCGTTCACCATGACGATCCGTGAACCGGCGGGCGAATCGACAAAGGCGCCGCGCTCGGCGACGATTGTGACTTGGCGTTGCGGATTGCGGCTGTCGTTGATCAGCAGTCCGACCACCTCTCCGCGATCGTCCCGGCTGCGTACATAGATCGTCAGCTTGTCGGAGATCGTCGTGAACGTCCCCTCCTGGACCAGGCTCGAAACGAATCGATTGCGAATCTCGAACTGCAAATCCTTAAACGCGCGATTCGACGCCGGGAGGAAATAAACGGATAGGCTCATCAGTATCAGACAGGCAATCCCGGCCAGCATCAATACCGGCCTGGCGAGCGCAAGATGGCTGAGCCCGGCCGAACGCATCACGACGAGCTCGCTCTCGGCGGTTAACCGATTGAACGTGAACAGCACGGCGATGAAGACGCCGATCGGCAGCACAATGTCGAGGAAGCGGGGCAGGATCAGGACGGCGAGGGAAAGGAATACGTCGATCGAAAGCCCGCGGTTGACGATCAGATCGATCAGCCGAAGCGATTGGGCAAGCCAGATCGCGGCGCTCAGGGCGGCGGTAACGAAGACCATGACGCCGAAGCATTGACGCAAGATGTAACGGTCGAGCTTCGTCATCACCGACGGATCATAAGAGGGGTTCTGCTCACCGGCCAGATCGATTTCCGGGCAGCCCCCGGGGGCCTGGGGACGTTCGCTTACCCTGGAGCCTGGCCAAGCCTCCTCGACTTTGGCGATGCAGGCTTAGCCGGGGAGCGATCCTACAATTGGACGGCAGCGGAATGTCGGGGGATCACTGGCGCCACCGGCTGCAGTTGGTTATGTATCGAGGACGCGATGTGGAACGCCGAGCGTGTGAGCCGAGCTTTATCGAGGTCGCATGATGAAGATCAGTTTTGCCGAGCCGGAGCAACCCCGATCTGGCGCCGTCGTGGTCGGGGTATGGGAAGAGGGAGTTTTGACGCCTGCCGCCAGACGGCTCGACGAGGCGACCGGCGGCGCAGTCACGCGCGCGCTCGCCACCGCAGCCCGGTTCAGCGGCAAGCGAGACGAGCTTTTGCCGATCGTCGGCCCGGCCAATCTTGCGGTCAGCCGCATCGTTCTCGCCGGTCTCGGCAAGGCCGAAGCGAGCGATGGCCGGTCGCTTCGGCAGCTCGGCGGAAATCTGCTGGCCCACCTGAACGGCGCCGGTGAGAAGGAAGCAACCTTTGCCATCGACATCGACGCGCGGGCGCCGATCGGCCAAGCCGACGCGGCGGCGGAGCTGGCTTTTGGCGCGCAGCTTCGGTCCTATCGCTTTGACAAGTACAAGACCAAAGAGAAGCCCGAGCAGAAACCCTCCGTTGCTCGCCTGATCGTGGCGACGGCAGCTGCGACAGCGGCGCAACGCGCCTACCGGGCCTTCGAAAAGACTGCCGATGCGGTGTTTTTCACCCGCGACCTCGTTTCGGAACCGGCAAACGTGGTCTACCCCGAGACACTGGCGGGGCAAGCGGCGACGCTGACCGAGCTCGGGGTCGAGGTCGAGATCCTCGACGAGCATAAGATGCGCGAGCTCGGGATGAACGCGCTGCTTGCCGTCGGACAGGGGAGCGCCCGGCCGCCCCGCCTCGTGGTCATGGAGTGGCACGGCGCCAAAGCCGCCGGCAATGCAAAACGCAGCAAGCCTCTTGCCTTCGTCGGCAAAGGGGTAACTTTCGACACTGGCGGCATCTCGATCAAGCCGGCCGCCGGCATGGGCGACATGAAATGGGACATGGCGGGCTCGGCTGTGGTCATCGGCCTGATGCGTCTGCTCGCCGCGCGAAACGCCGGAGTGAATGCGGTCGGCGTCGTCGGCCTCGTCGAGAACATGCCGTCGGGCGCCGCGCAGCGCCCTGGCGACATTGTCGTCTCAATGTCCGGTCAGACGATCGAAGTGCTGAACACCGACGCCGAGGGCCGCCTGGTGCTCGCCGATGCGCTATGGTATTGCCAGCGCCGCTTCAAGCCCCGGTTGATGATTGACTTGGCGACCCTGACAGGCGCGGTCATCGTCGCGCTGGGTCACCATCGGGCAGGCTTGTTCTCAAACAATGAGGAGATCGCCGAACGGCTGGTCGAGGCCGGCAAGGCGGTTGGCGAGCAAGTCTGGCGGCTGCCGCTCGATGAAAGCTACGATCGCGAGATCGACAGCGATGCGGCCGACGTGAAAAATATCGGCGGCGGCCGCGCCGCCGGCAGCATCATCGGCGCACAGTTTGTTCAGCGTTTTGTCAATGATGTCCCGTGGGCGCATCTCGACATCGCGGGGACTGCCTGGTCGACCAAGGACGCGCCGACCGTGCCGAAGGGCGCCACCGCATTCGGCGTCAGGCTGCTCGACCGGTTCGTCTCGCAGTACTACGAAAAGGAATAGAGTGGCTGATATCGGCTTTTACCACCTTCATTCAACCGCGCTCGAGCGGGCCTTGCCGAGGCTCCTCGAGCGGGCGTATTCGCAGGGCCATCGGGTGGTGGTCCGGGCGGGTTCGCCCGAGAGGGTCGAGCATCTAAACACGGCGTTATGGACCTACGAAGAGTCGGCGTTCCTGCCGCACGGGTCGGCGCGCGACGGCAACCCGGCGATGCAGCCGATCTGGCTGACCCATTGCGATGAGAACCCGAACGGCGCTTCGATGATCGTCCTTGTCGACGGTTTGGAAGCCGAGGATCTCCAGTCGTTCGCCCGGTGTGCCGATCTCTTCGACGGCAACGATGCCGGGGCCCTCGAAGCGGCGCGCGGCCGCTGGCGGCGCACCCGCGAGGCCGGGCACAATTTGACCTATTGGCAGCAAACTGCATCGGGCTGGGAGCGGAAGGCGTGACAATGCGTTTTGCCGCCGGTTGCCTGGAGGCTCGATATAACCCGCCGCTTCCCCTGGGCGAGAAACGCGGATGACCACCCAACGGACATTGTCGATCATCAAGCCGGACGCGACACGGCGCAACCTCACCGGCGCGATCAACGACCGTTTTGAGAGACGAGGGCTCCGCATCATTGCCCAGAAGCGCCTCCGGCTCTCGCAGGCGCAGGCGGAGCTCTTCTACCAAGTGCATGCGGAGCGCCCGTTCTACCGTGATTTGGTTGCCTTTATGAGCTCTGGCCCAGTGGTCGTTCAGGTGCTCGAGGGCGACGACGCGGTAGCGCTGAACCGCAAAATCATGGGAGCAACCAACCCGGCACATGCCGCCTCTGGCACGCTCCGCAAGGATTTCGCGGAGTCGATCGAGGCAAATTCGGTGCACGGCTCCGATTCACTCGAGAACGCGGCGCAGGAGATCAGCTTTTTCTTCTCTGCCATTGAAATCTGTCCTTAGTGGCGGCCGCAAACCATTCCGAGCCCGCGGTTGGAAGTTCGGGCACGCCGTCGGCAATGCGGGTCGGCGGCGCGCGGTCCTTGTTCGTTCTCGGCGTCCCGGATCTTCTCAATCGGAACGCGCGACGCGTCGCGGTGTGGTCCGAAGCAGGTCTCGATATCGCGGCATTGCTATTCTTTCCGCTCCTCGCGCTGGTGCCGCGCGGCATGGCTGCGCTTGCCTCGGTGGCCGGGCTGTGCGCCGCGTGTCTTCTTCTGTCGACGAAACGAAAGAGGCTGAGCGCGGCGCTTTCGCTTGCGGCGATGCTGCTCGGCGGTCTGCTTTTTTGGGGGGCGATCTCTGCCCTTTGGTCAGTCGCTCCCTTGCGCAGCTTAGCGGTGGCAGCGCGCCTCGCCGGCCTCTTTGCTGCCGGGCTGGCGCTCGCTGCCGCGGCCGGCTGCATCGCGGCACCGCGGCGGCTGACCTTCTTCTTGGTCGCCGGGATGGCATTAGGGATCGTCATAGTGCTGAGCGAGCTAGCAACCGGGGGTGCATTGAGCTCGCTGTTCTCGGATCGCCTTTTCCGGGCAACCCGGCTCAATCAGGGATCGATGACATTCGCGATCTTGCTGCCGCCGGCGACCGTCGCGCTGGCTCTCCTCGGGAATCCGGTGCTCGCCGCCCTGCTCGCGGCCGCGACGGCCGCGACGATCTGCGGGCTCGCCGGGACGGCGGCAAAAGCCGCGCTGTTGGCCGGCCTGCCAGTCAGCCTGCTATTTTATCGATTGCGCGGACGTCTCGCCAACCTCGCTGCCTTGATCACGGTTGTCGCGATTATTACCGCGCCCCTGACGCTTGCCCGGTTGGAGCGCCTCCCCGGGCTCGGCGAGAAGGCGGATACATTTAAGGTCTCGGCGGGGCACCGGCTGCTGATCTGGTCTTTCGCGGGAGATCGGATCGCCGAGCACCCCTTGCTCGGCTGGGGCTTAGACTCGTCGCGCGCCATCCCCGGCGGCGCCGACCCGATCAGGCCCGGCGAGAGCTGGATGCCGCTGCATCCGCACAATGCCGCATTACAGCTCTGGCTCGAGCTCGGGGTTATGGGCCCGGCGCTGTTCGCGCTGCTGATCGCGCTCGCTTGGCAAGCCCTTGCTCGGGCGTCGTGGCCTCGTCTTTTCGCCGCCGCCGCCGCGGGAAGTCTGACGATCGGTCTAGTCGGTTGCTTTGCCACCTACGGAATATGGCAGGAATGGTGGCTCGGTACCTTGTGGTTCTGCCTCTTCCTGATTCTGGCGATAGCTCGCGCAGCGTCTGCACAGACCCCCAGCGCCAGCTTGCGCTGATCAGGAACATGTCCCTCCGGCTGCCGCGGGCCGACGCATTCTACAGGATGAAGTACGCAAGCCCGATAAGGACGATGATGATCGTCGCGAGGGCGTACCGTAGCAGCCGAGTGAACCCGATCCATGCCTGACGATGACGCTCGTAATCGGGATCGACTACCGCCATTGCTGCTCCACTCGCCGCATCGTATGGGCGCAGGTATACCCTAACCAGGGGTCGAAGCAAACGGCTCGTCTGCGCCGTCCTGCGGGTTGAGCAGCGCTATCTCCGGGGCCCGCCAGCCGTCGATCTCGACCTTTTCGGCGATCACTCGGACCCGACCTTCGGCGATCAGCCGGAGGACGAACGGGTAAAGCCGATGCTCGACGCGGAGGATGCGGGCTGCCAGGCGTACCTCGTCGTCGCCCGGATGGATCGGCACGACCGCCTGGCCGATCACCGGTCCGCTGTCGAGCTCCGGGCGGACGAAATGAACCGTGCAGCCGGTGAAGCGGACACCTGCCGCGAGCGCCTGCCGCGGCGCATGCAGGCCGCGGAAGGAGGGGAGCAGCGAGGGATGAATGTTGACCATCCGATCGCGCCAGGCTTCGACGAAACTAGCCTCCAGCACCCGCAGGAACCCGGCGAGGCACACCAGCTCGACCCCCGCCTGGCCGAGCACCGCCTCTGCCTCGGCGGCAAACGCGCGCCGGTTGCGGTGCGGGATGACCACGGCGGGGACACCGGCCGCGGCCGCCACGTCGAGGCCCGGTGCATCGGGCCGGCTGCTGGCAACTAGAGCGATCTGGGCGGGGTAGCCCGGAGCGGCGCAGGCCTCGATCAGCGCCCGCAGATTGGAGCCACGACCCGAGATCAGCACGCCAACTCTCAATCGCGCCATCGGCGGCGCTCCGGCATCAGCGGATCTTTCCGGCTCGGGCACTCGGCAGGTCCGGCGGCAGATGGCGTCCTCGCAAAAACTGCTGTATGACCGGTTGGCCGGCGGCCCGGCCGGCCGCGAAAATATCGGATCGGAGGCGGTTTGCAATGGCACTAGGCCTGGTGACCGCGATCGCCCGAGAGCGGGTGCGCTGGCCCCTGGCCGGCGCCGCGGTGCTGTTGCTCGCGGCGGCAATGCAGATCGGCGCCGCTTTGGCACAGAGCTCGGATGAGGCTTATTCCGCTACGGTCAAGGTTGATGCGACCGCCGATAATGCTGCGGCGGCGCGCGAGGCGGCCCGCGTCGACGGACAGCGACGGGCGCTGAGCGCGGTAATCGAGCGTTTGTCCGGGTCGTCCGAAACCGGCAAGCCGCCAAAGCTCGACGACAAGACGATTACCGACATGGTCGACAGTTTCGAGGTGGCGAACGAACGGATGTCGGCCGTGCGTTACGTTGCCGATCTCACGTTCCACTTCCGCCCGTCGAGGGTGCGGCGGTTCGTTCGGGTTGTCGATAGTGCCGCTGCGGAGGGCGGCAACAAAAGCCCAGCGGAGAACGCTGGCAAAGCCGCGGCTGAGAGCGGCAACGGGCCGATCGTCGTTCTGCCGGTATACAAGGATGGGCCGGCTCTTGTCCTCTGGGACGACCCTAACGATTGGCGTGCGGCCTGGGCGCAGCGACCGGTCGATCCCGGGCCCGACCGCTTGACCCTGCCACTCGGCGATGCCGGAGATCTGGCTGCGATCGATGCGGAGAGGGCCGGAGCCGGCAAAGCCGAGGCGCTCGCCTCGATCGCCCAACGAAACGGGGCATCAGAAGCGGCGGTCGCGCTGGCGACGGTAAGGCGACAGGATGGCAAGCTCATCGGGCTTGATGTCGCCGTCAAGCGATACCGCGCCGGGCGCCTCGTCGACACCCAAGGAAGCTCCTTTGACGCCAATTCCGGAGAGAGCGAAGCGGACTTGTTGAGGCGGGCCGCGAACGCGGTCGCCACCGACATCGAAAGCGCCGCAAAAAAGAGCGCCGGTGCGCGATCCGACCAGCAAGCGAGCCTTGTGGTTACGGTTCCGATCACCAGTCTCGGCGAATGGTTGCAGGTTCGCAACCGCCTTGCCGCGGTGGCGGCGATCCGAAAGATCGACCTGTTGTCGCTCAGCCGCCAGGAGGCCAAGATCGAGGTCAAGTATGTCGGCAGCCAGGATCAGCTGAAATCCAGCCTCACCGAGGTCAGCCTCGATCTCGGCGGCGGCGATCCGGTATGGCGGATCCAGCCGGCAGCCGCGTCGAGCTCGCGCTAGCATTGCTCGAAATAGCTGACTCGAGATGATCGACGTGAGTACAAGGGGACCCGCTTCATCGAGCTTTGAAAGGACTGACGTCCGGTTGGACACACGTGGTGCGTCCTTCGAGACGGCCGTTCGCGACCTCCTCAGGATGAGGGGTTTTTCTTAATGCCATCAAAGGATTGCCTCATCCTGGGGAGCGCCCTGTGGGCGCGTCTCGAAGGACGTAGCGCCGCGTCGCGGCGAATTCCTTCACAGGCTCATCGGTGTTTTCCGCGGCTCCGGTTCGTTTCGCGCAGCGTTGCGCGGCAGCCTCGCTGACCCCTCATCCGAGCGATGACCATGAGCCGGCTAGGGCTCAATCTCCCGAATTTGATCACGCTTGGCCGCCTGCTCCTTGTGCCGCTGGCGATTTCGCTGATTCTCGACGGGCGCTACTGGGCCGCCTTCTGGGTGTTTGTCGCTGCCGGGATTTCCGACGCGCTCGACGGGTTTATCGCTAAAAGGTTCAATCGCCGCACGCGGCTGGGCGCCCTGCTCGATCCGCTTGCCGACAAGGTGCTGCTGGTCAGCGTTTATGTCACCCTCGGTGTTGCCGGCCAATTGTGGACCTGGCTCGTCGTCCTCGTCGTCTTTCGCGACGTGATGATCGTGGGCGGATTTCTGTTGATTTAGGCGCTCGTTGCCGTCCCGAAACCCTCTAGCCCATTGTTCATCAGTAAAGTTAATACCGGCGTCCAGGTCGCGCTGGTGGGGTATGTCCTGGCTCGCCGCGGTCTTGGCACCGACGCCGGTCCGGCCGATGTCGTACTTGGCATTGCAGTTGCCGTGACGACGGTGGTTTCAGGTTTGACCTATCTGGTGCGGTGGGCCCGCATCCTCGCCCGCTCGGAGCAGGCGGTATGAGCCCTCACGTTATTCGAGTTTTGTTCTGGGTCGGCGTCGTCGCTTTCGTGATTCTCCGCGTTTGCGCTGTTGCAAGGCGTTCTGATGCCCTTTATCGCGGCGTTTGTGATCGCCTACCTTCTCGGTCCGTTGGTCGATCGGCTCGAAAGTTGGGGTGTCGGCCGCGGGCTCGCGAGCCTGACCGTTCTTCTTGGATTTCTCTTCTGCGTCGGCCTCGTGCTGTTTTTGCTGGTACCGCTGGTCGAGCAGCAGCTCGGCCGCCTGGTTGCACGTTTTCCGAGCCTTGTCCGCGCCGCCCAGGATCAGTTCGGTAGTCTGATGGAGCTGCTGCGATCGCGTTTGCCGGAAGAAGAGGCAGCAAAGGTCAGAGAGGTGGTCAGCGCCAAGATTGGCGATGCATTGTCCTGGTTCGCCGGCCTCTTCCAATCGATGATCACCGGCAGCTTCGCCATTCTCAGCATCTTATCGCTGGTCGTGGTCACCCCTGTCGTCGCCTTCTTTTTGCTCCGGGATTGGCATTCGATGCTGGCGCGGATCGATGCCGGTCTGCCGCGGGACGCGGTCGAGACGATTCGGCGGCTGGGGCGGGAGATCGATCACACGCTCGCGGGTTTTGTTCACGGTCAGGGTCTGGTCTGTGTGATCCTTGCCGTCTACTACGCGACCGCCTTGTCGCTGGCCGGCCTCGAATCGGGTCTGGCTGTTGGCTTGCTGATCGGGGTTCTCGCTATTGTTCCGGTTGCCGGCGCGGCGACCGGCTTCGCGTTGTCGGTCGCCCTCGCCGCACTGCAATATGGGACATGGACCAAGATAGCCGTCGTCTGCGGCATCTTTATTTTCGGACAGACGGTGGAGGCCAATGTTCTGACGCCCAAGCTCGTCGGCGACCGCATCCATCTTCATCCCGTCTGGGTGATCTTTGCGTTGCTTGCCGGCGGCAAGCTGTTTGGCTTTGTCGGCGTCCTCCTATCGGTGCCGGCAGCGGCGGTGATCGGCGTCCTGGTGCGCTTTGCATTCGATCGCTATCGTCACAGCGCCGTCTACGATCCGCCTCGGCATGACGCTGTCCGTCCGCCCTGATGACTCAGCTCACCCTCGATCTGCCCCGCCGCACGGCACTGAGCCGCGCTGATTTCCTCGTTGCCAAGAGCAACGCGGCGGCGGTCGGCTGGATCGATCGTTGGCCGGATTGGCCTTGCGGAGCCCTTGTCCTGCACGGCCCGTCCGGTTCGGGCAAGACGCATCTGGTTCACCTCTGGTCCGAGCGGGCATCGGCGGCTGTAGTTGCCGGTGCGACGCTTGACGACGAGCAAGTGATGCGTTTCGTCGCCGATGGGCGCCATCGAATTGCGATAGATGACGCCGATCGCGCCACCGAGCATGCCCTCCTTCACGTGCACAACTGGTGTTTGGAAAATCGGGGCAGCCTTCTAATGACTTTCGCCAGGCCGCCCTCGTCCTGGAGCTTTGCGCTGGACGATCTTGGCTCCCGGTTACGCGCGGCCCTTGTAGTCGGGATCGGCATGCCCGACGACGCGCTGCTCGGAGCCGTTCTGGTCAAGCATTTTGCCGATCGACAGTTGCGCGTCGCACCCGATCTAGTCGTCTATCTGACCAGGCACATGGAGCGGTCATTTGCGGCGGCCGCCGTCATCGCGGCACGGCTCGATGCCGCTTCGCTGCGCAACGGGCGGGCGATTACGATTCCACTGGCACGCGAGCTTTTGAAGGAGCCTGGGGATCATCCTTTCCCGCCGCCCAGCGATCCCGGCGTGATATAGGCGACCAACGGATGTCGCTTGTAGCCGAGCGCAGACCACTCTGCCTCGATGCGGAAGCTCGCAAACGCGGCGGTCGGAAATTTGCTACCGGCAAGCGCCCGGTAGTCCGTCGAGTTCTTGTCGGCGAGGTCGACTGCCAGCTCGCGGAGACCGGGATTGTGACCGATCAGCAATACGTTGGCGTCGCGCACTCCGAGGCGGCGCAAGCGGTCCAAGAGTTGTTGGCGGCTGGCGAGGTACAGCTCGTGCTCGATCAGGCTTTGCGGCCGGGGCGAGAATTCAGCGAGCACGAGATCGAGGGTTTCTCGGGTCCGCCGCGCGCTCGAGCAGAGGACGAGATCGAGGGCGCCGGTCGCTGCCGAGAAGTGCTTGCCGACATGGCGCGCGGCATCACGGCCGCGGCGGCTCAACGGCCGCTCACTATCCTCGACATCCTCTTGGGCGCTCGATTTCGCATGGCGAAGCAGGTGCAGCATGTTCATCTTCCCGTTCCCTCGCCGGGCCGCGACCGGTCGGCTCGCGAAACCCTCAGAGCGCCGTTGCCCAAAGCCCCTGCGCCCGGCGTGGGTGCTCGTCGAGGCTGCCCTCGGCCGTGGCGCACCAGAACGGTAATATGACACGCTTTGGCCTTCAGGATAGAATCCGTCCGGAACGGTGCCGTCTTGGCTCCATCGGGAGAGCGGTAATGAGCATCAGCGCCCAGCCGGTCGAAATCGAGTCGCTCGATACGCATTCCGCGGCACGCTTCATCAATCGCGAGCTCTCCTGGCTCGCCTTCAACGAACGGGTGCTCGCCGAGACCGAAAACCTGCGCCATCCGCTGCTCGAACGGGTCCGCTTCCTATCGATCTCGGCGAACAATCTCGATGAATTCTATATGGTGCGGGTAGCCGGTCTGAAAGGCCAGTATCTCGCCGGGATCAAGACGTTGAGCCAGGATGGGCTGACCCCGGCGCAGCAGCTCGACGCGATCAGGCAGCGAGCCGGCAAGCTGATGGCCGACCAGCAGGTCACCTGGCTGGCGTTGCGCCGACAGCTCGACGAAGCCGGCATCAGCGTCATCGAACCGACGGACCTCGAGCCCGGCGACCGGACGTGGCTCGAAGATCGGTTCATGGCCGAAGTATTCCCGGTTCTCACGCCGCTCGCGATCGACCCGGCGCATCCTTTCCCGTTTGTCGCCAATCGCGGTTTCGGTTTGGCGCTCGAACTCGAGCGAGTTAGAGACAATGTTCGCTTGCAAGCGCTGACCCTGATCCCGTCTTCGATCGATCGATTCGTCCGTCTCCCGGGCAGCCGCATCCGGTTCCTGCCGATCGAACAGATGATCGCTTTATTCCTTGATCATCTGTTCCCGGGTTTCGCGGTCGTCGCGCAGGGCGTCTTCCGGCTGCTGCGCGACAGCGAGGTCGAGATCGAGGAAGAGGCCGAGGATCTGGTTCGCCTCTTCGAGACCGCGTTGAAGCGGCGGCGGCGCGGTCACGCCATCCACCTTGCGGTCGATTCGACGATGCCGGCCGATCTGCGCCGCTTCCTGATGGAAAAGCTCGACGCCGCCCCGGGCGACGTGTTTGCGACCGACGGCCTTCTCGGCCTCAACGACCTCGAAGAGCTGATCATCGATGAGCGACCCGATCTCGTCTTCACTCCCTATCACGCGCGGTTTCCCGAACGCATCCGGGATTTCGGCGGCGATTGCTTTGCGGCGATCCGGCAAAAGGACATCATCGTCCATCATCCCTACGAGAGCTTCGACGTCGTCGTTCAGTTTATCCGTCAGGCGGCACGCGACCCGGCGGTCGCAGCGATCAAGCAGACCCTCTACCGGACAAGCGAAGACAGCCCGATCGTTCGCGAGCTCGCCGAAGCGGCCGAGGCCGGGAAGTCGGTAACCGCGCTGATCGAGCTGAAGGCGCGCTTCGACGAGGAAGCCAACATCCGCTGGGCCCGTGACCTCGAACGCGCCGGCGTGCAAGTCGTTTACGGCTTTTTGCAGCTGAAGACGCACGCAAAGGTTTCTCTGGTGGTGCGCCGCGAGGCAGGTCAGCTTTGCTCCTACGTGCATTTCGGGACCGGCAATTACCACCCGTATACCGCCAAGGTTTACACCGATCTGTCGTTTTTCACCTCAGATCCCGCTTTATGCCGGGACGCCGCGCGTCTGTTCAACTTCATGACGGGCTACGCCAGCCCGGCCAGCCTCGAGAAGATCGCGGTCGCGCCATTGACGCTCAGAGCCCGGCTGGGCGCGCTGATCGAAGTTGAGATAGACAATGCAAAACAGGGCAAGCCGGCGCAGATCTGGGCCAAGATGAACTCGCTCGTCGATTCGGGCATTATCGATCTGCTGTATCGGGCCTCCCAGGCCGGTGTGAGCATTGACCTCGTGGTGCGCGGAATTTGTTGCTTGCGGCCGGGTGTTCCGGGCCTATCCGAAAATATCCGTGTCAAGAGCATCATTGGGCGCTTTCTCGAGCATGGCCGGATTGTTTGTTTCGGCAACGGCAACAAGCTGCCGTCGGATGGCGCCAAGGTATTCATCAGCTCGGCCGATTGGATGCCGCGCAATTTCGATGGGCGCGTCGAGGCGTTGGTGCCGATTGAAAACCCGACGGTGCACCGCCAAGTCCTCGACGAGATCATGGTGGCCAATCTGCGCGACACATTGCAGAGCTGGAACCTGTCTCCTTCCGGGGACTACGAGCGCGTCGCGGCCGATGACGAGCCCTTTTCCGCCCATACCTATTTCATGACCAATCCGAGCTTGTCCGGGCGCGGCAAGGCGTTGCGGCGAGGTCATCCTAGACTTGTCATGCGCTGATCGGATGGTCGATCGGGATCCTCTTGTCGCGGCCGAGCGTATCGGCGTCATCGATCTCGGATCGAACTCGCTGCGCCTGGTCGTATTCGAGCGGCTGGGTGCCGCATTGTTTCCGCTGTTCAACGAGAAGGTCATGTGCGGTCTGGGGCGCGGGATCGCCTCGACCGGCCGGCTAGACCCCGACGGCGTCGCCCTTGCGCTGGTCAATTTACGGCGCTTTGTCGCGTTCGCGCAGGCAATCGCCGTCGATCATCTCGCGGTGCTGGCGACCGCTGCGGTGCGCGACGCCAGCGATGGGCAAATCTTTGCCGCCGAGGTCGAACGCCAGTGCCACGTGCCGGTCAAGATCATCGATGGTTCGGAAGAGGCGCGGTTGTCCGCCGCGGGTGTGCTGGCCGGGGTTCCCGATGCGGATGGAATCGTCGCCGATCTCGGCGGCGGCAGCGTCGAGCTCGTTCGGGTACGGCCGGTTACCCCCTCTGTCGCCGACAGCGATATCGGGCAAATCGGCCCGGGAATTAGCCTGCCGCTCGGTCCGCTTCGGCTCGCCGAGCTCGGCGACGGCTCCAAGTCGCTGTCTGAAACGGTCGACCGGACGCTGACCCCCGCCGCTGTGTTGCGCACCGCACCCGGAAAAAACCTTTATCTTGTCGGCGGTGCGGCGCGCGCCATTGCCCGGCTTCACATGGAGCACACCCAATATCCGCTCCACATCATCCACCGCTACACGATTACCCGGCGGGAGGCCGAAGGCTTCCTCGACATCATCGGCCGGCAGTCGCGGAAATCGCTTGAAAGAATTACCACGATCTCGCGCAAGCGGCTCGACGTAGTGCCGCTCGCGGCGCTGGTTCTGCGCAAGTTGATTACCATCGCGGGACCGCAACGAGTGGTCTTTTCCGCGCTCGGGTTGCGGGAAGGCTATGCCTATGGCCTCATTCCAGCGGAGGATCGGGTATCCGATCCGCTGATCGCGGCCTATATGGCGGTGGGCCGCCGACAGAGCCGCTTCCGGCTCGACGGCGATCGGCTGCAAGAATGGACGGCGCCGCTCTTTTCCAACCCCTCGCAAGCGGCGCGCCGCCGGCATCGCGCCGCTTCTTGGCTCAGCGACCTGGCGTGGAGCGAGCACCCCGACTATCGCGCGAGGCAGGCGTTTATCCGCAGCCTGACGATGCCCTTTGCCGGCAGCACCCACCCGGACCGGGTATTCGTCGCGACCGCATTGCACGCCCGCTATGGCGGCTCGGTCGAAGACCCGGTGAAGGAGCCGACCCGTCAACTG
This sequence comes from uncultured Alphaproteobacteria bacterium, assembly GCA_963698995.1. Classification (GTDB taxonomy): domain Bacteria; phylum Pseudomonadota; class Alphaproteobacteria; order ATCC43930; family CGMCC-115725; genus AP-15. Next base: position 75,996 of record CAVOTD010000045.1, on the reverse strand, counting down.
CTCGACGAGCGAGCAACCCAGGAGGCGCGCACACTCGGTCTGGCGCTGCGTCTCGCCCACACCTTGTGTGCGGGCACGATCGAACTGCTGTCCGAGCTCCGGCTCGACCGGGCAGGCAACGCGCTCGTGCTCGAAGTGCCGGCGGAGGGCAGCTTGTTTGTCGGCGAAACGGTGCAGCGCCGCCTCGATGCGGTCGCCCGGTCGCTCGGTGCGAGCGCGACAATGCGGCAACGCGAGACGAGACCGCCGGCCAGCTGATCGAGCGCTTCGACTATCACTGATCGTTGTCGCCATCTGTCAATTCGACAAGACTGATCTGATTGCGGCGGACGGTCAGCCCAAGCCTGCCGTGCTTGAGGGCCAGCGCGTCCTTGCCAAATATTTCGCGCCGCCAGCCGGAAAGAGCCTTCACCGGCGCATCGTCATCGCCGGCGATCGCCTCGAGATCTTCGGCCGAAGCCAATAGTTTCTGCGCGACTTGGTGATCTTCGCATCGCTGTTTCAACAAGACGCGCAGCAAATCGATCAACGGACCGATGCGGGGCGGCGGATCGGCCCTCATCGGCGGCAGCCGTGACGGCGCTGCCTCGGCGAGCCCGCGTTTGATCGCTTCCAGAATTTCACTGCCGAGCTTGCCTTCCGCAACACCCTTGCCGAGACTGCGGGTTCGTCCCAGCGCCTCGATGGTCCGCGGCACATGGGCGGCGATCTCGAGCACGCGCTTCGTCTCGCATGATTCGCCCGCGCGGCAGGTTGCGGTGACGGGCCGCGGTCTCCCGCCAGGCCGCCACCTCCCGCAACACGCCGAAAAACTTGGGATCGACGCGGCCGCGCAACCGGAAGCGACGCCACGCCTCCTGCGGATCGCTCCGGTACATCTCCGGATTGGACAACTCGGCCATCTCCTCGGCGAACCAGCTCGCCCGGCCGTTCGAGGCAAGCCGTTGCTGCAGCCTCTCGTAGACGGTCCGGAGATGGACGACGTCAGCAAGAGCATAGCGGATCTGCCGCTCGGTCAGCGGCCGCCGCGACCAGTCGGTGAAGCGAGAGGATTTATCGAGCGCGGCCTGAGCGAGCTTGCCGACGAGGGTCTCATAGCTCGCGGCGTCGCCGAAACCGCACACCATTGCGGCGATCTGAGTGTCGAAGAGCGGTGTCGGGACCGCGCCCGACAGGTTGAAAAAAATTTCGACATCCTGGCGCGCCGCGTGGAACACCTTGAGGATGCTGTCGGTCGGCCATAAGAGCGAGCAACGGGGCCAAATCGATCCCCGGCGCAAGCGCGTCGACCGCAACCGCCTCCTCGGCGCCGGCAACCTGCACGAGGCACAGAATCGGCCAATAGGTCCTCTCGCGCATGAATTCGGTGTCGACCGCAACAAAGCGCGTGCCAATCTGCCTCTCGCAAAAGCTTGCTAGCGCATCGGTGTCAGTTATCAGTGTCATTGTTGACGCTATACAGCGAAAACCGAGGGGCGGAAACCGTAGCAGCCGAGTTCTGCCTCAGCGGAAGGCCTGCGGCCGTTTGCGACTTCCCCAGCCTCCCGTTGCTGGGCCTCCCGTTTTGGGCGCGTTCGCCTCAAGCCTCGCGCAGCGCCGGTCGGGCGTATCGAAATTGCCTCGGGCAGTGGGCGCTACTCGCAACACCTTGCAACGTCAATTTGATGTTGATTTCCGCGTTGCGCCTGCCTTGACAACTGCCGCCGTTCCGTGCGGTGTTCCGGCCCCTTGAGACGGGATTCCCCCCGATGCACGCCTACCGCACGCACACCTGCGGAGCATTGCGCCTAGCCGATGCGGGTCGGACAGCCCGGCTGTCCGGATGGGTGCACCGCAAACGCGACCACGGGCAGCTGCTCTTTGTCGATTTGCGCGATCACTACGGCATTACGCAATGCGTTATCGACATCTCTTCGCCGCTGTTCGGCGCGGCCGACGCGCTCCGCCTCGAAAGCGTCGTCACCGTTACCGGGCGGGTCGTCGCCCGTTCCGAGGATACGGTCAACCCCAACCTCGACACCGGCGAGGTGGAACTGGTGATCGGCGAGCTCCAGATCCAATCTGAGGCGGAGCCGCTGCCGCTCCCGGTCAACAGTGAGGCGGAATACCCCGAGGATATGCGCCTCAAGTATCGCTTCCTGGATTTGCGGCGCGAGCGAGTGCACGCCAATATCATGTTGCGGTCGCGGGTCATCGCTTCGATCCGGCGGCGCATGCAGGAGCAGGGCTTCACCGAATTTCAGACGCCGATCCTGACTGCCGATTCGCCCGAGGGCGCGCGACCCTATTACGTGCCGAGCAGGCTCCATCCGGGCCAGTTCTATGCGCTGCCGCAGGCGCCGCAGTTATTCAAGCAGCTGCTGATGGTCGCCGGCTTCGACCGTTATTTCCAGATCGCGCCGTGCTTTCGCGACGAGGCGAGCCGCGCCGACCGCGCGCCCGGCGAGTTCTACCAGCTCGATTTCGAAATGTCGTTTGTCACGCAAGAGGACGTCTTCGCCGCGATCGAGCCGGTATTGCATGGCGTATTCGAGGAATTTGCCGGCGACCGCCGGGTCAGCCCAGCGCCGTTCCGGCGCATCACCTATGCCGACGCAATTCTCAACTACGCCAGCGACAAGCCCGATCTGCGCAACCCGATCGTGATCCACGATGCGACTGAGGCGTTCCGCGGCTCGGGGTTCCGCGTTTTCGCCGGCATGATCGCCAGTGATCCGAATGTGCGGGTGCGGGCGATCCCGGCGCCGGGCGGCGGCAACAGACCCTTCTGCGACCGGATGAATTCCTGGGCCCAGGACGAGGGCCAGCCGGGTCTGGGCTACATCTTGTTTCGCGATGGCGAGGGGGCCGGGCCGATCGCGCGCGCCCTCGGGCCCGAGCGGACCGAGGCGCTGCGCGCGGCGCTAGGCCTCGGCGACGGCGACGCGGTGTTCTTCGTCGCCGGCGTACCGAGCGAGTTCAGCCCGTTCGCCAACGCCGCGCGGCTCAAGATCGGCGAGGAGCTTGGTCTGACCGTCAAGGACTGCTTCGAATTCTGCTGGGTTACCGATTTCCCGATGTACGAGGTGAACGAGGAAACCGGCAAGATCGACTTCAGCCACAACCCGTTCTCAATGCCGCAAGGCGGGCTCGAGGCATTGGAAACACAAGACCCACTAACTATCAACGCGTTCCAATATGACATTGTGTGCAACGGGGTCGAGCTGTCGTCGGGCGCGATCCGCAATCATCGCCCCGACATCATGTACAAGGCCTTTGCGATCGCCGGCTATACCGCCACCGAGGTCGAGGCGCGGTTCCCCGGCATGCTCAACGCATTCAAATACGGCGCGCCGCCACATGGCGGCTCGGCGCCTGGCATCGACCGCATCGTCAAGCTGCTGGCCGACACACCAAATTTGCGCGAGATCGTCGCTTTCCCGATGAACCAACAGGCGCAGGACCTTTTGATGCACGCGCCGGCGCCGATTCCGCCAGAACGATTGAAGGAACTGCATATCCGGCTCGATCTGCCGTCGCCAAAAACCTCAAATCCCTGAGCCGAGGCGCCCCATCGGATTCGGGCCGATCGGCGTAAAATCGCCGCTCGCGGCGACCGGGACAATATCAGCGTATAATAGGTTGGCTGTCGGTGCGATGATCCGTCGACGATATCGCCCAGGAGTTTTGTGCCGATGAGAAGGTGGCACTTCGAGCCTTTTGTGTTTGCGGTGGCCATCGTCATGATGACGGCGCCAACCGGAAGCGGCGCCGAGATTGCACCGCATCGGGCGTTGTACACGATGACCCTTGGCAACGCTCGAAACGATTCCGGAGTGATCGATGCCCGCGGCACGATGGATTACGAATGGGGCGAGACTTGCGACGGCTGGACGATCGAGCAGCGCTACCGGCTGAAACTGCGCTACGCGGAAATCTCGGACGTTGACATCGCCTCGAGTTTCGTCACTTGGGAGTCGAAGGACGGGCTGCGTTACCGCTTCAATCAGAAGCAGACGCGGAATGGCGAGCTCGATCAGGAGATCCGCGGCGAGGCGAAGCTGGACGGTCCCGGAAAATCGGGAGTTGCCGAATTTTCAAAGCCGCAGCAGCAAAGTTTGAAGCTCGCGCCGGGCGTATTGTTCCCGAGCGCGCACACAATCTCGCTGATCGATGCCGCGCATCAGGGTGAAAACTTCATCTCTCGTCTGGTATTCGACGGTGCCACCGACGAAAACGCTGTCCAGGTCTCCGCGGCAATCGGCGTCAAGCTAACCCCCGATCCCGCGGCCGCCGCTCTCAGTCCGTTGCTCCAGCGGCCCGGCTGGCGCGTGCGGCTCGCGTTTTTTCCGGTCGATGCAAGCGCCGAGAAACCGGACTACGAGCTCGGCATGCGCCTGCTCGACAACGGCGTGTCGCAGGACATGGTGATCGATTATGGCGAGTATTCCATTCGCGCCAAACTGGACGACATCGAGCCGCTGACTAAGCCGAACTGCTGACCGTCGGACCGCGCATCTCGGTAGCCACCGGCTCAGCCGTTGCTCTGCTCGTCGGGAGAGGGGCTTTTGAGCGTTTGGCCAACCGGATCGCGGCCGAACCGGATCGCACTCTGGCCGAGCCTGCCGCGGATCTCGTCCATCGCTTCTTCGAGGCGCCTTGGGCCATCGATCTCGCGGTCGAATAAGGTCGGAGGGTCGGCGATGCGGCTATCGCAGAGATGGTCGGCGCCAATTCCGATCAATCTAAACCGGGTGATGCCGTCGGCTTCGCCGGCGAGCAAGCCGGATGCCGTATGAAACAACGTATCGGCCAGCTGGGTCGGATCGGCCACGCGACGCGAGCGGGAGCGCAGGCGGAAATCGGCGGTCTTGAGCTTCAAGGTGATCGTGCCGGCAGACAACGAGGCCTGCTTCAGACGAGCCGATACACGCTCGCACAGTGGCCACAACGTGCGCGAGAGCGCGACCGCATCGGCTTCGTCCTGGGCCAGCGTGGTCTCCGCCGAGATCGTCTGCGCAGGGGCGTGCGCGAGGACCGCGCGGTCGTCCTCGCCGCGGGCCAGGCGGGCAAGCCGCGCCCCGATTCGGCCATAGCGCGACGCGAGCTCGCGGTCGCCGAGATCGGCGAGCTGGCCGATCAGCGCGATGCCGTCGCCGGCCAATCGCCGCTGCAGCGCCGTCCCGACGCCCCACAGTAACGCAACCGGCTTGTTGGCGAGGAAAGCGGCGGCTTCGTTACGGCTCAGGACGGCGAACCCCCGTGGCTTGTCGAGGTCCGAGGCGAGCTTTGCGAGAAACTTGTTGTCGCTCAACCCGATTGAGACGGTGATGCCGAGCGAGGCCTCGACGCGCGTGGCGAGCCCGGCGAGGAGTTGGGCGGGGCACGCAGCGTGGAGCGCTTCGGTGCCGCCGAGGTCGAGAAACGCTTCGTCGATCGACAACGGCTCGACCAGCGGGGTGAGTTTTCGCATCTCGGCGCGCATCTCGCGTCCGACATCGCGATACTTCGCCATGTCGGGCCGTATCACGACTGCATCCGGGCAGGCGGCCAACGCCTTGAACATCGGCATCGCGGAGCGCACGCCATAAAGCCGCGCCACATAACAGCAGGCGAGCACGACTCCGCGGGCGCCGCCGCCGATGACGACCGGACGGTCGGCCAGCTCCGGTCTGTCGCGCTTTTCGACCGTCGCATAAAACGCGTCGCAATCGACATGCGCGATCGACAGGGAGCCGAGCTCGCCGTGACGGACCAACCGCGGCGAGCCGCAAGCATCGCATCGCTCATTCGGCGCGGCTGCGGCGCCGAGCTCCCCGCAATCGCGGCACAAGCTCGTCACGGTGCCTCGTCCACCGGCCACAACCACGCCGCACCGCGCACGCCGCTCGAGTCGCCGTGGACCGGCGGCAGCAAGCGAGTGACCAGCCGGTCGGAGAAGATATATCGGGCCCATAATCGCGGGATCTCGTCGTAAAGCGCAGCAATGCCGGATAGGCCGCCGCCGAGCACGATCGCATCAGGGTCGAACAGATTGATCACCGCCGCCAGCCCGCGGGCGAGCCGGTGCGCGTAACGCTCGAGCGTCATCCGACACTGCGGGTCGCCGCTCTCGGCTGCCGCGGCGATCTCTGCTGCGTTCCCCCGGCGGCCGGAGTAACGATAATGATCTGCTGCCAGCGCCGGCCCGGAAAGAAAGCTCTCGAGACATCCCGACCGGCCGCAGTAGCAGGGCGGTCCCGGAACTTCATCGGGCCCTGGCCAGGGCAGTGGATTGTGACCCCACTCTCCAGCTATTGCGTTGGCGCCGACGAGGATCCGTCGCCGGACAGCAAGCCCGCCTCCGACCCCCGTCCCGAGGATGACGCCAAAGACGGTCTCCATGGCGGCCCCGGCACCGTCGGTGGCCTCCGAGAGGGTGAAGCAATTGGCATCGTTGGCCAGGCGTGCCGGGCGTCCGAGCGCGGTATTTATATCGTCCTGCAAAGGGCGCCCGATCAGCCAGGTGGAGTTGGCGTTCTTAACGAGGCCGGTGATTGGAGAGACAGCACCGGGAATGCCGATCCCGACCGAAGCGGTTGCGCCGATTTCTTGCTCGAGCGCTGCGATCAGATTAATGATCGCGTCGATGGTCGCGCGGTAATCGTGCGCCGGCGTCGCCATCCGTCGGCGCACGATTACCGACCCGGCGACATCGACCGCGGCCCCCTCTATTTTGGTGCCGCCGAGATCGATGCCGATGCGAAACCGCTCCGCCATGGCGCGACCTTCCCGGAAAGGCGTCGGTTACGGATAATTAAGTTCGGACCTCTACAACACGCCAGCATAACCGGGTGCGGAACCGCGGTCACCGGGTCGCCGTCGCGCAGCCCTAATTGATCCTCCCGGCGAGCGAGGGAGGACGGGGTAGGGCCTGCCGACATTACGCAGCCGTTCGAGGTCGAAGAACATGACGTTGGAAGCTAGCATACCGCAGGTGGACGCCGATCGACCCCTACGGAAGAAGGTGTTGATCGTCGAGGACAACGACCTCAATATGAAGCTCTTCAACGATCTTCTCGTAGCGCACGGTTATGGAACGCTGCAGACCAAGGACGGTGTCGAGGCCCTTACGCTCGCCCGTCAGCACCGTCCAGACTTGATCCTGATGGACATTCAGCTGCCGGAAGTATCCGGTCTGCAAGTCACCCAGTGGATCAAGGAAGACGACGATCTTCGCTGGATTCCGATTATCGCGGTGACCGCTTTTGCGATGAAGGGCGATGAGGAGAAGATGCGGGATGGTGGGTGCGAGGCCTATATTGCAAAGCCAATCTCGGTAGCGAGCTTTCTGCGAACCGTCGAGCGCTTCCTCACCTGAGGGCGCGCTCGGCCGACCTTTCGGGTGCAAGCCGACCATGTCTGGCCGAGTGCTGGTTGTCGACGATGTAGAAGCGAATGTAAAACTGCTCGAGGCGAAGCTCTCGAGCGAATATTTCGATGTATTGTCGGCATTTAACGGTCGCACTGCCCTGGAGATTGCCGACACGGAACTGCCGGACGTCATCCTGCTTGACGTCATGATGCCGCGAATGGACGGTTTCGAGGTTTGCCGTCAATTGAAGGCCAATCGACGGACGGCCGACATCCCGGTCGTCATGGTGACGGCACTGTCCGATGTCGCCAACCGGTTGCGCGGCCTTGAAGCCGGCGCCGACGATTTCTTGACCAAACCCGTCAACGATATCGCCCTATACGCGCGGGTCCGCTCGCTCGTCCGGCTGAAGCGGATGATGGAGGAATTGCGCGTTCGCGAGGGGATCTGCGGCCGTTTTGGGGATTGCGAGATGCCGGCGCCGGAGGATGATACCGGGCCTGCCCGCATCCTGATCGTCGAAGATGATCAATTTGCCGGCGCACGGATGATCGAGACCCTGCTGCCGATCGCCGACATTCCGAATTGCGCCTCCGAGTGTGACGAAGCGTGGAGGCTGCTCTCGCCCAAAACCGAGCTTATCATCGCCAGCTTGTCGATACCGGGAAGCGACGTGCTGCGGCTCGTTTCGCGGTGCCGCGCCAACGAGGCTTTCCGTCAGTTGCCGATTCTGCTGATCGCCGAAGACCAAGACCTGCCGCGTCTCGCCAAAGGCCTCGATCTCGGTGCGAATGACTATCTCATAAGGCCGGTCGAGCGGAACGAACTGTTGGCGCGGACGGCGACCCAGGTTCGGCGCAAGCGGCTGCAGGACCGCTTGGAGGAGAATTACCGACGCAGCCTCGATCTCGCATTAACCGATAAGCTGACCGGTCTCTACAACCGTCGCTACCTGGATGCTCATCTCGACGAATTGATCGAACGGGTCCACCAAGACGGGATCAGTCTTGCGGTCTTATTGTTCGATATCGACCATTTCAAGCGGGTAAACGACACACACGGTCACCCTGCAGGGGATATTGTGCTGCAGGAGCTCGCTGCGCGAACGATGAACAGCGTGCGCAGCGTCGACCTCGTCGCCCGGCTGGGAGGCGAGGAATTCGTCGTGGTCATGCCGGAAACCGATCTTGCCATTGCCGCAGCGGTTGCTGAACGTCTGCGTGCCGCAGTCGCGCGGGACCCGTTCACGGTGAAGGAGGGCGGCGCGAGCCTGTCGGTTACGATAAGTATCGGAGTGGCCGCAGCGGCCGCGAAGGCTGATGACCGCGACAGGATGCTGAAGCGCGCTGACGATGCGCTCTATGCTGCGAAGACGCGCGGCCGAAATTGCGTAGTTGTTCTCCCTTGCTAGCGCTAGCTGGTGCGCCTCAACAACAAGACCAGATCGTGAGCGCGGCCTCGACTGTTCTATCTCACGCTTTCAAATCGCCTTCGGCCGCTAAATAGCGATTCCTGACAGCCGCCCGGCAGCGGGCTATTTGATCTTCGCTTCCTTAAAGACGACATGCTTGCGCGCGACAGGGTCGAATTTCTTCAGCTCGAGCTTGTCGGTCTTGGTCCGCGGGTTCTTTTTGGTGACATAAAAAAAACCGGTATCGGCGCTGCTGACCAGCTTGATCAGGACGGTGTTGGTCTTGGCCATTGGAGGGCTCTCACTTCAGGGATTCCGTGAACCCGAAGATAACGCGGGGCTGGCTCCTGTCAAGGCGGGCTCGACCGCCGGAGCGGCGGCCGCTGCGACTGGAGCAGCCGCCACGCTCTGGCTGGCACCGATGGCGTGGACGGCCTGACTGTAAAGGCCAGGGTCGGCAAGAAGCCGTTTCGCCAGCTTGAGGTCGATCTCGTGGTCGCCCTGGCGAGCCGGGCACGAGCGGCGCAGCTGAGACCAGGCGTTTTCGTCCAGCGAGGCGCGCGGACGGGGCGCAATCGGCGAGGTTGGCGACGCCGCCGCGGCGCGCTGGATTGCTATCTGCAGCGAACCGTCGTCATCCCCGAGATCGCTCGTGCACAAGGTTGGAACGACACCGTGCTCGTGCAGGAAATACCCGGACGGGCTGATCAGCTGCGCCCAGGTCAAGGTCAATTCGCCATCGTTGGGGAGCCGCAAGACAGTCTGGACGGTGCCCTTTCCGTAGGAGGCGCTGCCGATGACGACCGCGCGGCCGACATCCTGCAGGGCGGCAGCGACGATTTCGGAGGACGAGGCGGAGCTGCCGTTGATCAAGACTACCATCGGCACCTGCGGCGCGACGCTGTCGCCCGAAGCTTCAAAATATTGGCGGCTCGCGGGGTGACGCCCAACCGTTGCGACGATCGGGCCTTTGGGGAGGAACACATCCGAGAGGCTGACAGCCTGATCGAGCAGCCCGCCGGGGTTGCCGCGCAGGTCGAGCACGATGCCGCGAAGCCGCGGACCCATCTCGCGCTTCAACGCAGCGAGAGCCTCGACGATCTGTTGCGTCGTGTTCTGGTTGAAGCCTGCGACGTGGAAAACCGCTACGCTCCCATCTTGCGACACCGTCACGGTGGGGAGGATCACCAACTCGCGCTGCAGGCGGTAGCTCCGTTTCTGGGCGACGCCGGGCCGATAGATGGTTATCTCTACCGGGCTGAGGATCGGACCGCGAAGAGCGTGTATTACATCGCCTTCCGAGCGTCCGGCGGTCGGGGTCTTGTTGATCGCGACCAGCCTATCGTCAGGCCGAATGCCGGCCAGTTCGGCGGGACCGTGCGGGGCGACGGCAGTGATCCGAAATTCCTCGTTCGACTTATCGAGGGTGACGCCAATCCCCCCGAAGCCGTCGCGCACCGCGCGCTGATCGCGAGCAACCTCGGGCGAGGAGTAACGGGAGAAACGGTCGAGCGCCGCCGTCATGCCGTCGAACAGGGCCTTGTCGATCTGGTCTTCCGAAAGCGCCGCGACCGCCGGCGATGTTGCCCGGGCGGCAGCCACCAACCGGCCGAGCAGCGCGCCCCAGTCATGCGGGTCGTCATGTGCGGGCGTCGCGTCCGCAGCCACCTCCCGCCCGTCATACATCAAGACGATTTCCGTCCGTTCCGGCCCAGGCGTCTCTGACAGCGAGAATTTGTTGTCGAGCCTCGACAACCGCGCGGCACCCGCGAGAACCAGTTTGCGGCTGGAAACCGGCGCGATATAGAGATCGGTGATTTCGTCGAGACCGCGCGCGAACAGCCGTCCTATCGGATCGTTGGGCAGCGCTTGCCGTTCGGCGCAAGCAGCCAACACGACGAGGAGGATCAAGCTACTCGCTCGCGCGAGCGCAGCGGCCGAAGGCAGCGACACCGAACTCCCTCCCAAGCGGAAGTCTCAATTTTCCCCTGCAGCAACGTAGAGAATGCGATCGACCAAATTCGGCGACGTTCGCCTCGGCTGAGATGACTACAGTAGAATGCCGGTGTCGCGCAATCAACGGCGCCGGCCGCGCCGACCACGCGGCGCCGGCGTCCGAGGTCCGGTGCGGGCTCGGAGGGCAGGTCCGCGAATTCCAACGGTCGTCCCTCCGTCCTCGATCCGGAACACCAGGCGCCCGCCGATCGCGTCCACTTCGACAAGTCGCGCCAAGACTTCGTCGCCGAGCCGGAAGACTCGGCCGGAACTGCGCCCGATCAATTGCTGGCTTCTTTCGTCCCGGTCGTAATAATCGCTGGGCAGAGTCGATATCGGAACCAGTCCGTCAGCGCCGTTTTGCGGCACTGTTATGAACAGGCCAAACGTCGCAACGCCGCTGAACTCGTGCGGTGAAGAGGCTGCCCACCGATCCGGCAAGGAGTGCCGCCCGGTAGCGCTCGATGGCCGCCCGTTCGGCCTCGGCGGCACGCCTTTCGGTCGCCGAAATGTGTTTCGCGACTGTTCCGAGCTGCTCACCGCCGATCTCTGGTCGCGGTGAGCTGTGAGCGAGTTGGCGCTCCTCAGCGTCCGCGCGGGCGATCAAGGCTCGATGCACCAAGAGGTCGGCATAGCGGCGAATTGGCGACGTGAAATGGGCATAGCGGCGCAGAGCTAGGCCGAAATGTCCGATATTGTGCGGGCTGTAAGCGGCTTGCGCCTGGCAACGAAGGACCAGATCATTGACGAGAGCGGCATGAGGAGTTCCCGCCGCGCGGCGCAGCACCCGATTGAACAGCTCCGGTTTTATCGCCTGCCCTTTGGCGAGGGCGAGGCCGGGAATGTTGGTCTCCTCCAGAAACGCCCGCAGCGACTCCACCTTTGCCGGGTCAGGCGCGTCGTGCACCCGGTACATGCACGGCTGCCGCCTCGCCTCCAGCTCCTCGGCGGCTGCCACATTCGCCAGGATCATGAATTCCTCGATCAGCCGGTGGCTGTCGAGCTGGACGGCGCGCACCACTGCCGTCGGCCGCTGTTCGGCATCGAGCACGACACGGTCTTCGGCGATCTCCAACTCGAGCGCACCGCGGGCGGCGCGCGCCTCGGCGAGAGCCGCGAAAGCGCCGTAGAGAGCGGCAAGTGATTCCGCAGAGAGCGGGCAAGCGATGCGGCCTTCCCGCGCCGCCTGGACTTCCTCATAGGTGAGGCGCGCGGCCGAGCGCATGATGCCGCGCTCGAATCGGTGCCGCCTCTTACGCCCAGCGCCGTCGATCCACAGATGGACGGCGAGGCAAGCCCGATCGAGGTTCGGTTTGAGCGAGCACAGCTCGTTGGATAATGCTTCCGGCAGCATCGGGACGACACGGTCGGGAAAATAAACCGAGTTGCCGCGTCGCTCGGCTTCGCGGTCGAGTGCGCTGCCGGATTGGACGTACCAGGCGACATCGGCGATCGCGACGATGAGGTGCCAACCGCCGCGATTCTCCGGATCGGGGTCTGGTTCCGCCCACACTGCGTCGTCGAAATCGCGGGCATCACTGCCGTCGATCGTGACTAGCGGGACGTCCCGCAGATCGGCTCGCTCGGCGGGGCTCGGCGGAAGCGCTGCATCGGCTTCGGCGATTGCCGCGGCCGGGAACTCGGTCGGGATGTCGTAGCTTGCGATCGCAAGGAGGCTAATTGCGCCTGGGTCCGAAGGGGGCCCGAGCCGCTCGAGGATGCGGGCCCGCGGCGCCCCGAGCCTTGCCGCCGAGAGCTGCTCGGCAACGACCAATTCCCCGTCCCCAGCGCCGCCCGTATCGCGTGCCGAGACCCGATACTCGCTGCGGTCACGTCGGTCCGCTGGCACCAGCCTGCCGCCTTCGCGGGTGATTTGGAAGGTCCCGACGATCCGCTTGCCGGCAGGCTCGAGCCGCCGGATGATCCGGGCCTCGATGTCGCCGGTTTCGAGCGGGATCAACCGCGCCGCAGCCCGCTCGCCGTTCCTCAACAACTCGCCGGTCCCGGTTTCGATAACCCGTAAGATCGGGGCCGGCTGCGGACCCGGCCAAGCGACCGGGCGGGCGAGCGCTATGCCGTCCTCGTCGCTCCCGAACCGCTCGATGACGGTCACTTCTGGAAGGGGTGCTCCGACGACGAAGCGTCGATCGGCGGCGCGGGTGGCCGCGCCCGAGCGCTCGAGATCGCGCAGCATGTCGCGCAGTACCGCCCGATCACGTGGCGCCACAGCAAAGGCGCGGGCAATCTCGCGCGTGCCGACCGCCGAAGGGCTCTCGCGGATAAAAGCGAGCAGTTCGGGCATTGAAGGGAGCTCGCTGTAGCGCCCCCGCTTGTCTCTGGAAGTATTTACGCGGCCTCTCACTGCTCAGCGGGGCTGTGTCCCGGATAGAGATCGGGGTTTTTTCGCCAATCGAGTGGCGCTGATCTTTTTGGTTGACGCGGTTTTTTTAGTTGCCGCGGTCTTTTTGGGCTTTCCGGCCGCTTTGGTTGCTCCGACCTTTTTCGCGGTGCCGGAGGCCGCGCGATCCAGCGCGCTGCCGGTAGTCGCAGCTTTTCGCGGTGCAGCTTTGGGCGAGGCGGATTTGCCGGTTTTGCGTCGCCGTCCCTTGGCCTTGTCGCGTTGGGTGGCGAGTAGCGGCAATGCCTCGTCGAGCGAGAAGGTGGCTGGATCGGAATTTCGCGGCAGCGACGCGATCACACCGTCATGGCTGACATAGGGACCATAGCGTCCCTGATAGAGGCCGACGGAGCCACCCTCGGGATGAACGCCGAGCTCGCGCAATAGCTGTGGCCCGCGACGCCGATCCGACGCCGGTTCGGCGAGCTGCACGACCGCGCGGTTCAGACCGATCGTCAGGACGTCATCATCCGCGCCGAGCGATTTGAAGGTCGCTCCATGCTTGATGTATGGGCCGAACCGACCGATGCCGGCAACAATGGGCTCGCCGGTCTCGGGATGCCGTCCGAGCTCGCGGGGCAATGCGAGCAGCCGCAACGCCGTCTCGAGGTCGATCTCGGTTGGCTTGATCGAGCGCGGCACAGCGACCCGCTTTGGTTTGAACTCGCCATCGCCATCGCCGAGTTGCACGTAGTGGCCATAGGGGCCCTTCTTCAGGGCGACTGGAAGTCTGGTCCCGGGGTCGATCCCGAGCGCGCTCTCGGGGACGGTGTTGTCGGCGTCGGCATCCACCGCGAGCGGCCGGGTGTGACGGCAGTTCGGGTAATTGGAGCAGCCGATGAAGGCGCCGAATTTGCCGAGCTTGAGGCTGAGCCTGCCGGCACCACAGACCGGGCAAAGGCGCGGGTCGCGCCCGGAGCCGTCATTCGGGAAGAAATGCGGCCCGAGCCCCTCATCGAGGGCGCTCAGCACCTGGCTGATCGTCAGCTCCTTGGTGCCGTCGACCGCGGCCGAGAAATCCCGCCAGAAATTCCGCAGCACCTCCTTCCAATCGATCCGCCCGCCGGAGACGTCGTCGAGCTGATTTTCGAGATCGGCGGTGAAATTGTATTCGACATAGCGCTCGAAGAAGCTCGTCAGAAAGGCGGTGACGAGGCGCCCGCGGTCCTCCGGCACAAACCGCCGCTTGTCGAGCCGGACATAGGCACGATCCTGCAACACCTGGATTATCGAGGCATAAGTCGAGGGACGGCCGATGCCGAGTTCTTCGAGCTTCTTGACGAGGCTCGCCTCGGTGTAGCGCGGCGGCGGCTGTGTGAAGTGTTGGCTCGGGACGACCTCGCCGCGCCCCAGCGGTTCGGCCTTTCGCATGGCCGGGAGGCGGGTGCCCTCGCCTTCCTCGGCAGCGGTGTCGTCGCGGTCCTCCTGATAGAGCGCGAGAAACCCGTCGAACACGACGACCGACCCATTCGCGCGCAGGCGAAGCCGACCGGTGGCATCGCCAATGTCGATGGCGACCTGCTCCAGAAGCGCAGATGCCATTTGGCTCGCCACGGTCCTTTTCCAGATTAGCTCGTAAAGCCGAAGCTGTTCGCGGTCGAGGCGGCCGGCGACATCGGCGGGTTTGCGCGCGAGATCGGTCGGCCGGATCGCCTCATGCGCCTCCTGGGCGTTCTTGGCGGGGCTCCGATAGATACGAGGCTGCTCCGGGACATATCTCGGCCCGAAATCGCTGCCGATCAAATGGCGGGCGGCACCGATCGCCTCGGTCGAAATCGCTACACCGTCCGTCCGCATGTAGGTGATCAGCCCCACCGTCTCGCCGGCGAGCTCGATACCCTCATAGAGCCGCTGGGCGATCTGCATCGTGCGGCTGGCGCCCAACCCGAGTTTGCGTGAAGCCTCTTGCTGCAAGGTCGAGGTCGTGAAGGGTGGGAACGGGTTGCGGCGGACTTGCCGGCTGTCGATTTCGGCGACGGCAAAACCCGACGCCCGCAGAATTGCATCGGCTGCCGCGCGCGCCTTGGCCTCGGTGTCGAGATCGAAGCGGTCGAGACGCTTGCCGTCGAGATGGGTCAGCCGCGCGGTAAAGGTTTGGCCGGCTTCGGTCTTGAACTCGACCTCGATCGTCCAGTATTCGCGCGATTTGAACGCCTCGATCTCGGCTTCGCGCTCGCAGACCAGGCGCAGCGCTACGGATTGGACGCGGCCCGCCGAGCGGCTGCCCGGCAGCTTGCGCCACAGCACCGGCGAGAGCGTGAAGCCGACCAAGTAATCGAGCGCCCGGCGCGCGAGATAGGCTTCGACGAGCTCGCGGTCGATTTCGCGCGGACGGCTGAACGCCTCGAGCACGGCGTTCTTGGTCACCTCGTTGAAGACGACCCGTTTGATGTCGAGGTGCTTCAGGGCGCGGCGCGAGTTGAGCACCTCGCGCACATGCCAGGAGATTGCCTCGCCTTCGCGATCCGGGTCGGTCGCCAGGAAGAGGCGGTCGGCGTCGCGCACCGCCTCGAAGATTGTCTTCATATGCTTTTCGGACTTGCCGTCGACCTCCCAGGACATGGCAAAATCGGCGTCCGGCAAAACCGAGCCGTCTTTCGCCGGAAGATCTCGGACATGACCGTAGCTGGCAACGACCCGGTAGTCGTTGCCCAAGTATTTGTTAATGGTTTTCGCCTTTGCGGGCGATTCGACAACGACGACTTTCATCCAATCCGTTCTATGACACAGGGGCCGCGCCCACAAAACAACTGAGGTGGGCGCGCGATCGACGGTATGCAAACCTTTAGCGCCGGGAAACGAGATTGCCGGGATGACGTTCGACCCTGCCGGCGAGTTCCAGCTCGAGGAGAAGGGTGGCTACGGCGGCGGCTGACAAGTGGCATTGCCGCACCAGTTCGTCAACTGCGACAGGGGTCGGCCCCAGCCTTTCCAGGATCAGCGCAAGCCCGGCATCGTCCGCCGGCGGCGACTTGTTCGCGTCCGGCGGCGGCCAATTTGCCGCTGTCGGGGGTGGAACCCGCGGCGGCGCCGGGAGCGGCGCCGCTCCCCGGGCTAATTGCGGTCCAAGCTGCGACAGCACGTCATCGGCATTCTCGGTCAGTGTCGCGCCATGCCGCAGCAGGTCGTTGGAGCCGCGACAGCGCGGGTCGAGCGGCGAGCCCGGAACCGCGAAGACATCGCGGCCTTGCTCGAGCGCCAATCGCGCGGTGATCAGCGAGCCCGAGCGCGCTGCGGCCTCGACCACTACGACGCCCAGCGCCATCCCGGAAATGATCCGATTGCGGCGCGGAAAATGCCTCGCCTGGGGTTCGGTTGCGAGCGGCAGCTCGCCGACGATTGCGCCCTGGCGCGCCAAAGCGTCGTGCAGCCCGCGGTTCTCCTGCGGATAGACCACATCGACGCCGCCGGCGACGACCGCGACGCTGCCGGTCTCGAGGGCGCCCAAATGGGCGGCGGCGTCGATCCCGCGGGCGAGGCCAGACACGACGACAACGCCGCCCTGCCCGAGCGCGGCGGCGAGGTCGCGGCTTAGCCGCCGTCCGTTCGCCGAGGCGTTACGCGCGCCGACCACCGCCACCATGGGCTTGTCCAACAGCTCGACCCGTCCGAGCACTGTGAGAAGGGGCGGCGCGTCCTCGATGGCGGCGAGCGCGCTCGGATAGAACGGCTCGCCCCAGCAGACCAGCCGAGCGCCGGCACGGTGCAGTGCGGCGAGTTCAGCTTCGGCCGCAACCCGGGTTACCGGCACGACAGTCTGTGCGCGCTCGCCGCGGCGCGCGAGCTGCGGCACCATGTCGAGGGCCGCCCGGGCCGAGCCGAAACGGCGCAACATGGCATAAAAAGTGATCGGGCCGATCGTCTCGGTACGACACAACCGCAACCAATCGAGGCGCTCCTGCGGATCGAGCTCGCGTGCGGCCAGGTCTCACCTCAGCTTTTCCCAAACGAAATCCGGCTCTCCGTGCCCGCCATCAGGCGGCGGATGTTGGAATGGTGACGCAAGATGATTAACAGGGCGATACCGCCGATCACTAAAGCGGTCGTTTTGTCGACGATCAATGCGGCGAGCACGCCGCTCGCGACGGCCGCGACCAATGCCGCGAGAGAAGAGTAGTGAAACAACAAGGCGACGGCCAGCCATAGCAAGGCAGCCGCGAGCGCTACCGGCCAGGCCAGTGGGATCAAGACGCCGAGTGCAGTGGCTACCCCTTTTCCTCCGCGGAAGCCGAGCCAGATCGGAAACATATGGCCGAGGATCACACAGCCCGCTGCGACCAATCCGGCGTTGGAACCCCAGCCATGCGCGATCACCACGGCAGCCGTCCCCTTTGCCAAGTCGAGCAACAAGGTCAGTGCCGCCAGACCCTTGCTGCCGGTCCGCAGGACGTTGGTTGCGCCGATACTGCCCGAGCCGATCCGCCGGACATCGCCGCGGCCGGCGAGCCGGGTCAGCAAGAGACCGAATGGAATCGACCCGAAGAAGATATCCGAGGACGCCGGCTGCAACGAGTAGAGAAGCGGAGGCCAACCGTCACCGGCCTCGCTGCGCTCGGCACTTCTGGCGCATCGCAGATGCGCTACATGGCAAGCTCACCGAGAGGGCGCAATGCGGGAGAGGGCAGATGCAAACCGCGGGGTTGGCTGGGTGAGGATAGCTCGGCGACACTCAGCCCTCGTGCTGGAAGATGATCCGGCCGTCGACGATCGTCCGCCGTACCCGCCCCTTGACGGGGCGCCCGTCAAAGGGCGCGTTCTTTGACTTTGAACGAAAATCGTCGGTGGAGATGCGCCAATCGACGTCGCGGTCAAAGAGAACAATATCGGCTGGTGCGCCGGGCGCCAACCGGCCGATTCCGAGGTTCAAGATGCGGGCCGGATTCCAGGTCAGCCGCCGGATCAGCTCGAGCAGGCCCAGATGACGGTTGTGGTAGAGTTCGAGCGACAGCGGCAGCAACGTCTCGAGCCCGACGATGCCGGAGGCCGCCGAGCTGAACGGCAGGCGCTTTGAATCCTGATCCCAAGGCGCGTGATCGCTGGCAATCGCGTCGATCGTGCCGTCGCACAAGCCTTCGACCACCGCCCGCCGGTCCCATTCGCTGCGCAGCGGTGGAGACAGTTTGGCGAACGTCCGATAATCGCCGATTGCCGTCTCGTTCAAGGCGAAATAGGGCGGCGCGGTATCGCAGGTCACCGGCAGCCCTTGTCCCTTGGCGCGGCGGACCGCGGCGACCCCGGCAGCGGTCGATAGATGGGCGGCGTGGTATCGCGCGCCGGTGATCTCGACGAGCCTCAGATCGCGCTCGATCATGATGACCTCGGCTGCCGGCGGGATCGCTGGCAGCCCGAGCCGCGTGGCGATCTCACCTTCGCTGACGTCGCCGACGCGGGCGAGGCTCGGCTCTTCCGGGTGTTGCAGCACCAGCAAGTCGAAGGTGCGGGCGTAGGCGAGGACACGCCGCATCACCAGCGCGTCCGCCACGGCGCGCACGCCGTCGGTGAAGCCGAGCGCCCCGTTCGCCGCCAAGAGGCCCATTTCGGTCAGATCGCGACCGCCGATCCCCTTGGTCGCGGCGGCGTAGGTGTGGATCTTGGCGAGCTTGACCTCGCGCGCCCGACGGGCGAGGAACTCGACGACCGAGACATCGTCGACCGGCGGATCGGTATTCGGCAAAGCGACCATCGTCGTGACCCCGCCCGCGGCTGCGGCCTGCCCGCCAGTCTCGATCGATTCCATATGCTCGGCGCCGGGCTCGCGCAGCTGCACGCGCATATCGACGAGCCCCGGCGCCAAACACAGCCCATCGGCGCGCACCGTCTCGACGTCGCCCGCGACCGCCGCGAGATCGTCGCCGACCGCGGCGATCCGGTCACCTTCGATTAGCAGATCGCCCGAAGCATCGCGGCCGCTTTCCGGGTCCAACAGCCGGGCGCCGCGAAATAGCAGACGGTTCACGGCTGGAGCCGGCCATCGGGGGGCGGGCCATTGCCGAGATCGCGCGTCAGGATCTCGAGGCAGGCCATGCGGACCGCAACACCCATCTCGACCTGTTGCCGAATGAGGCTCCGGTCGATGTCGTCGGCGATCTCGCTGCCGATCTCGACGCCGCGGTTCATTGGGCCCGGATGCATGATCAGCGCATCGGGCTTGGCCGCCCGCAGCTTGTCGTAATCGAGCCCGAAGAAGTGGAAATACTCGCGGGTCGACGGGACGAAAGCACCGTGCATGCGCTCGCTCTGCAGGCGCAGCATCATGATGATGTCGACGTCGGCAAGCCCCGCGGCCATATCGTGAAAGACCTCGACGCCCAGGCGCTCGATCTCGGCGGGTAGCAAGGTGCGCGGCGCCACGACCCGCACGCGCGCGCCCATGATGTTCAACAGCGCGATGTTCGAGCGCGCGACGCGGCTGTGCAGGATGTCGCCGCAGATCGCGACAGTCAGCCCGCTAAGCTTGCTCTTGCGACGCCGGATCGTCAGCGCGTCGAGCAATGCCTGGGTCGGATGCTCGTGGCTGCCGTCGCCGGCGTTGATGACCGCGCAGTCGAGCTTCTCCGACAGCAGTTGCACCGCACCCGATTCGGGGTGCCTGACGATCAGCACGTCGGGGTGCATCGCGTTCAGCGTCATCGCCGTGTCGATCAGGGTCTCGCCCTTGTGCATCGAGCTCGCCGCCACCGACATGTTGATCACATCGCCGCCGAGACGCTTGCCGGCAACCTCGAAAGAGGTGCGGGTGCGCGTCGAATTCTCAAAAAAGCAGTTGATGATCGTCCGCCCACGCAACACCGCGCGCTTCTTCTCGGGTTGGCGGCTCAGCTCGACATAGCCATCCGCCACATCGAGGATATGCTTTATGTCCTCCGGCGACAGACCTTCGATACCGAGCAAATGACGGTGGCGGAACGCGATGTCGCGCGGAACTCCCTGCATCAGCGCAGGACTATACGAAGAGCGCTTCCGGCGGGCAAGCGAGGGCGAGGAGGTGGTCGGCTCGTTCCCCGTAAATTGGACGCAAACGGCGGGCAGCGAAAGTCGCTACTGGTTCCCCATCAGGCGCGCGGCGAGCGCGGTCATCACCAGAGACAGCCCGAAGAACAGCATATTGATGCCGACCAAGAGGCCGATCGCCCAGTCGGCCGAGCTGGGCCAGCCGAGCCAGATCAGATAGGCGAGGAGCAAATCGACGATCCCGCTGAACAGCACCCAACCCCAGCTGCGCAGATGTTGGCGATGCTGGATGGCGCCGAGGATCGAGCTGACCCCCTCGACGATGAAGAACGCAACCAGCACCATCGTCAGAGTCAGCACGCCGGCCAGCGGCCGCAGGATCAATATGAGGCCGAGCACAATCGCCAGCACCGCCGTCAGCATCGACCAGGCGAAGCCGGGCATTCGCCGCGATTGCCAGACCGACAGAGCCCGGAAAATGCCGCCAAAGAAGAACAACCAACCGACAAAAATACTGACTGCCACGGTTGCGATGTTGGGCTCGGCAACAGCCAGGAGCCCAAACACCATCATCACGATACCTTGGGCGAGAAACAGCTTCCAGTGACCGTGGATCGTCGATGCCAACTGGCGGCGGAGGCTTTCAGGGTCTGTCATGTCGCTCATGGGCGAACTCGCAAGCTTTGGGGCAGCTCGGCACCTACCAATACCACAAGTTAAGCTGGTTCTGTCGATTAGGCGGTGCGGGCAAGGTAGTCGAGGCAGCCCTGCAGGATATACGCAGCGGCGACGCGATCGACGATTTCGCCGCGGCGCTTGCGGGTGAGGTCGGCCGCAATCATCTCTCGGGTTACTGCGGCGGTGGAAAGGCGCTCGTCCCAGAACACGATGGGTATGTCGCGCAGCGCGACGAGGTTCCGCGCGAATTGGCGCACCGACTGGGTCCGCGGCCCGTCGCTGCCGGCGAGGGTCAGCGGTAAACCGATCACCATGCCGCCAGCGACATGGGTATCGGCCAAAGCAAAGAGCCGAGCGGCGTCTTCGCGAAACCGGCGCCGCCGGATCGTTTCGAGCGGTGTCGCGATGATCCGACGGGTGTCCGACAACGCGACGCCGACAGTCTTTGTGCCGACATCGAGGCCGATCAGCCGCGCTCCCGCCGGCAGCGCCTCGCGCAGCTCCAAAGGATTGTTTAGGATCATGGCCAATGATAGCCCGGTTTGACCGCGTATTCGGGAGACACTGAGCGCATGGCATTGGACAAGGCCGCCGTTGCGCATATCGCCGCGCTGGCCCGTATCAGGCTCGCCGAGGCCGAGCTCGAACCGTTGGCGCGCGAGCTCTCGCATATCTTGACCTGGGTCGAGCAGCTGAACGAAGTCGACACTTCAGGGGTAGCGCCGATGACGAGCGTCGCGGCGGCGAGGCTGCCGATGCGTGACGACACGGTGACCGATGGTGGTTGCCGCGAAGAAATCCTCGGCAACGCTCCACGAACCAGTCGCGGCTTCTTTGTCGTCCCCAAGGTGGTCGAGTGAGCGATCCGTCACTGCTCGCTCTGAGCCTTGCCGAAGCGCGTGACGGGTTGGCTCAGAACGCCTTTTCCGCCCGTGAGCTCGCGGCTGCCTATAACGACGCGGTCGAGGCGATCCGGCCGCTCAACGCTTATATCACGCCGACACCCGAACGGGCGCTCGAGATGGCCGATGCAGCAGATCATCGGCTGGCCAGGGGCGAGGCCTTGCCGCTCGACGGCATCCCGATCGCGGTCAAGGACCTTTACTGCACAAAGGGCGTGCTGACGACAGCGGCCTCGCACATCCTCGACGGATTTCATCCGCCATACGAGTTGACGGTCACCGACAAGCTATGGAAGTCGGGCGCGGTGATGCTCGGCAAGGCCAATCTCGACGAGTTCGCGATGGGTTCGTCGAATACGACGAGTTATTACGGCCCGGTCGAAAGCCCGTGGCGCCAGTCGGGTGACAACCGGCCGCTGGTGCCCGGCGGCTCCTCGGGTGGCTCGGCTGCCGCCGTCGCTGCGCGCGCGGCGCTAGCCGCCACCGGCACCGATACTGGCGGCTCGATCAGGCAGCCGGCGAGCTTTTGCGGCATTGTCGGCCTCAAGCCGACCTACGGGCGTTGTTCGCGCTGGGGCGTCGTCGCTTACGCTTCCTCGCTCGACCATCCCGGGCCGATGACCCGGACGGTGCGCGACGCAGCGATCATGCTGCGCGCTATGTCGGGCCATGATCTCAAGGATGCGACCTCGGCGCCAGCGCCGGTGCCGGATTTTGAAGCGGCGCTGACCGGTGACATCCGCGGTTTGCGGGTCGGAATTCCCAAAGAATACCGCGCGCACGGCATGAACATGGAAATCGAAAGCCTATGGTATCGAGGTGCCCGTTGGCTGGAAGACGCCGGTGCCGAAGTCGTCTATGACCTCAGTTTGCCGCATACCGCGTACGCGTTGCCGGCCTACTACATAATCGCACCGGCCGAAGCCTCGTCGAACCTCGCGCGCTACGACGGCGTGCGCTTCGGCCTCAGAGTTGAAGGCAGCAGCCTCGACGCGATGTACGAGCTGACGCGCGCGACCGGGTTTGGCGCCGAGGTGCGCCGCCGCGTGCTGATCGGCACCTACGTGCTCTCGGCGGGCTATTACGACGCCTATTACCTGAAGGCGCAGCGGGTGCGCAGTCTGGTCACGCATGATTTCATCAAGGCGTTCGACCGGGTCGATTGCATCCTGACCCCGACAGCGCCCTCGGCTGCTTTCGCGATCGGGGAGCACACCGAGGACCCCATTGCGATGTATCTGAACGATGTCTTCACCGTGCCGGCCAACCTCGCCGGGCTGCCGGCGATCTCGGTCCCAGCCGGGCTCTCGGTTGACGGGCTGCCGCTCGGGCTGCAGATCATCGGCCGCGCCTTTGACGAGGAAACTGTGTTGCGCGTCGCCGGGGTGTTGGAGGGCGCTGCGCAATTTCGTGCCCTTCCGAGCTTTGTTGCAGGCAGCGCATGATGATCGAGGGCCGCACCGGCAAGTGGG
Source organism: uncultured Alphaproteobacteria bacterium (assembly GCA_963698995.1). Lineage (GTDB taxonomy): Bacteria > Pseudomonadota > Alphaproteobacteria > ATCC43930 > CGMCC-115725 > AP-15. The sequence goes on along the minus strand of CAVOTD010000045.1, from coordinate 52,856 downwards.
AAACAGTGATCGGACTGGAGGTCCACGCTCAGGTCATCTCGAAGGCAAAGCTGTTTTCGGGGGCCGCGACCGATTTTGGAGCAGAGCCGAACGACCAGGTGTCGCCGATCGATGCCGCTTTCCCCGGGATGCTGCCGGTCATCAACCGGTTCTGCGTCGAGCAGGCGGTCAAGACCGGGCTCGGCCTCGACGCCGAGATCAAGCTCGAGAGCGTCTTCGAGCGCAAGAATTACTTCTATCCCGACCTGCCGCCCGGCTATCAGATCTCGCAATACCAGCAACCGGTCGTCGGGCGTGGCCGCGTCGTGCTCGACATGCCCGACGGGACGACGCGCGAGATCGGCATCACCCGGCTGCATCTCGAGCAGGATGCCGGCAAGAGCCTGCACGACCAGCATCCGAGCCTGACTTATGTCGACCTCAACCGGGCCGGGGTCGCGCTGATGGAGATCGTCTCCGAGCCCGATCTCAGGAGCGCCGAGGAGGCCGGCGTCTATCTACGCAAGCTGCGTTCGATCCTGCGCTATCTCGGCACCTGCGACGGCAACATGGAGGAAGGCTCGCTGCGCTGCGACTGCAACGTCTCGGTGCGCCGTCCGGGCGAGCCCTACGGCACGCGCTGCGAGATCAAGAACGTCAACTCGGTCCGCTACGTGATGCAGGCGATCGAGCACGAGGCGCGCCGCCAGATCGAGATCATCGAGGAGGGCGGCACGATCGCGCAGCAGACCCGGCTGTTCGATGCCGGGCGCGGTGTCACGCGGCCAATGCGCTCCAAGGAGGAAGCGCACGACTACCGCTATTTCCCCGATCCCGACCTGTTGCCCTTGGTGCTCGATCCCGACTGGGTGGAGCGGATGCGCGCTGGGCTCCCGGAATTGCCGGATGCAAAAAAGGCGCGCTTTATATCGGACCATGGTTTGTCGCCCGACGACGCAGCGGTACTCGTCGCCGATAAGGATATCGCGCTGTTTTTCGAGCGGGTCGCCGCGGGGCGCGACCCAAAGGCGGCGGCCAATTGGGTCATGGGGGATCTGTTCGCCGCCTTGAATCGGCTGGGGGCCGGTATCGGCCAATCGCCGGTTTCGGCCGAGCAGCTCGGAGCATTGATCGACCTGATCGCCGACGGCACGATTTCCGGCCGGTTGGCAAAGGACGTGTTCGCCGAAATGGTCGCAACCGGCGGAGATCCCGCCGCTATCGTCGAGGCCAAGGGGTTGCGGCAAGTGACCGATTCCGGCGCGATCGACGCGGCCATCGATGCGGTCCTCGCCGCCCAGCCCGACAAAGTGGCCGAATATCGTGCCGGCCGCGACAAGCTGTACGGCTTCTTTGTCGGTCAGGTCATGCGCGCCACTCAAGGCAAGGCCAACCCCGTCCTGGTCAACGAGCTGCTCAAAAAGAAATTATCCGAGTAAATGTCGACCCTTGAACCAATACCATTGGTCTACAATCAACTACCCGTCGATTGGTTGTCCACCGCTCATTGCTACGTATAATTACGTCAGGTGGGCGGCGCTCGAAATAAGCGGACACCAGAACAATAAGGGCGGAGACACTGATGGGCTGCTGGTCGGTCGACGAGATTTCTTGGCATCGCTTCGACCGCAGTAAGCTCGATCCGGAAATCCTGCCGATCGTCAAAGCCGCGAGCCTGGTGGAATATAATGGCGGCTGCCTACGCCAATCACTTATGCCGAATTTTCATGACGACCCCGATTTCCAGAAAAACGCGCGGCGCTGGGGCGAAGAGGAGATCCAGCACGGCAAGGCATTGGCGCGGTGGGCCGAGCTCGCCGATCCCGAATTTGACTTCGAGGCCGCTTTCCGCCGCTTTCAAACCGGCTACCAAGTCGACTTCAATTGTGATTTCTCACGCCGGGGCTCTCGCTCCGGCGAGATGATCGCGCGCTGCATGGTCGAGGTCGGAACCAGCTCTTATTATACTGCGCTGAGCGAGGCGGTGGACGAGCCAGTCCTCAAAGAGATCTGCCGGAACATTGCTGCCGACGAGTTTCGTCATTACAAGCTCTTTTACCAGAACCTTGCGCGCTGCCTCGAGCGGGAACGGCTCGGCTTTTGGAGCCGGCTGCGCGTCGCGACCGGGCGGATTGCCGAATCAGAGGATGATGAGCTGGCCTACGCCTATTATGCCGCTAACGAAACCGAGCGACCTTACGAGCGAGCTCATTTCAAGCGCGCGTACGCACGCCGGGCCTACGCGTTGTGTCGCGAGCATCACGTCGCACACGGCATCACCATGGTGTTCAAGGCAGTCGGTCTGAACCCGCACGGACGCCTCGCTCGTGCAACCAGCCGCTTTGCTTGGTGGGTCATGCGCGGCCGCGCACTCAGACTGGAAAAGGCGGCGGCCTAGGTTCTTACCGGAGGAGTTTGCGGGCTTCGGCGCACTGGGTCTGCAACGATTGCAAGAGGCGGGCTTCCGGCGTCGGAGCGCAATTCGTGTAGCCGGCGCCGAGTTCCCGGAGCTGCGCTGCGTTGCGCGGAAAGGCAGCATGATTGAGGGGCACGGCGAGCCGCGCGCCTGCGCCCCTCTTCACCGCTTCGCGCACCCGGTCGATCGCGGCGACCAACCTCGGATGGTCGGGCTGGCCGCTGACGCCGAGCGAGCGCGACAGATCCGACGGCCCGACCGCCAGCAGGTCGACACCATCCACCGCGGCGATCTCGTCGATCCGCTCGACGGCGGCCATGTCCTCGATCATGCAGGCGAGGATGATCTCGCGATTCGACTGCGCCATATGCTCGACGAGCGGGATGCGGCCGTATTCGGCGGCACGGCTGCCGGCCGCCATGCCGCGCTCGCCGAGCGGCGGATAGCGCACGGCGTTGACCGCGGCCCGGGCGGTCTCGGCATTGTCGACATGCGGCACCTGGATACCCTGCACCCCCATATCCAACAATCTCAGGATAAAGGCCGGGTCGAAGCCCGGGGTGCGCACAATCGGGGTGATCCCGACCCGCTCCGCGGCCATCACCATCAGCTGAACATCGTGCAGATCGAAGCTGGTGTGCTCCATGTCGATGAACGCGGCATCAAAGCCGGCGAGCCCGATCAGCTCGACGATTTGCGGGTCCGCGATGCCGCCGACATGGGTTCCGAGCGCAAGGCCGCCTTCGTTGAGGATCCGCTTCACCCGATTTTGCTTCATCGACTTCCTCCCGATCCGCTCACCGCCGAGGTTAGGCCGCCCGCGCCGAGCGAGCCCGCCGGAGGCTGGCGATGATCATGTCGGTATCCATGACATCGCCAAAGACATTGTAAAACGCGGTTAACGAGGCGTCGTGCTCCTCCCGGCTGCTGGCGGCGTTGCCGTCACTGACCATGATTGTGCGGAAGTTCGTCATATTGGCGTCGCGCGCCGAGCTCTCGCAGCACACATTGGTGACGGTCCCGGTAATCAGCACCGTGTCGAAGCCTCGCGCGCGCAGCCGTTCGGGAAGCTCCGACGTCCCCGGCAGGAACGCGCTGTAACGGTATTTCGTGACGATCTCGTCTTCCGGCCGAACCTCGAGCTCGGGCCACAGCTCATGGCCGAGCGTGCCTTCGGAGAGCGCGGCGATGCGTTTTTCGCGCATTGCCGGCGTCGCCAGCTCGAACGCGACCGACCAATCCTCGAGGCAGCGATCGTCATGCGTCATCTTGATCCAGAATACGCCGCCGCCGGTCGCGCGCACGGCCGCCGCCAGCCGGTTGACCGCCGGCACGATGTCGCGCGCCGCCGGCACCACGGCGTGCCCGACCGCCTCGTTCATGAAGGCATGCTGCAGATCGATCACCACCAGCGCGGTGCGAGCCGGATCGAGGTCGGCGAAGCAGTGCTCTGCGCCGCGGCGTTCAACAACGCGCTGCACAACAAATTCGGGGATCGTCGCACCCGTCAATTTCATGGCTAACCTCCTCAAATGGGCGCCGTCAGGCCGGTGTGGGAGCGTTCGGATGGAGCAGCTTGGCGGTGCGCAAGTCTGCCCACAATGCCGATGGAATCGGGTACCGCAAGAGCCTCTTATTGATTTCGACCTCCTCGAAATTACGTGGGCCGGAGAGGACCGCCGCGACAGCCGGATGGGCCAGCGGAAACTGCAATGCCGCCGCTATCAGAGGCACCCCGTGGCTATCGCAAATCGCCTGGAGCGCGTTCACACGAGCGACGATCTCGGGGGGCGCGGGCCGATAATTCCAGGTCTCGCGTCCGGCCAGAATACCGGTATTGAAAGGTGCTCCGATCACCACCGAGATCCCGGATCGGAGACACTTCGGCAGCAAATCGTCGAGCGGCGCCTGCTCGAGCAGCGTATAACGCCCAGCAAGAAGGAACACGTCCCAAGCGCCCCATTCCATTGCGTCGAGGAGCACTTCCTTCTCGTTGACCCCGATCCCAATCGCCCCTACCCGGCCTGAGGAGCGAAGCTCCGCGAGCGCGCGGTAGCCACCGTTGCGAAACGTGCGCATAACCTCGGGATGCGCATCCGTGCCGTGCTGCCTGGCGCCGATATCATGCGCGTAAAGGACGTCGATCCGCGCCAGGCCGAGCCGATGCAGACTGTCTTCGAACGCGCGCATGATCCCATCGTAGGTGTAGTCGTACATTAACTCGAACGGCATCGGATGCTGGTGGCCTGCGCTTGCAGTCGGTCCTGTGCGAGGGCGCAGTAGCCGCCCAACTTTTGTCGACAAGACCCATTCATCGCGCGGTACCGCGCGTAGCGCGTCGCCGACGCAGCGCTCCGACTGTCCAAAGCCGTAGAAGGGTGCCGTGTCGACATAGTACAGGCCCGCCGCCCAGGCGACGCGCACGATAGCTTCCGCCGTCTCACGAGTTACCGGTACCCGGTGACCGCCCATCGTCGCGGTGCCGAGCCCGAGGACCGTCACCCTGAGAGACGTACGCCCCAGAGGGCGTGTCTCGAAGCCCGTCATCCCGCCCGCTCCGTCGCCTGCCTTAACTCTCGTTGATATAACAGATTGCGGGAACTTTACCTCCCTCTCACAGGCGGAGGGCGTAGCCGAATGATCCTCGTTTTTGGTTCGATCAATGTCGATCTAATCGTTCCTGTGCCTCGGCTGCCCGCACCGGGTGAGACCGTGCTGGGCGACGATTACGCGCTGCTTCCCGGCGGCAAGGGCGCCAATCAGGCGCTGGCGGCGCGGCGCGCCGGATCCAAGGTCATGCTGGCCGGGGCTGTCGGGCCGGGATTGCTTTGCCGAGATCGCTCTCGATTTGCTCCGGCGCGATGGGGTCGACACTAGCTCTGGTGCGGACCGTCGAGCAGGCGACCGGCTGTGCGGCGATCACGGTTTCGCGTGCCGGGCGAGAACACGATCGCGGTGGCGCCTGGGGCCAATGCGGAGGCGCGGTCAGAGCAAGGTTCCCGACGAGCTGCTCGATGGAAGAACGATCCTCGTCGCGCAGATGGAGGTTCCGTTCGGCGAAACCGCGGCCTTGATCAGGCGCGTGCGGGCGCGCGGTGGGCGCTGCTTGCTGAATTTGGCGCCGGCGCTGCCGATCGATCTTGGGCTGTTGTCTCAGATAGATGTTCTCGTCGCCAACGAGCACGAGGCGGCGACCATGGGTCCCGATCCAATGCGGTTCGGCCGCCGGCTGCGCCGAGGATTCGTGGTGACTCGCGGCCCGCTGGGGGCGACTGCATATTTTCCCGGCGGCAACCGCTTGGATGTACCGGCGTTGCCCGTCGAGCCGGTGGATACAACAGGCGCGGGCGACACGTTTGTCGGCGTCCTCGCAGCGGCGCTTGACGCGGGCTCGAGTCTTGAGGCCGCACTACGGCGAGGCAGCGCCGCCGCCGGTCTGGCCTGTCTCGCCCGCGGCGCTCAAAGCGCGATGCCCGACGCGGCGGCGGTCGATGCGGCGCTGGCGCGGTTGCCTTCGGTCTAGCGCAGCGGCACACAATGCGCGCGGAATTCGGCTAGTATATCGATATAGAGCTGGCGCTTGAACGGCACGATCAGCTCGGGCAGGCGTGTCGGCGCGACCCACTGCCAAAGGTCGAACTCCGGGTGCTCGGTCGCAAGGTCGATATCGCGGTCATCGCCGGTAAACCGCATGACAAACCATTTCTGTCGCTGGCCGCGGTACCGCCCTCCCCAGATCCCGCCGGCGAGCTCGGCTGGCAGGTCGTATGTCAGCCACCCCCGGCTTTCCGCGATGATCTCGGCCTTGTCGGTGCCGATCTCCTCCTTGAGCTCGCGCAACGCCGCCTCGCGCGGGGTCTCGCCCGGGTCGATGCCGCCTTGCGGCATCTGCCACGGCCGGCCGGCATCGACCATGTCGAGGCGGCGGGCGACAAACACCTCGCCTTGCCGGTTCAGCAGCATGATGCCGACCCCCGGCCGATACCCGAGCCGCGCACTGTCAGTTTTCCCCATTGGGCAACGCGGCCGCGCCGATCCGCGTGACGCTCAGTTGACGACGCGCCCGTTGAACAACGAGATGCCGCGCAACATATCGACCGCCCGCGCCAGCTGGTAATCGGCGGGCGTCCCCATGATCGTCGGATCGACCGAACTCTGCTCGGGCGTCCCGTCGCCGGAATCGTCCTTCTTCAAGTCGGATGCGGTGGCGACCTTGTCGCCCTTCTCGGCGGTCTTTTCGATCTTGGCGGCGTCGACGATGATGTCCGGGTCGATCCCCTTGGCCTGGATCGAGCGGCCCGAGGGCGTGTAGTAGCGCGCCGTGGTCAGGCGCATCGCTCCGTGTCCCGGAAGCGGGATGATCGTCTGCACCGATCCCTTGCCGAAGGATTTGGTGCCGAGAAGGATCGCCCGATGGTGGTCCTGCAGCGCGCCGGCGACGATCTCGCTGGCCGAGGCGGAGCCGCCATTGATCAGCACGGCAACCGGCAGCCCGGCGGCGATGTCGCCCGGTCGCGCATTGTAGCGCTGGGCATCCTCGCTGCGCCGGCCGCGGGTCGACACGATCTCGCCCTTGTCGATAAACGCGTCCGACACCGCCACCGCCTGATCGAGCAGACCGCCCGGATTGTTGCGCAGGTCGAGGATCACCCCGAGCAGCTTATTGCCGGCCTGCTGCTTCAGGTTTTTCATCGCATTGTTGAGCCCGACATCGGTCTGCTCGTTGAATGTCGTGATTCGGATATAGCCGATATTGTCGCCCTCGAGATGCGAGCGGACCGACTGGATCCTGATCGTCGCCCGGGTCAGCTTGACGTCGAACGGCTCCTTCCCCTCGCGCCGGATCGTCAGCTTGATCTCGCTGCTGATCGGGCCGCGCATTTTCTCGACCGCTTCAGGAAGCGTCATCCCCTGGACCGGGTCGCCATCGAGATGAGTGATCAGGTCGCCGGGCTTCAAGCCGGCGTGAGCGGCGGGGGTATCGTCGATCGGCGACACCACCTTGACGAGCCCGTTCTCCATCGACACTTCGATCCCGAGCCCGCCGAACTCGCCGCGGGTCTGGACTTTCATATCGTTGAAATTCTTGGTGTTCAGATAGTTCGAGTGCGGGTCGAGCGAGGTCAGCATGCCGTTGATCGCCGACTCGACCAGCGTGTCGTCGCTGACCTCGTCGGCATATTCGGCGCGCACCCTCTCAAAAACCTCGCCGAACAGATTGAGTTGCTTATAGGTTTCCGCCGAATTGCTGTTTCCCGGCGCGGCTGCCCCGACATCCTGGCGCAGCGAAAACACGACAACGGTAGCGGCCGCCACCGCGATAAGAGCCGAACGCTTCATCCATTCACCCTATGGTCTCGGGCCCAATCGGCTCGATTCGCGATTACGCTATGATATCTGGCGCCGCGCTCGATGATCAAGACAAGCCGCAGCGGCGAAATCGCCCGGCATCAATCCGCTGCGTGCTGCCCCGCTGCTGATGCGATCAGCGAATGGCCGGTCATCGCCGCCGGCCTCGGCAAGCCGAGGATGTCGAGCAATGTCGGAGCGATGTCGGACAGCCGGCCGTTATCGAGGCGCGGAATTGCTGAAGGTGGGTTCACCACGACGAACGGCACCGGGTTCAATGTGTGCGCGGTATGCGGCTCGCCGGTTTCGGGATCGCGCATCATCTCGGCATTGCCGTGATCGGCGGTGATGACGAGAGTTCCGCCGGCCTCTTCAAGGACTTCGGTGAGCCGGCCGAGACAGGTGTCGACGGTTTCGACCGCCTGGATCGCCGCGCCGACCTGCCCGGTGTGCCCGACCATGTCGGTGTTGGCGTAATTCAGCACGATGACGTCGAAACGGCCGGCCCGGATCGCCTCGATCACTTTGTCGGTCACCTCGGGCGCCGACATCTCCGGCTGCCGATCGTAAGTCGCCACCTTGGGCGAGGGGACCAAAATCCGCTCCTCGCCCGAAAACACGGTCTCGCGACCGCCGTTGAAAAAGAACGTGACGTGGGCGTATTTCTCGGTCTCGGCGATGCGCAGTTGCGTCAGCCCGGCGCGCGACACCAGCTCGCCGAAGGTGTCGTCGAGATGGTCGGGCGGGAACAGCGTCGCGAGAAAGCGGTTGAGCTCGGTCGAATATTCGACGAGGCCGACGGCCGCAGCGAAGGCAACGGTCTTTGCCCGCGAAAAGCCGGAGAAATTCGGGTCGAGCAAGGCCCCGGCGATTTCGCGCACCCGGTCGGCGCGAAAGTTGGCGATCAACAGCCCATCGCCATCGTGCATCCCGTCATAGCCGGCGATTGCGGTCGGCGCGACGAATTCGTCGGTTTCGCCGCGGGCATACCCGGCTTCGACCGCCTTTATCGGATCATCGGCGCGTTGGCCGGCGCCCTCGACGATCGTCAGATAGGCTTTTTCGACGCGGTCCCAGCGCTTGTCGCGATCCATCGCGTAATAGCGGCCGCAAACGCTGGCGATCCGTAAATTTTTAACCCCGACAACCGCGTCGCCGAATTCCTTCAGGTAGGAAAGAGCAGCTTTGGGCGGGGTGTCGCGCCCGTCGAGAAAGGCATGAACCGCCACCGGCAATCCGGCCTCTCCGAGAATATGGGCGAGCGCAGCGATCTGGTTCTGGTGCGAATGGACGCCGCCGGGCGACATCAGACCGAGCAGATGAGCCGTGCCGCGGGTCTCCTTTAATTTGCCGATGAAGTGGCTGAGCGCCGGCATCGCGGCGAGCGTGCCGTCGGCGATTGCGGCATCGATTCGCGGCAGGTCCTGAAAGACGACCCGCCCGGCACCGATATTGGTGTGGCCGACTTCCGAATTTCCCATCTGGCCGTCGGGCAACCCGACATAGTGCTCGCTCGCCTGGAGCTGCGCGTGCGGCCAACGCGCCATCAGGCGATGCCAGTTGGGTGTTCGGGCCCGCGCGATCGCGTTGTCGTCGGCTTTCTCGCGCTCGCCCCATCCGTCGAGAATACACAGCACCAGCGGACGGGGACGGGAGTTCATGTGCGGGTAGCCTCGATCGGTGTGCGATCTCTATACGCGAAACCGAGCGTCAGGAGGTAGCGTTCCCGAAGGGCAACCCGCTGGCGCGCGGCTCTATTCGCGCCAAGCCGGGGGGCCGGTTCCGAAGGAAGTGTGTGCCGGGCCCGAATTTGACGCATTTTGGACAGTCGAGTTCGAACCGCGACGATTAGCCTTTGCTTAGGGCTCCGGACACAGGAGATGGCCATTGAGCAACGGCGCGTCCATTTCGATGCTAGAGTTGCACGGGCTCTGGGCGAAGCTCGAGAACGAGCATCATGAACTCGCCATCGCGTTGGAGAGAGCCGGTATCGGCGGCGCCGATGTGACGCTGCTGCGCGACCGGCAGGCGAAGCTGCTACTCGACATCAGTGCGGTCGTAGCTGCAATTCGTGAAGCGCCCGCGAGCACCCTCGAGGATTATCTGGCGCTGCTGGACGTTGCGCTCGAACACGAAGTCGATCTTGCCGCCGAGATCGCCTTCTACGGTCCCGCCGACTTCCCGATGATAACGCGATTGCTGCGAGCCCTGGCGGAACAGAGGCCGGGGTTCGAATTCAACTCGCTGCGACGCTGGTTGTCGAAGCCCGGCCAGTTCGAGCAGGTCACCGGCCGGCCACCCCCAACCGCTCCCTCAGTCGATCAGACCGCAATCGTCAACCCTGCCATCGGGTGTGGCGCCTTGGGACCGGCCAAAAGCCGGTTGATCAATCTCAGCTACCGATCGCGGCGCGCTGGCATCGAGAGGAAGGCGTGCACGATGTGCCAGAGCTGGTGCCGGTTGTGGCCGAAGACGAGCGCATGCGCGGCGCCCGGCAGGACGACGAACTGGCGATCCGGGTTGGGCAGCTGGCGGAAGAAGTCGAGCAGATCCTCCTCGCTGGCGATCCCGTCATGCTCGCCGCGTACGATCATGACCGGCGCCAACACCTTGAGCGGATCGACCACCGGCAGGTTCGCCGTCATGTCGAGATAGGTTCCGGTCGGCACTTCCTCGCCGAAGACCAGCTCGGCGTCGGCCAATGCCTCGGCGACCGCGGGGTCGCTGGTTCCGGGATGGTCGCGGGTGAAGATGCTGCGGATCATCGCGCGATCGCGCGGCCGCCGGTTGTGGGCGCGAAAATAGTCGAGCTGCTCCGCGCGCTTGGCCAGAGTTGGTGAGTTCCCGCCGGTATAAGTGAAGGCGTTCAGCACGAGCCGGTCGACCCGCTCGGGCCGCACCATGGCGAATGCGGCAGCGCGCAGCGCGCCCGAGGATTCGCCCATAAAATGCAGGCGCTCGCGGCCGGTCTCGCGGATCACGAGCTCGGTCGCGGCGATCAGGTCTTCGACCCCGCTGGCGATGTCGGAATTGCCGGCGGTCCGCGACGAGCGACCGTAATTCTCGTGATCCATCGTCCACACGTCAAAACCGAGACCCGGCGAAGACGTTCATCGTCGAATATTCGCCGGCGCCGGGAACCGCGAGATCGAACGACGACAGCGCCGAATTGGACGAGCCGTGAACGAGAAAGAGCACCGGGCGCGGCATCGACCCGGACTGCGTCTTGCGGTAGACCGCGAGCGAGACCTCGCCCTTTTTGACGGTATAATCGGTCCGCGACAATGCGGCGTGCTGATCGTCGGCCATGGCGACCCTTGACTTGATTTCGCGATAGTCTGCGCCAACTCCAGCATCGGCCCGCGGCGCGGGTTTGTCCACCATCGGAGGAGCAGCAGCGATGACGGCGTCACGTCGATTGCATCTCGGCGCCTTCATGCGCCCGGTCGGCATCCACACCGCCTGGTGGCGCTATCCCGGCGCCTACCCCGACGCCAACTTCAACCTGCAGCACCTGATCCGCTTCGCGCAGAAGCTCGAAGCGCGGCCGCTTCGACGCCTGGTTCATGGCCGACCATCTGGCCGTGCTCAACATGCCGATGGCGGCGTTGAAGCGCAGCGCCACGGTCACCTCCTTCGACCCGCTGACCCTGTTGCCGGTATTGGCGATGATGACCGAGCATCTCGGGCTGATCGCCACCGCCTCGACGACCTTCGAGCCGGCCTACACGATCGCCCGCCGCTTCGCCTCGCTCGACCATATCAGCGGCGGCCGCGCCGGCTGGAACCTGGTCACCACCTCGAACCCCGACTCGGCGCTCAATTTCGGGCTGACCGAGCATATGGAGCACGGCGAGCGCTACCGCCGCGCCCGCGAGTTCTTCGATGTCGTGACCGGGCTGTGGGACAGCTGGGCCGACGACGCCTTCATCCGCGATGTCGAGAACGGCATCTATTTCGACCCCGACCGGATGCATGTGCTCGACCACAAGGGCGAGTTCCTGTCGGTGCGCGGCCCGCTGAACATCGCCCGGCCGATCCAGGGCTGGCCGGTCATCGTCCAGGCCGGCGCCTCCGACGCCGGCCGCCAGCTCGCCGCCGAGACCGCCGAGATGATCTTCGCCAGCGGCGGCAAGCTCGCCGACGCGCAGAGCTACTACGCCGATGTCAGGGAGCGGGCGAGAAAGGCCGGGCGCGACCCGGACCACATCAAGATCCTGCCCGGCTGCCTCGTCGTCGTCGGCGACACCGCGGAGGAGGCGCGCGACAAGCGGGCCTTGCTCGACAGCCTCGTGCACCCCGACAGCGGCATCGCCTCATTGTCGATCGCCTTGGGCTGCGACGCCTCGGTCTTCGACCTCGACGGCCCGCTGCCCGAGATCCCGGAGAGCAACGCCAGCAAGAGCGGCCGCGAGCGGGTCATCGCACGCGCCCGGCGCGACAATCTGACGGTCCGCCAACTGGCCCAGATCGCCGGCAGCTATGGCGGCCTCGCGATGGTCGGCACCCCCGAAGATGATCGCCGACCAGATGGAGGAGTGGCTCTACAGCGACGCCTGCGACGGCTTCAACATCATGTTCCCGTGGGTCCCGGGCGGCCTCGACGATTTCGTCGACCGGGTCGTCCCCGAACTGCAGCGCCGCAACCTCTTCCGCCGCGAATACGAAGGCCAGACCCTGCGCGAAAACCTCGGCCTGCCGCGGCCCGAGAACCGGTTTTTCGAGAAGCGGGGCTTCTAAGCCGGAGCACCGCTGGTGCCGTCTAAAATATCCATGCCTACCTTTTGCACACCGAGAGCCGCTTGATTTCAAATCCCGCTGCGGCTCAGATATCTGCGCCGTGCGAGTTGGGTGGAAACCGGTCACTCAGGGCTGTCTGCGTCGGCATCGCCCAGCGTTTCGGCTCCAAGCCGGAGGGATCCCCCGGCCAAGATGAACCGCGCCTGCGGGGTTGCGGCAGTAAGTTTCATCCGCGGGCTTCCCGACTTTTGCCAATTCTGCCTAGGCGTGGCCTTGCGAAGGGCGCAACGTCGTGCAACGCTCACGGCCGGGTGCCGCCGCCGCGTGGCGAAATAGAGTTGGACACCTGCCGCGACCATTGCGACAGTTGGCTTCACGAGTGCCGTCGCGGAGCGCGACCGCCGCCGGCAAATGAAGCAAGTTGGGTGATCGGCGATGATCCCTGTCTTCAACCGTCTCGTATATCTGAGCATAGGCCTTCTGATCGCGTCGAGTTGCGCGTTCTCGAATGCAGCGAAGGCGGCAGAGGTTAATCCGCTGCGCCCGGTCGATACCGCCAGCCCCAGAGAGACACTGCAGGATTTCGTCGTGACGATGGACGGGATCTACCGCGGCATAAAGGACATTCTGCAGGAATATGCGGCGTCGCAAAGACTGTACCTCACTTCCGACGAACGGCGCAGACAGGTCGAGACCCTCTCTGCCGCAGCAAAGGCGATCAAGGTTCTGGACCTTTCCGATATTCCCCCTGTGCTCCAACAGACGGTCGCCGCCGAGCGGGCGATCCAATTAAAGGAGATACTCGACCGGATCGAGCTTCCTGCTTTCGACAGTGTCCCCGACCGGAACGCAGCTGCGGGCCTGCCGTTCAAGCGGTGGCGGCTGCCGGAAACCGAGATCGACATCGCCCTCATCGAGAACGGACCGCGTTCCGGCGAATATCTCGTCTCCGCCGGCACGGTGGATCGCCTCCCCGAATTCTACGAACGCATCAAGAAACTGCCTTACAAGCCCGGCCCGGCAGCCGAATTGAGCGATGTCTATCGCAAATTGAGCGCGGGCGGCACGGCGACGATTTACGAGGCCTACATCGAGTTCCCCAGTCGGATTGGAGCGCATCGTGCCGATCCGCTGGACGTTGCGCTTGCCGGCCTGGGCCAAATCCCCGATCGCCGGGGTGGCATCATGGCAGTGGCTCGGGCTCGCGGTCGGGCTAGCCGTCTGCCTGGGATTTGTCTACGGCATATATCGCCTGAACCGGCATCTCGCGGGCAAGAGGCCAGAGGAGTCACGGCCCCGGCTGGCACACCCTCCTGACGCCGCTGGCGATCATTCTGGTGACGGCCTTCCCGGTACCCTTGCTCTGCATGATATTCCGGATCGGCGGGACCGCGCGCATAGTCATCACCTTTATGCAGACGGGCACGCTGTATCTCAGCGCCGCCTGGCTTTCCATGATCGCCGCCGGCCTTCTCGCCGAAACCATCGTGGCATCGGAGCATCTGCGACAACGCAGCCTGGACAGCCAGCTCATCAAACTCGGCATGCGCTTCGCCGGTATGGTGATTGCCGTCGGATTCTTGATCCAAGGGTCCTACGAGCTGGGTTTCCCGACCTATTCGGTGTTGGCAGGGCTGGGCGTCGGCGGTTTGGCCGTGGCACTGGCGGCTCGGGACAGCCTCGCCAACCTCCTCGGCTCGATGTTGATCATGATCGAAAAGCCGTTTCGCGTCGGTCATTACGTGAAAGTGTCCGGGGGCGAAGGCACGGTCGAGGATGTCGGCTTCCGCAGCACCCGCATCCGGACAGGGGATAACTCGCTGATATCAATTCCGAACAACTCCGTGGTCAATGCAACTGTCGAAAACCTCAGCCTTCGCAAGATGCGCCGCCAGCGCTTTCTGATCCAAGTCACCTACGACACTCCTCGCGAAAAGCTCGAACAGCTGATCGCCGGTATCAAACAGATTATTACCGATCATCCGCTGACGAACAAAACCAATTTCAACGTCCGTTTCAATGATTTTGGGGAAAGCAGTCTGAATATCTTGATTTATTTTCATATCGAAACCACAGACTACTCCGCAGAGCTGGCGGCGCGCGAGGAGATCCTGTTGCAAATCATGGACCTCGCAAAACAATTGGGCATCGATTTTGCATTTCCGACGCGCACGCTGGTGATCGAGGCACCCCCGCAAGAGGATCTGCCAGTGGCGCGAGGGCCCATCGGCGCCGTCCTCGGCCGCCGCTGATTAATGGACGAGGCCGGCCTCACGATAATAGTTCAGCGCACCCGGATGGATCGGTATGACAGAGCCGCTGGGCACCATGTCCTTGATCTCCAAGGTCGAGAGCGCGGGGTGCAACCGTCGGAAATCGGCGAAGTTCTCGATCACCGCCTTAACCACGGCATAGGACAGCTCATCTGGCTGATTGCTCGATGCGACGAGCACGGCCCGTGTGCCGATTGTCGGGACATCGTCGGGGTTGCCGGGATACATGCCGCCTGGGATGACATAGGCGACGTAATCGGAATGCGTCGCAAGGAGGCGATCGATCGGCGGGCCAGCGACGCGCACCAGCCTTGCCCGGCAGTCCGTCGTCGCCTCCTGGGTCAGCCCATTGGGATGCCCCGCTTCGAAAATGATCGCGTCGACTTTGTTCCCACAAAGCGCCTGGTTCTGTTCGGCGGGCGGGAGCTCTAGCACACGCTCGGGGCTCGAGGTCGCCGAGCCATAAAATCCGAGGACGACATCGTACGTGAAGTTATATCCGACACCGCTCGTCCCGATGCCGACGCGTTTGCCGCGCAAATCCTGGAAATCGCGTATGCCGCTATCGGCGCGAGCGACGACGGTAAATGCTTCCCGGTAGAGTGCGATCAAGATGCGCAGCTTCGGATTGGGGCCAGCGGCCGCGAACGGTCCCTCACCATGAAAAGCGGCATAGGCGACGTCGGTCTGCGAAAGGCCAAAATTTGCATCGCCGCTCTCGACGCGTCGGATGTTCGCCACCGAGCCATCGGAACTCACCGCGACGCATGGCATCGCCTGATGCTGGTCTCCCAGATCAAACATCTGGCAGATCGCGCTTCCGACCGGATGATAGACGCCGCCGGGCGTCCCGGTGGCGAGAGTAACCGAGGTCGGAGCGAGGGCAACCGAGACCGTCGTGCAGCCTGCAACGGTGCTCGCCATGATCGCCGCGGCAAGGCATAGCGGTCGTCTAAACGGCATAACCGAATCCCCCCTTGTCCGCCGGTGAGCGGGCCTCACGCGTCGAGCTGATACTGCGACCTTCGAGCCGTCACGCTCGAACTCGCCGCGCACCCAAAGGTTTGCCTTGTCGTACCAAACGGTGCCGGCGAAATAGGGCGTGATCAACGTATAGCGCGTGGCGCCAACCGGGCCTCCGGCGATCACGATTTGCTCGTCGGCGAACTTGCGCGCGCTGACACCGATGATGCCACCACGCTGCGCGTCGACCACCGTCGCCTGCTCCAGCATCGCTGGGGTCCACAGGCTGTTTGACGTCAAGGTGGCGGCGGATGCGATAACGGGACCGCCCTTGCTCATCACGCGAAATCCCTGCGGCGTCGCCGCGCCCTCGACGTGGAGGGTCTCGCCATGCTCCACCGTTTCGCTGTTCAGTGACATCAGCCGCCCCGCGCGCCAGGTCTCCTGGGAGCGGTGACGGAACGCAAAGACGGAAAGGAAGGCCACCTTGACCGAGAGATCGATGTCGGTGTCGACCCGCGTCTCGCCGGTTGCCGGCGAATATGAGACCGTGTGGGCGCCGATCTTGAAACCCTTGTACAGGACGGAGAATCGTCGACTGCCGCCTGCGGTCGGCAAGACGATTGCCGTTGCGGCATTAGCGACCCCAGGAAAAGCGCAACCGACAGCCCCGGCAAATCCGCCCATCAGGAGCGCGCGTCTTGGAATAGATGAAGTTTTTTCGCCAGGGCAAAATTGAAACATGGTGTGACCTCTACTTTCGATCCAACTTTGGAACATTTGGAATCGATCGTCCGTTTCGAGCGAGCCCCCAGGGCGCGTGCGCCCGTTGCCTGTGGGGAAAAATTCAACGGTCGACTTGTGCTCGAAGCGAGCGGTTTTTTACCAAACACTCGTAGGGCTGTAACTTCTGCTTCCAAATATCCTTGCCCCGCTAGGATTTCATCGCCGTGTCGGCTGAAGATCGGCGCTAATATCGGCGCCGGCCCGGAGTGTCGGCGGTGGATCGGCTTTGTCATTGTCCGCTAGTGGCCTACGACCGGATGGCTGAGCGTCGTCACCAGGTCTTCGGCAAGAACCTGCGGATGGTCAAACATTTTCTCGATCCTCCGCGCTGCTGCCGCACAAGGGAGGCTCCCACCAAACATCTCCTCCCACTCCAAGGCACTCCTCAAGGCGAGCGCGGCGCGCAGCTCGGGCACGAGCTTGGCGACCAGGCTTGGCGCGGCAGCGCATCGTTGCGCAACGCGGGTCAATCGCATGATCATATCGAGGATGAGCCACGTGTCGAGCACCAGGCCAGCAACGTCGTTTGCGCGCTCCACGCCTTTAGGGGCGTATTGAGGCGATGACACTGGTGTTCACCCAGCGCGAGGTCGGTGTCGCTTCGCGATCAGGCAGGAACGCTGTTGAGAAAGGCGTCTAAAATAATCCTCGAAGCCGGCGAGCCGACCATCCTACCGCGGCGCAGGTAGCCGATTTTGCCAAGTTTATCGACGAACTCTTCGGCGAACGGATTGTTTGGCCTGGATTCTGAAAATCTTACATGTGTAAGCGACGAAACATGTGGCGAGGAAAGCTGAGGCTATAGCAAGCCGGAATCGGCAATGACACGGTCTCGGGCGCCTTTGTTGGCAAATAGCTGATTGAACGATCGTTGATCGCACCCGGATCGGGCGCGGCCGCATCGGTGATCCCGCTAGCCGCTGGGTTTGACCAGCTGGTGATGCGTCTCATCGATTTCCGATCCTGGCACCAAGCGCCAGTAGATCAAGCGTCCGGTTTGAGGTCGAGAGCGGCCGACAGGCTCACCAACGATCTTCATATTCAACGGAGTCGAGCAGCGTCTCCCCAATCGAGCTGTCGTTTTGCGTGCTCAGTCTGTTGCAGTGATCGCGCCTCTTTGCATCTTGCAATGGCTTCGTGATGCCGACCGTAGAGGGCGAGTAACCAGCACTGCGCACACCGCTAGTAACCAAAAACAAAGTACATTCTCGCCGGCCCGCATCGAACACGGCGTGTCGGCCTACCCGAACGCTGCCGGCAATCCAGCAATTTCTACGTAACAACCCCGCAATTGCCACAGTCTCGTTGTACTGTCGCGGGCGTCAGCAGCTGTGAGCGGGTTAGGGATTTTCGATGAGGGAATTTGGTGATGCCTGATCTCGACCTGATAAAACAGGCGGAACAGGGGGTGCGTGCGCTTCGGCAGGGCCAGTCCAGCGATCTTGAGCGGGCCGTTGAACGACTGCAACCAACGCGGGTGATTCGCTGCTGATTTCGCTGCAGAAAGCGCAAACGGGTAGGCGGCGCTTCAATGAATGGTTGTAGCCAGTCCAAAACGGGATCGACGACGGTGCGCGTTTGTCTCTCGGCCTAATCCTGGACGACGCGGGTCCACAGGAGGCGGGCCTCGCGGTCGGGGTCGTGGGCGACACGGCAAGTGGTGTCGAGGATCATCGTTGTGCGGTCCGCATTCGTATAGGCGGGCCAAGCCGGGATTGCGGGATTATTAGGGCTGCCGTTGCGGGCGAAGGCGATCCACGTATCCGAAATCCGCGCAGCGAGCTCACGGGCGCCCGGGGCGCCGGCGGTCGTGTCGCACTGGCCGGAGCGCTGCGCTGACCCCGCTGCTTCAAGCGCGGCTGACCTCGACCGGGGTGTCGTTGAAGCAGGCGCCCTCGGCGAGATCGGCCCGGAGATCGGCCGAGACGAGAGCCGAGATCGTCTGCCCGGTGCGGCTCGTCGACAGCCATGCGCCCTTCTCGCTGGCGACGACCCCGGGCGGCACGTCGTCGGTGATCTCGAGCGGCAGGATGACGTCGCCGCGGTCGTTCCACACCCGCACCTCGATGCCGTGCGGCAGATCGCGTCGTGCCGCATCCGCCGGGTTCATCAGCAGCGGCGGCGCCGCGCGACGAGCCGGCGAGGCCGCCCAGGGTCGAGGAGATGCGCTTGTCGGAAGACGGCGAAATCAGCATCAGCGGGTACGAAGCGTCGCGCTCGCTGCCAATCCGGCAGCACCGCCGCGGCGCCCCACCGCTCGGCCAATGTCTCGGATTTGAGCTCGATCTTGCCCGACGGCGTCGCCGGAAAGATGTTGTCGAACAGCACCATCGGCTTGCCGTCCGGCCCCGTCATCTGCAATGCCTTGCGGGTCGGGATCCGGCTCGGCCGGAGGCCCGCCAGCCGGGGATCGGCCGGATCGACGGCCTCGTCCATCAGCTCTTCGTCGCTCGCCCGGAAGCACGGTTCGTCGAAGCCGAAGCGCGCGGCGAGGCGGCGGAAGATCTCGGTGTTCGGCAGCGACTCGCCGAGCGGCGGGATCACCGCCTCGGCGCGCTGCAGCCAGTGATGGCCGTAGGACGGATAGAGATCGGCGTATTCGAAATGGGTCGCCGCCGGCAGCACCACGTCGCAATGCGTCATGCTCTCGGTCATCGTCAGCTCGATGCCGACGGCGAACACGTCCGTCGCGGGCGAGCCCGCGGCGCATCCGGTTCTGGTCGGGATGCACGACGATCGGATTGTGGTTGTAGATGAACAACGCGCGCAGCGGCGGGTCGATGTCGTCCTCGGCAAGATGCCGGCCGATATCGTTGATGTTGAGCGTGCGGGTGCCGGCCGGGCATCAGATCCGGCCGCTGCAGCTTGGCCGGCGTCTTGGGGAAGGCGTTGCCGGCGCCGAGCACGATGCCGCTGCCCTGGCCGAGCTTGCCGAGCAACGCCGGCAGCGCGATCGCGGCCCTGATGCCGCTGCCGCCGTTGCGGCCGCGTTCGAGCCCGTTGCCGGGCGCCAGCACGAGCGGCTCGGCCTCGGCCAGCCAGCGCGCGAAGGTCGGGATCTGCGCTCTCGTGCACGCCGCAGGCCTCGGCCGCCCGCGCCGCCGGCCATTGCGCGCGCCCGCGCCATGAACTCCTCGGCGCCGAGCACGTTCGCGGCGATGAAGGCGTCGTCCAGCGACCCCGACCGCTCGAGCTCCGCGGCGACGGACCAGGCGAGCAGCATGTCGGTGCCGGGCAGCAGTTGCAGATGCAGATCCGCCTGCTGCGGCGATCTTGGTGCGCAGCGGGTCGACGACCACCAGCCTGCCGCCCTTGTCGCCTGGCGTGGCTGATGCTGCGGACGAGGTGCAGATTGGCGACGGTCGCGTTGTTGCCCCAGACGACGTTGAGCGCGGCGTGCTCGGCGAATTCGGGCGGGCAGCCGGGTACGGCGCCATAGGTTCCGGCCCAGGCCTCGCTGCGCACCCCGCCGCACAGGGCCCGCCGGTAGAGCTGGGTGGCGCCCAGCCGGTTGAAGAAACGCGAGGACATGCTGTCGCCGGCGAGGAAGCCGTGCGGGCCGGCATAGTTCAGCGGCATCACCGCCTGCGGCTCCCCACCGGCGCGATGATCGTCGCTGACCCGCTGATGGATCTCGTCCAGCGCCGCGTCCCACGAGATCCGCTCGAACTGCCCGGAACCCTTCGGTCCGATGCGGCGCAGCGGATGGAGCAGGCGCTGCGGTCCGTGCACGAAGTCGCCCATGTCGCGCGCGACCTTGTTGCAGATGACCCCCGCCGTGTAGGGCACCGCATCCGAGCCGCGCACCTTGACGATCCGGCCGTCATCGACGCCGACGCGTCAGGCTGCAGGTGTCCGGGACAATCGAAGGTGCAGACGCTCGCGCGTTCGGCGATGGCCATCGGCATTCTCCGATCGGTACGGGAGTTTCATTCTTCAGCGCCGGCGTAGGCGGCGCAACCAATAAAGGCCGGCTCCGGCCCGGAGGCGCTTGCTGCTTTGCATAAGGCACACTTCCTGCAGTACGGCTACCGTGTCTATCCAGGATTTTGGTGGGAGCTCGAAGCGTGCCAAAACTCCAGCCAAGCGACAGCGAGGACAAAGACCTGCCGCTGCGCGACGATATTCGGCTGCTCGGCAGGATCCTCGGCGACACTGTGCGCGAGCAGAGCGGTGACGCCGTCTTCGATACGGTCGAGCATATTCGCCAAAACTCCGTCCGCTTCCGTCGCGACGAAGACGTCGCAGCCCGGCGCGATCTCGAACGGACCTTGAATGGCCTATCGCCGACCGAGGCGCTCCAGATCATTCGCGCCTTCGGCTTTTTTTCGCATCTCGCCAACATTGCCGAAGACCAGCATCACATCCGCCGCACCCGTGCCCACGCCTTGACCGCGTCGTCGCCGCGCGAAGGCACGATGGCATATGCGCTCGCCCGCGCCTGCCAGGCGGGGATCCCGGCCGCGCGCATCCGCGCGTTCTTCGCGACTGCGATGGTCGTGCCGGTGTTGACCGCGCACCCGACCGAGGTGCGGCGCCGCAGTACGATCGATCGAGAAAAGGAAATAGCCGGCCTGTTGGCAGACCGCGACCGCCTTCCGCTGACCGCGGCCGAGCTCGCGGCCAACGAGGCGGCGCTGCGCCGCGCGGTGCTGACCTTGTGGCAGACCAATCTGTTGCGCCGAACGCGGCTGCGCGTGATCGATGAGGTGGCCAACGGCCTTTCCTATTACGATGATACTTTTCTATCCGAGTTGCCGCGTTTTTATGCCGACCTCGAAGAGGAACTGGCTGGCGCCGGCTTGGCGCCCGCGGGCAGGCTCCCCTCTTTTCTGCGCATGGGCAGCTGGATCGGCGGCGACCGTGACGGCAACCCGTTTGTCACCGAGGACGTCCTGCGCACGGCACTGCAGGCGCAGTCCGACCTTGCCCTCAAATATTATCTCGACGAGCTGCACCTGCTCGGTGGCGAGCTGTCGCTCGACAGCCGGCTGGTCGGCATCTCGGAGCCGCTGGACGGGCTCGCGGCGCGCTCGCCCGACCGTTCCGCCCATCGGCGGGACGAGCCATATCGGCGGGCGATTGCGGGGATCTCTGCGCGGCTGGCGGCGACGCAGCGGGTGCTCGATCAGCGCGAAGCCGCGCCTGCCGGCGACCCGTCGCCTTACGGCGATTGCCGCGAAGTACTCGCCGATCTCGCAATCCTCGACAATTCATTGGTCGCCCACGGCTCTGCGATCCTGGCCAAGGGTCGCCTGCGGAATTTGCGTCGCGCCATTGACACCTTCGGGTTTCACCTCGCTGCCCTCGATCTGCGCCAGAACTCGGATGTGCATGAGCGCGCGATCGCTGAGATGCTTGGTCTCGTGCAGCCGGATCTCAATTACGCCGCGCTTGCCGAACCGGAGCGCATCCGCCTGCTGCTGGCGGAGCTGGCCACTGCCCGTCCGCTGTCCTCGGCTTTTCTCTCCTATTCGGACGAGACCGCCAGCGAGCTCGCGATCTTGCGGGCGACCGGCGAAGCGCATCGCTGCTATGGGCGGGCTGCGGTGCCGCATTATGTGATCTCCAAGACCACCGGCGTCTCCGATATTCTCGAAACCGCCGTGCTGCTGAAAGAAGCGGGTCTGCTGCGGCCGCGCTCGGGAGAGCTCGACCTCGATATCGTGCCGCTGTTCGAAACCATCGAGGATCTGCGCAATTGCGGCGATGTGATGGATCGGTTGCTGGATCTGCCCGAGTACCTGCGTCTGCTCGAAAGCCGCGGCGGCGTGCAGGAGGTCATGCTGGGCTATTCCGACAGCAACAAGGATGGCGGGTTCCTGACCTCGGGTTGGGAGCTCTACAAAGCCGAGATTGCGCTCGTCGAGGTATTCCGGCGACATGGCGTCGGGTTGCGTCTGTTCCATGGCCGCGGTGGCTCGGTCGGACGGGGCGGCGGGCCGAGCTACCAGGCGATCCTTGCTCAGCCGGTCGGCGCCGTTCAGGGCGCCATTCGCATTACCGAACAGGGCGAAGTCATCGCCAGCAAATACTCGAGCCCTGAGCTCGGCCGGCGCAACCTCGAGATCCTCGCCGCGGCAACATTCGAGGCGACCTTGCTGCAGCCGGAGACCGGTGAGCCGCGCCCCGAGCATTTGGCGGCAATCGAATATCTCTCCGCCGCGGCCTATCGCGCCTATCGCGCCCTGGTCTACGAAACCGACGGTTTCGACCGTTTCTTTCGCGAGTCGACGGTGGTTGGCGAGATCGCCAATCTCAATATCGGCAGCCGTCCGTCGGCGCGGAAAGAGTCAGCGCAAATCGAGGATTTGCGCGCCATCCCCTGGGTTTTCAGCTGGGCGCAATGCCGGCTGATGCTGCCCGGCTGGTACGGTTTCGGCAGCGCGGTCAAAGCCTGGCTCGAAGCGCAGCCTCAAGGCGGCATGGCGACGCTGCAGGTGATGTACCGCGACTGGCCGTTCTTTCAGATGCTGCTGTCGAATATGGACATGGTGCTGGCAAAGAGCGATATCGCGATCGCCTCGCGCTATGCCGAGCTGGTCTCCGATATCGCGCTGCGCGACCGCATCTTTTCCCAGTTGCGAGCGGAATGGCAGAGTGTCGTCGACGCATTGCTGACGATCATGGGCCAGGAGAGCTTGCTCGAAAGCAACCCACTGCTGGCGCGCTCGATCCGTAACCGCTTTCCCTATCTCGATCCGCTCAATCACATGCAGATCGAGCTGTTGAAACGTTACCGCGCCGGCGACACCGACGACGATGTCGTTATTGGGATCCACCTGACGATCAACGGCATCGCGGCGGGATTGCGCAATAGTGGGTAGTGGTCGCCACCTCAATCCGCGGCCCGGACCTTGACATAAGATCCGGGTGCGTCCTCGATCGGCTTCAGCTTGCCGTCACCCGGGTGCCGTGCCGGCACTTCGCCGTCGGCGTAGTGCGAAACCCAATGTTCCCAAGATGGCCACCAGGAATCGGGGCGAGCGGTCGCTGTGGCGAGCCATTCCTCCGCTGTCGGCGGATTGCTATCGTTCTCCCAGTGGCCGTATTTGCCGCCCGGCGGATTGACCACCCCAGCGATGTGGCCGGAAGCGGACAGCACGAATTTGACCGGCCCCTTATAGAGTTGGGTCGCGGCATAGGTCGACCGCCAGGGCGCGATATGGTCTTCGCGGGTCGACAGCAGAAAGGACGGCGTCGTGATCTTGCGCAGATCAATTGGCACGCCATCGAGGCTGATGCCGCCGGGTTTCACCAGCAAATTCTCCTGGTACATGTTGCGCAGATAAAAACCATGCATCGCCGCCGGCATGCGCGTCGAATCGGCGTTCCAATACAACAGGTCGAACGGAAAGGGTGACTTGCCAAGCAGATAATTGTTGACGACAAAGGACCAGATCAGGTCGTTGGCGCGCAGCATGTTGAAGGTCGTCGCCATGTCGCGGCCTTCGAGATAGCCCTTGGCGCTCATGCGCTCCTCGAGCGCGCTGAGCTGCTCCTCGTCGATGAACACGGCGAGTTCGCCGGCCTCGGCAAAGTCCACCATCGTCACGAGGTAGGTCGCGCTCTTGATCCGATTGTCGCGCTTGACCGCCATAAAGGCGAGGGTGCTGGCGAGCAGGGTGCCGCCGAGGCAATAGCCGATTACATTGGCGTCGCGCTCGCCGGTCGCCGCTTCAATCGCGTCGAGCGCAGCCAGCGGGCCTTCTAGCATATAATCGGTGAACTCCTTGGCGGCGAGCCTCTCGTCGGGGTTGACCCACGATATCACAAATACCGTATGGCCCTGCGACACCGCCCAGCGGATGAAGGAATTATTCGGGCGCAGGTCGAGAATGTAAAATTTGTTGATCCATGGCGGGATGATCAGCAGCGGCCGACGCTTTGCGTTGACGGTGGTGGGGTCGTACTGAATGAGCTGCATCAAGTCGTTCTGGTAGACCACCTTCCCGGGGGTGACGGCGATGTTTTTGCCGATCCGGAACGCCTCCATATCGGTCATCTTGATCGCCAGCCGGCCTTTGCCGCGCTCGAGGTCGTCCAGCAGGTTCTGCAATCCGTTCAGCAGATTCTCCCCGCGGCTCTCGATCGTCGCGCGCAATGCTTCGGGATTGGTCATCAGGAAATTTGAAGGCGCGATCGCATCGACGAACTGGCGCGTATAAAAATCGATCTTGCGGGCAGTGCGCTGGTCGACGCCTTCGACATCGTGAACCGCGCCCTGCATCCAGCGCGCGCTCAATAGGTAGCTCTGTTTGATAAAGTCGAAGAGGGTATTGTCGGTCCACGCCGCGTCGCGAAAGCGCCGGTCTCCGGGGGCCGGTTCGATCAACGGCTCGGTGGGCCCGCCGAAAAAGCGCTGCGCCGTGCGTTGCCACAATGTCAGATAATCGCTCCACAATGACAGCTGCCCCTGCACGAGCCGCGAGGGATCCGACATCATGCGGGCCGTCATCTCCAGAAAGGCGGTTCCGATCGCCAGCGGGTTCGTCATGCCGATCCCGTCCTCCGGGGCTTGTCGCTTGAGGAACTCGGCGACGAGTTGCTGGCTTTTCTGGGCGATTTCGGCCATCTGCCGCGCTGATTCGGCGGCATCGGGCAACGGGTCGACGCCGGCTCCCGTCCCGGTCCCGCCATGCATGGGCGAGTCAGGCTGACGGCCCGCCACCGGCTTGCCGCGAGCGGCGCGCTCGTTGCGTCGGTTTTGGGGGTTTGCCGCGCCTGCACCAGCTTTGCCGAGAGTGGCGCTCGCAACCTCGTCCTTGCCGAGCCGTGGGTTGCCGGCGCTTGGTGTTTGGTGGCTCGCGTCGTTCATCACCGTTTCCTCAAGACAGCCGCTTGTTGCGCTCCCACCGCCGGGACCCGGAAAACGGGGCCGCAACTGACGGCTAGGGCAGGTCGATTGTTTTCGCTATAAATGTGGTGACGCGCCAGTCCAGATCTAATACATCAGCACTGATCGATTTGTGTCGCTCGTAAGCGGATCCCGAATGCTTGCGAGGGCGCCGGGCCAATTCTTCGGGAATGCTGGCATGCTTATCGGCGAATTGCGGTCCTCCAATCTCGTTGTCGGGAGACAGACCAGGTCGGCAGTACGCCAGCTCGCCGTCGTCGTCGTGCTGCTCGGTATTGCCGCGTGCAACCCGGTCGAGACTTGGCGCGACTTGACCGGCGCAAGCCAGAATGACCCCGACCCGGAGACCACGCCGAACACGGGAAATCTGGCCGCTGGAGAGGCGGCCGATTATCCCAATCTCGCAACCGTGCCGGCGCCGCCAGTCCGGGCGATGACGGCCGCCGAGCGCGATAAGCTGACCCAGAGTTTGATCGCCGACCAGGCGAATGCCCGCCACACCAACGAGCAGCTGCGGGCAGGCTTTGCGCCAGCCGCGCCCCCGCCGCCCGCTCCGGCCGCGGGGAGCGGGGGTACCGAGCCCGAGCCTACTGCCGCTCCGTCACCGTCCTCGCCGGGCCCGGTAGCGTCTTCCGTCGCATCGACGGCGCGTTCTGTTGCGCTTCCATCCGAAAACGCCGGCGGCGGCAAGCCGGTCCTGCTGGGACCGGCGTCGTCCCCCGCGGCGGCGGCTTCGCTTGCGCCGACCGGCGAGGGCGCTGCCGGCGGCAAGCCGGCGGCGGTGGCGGGCGCCCGCTCGGCGCGCGCCGCCGGCAAGACGCCCGGGGAGAGCCCCGGGCAAGGCTTGCGCAAACAGGGCGAGCCGCCCGAGCCGGCGCCGATGGAGTCCAGTCTCGAGGTCCCGCAGGCGCGTGCGACACCGCAGCCCGAGCAGATCCAGCCCGCGCCGCCGCCGCCGCAATTGCCGCCGACGCCGAAGGTTGCCAGCACGGCGACCCATCTACCGGGTGGGCTGGCCGCGGGAGGGGCTCTCGCCCCTACGCCACTGCCGGACGCGAAAGGCTCCGCCGGCTTTGAACCGGCGCCGGCGACCCCGGAGTTGGCCCCTGTGCCGCCTGCCCGTTCGGCAGACGCCGGCGCCGGCAAAGGTGGTCCGAAGCCGCCTGCCTCGGTCGACAAACCCATTGCCGAGATCAAGTTCGGCGCCGACTCGACGAGCCTTACCGACAGCGGGCGGCAAACGCTCGAATCGGTGGTGCCGATATACCGACAGAACCCAGGCAAGCTTCGTGTTGTCGGTTATGCCGGCGAGGGAAGCGGCGCGGTTGAGCAGCTGAACAGCTATCGCACGGCTCTTGACCGTGCCCAGGCGGTCGCCGCCGCCTTGAGCAAGGCCGGCATCCCCTCAGACAAGATCCAAGTCGAGGCGGCGCCGACGGGTACGAATTCGGGTGATAGCCGCGCCGAGGTTCTGCTCGAACACTGAGCTGAAACCCACCGAATCGACGCGAATCTCTCCCGGCTGGGCCGTCGCGTTGCCGGAAACTTCTCGAAAAATCGGCGCTTGGGCGCTACAAAGTGTCAGGGCGAGCGCCGCTCGCTGCTGCTCTCGCCCTTTCACACACTGCATCCGGGTGCTGTCGTGAAACCGCCGTTAAAGATCGCCGTCGCCGGTCTCGGCACCGTCGGTTCCGGCGTCCTGCAATTGCTGGACCGCCAGGCCGAATTGCTGTCTCAGCGCGCTGGCCGCAGGATCGTCGTCGCCGCGGTATCTGCGCGCGACCGCCGCCGTGATCGGGGTGTCGATCTCTCCACCGTGCGCTGGTACGAGGACGCGGCGGCAATGGCGGCCGATCCTGAGATCGACGTCGTCGTCGAGTTGATCGGCGGCGCCGATGGCATCGCGCTGCGCTTGCTCGACACTGCGTTCGACCACGGCAAGCACGTTGTCACCGCCAACAAGGCGCTGATGGCGCATGACGGGACGAGACTCGCTGCGCGTGCCGAAGAAAAAGGCCTCGTTCTCTCGTTCGAAGCCGCCGTGGCCGGCGGTATTCCGGTCATCAAGGGGTTGCGCGAGGGCCTCGCCGGTAATCGGCTCGAGCGCCTCTACGGCATCCTAAACGGCACCTCCAACTACATTTTGACGACAATGCGGGAGAGTGCTCACGAGTTTGCCGAAGTCCTGGCTGAGGCGCAAAAGCTCGGTTATGCCGAGGCCGACCCGAGTTTTGATATCGACGGCATCGATGCGGCACACAAGCTGGCGATACTCGCCAGCGTCGGGTTCGGCCGCCCGGTCGACCTCGACGGGGTCTACGCCGAAGGCATCCGTCACGTGTCGCGGCTCGACATCGACTTTGCCGAAGAGCTCGGCTATCGCATCAAGCTGCTCGGCATCGCCCGGCTGACCGAGGAAGGGTTGGAGCAGCGCGTCCACCCCTGCATGGTGCACCGCGAGACGCCGATCGCGGCTGTCGAAGGCGTCTACAACGCAGTCGTCGCCGAAGGCGATTTTGTCGGCCGGGTGGTGCTGCAAGGGCGCGGCGCCGGCGCCTTTCCGACGGCGTCGGCGGTGGCCGCCGATCTCGTCGACATCGCGGCGGGCCGGCATGTTTCCGCGTTCGGCCTCCCCGTCGCCAATTTGCGGGCGATACCCGGCGTGCCGATCGAGCGGCACCAGGGGGCGTATTATATCAGGCTGATGGTGGTCGATCAGCCCGGGGTGATCGCCGATGTTGCCGCCGCGCTGCGCGACGAACGGGTATCCATGGAATCGATGATCCAGCGCGGCCGCGCCCCGGGCGAAGCCGTGCCGGTGGTGATGACGACCCACATTACGGTCGAAGCGGCGATGCGCCGGGCGCTCCACCGGATCGAAGCGCTCGATTCCGTGTTGGAGCCTCCTCGCATGATTCGCATCGAGGATTTCTGAGGACGACAATCGCTAAACAACGACGAGGAGGAAAGCCATGCCCGAGACCTCGAAGATGGACCGCAATCTCGCGCTCGAGGCTGTCCGCGTGACCGAGGCTGCGGCGCTCTCGGCGTCGCGCTTGATGGGACGCGGTGATGAAAAGGCCGCCGATCAGGCGGCGGTCGATGCGATGAGGGGGGCGTTGAACAGCCTCTCGATCGACGGCACCGTCGTCATCGGCGAAGGCGAGCGCGACGAAGCGCCGATGCTCTTTATTGGCGAGAAGGTCGGCAGCGGGAATGGCCCGCCGATCGACATCGCGCTCGATCCGCTCGAAGGGACGACGATCACCGCGAAAGGCGGCGCGAATGCGCTCGCGGTAATCGCAATGGCCGATGCCGGCGGTTTTCTGAATGCGCCCGACGTCTATATGGACAAGATCGCGGTCGGCGGAGGCCTCCCCGACGATCTGGTCGATCTCGACGAACAGCCGGCGGTCAACCTGCGTAATCTGGCCAAGGCGAAGAAAGTCGAGGTCGCCGATCTCGTTGTTTGCATCCTCGATCGGCCGCGTCACGCTGAACTGATCGCCAAAGTCCGCGCCGCCGGCGCCCGCATCACGCTGATCTCGGACGGCGATGTCAGCGGCGTCATCGCGACCTCCGATCCGGATACCGGGATCGATATGTATGTCGGATCGGGCGGTGCACCCGAGGGCGTGCTGGCGGCCGCCGCATTGCGCTGCGTCGGCGGGCAGATGCAGGGGCGTCTGTTGTTCCGTAACGACGACGAGCGGGGCCGAGCCCACCGCCTCGGCGTCACCGATCTCGACCGCAAATACAAACTGCTCGATCTCGCCTCGGGGGATGTGATGTTCGCCGCGACGGGGGTCACCAACGGCACGATGCTGCGCGGCGTGCGTCGCTTTGCCGGGGGCGCTTCGACGCATTCCGTAGTTATGCGCTCGAAATCCGGCACAGTCCGCTACATTGAGGCGCGGCACGACTTCACCCGTAAGCAAAGCTTCGCGCCGTTCGCTCGCTGAACAGTCCGACCCTTTGATTCTCCCCAAATTGCCTTCGGCCGTCATTCCCGCGAAAGCGGAAATCCAGAGGCAACAAGCACTTGCGCGGCGACCCCTGGACCCCCGCTTTCGCGGGGGTGACGATAGCGACCGGGAGAGTTTGGGTTAGGCTCAGATATGGATAACGGCGCGGGGGACGTCGCCACATCCGCCGGGATGGTCCTGGGTATCGAGCAGTCGGTCTGCGGGCGCCGCTGGCGGTGGCGCGACGGTGACGCGCGAATGGGGCAGACGATCGCCGAGCGGCTCGGCGTTCCCGAGATCGTTGGCCGGTTGCTCGCGCAGCGCGCGGTGGATCTCGACCACGCACCCGGGTTTCTAGCGCCGCGCCTGCGCGACCAGCTGCCCGACCCGTCTCATCTGCGCGACATGGACGCCGCGGCGACGCGGCTCGCCCGTGCCGTGCGGGATGGCGATACGATCGGTATCTTCGGCGATTATGACGTCGACGGGGCGACCTCCGCGGCGTTGCTTTGCCGGTTCTTTGCTGCGGTCGGAACCGGCACACGAATCTACGTCCCGGACCGCCGGCGCGAGGGCTACGGACCGAACACCCCGGCGCTCCTCGCTTTGCGCGCGGAGGGGGTGCGGGTCGTCGTCACCGTCGATTGCGGCACGACGGCGCATCTGCCCCTCTCGAACGCCGCCGCGGCCGGGCTCGAGGTCATCGTCGTCGACCATCATGTCGCGGAGCCGCAACTGCCGTCGGCAGCCGCAATCGTCAACCCGAACCGCCTCGACGAGACCAGTCCGCATGGCGGGTTGGCGGCGGTCGGGGTCGCCTTCCTGCTCGTCGTCGCGGTCAATCGGGTGCTACGTCGGACCGGCTGGTACGGCGACGGGCGCCGCGAGCCCGACCTTCTCGGCTGGCTCGATCTGGTGGCGCTCGGCACGGTCTGCGATGTCGTTCCGCTGACCGGGGTCAACCGTGCGCTGGTCGCTCAGGGGATCAAGGTCGCGCGATCGAGAGCCAACCCGGGTCTGGCCGCGCTGGCCGCCGTCGCCGGCATCGACGAGCCGCTTGACGCCTATCACCTCGGCTTCATGCTCGGCCCGCGGGTCAACGCCGGCGGACGCGTCGGCGCGGCCGATCTCGGCGCGCGTCTGCTCGCCACCGATGATCCGGCGCTGGCCGCCGAAATCGCCGGACGACTCGATGTGTACAACCGCGAACGCCGCGCCATCGAGGCAGAGACCTTGGAGGCGGCGATCGCAATGGTCGAAGGGGTGGCGCAGTCGCCGGTGCTGGTCTTCGCGGCAGCGGAAAACTGGCACCCCGGTGTGATCGGGATCGTCGCCTCTCGCCTCAAGGAGCGTTATGAACGACCGGCTTGCGTCGTCGCGCTCGGCGATGGCCTCGGCAAGGGCTCGGGCCGCTCGATCGCCGGGTTGCCGCTCGGTCCAGCGGTGATTGCGGCACGCCAGGCCGGTCTCTTGATCAATGGCGGCGGCCACGCGATGGCAGCGGGTTTTACGGTTGCGGCGGAGAAGCTCGGCGCGCTGCAGGCATTTCTGGTCGAGCGGCTGGGGGACGGGCTCGACCGCGAGCGGCTAGTGCCCGAGCTGCGGGTCGACGCAGTGCTCTCCCTCGCTGCGGCGCAGAGCGAGCTGATCGACCAAGTCGCCAGTCTGGCGCCGTTCGGCGCCGCCAATCCCGAGCCGCGCTTCGTCTTTGCCGGGGTGCGCGTGACCCACGCCGAGACGGTGGGGAGTGGACACTTGCGCTGTACGCTCGCTGATCCGCTGGACAACAGCCGGCTGCGGAGCATCGCGTTCCGGATCGCCGGAACGCCGCTCGGCCGGTTCCTCACCGAAACCCGCGGCGCGGTGATCCACGTCGCCGGCCGCCTGCAGCGCGACAGCTGGCGCGGCGAGGACGCCGTTCAGCTTGCCATCGACGACGCGGCGTCGGCGGTCTGATCGGGCAGGGGCGCGGGCGCGATTTCAAGGTTGTTCGAGCGTAATGCCGCAGCATGTAATCGAGCCCATGCCTCCAGGATTTGTCGGTATTGCCGCGAATGTCGACGCTCTTTACAAATTCTATTTTCGGCGTTGCTACATCCTCCAAGTAGAGATTGATATTTAGTATCACTGCTGTCCGGTCAAAAAGCGAACAAATCCAACTGGTTAGTTATTTGCGAAGTAACGCCTTTGGCGGCGTCGTGGGTAAGCGCTTGATCCAACGGTAGTTTCTCGAAAAGCGTGACCGAGAGGACCTGGAGCAATGTGTAGAGCGAGGCTTCGAGCTTGAGACGCTTCTTGACGATGGCGACGAGGACGTAAACTGAGACGGCGATCCAGATCTGGGTTTTCACCGCGTTTTCGGATGTCCCGAAGAACTGCTTGATCCGCAGATGCTGCTTGATCCACTTGAAGAACAGCTCGACCTGCCATCGGCTCTTGTAAAGGGCGCAGACGGTCGCGGCCGGCAAGCTGAACTGATTGGTGAGGAACACCAGGGTTTTGCCCGACTCGGCATCGCGCAAGCGGATGCGCCGCAGGTGTTCGGGGTAATGCTGGCTGGTATAGTGACCGTCGAGCGCGATGGTCTGATCGCAGATGATCCCGGTCGCCCGGTCGGTCGGCGCCGAATAGACGCGATGGGCCTTCATGTTCGATTTGGCGCGGGTGATGAAGAAGGCACCGGCGAGATGCAGCCCATGGAGGCGGGCGAAATCGACGTAGCCGCGATCCATGACGTAGATGGCGCCCGCTTCCGGGAGCAGCAGGTCGAGAGCGTGGACGTCGTGCAGCTTGCCGTCGGAAACGTGGATGAAGCTCGGGATGTTGCCGCGTAAATCCAGCAGCGTGTGCATCTTGACCGCCACCTTTGTCGTGCGGAACTGCGCCCACGGAAAGACGGCCAGACAAAGATCAATGGTCGTCGAGTCGAGCGCATAGACCGTATTGGCGAGATCGAAACCCAGATCCTCGTTGGTGTACAGCCGTCTCGCCTGGACGATCAGTCGCTGAGCCAATTCCGCGTAGATGCGCCAGTCGCGTGCCTCATTGGCATCGGCCAGGGTCGAGCGTCGCACCGGGTCGCCGAACCCCATGGCGTAGAGCTTGGCAGCCTGCGCTGACAGGCAGGTCTCGATGTCGCGCAGGCTCTCCCGGTAGGTCAACTGGGCAAACGCCATGGCTCGATACTGCTCGGCGCAGGACAATGTCCGCACCCGCCAATCCCCGCCATATCGCGAGACAATCCGCGTGAACGTGCTCCATGGCAGAAAGTCCATGAGCTGGGCGAAAAGCGTCTTGCCACTGTTCACCGACACCTCCTCGGAAGCCTTCCGAAAAGTGCCAGATCGAGTTCAAATCGACACCACGCTAGCACCGAGCCCCACGCCGCCCAGTTAGCGCCGATGGTTTTGGCAAAATCGCGTTCGCACCCATTGCAGTTGGCGATTTCGGGGCCGGCGGCGATCCGCTGCTGCAGGTCGAGCGGGATCGGTACGATCCTGAAACGGCCGGAAGCGTCGAGCCGTTCCCGGAGCTGATCATCGAGCATTTTAATGCGGC
The DNA here is from genome assembly GCA_963698995.1 of uncultured Alphaproteobacteria bacterium. GTDB lineage: Bacteria > Pseudomonadota > Alphaproteobacteria > ATCC43930 > CGMCC-115725 > AP-15. The sequence continues at coordinate 19,970 of CAVOTD010000045.1, read as the reverse complement.
CGGCTTCGCTCGGGGTGGTCGGCTCCAACGACGTGTTGATCAGCTGAAAACCAAAAAATGCGACTCTGGGCATGGTGGTGTCGTCGGCTTCGGCGGCTATGGAGGTCGTTGCGAGCGTCAATGCGATTGCCGCCGCCAGTGAGCGCAGTCGTGGTGGTCGCCGCAATCGAGCGGTCTGCTCGGGCGCGGTCACAGGTGGGGCAATTCGGAAAAGTTTCGTCCTGGGGCACATCCAAATTTCACTCGGCTCCGTAATGGGCAGAGAAGCCGCGTCGCCGGCCGAGCAGTGCCGATGCTCTCGGGGGTCGATATCAGCGAGGAATTTGCCATGAATCTCAAACTGGTCAGCGCATCCGCGATGATCGCCCTAAGCCTCGGCGCCGGTGCGATGGCGGCGATGAACCCGATGGTCGGGGGGGCGCCGATGTATGACAGCAAGAATATCATTCAGAACGCGGTCAACTCGAAGGATCACACGACGTTGGTGGCGGCGGTCAAGACGGCAGGTCGGTCTCGTGCAGACACTCGAAGGGGCTGGCCCCTTTACTGTCTTTGCGCCGACCAACGAGGCCTTCGCGGCGCTGCCACCCGGCACTGTCGACACCTTGTTGAAGCCCGAGAACAAGGCTCAGCTGACCCAAATCCTGACCTATCACGTGGTGCCCGGACGCCACACTTCGATGTCGCTCGATCACGCGATCAAGACGACTTCCGGGGGAAAAGGTCTCGCTGAAGACGGTAGAGGGTGAGCTGCTGATCGTCGCGGAGGACGGCAATGGCCTCACGATCTGGGTGAGACCTTCGACCTGATAAACTACGCACATCCGGTCGGTGAGGAGTTCGCCAATTCCGCGCGCGACGATCTCGCCAGCAAAAACATCACCTCGCTGATTCTGGAAGTGCCGATCAGCTGTTTGGTCGCGCGCGATCCGGTGATCGGCGCCTGGACCACCGCCAGTACCGCTGCAGACGATCAGAACGATCGCCCCGACAATCCCGATCCCGCGAGCTTCTCCCAGAAATCGCGAGCTCGGGATGGGGCTGGTCAATGAGCTGGTGATCGGACTGAAGGACAAGAATAAGTTTAACGCCAGCGAGCCCAGGAACGATGCGCAATTCCTGACCTATGTTACCAACCCGAGCTTTCCCGCGATCGTGGAATTGGTTTTCTCCAGTGCCGGGGTCAAGGCGCCGACACTATTCCCGCTCACTGATCTGGTGGCCACCTTCATTACCGGCATCGCCGGCCTAAACCAGCCGGCGAATGTCAAGCCGGCCGAAAATGCTGCGGCTCAACACCAGCACGCCGGTGACCCCGATGGGCTCGCAAAACCGCCTCGGTGTGATCGGCGGCGACAACGCCGGCTACCCCAACGGACGGCGGCCGGGCGACGATCTTGTCGACATCACCTTGCGCGTCGCAATGGGGCGCCTGATTACTCTCGGGCTTTTCGGCGATCCTTCGCAGGCTCCGTCCGGCGGTCTCGATTTCACCGATGGGGCGATCGTCGATGCCAGCTTTTTCGACAATGCATTTCCCTACCTGAAAACACCGCTCTCCGGCTCGCCCGGCGAAGCCGGGTCGCACGTGCCATTGCCTGCCAATCCGATCCTGCCTGGCATGGAACCGCTCGCGGGGCCGTGAGCCCTGGTCGATCCTTGGTGTCTGGGCCGTTGCCGCGACAGCGGCAAATCCGGTCGCACCTGCGGGTGACCACCGGGTGGCTGTTGGCGAGTTTCGCGATGGCCGCGGGTATTGAAGCCGCTGCTGCGCCCTACCGCCCGGAGGACGATGCTCAGGTGCTGGAGCGTCTGCCCACCGCCGGCAGCAAGACGGTGCGCGTCCAGCTGCACGCAGAACTTTCGCAGGCGCCGCAGAACCTCGCGCTGGCGCTTCGCGTCGCCAGACGCGACATCGAGGTCGCTCGCAGCGAGGGCGATCCGCGATACAACGGCTATGCCGAGGCGGCGCTCGGCCCCTGGCTGAAGCTGCCCAATCCGCCGGTCAACGTCGTCGTGCTGCGCGCGACCTTGCGCCAGGCGAGGCACGATTTCTCGCCCGCCTTGGCCGATCTGTCGCGCGTCTTGGTGGCGATCCGCGCAATGCACAGGCCTGGCTCACGCGCGCCATCATTTTGCAGGTCGAAGGTGATTACACAAAGGCACTCGGCAATTGCCTATCGCTGGCACAATTCGCCGAGAGTTTGGCGGCGGCGATCTGCGTCGACAGCGTTTCTGGCTGAGCGGACGAGCCGCGGCCAGCATTAACGATTTGCGGCAAGTGCTTGACCAAGCACCTTCCGCAGAGAATGGCGAAATGCGTCTCTGGGCGTTGACGGTGCTGGCCGAGACCGCAGCTCGCATTGGGGATTTCGTGCCGCCGAGCGCATTTCAAGAAGCTTTGGCGCTCGGCATCCGCGACGTCTACTTGCTGGGCGCCTATGCCGATTTCCTGCTCGATCGGAACCGCCCGCACGAGGTTCGCTCTCTCCTCGAAAAAGAGGCGCGCATTGACCCGCTGCTGCTGCGCTTGGCGCTCGCCGAACAGAGTCTCGGCGCATCCGAATTGCCCGGCCATATCGCCGATCTCGCCGAGCGGTTTGCCGAGGCGCGTCGGCGCGGCGACACCGTGCACCAGCGCGAGGAAGCCCGGTTCGCGCTCTATTTGCTTGAAGCAGCCGCGCGAGGCGTTGCGGCTGGCCAAGCGAATTGGGCGGTGCAGCGCGAGCCCTGGGACGCTCGCCTGCTGATCTGGAGGCCGCATTGGCTGCCGATGAGCCGTCGGCGGCCCGCCCGGTCTCGACTGGCTCGCCGGCTCTCATTTGGAGGATAGGCATCTGGGTGCGCTCGCTGCGCGTTCCCTCAGGCGGCGCAATGAAACGGCTGATTGCCGCGACAGTGATGGCGGCGCTTGCCGCCGCCGTCTTGGCAACAGCCGCCCTTGCGCACAAATCGAGCGACAGCTATCTCAGCCTCCGCCTCGGAGCAGACGGCATATCCGGCCAATGGGACATTGCGCTGCGTGATCTCGATTATGCGATCGGCATCGACAGCGACAATGACGGCGTCATTACCTGGGGCGAGCTGCGCGCGCATCACCCGGCGATTGCGGCTTATGCTTTGTCTAATTTGCAGCTGGAGGCAGACGGCAAGGTTTGCGCGATCCGACCGACCGACCACCTCGTCGACGATCACAGCGACGGCGCCTATGAGGTCTTGCGGTTTGTCGCCGACTGTCCTGGCGCTCCAGAAATCCTCAACATCAGATACACGCTGCTCTTCGATCGCGATCCGCAGCACCGCGGATTGCTCCGCCTGCAGGAGCACGGCCGCACCCATACGGCGGTGTTCAGCCCCGACCACGAGACCTGGCAGCTCGCAGGGCATTCAGTCGCATTAGGCCGTCAGTTTTTCGATTATTTTCAGACCGGCGTCTGGCACATCTGGACCGGTTTCGATCACATACTCTTCCTGTGCGCCCTGCTGCTGCCCGCCGTGCTCGAGCACCGTGGCGGAGGGTGGCGCGCCGTAGCGAGCTTCCGCCAAGCCTTTTTCGAGGTCATTAGTATAGTGACGGCGTTCACGATAGCTCATTCGATAACGCTGACTCTTGCGGTGCTGGGGTTTATCACCCTGCCGTCGCGGCTCATCGAGGCGACCATCGCTGCTTCGGTCGTTGTCGCCGCCCTCAACAACCTTTTTCCGCTGATCGAAAAGCGGCTGTGGATTGTCGCCTTTGTCTTTGGCCTGGTGCACGGGTTGGGGTTTGCCAATGTCCTGACGGACCTCGCGTTGCCCAAGCCGGCGCTCGCGATATCCTTGGTCAGCTTCAATCTCGGCGTCGAAGCGGGGCAATTGGCGATCGTCGCGGTTTTCTTGCCGCTTGCTTATTTTTCGCGCGGTTCGTGGCTCTACCCGTGGCTCGCTCTAAGGGTCGGCTCAGTAGGCATTGTGGCGGTCGCCTCGGTGTGGCTGATCGAGCGTAGCCTTAATGTCAGCATACTCTTGTGAGCGGATACCGGGGGCTGCGTTCCTCCGTTTGAGCCGCACCGCCCGTTTCATGCGGCTCTATTTGGCGGCTTGTGAGCTTCGATCATGGCCGAGGCCACGTAATTTTCGATGCCGCGGCCGGGCGCCCAGCTCTCGACGAGCTCGCGGCTCTCCGGCTTGACGGTGACGCAGACCTCGACAAAACCGGCCGCGGTAAGCCACTGCTCGATCTGACTGGAAGCGGCCGCGCCGGCGATGCAGCCGCAGAGCAACGCGTCATCGGTGGCTAAGTTCGCCGGCAGCGGAACGATGTTGACTACGTCCGAGATCGCGACGCGACCACCCGGCTTCAGCACCCGGAACGCCTCGCGATAGACCTGCGCCTTGTCGGGCACGAGATTGACCACGCAATTCGAGATCACGACGTCGCCGATATTGTCGGCGATCGGCAGGTGCTCGATCTCGCCGAGGCGGAACTCGGCATTGGTCACCCCGGCCCGGGCGGCATTGTCGCGCGCCTTTTTCAACATTTCATGGGTCATGTCGACCCCGATCACCCGGCCATAGGGGCCGACCTGCCGGGCCGCGAGAAAGCAATCGAACCCGGCGCCGCTGCCGAGATCGATCACGATCTCGCCGGGCTGCAGCGCTGCGATCGCCTGAGGGTTGCCGCAACCAAGCCCGAGATTGGCGCCGTCCGGCACCGCCGCCAGCTCCGTCTCCGAATAACCCATATTGCAAGAAGCCTCGTCGGGGCTCGTGGCCGGGCCGCAGCAGCCCGCAGCACCGACCGCGACGGCGGCGTATCGGTTGCGCACGATGTCCTTGATCCGCTCCCCGTCCATGGCCCTCTCCGCGCAAAATTTCGATTCTTCACGAAATATCGCTTGACACGCGTCACCTTGTCAATGATTGATTCGATCATCGTCGAAATATAGAAGTACCGTGGATGAATCAGAAGCAAGCGATCGCCGCGCTCGGCGCCCTCGCGCAGGAGACCCGGCTGGCGCTGTTCCGGCTCTTGGTGACCTGCGGCCCGGAAGGGCTCCCTGCCGGCATCATTGCGGAGCGGCTGGGGGTCGCCCCGTCGTCGCTTTCCTTTCATCTGCAGCAGCTCGTCCACGCCGGCCTGATCACCCAGCGGCGGCTGAGCCGGCAGCTGATCTACTCGTGCGAATACGGCGCGATGACCGACCTGATGGCCTATCTGACCGAAAATTGCTGCGGCCGCGGCGCCTGCGTGCCGGTCTGCAATCCTGCCGACGCCTTTGGCAAAGGAGAGAATGATGAAGCGCCTCCACGTGCACGTGCAGGTTGACGACCTGGCTCAGTCGATCCGGTTCTATTCGACCCTGTTCGCCGCCGAGCCGAGCGTCGTCAAAGAGGATTACGCAAAATGGATGCTCGACGATCCGCGGGTCAATTTCGCGATCGGCAAACGTTGCGGCAATCGCGCCGGCGTCTCGCATCTCGGCATCCAGACGGAGAATGAGCAAGAACTCGCTGACGTCTCTGACCGCCTCGCACGCGCCGAACGCCCGATCGTCGAGGAGAAGGGTGTCACCTGTTGCTATGCCAAATCCGACAAGCAATGGATCGCCGATCCGCAGGGCGTGCCCTGGGAAGCCTTCTTGACCCACGGCGAGGCCGAGACTTACGGCGACAGCTCGCTGAACCGGCTGAGGACCGCAACCGACTCGGCCTGCTGCGTACCCGAGGCAATCGCGCCCGAGCGGGCTGCCACCGGCTGCTGTACGGGTTGAGTGTGACCGCGGTTACCGAGCCTCGCCGCGTCGGGGTTAGATCGGGGCTGGGGGTTTTCGAGCGCTATCTGACCTTATGGGTCGCGCTCTGCATCGTCGCCGGCATCGTGCTGGGCCGGGTGATGCCGGGCCCGTTTCAGGCGCTCGGGCGGATGACCGTGGCCCAGGTCAATATCCCGGTTGCCATATTGATCTGGCTGATGATCGTGCCGATGCTGCTGAAAGTCGATTTCGGCGCGTTGCACCGGGTCGCCGAAGAGTGGCACGGCATTGCCGTGACGGTCGCCATCAACTGGCTCGTCAAGCCTTTCAGCATGGCTGCGCTGGGCTGGCTTTTTATCGGCTTGCTGTTTCGCCCGTTGCTGCCCGCCGGGCAGATCGACAGCTATATCGCCGGGCTGATCATCCTTGCCGCGGCGCCGTGCACGGCCATGGTCTTTGTGTGGTCGAACCTGACCGACGGCGACCCGAATTTCACGTTGAGCCAGGTCGCGCTCAACGACACGATCATGATCTTCGCTTTTGCACCGATCGTCGCCTTGCTGCTCGGCCTTTCGTCGATCACGGTGCCGTGGGCGACGTTGCTGTTGTCGGTCGCCCTTTACATCGTCGTGCCGGTGATCGCCGCGCAGCTGTGGCGGCGCGCGCTGCTCGGCGGCGGCGAGGCCGCACTGGGCCGGACGCTGCGCACATTGCAGCCGGTGTCCCTGGTCGCGCTCTTGGCCACCCTCGTATTGCTGTTCGGTTTTCAGGGTGACGAGATCGTCCGCCAGCCGCTCGTCATCCTGCTGTTGGCCGTGCCGATCGTGATCCAGGTGTACCTCAACGCCGGCATCGCCTACGCGCTGAACCGGGCCCTCGGCGTGCCGCACCGGGTGGCGTGCCCCTCGGCGCTGATCGGCGCCTCCAATTTCTTCGAGCTCGCGGTCGCCGCGGCGATTGCCCTTTTCGGCTTCCAGTCGGGGGCCGCGCTCGCCACCGTCGTCGGCGTCCTCGTCGAGGTGCCGGTCATGCTCTCGGTCGTGCGGATCGTGCTGCGGACGCGCGGCTGGTACCAACGACGCGTTCCGGCCGTAGCCGGATAGCAGGTATTCCGCCGGGGAAATCGCTTTCCCGGCCCGGCCATAAATGCGTAATCTCCGGGCGGAGACTTGTTCGGCCCCGGACCTTGACGGCATCCCTTGATCGCTCAGCGTCCGCCCGATCCAACAGGAGGAAAAGCATGAGCGAAGTCGACGGCGCCACCTTGATGGCAAGGAGCCTCAAAAAGCAGGGCATCAACCACTTGTTCGGGGTCGTCGGGTTTCCGGTCGGCCCGATCGCCGCGGCCGCACAGAAGGAGGGTGTCGCCTATATCGGCATGCGCAACGAGCAGGCCGCCTCTTACGCGGCGCAGGCCTACGGCTATCTGACCGGCCGCCCCGGCGCCTGCATCGTCGTGACCGGCCCCGGCGTCGTGCACGGCCTCGCCGGCCTTGCCAATGCGCAGCAGAATTGCTGGCCGATGATCCTGATCGGCGGCGCCTCGGAGACCTATCGCGGCGGCATGGGCGCGTTCCAGGAAGAGCGCCAGGTGTTGATCGCCTCGCCGTTCTGCAAATTCGCGCATGCCATCGATACCGTCGCGCGCATCCCCTGGTATGTCGAGATGGCGACGCGGAACGCGATCTATGGCCGTCCCGGCGCCACCTATCTCGACTTTCCCGACGACATGATCACCGGCAAGGTGCGACGAGGACAAAGTCGTCCAGGTCGAGCGCGCGCCGGACCCGCCGCGCACGGTGGCGCCGCAGGAATACATCGAGGACGCGCTGAACCTGCTCGAAAAGGCCGAGCGGCCGCTCGTCCTCGTCGGCAAGGGCATGGCCTGGTCGCGCGCCGAGGACGAGGTGCGCGCCTTCATCGAGCGCACGCAAATCCCGTTCCTGCGCTCGCCGATGGGCAAGGGCGTCGTGCCGGACGACCATCCGCTGTCGGTCGCGGCGGCGCGCACCTTGGCATTGCAGAACGCCGACGTCGTCTTCCTGATGGGCGCCCGGTTCAACTGGATCTTCCATTTCGGCCAGGCGCCGCGCTATGCCAAGGACATGAAGGTCATCCAGCTCGACATCGCGCCCGAGGAGATCGGCCACAACAAGGCGACCGAGGTGGCCTTGGTCGGCGACGGCAAGGCGATCGTCGGGCAATTGAACAAGGCGCTCGCCGGCCGCCAGTGGTTCCATCCGAAGGACACGCCGTGGCGCCAGATGATCACCAAGAAGGCGGAAGAGAACGCGGCGCAGATCCGGCCGCAGATCCACGACGACGAGGCGCCGGCCAACTACTTCCGCGCGCTTGCGCGATGTCGCCGCCTGGATGCCGAAGAACGCGATCCTGAGCGCCGAGGGCGCCGGCACGATGGATATCGGCCTCACGCAATTGAATGTCGCCAACGCCCGTTCCTGCCTCAACGCCGGCACCTACGGCACGATGGGGGTGGGCCTCGGCCAGGCCATCGCCGCCGCCGTCGCCGAGCCCAACCGGCCGGTCATCCACCTCTCGGGCGACTCGGCGATCGGCTTCTCCGGCATGGAGATGGAGACGCTCGTCCGCTACAACTTCCCGGTCAAGATCGTCGTGCTGAACAATGGCGGCATCGGCCCCGGCATGCCCGAGATCCCGGAAAACCCGATGTTCAACATGAAGCCGAACTCGCTGATCTACGGCGCCCGCTACGACCGGATGATGGAAGCCTTCGGCGGCAAGGGCTTCTTTGTCGAGGACCCGAAGGACCTGAAGGGCGCCCTCGACGAGGCGATGAACCACCGCGGCCCCGCCCTCGTCAACGTCGTGATCTCGCAGGGCGCCGCCCGCAAGCCGCAGCAGTTCCGCTGGCACAGCTGACGGCTGACGCATCGTGCCTCCCCGCTGGCGGGTTAGCGTCGCGGCAGGGCCGCTCCTACCGGGAGCGGCCCTTGCTGAAGTTCGTGCGCTCGGCATGCGGGATCCGGAGCGCCCCTGACAAACCGCCCATACCGGTCCCGCGCCCCTGTTCCGCCTGTTTTATCAGGTCGAGATCAGGCATCCTCACCTCCATCCAATGATGTCGCGCCCGTTCGGAGACGCTCGTGGCGGAAGTGCATAATGCCATATGGCGATTGCGTGGGTGATGATGTCGCAAATCACGGACCAGCTGGCAATTCCTGCTGGCGCGCCCGTTCTGCCACAATTGGGAGATACAAGGTCGGAAGCCGTGCATAGCGCGGCTCCCGGGTGAGGGCAGGCGCACTGCCCCTGCCGGTGGATGTTGTGCCGCCGGCGACCACCCCTCACCCGACCCTCTCCCCGCGAGCGGGGAGAGGGAGTAGTTCGCGGCTGTGATCGGCCCGATTGCCTCGGGTCCGGGAAATAGGCGTAAAACCGCGCATGGCCGCGCCACCCGCCACCCGACAGCGACCCGACCGAGCCCTCGTTTATGCGGCACTCGTCATCGTCGCGGGCGTGCTGGCCACCACCTTGGCGCAGACCCAGGTTCTGGCGCGCCTGCCGCTGCAAAACCTGCTCAAGAACGAATTGCACGTCGACCGAACCGCGAATGCCGCGTTCTTTTTCTGGGCCGGGCTGGCGTGGTACCTGAAGCCCTTCGCCGGCATCCTGACCGACGCGTTCCCGCTCTTCGGCAGCCGGCGCAAGAGCTACATCCTGATCAGCGCGACATTGGCGGCGCTGTCCTGGCTGGTCCTGATCGTCACCCCCCACGAATATCGCAAGCTGCTGTTCGTCGTGATCGTGATCAACACGTTTATGATGGTCGCGAGCACGGTGGTCGGCGGCTACATGGTCGAAACCGCGCAGGCCAATTCGGGCTCGGGCCGCCTCACCGCGCTGCGCCAGTTCGTCCAGCAAGCCTGTTGGATCGTCAATGGCCCTGCGGCCGGATATTTGGCCAGCATTGCCTTCGGCTGGACCGCCGCGGCGTGCGGCGGCGTCATGTTTCTGTTGGTGCCGGTGACCCTCCTGTTCCTGCGAGAACAGCGGCAACGATCGGATCCGCGGCTGCTTCTGCAGAACGCCCGCGGTCAGCTCGTCAAAATCGCCACCGCCCGGACGATGTGGGGAGCCGCGGGTCTGATGGCGCTGTTCTACATCGCGCCGGGCTTTGCGACGGCACTCTTCTACAAGCAGCAGAACGAATTGCACCTCGCGACGCAAGCCCAGGGCTTCCTGCAATTGATCGCCGGTGTTTGCGGCGTCGTGGCCGCTGTCGGGTACGGCATCCTGTGCCGGCGCCTCAATCTCCGCACCTTGCTGGTCGGGTGCATGATCTTCGCGACCGCGGCCAATTTGGGCTATCTGTTCTACAGCTCGGCGGGCCGCGCGCAGGCGATCGAAGGATTGAACGGCTTCGGCTACACCCTGGCCGAGCTGGCGCTGATGGATCTTGCCGTGCGCGCGACCCCTGCCGGGAGCGAGGGGTTGGGCTTCTCGTTGATGGTCAGCGTCCGCAACCTGGCCCTCTTCGGGACCGACTGGTTCGGCTCGCATTTGCTCGACGAATATCATTTTTCTTTCGACAGCCTGGTGCTCGCCAATTCGCTGACGACGTTGATCGCGGTTCCTCTGGTGTTTCTGCTCCCCCGCCTCCTCGTCATCCGCAAAGACGCCGAGATCTATGAGGAGACGCCCGGGCTTAAAGCCGCGATGGAATGAGGTCGATGTGCGGGGCGCCATACAACGCCACGAAGAAATAGTGGGGCCCGGCGGCAAGGCTTTCATGATTGAAGACCTAAAAGACCTGCGCGGCGCCCCTCGACGACGCCATGAAACTATCGCGGCCCCGGCCTCGTCAACGTCGGCATCTCGCAAGACTCCGCCCGAAAGCCGCCGGAGTTCCGCTGGCACAGCTGACCCGCCGACGCCTCACGCCAAGGGGCCGCTCTGACCGGAGCGGCCCCTGCCAGTGGCGATCTCGCCGATGTACAACCCAGTACCGACATCGTGAGCTCCGCAGGCCAAGTTTAGGTGGCGAGCGGAGCACTTGGTTTATCTGCTGACAGCGCTAGATGACTTCTGGGCCGGCCCCTGAGGGCGCCGGCTCGCTCTCGAATGAGCCTAAGCACCTCATCCCTGCGGATCGTAGTCCCGTCCGGGCATTCGATTTCCCAAACTTCCTGTCCGGCGTCGCGAAAGTCGCGAGCAAAGGCGAGGGCATCATCGAAATCGACAGCGCCACGCGAGATCATCGTTGACTTGCGGGCGAGAAACTCCTCCTCGGTTTTGGGCGCATATGGGCCGCCCGTCGGAAAAACTCGGAACGTCATATCCCTTTGCTCTTGATGATGCCGGGCGCTCAAAAGCCGTTAGACGAGCTTTACCCGACCAAAACATTATACATGGCCGGGCGCTAGGAATTACGTATTCGACGAAATCATGCCGTGCGCCCGGTTGTCATCACCCTGAAAGCCTCAACTCGCGAACGGCGCTAACTTGGTCTAGATAGGTTAAACACTGCTGCAAAATGCCGGACCTTGCGGGCTGGGCTTTCGGTCCAGGTTCTCAGCGTTCACCGGTCGTCATCTCGTCCGCGGGGCAGGGACGCTTCGCTATTCTTTGGCCGGATTAGCCGGGGTGCCGATCGGGATTTCTCCGGGCACCCTAGTGAAGCTGACAATTGCTGCAGGAGAACATTCTTCCCTGAGGCGTTTATGTTCGGCCGCCACAAGCAATCAAACGGAGCTCCGGGCGATCCCCATATGTGGAATGGATGGACGCAGAGCATGATCGAGAGGGTCAACGGTGTTGGCCGGTTTGATTTCCAGCTTCTGACACTGCAGATAATCCACGGCTTCTATGTGCGCAGCGGTACGCTGACGCAGTAAATCTGGCGGACACAGAGGTTGAAGATTATCACAAGATGCCTCTCATCTTTGACGATATGCCAACGGGAACCCCGCAAGAAAGTTACAACAACATTGAAGCCAATTTAACAGGACGAGATGTTCGGCTCGGCATTACCTGCGATCTAACTGTCGTTCCGCGCCGAAGCTTACATTGATCGCTTCGAAAAAACGATCTGGATTTTTAGAATTAACTAGCACGGATCCTGTGTCTAGCTCAAGGACGATCGATGTAGCTCGAGAGTGGAAAACGCCTCTCGTATCTGCAACGCGAGACGATTTGGCGGCACGCTGCTCACTGCGTTGCGGCAGGGTTTTATGGGGGCACTGTCGCGCGGCGATTTTCTAGAATTACTTGTGTTTCTGAGTGAAAAAGTCGAGACTTCAACTATTGATTTTGCTCGGCAGCAAGAGCGCTCCTACGATATCAAGAAAATTATTACCTGGGAAAGATGGGGACGAATTCAAAAATCCGCGAGATTCGGGATTTCACCGACCCGCAGCACAAAGGTTGAAGATCCGAAGCATCTGCGCGCGCTCCATGAGGCGATGAACCGCCACGGACCCGCTCTCGTCAACCTCCGCATCTCACGAGGGCTCCGCCCGCAAGCCGCAGGAATTCCTGGCACCGCTCACCCTCATAGTTCTCAACAGCGGGGCCGCGCCGCTACCGCCGTGGGGCCTAGCCGCGCCGCCGCAATTCAATAAACTATCGCCGGAATTGGGAAGCCGCACTGGGGCGAGGCAACACGTTGGTCGCGGCGGCCACGGCGTTGCCTTGTAACGGTTGCGGAGCACCCGGGGATTCGCCATATCTTCGGCACGGACAGCAATAGATGGGTCTCAAGGCAGCCCGAACGCCGAGGATCGCTTCCGACCGAACATAGATCGACTTTTGTCCTCGTCCGACTAGATGGCTTTATGAGTGCAACCCTATGGGCCAAGCGGTATGCCGCGGCTACCGATGCGCGAGCACTGATCTGATCGAGGCGCACATTGTGCCGCGTGGCTTTGCGAGGGACGCGCAAGAAGCCCACCCGCACAATCTTCTTGTTTCGATCGACAATGTGCGTCCCCTTCGCAGCTTGGGTATCTACGATCCGGGTATTCTGTGCGCGGATTGCGACGGCAAGTTGGGCGGCCTCGACAGCTACGCCCTCAAGGTCTGCCGCCGGTTTTCCGCTGAACACACCATCCGCAACGATGGCCTCTTCGAGATGCAGGACGTTGACGGTGACCGGTTTGCCACGTTCGTCCTGTCAGTGCTCTGGCGGGCCTCCATTACGACTTGCCAAGAGTTCAACAAGGTCTCGCTCGGCCCGTACGAGGCGGACGCTTGCGAAATCATCTTCGGCGCGAAACCACTCACCGCAATTGCAGACTATCAACTCTTGGTTGGTAGGTATTCACAAACCGGGAAGTTGAACCCGGCACGGAACTACACAGCGCCAACGAAGATGACTATCGGGTTGACCGGGTGGTATTTCGCGCTCAACGGCTTCCGCGTCTTGGCGAAGCTTGCGCCAACGCCGCTGCCAGCGGACCTTGCTCCTGCGATCGTCAACGGCAATGACAGATTGATCGGCTCATTCGTGAACTATGAAACGACGAGCGAGGGGCAGGCGGTGATTGGGATGGCGCGCGCGGCCCGACAGAGGCGTCGCACTTAGTAACGTGGGATTACGATCCCGGTTATTGATGTTCTTCGATTTCCAGCGTTCTTACTCGACATCCCCGATTCTGACGCCCCGACCTTCTCGCACGCTCTTTCGCGCGTGTTCGATGCGGCGCAGAAACCGCGGGTCATTTTCGAGCCGATAATCGAGCCAATCACCCTCGGACCCGAAGCCGATCAGCAATCCGGCAGGTTTCCCATTGCGGGTGATGACGATCTCCTCGCTTTCGGCTTCGCGCAAAAACCGCGAGAGATCGTCCTTGATCTCGGATAGCGAAACCCGCCTCACACCGGATCTCCGAATTGCCTCAGCCATGCCGAATCTCTGGATTTGGTCACGACCGCCAAGATTTCGATTGCGGCTGGCTATGCCGCCCTTCTGATTTCCAAATGCACCACGAGGCCGGCGCGAGCGGCGAGCGCTACTAGGGCGTCGAGGCTGAACTTGCCGACACGGCCGCGCAGCAGATCGTTCAGGCGAGGCTGCGTCACGCCGAGGCGCCTCGCTGCGTCCATTTGGGTCACGCCCCATGCCGACACGGCCTCGCTGATCGCGATCATCAGGCTCGAGCGGAGCTTCATGTTTTCCGCTTCGGTCGGGGTGTCTTCCAGCGCGTCCCACACGCTTTCAAAGACCTCAAAGGTCATCGCATCCTCGCCATCTGTTCCCGCAGCCGGGACGCGGCCAAATCCACATCCCGTTTCGCCGTTTGCCGCGTCCTCTTTTGGAACGCGTGAAACACGTAAACCACCTCCGCGAACGTGGTGACATAGATTACTCTGAAGGCGCCGGCACGCTCGCGAACCCGGATCTCACGAACTCCGGTGTCGATTGACGGCATCGGCCTCCAGTCATCGGGGTCGAGCCCTCGCTGCACCCGATCCACTGGTATCCCGCTTCCCGCCGGGCGTCCGCGGGGGAGCCCCGAAGATCATCCAGCGAGCCGCCCAGGACCGCGAGCGGTTTTACGCGTCATCCCTATATCAATAGAGATATAGCACATCGGGCGCGAGGTCAGCGTCCCAATTTGTCGGGATGGGCGACGCGGAAACCCCGACCTACGGCCGCCGGAGGAGATCGGCCACAACAAGGCGACCGAGGTGGCATTGGTCGGCCCTCGGGTCGGGCGAGTAGGCCCGGCCGAGGACAGGCTCTGGCAAGGCGATTGTAGCCACCTCTCAGCCCTCCGATTTGGGTCACGATCGCGGGGATTTCGCCCGTCGCGCCGGAAATATTAGGGAATCCCGCGGGTTTCTCCGACCGGTAGCCGGGATTGCAGGCGATCAAGGCTAACCGGGTCTTGATTTGGAACGAAACCAGAACACATCTCACCTTCGCGCCCGCTCCGCTTGCCGCTGCGAACTTCGCCGATGCTCGAAATCAACGCCGATCCGCTTGCTCCCGCTGTTATTCAACTGTTCTCGAAATCGGAATCGAATAATATCAATAGGTTGGTCCTGATCTCTTTTCGGCTCGCGCGCGCACGCGCGGGCACTGATCGGTTCAGCCGCGGGCGGATCAGCGTTGCTCTCGCCGCCTTCGCCGGTCTGCCGCGGGTCACATTGGAGGACCATGCCTCCGCTGCGAGGGCATCGGACGCGGCGCGGGATGGGTTTCGCCGAAGCACTCCATCTCGCAAAGGCGCACCGATGCGAAATGTTCGTCACCTTCGACCAACGCTTCGCTGCAGTTGCCAAAACCCTCCGCGAGGTGAAGATACGAGCGCCGTGACGGAGAGGGCGAGGACTGGTCGAATTGGGCAGTATTGTCGTTCACCATCTACCGCGCCGGAGACGAGAGGGCAGAACTGGCCAAACGGCATACCAAACATTTCGGGTCGAGGTTACCCGCGACGAGACGCGCGAACTCCGGTCCGGTCAGCATCGAGATTACCGCCTATATCGATCGCATGCCCGAGACCAACGAGGCGACGATCGGGCGGTTGAGCCGGGCGTCGCGCGGAGTATGGAACAGCCGGCTGCAATACACCGGCGATTTCGATACCCTGGCGGAGGCGCTTGCCGCGATCACGGCGGCCTGTCCCGAAGCCCACCGCATTCGTTGCTACGAATACTCGGTCGACAACGAATTTCCGGTCGAGGTGGCGCCACTCGTGCGATCCGGCGAGAAGTGGGTGCCCAACGGCTAACTCCGCCCCGCAGCGCTGTTATGGCGCAGACCCGGCCTGCGCGCCTATCCGCGGCCGATTATGCTCGATCGCAAAAATATGGCAGTCAAGAGGTGCAGCCCAGAGCTTGCCCTCCACCGGGTTACGGTGACAGCCTACTTGAATTCTCAAACCCGCCGCCGTTCCCGCTTGGTGTCCCGGTCCACTCGCGGCTTTGGACCGCGTGTTCTTTTGGTATGCTTGAAGCACGTAAACCACATCCGCGAACGTGGCGACATAGTTCACCCTAAAGGCACCCTCGGCTCTATGCCGGCGGCTACGCACGATGGGCGTCGGCATGGGGCTGATGATCGCCGCCGCGGCGGTGCAGTCCGACAAGCCGATCATTCACGTCTCGGGCGATTTGGCGATCGGTTACCAAGGTCGATGCCTAACCCGAAAATCGCCCTAATCGCATGATAGGGTGTTGCCCTCGCATGGACCGCCGACGGCTGCTTCCCGCGCAGGACGATTGAACGATTATTGAATTTGCTGCCATCGATTGTGGTTCCTGCTTTTTTACGCCGCCGCCCTCGGCAGAGGGCCGGGGTTTTCGCGTCGGACATTGGGCACTCCGCTGTATTTTTGCTGCATTTATCAGCGAGATCAGCGGCGCTGCCGGCCGGTGCTTCCGTGGGTCGAGGTCTCGCGCCGCCTTTCGGCCGGCGGCATTGACCAGCCACGTCCACCATAACCACCGACCGGGTCGATCATTTCAGTGTCGCGACCCCTACCGTTGACGAGTTCAGCACCTATTCATCATGGAGGACGATAACCGGATAGAACCGAGGTGCATATTGGACAAGCCTAGCAAACCGGCCCATCGCCAGCCAAAAGCCTATCACGATCAGCGCTTTCTCGAGAGCCGAGACGCCCGATCGCTGCGCATCCTTGCCGAATATCTCGAGCCGCTGTCGCGCTTCGAGCGCCACGGTGTCAAGGACACCATCGTCTTCATGGGGTCGGCACGCCTGCTGTCGCGCGACGCGGCGCAAGCCGCATTGGCCGCCGCCGAGGCGAGCGGCACAGGGCATCGAAGCGGCGCGCAGCGCGCTCGAGCAATCGGTCCATTACGAAGCGGCGCGCGAACTCGCCTTCCGCCTGACAAACTGGTCGAAAACGCTCGACCGCAATGAGCGCCGCTTCGTCGTCTGCACCGGCGGCGGCCCCGGCATCATGGAGGCGGCGAACCGTGGCGCCTCGGAAGCGAAGGGGCTCAATGTCGGGCTCACCATCTCGATCCCGAACGACGAGTTCGACAACCCCTATGTCAGCCGCGAGCTGCATTTTCACTTCCACTATTTCTTCATGCGCAAATTCTGGTTCGTCTATCTGGCCAAGGCCGTTGTGCTGTTTCCCGGTGGTTTCGGCACGCTCGACGAGATGTTCGAGATCCTGACGCTGGTGCAGACCGGCAAGATGCGCAAACGCATGCCGATCGTGCTGTTCGGCGCGAAATACTGGGACGAGGTCGTCAATTTCGACGCGCTGGTGCGCGCCGGCACGATCAGCGCCGCCGACCTCTCGCTGTTCCATCGCACGGACTTGGTGGACGAGGCCTACCAGTTATCACGCGCGGCCTGCTGGAGAACGCGATCGACCGCCCCGGCGCGGTGCTCTAGCGCTGCGAGGAAACCAAACCTCCGGCTCCGTTGACCAGTAACCCGTCACCGTAATGCGGCGCCGCGGCTCCGCCCGTCACCTTACGGCTGCGCAGGCCCAGGCTGCGGGCCCATGCGGCGGCGGTTGTGCTCGATCGCGAAGATGTGGCTGTAGAGGGTCGCGGTCCATTGCTTACCCTCCATAGTCATGTCGAGATAACGCAGAGCGTCGCCGATATAGCGCTCGACCTTGCTCCAATAGAATTGCGGATAGCGGTCGACCATTCGGCCGGGCTGGTATAGCCGAGCCTCTCGTTGACGCCGGTCTCGGCGAATTCGTGGTAGAGCGCGTTCAATTTGCGCGGGTAGAGCGGGTCGCCCAATTGGCCGATCAGGTCGCCGGCCCGGACCAGACCCGCCTCGGTGTCGGTCGCGGCGTGGTCGTCGTCGTCCGGCACCGGAAAGCGGGTCAGCTCGATGGCCGTGGCGATGCGCTCCTCGTCGATGAACGCCACCGGCGCGAAACGATGGCGGACCATGATCTTGCCGCGATCGACGTGGTGGGGCATCAAAAGGCGTCGGAGGCGCCGCGTGGCGGCGTCACCGTATGGCCCGCGGCATCGACCACGAAATCCTCGACCGTGTCCCCCGCGCAGACGCCGCGCACATAGCCGATGTCGTGGTTCAGCGCGGCGAAGATCGCATGACCCCAATCGCTCGGCGTCATGGTCCGCTCAAGCCGGCGGCCGCGCAAAATGTCCTGGACGCACAAGGTGACGAGCGCCGTATGCTGGCAATCGTGATAAAGCGCGTCGCTGCCGGCGATGCGCTCGATGACGAGCCGGGCGGCTTCGTCGAGGCCGGAGGCGATGTGCGGCTCCCGGTCGCCGTAGATCCGGCGGTACGTCTCGGCCAGGTTGCGGCCCAAGGCATCGGCCAGAAGGCTCGTCGGGTTCAGCATGCTTGTCTCCTCAATCGGCCGACGGGATCGACTGAATATGACACGTTTACGGAGATCGCCAGGGTTCTCCCTCGACAGCCGCCGCTCCTGACTGAGCGCGGCATGGGGATGTGCCATACGTTCTGCCGCTCCGGCTCTACTATGAGCGCGGCTTAAAATCCGTACGCCTCAACTCTCCGAATTCAAGAGGTTGGGGTGGCCGCCCTTCCTGGACACGTATCGAACCATGTCCCGCGCTCCGGATCCAGAATTCCGGCGGGTTCTCGAGCAAGTTCATCATTTGCCGATCGCGGCATAGAGCCAATGGGAAGACGCCCCTCCTGAAATAACCTGCGCCCCATGTGTCTCTGGTCTGGTGACGCGATCAGCCGAGATTGGTATCTTAATGCGCCATGATCAGGCTCGTGTTTTGGGTCGACGGCTGCCTACACGGCGTAGCCGACGATCCTGATGCCCTTGCCGCTTGCGCATCGAACGGACGTCCGATTCGGTGAGCCAATAATATAGAGGGTCAGAACAAAAGTAATCCCCTGATCGCTTCAGTTCGTTGCGGGGCAACATTTGTGGCGACGCCATACCGCGAGTTTGCCGATGGCATAATGAGCGCGGCATTCGGTTTAATCATGGAATCATGCGCGTGTGTCTCGAAGGCGAGCAGCTGACTCTTAATCAGCGGGTCCAAGGTTCGAAGTCCTTGTGCACCGACCATAAAATCAATCAGTTAACAGAAGCAATCCCAAATATCCCGGGTTAATGATGAGTTTGGCATCGAATGGCTGTTCTTTTTGCAGCGCCGACAAAAAGGAAGACGCATTGCCTCTAATGAAGCGGCGAGCAGAGAGGCGATCCGCGCGGCGGCCCGGCAGCTGAATATCCCGGCAGACGCAATTATCGAGGTCGTCGAGCGACGGCGAGAGTTCCGTGCCTAAGGATCGCCCACGATCACCTTTGCCAGCATTCTTGCACGGCGCCTCGCCGATGTTCAGTTGTTGTAGTAACCTCCTAATCGCCTATACATTCCGGCTATGGGATCGCCATACTTCGCGGCACGCTTCATGTCGACCATCGACAGCACCGCGGCAGTTTCAGCACCAACCTCCAGCAATTGCGTTACCGCAAGACTGGCAATCTTTGCAGGCGTATGCCCCCACCGAACGACAAAAATCGTCTTGTGAGCCATTTGTGACAGCACCAGTGTCTCTGGCACTGCCAAGACCGGAGCTAAATCGAGGATTATGAAGGCGTATTGCTCTTCCAGTCGATCGATGGCGGGGGCACAGCGATGGGGATAATGCGCCACGCTTCTCGCGATCGGGCTTTGCCGACCGCGAACGTAATCCACCCCGAACTGCGGTGCTTGTGGATGATCTGATCGAATTCGATGCCGTCAGCGAAGTAATCGGACAGACCCGGCCCGCACGCGCCGTTGAACATCCGATGCACGATCGGTCGGTGGAAGTCGCAATCGACCAGCACCACGCGAAACCCGTCCTTGGCCAAAGACGTCGCCAGACTGACCGCGATCCAGGTTTTGCCCTCCTGCGGGAGCGCAGCGGTCACCATAACCACCCGAAAGTCACTGCGACGATCGAAACTTAGTAATTTAAACTCGACGCTGCGCACCGATTGCCTGAAAATTGCGCTTCGCGGTTTCGGCAATGAGGAGGCCCAGATCGCTGTTGGCAGCGCGGTAGACTGGGAGCGCGTGAGACGAGCCGGCCTAAACTTCGGCACCAGGCCCAGACACTTCACTCCAAGAGCGTCTTCGACCTCCTCCCTGCTCCGCATGCACCCAAGAAGTATGTCTAAGACGGCTGCCAGGACTATGCCCGCGGCGCCGCCGATTATAACTCCGGCGATTACGATTAACCTTTTGTTGGGAAAAGAAGGTTTAAGCGGCGGATCCGCAGGTGACAGGATACTCGCGCCCGGGTCG
>CAVOTD010000044.1:0-26011 GCA_963698995.1 uncultured Alphaproteobacteria bacterium | reverse complement strand
CAATTTATTCAATAACTTATAGTCCCAGCTAGCTGCCGCGCCGCAGCGTTCTGTCCAAGTTTTGACCAATAAGCGCCCGTGGACGCTCCCGGACAGCAGTACTTTGTCGGGGAGTGGCAGCGGCTGCGTCGAGATGCTTCGAGCAGCTGACTCTTATCTTAATCAGCGGGTCCAAGGTTCGAGTCCTTGTGCACCCACCAATTATTTCAGGTATTTGGCGCATAGAAAAATGGTTGTACATCAGCCAAATTCTTAGGTGCGGACCTCGTGCGGGACCTGCTGGTCGCATCAACTCGGCTCGGGAGAGGTTAGCAATTATAATTCGCCTGCGACGATTTGCTAACCGTCGACCCTGACGCGATGAGCTTACACATTCCGAAACCGTTGAGTTACAACGCCCTGCTGCTAGGTTCCCCCGAGCTTTTGCGGTGTACCAAACGCTGGGCTTGTGCCGATCAAGCAAGCTAATCGGCATCATCCAACGGTAGCGTAGCGGACTTTGACTCCGCCAGTCTAGGTTCGAATCCTAGTCCCCCAGCCAACCTTTTAAGCAGTTAACGTGATTACCCAGCCCGGTTGAACTCTCGGGGTCTAACGTGGGTCTAACGCTGATGACTTTGCTGTTCTTGGTTTTGCTGGTTCCCTCCGGGGAATAGGCAGGGGCTATCCCCGCACCAGTCCGCCGTCGATCGGGATCACCGCCCCGGTCACGTAGTCGGACAGGTCCGTAGCCAGGAACTCAACCACCTTGGCGCAATCCTCGACCGTCCCGAGCCGCCGTAGGGCGACCAACTCGGCCCGATCCCGATTGCTCTGAGTGCTACCGGGAATGACAGTCGCCATGATCCGCCCGGTCGCAATCACGCCGGGTGCGATGCAATTCGCGGTGATCCCGAACGGGCCGAGGTCCTGGGCGAGATACCGCGTGTAATGGGCAATGGCAGCTTTCGCAGCGCCATAATGGGCATAGCCGCCGTCCACGGATGGTCCGGTTCCAGCGACCGAGCTAACCGTGATGATCTTGCCGGATCGCTGCTCCTTCATGACCGGGGCGACCGCGTTGACCGTGTAGACGGTCCCGAACAGGTTCATCCCGATGACAAGCTGTAAGAGCGCCGGATCGAGGTTGCTGGCCTTCGTGTCCATAGGCCGACCGCGACCGCCGCCGGCATTGGAGACCAGGACATCAACCCGCCCCCATTCCTGGACGACACGCGCGACCATCGCGTTGATGGCCTCGTGATCACGGACATCGACCTCGATCCCCAAGGCGGTGCCGCCCGACGCCTCGATCTCGGCGACCGTGCTGTCGCCGGTCATGTCCTTGGCCTCGGCCTCGAATTCCTCGTACGAACGCAGGTTGAGGTCGGCGACCGCGACCCTTGCGCCCAACCCGGCGAGCCGCTTCGCGTAAGCGCGACCGAGACCACGCGCCGCGCCCGTTACGATCGCTACCTTCCCGTCCAACTTGCCCATTGTTGTCCCCCGCTTGGCGCGCGTGAAGCTCGAATCCGGATTACCGTCTGTCGCGGTGACGCGGCACTTAATCTTCCCCGTGAATTTCGGCCCGGTGATCATATCCGCAACATCGAGCGGCACACGATCTCGAAGCGCTCGAACACGGTGAAGACTTACCGTGTATCTCGAACCACTCGCTGGAGATCCCAGGCGCGATGGTGCGCCGGGTACAAGGTCGAGACCATTGGTGGCGTGTTTCGCGAGCGGGAAGAGGAGCCGCAGCCGGTCGGAGCTAGCCTAGACCGAACTTCGCGCGTGGTGTTGATCTGACGTGCTCCCCGAAAAATCGGCCATGAGGAGGTAGAGTCCGGACTCAGGGGGGGATGGGCGAATGAAGCGGTCACGGTACACGGAAGAACAGATCATCGGGATCCTGAGGGAGCAGGAGGCCGGGACACCAGTTACGGAGCTGTGCCGCAAGCACGGCATGAGCGATGCGACGTTTTACACGTGGAAGAGCAAGTACGGCGGGGCTCGAGGTCAGCGAGGCGAAGCGGCTGCGGGCTTTGGAAGCGGAGAACGCCAAACTGAAGCGGCTGTTGGCAGACGCGATGCTCGACAACGCCGCGTTAAAGGAGCTGCTTGGAAAAAAATGGTGACGCCCGCCGCCGACCGCGAGGCGGTGGCTCATCTGCGAAGTGAGTTCGCGATGAGCGAGCGGCGGGCGTGCCGTGTGGTTGCCGTGGACCGGTCGAGCGTGCGCTACCGGCACCGGCGTGATGACGATCAGCTGCGCGAGCGGTTGAAGGCGCTGGCTGAGGAGCGCCGGCGGTTTGGCTATCGACGACTTTGGGTGCTGCTGCGGCGGGAAGGCCACACTGTCAATCGCAAGCGGGTTTACCGGCTGTACAAGGAAGAGCGGCTGATGGTGCGCCGACGCGGCGGGCGCAGGCGCGCCATTGGGGTTCGCTCGCCGATGCCGCTGCCGCTCGGGCCGAACCAGCGCTGGTCGCTCGACTTCGTGCATGACCAGATGACCGATGGGCGGCGTTTGCGCATCCTGGCGGTAGTCGACGACTACACCCGCGAATGCCTGGCGCTGGTGGCCGACACATCGATCTCAGTGTATTAGTTGAGACTTGATCTGACAGACGGTGTTGGCTGTTTGAGCCTGTGTAGCTGTCGTCCGTCGTCAAGCAGCCATGATTTTCTCCTTCGCCAGGGGGAGTGCGTCAAGAAAGGTCTGCATTGGGGTCTTGCCGAAGCACCAGCGGCCCTGATGCGGCCGCCGCTCATTGTAGTCGGCGATCCAGGCATCGAGGTCGGCCTGCAGCTCGTCGATCGTGCGGTAGATCTTCTTGCGGAACGCGACCCGGTAGAACTCGTCGAGCACGGTGCGATGGAAGCGCTCGCAGATGCCGTTGGTCTGCGGGCTCTTGGCCTTGGTGCGGCTGTGGTCGATGTCCTCGACCGCCAGATAGAGCTCGTATTCGTGGCTCTCGGGTGCCGCAAAACTCGGTGCCGCGATCGGTCAGCACGCGCGACAGCCGGATGCCGTGCTCGTCGTAGAACGGCACCACCCGGTCGTTGAGGATCTCGGCCGCGGTGATCGGGGTCTTGCGATCATAGAGCTTGGCGAAGGCGACCTTGGCGTAGGTGTCGATGAAGGTCTGCTGATAGATCCGCCCGACCCCCTTCAGCGTGCCGACATAGAAGGTGTCCTGCGCCCCGCAATAGCCGGGGCACTCGCTCTCGAACTCGCCATGGGCCTCCTTGTCGGCCTTGGCCTTCTCAAGCGCGGCGATCTGCGCTTCGGTCAGCAGCAGCCCTCCTGCGCCACCTTGGCCTCGAGCGCCTTCAGGCGCTGCTTCATCGAGGTCAGATCGTGGCGCTGCCAGACGCAGCGCACGCCGGCGGGCGAGATCGACAGCCCGCGCCGCTTGAGCGCGTCCGAGACCCGCACCTGGCCCCAGGCCGGCTGCTCGATCGCCAGCGCGACCACCGCCTGCTCGATCTCGACCGGCGTGCGGTTCTTCAGGATCGGCTTGCGCCGGCTGATCTCCTGCAGCGCCAGCTCGCCGCCTTTGTCGTAGAGCTCCTTGAAGCGGTAGAAGCTGTCGCGGCTATACCCCATCATCTTGCAGGCTTGGCTGACATTGCCGAGCTGCTTGGCCAGTTCCAGCAGCCCAACCTTGGCTCGGATAATCTTCTGGTCCTGGGTCATATCGTGATCTCCGCCGCGAAGGGCGGGTCGCGGTCCCAGCTCGGGTGAGAACCGCGCCCCGCCCTCCGGCTCCCTTCGGAAACCAACAACGACTGTCAGATTAAGTTCAAGCTATTACACATCGATCTCA
The DNA here is from genome assembly GCA_963698995.1 of uncultured Alphaproteobacteria bacterium. Classification (GTDB taxonomy): domain Bacteria; phylum Pseudomonadota; class Alphaproteobacteria; order ATCC43930; family CGMCC-115725; genus AP-15. The sequence goes on along the minus strand of CAVOTD010000044.1, from coordinate 22,199 downwards.
GGCCTTCGGGTCGCGCGAGCTCGACAGAATTGTCGCCGTGCGCGGTCGGCCCCACCGCATCGTCTCGGACAATGGCACCGAACTGACCTCGACCGCGATCCTGGCCTGGTCGGATCGGCAAAAGGTCGCCTGGCATTACATCGCCCCGGGCAAGCCGGTCCAGAACGCCTTTATCGAAAGTTTCAACGGCCGGCTGCGCGACGAGCTGCTGAACGAAATCTTATTCCGCTCACTGCCGCATGCCCGCGTGGCGCTCGATACCTGGCGCAGTGATTACAATACCAAGCGCCCGCATTCGAGCCTCGGTTGGCAGACACCGTTGGCTTTCGCGGCAGCCTGGCAGCGTCGGTGTGCGCAACGGGACAGGACGCTCCCGCGATCTGAGGGCTTCGCGCCCTGTCCCGTTGCGTCGGGCACCGAAAACAAATTCAATCACCCAGAGACTTCTTGGTTCCCCATAGATGAAAGTCGGGGAGCACGTCAGATCGACACTTGCCCTCCAGGCCCCGACCGGGCCAGCAATTGGAACGAAGCCAAACCTGACCTTGAGCCGCTGCCACTTGATCCAAGCACAGCGCAAGGCCACCTATTTTCACACTGCTGAGCCTAACGGTCTTTTCCGGTTCCTCTCGAACGGTGTTGAACCGAGAATCCCGCCAGATTTGAGACAAAGCAACCCATCGTCGCTCTACCGGGCCGATCAGGCACCCACCCACCAGGACGTAGGATTGAGAGATCAAGACTTGCCTAATTCGCGCCGTCGCGCCTTCGACGCTGATACCTACCATCCACAGCCCCGCGTTTTCGGAAGTCGACCCCGGTTCAGCGAGGCCCGGTTCGAGTCAAACGTCCGACCCTCCCGTCCGAGCAGTCGTGAAATGGTTCAATCCCGACAAGGGATTTGGCTTCGTCGAACTGTCGGATGGGTCCGGCGACGGTTTCCTTCATGGAACCGTACTTGCTCAGAGCGGCATCAACGCCGTCCAGCCGGGCGACACTCTCGAAGTACGCATCGGGCCGGGGCACACAGGTCCGCACGTTACCGAGGTGCTGAGCGTCGACACGAGCCCCGCTAAGCCTAAGACACCACCGCGATCGAGTTCCGGGGCGACGACATCGAACGAGCCATCTTCTGGCCTAGCGGTCGGGGAGACAGGTACCGTGAAGTGGTTCAACATCGAAAAGGGCTTCGGCTTTATCACTTGCGATAATGGCGGGGAGGATGTGTTCGTCCACATCTCGGCTCTTGAACGATCCGGGCTCACGGCCCTCAGCTGAAGGTGGACACGTCACCTTCGATATCGTCGAAGGCAGGAAGGGGCTGGAGGGGGCGAAGGTTCGTTTGGTCTAAGGTCTGAAAAAAAACCGTCTGACCGTCCCCGAGGATATTCTCCCCCTGCCGAGGGTCCACGCCGGGTCGAAAAATTCCGGGCTGTCGTCAAGCCCCTCTCCGACTTCCACCCGTAACGGATGCTCCTCGATCTTGGCTATCAACAAGACCTCACATTGTTTTTGTTCGGCGACCTCAAAGGTGTAGGTCCCGGCGATACCCTTGCCTTTCGTATGGACAGCCAAGGTCAAGGCCAGAGCATCTAGCGTCGATATATGAAATACCGTCTTCAGGACGAATTCGACAAAATCCATCGGTGTGTAATCGTCGTTATAGAAGACGACGTTCCACATGCTTGGACGTTTTGCCTTTACCTCATCTTTTTCTAGGAGATCCAGCTCGCCGGTTTCCGCAGGGTTCAACGCGGTTTGGATTTCTTGTTTTGTGAGAACGACCCGCTGAGTGTTTTCACCATCTCGATACCAATCCATCCATTATTCGCAATTCAAAGCTGCTCCCTCGGCTGCTCGCTCGCCCAATACCCAGCACCGATCCGGGTACCGTTCCCTGGCGAGGTTCCGCGATATTTATATGGGTCCGTGCTCGCCCCGATCACATGCTTTCGCGAGTGAGGGAATTTCTCGTATCCGGCCCGCGCGTCATAAACCTGGGTAAAATGTGGCGTGAGGTAGAACAGGGTTGATCGTGTGCCATTATCGAGATATCGATGTACCCACGTCCAAAATGTGGGGGAAAAAATTGGCAACAATACCCATGATACCAGTCGGTCCAGTAACAACACTAAACCGGACAATTCTCCCTCCAGATCAAGAAGTGTCGGGCGCTGGCGGCGACGATTTTATTTGCGGACATTGCGGATCTGTCATCTTGGAGGATTTTGATCCATCGACGATCAACGGAAACCCCGTTTATCAATGTGGCGTTTGTGAAAACCACAATGACTTGCCTTTCGCGGCTGATAGTCGCCACTGGTCCTCCCGATGATCCCATGGCCGTCTACTGAGCTTTGTCTCTACAGGCGTTGAAAACAAGACCGAGCCGACCGTCCCCACCGAGTTACAGATTTCGGACAGTGACTCTGTTTGAAGTTGCCCCCCCTCGGATGGCACGGCGGTAACGCATCTGTACGAGTCGTCGTCGTTGACGTGCTCCCCGACTTTCATCCATGGGGAACCAGAGTCTCTGGGTGATTGAATTTGTTTTCGGTGCCCGACGCAACGGGACAGGGCGCGAAGCCCTCAGATCGCGGGAGCGTCCTGTCCCGTTGCGCACACCGACGCTGCCAGGCTGCCGCGAAAGCCAACGGTGTCTGCCAACCGAGGCTCGAATGCGGGCGCTTGGTATTGTAATCACTGCGCCAGGTATCGAGCGCCACGCGGGCATGCGGCAGTGAGCGGAATAAGATTTCGTTCAGCAGCTCGTCGCGCAGCCGGCCGTTGAAACTTTCGATAAAGGCGTTCTGGACCGGCTTGCCCGGGGCGATGTAGTGCCAGGCGACGCTTTTGCCGATCCGACCAGACCAGGATCGCGGTCGAGGTCAGTTCGGTGCCATTGTCCGAGACGATGCCGTGCGGGCCGACCGCGCACGGCGACGATCTTGTCGAGCTCGCGGGCGACCCGAATGCCCGAGATCGATGTGTCGGCCACCAGCGCCAGGCATTCGCGGGTGTAGTCGTCGACTACCGCCAGGATGCGCAAGCGCCGCCCATCGGTCATCTGGTCATGCACGAAGTCGAGCGACCAGCGCTGGTTCGGCCCGAGCGGCAGCGGCATCGGCGAGCGAACCCCAATGGCGCGCCTGCGCCCGCCGCGTCGGCGCACCATCAGCCGCTCTTCCTTGTACAGCCGGTAAACCCGCTTGCGATTGACAGTGTGGCCTTCCCGCCGCAGCAGCACCCAAAGTCGTCGATAGCCAAACCGCCGGCGCTCCTCAGCCAGCGCCTTCAACCGCTCGCGCAGCTGATCGTCATCACGCCGGTGCCGGTAGCGCACGCTCGACCGGTCCACGGCAACCACACGGCACGCCCGCCGCTCGCTCATCGCGAACTCACTTCGCAGATGAGCCACCGCCTCGCGGTCAGCAGCGGGCGTCACCATTTTTTTCCAAGCAGCTCCTTTAACGCGGCGTTGTCGAGCATCGCGTCTGCCAACAGCCGCTTCAGTTTGGCGTTCTCCGCTTCCAAAGCCCGCAGCCGCTTCGCCTCGCTAACCTCGAGCCCGCCGTACTTGCTCTTCCACGTGTAAAACGTCGCATCGCTCATGCCGTGCTTGCGGCACAGCTCCGTAACTGGTGTCCCGGCCTCCTGCTCCCTCAGGATCCCGATGATCTGTTCTTCCGTGTACCGTGACCGCTTCATTCGCCCATCCCCCCCTGGTCCGGACTCTACCTCCTCATGGCTGATTTTTCGGGGAGCACGTCATCGTCTAAAGCCGTTTCTCAAAGACGAGTTCTCCTTTCTGGTTTCTTCCGGTCACAGTCCAACCATGCGCCCGATAGAACCGCTCAGCGCGCGTTCCCTTATCTGTGCTCAGGGTCGCGATGCTGTAGCCAGAATCTCGAATGGTTTCGCAGGCAAGCCGAAGGAGCGCCCGACCGATGCCGCGACCTTCATGGCCGGGGGCAACGAACAGCGCCCAAATCCACCCATCACGTGGGTCGCCGGCTGCGAAACCCAGAATTAAGCCTTCTTCTACCCACACCCAAATTTCCGACCGATCCATGAATTCGGCACAATCTGCGGCGGTGACGGAGTTCGGGTCAGATAGCCGGTTCTCGCCAACGGCATGTCTGATCTCCATAATTCGTGGGATGTCCGCGTGCACCGCTCGCCGGATGCGCTCTACCGTATCGGGCGGCTTTGACATTGAGTAGCTCGGTAATCCTGGCATAGCAGAGCCTTTGTCCATGAGATTTCCCTCGCCGAAAAAGCGCCCGGCCTACAAGCCGGGTCAGTCAACTCAGTATCAAAGAGCCACTACGGGATTTCGCGATATAGGCATCGCGAGGACCGGCTTCATATAAGCAACCCTGAACGCCTGACCGGCTGATAATTTCGCATTCAGACGCGATCGCCCAGCTATGAGTGGTACCTCTGCGATCGGAATGCCCCTCAGGCAGCGTGCACGCTCGTATGAGACGCCTTTAGGCAATCGACCGATAGGAGGCCCGCGTCGATCGCCCGCATGGTCCAGCGGCGCGCCGCGATCCAGAACTGTTGCCTATGCCCGGTGCAGCAGAACTTCTGTATCGATCCACCTGTTGTACGCGACGAGAACGTCCGGCCACACCACAGACAGCACGCACCGAGGGCAAGGTGCGCGTCCGGTGCAAGTGCTGTGGTGACAGATCCACTGCCGCCGCTTGCAGCTACCTGAATTTCAGAGGTATTAGGCATAGTTGCATGATACTTATTATGAGCCAGCACTGCAATATTTAACCGTATGTTTATCATCGTTATTTGTCGGCAACGGTTGGCCGCGGTTCTCACGAGGGCAGGACACGAAAGCAAGGCTTTTGGCGATCGCACTGAATGTGAGCCGGTCGGGTGCCGCGCGAGAGAACAAGCGACCAGGACGATTGTGTCTCCCGGCAGCGACCTTGGGCCTTCGGGAACCCCTCAATAGATTGTGGGAGGTCGAAATAAGGTTAACGAATCACGAACGAAAGCTGGTCTCCCGCGTTCGGAAGCGGCACGCTAAAACACGCGCGAAAATGTTCGCCCTAATTGCGCACGATCTTGGGCTTGCCGTCAATGATCGGTCTGTCCACGACGAGGTCTAGCATGCTTGTCGGACGTGGAAAGCTCTGCCTGCAAACTGGAGCCGAGGACGCCGCTTCAACACCTTCTCGGCGTACGGTCAAACCTACTCGTCGCAGAGGCGGAGGTTTTTCGGGCAGCGAGGAACAGAGACACCAACGATGACGATTCGTCTTTCCATTGCTAGGCGGCGGGCGACTGCAATGGATTAGGAAATCCGGGATAAGCTAATTGATCCCTTCGCTGAGAATCGCGAGTCTTCAACAAGACCACTGGCGACGATACATCCGTCGCTGAAGGTCGGAGACCTGCTTATTGTAGGTTGCTCAGTGCGGAGGGCAAGGAAGACAAGAACGGCTCGATTGTTCGCAGCAGGTTGTCGAGGGTTATCGGTTTAGCGACATAGGCGTCGCATCCGCACTCCAGAGCTTTCTTTTCCTGCTCTGGCGTTGCGAGAGCAGTTACGGCAATGATTGGGATGGTCTTGGTCAGATCATCCTGTTTAAGCAGACGGGTCGCGTCGAGCCCGCAGATGTCGGGCAATAACGGAGCCAAGATGTTGTTGGCGACCGATTCTATACATGCCACGGTCACTTTGCCCTCAAGCCGTGCGTCTCGGCCTGCCACGATGCGCTCGATGGCAACCGCCTCGGCCTTAATGCGCTCAACGTGCTCACGGATACTCTCGCCAGCGGGCGTAGCGACGTAGCCGCGCGGCGTCCGGTTCAACAGCTTCACCCCAAGGCGAGCTTCAAGGGAAGCGATCCGACGACCCACCGTCGTCTGGGTGCAGCGCAGTTCCCGCGCGGCGGCTGATAGGCTGCCCGTCCGGGCGACCGCCAGGAAGAAGCGGAGATCGTCCCAATCCAGCATCGAAGCCGGTCTCGCTCAGAGCTTCGCGTGGGCACAATGGATCCCTGTGCATTTTTGCACAACGACTAATCGCACTTCGCCGTATCGACTCCGCGAATGGGGGGACCAGAATTCTCGGGATGACAGCATCCGAACATTGATGGCGCATCCATTCTGGCGAGGAACAAGATCATGTCGCTACTAACCGTCTTCATCACGGCGGCAAGCGCCTGGGCTGATTGGCGGCAGCGCCGTCGCTCCTACGGCGAACTGATGGCGCTCGATGACCGCTTGCTCGCCGATATTGGCCTTAGACGCACCGACACTCCGGCCATCTTCCACGAGAGGGTGCGCCGCGAGAACGTTGATGCCAAAGGCGCTGCGATGGGGTTGGGCGCGTTACAGGCAAAGCTCGTTTTCGGCCATCGCGGGCTGCCGCCAATCTGGCCTCAACTCTGAGCAGCTTTGGCGAGGCCGGGCGTCGTCTGGACCTCGACCCACAATAGTTTCTAATGGAGGGATGTATGGTTTCGATCCACGTCGATCTTGAGAAACTGGAATGGAGGCCTGGATCGGCCAAATATGGCCCGGTCGCGGTCCATGAAGGCAAGGAGATCATCCAGAGCGCGATCCTCAGTGACCGCCGACAGGAGGGTGGCGGTCTCGCCTTGCTATCGAAGGTTTCGCCGCCGCCGGGAAAGCTCGTCAAAATCGTCGCGGTCGCCCGCTCCGACGAGCATGTCTTCAATCTTCAAGGCGGTCGCGGCACGAAATCGGGCCAGCCCACCCGCGCCGCCAGCGACTACACCCTGAACTCGGAAGGACAGGTGCATAGCGCCCTTATCGGTACCGAAACGCTGAGTCTCGTTGTCTATCGAGGCGAACCGGACCAGAATATTTCCTTCGAGGTTGTGGATGCGGCCCCCACAAGCTGACGCTTCGGGTCGGGCGGGGTTTGAGGCCGGTCGAGGCGGTGTCGAAGACTCTTGCCGGTGTCCCGATAAACCTGTCGTCAGGCAAAGTGAGGCATCACATCCGAAGCGAAAAGTTCACGGGTCTCTGCGTCATCCGGTCGATCACCGAGGATCAGCAACTCAATCCCGGTGTCCTGGTATTGCCCGATCAGGTCGGTGGCTTCGGACACCGTGCCGACAAAGCGACGCACCGGTCCGTGTGCTGCCAACCGCTCGCGCTTCGCCGCCAATTCGGCATCAGTGCGGGCGATAAGCCAAGCCTGGACATAGGTCTTTTCAATCGTGTCGTAATCGCGCTCCGCAGCATCGCAATGGTTGCGCAGCACCGCCAATTTGTGTTTCACCGCAGCGGGTTCCTCGCGGACGAGATTGCAGGCGTCGGCCAGACGGGCGACCGCACGTAAGGTCATCTGTTCGCCGCCGCCAGCGATCATCACCGGCGGATGCGGCTTCTGCACCGGCTTCGGTTCGAGGATCGCATCTTCCACGTGGAAATATTGACCGTGGAAGGTCGTCCGCCTCTCGGCCCACATCTTGAGAATGAGCCGGACCGCTTCCTCCATTTGGCGGATGCGGACCGCCGGGCGCTCCGGGAACTCCCAACCGTATTGGCGGTATTCATCCTCGAAAAATCCGGCTCCGATACCGAGCGTCAGCCGTCCCCGGCTCATCAGATCGACGGTCGTTGCGATCTTGGCGAGATGCGAGGGATTGCGATAGCTGACCGCCGTGCAAAGGGTGGCGAGACGGATGCGGGTCGTGACGGCAGCCAATCCCGCCACGACGGTCCAGCCTTCCAGGAGCGGCTCGTCGGGTGCGCCCACGTTGGGGATTTGGATCATGTGATCCATGACCGAGAACCAGACGAACCCGTGATCTTCTGCCCACCGCGCCTTCGCCTTCACCGCCTCGAAGGCGTCAGCAGGGTCGGGAGCATCGAGCCAGGACGCGTTGTGAATGCCGAACTTCATCACGTTTGCTCCTCGGCTGAGGCTTTGATTTTTGATTTTTGCCTTGGCGCGGTCCGCTTCGCAGCGACGCGACGCGCAGCCGCGAGCGCGGCTTGTGCCCATGTGACAAGTTCATCAGGTTCGTCGAACAGACGCTCCGGCACGCGCCAAAAGGAGAGATCAATGATTTCTCCCTTCTTCCTATAGTTGAGCGGCGGTGAGGACGCGGCTTCCTTGAAGATCGTGCGATTGTGATCATCAACCCGGAAGTAGAGCGTATTCTCGGTCACCATCCCGAGCATCAGCCCGTCACAAAACACGCCGGTCTTACCGAACATACGACGCATTGTGACGCGGCCAACCGGGTCGAGTTGCTCGCGCAAGAATTCGGCAAAGCTGTCGCTCGCAACCATCTTCGATCCTCGGCCCCGCTTTCTTTACCAGCCATCGGTGCGGCGTTCGTTTTCGTCGGGCACGCCGATCCCAAAGGTCTCTAAAAATCCGCGCTGTCCCGGTGAGGTCACGATCACGGCGCTGCTGTGCTTCATCCGCTCGATCCAACCGAGATCAAAGCAACGTTTGGTCAACGCGGCTCCGACCGTGCCCGCAATGTGTGGTCGCCGTTCCGTCCAATCGAGGCACGGTCGGCAGAATTCGCGACCGGTCGAATTCAGCGGGGAAAGGTCGATTCCGAACTCGGCGAGAAAGCGTTTCCCTTCTGGCGTGAGTTCAGCGGCTTCTTCGCCGAGCACAACGTATTCATGCGCGGTGAGAAAGTCGGTCAGATCGACGCTGAGGCGACCGGCAAGGTGGTCGTAGCAGATACGGGCCGCGTTAAGCTCGCGTTCTTGACGCGAGACGGGGCGGTATCGCGGCCTGTTTTCGAGCGCAACGGCGACGATACCCTCGATCATCTCTACGACTTGCGGCGAGGTAAGCCGGAAATACCGATGTCGTCCGTCCCGGATCACGGACAACAAGCCCGCCTTAGTTAGCTTGGCGAGATGCGTGCTTGCGGTCTGAGGCGTAATCCGGGCCGCAAAGGCAAGCTCGCTGGCGGTGAGGGCGCGGCCATCGAGAAGCGCGGAGAGCATCGTTGCTCTCGCAGGCTCCCCGACCAGCGCCGCTACCTCGGCAATGAGATGGCCTGTAATCATTTGCCCTATATAACACCCGATCTGGTCCCACACGGCAGGCGAACAGTTCGATCATGATCGAACTATCATGATGGAAAGGAGTCGCTGCATCTATCGATCCCGTGCCCGATAGGTCTATCGGGCATCCTGTCAGATCAGGTCGGGCAGCGGGTCAGCATTCAGTTCGGCAATCGAGCGACTTCTTGCCAAATACTGGACGACGCAAGGGACAGGTTCCGCATATATCTCGTGGTAATCGGATTCGCCTAATGCCGGGCGCACTGCATAGGCGAGACGCTCGCAAGAGAGATCAAACTCGGCTCTGATGCCGCTCTTGTTTCCCCGCGCGTCGAGCCGCACCCACCGCCCGACCTCGCTCAGCCAAACAGCGTTGAACCCGTGAAGGCATGTTCTTCCCGGATCGGCATCATCGAGAAGCAATCTCTGATAGCAGAAACCCACCGGAACTTCGCAGGAACGTAACACCGCTGCGAGCAGATGCGCCTTGGCAAAACAGATGCCGTGCCCATTTCGAAGCACGTCGGACGCTGAAACGCTGACCTCCTGTGCGCCGATGTCGTAGGAGTGTGGAAAGCCGTCGCGCACCGCCTCATAAGCGCCGCGCACCGTTTCGATCTCAGTGCTCCGACGAACGCTCGCTGAGAACTCGCGCACCGCTGGATGGTGATGGTCCACCACCACCGATACGGCCAAAAAAGCGACCACGGCGAACTCCTTCCATCAAGAGAACGGACTATTGCGATCATGCGCGGTCGAGGCCGAGCATCAGTTCAAGGTTCTGCACCGCCGCGCCCGAGGCACCCTTGCCGAGATTGTCGAACCGCGCCACAAGGACCGCCTGCCGCTGCTTGTCGTTGGCATGGACGTAGAGTTCAAGCCGGTTTGTGCCGTTGAGCGCCTGTGCGTCGAGCTTGTCGCCAGCCGATGGGTTGACGACCCGAACATACTCGCAACCGCAATACGCGTCGGCTAAGGCGGCGTGGAGATCGCCGCCACTCGGCTTTCCGGGCAATGTATCGAGATGCAGCGGCACCGAGACGATCATCCCTTGCCGGAAATGCCCGACTGACGGCACGAAGATGGGTCGCCGCGTCAGCCCGGAGTAAAGCTGCGTCTCGGGTATGTGCTTATGTTCGAGGCCGAGCGCGTAAAGCTCGAAAGCCGGGCCACCGTCGCGTTCATGCGCGTCAATTAACTGATGCCCACCGCCTGAATAACCGCTGACCGCATTGATCGTGACGGGGTAGTCGGGTGGGATCAGCCCGGCCATTATCAGTGGGCGCAAGAGGCAGATTGCGCCGGTTGGATAGCAGCCGGGGTTCGAGACCTTCCGGGCTGAGCCGATGCGCTCGGCTTGGCTTTCCTCCATCTCGGGAAAGCCGTAGGTCCAGTCGGGATCGACCCGGTGCGCAGTGCTGGCGTCCAGCACCTTTGGCCCGCCGGAACCGAGTTCGTCGGCCATCGCTGTGGCCTCTCGCGCCGCATCGTCGGGTAGGCACAGCACCACCACATCAACCTCGGCCATCGTGTCACGCCGGGTCGAGCGGTCCTTGCGGAGATGGGAGGGCAGGCTCTTGATCAGCACGTCCGGGCGCTGTTCCAGCAGCGTGCGGATAGCAACCCCGGTGGCTCCGGCCTCGCCGTCGATGAAGACGCTACGCTTGTTGCTCGGCATCGTGCTTCTCCTTCCATCGACTGATCTCGGCTCTGGCTGGACTGGAATTAAAAAACCCGCCGTAGCCTACGGCGGGTTTCTGGGGCTTTTCGGGAGCAAGATGCTGGCTACGTATCGATCAAATCTGACCCGCGCCAGCGTGCCGACCCTACTGCACGCCGAAACCCGCCGCAGCTACGGCGTCGGGAACGGGTGTGCAGGAGCGACTCGGCCATATCCAAGTGCTACTCCTGGCCGAGAGGGATGTCAACCATCTGGCGATAAATCGATCCGCGCATCCTGACAAGCGATACCGGCAGCCGCACCAGTCTCGTCGAATAGCAACCTGATCCCCTCGGCCTCGACCGCCCACCACCGGCCGGCGATATTGTTCCGGTCAGGGTGCGCAGCCCCGCCTCATCAACGCCCATCGCTTTGTGCAGTAACGTTCGACTTCGCTCGGTAAGAAATCACGATCATCGCAGCCGCAAGTTGGATAACGGCGGCAACCGCGAAAGCAAGCCGGTAGTCGCCCTCGATGTCTCGCAGCACGCCGAGCACTGCGGGCGCGAAAGCAAATACCGCCTGATTGATCGCGACAGTCAGGGCTACCGCACGTCCGACATCGGCAGCGGCGAACTCCCTTTGGATAATCAGCGGAGGTAGGGAGACAAGATTGCCGACCCCTAGCCCGAATAAGACGCAACCGCCAAGGAGTAGCGGAAAATCACTTGAAAACGTCAGCAGCGCGGTGCCGCAAGCTTGCATAACGAAATTGCCGGCAGCAGCAACTCGCCGATTGTTCTCGCCAATCAGCCAGCCGAAAATTGTGCGACCGACGACGGCGCAGATCGTTGTTAGGCTAACCGCCCAGGCCGCGCCCTCCGATCCGAATACCGGCGCGAGTTCGGGTTATCAGGTGGGCAAACAGCCCGATCTGGGCGAACAACCCAAGGGCAAACGCCGCCGATATTGTGAAAAAGCGACGTTGGCGCAACAGCACACGTCGGTCCAACATCGGGGTGGCACGGACCGTTGCGGCGGTGTTGCCGGTCGGTTGCGGTCTCAGGAACCGCTCGCTCACAGGCAAGAGCACTGTGCCCATCGCAATCGCGACCATCATCGCTGCGGCGGCGAATCCGAATTCTCCTATCAGAGCGACCCACAATGGGGTGAAGCCAAGCCCACCGATGCTGGCCCCGTTGAAGGCGAAGCTCAGCGCCTTTGGTCGGTCCTTGTCGAACAGGGCGTGACCATCGCATTGATTGCCGCCCCGCTTTTAGCGGCCCAACCTATGCCGCTTAGCAGGGCTGCCGGGAATAACTGCCACGGTTCCCACGCACTCGCCCATGCGACGATGCCCACGGCGGCAAAGGCAATGCCGACCTGCGTGATCCTCACCAGACCAAAGCGGCGATAGGCTTCCGGCAAATACACCACGAGAACGGCGCTCAGCAGAAAGTGCGTCGTGATCGCCGCCGATATGGTCGAGATCGGCCAATTGTTCGTCGCATGTAGCGTTCTCAGAAACACGGAGGGGCCGCCTGAACTGACAGAAGCATCACAGTTTCAGCCTCAGGCGCTTTTGCAGCCCACCCCAACCTTGTTATTGCAGGCACCCAAAGGGGTTCATGCAAACTCTAACAGTCGAGAAAGCGGGCGTCGGAGAGAATTGGAACAGGACGAGGATGAGGGCAGAGAAACGGTCCCACTGGAGATAGACGAGGACGTTGGTCCACTATCAGCAGAAGAAATGGAAATAATTAAGAGGCGTAGGCGGGATCGTGAACCGAAGGAGCCGGAATAGAGACGACTCGTCGGCATCGGCGAGGAGCGTGCTGTTGCCGCCGATCTGATCGGCGACCCGCATGTACGTCCTCGTCAGGCACCACATGACCGGATCGCGAGCGCGGCAGCGACCAACCCGGTCGTGAACTCCTGACCTCGTGGGGGCGACGGTGCTATTCTCCGTCAGATGTCGAGGTTTTCCGGTGAACTATGGTGTTTGCCCGCACAGCCCCTTGAAGGAGGAACGCCAACCCGCACGTCCGGATCGTCTATCTACCCTGCTGTTCAAAATATGCTGCTCGCGGCGAGAGCGCTCGGCCTCGGCGCGACCCTGACGACGCTGTACTTGCAGTTCGAGAAGGAAGCGGAGGCCGCACTCGGCTTGCCGCCCGGCGTCCACTCCTATGCCCTGCTGCCGATCGGCTACCCGATGGGTCGGTTTGGGCCAGTCCGCCGTATTGCGCTCACCGATGTCGTCTACGAAGATCGATGGGGCCACCCCCACCGGGATCTGTAGCGAAGCCTGCCTGCCGCAAGGCCCTTGAAAGCGATGCCGATGCTAGCGAAAACCGTGACATCGGATGGCTATTAGCGAATGGCAGGGAGCACGTACCGCTTCATCACAATTTCCCCGACGATCTGCGGCGCGCCATATGCACCGGCATTCACAGCGACAACAAGGTCCAGGTCAGGCACGACATAGACACGCTGCCCACCATTACCGAAACCGGCAATCCAGCGGATTTCCCGGCGCTCGACCAGAAAGCGCCCCAGCCACCATAGGTAGCCGTAGAAGAAGATGCTTTCTCCATTGATCTGCGGACTGGTGGACTTCTGCTATCCAGTCAGCCAAGATGATCTGCTTGCCCTGCCACATTCCCCGATCGAGCACCAGTTGGCCGAGCTTCGCCAGATCGCGGGGGCGCAGCCGGAGTCCGCCATGCCCTCTGACATCGCCGCTAGGAAACCTTGTCCACTCCACGTCGGTAATGCTGAGCGGTTCGAGCAAAGCTTCCCGCGCAAGCTCATCGAGCGGCTTACCCGATGTCCTTTGGAGAACGCCCTGAAGGAGTATCGGCGCGGCACCGCAGTAGTTGTAGACTCGACCGGGCTGCGTCACCACGGGCCGTTCCAATGCATAGCGATACGGATCGACGGTATCATCCATCTGCCGCTCGTTATTTGCCGGGTCGCTCCACGGCAAACTTTCGTTCCAGGCCAGACCCGCCGACATGGTTAGCAAATGTTCCAGAGTTATTCGGTCCTTTTCCGGCGACTGCGTATCGCTATGGTCGGGGAAATAGGTGAAAACCGGCGTGTTGATGTCAGCGATCCAGCCACGGTCCACACCGATTCCGACGAGCAGCGATGTCACGCTCTTGGTGATTGATTTCAGGTCGTGCTTGACTGTCGCATCGAAGACGAGGGTTCCGAGGGGTCCGCCCAACGCCAATCCTCGCCGGAAAAATACTGCTCATAAATCAGCGTGCCGTGGCGGGCGACGACAACAGCGTGGGCGGACGCCTCTGGCCACCCTGCGAACCGGGGGCCGATCCCGCTGAGAATGGTTAAATCCATTCCCGCCTGCTCAGGCGCGGCGACCGGCCAGCCATCTTCAAGTTCGGCAGACGGGATGTTTCCGCTCATCGAGCGCCTCCTGCGGGAATGCTCAAGGTTGGATTCTCCCACTTTTTGCGAGCGAACAACACGATGATATCGAACGTCACCGCGAGAGGCCCAAGCTCGGCGTCAAACGCCGAAGCCGCGATGTGCCGGGCATTCGGACCCATGAGGATTGCGCTGCGGACTGCGGCACTGTCGAGAACCGTCCGCCTGCGGAGCCGGTGAAGGGTAGGTGGTCCGATCAAACGCCCTGCGGCCTCGCTGTAGCGTTGGGCAGCAGACGCGTGCTGCCGCATCAGCCCGAAGTGGTCCCGAAGCTCGGCCATATGATCCGTGCCCGGATACGACACCGCGAGCCAACCTCCGGGACGCAGCACCCGTGCCGCCTCGGGAAAGTTCTTCGGCGCAAAGATGCTGATTACGAGATCGACGGCGGCGTCATGCACCGGCCATTCGGTCCACAAATCGGCGATGGCAAATCCGAACATCGGCCACCGCCGCGCAGCTTGTCGTGCCGCATCTCTGGAAATATCGAGGCCGAGACCGGCGACGGGTGGCGGGAGGGCCTCGCTTATCCTTGCAAGGTGGTGCCCCGTGCCAGAACCGGCATCCAGGATGCGCCACTGCCCGAATATCGGCTTGGCATCGCTCTGCTGAACGTGCTCCGCGATCGTCGACGCGATCGCATCGAAATAGCCTGCGTCGAGGAATGCTGTCCGATGCCGCAACTGCTCCGGGCTGTCGCCACCCGCAGCCGGTTGGCGTGCTCCTGCCGCGCAGGAGATTGACGTAGCCCTCGCGGGCCAGATCGAAGCTGTGGCGATTCGGGCAGGCGAGTGCGCCTGCCGCAGCAGTTAGGTCAAGCCGACAAACCGGGCATCGCAGCAGCCCGGTGGCCAGGACGAGGTATGAGCGGCGACACGGTGCCGCTCCACCAGCACGACGAACAGGAAACGTCGCATCATCGCAAACTCCCTCCCAACCGTCGACTATACGCTGATGCTCGCCGTAATCGAACTCACCAAAGCATCTATCGCGCTCTGCCGGCGTGCCCCTGGTGAAAAATCATCTGCCACTTGCCATGGTTCGATTCCAAATCGAACTTCGCAGTGGGTGGCGTTCATCCTTGCCCACCGTGCCGAACCACAAGTCGGTAAGTAGCGAGAACCGTATTAGGGGCAAGCCATCGCACCGAGAAATCTGTAATAGAGCCTTCAACTGATTCGCCTCGATACTCCTGCCGTCGCGATGCAATAATCTCAGACTTGTCGAAAACACGACCTGAACTTCCGAACTCCACGAAGTCCTCTCCGAGCAGATCGCTCAGTTTCGCTGCTGAGCTTCGTTCTCCGGTCCGAGCAACTGTTCTTTCAGGCTCCGAAGCAAGTCCACCGTTCTCGGTTCTGGTTTCATACATCACGCGTTTAGCTGTCATCGACGCTGATGTTTGTCACGAGAGCGGGCAAAGGAGCCACTCAAGACGAAGGGCCTGCCCGACTGGAAGCTCATCCCAACGTGCCTGCATGGCTCGCCATGCGGCACATACGTTTGCGACATCCGATGGGCTGATCGCTTTCGACCGGTGCCAGACAGTCGCCAAAGCTTGTCGCAGTTCGGCCTCGGCCCGTTGTGGAACTCGATCCAGATTACCGTCCACGATCCTCTCGAAACACGCGACTAACTTCTCGGCTTCGCTGAGGTAGTCCGCATTCTCTTTACTTGTACCCTTCGCCTTCTCAATCGCATGGGGCTTTCGCCGTCCATCGATCCACTCCATCCCACGAAACTCGGCTCCGTCCGCCACGCTACCCCAAAATCCCCGGTTCAGTCTCAATTTGTCCTCGACGACGAAATGGGCCAAGTCGTGAGGCAATGCGCGCATGAAAGCATAACCGGGCACGCGAAGCTGAACGCCATCGCGCTGCACGACCGTCGAGTAGCGATGCGCGTCAAGACGTGTGAAAGATCATCGTCCATTCACACCGCCAGCCCACCACCGAGGCGTGCCTGGCCTGCATCTACAAACACATTCCCGACGAACTCGCGCGGACCCGCGACATAGCGAGCGGGCTGGGCATCGATCTTGCCGACGTTCTCCCAGGAGGGCTGATCGACGGGCGTGTCGCGGCGAAGATCGTCGCAAGCCATCCGCAATTGACGGCGTCCGCGCTGGTCGGCATCGCTTTCGACAGCCTCTATAAGCAGCTTTGCGGGGAACAGGCGCTGCTCAGCCCGACCGGGGCCCAGGTCCTCGCGCCTTTCGCGTTCGTCTCCAATCTGGCCGGAGCGCTACTGGCGCTGGAACTGGCGCGGTTCGAGGCCGAGCAGGAGATCGCTGTTACCAGCAACTATCTCTGTCTCAGCCCTTGGACCCCGCCGCATTCCCGCGTTCGCTCGTTGCGGGGCTGCGAGCCGGATTGCGAGTTTTGCAGCGACCCTAAGTCACTCACCGCCTTGCGAGCCGTTTGGCCGGAGTATGATCTGTGAACGAGGCAGTTTCGGCAACTCTTACAGACAAGACCCTTGCCGCGATGCAAGCGTGTGTCGACCACGCGCGCGATCTGCTCGACGTCGCAAGAGTCGCACGCGGTCAAGGTCGGGGCTTTGCCATTGTGAGTCGTCGCATTAAGACCGAATGCGGCAGCCCCGCGATTGCTCGACAAGGAATTTGGCGCGCTCCAATTCGAGGGGGTCTTTTGTCGTCAGCACCGTGTTGACCGCCTCACCGCAGAGCTGCCGTTCCTTGGCGTTCGGCTCGAATGAGAGACCGATCAGGACGATGGTCACCGCGATTGCAACCCCCCAGGCGACGCCCTCAAAGAGAGACCGCCATTCCGACCAAAATGTCGCCAGCGCATTGGGCATCGGCGACATAGTAGAGGGCGTCGCCTCACCCGTCGAGTGCCAACCATTGTGAGCCGGCGTCGGTCAATTCACTTCATCTCGACGGTCGGGAGCAGCGAGAGCATTTTCCGTTCAGTGGCGATCACGATACCGGCCGCGGCGTCGCGGTGTTGCTCGGGGCGCGCACCTGTAAAGGTCCGTGCTCAGAGACAGCGCTGCGCGGTCTTATAACACAGGCACATGATTGAAATCGCGTGGCATCGCATAGGTGGCACCGTCATTGTGCGGCATCAAAGCGATTGGGTCAAACTCATAGAGAGCGCAAATGACATCCAATTGAGCCAATCGGGGCGGTGCTTTACTCAATTGCACAGTTGCGACATCGACAGACAAATCATCAGTCGCCATGACTTCGAGATGTTTGCGTGAGCCGATGTGTTAGGGTGCACCCAGCCCGTAAAGCTTGATCTTGGTTAAACCGAGCAGGAGCTGCTTCCGCGTGGCGGATGGGTCACTATTTTGGCAATGGCCGTCACGTTCCGTTGAGAGGTCATCCCCCGGCACGTCATCTCTGCCAACGATCTATTTGATTGCCTTGTCTGCCACCGCGGCCCGATCGACATAGGCCGATGACGCGGCGGAGATCTCCGCAATTTGATCATTTTCTCTTAGCGGACGACGTGAGTGCGGTTGCGGCCTCGCCGTTCGAGGACTACCGTGCCCGTTGAAAGGACACCGCGCGACGCTTGAGAACATCATTGCATCGGCGCGACGGTCATCTGACATTGGATAACGAACCAATTTCGCTGGGCGGGGTTGTTGACAGCACCTTCCCAATTGCCTGAGGCCGGGCAGCTTATTCACGTTCGGCAGCGCCGTTGGTTAGTCGAGGGTGTCGAGCAGGCGTCGCGGTCGGGGGAGGCGACGCTCGTGCATGCCGCCTGCGTCGATGACGACGCGCAGGTCCGTTCCGGGTCGTCAGCCCCGCCACTATCGTGCAGAGCAGGCAGACGATCCTGTCGGCGGTGGCGGCGCCAGTGCTCGTCGCAGAGGCTGCGCATGACGCCCGCGAGAAAGGCGAGCAACGGCACGCCCGGCGGCCACGGCCGCGCGCCCGTCAGCGCACGCAGCACCGCCTCGTGCAATAGGTCGGACCACGACATACTGTCGGGAAGGGAGCGAGCCCGCAGCCGGGCGATCGCGTGCAGGCGCAGCAGATCTTCCTCCGACAGCGCGGCCAGCGCCGCTCCCACGTCCCGCTGCGGGGGCACGCCATGTCGGCCCCATTCCCTAAACTGCTGTGACGTGCCGGTCATCGCTCCTCCCGGATGCCATGCGCCTCTGGAACATGGACGCGGACAGCGGTGAACAAAAAAATAAAAATTTAGGTCATGTCCGCGTCTCTCCGCGCCGCGCGCATTGCGCGACAAACGAGGGCATGATGACGCCAACCTCCGAGCAAGTCGCACCGCACACGGCCCGGTTCCCCAACAGAATGGAATACGAAGAATTGGCGATCGTCCGGCGCGCCTATGCCAAGCATGTGCTGGCGAACGCCGACGTCGATGATGCGCGCGTCGAGGCGGCGTTCGCCGCGGTGCGCCGCGAACATTTCCTCGGGTCGGGGCCCTGGCCGATGCTGCGCTGGCCGCGCCGTTATGTACCGACGCCGAGCGACGATCCAGTCTATCTATATCAGGACGCGCTGGTCGGCATCATTCCGGAGCGCGGCTTGAACAACGGCCAGCCGTGGCTGCACGCGATGCTGATTGCGGCGGCGGCGCCGCGGCCGGGCGAGCACGTCGTGCACATCGGCGCCGGGGTCGGCTACTACACGGCGATCCTGGCGCACATGGTGGGCGAGAGCGGCCGGGTCACGGCGCTCGAATTCGATGCCGGCCTCGCCGAGCGCCTCGCGGCGAATTTCGCCGGGCAGCCGAATGTGCGTGCCTTGCAAGGCGACGGCGCGCAGATCGAGTTCGATCCGGCCGATGTGATTTACGTGAATGCCGGCGCGACCCGGCCGGCCGACATCTGGCTCGACCGGCTCAACGATGGCGGCCGCCTGATTCTGCCGCTGACCTCGGACAAAGGTTTCGGAGAAAACCCCGAAAACATACCGATCCAGCGGCGCGGTGCGGTATTCCGCATCGAGCGCCGCGACAACGAATTCCTCGCGAAATGGATTTCGGCGGTCGCGATCTTTCCATGTGAAGGCGCTCGAGGCGCCGAGTTCGAGCGGGCGCTGGAGGCGGCGTTCGAGAAGGGCGGCTGGGAGCGCGTCACGCGTCTTTGTCGGCATGGCGATCTGCCGGATGAGGAGTGCTGGCTCAAGGCGCCGGATTGGTGCTTGGCATATGCCTGACGAGCGAGTTTGGCATGAGGCTCGGCGCATGGGTGCCCAGCGCCCTCTTTGGGGGCCTCGGCGCGGCGCCGGGCAACCGCATCGACGAAGATCTGCGGGACAATGACGCCGGTCCCATAGGAGAGTGACCGAAACTCACCCACAAAAACCACCATTTCGGCCATGCCCGCGTTTGGCCGTCGCCGAGCAATCCTGCCGTTTCACTCGAGGATCCAGATCATGCCCAACCAAGAAGCGAGCGCCGGCCTGCTTCGCCGCCGCCTGATTTTCGCAGATCCCGAACGAAGCCTCGTTCGGATCAGTCCGGACGGCACGCGGATTGCCTTCCGCGCGCCGGTCGACGGCGTGCTCAATCTCTGGGTTGCGCCGCTCGACCGGATCGACGATGCGCGCCCGGTAACCGCGGTGACCGAACGCAATATCGGCCCCTCGATAGTCTGGATGCACGACAACCGGCATGTATCCTCAATCTCGAGGCGGGGCCGGAATGGGGCCATTTCGTCCCGGTCAAGACAGCGAACGGCGTGACCCTCGATTTCGATACGCGCGAAGAGTTCCGGCCGGGGCATTACGCCTTCCTTGTCAGCGACGCCGAGTTCGACGCGGCGTTCGCCCGCATCCGCGCTCAGGCCGTCCGGTATTACGCCGATCCGCGGCGCGCCAAGCCCGGCGAGATCAATCACCTGCACGGTGGTCGCGGCGTCTATTTCGACGACCCCAACGGTCACGTGATGGAAATAATCACCCACCCCTACGGCGACCGGCCCGAGCAGATCTGATCGTCCGCGCGCCGGCGACGGCGCGCCGCACGGGCGCCACACCCGCTCGGGGGTGGCTGGCATGTCGATGTGGTCGATGCCGAGCGATGCGAGGGCATCGAGGATCGCCTTGATTATGGTCGGCGGCGCGGCGATGCAGCCGGCTTGGCCCGCGCCCTTGACGTCGAGGGGTTGACCGTCGTCGGTTGGTCGGCGAGCGTCACGTCGGCCGGCGGCAGTCATCGGCGCGTGGCACCGCGTAGTCAGAGCCGCTCAGCAGCTGGCCGGATCCCTCGGCGCAGGCTGTGCGTTCGAACAGCGCGTGCCCGATACCCAGGGAGGGAGCACACATGAAGGAGTTCGCGGGCAGGATCGCGGTTGTCACCGGCGGCGGCTCGGGGATGGGGCGGGAGCTGGTGCGCCAGCTGGTTGCCGAGGCCTGCAATGTCTCGATGTGCGATCTTGCTGCCGAGGGGATGGCGGAAACCGTGCGGCTGTGCGAGGCGGCGGGGTTGCCGCAGGGCCTGCGCGTCACGACGCATATCGCCGACGTGTCCGACTTCGCGCAGATGGAGCGCTTCCGCGCCGAGGTCGCCGACCGTCACGCCACCGACAGGATCCATCTGCTGTTCAACAATGCCGGTATCGGCGGCGGCAGCAGCCTGATCGTCAACAGCTGCGAGGAATGGGAGCGGACCTTCAACGTCTGCTGGGGCAGTGTCTACAACGGTACGCGCGCTTTCCTGCCGCTGCTGCTGAAGGCCGAGGAGGGCCACATTGTCAACACCAGCAGCGTCAACGGCTTCTGGGCCTCGATCGGGCCGCACCTGCCGCAGACGGCCTATGCCGCGGCGAAATTTGCCGTAAAGGGTTTCACCGAGGCGCTGATCACCGATCTGCGGATCAACGCGCCGCACATCAAATGCTCGGTCGTCATGCCCGGCCATATCGGGACCTCGATCCCGCTCAACACCCGCAAGGTGCAGAGCGGCAATCAGGCGGATGCGATGGACGCGACGCAGCTGGCGCAGGCGCGGGCGCGCTTTGCCTCGATGGGCAGAGACGCCTCGACCATGTCGGACGACGACATCCGGCAGCGGGTCGCCGAGCGCGAGCGCCGCTTCCGCGAGGAGGCGCCGACCAGCGCCGCCGAAGCGGCGACGATCATCCTCAACGAAGTCAAGGCCGACCAATGGCGCATTCTGGTCGGGCCAGACGCCCATAAGATCGATGAACTGGTCCGCCGGTCGCCCGAGCGCGCCTACGATGTCGATTTCTTCGAGCAGCTCGCGCGCGAGGTTGGCTGGCGCTTGCCTACCTGACATTGCCCCCACGCTGCGCTTCCCCACCGGCGGAGAGGTAGGCGAAGGGCCGTATCTGGATCGCCCCCGGAAAGCAAGGGGAGGTACACATGACCGAATTCGCTGGGAGGACCGCGGTAGTCACCGGCGGCGGCAGCGGCATGGGCCGCGAGCTGGTCCGCCAGTTGGTGGCGGAAGCCTGCAATGTCGCGATGTGCGACGTCTCGCCGACCGGCCTGGCGGAAACGCAAAGGCTGTGCGAGGCGGCGGGATTGCCGCAGGGGCTGCGCGTCACGACGCACATCGTCGATGTCGCCGACCGGACGCAGGTCGAGCGGTTTCGCGACGAGGTTGCCGACCGTCACCAGACCGACAAGATCCACTTGTTGTTCAACAACGCCGGTATCAGCGGCGGCGGCAGCATGGTTACCAACAGCCGCGACGAATGGGAGCGCACGTTCAACATCTGCTGGGGCGGCGTCTATAACTGCACCCGCGCGTTTCTGCCGATGCTGCAAAACGCCGAGGAGGGCCACATCGTCAACACCAGCAGCATCAACGGCTTTTGGGCCTCGGTCGGGCCACGCATCCCGCATACCGCCTATTCGGCCGCGAAATTCGCGGTCAAGGGGTTCACCGAGGCGCTGATCACCGATCTGCGGATCAACGCGCCGCACATCAAATGCTCGGTCGTCATGCCCGGCCAGATCGGGACCTCGATCCGCGCCAACACGCGCAAGATCCACAGCGGCGATCGCGAATTGGACGCGATCGATGCTGCCGGTCTCGCGCAGGCGCGAGAGCGATTTGCTTTGCTGGGCCGT
>CAVOTD010000043.1:0-16404 GCA_963698995.1 uncultured Alphaproteobacteria bacterium | reverse complement strand
AACATCGTCGACGACAAGGATCAGCGGCGGGTCGCGCATCGTCCCCCCCAAACTTACGCTTCACCGCAAAGGGCGCCAAGGATGCGCGAAGAACGCGAAGGATCAGATCCCATTGACCATCCTGACGATGCCGTCGCGCATCCTCGTCACATGGAAATTCAACAGGTAACCGAGCCGGAAACCGCCGAGGCGGAGATAACTCAGAAGCTGTCCACGATGAACCGGCAGGATCGCCTCGACTGCCTTCAGCTCGACCACGACACACTCACCAACGAGAAGATCGACTCGGTATCCGTTATCGATGGTCAAATCTTCGTAGTGAATGGGAATCATCACCTGCCTTCGCACCGGCAGGTGATGCTTTTCCAGCTCGTAGAGCAGACAGGTTTCATAGGCGCTTTCGAGCAGCCCGGGCCCAACGACCGAATGAACCTTGATCGCTGCGCCGATGATCGCATGCCCGATTTCTTCTTCGGTCACCCTCCGCGTCCTCCGCGCATCCTTTGCGTCCTTTGCGGTGAAGTGTTCTTTTACCCCGGGAGGAATTCGCGGACTTTGGCGAGCAGCTGGCGCGGGCTGAACGGCTTGGCGACATACCCGTCGCAGCCCGCCTCTCGCGTCTTCGCCTCGTCGCCGGAGAGCGCATACGAGGTGACGGCGATAATCGGGACCTGCGCGAGTTCCGGTATGGCGCGGATCCGGCGCGTCGCCTCGTAGCCGTCCATCTGCGGAAGCTGGATGTCCATCAAGATCAGATCGGGGTGTTGGCTCTGCGCCATAGCCACCCCCTCGGCGCCGTCTACCGCCTCGATCAGCTCGTAATCGAAGCTGGTCAAAAGGTCGCGGATGATCTGGCGGTTGTCCTCGGTATCTTCGATGACCAGGATGCGCTTGCCCATCAGGCCGCCTCCATCACTTCATCGACATAGACGGGCAGCACGACCCGGAAGGTCGAGCCTTGGCCGGGGGCCGAACTCGACCGATATCATCCCGCCCTGCATCTCGACCATGCGCTTCGAGATCGCCAGGCCCAATCCGGTGCCGCCTTGCTTGCGCGTGTTCGTGTTATCGATCTGCTGGAACTCGCCGAAGATCCGCTCCTGGTCGGCGTCGGCGATGCCGGGTCCGGTGTCGCGCACGGTAAGCACGAACTGGCCCTTTTCCGCCCCGGCGCGGATCTCGACTTCGCCTTCGTCGGTGAATTTTATCGCATTGCCGACAAGGTTCAGCAGCACCTGAGAAACGCGGCGGGCGTCGCCATGCGCCATCGGCAGGCCGTCTTGCAACGCAGCAGCGAATTTCAGCCCCTTCGCGGTAGCGAGCGGCTCGGTCGCAGTGACAACCGACTGCACCACCTCGGGCAGGCTGTAATCCTCGAGCGTCAGAGTCAGCTGGCCCGCTTCGATTTTGGCGAGGTCGAGCACGTCGTTGATCAATGCCAACAGGTGCTTGCCGTTGTTTTGCACGCGTTCAAGAACGCCTTGCGCCTTTTCCGGCAAGACGCCGTAAATGCCGTCGACCAGCAATTCGGCATAGCCGAGGATCGCGTTCAGCGGGGTGCGCAGCTCGTGGCTCATATTGGCGAGGAATTGCGATTTGTGCTGGCTCGCCAGCGCCAATTGCTCGCTCTTGTCGGCGATCTCGCGGAACAGGCGGGCGTTCTGGATCGCCAATACCGACTGGCTCGCGAGGGTCTGCATCAGCCGCACCGTCTCGGCGGGGAATTCACCGGCTTCGCGGCGCTGCAGCACCAGCGCCCCGAAGATCCGCTCGGGGCCAACGAGCGGCACGATCAGCACGCTGCGCAAGCCGGCGGCGAGGCTCGCGTCGCGCAGCGGCGTGCTCGGCAGCTCGGCGAGATCGGTGAGCTGGATCGGAGTGCGCCGCGACGCCGCCTCGCTCATCACCGTCTCGGTCTCGGCGATGCTCAGATCGCCGACCGAGCCCAACAGCGCCTCGTCCCACCCCACCGCCTCGACCAGGCGGAAGGCGCGCTCTGTCCGGATGTAGCGAAAGATCGCGCCCGCGGTCGCCCAGGTCATGCCGAGCGAGGCAGTGAGAATCGTCGACAGCACGGCCCTCAGATCGAGCGTCGAGCTGACCGCCCGCCCGACCTCGCCCAGCATCTTCAGCTCCTCGACCGAGCGCCCTAGTTCTGCAGTGCGATCGCGCAACTCGCCCAAGAGCCGCGCGTTTTCGATCGCAATTACCGCCTGGTCAGCGAAGGTCGTGACCAAGGCGATCTGCTTCTCGGTAAAAGGCTCGACGCGAGACCGCGAAAGAGTAATGACGCCGGTGACCGTCTCGCCGCGGAAGAGCGGCACCCCCAGCATTGTCCGCGTCTGGCCGAGCTGTTGCGATGTCACCGCACTATATTCAGGGTCGACTGCTGCATCTTCTATGTGAACAACCCGGCGCTCAATCGCCACGCGGCCGGTTACTGTCCCGCGTCCGGGTAAAGTCGGACTGCGGGCGTGGTGCTCCCTAAATTCCGGCGAGAAACCGACCGACGCGGCCACATGATAGCGGCCGTCTTGCAGTCGCATGATAAGGGCATTATCGGCTTGGCAAATCCGTGCCGCTGTCTCGACCAAGGTCTGGAGCACCGGCTGGAGTTCATCGCCCGATCTACTAATCGCCTTGAGCACGTCGCTAGTCGCGGTCTGGTATTCCAGCGACTCCTGCAGATCGCGCGTGCGCCCCTGCAGGTCGTTGAGCAGTCGGGCGTTCTCGATCGCGATCACCGCCTGGTCAGCGAAGGTGGTGACCAGTGCGATCTGCTTTTCAGTGAACCGCTCGACGTTCGAGCGGGCAAGAGTGATGACACCGATCAGCGCATCCTCGCGGATCAGCGGCACCCCGAGCATTGTGCGCTGGCGGCCGAGCTGCACCGCTTCGAGCCGGGTGTATTCGGGGTCGGTCGCCGCATCCTCGATGTACACCGCGCGCCGCTCGAGGGCCACCCGACCGGCCAATGTGCCCGAGCCCGGCGCGATCGGATTGCGCGCCTGGAACTCCTTGTAGTCGACCGGAATGCCGAACGAAGCAACCATATGACAGAGGCCGTCGCGCAGCCGGAAGATGAACCCGGATTCGGCCCGGCAAATACGCGCCGCCGTCTCGACTAAGGTATCGAGTACCGGTTCGAGCTCGGCACCCGAGCGGCTGATGACCTTGAGGACCTCGCTTGTCGCCGTCTGGTGCTCGAGCGACTCTTGCAGATCGGCAGTCCGTTGGCGCAACTCGCCGAAAAGGCGCGCGTTCTCCATCGCGATTACCGCCTGCGCCGCGAAATTCTGCAGCAGCGCGATCTGTTTCTCGGTGAACGGCCGCACCTCCTGGCGGTAGACATGGAGGCAACCCAGGAGGCGGTCGTCTTTGTGCAAGTCAACACCGAGCAACGTATGAAATCCACCGATCTCGATCAGTGCTCGACGTACCGGGTTGGTCGCTGCGACATCCGCATCAGAGGTGATATCGACAACCTGGGCAACATGCTCTCCATTCAGCATTCGAGCCATCGTCGAGCCGGGTCCAGGTTGGATGGGACCGAATTGACGGATCCACGTGTCGAACTCGGGATGGCCGCAGCTAACGACAGTATCAAAGCGTTCGCCGTCAAAGATCGCCAATGAAGCGCCGTTCGCGTCAGAGAGGTGCAAGGTGCGCTGGATCATCGCCTCGAACACGGGGGCGAGATCGCCGGGCGAGGAATTGATGACCTGCAAGACCTCGGCGGTTGCGGTCTGCTGCTCCAACAATTCGCGCGTCTCGGTCAGGAGCCGCGCGTTTTCCATCGCGATCACCGCCTGCGCTGCGAAATTTTCGAGCAGC
Organism: uncultured Alphaproteobacteria bacterium; assembly: GCA_963698995.1. GTDB lineage: Bacteria > Pseudomonadota > Alphaproteobacteria > ATCC43930 > CGMCC-115725 > AP-15. The sequence continues at coordinate 12,570 of CAVOTD010000043.1, read as the reverse complement.
GCGATTTCTTTGTCGGAAAACGGCAGCGCTTCTTTACGAAACGCCACTATCTGACCCAACAGATCCACGTCCTTTCGCAGCGGCACGAAAAGCGCGGTGGACAATCCGTATTGGGCACCGGCTTGTGCTCTGGGGTCGTCTGGCTGCAGCCCGGCCAGCTCGGACATATTGGTGATTTGAACGGCTTGTTCGCCGGCGAGCAGGCGAGCGAGCGGAGATTTCGGCGGGGGCTCGAACGGCTGACGCAGCAGATCCGCCAAGGGACCCGTGACGCCTCGCACCGCGACGGCACGAAATTTGCCATCTTCAAAGAGCTCCAGGGCGCCGAGAGCGATCCGGCACAGCCGCATCGCCTTTTCGAGCATCGCGTCGAACACGGGTGCGAGCTCGCCGGGCGAGGAATTGATGACCTGCAAGACCTCGGCGGTCGCGGTCTGCTGCTCCAGGGCTTCGCGCGTCTCAGTGATTAGCCGCGCATTCTCCATCGCGATCACCGCCTGCGCCGCGAAGTTCTGCAACAGCGCGATCTGCTTGTCGGTGAACGGGCGTACCTCCTGACGGTATATGCCGAAGAAGCCTTGCACGACGCCATCTTTGCGCAGGCCAACCCAAAGCGCCGTGCGGGCCTTGCCCAGCTCGATCATCGCGCCGAGCCCTGGGTCCAGTGCTCGTTGCCTAAGGCGGCAATATCCGGAATCTGAATGGTGTCTTCGCTGCGCCGCAGCCGCTCCGGCATGCTCCCAGGCTGGATCGGGACGGGATCTCGGACAAATTCGGCCAGTCCCTGCGGAAGACCGCGAGCCGCAGCCACTCGATAATGCTCGCCCTGATAAACCGCGAATACCCCAAAAGAGCCGCCACACAAACGCATTGCTCTTTCGAGCATCGCGTCGAATACCGGCGGCAGGTCGCCGGGCGAGGAGTTGATGACCTGCAATACTTCCGAGGTCGCGGTCTGCTGCTCCAGCGAGTCGCGCGTCTCGGTCAACAGCCGCGCGTTCTCCATCGCGATCACCGCCTGGGCCGCGAAGCTTTCTAGCAGCGTAATTTCCCGCGCCGAGAATGGTCTCACCTCGTGACGGTATATGGCGGCCAAGCCGACCACCTTATCGTCCCTGAGGAGCGGTACCGCGAGCAGAGTGCGGATGCCGCCCAGATCGACCGAGTCGCGGCGGGTGGGCTCGCCGGTCCGGTAGGCATCCTCGGCCTTCAGGTCGGGAATATGCAAAGTCCGCCTAGTCTCTAGTATCCGCCCACTGGCGGTACCGGGTCGGCCGCTCAGTGATGTCTTGGCCCTGATCGCCACAAACTCGGGCGGGCCGCCGCGCTGCGCGGCAGTGTGGAAGCGTTCGCCGTCAAACGTGTGTAGCTCGCCGAACGCAGCACCGCACAGCCGCAGCGCCTTCTCGAGCATGGCGTCGAATACAGGCGCGAGATCGCCCGGCGACGAATTGATGACCTGCAACACCTCGGCGGTCGCGGTCTGCTGCTCCAACGCCTCGCGCGTCTCGGTCAAGAGCCGCGCATTCTCCATTGCGATGACCGCTTGCGCCGCGAAATTTTCCAACAGCGCGATTTGCTTGTCGGTGAATGGCCGGGCTTCCTGTCGCCCCGCCGCAATGCGACCGACCAGAATGTCATCCTTGCGCAGCGGCACAAACAACACCGTGCGCAGCTTCGCGACCTCGACGGCGATACGCGCATTTTGATTATCCGGCGAACGCGCCAAGCGCTCGGCGTAATCGGATTGCACGATCGCCCCAGATCCACCACGGTGGAACGGACGCCTCGGCGGAGGATTGTCGCGTAAGCCTCGGGCAAACCGCGCGTCGCGACGGCACGGAACAGCTCGCCGTCGAAAACCTGCAGGCTGCCGCAGGGCGCATCGCACAGGCGGTGCGCTTTTTCCAGGATCGCGTCGAACACGGGGGCGAGATCGCCCGGCGACGAATTGATGACCTGCAACACCTCGGCGGTCGCGGTCTGCTGCTCCAACGCCTCGCGCGTCTCGCCGAGTAGCCGCGCGTTCTCCATCGCGATCACCGCCTGCGCCGCGAAATTCTGCAACAGCGCGATCTGTTTATCAGTGAATGGTCGCACTTCTTGGCGATACGCCGTAATCGCCCCCAGCACCGTATTGTCCTTGCAGAGCGGCACCGCGACCGTGCTGCGAGCTTTGCCGAGATCGAGAAGCGCTCGTAGTGCTGGATCTCCTTCGCTGTAAGCCTCATTTGCGGCAACGTCGACAAAGTGAGCGACGCTTTCTCCAGTGGCAACGCGTCCGAGCCCGCTAAATGGAGCCGGGCGGAGGGGCGCTTGCGAGAGGAATTCGGCGTACCCCTCCGGCACTTGCCGCAGCGCGACCGCTTTGAACCGTTCGCCGTCATAGGTCCACAATGTGCCGAATGCGGCGTCGCATAAGCGTGTGGCCTTGTCGAGGACAGCATCGAACACTGGGGCGAGGTCGCCGGGCGAGGAATTGATGACCTGCAATACCTCGGCGGTGGCGGTCTGCTGTTCCAAGGCCTCGCGCGTCTCGGTGATTAGCCGCGCGTTCTCCATTGCGATGACCGCCTGCGCCGCGAAGTTTTGCAATAGCGCGATCTGCTTGTCAGAAAATGGCCGAACTTCCTGCCGGTAGATGTGGATCGTGCCCAGGAGTGAGTCGTCCTTACGCAATGCAACGCAGATGCCACTGCGAAGTCCTCCGGCGTCGACCAGGGCTTTGAACTCTGGGATGGTGCTGTAGGCTGGGTCTTCCCGGTAATCGGTGACGACGATCGGTTCACCCAACACGATCCGACCCAGCGGGCCAGCCCTGGGCGCTGGTCGGACTGAGCCATGTCGCCGCCACCACTCGGCAAACCCGCGCTCACCGCGGACGGCGGCCGGACAGAAGCGCTCTCCGTCGTAGGTATAAAGGTGTCCGCAGACGGCATCGCACAGCCGCATCGCCTTTTCGAGCATCGCGTCAAACACCGGGGCGAGGTCTCCGGGCGAGCTGTTGATGACCTGCAGGACCTCGGCAGTCGCGGTCTGCTGTTCGCGCGCTTCTTTAAGTTCGGCGCTGCAGGCGTCGAGCTGCCGCCGCAGTTCGGCATTGGCTCTTTCGAGCCCAGCCACCCGGTCGTCGATCGTCGCAGCCATCCGATCACCGCATCGCGCTAAGCACCACTGCGCAATATAGCACCAAATGGCCGCTTCTCTCGCGTTTGTGGCTGCAGGCGGCGGTCTGGCGTGCCCGCGCGTTGGGGGGCCGGCGGGCGCTTCGGGATTTTAGCCGCGGCCGTTGCAATGTCCTTCCCCGGCCGGCCATAGAATTGACGAATTGGCAGATCATATTATGCGGCGCGCACACGGCCGATCGAAAGGCAGCGACGGAACTACCCGCTCGAGACACCAAACCTAAAGTAGAGTTCTCGCTGCTGATTCGCTGCAGGTGCAGCAACGCGGCTCTCACGTAAACAACTGCCGATTGTGTCCGGTGGTGCGCGAAGCCGCCGACCAAACAGTATCGGACCGAGCCGACCCCGCTGCTCTCCCAGCTTGTGCACAATCGGGGCGTGCCGCCTGGAGCCGGCCCGCTGGGCCGGTCGATTGACAAAGTGGCTTCTAGAGGCTACTTCATTTTTATGCAAAAGGTCGGCCTCAAAACACTAAAGAACAAGCTGAGCGAATATGTCAGGCTGGCGGCGTCGGGCGAGACCGTCGTCATCACCGACCGCGGCCGCACGGTTGCCGAAATCGTGCCGCCATCGTCCACGACGGGGCTAACCCCCTTCGAGGAGCAAGGCGTGCGGGAAGGGTGGCTAACCCCCGCGAAGCGGCCATTCACGCCTTTGCCACCGGGTAAGCCGGTACCTGGGCTTACGTTCGAAAAGCTTATGGAGGATTTGGCACGCGACCGAGAAGATCGCTGGTGATTTACCTCGACAGCTCGGTCTTGCTCGCTTCGGTCTTTCGCGAATGGCGATCTCCGCGCGCGACACTCTGGGACGAGGAGCTAACGTCTAGCCGATTACTGGGATACGAGGTCTGGACGCGGCTCAACGCCTACGGATTAGCTTCTTCACACGGCAATCGAGTCAGCGCGCGGCTCTATCGGGTCAGTTTTGTAGAACTGAGCGCGAGAGTTTTGGCGCGGGCTTTGGAGCCCTTTCCCGTTGCGCTTCGCACCTTGGATGCTCTGCATCTTGCAACGGTCGATTTTATTCGCGCGCGCAGCGAGGAGATTGAATTGGCGAGCTACGACAGCCGCCTCATCGCCGCTGCGCAGGCCCTCGGCATTCCGCTCGCGGCGTTGTGACTGCCGTCGGTCGCCGCCGCCTGCGTTGATCCGGCGGTGCCGCGCTCCTATGTTCCCCGCGCATGACCCCCCTCAGCCACATCCGCAATTTCGCGATCATCGCGCATATCGACCACGGCAAATCGACCTTGGCCGACCGGCTGATCCAGGCTTGCGGCGGGCTCGAGGCGCGCGAGATGCGTGAGCAGGTGCTCGACAACATGGAATTGGAGCGCGAGCGCGGCATCACGATCAAGGCGCAGACCGTGCGCCTCGAATACAAGGCCGAGGACGGCGAGAGCTATGTCCTCAACCTGATGGACACGCCGGGGCATGTCGATTTCGCCTATGAGGTCAGCCGCTCCTTGGCCGCTTGCGAGGGCTCGCTGCTGGTCGTCGATGCCAGCCAGGGGGTCGAGGCGCAAACCCTCGCCAATGTCTACCAGGCGGTCGAGGCCGGGCACGAGATCGTGCCGGTCCTCAACAAGATCGACCTGCCGGCGGCCGAACCCGAGCGGGTCAAGGAGCAGATCGAGGATGTGATCGGGCTCGACGCGTCGGATGCGGTGCTGATCTCGGCCAAGACCGGGCTCAACATCGACCAGGTACTCGGGGCCTTGGTGACCCGCCTACCGCCGCCCGCCGGCGAGGCGGAGGCACCGCTGAAGGCCCTCCTGGTCGACAGCTGGTACGACCCCTATCTCGGCGTCGTGATCCTGGTGCGGGTCAAGGACGGGGCGCTGGTGCCAGGCCAGAAGATCCGACTGATGGCGGCCGGCGCAGTGCACGCGATCGAGCGGGTCGGCGTCTTCACGCCGAAGGGCGTCGCGGTCGAGGCCTTGGGGCCGGGCGAGATCGGCTTCATCACCGCCGGGATCAAGACCGTCGCCGATTGCCGGGTCGGCGATACGATCACCGAGGACCGCCGGCCGGCCGCGGCGCCGTTGCCCGGCTTCAAGCCGGTACAGCCGGTCGTCTTCTGCGGCCTCTTCCCGACCGATGCGGCCGATTACGAGCGGCTGCGCGACAGCCTCGCCAAGCTGCGCCTCAACGACGCCAGCTTCGAATACGAGCCCGAGACTTCGGTGGCGCTCGGCTTTGGCTTCCGCTGCGGCTTTCTCGGCCTCTTGCACCTCGAGATTATCCAGGAGCGGCTGGCGCGCGAGTTCGATCTCGACCTCTTGGCGAGCGCACCTTCGGTGGTCTACCGCGTGCATCTGACCAACGGCACGGTGCGCACCCTGCACAACCCGGCCGACATGCCCGACCCGGTCAGGATCGACCATATCGAGGAGCCGTGGATTAAGGCGACGATCCTGGTACCCGACAGCTACCTCGGGCCGATCCTGGCGCTCTGCGAGGAGCGCCGCGGCGAGCAGGTCGACCTGACCTATGCCGGCAGCAGGGCGATGCTGGTCTACCGGCTGCCGCTCAACGAGGTGGTTTTCGATTTTTACGACCGGCTCAAATCGGTTAGCCGCGGCTACGCCAGCTTCGACTACCAGATCGACGACTACCGCGAGGGCGACCTCGTCCTGATGAACATCCTGGTCAACGGCGAGCCGGTCGACGCCCTCTCGATCATCGTCCACCGCAAGGAGGCCGAGCGGCGCGGCCGCGCCTTGTGCGAGCGATTGAGGGACCTGATCCCGCGCCAGCTCTTCCAGGTCGCGATCCAGGCGGCGCTCGGCGGCAAGGTGATCGCCCGCGAGACCGTCAAGGCGTTGCGCAAGGACGTGCTCGCCAAATGCTACGGCGGCGACGTCACCCGCAAAAGAAAGCTCCTCGACAAGCAGAAGGAGGGCAAGAAGCGGATGCGCCAGTTCGGCAAGGTCGAGATCCCGCAATCCGCCTTCATCGCCGCCCTCAAGATGGGCGATGGGTGACCGGCACGCGCCGCCGGGTGCGCCGGTGAGACAGTGCGAGGATCAGCAGCCCCAGCACCATCAGCACCGCGAAGGCCCAGCATAACAATATCGTGACGATGATCGGGTCCCACAAAAACGGGTGGATGTAGCGTTGCACCACCGCCTGCACCAGGTTGAGGCTCGACCGGTTGAGGTCGAACCATAGCTGGCCAAGGGCGAGCGGCGCCCACCGTTTGGTGTCGATCCACACCAGCACATCCCGCACCAGCACCGACAGGCCGGCAAGGAAGATGATCCAGCCGATCAGGCGCGATATCATCGGCGCACCCCAGCAGCACCTACTCTGCCCATGACTTGTCATCACCTGACTTGTCATCACCGGGCTTGACCCGGTGATCCACGCTTGTCCCCACGACGGGTGCAGTGTCGGGCACGGGGATGGCCGGATCAAGTCCGCCCATGACCGGTTTGAACCGTCGGCTGCCACTAGCTTCACCAAACCGCAACCTTGACGGCCGGCCCACAGTCTGCGGATAATCGCCGCATCCAAGGGGTGCCCCGGCAGGGGGCTGAGACACCGCCGGTCCGATCGCTGCTAAACCGGGCGCGATCGGGGCGCGGAAACCCTTCGAACCTGATCCGGGTCGTGCCGGCGTAGGGACAGGAACATCTCGGCAGGAGCCGACCTCCTCTTCGCAGATGCCCCCCGGGTCTTCGTTCAACCGACCAAACGGAGATCCTCGATGCCCGATTCCGCTCCCCTCCCATCCCCGAAGCTCATGACGAAAGTAGAGGAGCTTCGGGTCACCACCGGGCCGTTTCCGGCCTCGCGCAAGGTCCACACGCCGGGTCGGCTGCATTCCGAGATCTCGGTCGCGATGCGCGAGATCGAACTCGACCGATCGGCCGGCGAGCCGCCGGTGCGCGCCTATGACACCTCCGGTCCCTATTCGGATCCGGCGATCGAGATCGATATCAACCGCGGTTTGCCGGAATTGCGCAAACCCTGGATCCTGGCGCGCGGCGATGTCGAGTTCTATCGAAGGCCGCGAGGTCGAGCCGGAGGACAACGGTCTGCGGCGCGGCGAGACGAGCCCGGTCTCGTTGTTCGATCGCGGCCGCCGCCAGGTGCTGCGCGCCAAACCGGGCGCCGTGGTGACCCAGCTCGCCTATGCGAGGCGTGGCGTCGTCACCCCGGAGATGGAATATGTCGCGGTGCGCGAGAACCTCGGCCGGGAGAAATCACGCCGCGAATGCGCCGTCGACGGCGAATTGTTCGGCGCTTCGATCCCCGAATACGTGACGTCCGAATTCGTCCGCGACGAGATCGCACGCGGCCGGGCGATCATCCCGAACAACATCAACCACCCGGAAACCGAGCCGATGATCATCGGCCGAAATTTCCTGGTCAAGGTCAATGCCAATATCGGCAATTCGATCGTCTCTTCCTCGGTCGCCGAAGAAGTCGAAAAGATGGTGTGGGCGACGCGCTGGGGGGCCGACACGGTCATGGATTTGTCGACCGGGCGCAACATCCATACGATCCGCGAATGGATTGTCCGCAACTCGCCGGTGCCGATCGGCACGGTGCCGATCTACCAGGCACTAGAAAAGGTCGGGGGCAAGGCCGAGGAATTAACCTGGGAACTGTTTCGCGACACGTTGATCGAGCAGGCCGAGCAGGGCGTCGATTATTTCACGATCCATGCTGGGGTCAGGCTCGCCTATATCCCGCTGACCGCCTCGCGGGTCACCGGCATCGTTTCGCGCGGCGGCTCGATCATGGCGAAATGGTGCCTCGCCCATCACCAGGAGAGTTTCCTCTACACCCATTTCCGCGAGATCAACGAGATCATGCGGGCCTATGACGTCAGCTACTCGCTCGGCGACGGGCTGCGGCCGGGATCGATCGCCGACGCCAACGACCGCGCCCAATTCGCCGAGCTCGAGACCTTGGGCGAATTGACCAAGCTCGCCTGGGAGGACGGGGTCCAGGTCATGATCGAAGGCCCCGGCCACGTGCCGATGCACAAGATCAAGGTCAATATGGAAAAGCAGCTCGAGGAGTGCGGCGAGGCGCCGTTCTACACCTTGGGGCCGCTGACCACCGACATCGCGCCGGGCTACGACCACATCACCAGCGGCATCGGCGCCGCGATGATCGGCTGGTTCGGCACGGCGCTGCTCTGCTACGTCACCCCCAAGGAGCATTTGGGGCTGCCCGACCGCGACGACGTCAAGGTCGGCGTCATCACCTACAAGATCGCCGCCCACGCGGCCGATCTCGCCAAGGGCCATCCGGCGGCGCGCGAGCGCGACGACGCGCTGTCGCGGGCGCGCTTCGAGTTCCGCTGGCGCGACCAGTTCAACCTGTCGCTCGATCCCGAGACGGCCGAGAAGTTCCACGACCAGACCCTGCCGGCCGAAGGCGCCAAGCTCGCCCATTTCTGCTCGATGTGCGGCCCGAAATTCTGCTCGATGCAGATCACCCAGGAGATCCGCGACTATGCGCGGGCCGGCATGGAGGAGAAGTCGAAGGCCTTCCTCGAGCAGGGCGCCGAGATCTACACCGACGAACACGGCCGTCCGCGGGTCGCCGCAGAGTAGGACGTCGTCATTGCGAGCGCGGCGAAGCAATCTCGGGCGGCAAGTGCCTCGCTTTGGCCGGGATTGCTTCGTCGCCTGACGGCGCCTCGCATGACCGCGGAGCCGCCCATCGCGGCCGGCAAAGAAGGCCGCCGTTATCCCGACCGCCCGATCGTTGGGGTGCTAGCGGTCGTGATGCGCGGCGACCGTGTGCTCGTCGTGCGCCGCGCCAACCCGCCGATGTCCGGCCGCTGGGGTTTTCCCGGCGGCGTCCTCGAACTCGGCGAAACCGTCGCGCAAGGCGCCATGCGCGAACTCTCGGAGGAAACCGGCGTCAAGGCCGAGGCCGCTGGGCCCCTCACTGTTATCGACACGATCGACCGCGATCAGGAAGGCCGGGTGCGTTACCACTACACGCTCGTTGCCGTCATCGGCCACTGGCGGTCGGGCGAGGGCATGGCCGGCGACGACGCCGACGAGATTGCCTGGCTGACCCGCGCCGAGATCGTCGACCAGGGCCTGCCTACCGCCCCCGCCCTATTGCCGCTGATCGACCTCGCGCTCGCACGGCGGGGGTGACTCTACTCCAGCGTATGACACTTAAGCCGGCGATAATGCAATCGGCGGCCAACAACTTGTCCCGTTTGTGAACCGAGCCCGGAACGGCCATACAGCGAGACGGCTCCGCGGATGATCTCGGGCCGCAAACCGACAGCCCACAGCGGGCGTAAGCGGGCATCGCCATACCGGCCGATGGCTCACCGGCGTGAGCCATTAAGAGCCGGCGCGGCCGTGGGGGACCGGAAATTTGCCGGCAAAAATGGAAATTTGCGGGGAGTGTGATGCATTTCACTTAGCCCCCAACGCCGCATGCTTATGCTTAACAGCGCGTTACAGCGACAGGAGCCTATCATGGGCGTGGATCCGGCGCTCCTAGCTTATCCTGCTTGCGGGCTGTTGATTTTCGTTTATGCCTGGAGACGTTTCAACACCCCGCCGTCCAATCGTTCCTCCACCCGCCAGGCGCTCTACTGGTGGAGCGGTTTGGGTTATGCGCTGAGCGCCCTGGTGGTCTTCGCTGGGCTATCTTCTCTTCTGCAAGTAGGCAACTGGCGAACTGCACTACTCGGTCCCACCGACCAGCCGTCACTGCCGGCACCATTGATCGCCACCCTGGCGATGACGACGCTGCTCCCTTCGATTCCGGTTCTGAAGCGGCTGGATGAATGGCTTCTCTCCGTTTTTCTCGACTGGGCCGAGATCCCCGCCGAGGTCAAGCGACGAGCGGCGGCAATGACCCCGCGCAGCTTTGAGGTGACCGAGAAGGACGTGGAGGAGTTACGCGAAACTTACGGCGATGAGGGCGACGGTCACGCCTGGGCCCGGCATTTGCGGGCTCGGCGAGGTGATGGTTTGGAGCTATCGCAGCATCGTTTCACCCGCGTGGTGAAGCTGTACGACCGCATTCGAAAACTATCCGCAGAGCCGCGTTATAGCCGCTTCTTCGCCGAAGCCGAAGACGAGTTCGCCGAGCTCGATCGGCGAACGGCCGAATTTCTGCGGCGCTCTGCCGCCTCCTTGACCATCGCCGAACGGCAGTACGCACTCGACGAAGGAGCCGTCTTCGATGAGCTAATACTCGAGCGGCGGGAGGAATTCGCGCAAAATTGTCGTCAAACTTTTAATGCACTGGCGCTGCTTCTCGCGCGCGCGGTGCTCCGCTCAGAGGGGAGCGAAGGAGATATAGTTCGTAGTCTTCGTGGTGCCGGATTCTCTATGGCGGCGCCGATGAACCTCCCTCATTTTCCGATCGATAGTCTTACCGCGCTGGCCATGGGGCTGTTCCTATATTTGATTTTGGCAGGGTGGATGTTCGCTCATGTTGCAAATGTAACGCGCCAGCCAGTAGATGGTCTGATGATGGCGGGCAAGATTACGCTAGTGCGGTTGGTGACGATTGGCGTGACTGTCTGGCTGATGCAGCGTTATGCCTTCTTCCACCGAATGCCGGGCGACCCGCCGCGTTACTTTGCCTACCTGATCAATGGCCTCATCGCGGCCGCAGTCGCCTTTGGCATCTGTCTGCCGTTCGACCTGGCGAACGCCGGGAAGGCCTTGCCCCCAAGCCTTTTGAGCTTCGCGATATGCACTGCGGTGGCGCTGTGCTGTGACGACTGGGTCGAGGATTCGAAACCACCTAACTGGCTGCGCTTAGCGGAGGCAGCGGGGTGCGGCTCTGTAATGGCGGTGAGCATAGCCCTGCTGTATTTCGGCGATGTGCTGACCTTTCCGGCGGGAGCCCTGACACCCAAGGCGATCGCTCTCCTGATTGCCCTGCCGAGCGGATTGGCCCTGGTCATCGGCGGCTACGTACCGCACATTTATCGCTCGGCTCGGCGGGCCGCGATGAGGCGGCGCGATGAAGCAAAACAACTTGCAGCCTCAGCGCACCAAGTGCAATCGGAGTCTCCAATACTGAGGCTGAGGCCATTACCCGATCGGCAGAACGGCGGGGCGATAGACTGTTTACACGAAGCACCAGCAGCTGAGGCAGGAGACAAGCCGTTGGCCCCTAAACGCAAACGGATAGTCTCCCATCGCGGTGGGCGGGGTCCCCGTCCCAATGATGGCCAGAGCGCCTCCTCCTCGGTGGCCGGCGAAGAACCAGGTAAAAGTGACGGGCGTGCCACACCGGCCAGGCATCCGGTTTCACAGCGCGAAGGCGGCCGAAGCGGTGGCGACTCAGTCGAAGCGGTAAAGGGCGAAAAGATCGACGGTGTCGCCATATTGACGGGAGTGAACGGTCTCGCGGCCAGTGGAAACTTGCGCCCGATTTGATAACCGGAAAATCACCAGGCGCGCCCGATCGCGCTCTCTCGTGTACTCGATGTTGTCGTCAGACCATCTTGGAGCCCTCCGCTCAGTAACGCCATGAAAGCAGCGTCGCCGAAATTTACACTTTGCTCGAGCCTATGAAGGCAGCTCCGGAGGAAAACCGCCAATCGCGCTGTTGTCGGCCCGACAACCCGTCGGCCGATTTTAATCCGACAAACCGACTCTCGTTAACTGAACAGCTGAGGCGAGATCATCTATTTCGCATTCACGGCATGAAATTTGCGCCGTGGCTGCTCGTCATTCGCGTGAGTGAGGCGAGCTATGCGTCGGGGTTCCAGGAATTTTATGCCAATGCGCTCACCGGCCGATCGCTGCCGTGCCGCAACGCCGCAACGCTTTCGATCTCGATTTCGGCACCGTGCTTCAGGGCAGCCCGACGCCGCAGGCGCTGCTCGCCTTCCTCAACAACAATCCGCTCGCCGACCAAGCATTCACCGACCTCTTCGTCGTTGGAGGGAGTGGTCCTCTCAGGTTCGGGCTTCACCTTCACCGGTGCTTCGGTCGGCGGGCTCGCCGGGGCGGCGCGACCCAAGGCGGTTTCGATATCGGGTTCGACACCAGCAACCTCGGCAACTTTACCGAGATGTTGAGCTTCGACGTCGAGAGCAGCAATCCCGGCGGTTACGACCAGATCATCGGGGCGGTCACGTTGACCCTCGACGGGGATGTCGTATCGTCGCCCCCGACCGTTCCCGAGCCCGGCACGTTCAGCCTGCTCGCCTCGGGGCTCGGCGCGGTCTTCTTCGTGGTTCGTCGTAGGCGGCGCGGGTAATCGGCCGGACAAAGCCGCACTACCCCGATGGCCCGGATCATCACCTTTGGTTTAGATCCGCAGGGACGCTCTCGCGTCGTCGATACGCCGATGCCGCGAGCCTCAGCAGATCGCCATACACGCCGAGGAGCCCGCCCCCGAAAATCGGCCGTCTTGCGCTACGC
>CAVOTD010000042.1:0-8040 GCA_963698995.1 uncultured Alphaproteobacteria bacterium | reverse complement strand
CGACGCATCGCGACGCGTACGTCATCACGTAAAAGCGCACCCGCGTCTTCGGGTCCGCGGTCTCGAACGCGCGGACGCCGCTCGCCCCGCCGGCGCGAAGAGGCGGAAGACCAGCACGACGAGCAGCCACGCGAGGCCCAGCGACACCGCGAGCCAGCGCGCGTGGTCGAACCCCTTGTGGGCGAACGCCACGACGCCCGTCCCGAGCGCCAGGGCGTAGGCCGAGTGCAGCCACCACAGCTTGCGCCCGTGCTCGCGCAGGAAGCGCCGCGCGCGCGTCGTCAGCCGCATCGGCGGCGGCGGCGCCGAGGTCGAGGCCGGCGCCCGGTCGCGGCCGAGCTTCACGTTGGACGGCTGCACGATGTGCACGGAGCTTAGCTCGCGACTATGGTATCGCCCCGTGAAACCTCCCTCGTCGAAACCGGCTTGGGCCACCTCGCGACCGCTGATCGACGGCTCGCTCGGCGTGTCGCCGGCGAGATAGGATTGGCTGACCAGCCGGAGCAGGTTGCGGTAACCCGCCTCGTTCTGCACCAGCAGCACGATCCGGCGCGGGTCCGATGCGGCCTGGCCGAGCCGCGTCCCAGCCTCGGAGCCGCCGCGCTCGAGTCGCGATCTCGCAACCGATGATCGGCTGGACGCCGACGGCGCCGCAGGTCATGGCGAATTCGAGCGCGCCGAACAAATTGCCGGTATCGGTGATCGCCACCGCCGGCATGCGCTCGGCCCGGCAAAGGCCGACGAGCTCTTTGATCCTGACCGCCCCGGCGGAAAGCGAATAGGCGGTGTGAACGCGCAGATGAACGAAATCGGCGAGCGGCATCGTGTGAGCATCGCACAAGCCGCGGGAGATTTCAGCGACGGCTGCAAAACCTCGGTATATCAGCTACGTCGCTCCGCCGGAGGAACCGCCTCTCAACCCCGGGAGGGAGCCGAGATTTCGGCAACGACCCGTCAGGCTCAAAAAAGCAGGCCGCCTCGAGTTATGCGGACTTGCAGCCTGCACTGATCCGGAAGGCGAGGCGCCGATCAGCGGAGTTGAGCACCCTGCACGCGCAGCTCCGAAAGCGAGAGACCGTGGGCCAGGCGCTCGGCGATGATCCGCGCTGCGTCACCACCGGGCTCAGCCGTCAGCCGCTCATATGCTTCCAGCCGCCAGGCGCCGTCGTCTATATCGGCCAGCCGAGCAGCCAGGAGCGCGGCACCGAGATCGGCAGGAAGCTGCTCGACGCCGCGCCGATCGACGACGGGCGGCTGTGAGGTCGCCTCGAATGCTCCGAGCACCGGCTGCCCAGACGCATTGGCAACGCGCAGCTCGTAAAAGCCTTCCTCCAAGGTCACAGTCGCTGCAACGCTGTGCTCGGCGGTCTGTGGCCAGGTCACGACCGGCGCACCCGACGGCCCGATGAGCTCCACCGCGAATGGCGCCTTACCGCCGACCCAGGCGATGTGAAACGGTCGTGTTCCGGCGACAACGGATTGGCGGGTTGAGGCAGCCAGAAGTGGAATCGAAAGAGACTTTGAACTGGACCCGCGGCTCAAAGCTTCGACCCGAGCGCTGCCCTCCTCCTCCTCCTCGCGATAGATGCTGATCGCGCTCACAATGTGTTCGATCCATGTCGCATTACGGTTCGTACTGTCATCCGCGACGTTGATCGCCCTTACTTCAGTGGACCCCTCGCCGCATCTCCGCGCCGAGGAAGTAGCACACATCGACGGTTCCAGGATGCGCCCCGTCGAGCCAACCTTGGCTTGCGGGAGGGCTGGTACCGCATCCGCAATAGTCACGAACAAGAACACCGCGGTGACAACCCCTACTGCACCTACGAAACGAGAATCACCCACCGTTCGCCCCCAATGCGGAATCTCAAAATTCTTTTGCAAGCAACGAACGGAACCAATTATGTGGGTCTTTCCGAATGTCGTTAACAAGATTCCAAATTAATTTCCAAATAAAGTGAGCTAAAGCACCAGCAACAACACCTGAGACACTGAACCAAACGCCACCGTACAGAAACATAGCCGAAAATATAAGGGCCGGCACATAACCAAACAGACACATAATAACTGGTCCCATCTCTATGCGTAGTGCCTCAAGCCCTATCCAGACCAAAAAACCGATAAGTACCCCAATTAATTTCTCCAAAGCTTCCGAAAATTCTCTCAGCTGGGGGTACACCCTCAAAGACTCCATCGCGTTGATCAGAACCATGGCTCCTGGCATAGGCCCATATGGGGTATTATAAGTATCCCGGCTCTCATCATTGCTTCCGCCTATGACAACAATTCGTTTCAAAAAAAGGTTTTTTCTATCCGTTTTCTTTAGTGGATTACCGTCAGTAACAATGCTTTTTGCTTTGAGTTGGAGCACGTGACCCGTTGGGAATTGTTTTTCATCCCATTCCGGGGGCGTCTTCATTGTATATACAATTTTATCCGGTAAGTGCCTCGGTGATAGTCGGATCACTCGGTCTTTCCCCAATCGGATCTCATGCATGATCGTTCGCACTGATGAGCAGTTCCCGACATAGGCCGTTCGCACGGTTTGATTGACGAGGCCTGGGTTGAGTTTCCCTTCTATTGGAAGGAGGAGAAGCTCCACGGAGGGAATTGTCCTGAGCCGATCTCCTTGATCATCGCACGCTGGTTCGCCCAAGAGCCAGCTCCTTACCTTGCCGTCATCACTGCGCAGGAATCCAGCAGAAGCGAAGTAAATTGGACCGTCAGATTTCGCTTCCATTAATGGCAAACTAACGATTTGAAGCGGATCTTGCTCCGAGGAGTTGGGTCTCCTCCGAAGGGATTGTACAAAAATCAAAGGAAGATTATCACTTTGATAGTTTAAGACGTAATTGATTAGTTCATTGTCCTGAACATTGTCGATACGCAGGTCATAAAGATCTATATCAACGACAATAGCCTTCGGCGTGTTTGCCGCTATTTGCTCTATCAGTGCCTTGATTTTGGATCTATCGGTGTGGCCGCTCACCCTCCATTCAGAGAAGGTATCGTTATCAACATCGACAAAGGTGTATCCTTCAGAATTGGACGATGAAACCACATGCATAGAGCCCGAAAGGTCGATACCTAAGATAGTCCAGGAATTGCCGCCGGCCTCAAAGAAAGGAGCAACGAAAGGCACGACGTAAGGAACGACGCATAATTCAAAAAAAATAACTAATGCAAGCCCAAAAGGGGCACTCTTCAGAAGCCGGCGGAAGGTGCTCCCGGGCTGGCCGTCCGCCGACGAAGTAATGATAAATAATTTGATCAAAAAAACTAATCCAAGCCGAAGAAGGGTGCCTTCCTAAGGCGGCCGAAGACGGTGTCGCGCTGGCCGTCGGCCGGCGAGGTCGCCTCCGTTTCACGCTGATCGGCTGGCCCGTTCATAATGCCTACCTCGTCACCACCAGCGGGAAGTCCGGCAGGTCATCGGCGCGCTCCATGATCGGATGCTGCTTGCCTGAGGTGAGCGTGCGGACCCGGTCGGTGATGAATACGTTGAGCTCGGCCGTGCCGACCGCGCCGTGGTGCAGCAGGTCGGCGCCGCCGCTGAGCGCGTCGAGCAATGCGACGGTGAAAGCGCCGTGGTGCTGTTCGGCGAGCTGGATCGCCGGCTCGCGCGCGGTCGCGGCGGCGAATACGATCAGCCCGCTTCCCGGCTCGTGGAGCTGGTTCAACAGCCCGATAATGTCCACATCGTCGCGACCGCGCTTGTTTTGTGCCAGTACCGCGCCGCCGGAATGGCAGAAATCGAGGAACGCGATCTTCCGGCCCGAGACGCGCCCGAGCAAATCGAGAAGATCGGATTGGCTCAACCCGGTGGCGGTCAGCCGGTCGGTATCGGCGCCGACAGGGAGGAAGAACACGCGCCCCTCATCGGCGACACCGTGGCCGGCCATGAAGACGACCGAGATATCGTTGCTCGTCGTCTGCCGCCGCAGCCAGACGAGTGCGTCCACAATGCTTTCGCGGGTTGCGTCGGCACTGACGAGCAGCTTCGTGGTGACCTCGCGATAGAGTCCCCGCTCGCGCTGCCGCTCGAGCAAGTCACGCAAAGCAGTGGCATCGTCCGCCGCGAACTCAACACCGCGCCGCAACGACTTATCCGAATAGGCCGAGACGCCGATCAGCACGGCGTTGAGGCGAGGTGCGAAGGGGTTGCTGGGTACCGCCGCGATCGAGGGCCCGCGCAAGGAGACCTTCGCAGGCTCGCTGGTCCGGGTGTCGGTGTCGGCCAGCAGGGCCACCGTCACCTTCTTCCCGGCGGGGACGGGCACGACCACTGTCGCGTGCGCCTCGGCATCCCTAGACGTGAGCTCGGGGATCCCCGGTTGATAGCCCTCGCGCGCCGCAGCGATCGCAACACCGTCAACCAACACCCGGAGACCGCGCAGCTTGTGGCCGGACGGCGAGCGCACGGCGTATTCCACTTCTGCATTCGGTATCGAGAGTTGAGACCCGTCGGCAGGCGAGAGGATTGTCAGGACCGGCGGCAGATCCTTGGTTATCGGTGTCGTCTCGGCCTCCGCGACGCCCCGCGCCGCGTCGGCGGCTCGGATCGCCTCTTCCTCATCGAGCTTAGCGAGCACGAGGCGCACCACATCGGGCCGATAGAACCGGTCGCGAAACCGGCTTGCCGGGAAGAAGTCCGCGACCTGAGTGGCGCCCCGGTTGAGATGCCACCCAATCAAGTCTTCCGCGCCGGCTGCGGCGGCGTAATAGCCCGAAGGCGTGAAGGCTATCCATTGCCCGTCCGCACGGGAGAAGAAGGTAGTCAGGAGCGGCTTGCCGTCCTTGAGCCGGAACCAGCGAATAGTCCCGTCGCCCAGCGCCACGACGGCGAGCCGGCCATCCGGAGACTGGTTCACGCGCCACGCAGGTGCCGGGAGACGCGTCGCCCAGACCGGCTTCCCGGTCCGGTCGAACAGGCGCAGCAGCCACTGCGTGCCGAGCAGGACATATCCGTTCCGCACCGCTACGCTCTCGGCGCGTTCATTCTTTTCAAGCGGGAGCTCCGCGCCGTTGAGCCGGGGCTGCCGTCCACCGTCCCAGTCGCTAACCCGCAGTCCGTCCGCCTCGGCCGTCCACTCGGTCAGCAAGGGTCGAGGCTGCGCTTCGTCGGCAAACACGAGCTGTGCCGCGTCGAAGGCGGGATAGCGCGGCAATGCCGCCAGCGGCACCCACTCGACGCTGGTGCCGTCAGCGGAGAGACGGAACCGCCGGCTCGCATGGGTCACCGCTTCGCCGACCTCGAAATCCGCACGCAGCGGCGAGAGCTCAGCCACTCGCCGGGCATCGGCCCGCGCGACAGCCAGGTCGCTGTCGATCGAGCCGAGGACGAGATTGCCGGCCGGCAGAGGGATAATCACCGCGACCTGGCTGGCGAACCCGCGCTCCACAATCCGCCGGGCGCCCGCACCCGCTTCGCTCCACGCGAAGACGGGCGCGGCGCCTTTCACCATCGTAGCCCCGCCCGCGTACAGCGTCTGGCCGTCCGGGCTCCATGCCACCGCCTCGAAAGATCGGCCGGTTAGCCCTGCGGTGGACGGTCGGCCCCGCAGATCGAGCGTCGATCCGCTTCGCACCTCGACCGCCATCGCATCGTTAAATCCAACCGCCAGGAGCGTTCCGTCCGGATTGAAGCGTAGATGTGTCGGGCGGTGTCCGGCGCGGGTTGCGACGCGGGCGCGGGGGATGCCTTGTGCGTCATAGAGACGGATGCCGCCATCAAGCGAAGAGGCGGCCAGTCGGCCGTCGCTGGCGAAGTCGAGACCGTAGACACCGCCGCTGAAGTCCCGATCTTCGGCCAGCACGGTACCGTCCGCGACGTGCAGGATGCGGACGCCTTGCGCGCCGAGCCCGACCGCCAGACGCGACCCATCCGGCGAGAACGCTAGCGAAAGGACGGAATCGGACAGATCCGGCCAGCGATGGAGAATGTTGCGGCTCCGCAAGTCGAACAGCAGGACCTCGGCCCGATAGCCGCCCACCGCCGCAATCCCGCCGTCGGGCGCAATCGCCACGGCATACAGGGCGCCCTCCGCCTTGGGCCCGATCGCCGGCCGCAGCACGCCGATCGGGCGGAGGTCCGGCAGCGACCACATGCGGGCTGTCTTGTCATCGCCGACCGTCAGCAGCAGATGTCCTGCCCGATCAGTCGCCGCATCGTTCATCCGGGAGTTGTGCCTTGCCGTCTCGATGCGCAGGGTCGGCTTGGGTTGGTCCGCTGCCGAGACCGGCGCGGCGATCGCGGCCGTAAGTGCCAAGGCCGCCAGCCGGCACATACATCGGGAGATGCGGTTCATGCCGGTATCTGAGACCATGCCCGAGCGAGATAACGCCTTTAGGCCCCCGCGATCGAGTTCTGCAGGGTTTCGTGAAGCGTCTCGCTTTGCTTGCGATCCGCAATTTGCGCGCTGCGCTGGTCGTCCTTGAGCGCCTCGACCGGGCTGCGAGCCGCTGGCCGGGGCGTCCGCCGCGCGCTGCGCGACCGCGTCTCGTGGCTCGGAGCAGCTTCGGGAACGGTGGCTGCTGCAGATGCGTACATCTGGGCGCGATCGCCGTATTGGCCAAACACCTTGGCGATGAGTTCGTCGTCTTGGTTAAGCTTCGCCTGCTGCTGGCGCAACTTCTCGACGCGATCGGCCTCGGGGCCGCTGCTGGTCCGTGCGACATTGATCTGCGTGGCTCGGCACGCCCGCAATGTCTGCATCGCGCTGGTTACGCTCCGCAGCCGTGTTATGTCGTTGCTGGCATCACCTTGGACCGACGCGAGCATAGCAGCGGCATGCTCTCCGGTTTCCTGCTGCTTCATGCGCATATAGTTTTGGCTGGCTAGCGCATTCTGGTTGACCGCATTGGTCAGCGCGTTTCCAAGGTTGAGCTGCATCCGGTTGCCCGAGCTCGTCACGACCGGCAACTCGTGCCCCTGCATCTGCTGCTGGGCGATCTGGTTAGCCATTTGGCGCTGCCGCGCATCGAGGTCGTCTCCTGCGGTCACGATCGGCTCGCGCGCGGAGCTGCATGGATCGTTCGCGTCGATATATCGTTGCCGGAGCGTCTGCGCGCATCCGCTCACCAAAATCAACACGGCAATAAGCGGGAGAGAGAACGAGGCTGCGGAACGACACCGCCCCTTGTTCCAATTTGCCCGGTCCATTTTTGTTTCCCTGCCTTGGCGTTAGAAGCTTACCCGGGCAAACATTGCCCCCGGAGGAAGCACCCTCTTTTGCCGTTAAGGTGGAACAGCGGGACCGTTAAGGCAACAGTATTTTTACCTACCTGTCGCGCACTGGCTTGGCGCCCGCCGTCCCCATATCAGGGCTGCAATTTGTCAGGTTTCGCGCGGGCATGTCAGCCGGGCTTTAGCCCCCCGTCCTTCGAGCGCGACGATGCGATCAAGGCGGCGGGCGAGCTCGAGGTTGTGGGTTGCGATCAGAGCGGCGAGCCCGGTGCGGCGGACGAGATCGAGCAGCGTGTTCATCACGCTGTCGCCGGTCGCATGGTCAAGATTGCCGGTCGGCTCGTCGGCAAGCAAGATCCTCGGGTCGTTGGCCAACGCGCGGACGATGGCAACACGCTGCTGTTCGCCGCCCGAGAGCCGCGCCGGCCGGTGTGAGCGGCGCGGCGCCAGGCCGACGGCATCGAGCAGGTCTGCCGCCTTGTTGCGCGCCCGGCCGCGCGCGTGCCGGCGATCATCTGCGGCAGCATGACGTTTTCGAGCGCCGAGAATTCCGGCAGCAGGTGATGGTATTGGTAAACAAAACCAATCTCCGAGCGCCGCAGCAATGTCCTCCGCTCGTCAGAGAGGCTCCCACAATCCTCTCCGCCGATCAGCACCGCGCCGCCGTCGGGGCGCTCGAGCAGTCCCGCTACATGCAGCAATGTCGATTTTCCAGCGCCCGACGGCCCGACCAACGCGACCACCTCACCGGGATGCAGTACGAGGTCGATGCCGTTCAGCACCCTGAGCTCGGTCCCGGCCTGTCGGAAGACGCGGCGGACACCCTGCAGCTCGAGCGCCGCGGCCACCCCGGC
>CAVOTD010000041.1:0-111944 GCA_963698995.1 uncultured Alphaproteobacteria bacterium | reverse complement strand
GATCGACGATGAGGGCAGGGGTGTCGACCTCGTCGAGGGTCATGCCGATCTCAGCCGGCGGGCGGGTGGTCATGGGCGGAGCCTCCTGAAAATGCGAAGCGAGGCTCGCGCAACGCCGGGCAAATTGCAACCGGCGGACCCGCCGAACGGACGACCATTAAATTGCCGAATTCGCATGGTAGGAAACTCGCCATGTGCTGGTCTCGTTCCGTCACCATCTCCGTGCAAAGAGCAAATCACCTCCCGGGCGAAAGCCGGGCCCATCGTTTCGCCGCACGAGCCTGTCATCGTGGTAAGTCACGCGAGTGCTTGAGAAGTTCGAGGCGACCGGGGCCCTGGGTCCCGGCTTTCGCCGGGACGACATAGCTATTTTGCGCATCCCGACTTTCTCACATGCTTGCAACCAGCAACCGCCGCGGCCTCACCGCCGTGGGTTCCGGCTTTTCCCGCGCATAACGGGAATGGCGGCCTCCTGTATTTTTTCTGCAGAAACAGGAGGTGCGGGCTAGGAGAGGTCTGCCAGTTTGGCTCGGAGCGAGCGCGCGTCGAACGGGGCGCGCACCTTCGCGTCGTTATCGAAATATGCGAACACGTCGCGGGCGCTGCGCCGGGGCGGCTTCAGGTCGGGGGCGATCAGGCGAGCATCGTTGGGTTCGAGACCGCGAGCCCACAGCTTGATGCGCGCCGCCCAGTGGTCGAGGGCCTCGTCCGAATAGCCGCTCGCATAGAGTTCCTCCGAGCCGTGCAGGCGCAGGTAGACGAAATCGCCGGTCACATCCTCCGTATAGGCCACGCGACCGAGTCGGCAAAGACGAGGGCCACCCGCTGCCGTCGCAAGAGCCCGACAAAGGCCGGGTCGAGAAAGCTCGGGTGCCGGATCTCGATCGCGTGCCGCAGTTCCCGCTTCCGCTCGGTGCGTGTCCAGGCGCGACCGTTCAAGTGGTGGTCGTGTCGCTCGGCGAGCGCCGCCGCTGCCTCCGTGTCGCGCGGCAGCTGTGACAGGAAGTGCTCGAGGCGCTCGCCGTCAAATTTGAAACGAGGCGCGAACTGCCACAAAAAGGGACCCAATTTCTCCTCGAGCCGCAGGACGCCGGAAGCGAAGAAATTGGCGAGCGGCGTCTCGATGCCGCGAAGCTGCTTTAGATGGGTGATAAACCGGCTGCCCTTGACCGAGAAAACAAAGCCCTGCGGCGTCTCCTCGCGCCACCGCGCAAAAGATTCGGGCCGCTGCAGCGAATAATGGGTGCCGTTGATCTCGATCGTGTCGACTTGCCGGCTGGCAAAGGAAAGCTCATCGGAATGCCGCAAGCCGCGCGGGTAGAATGTTCCGCGCCATCCGCCATAGGTCCAGCCGGAGATGCCGACCCGCACGGTCCGCGGGCGGCTCATCGCGCAGCGCGGCGCCAATGTGCTAAGGGTTTCACATGCTGACCCTTTCCGGCCTGACCTACCGCATCGGGGGGCGGAGTTTGCTCGACCAGGCGAGCGCGCAGATCGCCGAAGCAGCCAAGGTCGGGTTGGTCGGCCGCAACGGCGCCGGCAAATCGACCCTGCTGGACCTGATCCGCGGCGCCCTGCAGCCGGATGCCGGGTCGGTCGAGCTGCCCCGCGGGTACCGGATCGGTTTTCTGGCGCAGGAAGCGCCGGGCGGAGAGGCGAACGCGCTCGAAACGGTGCTTGCGGCCGACCGCGAGCGCGCCGTCCTGCTCGCCGAACGGGAGGCGGGGGCGGAGGCGCTGCGCGCCGCCGAGATCGAGGCCCGGCTGGTCGAGATCGATGCCCATTCGGCGCCGAGCCGGGCCGCACGCATCCTGGCCGGGCTCGGGCTCGATGACGCGATGCAGCGCCGGCCGCTCAGCGATCTCTCCGGCGGCTGGCGGATGCGCGTCGCGCTGGCCGCGCTCCTGTTCGCCGAACCGGATCTTCTGCTGCTCGATGAGCCGACCAATCATCTCGACCTGGAAGCGGCGCTGTGGCTCGAACGCTTTCTGCGCAATTATCGCCGCACCTTGATCCTTGTCAGCCATGACCGGCGTTTTCTCAATGCGGTGACGACCACAACCCTGCATCTCCAACGCGGGAAATTGACCGTCTACTCCGGTAGTTTCGACGCTTATCTGCGAGCCCGCACAGAGGCGGCGCGGCGGCTCGAGGCATTGGCGCGGCAACAAACGATCGAGCGGCAGCGGCTGCAAGCCTTTGTCGACCGCTTTCGCGCCAAGGCGACAAAAGCGCGTCAAGCCCAGAGCCGGGTCAAGGCGTTGGCCCGGCTGGAGCCGATCGTCCTCGCGGCCGAGGAGCCGCCGGCGCGGATCTGCTTCCCGGACCCACCGCGCTTGAGCCCGCCACTGGTCGCGCTCGAACGGGTCGCGGTCGGCTATGTCCGGGGAAAGCCGGTATTGTCGCGGCTCGATCTGCGGCTCGATCCCGACGATCGGATCGCGTTGCTCGGGGCCAACGGCAATGGCAAGACCACTTTGGCGCGCCTGCTGGCCGGGCGTCTGGCGCCGATGACAGGGCGAGCGATTCGGTCTCCAAAGCTCCGCTGCGGTTTTTTCGCTCAGCACCAGATCGAGGAGATGCAGCCCGCGGCCTCGCCCTTCGATCATCTCGCCGCACTGATGCGCGAGGCCTCGCCCGAAGCGGTGCGGGCGCGGCTCGGCAGGTTCGGCTTTAGCCAGGACAAGGCCTTTGTCGCGGTCCGGGATTTGTCTGGCGGTGAACGGGCGCGGTTGAACCTTGCCCTCGTCACCCACGACGCCCCGGGTCTCTTGATCCTCGACGAACCGACGAATCACCTCGACATCGAGACCCGCGAGGCGCTCGTTCAGGCGATCAACGACTTCTCCGGCGCCGTGGTGCTGGTCAGCCATGATTGGCACCTGCTCGAGTTGGTCGCCGACCGGCTTTGGCTGGTGGCTGACGGAACCGCCCGACCATTCGAGGGGGATCTCGAGGATTACGAGCGCCAGGTGCTCGACGGCAGTCGATCAGGGAACGGCGCCCGTTCAACCGCGCCGGAGCCTAGCGGCAGCCGTATGGCGGCCCGGCGCTTGGCCGCCCGGCGCCGGGCCGAGCTGGAGCCGCTTCGTCTGGTCGCACGACGGGCCGAGGACAGCTTCGCTCGGCTGATCGAGGAGCGGGAGGCCCTCGATCTGGAGCTGGCGCGACCGCAAAGCCCGGGCGGTAACCTGCCGGCTTTCCCGGCAGCGCTCAAGCGGCGTGCCGAACTTGGGCGATTGATCGAGCAGGCGGAAACCGATTGGCTCGCCGCCGAGGAAGCCATCGAGCGGGGTTCGGACGGCTCGCCCGGCGATATTTGAGGGATCCTTGACGGGCGGCCGAACGACTCGCCCAGTTCCGACGCGCCTTCAGCCGAAGCGAGCAGCCCGAATCAGCGAATCGGGCGCCGCTTCAATGGTTGTGATCAGCCCGTCGATTGTTCGTTATCAATTGTTCTGCCGAACCCTCGCGTCTTGCCGCCTCCGAGAATAGCTCTGATCAGAAACCAGCGCGCTGGCAAAGGTTATGATTAAGCAAGCGGCCGGCTCGAAGCTCGCGGCCAATGGCCGCAGATTGCGCGCGATGCCCGCTTTCACTTTGACAAGCTCGGCCGGAATAGCTTATCCATTGTATTGGAAAACTTATTGCTGTTATTGGCGCGGCACCGCTGACGACACCGTTTTCGACGCAACGCCCTTCCGATTGAGCTTCGCCATGGCCGACACTCCCGCGATTACCGATCGGAACCTCGAAGCAACGACCAATATTTCTCTGAAGCGGGAGCCAGCCTGCTTTGCCTTTCTGTCGCCCCGGTCAATCGCGCCGCCGATGCCGATCGATTCGATCAACCTCGACTTGGCCTCGGCTGATTATTTCGGCGGACGCGCGTCGCTATGGGCGGCCCTCGAAATGCGCTCCGCGGTCAGCGATGAGCGTCCAACGGCGCTTCTCGGCTTTGACGAGACATTTTTGCGCCCCTTTGCACGGGCTTTGATCGAGGCGGCGACGACCCGCGCCGCCTATAGAATGACGATCCTGCAGGAGGTGCGCCCTTCCGAGCGTTGCCGGGTCGTCGAGTATGTAACCGGCCCCGGCAAAGCCCTCGAAGAGCTGATGCTGCAACCTTTCGACAATGTCGTTCTAATCAGCGCGGCCAAGGGAAAGGAAAGTGACGAAACGCTCTTCCAGTTGCCGCGTACCGACAATTTCCTGCGGGCTTTTGCCAAAATGGCCTATGTCGCCGATCAGGCGTTACACGATCTGCTCGAGGATATAGAGCGGGTAGCTCGCCAACGCAAACCGGTGACGAATACCTAGCCCTGCCGCCGATCGAGCTGCGTAATAAAGAAAAGGGAGGCTTCCGCCTCCCTTTCGGCGACCAACACATCGGCCGGTTATCTGACGCCGGCGCCGCTAGTTCCGGAAGTCCGTGGACCCGACGGCGGCGGCATCATGCCGGGAGCCGGAGGGGCCGCGGGGTTCGACATGTTGCCCGCTTGAAGCCGGGCGAGCTCTTCTTGATTGAGCTGGTTCGCGGTGGTTCCCGTCAATTGCGGTCCCTTCCCGCGATGATGCCCCGCCATTGTGCCGTGCGAGGTGTGGCGCGTCGCGCGGTGCCTCGGCGGCATTGCCGAACTGGTATCGGACATCGATGATGACGCCGCGGCCGACGGAGCCATGGCCGGAGGCCGCGCCGACGGAGCCGGGGCCGCCGTGGAGCGCGGACCTGAGCTGTAGGGGGTCAATCCTGGTCCGCCGGGGTTCGGACCCGGCATCCCCATTGAATTGCCGCCCGGGCCGGTCGTCGATTGCGCCCAGGCTGGTGCTGAGATCGCGAGCGCGGCAATCACTGCCGCGCCGGACAGAAGATGTTTCATGCTGTTGTCCTCTCGCTCGGTCGTCAATTAGAGATACTAGCGGATCGGTAGAAATACTAGACGATGGGGTGGCGTGGCCACTTTGGTCAAGCCCTCACTGTGGCAATAGATGGGCGTCGCCAAGGCCGTTGACCCAAGCGGGATGATCTTCCGCTGGAGGGGTAGAACCCCCTCGCCATGCCACCCGAGAGACGCGTCATGGGTTCGATCCTCGACCTGAATGCCGCATTCGCAACTATCCGCACCACCACTCCTGCCCGACCCGGAAGCGGTTAGGTTTCCGCTATTACCTAACTTTTGCAGAGCCTCGTGGTGCGCTTAGCACCTATCGTAGAGCCACGCTTCAGTCATTGCAAGCGCAAAAGTAGCCCGGCTTACGATCGAAGAACCGAATAAGCGATAAACACCATCCTTGTCCGCAGTCCGAATATTCGGGCGCGTTCCGTCACGCTATAGCCCGGGTTCGGAACGGCAACTTAGCGCCGGTCGTGAACCAATGACCACCCGATGGCCAGCTGATCTCTTATCTGTATTTCGAGAATGCTCTGAGCCAGAGCACGAATCAAAGCGCGTGGCGGATTTAGCCGGCTTGCTCGAAATCAACGGCGGAAGAGCGACGCCCCGCCCGACCCCGCTGGCCGCCATCGTTATGGCCATGCAAAACCACGCTGCCAGCGCCGGCGCGGAGCGTCAATGGAAGATCAACGATTACTTTTTGCGAAATTACCAAATCCTAAGTACCCGATCCGCATCGGAAGTTTACAAGGCAACGCTCACCATTAATCGTCACGAGACGGGGTGCCGCGCTGATCTGCAGAAGCGCGTATCGAGGTGAGGTCTCATCCGACACTGTGCTGCGTGCGCTTTTGCTTCGCCGAACTGGTCTGGGCGGTTGAAGATTTTTTTGTCTTCTTTTTCGCGTGGTGGGATTTCGAAGATCTCTTTTTCTTGGTGGGGGTTGCCGCAGTCGAGGTGTCCGGGGCCATCGTTTGGCCGGTCCCAGAAGTCTGGGCATAGGATTCGACCGGCAACGCGGTACCGGCGACAAACGTGAGTAACGCAACAGCCGAGACAAGCGCCTTCATGAGGAAACTCCTGGGTCAGAATATCGACGGGCAGTCTATCGCACTCGAGAGGAGTGTAACCGAACATTATCACCGCTTTAGTTGCGGCCTCGAGCCGCATAACTATACTATCACGTTTACGCTGAAGGGCGGGCAAGAATTATCGAAGAAGCCGCAATAAATGCCCGCGATGTGTGGGCACGTGATCGGAACGCGATCACGATCAATCGCTGTCCTGTACCGACCGCGGCTTCAATCGCCGCTCTCCGAAAAAAAACCGCCGCGGATGTGATCCGCGGCGGTTGCCCGGCCCGAGGAGGGCTGCGCAGTTCGCGACCTTACGGGAAGACGATCTCGACCCGGCGATTCTGAGGCTCGCGGACGCCGTTTGGAGTTGGGACGCGGAGATCGTTCTCGCCGCGACCGCTGACCGCCATGTCGGTGCGCGGCACACCGAGGCGCTCGAGGGCGGCCGCGACGGCGTTGGCGCGCCGCTCCGACAGCCGCTGGTTGTAGCTCGCCGATCCCGAGGTGTCGGTGAAGCCGGTGACCGTCAGCCGCACCGAACCTCCGGCGTGATACTGGTTTGCGGCGAGCTGGACGATCTGCTGGCCTTCCGGCGTGATGTTGTATTTATCCCAGTCGAAGAACACGAGATAAACCTGATGCACCGGTGGTGGCGGCGGCGCCGGGGGTGCTGGCGGCGGCGGCGCCGGCGGTGCGCCGAACTTCATCGTCAAGCTGGCGACAATGTTTTGCGTGCTGTAGCTCGTCTTGTATTTCGTCGTGTTCGGCGGGAAGCCGAACGGCGGGAACGGGAACACGCCTTTGTTGTTAAAGGTCGGGTCGGTCGTCGCCAAGTAGCGATAATCGACGTCAAAGGCCAGCAATGGATTGATGTCGTAGCGGATGCCGGCGATCGCCTGATAACCGAATTGCCAGCCGTTGCCCTTCAAGAAGGTGCCGCCGAGGGTTGGATTCTGGAATGGCGTGTTCGCTCCGATAGCGCCAATCGGGGTGCCGCCGGGGGTCCTGACAGTGACGTTTCCGTTACCTATGCCCACGGGATTGAGCGTGATGCTGTCTATGATGTCGACCGCACCGATCCCGAAGCCGATATGCGGGCTGACCGGCCAACCGAGCGTGAAATCATAGATAAAGTTCGTCATAATGGCGTGGGCGGCGCGGCTGCCAGTAAACAAGTTATTGGTACCGCCGGCACTGAACCCGCCAAAATTCGATATCCCGTTACGCCGGTAGCTATATTCCTCTTCGACCCGGACTGGCCCCCACTGAATGCCAGCGCGACCGCCGGCGTTAAAGCCGCTATCGTATTTCGAGCTGAAATTGAAACCGCTGAGAACGGGACCGTTGTTCACGGTGAACGGAATTGTGTTCACCGTATCCTTTTGATTTGACAGGCTCGTCCACCCGCCTTCCGGTCCGACATAGAAGGCCACCGGGTAGGGGCCTCCCAAAAAAGCGAATTGCGCATTCGCCTCGGCGCCACCAAACGCCACGGCAAGCGCTGCGCCAGCGCCTAGCAGATAGCGACTTTTCATCCCTTACCTCCGGCCGCAAAATACGCGTGTGACGATGGTCATGCCGCCACCGTTAGCCGATCTTCACCATCCATCATCCCGATGGCAAACGGTTTTTGGCTCAACGAGACCGCTTGCGGGGAAAACCGTGCAGATGAGTGAATGGTGCGGCATTCGAGCAACAGTTTGGTCGTAAGTTAGCGAATTCCCGCCAATGGTGGCGCGTCTTTTTCGCAACACCCAACACCCGGATGGCGCTCGGGCGCCCATTTGTTGGGCTGTCGTTATGCACGGGGCCGTGCGCACGTTACGCTTCCCTCGATTTTGGTGCTACCGGCAGGCTCTCGGGTTCACTCAACGTATAGTAAAGCCGAGAGGGCAGAGCTTTGGGTCAAACCGCGAGTTCGATCAACGCCATTCTCAATCCGGGTCGATCAGTACGCCCGGGTTCAGCAGCGCCTGCGGATCGATCGCGCGCTTCGCGGCGCGCAACGCTGCGGCGAAGAGATCGGGTCGCTGCTTGTCGTACCATGGGCGATGGTCGCGGCCGACCGCGTGATGGTGGGTGATCGTCCCGCCACCCGTGATCAGCGCTTCGCCGGCGGCGCTTTTGATCGTCTGCCATTGCGCCAGCAGATCGCCGTGCCGGCCGAGGGCATGAAACGAAAAATAGGGCGCCGGCCCGTCGGGATAGACATGCGTGAACCGGCAGGTAACCTGGCCGGGTCGCCCGGTAGCCTGGCGAATTGCCGATTCGGTCGCCGCCTTGACAAAATCGTGAAAGGCTTCGAAACGCTCCCAGGTGATTGCGGTTTCGAAGGTATCCGCGATAACCGCGCGTTCGACCAGGTGCTCGCGGGCATAGGGCATCCGGATGAAGGCGTTGCGCCACATCCCCGCCGCGCCGTCGCGGTGCGCATCGGCCTTGTCCGGGCGTTCGGGCGTGCCGCCATGATCGGCACAGCACTCCAACGCGCGGCCGATCCACGCATCGACCGGGTGATCGCCCAATTCGAAGGCCAGCACCAGGATCGCCGCCGTCCCGTCACCCGCCCCGGTATTGTACGCCTCCTGCGGGTCGAGGATCCGGCAGTTCGCCGGGTATAGGCCGGCCTGGGCGATCGCTCTGACCGCGCGGGCAGCGGCAAAGAAGTTGGCGAACTGCACCGCGCCGCCGGCGCGAAACCGCGGCCGGTCCTGGAAGCCGCATCCACGCCTCGGTGATCACCCCGAGAATGCCCTCCGATCCGATGAACAGGCGGTCGGGGCTCGGACCGGCGCCGGAGCCCGGGAAGCCGGCGCGTCTCGATGAGGCCGCGCGGCGTGACGACCCGCAGGCTTTCGACGAAGTCGTCGATATGGGTGTAGAGGCTGGCGAAATGGCCGCCCGACCGGGTCGCGATCCAGCCGCCCAATGTCGAATATTCGAAGCTCTGCGGAAAATGCCGCAGGGTCAGCGCGTGCGGCCGCAACTGCGCTTCGAGCGCCGGACCGAAAACGCCCGCGCCGATGCGGGCAGCACGCGAAGTGCGGTCGATTTCGACGACCCGGTTTAGGTGCCGCAGGTCGAGCGAGATCGCCGCCCGGCAGGAGGTGCCTTCGAGCTTGGGCTCGACCCCGCCGACCACGCTGCTGCCGGCGCCGAACGGGATCAGCGCGGCTTGCGCACTGCCCGCCCAGTCGACGACCGCGGCCACTTCGGCTTCATTGCGCGGGTAGGCGACGACATCGGGGGCATTATCGTACTGCCCCGCTAGCCCGCGCGCATAGTCCGCAAAAGATTTGCCGTAGGTGTGGGCGGCCCGATCGTAGGTTTCGCTCGAGCAATGCGACGACAGGGCCGGGGGCGCCACAATGCGCGGCGGCCGCAGCTTGATCTCGGAAAGCGAGGGAGGCGCCCGCTCGTCGAACCGCTCGACCCCAAACAGGCGACGGTAACGGTCGAGCGCCGCTCTCTCCTCGTCAGCCGTCAACCCCTCGCCTTCACGCCCCCAGCCGAAATGTTTGAGCCGCCGTTCCGCCATCGCGCTCTCCCGGCGTTCGATCCGGGGCTTTGAACCGGTACCCCGCTCGGACTGGGGCAATCTAGCTTTCCTCCGCCAAGGACAGCAACGTGGCGTTGCCGCCGGCGGCGGTGGTGTCGATCGAGATGGTGCGCTCGGTCGCGAAGCGGTAGAGGTAGCGCGGGCCGCCGGCCTTGGGGCCGGTGCCGGAGAGGCGCTTCGCCGCCGAACGGCTGCACGCCGACGACGGCGCCGATCATGTTGCGGTTGACATAGCTGTTGCCGACCCGTAGCCGCCCGAGGATGTGGCGCACGGTCTCGTCGATGCGGCTGTGGATGCCGAGGGTCAGGCCGTAGCCGGTCGCGTCGATCTCGTCGAGCACCTGGTCGAGCCGGTCGGCCTGCCAGCGGACGACATGCAGGATCGGGCCGAAGACCTCGCCGTCGAGCCGCGCCGGCGCTGTCGATCTCGAAGGCGCGCGGCGCGAAGAAGGTGCCGTGCTCGGTGCCCGGCGGCAGGGCGCAGTGGTAGATCAGCCGGCCGTCGCGCGTCATCCGCGCGGCATGGCGCTGCAAGCGCCTCGCGGGCCGCCTCGTCGATGACCGGGCCGACATCGGTCGCGAGCAGCGCCGGGTCGCCGATCGCGAGCTCCGCCATTGCGCCGGCCAGCATCGCCAGCAGCCGGTCGGCGATGTCGTCCTGGACATAGAGGAGGCGCAGCGCCGAGCAGCGCTGGCCGGCGCTGTCGAAGGCGGAGGTCAGGACGTCGGCGACGACCTGCTCGGCGAGCGCCGACGAATCGACGATCATCGCGTTCTGCCCGCCGGTCTCGGCGATCAACGGCACGATCGGCCCGGGTCGGCGGGCGAGCGTCGAGGTTGATCCGCCGCGCGGTCTCGGTCGAGCCGGTGAAGGCGATCCCGGCGATCCGCGGATCGGCGACGAGCGGCGCACCGACGGCTTCGCCGGTGCCGGGCAGCAGATGCAGCACATCGCCGGGGATGCCCGCCTCGAGCAGCAGCCGCACCGCGGCCGCGGCGACGAGCGGGCGTCTGCTCGGCGGGCTTGGCGACGACCGCATTGCCGGCGGCGAGCGCCGCGGCGATCTGGCCGGTGAAGATCGCCAGCGGGAAATTCCACGGCGAGATGCAGGCAAAGACGCCGCGCCCGTGCAGCGCGATCTCGTTGCGCTCGCCGGTCGGGCCGGGCAGGCGCGCCGGCATCGGCGAAATCGGCGCGCGCGCGCCGCGCGTAATAGCGCAGGTAATCGACCGCCTCGCGCACCTCGGACAGCGCGGCCGGGATCGTGCGGCCGCCCTCGCGGATGATCAGCGCCATCAGCTCCGCCATTGGTCCTCGTAAAGGTCGGCGGCGCGTTCGAGGATCGCGGCGCGCTTCGCCGGCCGGGGTGCGCTCCCAGTCGGGAGCGGCCGCGCGCCGCACGAGCGAGCGCCCGATCGACGTGGCCCGCGTCAGCGGCGACCGCCTCCCGACCCGCCGGCGCCGGTCGCTCGGATCGAGCACCGGCTCGGCGGCGCTCGCTGTTCGACGCCTGGCTGTTCGACCCCGCCGATGATCGGCGCCGCCCGCCACGGGCGGTGCGATGCGCGCGATCATCGCCTCGCGCAGCGCCGCGAGGGTCGTCGGATCGTTCAGGTCGAGCCCGCGTGAATTGCGGCGCTCCGGCCCATAAAGGTCGCGCGGGCAACGGGATGCGCGGGATGCGGCTTCAGCCGGCAGCTGCGCGAGGCGCGCGACCGGATCGGCGATGATCTCGTCGATCGGTTGCTGCTCGTCGACGATGCGGTTGACGAACGACGTGTTGGCGCCGTTTTCGAGCAGCCGGCGCACCAGATAGGCGAGCAGATCCTCGTGGCTGCCGACCGGCGCATAGACCCGGCACGGCCGGTCGAGATGCTCCGGCCCGACGATCTGATCGTAGAGCGCCTCGCCCATGCCGTGCAGGCGCTGGAACTCGCAATCCCGCCGATCGCCGGCCAGCTCGAGCACCGCGGCCACGGTGTGCGCGTTGTGGGTGGCAAATTGCGGATAGAAGGCGGCGCCCGCGTCGAGCAGCCGGCGCGCGCAGGCGAGATAGGAGACATCGGTCGCGACCTTGCGGGTGTAGACCGGATAGCCGTCGAGCCCGTGCTCCTGGGCTGCGCTTGATCTCGCTGTCCCAATAGGCGCCCTTGACCAGCCGCACCATGAGCCGCCGGCCGCCGCGCCGGGCGAGATCGGCGAGCCAGTCGATGCAGCGGCAACGCGCGCTTCTGATAGGCCTGGACGGCGAGGCCGAGCCCATCCCAGCCGGCGAGATCGCGGCGCCAGCGCCAAGGCTTCGACGAGATCGAGCGACAGCTCGAGCCGGTCGGCCTCCTCGGCGTCGATGGTGAAGCCGATGCCGGCCGCCGGCGCATGGCGGGCGAGCTCCAAGCAGGCGCGGCGCCAGCTCGGCCAGCACCCGGTCGCGCTGCGCCATCTCGTAGCGCGGGTGCAGCGCCGACAGCTTGACCGAGATGCCGGGCGCCGCGGTCGCCGGCCCGGCCCGCCGCAGACGCGGCCGATCGCCGCGATCGCGTCGTCGTAGGCGGCGAAATAGCGCGCGGCGTCGGCGGCGGTGCGCGCCGCCTCGCCGAGCATGTCGTAGGAATAGCGGAAGCCCTGCCGCTCGGGCGCGCGGGCGCGGTCGAGCGCCTCCTCGATGGTCCGGCCCATGACGAACTGGCGGCCGAGGATGCGCATCGCCGCGGTCACCGCCTGGCGCACCACCGGCTCGCCCGAGCGCGCGACAAAGCGGCGCAGGGCGCCGCGCAGATCGTGCTCGCTCGGCTCGTCGTGCAACAGCCGCCCGGTCAGCATCAGCGCCCAGGTCGAGGCGTTGACGAAGACCGATTCGGACTGGCCGAGATGGCGCGCCCAATCGGCCTCGCCGAGCTTGTCGCGGATCAGCCGGTCGACCGTCTCGGCGTCGGGGATGCGCAGCAGCGCCTCGGCGAGGCACATCAGCGCGACCCCCTCCGGCGAGGACAGCGCGTATTCGTGCAGAAACGCGTCGATGCCGCCTTTGCCGAGGCGCTCGCGGCGGACCGCGGTGACGAGGCGCGCGCCCTGTCGGCGATCCGGTCGCGCATCTCCGCCGGGATCTCGGCCGCGGCGAGGATGCAGCGCCACCGCCTCGTTCTCGTCGATCGGCAGCTGGCCGCGAATAGCGGCGCGCAACGGGAGGCGGGCGGCAACGGCGCAGTGAAAACGAAGTCCATGCCGAAGATATTGGCAGAGCGTCGGCAGAATGCTCTTTTAGCCAATCTGGTTACTGCTCCCGCCGAGGGGTCCGCTTCGCCGACCGGCGGCTGTCGGAAGTGAAACGAGAGACGTTGGATGTCGTCAGCCGATGCCGACGCGGAACTCGGCGCGATCGCTCCGGAACGGGCGGGTGAAGCCGGAGCGGCGCCGGAATGGAGCGTGCTCGGCCGGCTCGAGAAAACCTCGATCGGCGTTCGCGGAGGCGGCGGTATCGCGCGGTTGCGCCGCAGAGAGCCGCCCGGTTGCTTTCTTTACGGGCCTTACTGGCAGCTTCCCAGCGGTGGCTACCGACTAAATTTTCGTTGCCGATCCGGCAAGCCCCGGATGTCGAGCCAGCCGGTGCTCGGGGTCGAAGTCATCGCGATGAACCGGGTTCAGCTCGCGTGGCTCGACCTGACCGCCGAGGAACTGCAGCACGAAACCGGCTCGCTCGAATTCGCTGTCCCGCCGCCGCTGGGGCTCGGAGCCGGCGACGAAGCGCGGCTCGAGTTCCGTTTCTTCCATATGGGCAACGCCGATCTGACGATCGCTGCGGTTGATCTCGTTGGCGGTGGACGCAGTGGGGCCGCCACCGGCCCCGGTCTGGAGAATGCTCGGCCGCCTCGAAAAAACGACAATCGGCAGGGTCACTGCGGAGGGAATTGCCGTTCGCCGACCGGCCCGCGCCGGATGCGTGCTCGACGGCGGACGGCCCTTTCTGCAGCTGCCCCAAGGCCGCTATCGGATGAGCTTTCGCTGTCACACCGGCGCGCCGCTTATGCCCGCGCACCCGGTGCTGGGGGTCGAGATCGTCGCCCGGCGCCGATGGCAGCACGGCGGTGCGCCGAGGTGGCGGTGGCTGCTGCCGGGCGGATCCGGCAGTAGGCGGGGTTCTGGCTGCATGGCGTGACTTCGCGGCGGTGCAACTGCGCTCCGGGTGGGGGTCGATCGATTTCACGGTGCCGCCCGAGCTTAGCCTCGAGGGTGGGCAAGAGGTCGTGTTCAGCTTCCGGTTTATCCATCTCGGCAATGCCGCTCTGATAATCACGGCGGCTGAACTTCGGCGGGTGGAGGAGGAAGTCGCCACGGCGTCGCCTCGGGACTGGCGGCTGCTCGGCCGGCTCGCCAAGGGGAGGATCGGCGTGCGCCAAGGCGACGGCGTGACGGTTAGGCGAACCGAACCGGCGGACTTTCTGCTGCACGGCGTTCGGCCCAATTTGTCGCTTCCGAGGGGGCGATACCGGCTGAGCTTTTGCTGTAGGGCGGGGGTGCCGCAGCACCCGTCGCAGCCGGTTCTCGAGGTCGAGGTCGTCGCCAGGGACCGATCATTCAGCGCAGGTGCTTGGCGCTCGCTGCTGAGAGGCCGCTCGGCCGTGCAGGCGCGCGCCGGGTTTACCGCGACAGCGCTCGTGGCCGACCCGGCCTCGATCGATTTCGACGTTCTGCCGGAGCTGAGCGACGAACGGGGAGGACAGATCTGGTTCGAACTCCGATTTCGGCATTTGGCCAATGCCGATCTGACGATCAGCGCGGTGAACTTGCACAAACTCGTTGGCAGTGAAGAATGCCAGCCCCGTTCATCGTTATCATTTGCCGCGCCTAAGAAGACCAACGTCTTAATTGTCGGGAATTGCCAGGCACAAACAGTTTGCGAGGCATTGCTCCGCACGAGCGAATTCAATGCCCGTCTTGATGCGAAGTATCATTTCGTCGGTCTGCAGCAAAATTTGCACGAGCTCGGCAGGGGCGAGCTGGAAAACAGCGATGTCCTGCTGGTCCAAGACATCAAGGATTGGGAAAGATATCCGCTGCGGCAGCATATTCGAGACGACTTGCGGATCGTCAAATTTCCGTTGCTGCATTTTGCCTCGTTGTGGCCATTCGATCACTATAATGGGCCGGGCGACAAGGAGGCCTATGAACGCGAATGGCCGAACCTGACTTTCCTTTACCATGATGGGCTGCTGGCTCGGCTGCGCAAGGAAATTCCCGATCGGGAACAGCGTCTGCTCGCCTATCGCTCGCTGTCGGTCGACGGCCTGATCAACTTCGTCAGGCTGCACGATTTCGAGCAGCGCCGCCTTCTGCAATGGATAAACAATTCGGCTGCCAAATCGGCCGCTTTATTTTGAGTAATTTCCAGAGAAGGAGATTGTTTTATACGACGAATCATCCAAATGGGCAAATCATCGCAATGCTGATGCGGCATCTATTGAGACATTTGGGATTCAATCCAGCTGTTCGGCCGAACGCCAGTCTCGACCACCTGAAGCGCCTGCAGGTGCCGGTACATCCGAAGGTGGCGCGGTCCCTCGGCGTCAAATGGGCGGGCGAAAGCACCAAGTACCTGTACGGCGGCGAGCAGATCACTTGGGAAACCTACATCCGGCGCTACATCGACCATTACGGATAAGGCGTTACGCTCGACAGCGAGCGCTTCGAGGGCACTCCGAAGCTGGCCAGCCTCGGACCGGCCTTCTACTTCTGCCGCCGCAGGGCGGGTCAGTTCCAGCGTCCGTTGCGCCACCGCTGCGATGGAAGGTTCCCCTTCGCCGGCGACCTGTACGGTCGGGAAGGCAAATTTGATGCCGTTTTCGTCGAACGCCTTTTTGATCATGGCATAGGCCTGTCGCCGGATGACGAATTGCTCGCCCGGCAAGGTCATCATCTTTGCTCGGATCTGGACGGCGAAATCGCCGAGGTTGTCGACCCCCTGCATTTTCAACGGCTCGAGGATCAGCGGCGCCAATTCGGGGTCCTTGGCGAGGTCCAGTCCGATCTGCTTGATCAGCTTTTTGGCGAGGGTGAGGTCGCTGTCGTAAGTGATGCCGATCGAGATTTTATCGATAACCCAATCGCGGCTCTGGTTCTGCACGGCCCCTAACAGGCTGAACGGAACGGTGTAAACCGGGCCGCGATGGTGCCGCAGCTTGACCGAACGGATGCTGAAGCCTTCGACGGTGCCCTTGTAATTGCCGCTCAGGATGTACTCGCCGACCCGGAACGCGTCGTCCATCAGATAGAACATGCCGGCAATGACGTCGCGAACAAAACCCTGTGCGCCAAAGCCGATCGCGACGCCGACGACGCCCGGCGCCGGCGATCAGCGGCCCGATCTGCACCCCCAATGCCGCCAGCGCCATCATCGCCGCGACGACGATGACGACGACGAACAGGATATTGCGGAAAATCGGCAAAAGCGTGCGCAGCCGCGCCCGCCGCCGTGCCTCGTCGGTGTTCGGCTGGCCAACCTCGGCGGCTTCGGCGAGCTTGCGATCGATCGCCGTCTTCGTGGCCTGCCAGAGAAGGTCGGCGATGAGCACGATAACGACGGCGCTCAACACGCCGTCAGCGATGCGGCCGACCCATGTCTCCTGGTCGGCGGTAGTGGGCGAGGTCGATACCCCAGCCCCATGCCAGGACCGCAACCGCACCGATGATCAGGAGCGCGCGAACACCGCGCTCGATGCACACGGCGAGCACGCTCGGCGGCCCGCTGGCGGCCTGCGGCGAACCGGGTGGGCGCAGCAGATTGTCGACCGCGAGCCGGGCGACGCTTATCGCGAGCGGCAGGGCCATGACGACCAGAACGAGCCAGAAGCTCGCCATCGCATGGATTACCCAGAACACCCACAACAGCACGATGCCGAACGACAGCGCTGTATTGGTCGTACCCCGCCCGAAACGATGTGTGACCCGCGACGGCGTTTCGCTGTCCCCGCGGAGCGCAGCCGGCCGGCGCCAAACCGCGTTCAGCGCGACCGCCACGAGAACGAGGCCGAGCGCATAGGCGACCAGCTGGCGAGCCGCCAGCGTGTAGCCGAGAGGGACCCCGAACCCGACGATCACCCAACCGAAGGCAAACCAGCCGACAAACCAAACGAGCCGCCGCCGCCAGAAACGAGCGGCCGCGGTATCCATCGGAATGATCCGGAACCGCTCGTGGTACGGTGCCAGCAAGAAGCGACCGACGACGTTCGCGATCCGCACGACGAGAAAAGCGGCGAGCAGGCCGAACAATCCCTCGCGAAGCAGCGGGGGCCAGTCGAGCGCGAGGAAGGCGCCGACGCTGCCGAGAGCAAACGCCACCACCAGACCGACGGCAAAGGCAAAACGCAGGGCGACGATACGCAGGCGATCGTTCACCGTCTCCAAAGGGAGCGCATCGAGGTGACTGCGGATCCGCTCCGTGGCCTTGCGAAACAGCCACTCGACGCCAATGCCCAAGCCGACAAAAACGGCGAGGAGCAACAGAGCCTTGGTCCTGCCGTGTTCACCAAGGTCCGCGGTGACGAGGCCGTGACGCTCGCTCGTATTGGTTGGGCAGATCAGGGACCGTGCCGCGCGAGCGCGACGATATGCTCGCGGATCGCGGCGACCCGAGAGTCGAACGCATGCGAGACCGAATTCGCCGTCGGGATCGCTGCGTCGCTGCATCGAGGCTTCGGCCTCGTTCTGCTCGCTCCAGCCATGCGCGCACTTTCGGATCGGCGAGCAGGGTGAGCAGCTGATGAATCTGCGGTGGCGTCACCTCGTCGCTAACGGCTGGCGACCCCTTCGCCTGCGAGGCCGGCGCCGCGACTGCGCCCGATAGCAGGGCCAATAGTACAACGATCGCGGCGAACCAACCAGTCGCCGCGTGCAAACCGACCCTTGCCGCCATAGCCGACCCGAATAGGCGAAAGCTGATCATGACAGGGTAGTAGACCGGTAATTGTCGGGTCACCGCGGCCAACCGATCGGTCGATCCATTTTCGCCGATCTGGTTCATGATGCTCGCCTTTCGGCTCAAGGCTCGGGAAATCACCCAAACTTTACCAAATTCTACTTCCTCGCACCAGCTGAGGCCGCATTCGAAGAACGACCGCCTCTTAAATCTGAGGGCTTTTGTCTAAATCCCGCCAATCGCGTCTGACCAGCCTACAGCGTCCGGTTGCGCCGCATCAATCCGCCGTTACCAAATAGTCCATAGCAGCGGCGACGCCGCCCTTGCGGTGCGGCACGTCACATAGCTCGAGCGCCATTTCGACCGCGGCGAGGGAGCCGAGGATCATCGGCTCGTTCAGATCGCCGAGATGGCCGATGCGGAAGACATGGCCCTTGCAGCCGGTCGAGCCCGCCGCCGAGCGACACGTTGAACTTGTCGAGACAGAGTCTGGCGGACCTTGTCGGCGTCGTAGCCCTCGGGCAGCTGCACGGCGGTGATCGAATCGGATTGCGCCCGCGGGTCGATCGCGAAGATCTCCGGCCCGTCATTCTGCCGCCAGACGCGCACCGCCCGCCGCGTCGCTTCGGCGAGCCGGTGATGGCGGGCAAAGATGTTGTCGAGGCCTTCCTCCTCGATCATGCGCAGCGCCTCCTGCAGGCCGTAGAAGAAATGCACCGGCGCGGTGCCGTTCCAATACGCCTGCGAGGCTTCGCCGAGCAGCCGACGCCAGTCCCAGTAAACCCGCGGCAGCGCGGCTTCGGCGGTGGCGGCGATCGCCCGGGCGCCGACACCGGTGAAGGCCATGCCGGTCGGCAGCATCAGCCCCTTCTGCGAGCCGGCGACCACGACGTCGACACCCCATTCGTCCATGCGGAAATCCATCGATCCCAGGGACGAGATCACGTCGACGAGAAAGAGCGCCGGGTGTTTGGCGGCGTCGATGGCGCGGCGCAAGGCGGCAATGTCGTTGAGCACTCCGGTCGAGGTCTCGTTGTGCACCACCAGCACTGCCTTCAGCGCGTGGTCGCGATCTTCGCGCAGCCGGCCTTCGAGCTTTGCCGGGCTGACGGCGCTGCGCCAGTCGTTGGGCAAGGTCTCGACCTCGAGCCCGAATGCTTCGGCCCGCATGCCCCAATTGAGCGAAAAATAGCCGCTTTCGACGACCAGCACCTTGTCGCCGGGCGAGAACAGATTGACGAGCGCCGCCTCCCAGGCGCCGTGCCCGGAGGCGGTGTATGCGAGAATTGTCTGGTCAGTCTTGAACACCCGCTTCAACCCGGCGAAGCACTCCTCGGAAATCGCCTTGAACTGGGCGCCGGTAAAGTCGATCGACCCGCGGTCCATCGCCCGCAAGACGCGGTCCGGGATATTGGTCGGCCCGGGATTCTGATAGAAGTGGTACCCACGACTGACCGCCATTTGCGCTCTCCAGTTGTCTAGCCCAGTGCCGCTTATACCGCAGACCCGTCCGACCTGCGTCCTGCAGCGAATACGATCATAACGGGATTGCCGGAGGGTACATCGCGATAAAGAAAGAGGCAGGCTCGGTGCCTGCCTCTTTGCTTCAGGGTATTCCTCCCTAAACTCGGGCCGGCATGCCCTGCCAGCGCGGAACCGGAGATTACCCGCGGGACCGGCCGCCGTCACGTGAATTTTAAGAAATTTGCCATTCGGATTCCATCGGCCTCATTGCGGCTGCCGCAACGCCATAATCGGCGGCTCAATGGACAGTTTGCCGCTCGTTGCCTAGATTAACCCCGGATCGTCGGGGTGAGATTGATGCGCTTTTCCGAGTACTTCCTGCCGCTGTTGCGCGAGAACCCGAGCGAGGCGCAGATCGTCTCGCACCGGCTGATGCTGCGCGCCGGCATGATCCGACAGTCGAGCGCCGGGATCTATTCGTGGCTGCCGCTCGGGCTGCGCGTCCTCAAAAAGGTCGAGCGCATCGTGCGCGAAGAGCAGGACCGCGCCGGGGCGCAGGAGATCCTGATGCCGACGATCCAACCCGCCGAGCTGTGGCGGGAGAGCGGGCGTTACGACGATTACGGCAAGGAGATGCTGCGCATCCGCGACCGCCACGACCGCGAGATGCTGTACGGTCCGACCAACGAAGAGCAGGTGACCGAGATCGTCAGGGCGGCGATCAAGAGCTACCGCGATTTGCCGAAGATGCTCTATCACATCCAGTGGAAGTTTCGCGACGAGGTGCGGCCGCGTTTTGGCGTGATGCGCGGGCGCGAGTTCCTGATGAAGGACGCCTACAGCTTCGATCTCGACGCCGCCGCGGCGAAGCGTTCCTACAACAAGATGTTTGTCGCCTATCTGCGGACTTTCGCCCGGATGGGGTTGAAGGCGATCCCGATGCAGGCCGATACCGGGCCGATCGGCGGCGATCTCTCTCACGAATTCATTATTCTCGCCGACACCGGCAAGTCGGCAGTCTATTGCGACGAGGCTTGGCTTTCGACGGACATCCTGGCAGCCGAGGTCGACTACCGCGGTGATCTCGAGCCGATGTTTCGGCGCTGGACCGGCATCTACGCCGCGACCGACGAAAGGCACAATCCCGCTGCATGCCCGATCCCGCCCGACGAGCTGGTGACCGCGCGTGGCATCGAGGTCGGCCACATCTTTAATTTCGGCGACAAGTATTCGCGGCCGATGGGGGCGCTGGCGACCGGTCCGGACGGCGAAGCCGTCGCCCTCGAGATGGGGTCCTACGGCATTGGCGTGTCACGCCTCGTCGGCGCGCTGATCGAGGCGAACCACGACGATGCCGGCATCATCTGGCCGGAAAACGTCGCCCCGTTCCGGGTCGGCCTGATCAATCTGCGGGCTGCCGACATACGTTGCCGCGAGGCCGCCGACGAACTCTATGGCAAGCTTCGCGACGCGGGTGTCGAGGTTCTGTATGACGATCGCGACGAATCTCCGGGAGCCAAATTCGCCGCGATGGACCTGATCGGTCTGCCCGATCAGCTGATCGTCGGCCCGCGCGGCGTCGCCGCGGGCACCATCGAGCTGAAGCACCGTCGCTCGGGCGAGCGCCAGGATCTGTCGATCGAAACCGCGCTCGCCCGGATGACCGCAGATGTTTCCGAGCGTTAGTCGTCATTCCCGCGAAAGCGGGAAGCCAGGGGCCCCGGTGTTCATCGGCCGCCCCCTGTTCAAGCCAGGGGCAGGCGCTGGGCTCCCGCTTTCGCCGGGGGCGACGAAGAGCGACGTGATCTTCAACGCATTCGAGCGGATGGTCGCGTTTCGCTATTTGCGGGCGCGGCGGCAGGAAGGCTTCGTCTCGGTCATCGCGATCTTTTCGCTGCTCGGGATCGCGCTCGGCGTTGCCACGCTGATCATCGTGATGTCGGTGATGAACGGGTTCCGCGCCGACCTGCTCGCCCGCATCCTCGGCCTCAACGGCGA
This sequence comes from uncultured Alphaproteobacteria bacterium, assembly GCA_963698995.1. Classification (GTDB taxonomy): domain Bacteria; phylum Pseudomonadota; class Alphaproteobacteria; order ATCC43930; family CGMCC-115725; genus AP-15. Next base: position 91,042 of record CAVOTD010000041.1, on the reverse strand, counting down.
TCTTGGCGTCTATGCGGCGAGCGGCGGGCTATCGGATTTCGATGCGGCGGCGCAAAAGGTCCGCGAGGTTGCCGGGGTTACGCGGGTGACGCCACTCGTTGAAGGCCAGGTCATGGCAACCTCGGATGCCGGCGCTGCCGGCGCGTTGGTGCGCGGCATCCGTCCGGATGACCTGCGCTCCCTGCCGCTGCTGGCGGACCACATCGTGCAAGGCTCGCTGGCCGATTTCGGCGATGACGGCGTTGCCGTCGGCGACCGGCTGGCGCGCCGGCTCGGGATCGCCGTCGGCAGCCCGCTAACGGTGCTGTCGCCGCAAGGAACCGCCACCGCTTTCGGCACGATGCCGCGCGTCAAGACCTATCGCGTCGTGGCACTCTTTAATGTCGGCATGTATGAATACGACAACAGCTTTATTTATGCGCCGCTCGACGCGGCGCAGCTGTTCTTCCGACTTCCCGATCAAGTCTCCAGTCTCGAAGTCTTTGTCGCGGACCCGGATCGGGTGCGCGAGGAACGCCGGTCGGTCGCCGCGGCAATCGGCGGGCATGTCCGAATCGTCGACTGGCAACAGGCCAATTCCAGCCTGTTCAACGCGGTCGAGATCGAACGCAACGTCATGTTCCTGATCTTGACGCTGATCATCGTTGTGGCCGCGTTCAACATTATTTCAAGCATGATCATGATGGTGAAAGACAAGGGGCGGGATATTGCGATCCTGCGCACCATGGGCGCCTCGCGCGCCATGATCCTGCGCATCTTCGTCCTGAGCGGCGCCAGTATCGGCGTCGTTGGGACGATCGCCGGGTTTGCGCTGGGTGTCGCCTTTACCCGCAACATCGAGGCAATCCGGCAAGGCCTTCAAAAGATCATCGGCACCGACCTGTTCGCCGCCGAAATCTATTTCTTCACTCGCATTCCGGCCCGGATCGATACCGGCGAGGTGGCCGCGGTCGTCGCGATGGCTCTCGCGCTGTCGTTTCTCGCGACGCTCTACCCCTCCTGGCGCGCCGCCCGACTCGATCCCGTCGAAGCCTTGCGCTACGAGTGATTGTAGGGCTGCATTGAGGTCGTGCGCGCTTCGAGACGCGCCCGGGGGTGTTACTCGACATGAGGTCGGCTACGCATGGCGTCAAAAACGCCCCTCATCCTGAAGAGGCCGCAGAGCGGCCCTCTCGAAGGACGCACGGAGCCGGCCGGGGTCGGCCGCGGCGCTCGAGCTGCGGGGTGTCCGCCGTGTCTTCCGACAGGCCGGGACCGAGCTCAGGGTGCTGAACGGCATCGACCTCGTACTGCGGCCCGGTGAGGTGGTCGCGTTGGTCGGGCCGTCGGGCGCTGGAAAATCGACATTGCTGCATGTAGCGGGACTGCTCGAGCGCCCCGACGGCGGATCGGTGCTGATCGGCGGCGAAGATTGCGGCGGCCTCTCCGACGAGCGGCGGACATTGTTGCGGCGCTCGGAGATCGGTTTCGTCTACCAGCTTCATCACCTGCTGCCGGAATTCTCGGCGCTCGAAAACGTCATGCTGCCGCAGATGATCGCCGGCGCGGCGCGCGGCCGGGCGCGCAACAAGGCGGCAGCGCTGCTCGATGCCGTCGGCCTGGCGCCGCGCCGCTCACACCGGCCGGCGCGGCTCTCGGGCGGCGAACAGCAGCGGGTCGCCATCGTCCGCGCGTTGGCCAACGACCCGAGGATCTTGCTTGCCGACGAGCCGACCGGCAATCTTGACCATGCGACCGGCGACAGCGTGATGAACACGCTGCTCGATCTCGTCCGCCGCACCGGGCTCGCCGCTCTGATCGCAACCCACAACCTCGAGCTCGCCCGCCGCCTTGATCGCATCGTCGCGCTCGAGGACGGGGGGCTAAAGCCCGGCTGACATGCCCGCGCGAAACCTGACAAATTGCAGCCCTGATATGGGGACGGCGGGCGCCAAGCCAGTGCGCGACAGGTAGGTAAAAATACTGTTGCCTTAACGGTCCTGCTGTTCCACCTTAACGGCAAAAGAGGGTGCTTCCTCCGGGGGCAATGTTTGCCCGGGTAAGCTTCTAACGCCAAGGCAGGGAAACAAAAATGGACCGGGCAAATTGGAACAAGGGGCGGTGTCGTTCCGCAGCCTCGTTCTCTCTCCCGCTTATTGCCGTGTTGATTTTGGTGAGCGGATGCGCGCAGACGCTCCGGCAACGATATATCGACGCGAACGATCCATGCAGCTCCGCGCGCGAGCCGATCGTGACCGCAGGAGACGACCTCGATGCGCGGCAGCGCCAAATGGCTAACCAGATCGCCCAGCAGCAGATGCAGGGGCACGAGTTGCCGGTCGTGACGAGCTCGGGCAACCGGATGCAGCTCAACCTTGGAAACGCGCTGACCAATGCGGTCAACCAGAATGCGCTAGCCAGCCAAAACTATATGCGCATGAAGCAGCAGGAAACCGGAGAGCATGCCGCTGCTATGCTCGCGTCGGTCCAAGGTGATGCCAGCAACGACATAGCACGGCTGCGGAGCGTAACCAGCGCGATGCAGACATTGCGGGCGTGCCGAGCCACGCAGATCAATGTCGCACGGACCAGCAGCGGCCCCGAGGCCGATCGCGTCGAGAAGTTGCGCCAGCAGCAGGCGAAGCTTAACCAAGACGACGAACTCATCGCCAAGGTGTTTGGCCAATACGGCGATCGCGCCCAGATGTACGCATCTGCAGCAGCCACCGTTCCCGAAACTGCTCCGAGCCACGAGACGCGGTCGCGCAGCGCGCGGCGGACGCCCCGGCCAGCGGCTCGCAGCCCGGTCGAGGCGCTCAAGGACGACCAGCGCAGCGCGCAAATTGCGGATCGCAAGCAAAGCGAGACGCTTCACGAAACCCTGCAGAACTCGATCGCGGGGGCCTAAAGGCGTTATCTCGCTCGGGCATGGTCTCAGATACCGGCATGAACCGCATCTCCCGATGTATGTGCCGGCTGGCGGCCTTGGCACTTACGGCCGCGATCGCCGCGCCGGTCTCGGCAGCGGAACAACCCAAGCCGACCCTGCGCATCGAGACGGCAAGGCACAACTCCCGGATGAACGATGCGGCGACCGATCGGGCGGGACATCTGCTGCTGACGGTCGGCGATGACAAGACAGCCCGCATGTGGTCGCTGCCGGACCTCCGCCCGATCGGCGTGCTGCGGCCGGCGATCGGGCCCAAGGCGGAGGGCGCCCTGTATGCCGTGGCGATTGCGCCCGACGGCGGGATTGCGGCGGTGGGCGGCTATTGGGCCGAGGTCCTGCTGTTCGACTTGCGGAGCCGCAACATTCTCCATCGCTGGCCGGATCTGTCCAATTCCGTCCTTTCGCTAGCGTTCTCGCCGGATGGGTCGCGTCTGGCTGTCGGGCTCGGCGCGCAAGGCGTCCGCATCCTGCGCGTCGCGGACGGCACCGTGCTGGCCGAAGATCGGGACTTCAGCGGCGGTGTCTACGGTCTCGACTTCGCCAGCGACGGCCGACTGGCCGCCTCTTCGCTTGATGGCGGCATCCGTCTCTATGACGCACAAGGCATCCCCCGCGCCCGCGTCGCAACGCGCGCCGGACACCGCCCGACACATCTCACGCTTCAATCCGGACGGAACGCTCCTCGCGGTTGGATTTAACGATGCGATGGCGGTCGAGGTGCGAAGCGGATCGACGCTTGATCTGCGGGGCCGACCGTCCACCGCAGGGCTAACCGGCCGATCTTTCGAGGCGGTGGCATGGAGCCCGGACGGCCAGACGCTGTACGCGGGCGGGGCTACAATGGTGAAAGGCGCCGCGCCCGTCTTCGCGTGGAGCGAAGCGGGTGCGGGCGCCCGGCGGATTGTGGAGCGCGGGTTCGCCAGCCAGGTCGCGGTGATTATCCCTCTGCCGGCCGGCAATCTCGTCCTCGGCTCGATCGACAGCGACCTGGCTGTCGCGCGGGCTGATGCCCGGCGAGTGGCTGAGCTCTCGCCGCTGCGTGCGGATTTCGAGGTCGGCGAAGCGGTGACCCATGCGAGCCGGCGGTTCCGTCTCTCCGCTGACGGCACCAGCGTCGAGTGGGTGCCGCTGGCGGCATTGCCGCGCTATCCCGCCTTCGACGCGGCACAGCTCCTGTTTGCCGACGAAGCGCAGCCTCGACCCTTGCTGACCGAGTGGACGGCCGAGGCGGACGGACTGCGGGTTAGCGACTGGGACGGTGGACGGCAGCCCCGGCTCAACGGCGCGGAGCTCCCGCTTGAAAAGAATGAACGCGCCGAGAGCGTAGCGGTGCGGAACGGATATGTCCTGCTCGGCACGCAGTGGCTGCTGCGCCTGTTCGACCGGACCGGGAAGCCGGTCTGGGCGACGCGGCTCCCGGCACCTGCGTGGCGCGTGAACCAGTCTCCGGATGGCCGGCTCGCCGTCGTGGCGCTGGGCGACGGGACTATTCGCTGGTTCCGGCTCAAGGACGGCAAGCCGCTCCTGACTACCTTCTTCTCCCGTGCGGACGGGCAATGGATAGCCTTCACGCCTTCGGGCTATTACGCCGCCGCAGCCGGCGCGGAAGACTTGATTGGGTGGCATCTCAACCGGGGCGCCGATCAGGTCGCGGACTTCTTCCCGGCAAGCCGGTTTCGCGACCGGTTCTATCGGCCCGATGTGGTGCGCCTCGTGCTCGCTAAGCTCGATGAGGAAGAGGCGATCCGAGCCGCCGACGCGGCGCGGGGCGTCGCGGAGGCCGAGACGACACCGATAACCAAGGATCTGCCGCCGGTCCTGACAATCCTCTCGCCTGCCGACGGGTCTCAACTCTCGATACCGAATGCAGAAGTGGAATACGCCGTGCGCTCGCCGTCCGGCCACAAGCTGCGCGGTCTCCGGGTGTTGGTTGACGGTGTTGCGATCGCTGCGGCGCGCGAGGGCTATCAACCGGGGATCCCCGAGCTCACGTCTAGGGATGCCGAGGCGCACGCGACAGTGGTCGTGCCCGTCCCCGCCGGGAAGAAGGTGACGGTGGCCCTGCTGGCCGACACCGACACCCGGACCAGCGAGCCTGCGAAGGTCTCCTTGCGCGGGCCCTCGATCGCGGCGGTACCCAGCAACCCGTTCGCACCTCGCCTCAACGCCGTGCTGATCGGCGTCTCGGCCTATTCGGATAAGTCGTTGCGGCGCGGTGTTGAGTTCGCGGCGGACGATGCCACTGCCTTGCGTGACTTGCTCGAGCGGCAGCGCGAGCGGGGCCTCTATCGCGAGGTCACTATGAAGCTGCTCGTCAACGCCGACGCAACCCGCGAAAACATTGTGGACGCACTCGTCTGGCTGCGGCGGCAAACGACGAGCAACGACATCTCGGTCGTCTTCATGGCCGGCCATGGTGTCGCCGATGAGGGGCGCGTGTTCTTCCTCCCGGTCGGCGCCGACACCGACCGGCTGACCGCCACCGGGTTGAGCCAATCCGATCTTCTCGATTTGCTCGGGCGGGTATCGGGCCGGAAGATCGCGTTCCTCGACTTCTGTCATTCCGGCGGCGCGGTGCTGGCACAGAACAAGCGCGGCCGCGACGATGTGGACATCGTCGGGCTGCTGAACCAGCTCCACGAGCCGGGAAGCGGACTGATCGTATTTGCCGCCGCAACCGCGCGCGAGCCGGCGATCCAGCTCGCCGAACAGCATCACGGCGCTTTCACGATCGCATTGCTCGACGCGCTCAGCGGCGGCGCCGACCTGCTGCACCACGGCGCGGTCGGCACGGCCGAGCTCAACGTCTTCATCACCGACCGGGTCCGCACGCTCACCGCCGGAAAGCAGCATCCGATCATGGAGCGCGCCGATGACCTCCCGGACTTCCCGTTGGTGGTGACACGGTAGGCGCGTATGACCCCGCCTGAGGCTCGGCCGGGACGGAAAAGGACCCCATTCGCCGCCTTTAGGGAGGGGCCGGGCTATCTATGTTAATTAAATTTCTTATCCTTCCAGCCCACTCTTCAACCGACGGTAAGAGCGAGAGCGTCTTTCGTCGCCTTTGGAGAGGCGCCCCCTTTGGGCTTGGATTGGTTATGTTTCTTGAGTTATTCGTCGTTCCTGCTGCTGCTCCGTTCTTCGCTCCGTTCTCAGAAGTCGGTGGCAATAGCTGGACCACCTTGGGTATCGACCTTGCGCACGCTATGCATGGGTTGTCATGGTCCAATTCTCAAGGATATACGTTTGTCGATGTTGATAATGATACTTTCTCTAGTTGGGGGAAGAGCGGCTACACGGATAGATCAAAATTAGCAGAATTATTATGTAAAATAGTAGGTGCCAGTAACAATAACACCGACAACAAGTCCCAAGCTATTGTAGTTGATATAGATCTGTCTGCCCCGAGTGCAGACAAAACCAACATAGATGGTGAATTAGATCCACTGAGCCTGCCGTGTCTGGAGGACGGAGCTCACTACGTGGGAGAGGATAAAAAATCAACATCCGATGGGATATTAACCGCATATATCCTTGACTATTCCAATCAAAATCCACCCTTGATTTTTGTACGTCTCTTCAGAGATAAACCAAAAAATCTTAAGGCAGGACCACTTTATACCATTGAAGCTCAACTTAAGACTGATAGTCCGATTTACTTTGCTTCTGCCGGTTTTCTGCGCAGTGCGGACGGCCTGGTGCGAAGCTGGCGTCTTGGCCGAACCTGCTTGCATAGAAGATCGGCTTAAGACGATTCCTTCGGTGGAGCTTCTCCTCCTTCCCGTACAAGTGAACGAAGGTGACCCTCCCGAAGGAACACTTAACCCCAAGTATGTCAATGGAAACGGTGCAAACGGCCTATTTCGGAATACTGCTTGTCAGTTGAAACGCCACCCGGGAGATCCGCCTCGGCGAAGGCAAAGGCCGTATCATCCGATTATCACCGAGGCACGTGCAAGACCGAATTGTGTATACAATAAAATGGCGTCTTCAGAACAGGATAAAAGTCAATTGACACCGCGTTTCCGCTATCTCAAGGCCAAAGAGCTTGTTCCAGATGCTGATAATAAAGAACAAAAAATAAATAGAGCGGACTTTTTTTCGAATCGGATCGTCGTGATAGGTGGAAGTAACGAAGAAAGTCGAGATATCTATAACACTCCTTACGGCCCAATGCCAGGTGCTGTGATACTCATTAATGCTATCGAGTCTTTCAGAGTTTACTCGCAATTAAAAGAATTCTCTGGACTATTCGAAAAAGTAATTGGGGTTGTAATTGGTTTTCTGGTTTGGGTCGGGCTTGAAGCTTTACGTATTGAGACAGGTCTTATTGTTATGTATCTGATGGGATATTTGCCGGCCCTTATGATTTCTGCTGTCTCTATCGTATATTTCGGAGTGTGGTTCAGCGTCTCAGGTGTTGTTGCTGGCGCATTCGCCCACTTTCATCTGGAAATCAATTTGCTAATATTGTGCGCGATATTTGGAATGATCCACCTAATTGGCTCCGTTCCTTGCTCGCTAAAGAACCTTAAGACCCAATAGGGGCGAGACGTGAATAATTCTCATTTCGTAGCGGCGAAACGTGGCGCCATCGCGGTGTTCCTGTTCAGCACCTTCGCTGATGCGGTATTAGCCCTTCCGCAGGCAACGGCCAATTCGACGAAAGGCACCTGGGACTCCGCATCCACAATGACGAGATGTGGCGAGCGCTCCACTGGAGGAATGGCGATCAACGTCGCGGATAACAGTACGAACCGTAATGCGACATGGATCGAACACATTGTGAGCGCGATCAGCATCTATCGCGAGGAGGAGGAGGAGGGCAGCGCTCGGGTCGAAGCTTTGAGCCGCGGGTCCAGTTCAAAGTCTCTTTCGATTCCGCTTCTGACTGCCTCAACCCGCCAATCCGTCGTCGCCGGAACGCGGCCGTTTCACATCGCCTGGGTCGGCGGTAAGCCGCCTTTCGCGGTGGAGCTCATCGGGCCGTCCGGTGCGCCCGTCGCGAGCTGGCCGCAGACCGCCGAGCACGGCGTTGCGGCGACGGTGACCTTGGAGGAGGGCTTCTACGAGCTGCGCGTCGCCGATGCGTCGGGGCAGCCGGTGCTCGGCGCATTCGAGGCAACCCCACAGCCGCCCATCAGTCGACCGGCGCGGCGTCGAGCAGCTTCCTGCCGATCTCGGTGCCGCGCTCCTGGCTGCTCGGCTGGCCGATATAGACGACGGCGCCTGGCGGCTGGAAGCATATGAGCGGCTGACGGCTGAGCCCGGTGGTGACGCAGCGCGGATCATCGCCGAGCGCCTGGCCCACGGTCTCTCGCTTTCAGAGCTGCGCGTGCAGGGCGCTCAACTCCGCTGATCGGCGCCTCGCCTTCCGGATCAGTGCAGGCTGCAAGTCCGCATAACTCGAGGCGGCCTGCTTTTTGAGCCTGACGGGTCGTTGCCGAATCTCGGCTCCCTCCCGGGGTTGAGAGGCGGTTCCTACGGCGGAGCGACGTAGCTGATATACCGAGGTTTTGCAGCCGTCGCTGAAATCTCCCGCGGCTTGTGCGATGCTCACACCATGCCGCTCGCCGATTTCGTTCATCTGCGCGTTCACACCGCCTATTCGCTTTCCGCCGGGGCGGTCAGGATCAAAGAGCTCGTCGGCCTGTGCCGGGCCGAGCGCATGCCGGCGGTGGCGATCACCGATACCGGCAATTTGTTCGGCGCGCTCGAATTCGCCATGACCTGCGGCGCCGCCGGCGTCCAGCCGATCATCGGTTGCGAGATCGCGCTCGAGCGCGGCGGCTCCGAGGCTGGGACGCGGCTCGGCCAGGCCGCATCGGACCCGCGCCGGATCGTGCTGCTGGTGCAGAACGAGGCGGGTTACCGCAACCTGCTCCGGCTGGTCAGCCAATCCTATCTCGCCGGAGATACGCCGAGCGAGCCGTCGATCAGCGGTCGCGAGGTGGCCCAAGCCGGCGACGGGCTGCTGTGTCTCACGGGCGGTCCGCAGGGTCCTGTCGGACGGCTCCTCGCCGAGGGGCAGGCCGAAGCCGCCGAAGCCCTGGTTAGCGAACTCGCAGCGGCCTTTCCAGGCCGGCTCTATGTCGAGCTGACGCGCCACGGCATGCCGGAGGAGGCCCGCTCCGAGCCCGGCCTCGTCGAGCTCGCCTATCGCCACGGATTGCCGCTGGTCGCGACAAACGACGTGTTTTTCCCGGACAGTGACTTTTACGAGGCGCATGACGCGCTGATGTGTATCGCGCAGGGGACCGTGGTGGCGGATGCCAACCGCAAACGGCTGACGCGCTCCCATTTCTTTCGGCCCGCGGCAGAGATGCGGTCGGTTTTTGCCGATCTGCCGGAGGCATGTGACAACACCCTCGTTATCGCTCGGCGCTGCGCCTTTATTCCGCAGCCGCGTCAGCCGATCCTGCCGCCCTTTGCCGGCGCCGACGGCATTGACGAAGAAACCGCGCTGCGCCGCGCCGCGCTGGCCGGGCTCGAGGCTCGGCTTGCTGCTCTCGCCGCGCCGCCGGAAAGCGTCGTCAAACCCTACCGCGATCGGCTGGAATTCGAGCTCGGCACGATCATCCGCATGGGCTTTGCCGGCTATTTCCTGATCGTCTCCGACATCATCCAATGGGCCAAGCGCCAGGGCATCCCGGTCGGTCCCGGGCGCGGTTCGGGGGCGGGCTCGGTCGTCGCCTGGGCTCTGACGATCACCGATCTCGACCCGCTGCGCTTCGGACTGCTGTTCGAGCGGTTCCTGAACCCCGAGCGCGTATCGATGCCGGATTTCGACATCGATTTCTGCCAGGACCGGCGCGACGAGGTGATCCGCTACGTCCAACAGCGATACGGGCGCGAGCGCGTCGCGCAAATCATCACTTTCGGCAAATTGCAGGCCCGCGCGGTTTTGCGCGATGTCGGCCGGGTGCTGGCGATGCCCTATGGTCAAATCGATCGTCTGTGCAAGCTCGTGCCGAACAATCCGGCGCACCCGGTCACGCTCGAACAGGCGATCGCCGGCGAGCCGGCCTTGCAGCAGCAGCGCGACACGGACGAAAGCGTCGCGCGGTTGATGACCATCGCCTTGAAGCTCGAGGGGCTCTACCGGCACGCCTCGACCCACGCCGCAGGGGTGGTGATCGGCGACCGCCCGCTGACCGAGCTCGTCCCGCTCTATCGCGACCCGCGCTCGGACCTCCCGGTCACCCAGTTCAACATGAAATGGGTCGAGCTCGCCGGGCTCGTAAAGTTCGATTTTCTCGGCCTCAAGACCTTGACCGTCCTTGCCCGCACGCTCGATTTGCTCGCCGCCCGCGGCGTCGAGCTTGATCTGGCTGCCCTGCCGCTCGATGACCCGGGGCGTACGAGCTGCTCGCTCGCGGCGACACCGTTGGCGTGTTCCAGGTCGAAGGCGCGGGTGTGCGCGACATGTTGAAGAAGCTCCGGCCCGACCGGTTCGAAGACATCATCGCCGCCAACGCGCTGTACCGGCCGGGGCCGATGGAGAACATCCCACGATACATCGCGGTCAAGCACGGCGAGGAGGCGCCGGACTACCTGCACCCGGCCCTTGAACCGATCCTCACGGAAACCTACGGCGTTATGACCTACCAGGAGCAGGTCATGCAGATCGCCCAGGTGCTGGCCGGCTACAGCCTGGGCAGTGCCGATCTGCTGCGCCGGGCGATGGGCAAGAAGATCCCGAGCGAGATGGAGGCGCAGCGCCAGCTGTTTTTCGAGGGTGCGGCCGCGCGCGGGGTCGAGCGCACCCGCGCAGAGCTGATCTTCGACCAAATGGCGAAGTTTGCCGGCTACGGCTTCAACAAGCCGCATGCTGCGGCCTACGCGCTCCTGACCTATCAAACGGCCTATCTGAAGGCCAACCATCCGGTCGAGTTCCTCGCCGCGCTGATGACGTTGGATCTCGGCAATACCGACAAGCTCAACCTCTTCCGGCAGGAACTGGCCCGGCTCGGCATCCACCTCCTGCCGCCGGATATCAACCGCTCGGAGGTCACCTTCACGGTCGAACCCGATCCCAACTCCGGGAAGCCGGCGATTCGCTATGCGCTGGCTGCGGTCAAGGGGGTCGGCGGGCAGGCGATGGCCGAGCTCGTCGCCGAGCGCGCGGCGCACGGCCGGTTCAAGGACCTCGTCGACTTCTCGCGGCGGCTCGACGCCAAGAGCTTTAATCGCCGGCAATTCGAGGGCCTCGCCAAGGCCGGCGCCTTTGACAGCCTGAACCCGAACCGGGCGCAGACCTTTGCCGCGGCCGAGCAGTTGTTGCGCCAGGCGAGCCTCGCCGCCGAGGAGCGAGAGAGCCGCCAGGAGAGCCTCTTTGCCGCGATCGATCCCGGCTTTGCGCCGCGCCCTGCCTTGCCGCTGGTGCCGGATTGGCTGCCGGTCGATCGCCTGGAGCACGAATTCGCGGCGATCGGCTTTTACCTGTCGAGCCACCCGCTCGACCCCTACGGCAAAAGCCTCGAGCGCGCCGGGATCATCCGCTACGCCGACTTGTCGGCCGGTCTCGCGGCCAACCCGACCAACCGCTTCAAGCTGGCCGGCATCGTCATCGGCCGCAAGGAACGCACCTCCGGCCGCGGCAACCGTTTCGCCTTTGTGCAGATGTCCGACCCGACCGGCACATTTGAGCTGACCGTATTTTCGGAAATCCTGAGCGGGTCGCGGGCTTTGCTCGATTCAGGTCAGCCGCTGGTCGTCACGGTCGATGTGCGCAGCGAAGAAGAGAACCTGCGCCTGACCGTGCAGAAGATCGAGCCGCTCGACACCGTCGTCGCGCACGCCGCTGCCGGCCTCCGGGTTTTTGTCGGCGAGGCTCGCGCGCTCTCCAGCCTCAAAAGCGTCATCGCCCGCGAATCGGGCGGCCGCGGCCGGGTTACCGTCGTCCTCGACCTGCCCTCCCGCGAAGTCGAAATCGCCATCCCCGGCGGTTTCAAGGTCGACCCGAGAACCCGCGCCGCCGTCAAATCGCTGCCCGGCATCATCGACGTCCACGACATTTGACGGGTGCGGGGCCCCGAGCGGTATGGCGAAAGCCTTCGCCAACTATAGCCGCATTAAAATATCTGAACTTGAATGAGCGGCCTTAATTCGAAAGATGAACAATGTTCATTATAGAGAATATTGCCGGATGCTGAGCTGAGGCGTACGCTCTGGCCTGCACCACACGAGGGGGTGCCGGTGGACCACTGGCCCCGGTGGGAACGGCCCGCCGCGACGGCCTCGGCTCGCCCCAAGGATCCATGGGGGAGCGGGGCAATGAGGAGAAAAAATCATGGCATATGATCTGCTCATCAAGAACGGTCGCGTCGTGGACGGCTCGGGCGAGCCGGGCTTCCAAGCCGACGTCGCGGTGCATCGGGGAAAGATCGTCGGGGTCGGCAAATCGAACGGCGCCGCGGCGCTGCGCACCATCGACGCCGAGGGGCGCGTCGTCGCTCCGGGGTTCATCGACCATCACACCCATTTCGACCCGCAGGCGGTGTGGGACCCTTATTGCGGTTCATCGGTGCACAATGGCCATACCTCGATCGTGGTCGGCCAATGCGGCCAGGTGATCGCCCCAGTGCGGCCGGGTGACGGCGAGTGGTATCTCGAATTCTTTGCCGAAGCGGAACAGATCCCGCTCAGCGTGATGAAGGCAGGGCTCGACGTGAATTGGGAGTTGGTCGGCGACTACATGGACGCGCTGGCGAAAAAGCGCGGCATCAATGTCGGAACCCTGGTCGGCCATTCAGGCATCCGCCGTTATGTGATGGGCGAGGCGTCGGGCGAGCGCGTGCAGGCGACACCAGAGGAACTCGGCCAAATGCAAAAGCTGGTGCGCGAGGCAATGGCCGCCGGTGCGCTCGGCTTCAGCACCGCGCCAAAGGATCGCGGCGACCCTGCCGGGGTGTGCAACGACGACGAGCGCTGGGCGCTGGCCAGCGTCCTCGGCGAGCTCGGTACCGGCATCTTCCAGGTCGCCGGTGGCGCTCCGGGCGGTACCGCTGCGACCCGCGAGGTCGCTCGCCAGCTGGCGGCCCGCACCGGGCGCCCCTCGATCTACAATCTCGTCTCGCAACCGATCGCGCAGCCCGACGAATGGGAGAAGCACCTGAAGTGGCTTGAGGATTCGTTCAAAGCCGGGGCGCGCTGCTATGGTTCATGCACCTCGGTCGTGGCCGGAGCGATCTTCAACCTGCAGCGCGGCCTGAATGTTCCGCAGGACGAGGACATCACCGACCCACAGGGCATCTTCCGCGGCATGCCGACCTGGGACAAGGTCATGGCGCTGCCCTATCAGGAGCGGATGCGCGCGTTCCGCGACCCCGAGCTGCGCAAAACTCTCTCTGCCGAGGCGGTCGAAGGAACTGTTGCCCAGGAAGGCGGAATGACCGATCGCCGCGGCCGCTCGCGCGGCTTCTTCAACCGGCGCTGGGATCTCGTGCAGGTCTTCATGACCCAGCACGAGCGCAACCGCAGCCTCGAAGGCAAGAGCGTCGCCGAGATCGGCCGGATGCAGAACAAGAGCGTGATGGACGCCTTCCTCGACCTGTCGCTCGACGAGGATCTGCAGACCTGCTTCATCGCGATCGATCGCAATACCGATGCCAAGGCGCAAAAGGAAATCCTCGGGTCGCGCTTTACCGTGATCGGCACCAGCGACGGCGGCGCCCGCCCGCACACCGCCGACCGTCACGAATACAGCACGCATCTGTTAGGCCATTGGGTGCGCGAACAGCAGGTCATGCCGCTCGAAGAGGCGGTTTATCGGCTGACCGGCAAGACCGCGCTGATGCACGACCTCCACGACCGCGGCTTCATCGCCCCGGGGAAGGCGGCCGACATCACGATCTTCGACCCCGACAAGATCGCCTCGAAGCCGCGCGAGCCGGTGGCCGATCTGCCGGCTGGCGGAGTGCAGGTCAAGCGCGAAGCCGTCGGGATCGATCATGTTATCGTCAACGGCACCGTACTACTGGAAGGCGGCAAGCTCACCGACGCCCTTCCGGGTCAGATAATCAGAGGTCCGCTCTACCAGGCAAACCACGCCTAGCCGGGCAAGCTCGACCCCCGTCGGCCGGCCACGTCTCCGGCCGCGGGGCGCGCGCTGTGGTCTTGTCAAAGCGGCGCGTGCGCCGTAAGTAATGCTGCGATACCTCACGCAGGGCCGCGTGCCTTGCCGCTCGACTTTAGTCGCGCGGCGGCCCGCTCCGGTGTCGACGTCCGCCACTCACGGCGTCGATCTATCCTGCGGCGGCTCAACCGGAAATAAGGAACGGTCATGGCTATCCCGAACTATTCGATGCGCCAGCTGCTCGAAGCCGGCGTGCATTTCGGTCACCACACGCGGCGCTGGAACCCCAAGATGGCGCCGTATATTTTTGGCGTTCGCAACGGCATCCACATCATCGACCTCGAACAGACCGAGCCGATGCTGCACCAAGGACTGCAGGCGATCCGCGACGTCGTCGCCGGCGGCGGGCGGGTTCTCCTGGTGGGGACCAAGCGCCAGGCGCAGGAACCGGTCGCCGAGGCCGCCAAGCGGTGCGGCCAGTATTACGTCAACTACCGCTGGCTCGGCGGCATGTTGACCAACTTCAAGACGATATCGGCGTCGATCCGGCGGCTGCGGGAGCTCGAAGAGCGGATCACTCAGGAGCAGGTCGGGTTGACCAAGCGCGAGCTGCTCGAACTGACGCGCGACCGCGACAAGCTCGAACGCGCGCTCGGCGGCATCAAGGAGATGGGCGGGCTGCCCGACATCCTGTTCGTGATCGACACCAATAAAGAGGCGATCGCCGTGGCCGAGGCTAACAAGCTCCGCGTCCCGGTCGTCGCGATCCTTGATTCGAACTCGTCGCCTGACGGCATCGCTTATCCTATCCCCGGGAACGATGACGCGATGCGGGCGATACACCTTTATTGCGACCTCGTCTCGGGCGCCGTCCTCGACGGGCTGCAGGCCGAGCTCGCGGCCTCCGGGGTCGATGTCGGCGCTCGGGCGGATCTCGCCGAACGGGCCATTCCCGCTGAGGTTGTGGAGGAGTTGGTCGAGGTGCCGGAAGGTATCGAGAGCGAGCCTGGGATCGAGCCCGGAACCGAGACGGAACCGGCAGCAGCGAAATAACGGGCCGCTGCCCCGAAGGTCAGGGCTTACACGAGAGGGTCATGTTATGGCCGAGGTAACGGCGGCGCTGGTCAAAGAGCTGCGCGCGAAGACCGGCGCCGGTATGATGGATTGCAAGCGGGCGCTCGGCGACAGCGGCGGCGATATTGAAGCGGCTGTCGATTGGCTGAGAAAGAAAGGCTTGTCCGCGGCCGCGAAGAAGGCCGGGCGGCTGGCTGCGGAGGGCCTGATCGGGGTTGCGACCCGAGGCCCCGCGGGCGCTGTTGTCGAGGTCAATTCCGAGACCGATTTCGTGGCGCGCAACCATGCTTTCCAAAGCTTTGTACGAGCCGTCAGCGAGTTGGGACTGGACGGCCACGGTGAGCTCGAGTCGCTGACGAAGGCCAATTTTCCAGGTACCGGCCGAACGGTCGAGGAGGAGCTGACCCACCTGATCTCGACAATCGGCGAAAATATCGTGTTGCGCCGGGTCAAACGGTTGTCGACTGATGAGGGCGCGGTTTTTTCTTACGTGCATAACGCGCTAGGCCCGGGAATCGGGAAGATCGGAGTTCTCGTGACGCTCGCGTCAGGAGCTGCCGCCGATCAGCTGGCGGGGCTCGGCAAGCAGCTGGCGATGCATGTCGCGGCGGCCAATCCGCTCTACCTAGACGTCGCATCAGTGCCGCAGGCGGCGCTCGACCGGGAGCGCGACGTGTTGCGCGAGCAAGCGCGCAGCAGCGGCAAGCCCGACTCGGTCATCGAGAAAATGGTCGAGGGCCGATTGCGCAAGTTCTATGAGGATTTCGTGCTGCTCGAGCAGATCTTTGTCGTCGATCAAGCGACCAAGATCTCGAAGATCGTCGAGCAGGTCAGCAAGACAATCGGAAAACCGATTCGGATTGCGAGCTTTGCCCGCTTCGCGCTTGGCGAGGGCATCGACCGGCCACGCACCGATTTCGCGGCCGAGGTTGCCGCGCAGCTGAAGAACTGAGGAAGTCTTTCTCCGGTCCCTGCCGTAGTGCTCTCCCGGCTGTGCGAAGACGAACCAGCACAACCGCCAATTACAATTATGGGTCAATCTCGGTCGCCGAAAAGTGCGACGGTAGCGCTGGTTTGGTGTATCCTCGCAATGCCCCGCGCCAGGGCTCGGCCAGTCGATGATCATAGGTCCGATGTCAGCCGATCTCCAATACCGCCGCGTTCTGCTAAAAGTCTCCGGCGAAGCGCTGATGGGTGCTCGCGAGTACGGTCTTGATCCCGCAATGGTCGCGCGCATCGCAGGCGAGATCCAATCCGTACACGCGCTCGGCGTAGAACTGTGCCTGGTGATCGGCGGCGGCAACATCTTCCGCGGTGTGTCGGGCTCGGCCGACGGGATGGAGCGCGCCTCGGCCGATTACATGGGCATGCTGGCAACCGTGATAAATTCGCTCGCCATGCAGAACGCGCTCGAGCGCCATGGCGTGACGACGCGCGTGCAGTCGGCAATCTCGATGCAGGCGATCTGCGAGCCTTACATCCGCCGACGGGCACTGCGTCACCTCGAAAAAAAGCGCGTCGTCATTTTCGCTGCTGGGACCGGCAACCCATTTTTCACTACCGATACGGCGGCAGCGCTGCGGGCTTCCGAAATGGGCTGCGACGCCCTCTTGAAGGCAACCAAGGTGGACGGCGTCTACGATGCCGACCCGGAGCGCGTGCCCGGCGCCAAGCGTCTGGAAAGGCTGGACTATCTCGAAGTGCTGGCGCGCGATTTGCGGGTCATGGATGCCTCGGCGATTTCGCTGGCGCGCGAGAACCACATTCCGATACTGGTATTCTCGATCTTCGAGAACGGCGGGTTCGCGGAAGTTCTGAGGGGGCGAGGGCGCTACACGATCATCAACGCACAAAGTTGAATGGACACGGGACAAAGGTCATGCCGGAAGACGCATTGCTGAAAGATCTCCGGCGCCGCATGGACGGTGCCGTAGAAGTGTTGCGCAAGGAATTCGGAGGACTGCGGACCGGAAGGGCGTCGGCAGGCCTGCTCGAGCCGATATCCGTCAGCGCCTATGGCGGGACGATGCCGATCAACCAAGTCGCCAATGTCAGCGTGCCGGAGCCGCGGATGATCACCGTGCAGGTCTGGGACCGCGCGATGGTAAAGGCCGTCGACAAGGCAATCCGCGAGTTCGGCCTCGGCCTCAACCCGCAAACCGAGGGCCAGGTCATCCGCGTCCCGATCCCCGATCTGAACGAGGAGCGGCGGCGCGAGCTGACGCGAGTGACGGCAAGATACGCCGAACAGGCGCGCGTTTCGGTTCGCAACGTTCGCCGCGACGGTGTCGAGTTGCTCAGGCGGCGCGAAAAGGACGCCGATATTTCGCAGGACCAGCAACGCAAGCTGCAGCAGGAAGTTCAGCATTTGACCGACGATTACATCAGGCGCATCGATGAGGCATTGGCGCTGAAGGACAAGGAGATCCTTCAAGTCTGATGAGCGCCGACGCAACGCCGCGGCCGGTGCCGCGGCATATCGCGATCATCATGGACGGCAATGGGCGCTGGGCGCAGGCACGCGGGTTGCCGAGGATCGCCGGGCATCAACGCGGCGCCGAGGCGGCCCGGCGCGCCGTTGTCGCGGCGGCGGAGTTGGGGGTTCCATACCTGACGCTCTTCGGATTTTCGTCCGAGAATTGGAAGCGGCCGTCAACCGAAATCCACGATTTGATGGGATTGCTGCGTCACTATCTGCGCGGCGAGATCGCCGAATTGCACCGCAACCGGGTGCGGCTGAAGGTCATCGGGGATATTGGCAAGCTCGCCCCGGACATCATCACCCTGATCAAGCACGCCGAGGAGGTGACCCGTGACAACAACCGAATTACGCTGACCATCGCGCTATCCTATGGCGGACGGGCCGAAATCGTCGCGGCGGTTCGGGCGATCGCCCGACAGGCGGCGTCCGGCGAGCCTCGCCGCCGAGGCAATCGACGAGGATTGCTTCGCGCGCCACCTCTTCACGCCGAGCTTCCCGACCCGGACCTGGTGATCCGCTCCAGCGGCGAGCAGCGCATCAGTAATTTCCTGCTGTGGCAGAGCGCCTATTCCGAGCTGGTTTTCATAAAGACTCTGTGGCCCGATTTCTCGAAACGCGACTTGGAGCAGGCGATCGACGAATTCTGCGGCCGCGAGCGCCGCTACGGCACCTTCATGACTCCCGCCGGACGGGATAAAGATGTCGAATAACGCGCCCGTTCAAGGCGTCCGCAGGCCCTCCGACCCCGGAAGCAGCGGACAAGGGCTTCAGTCAGCCAGCGACAACCGGGTGTTCGTCGCTTCCGGGCCGGACTCCGCAGCGCACCCCGGAATGACCGATCAGGTCGCGAGCGGGGACCGTTCTTCCTCCAAAGCTCGCGGCAATTCGCTCCTGCTGCGTGTGGCATCTGCAGTAGCGCTGGCACCGCTCCCGGTCGCCGCGATCTGGTTTGGTTGGCCCTGGCTTCCGCTGTTGACCGGAATTGCCGCTGCGGTCATGGCTTGGGAATGGGGACGGCTCTGTCGCAAAGGCAATTTCGGCCAGATTGGGATCGTGCTCGTCACGGTTGTGCTGGCGGCGGTGGCGGCTGCTGCGCTCGCCTCCCCGGGGCTCGCCTTCGCCACCGCTCTGTCTGGCGCGGCTGTCGTGTTCTGGGCGGCTCGCAGAAAACGCGATCTCGAGCCGCAATGGACGGCGTTCGGCGCGCTTTGGGTGGCGCTGCCTTGCGTCTGTTCTGCTTTGGCTGGCGCGCGACGGGCCGAGCGACAGGGCCATGCTGTTATGGGTGCTGGCCGTTGTATGGGCCACCGATATTGGCGCCTATGCCGTGGGGCGGAAATTCGGGGGCGCCCGCTTGGCGCCCCGCTGGAGTCCGCGCAAGACCTGGGCCGGACTGGCCGGAGGAACCGCCTGTGCGGCCTTGACCGGGTGGATCACGGCGGTTTGGCTCGGAATTTCTCCGGCCTTGCCGTTGGTGCTCGTCAGCGCGGGCCTTGCGATTGTCGGACAGTTCGGCGATCTTGCCGAGTTGGTGGCTAAGCGCAGGTTCGGCGTGAAGGATTCGAGCGGCCTCATCCCCGGTCATGGCGGGCTCCTCGACAGGCTCGATGGATTGCTGGCAGTGATCCCGGTAGTTGCCTTGCTGACCTTGATCGGCGGCCGCAGTCTCCTGGAATGGCGATGACTTCGCCAGATAGCCGCCGCATTTGTCGCGATGGCGTGCGGCGAGTGACCATTCTGGGTTCGACCGGCTCGGTTGGTCAAAACACGATCGATCTGCTGCTGCGTAACCCCGATGGCTTCGCGGTTGAGGCGCTGACCGCTAATCGGAACCCAGAACTTTTGGCCAAGCAGGCTCGCGCCGTGCGGGCGCGGTTCGCCGCCATCGGCGATCCGTCTTATTTCCCGGCTCTAAAAGAGGCGCTCTCGGGCAGCGCGATCGAGGTGGCGTGCGGTGCCGACGCGTTGGCCGAGGCGGCGCTGCGGCCGGCAGAATGGGTCATGGCAGGAATTGTCGGTGCTGCCGGGCTGGCACCGACCTTGGCCGCGATCCGGCGCGGTGCGATCGTCGCTCTAGCCAATAAGGAAGTGCTGGTTTGCGCCGGCGCGCTCGTCATGCAGGAGGTCGCGCGTTGTGGTGCCACCTTGCTGCCCGTCGACAGCGAGCACAATGCGATCTGGCAGTGCTTCGACCGGGCCCGCGCCGATACGATCGAGCGGATTATTCTGACGGCGAGCGGCGGCCCGTTTCGCGAGCGGGCAGTCGAGGATATGCGCGCGGTCACCCCAAAGGAGGCAGTCGCCCATCCGAATTGGAGCATGGGGGCGAAGATATCGGTCGATTCGGCGACGATGATGAATAAGGGGCTGGAACTGATCGAGGCGCATCATCTGTTCCAGCTGCCGCTCGAGCGGGTCGAGATCGTCGTCCACCCGCAATCGATCATCCACGGGGCCGTGGTGTACCTCGACGGCTCGGTGCTAGCGCAGCTCGGTTCGCCCGACATGAGGACGCCGATCGCCTACGCGCTCGCCTGGCCGGACCGCATCGCGACACCCGCCAAGCGGCTCGATTTGGCGGCGATCGGCCGCTTGACCTTCGAGCCGCCCGACGAGCACAGATTCCCGGCCCTGCGGGTCGCCCGCGAGGCGCTGATCCGCGGCGGGGGCTGCCCGACCGTTCTCAATGCCGCGAACGAGACGGCAGTCAACGCCTTTCTAAAGGGCCATATCGACTTCCTCGATATTGTCGAAACGGTCGAGCGCACCCTCGAGACGATTCCCGAAGGTGTGCTTGAATTGCTCGATGACGTCTACAATTTCGACACAACGGCTCGGGAGATTGCCGCCGGGCTTTCGCGCCGGCGCAACTCGACGCGCTCGATCGCACGAACGGATTTGCGATGATCGAATTCTTTAAGGGACTGACGCAGCTCCATAACTTTTTTTATTCGGTGTTATGGTTCGTGATTATTCTTACCGTCCTCGTTTTTGTTCACGAGTTCGGCCATTATTTGATCGCGCGCTGGAACCGGGTGAGGGTGGAGGTCTTTTCGATCGGTTTCGGACCGGAGCTCTTCGGTTGGTGGGATCGTGCCGGGACGCGTTGGAAATTCAGTGCGGTCCCGCTCGGCGGATACGTCAAGATGTTCGGTGACAGTGACGCGAGTTCCGGCTTGCCCGCGCCGGGTCTCGCGCGCCTCGCTCAGGCCGAACGGGATGTGTCGTTCCACTATAAGCGGCTAGGCCAACGAGCCGCGATCGTCTCGGCCGGGCCGGCGGCGAACTTTCTGTTTGCGGTCGTCGTGTTGGCGCTTTTGTTCATGACTTACGGGCAACCGTTCACTCCGGCCGAAGTCGGTCAGGTTCAGCCCGGGAGCGCCGCCGAGCAGGGCGGAATTCGCGCCGGCGATGTGATCCTCGAGATCGACGGACGGACGGTCCATCGCTTCGAGGACGTGCAGCAGGCGGTGCGCCTCAACCCGAACGTCCACATGAAGGTCGTTGTGCGGCGCGACGGTACGGAACAGACGCTGCAGGTGACGCCGAGCCGAACCGAGCTCACCGACCGGTTTGGCAACCACTATGAAATCGGCCTGCTCGGTATCGCGCGCAGCGGGATGGAATATGTCAAGCGCGACCCCGCGACCGCAGTGGTGCAGGCCGGGGCGGAGACCTGGAACCTGACCGCCGGGACGTTGCAGGCGATGTGGCAGATCGTCAAAGGAACGCGTGCCACAGACGAACTCGGGGGGCCGTTGCGGATCGCCCAAATGTCGGGTGAGGTTGCACAGGGCGGGGTTGTCGCGGTGCTCTGGTTCATGGCCGTCCTGTCGGTCAATCTCGGGCTGATCAACCTCTTTCCGGTTCCGGTGCTTGACGGCGGGCATCTGCTGTTTTATGCGGCCGAGGCGCTGCGGGGAAAGCCGCTCGGCCAGCGGGCGCAGGAATACGGCTTTCGCATCGGTCTGGCCTTGGTGCTTACATTGATGGTCTTTGCCACCTGGAACGACCTCGTCCATCTCGGGATCGGGAGTTTGTTCAAGGCCTTGTGACAAGGAGCGATTGCGGCTCCGGGGGGATTTGAGTCGGGGGCGGGGGTGTTTTGCGTTGCATTCATTTGACGTTCTTAGTGTGGGTGGTGGTCTGCGCGGTCCTGGCGACCGCCGTGGCGCCGCTGCCGGCAATCGGCCAAACGGCGGTGCGCGGACCGGCGCTCGCGCAGGCGGGCGGCGGGGCAGTCGCCGACATTCGGATCGAGGGAGCACAAAGGATCGAGCCCGAGACGATTCGCTCTTACCTGCTGATACAGCCAGGCGACGCCTGGGATGACGAGCTGGTGGACAAATCGCTCAAGAGTTTGTTCGCGACCGGTCTATTTGCCGATGTCAATCTGAGTCGGGTCGGCAACACCCTCGTCGTCAAGGTCGTTGAGAACCCGATCATCAACCGTATCGCTTTCGAGGGAAACAGCAAGATCGACGAGAAGGAGCTCACCGCTGAGATCCAGCTGCGCCCCCGGGTGGTCTACACCCGGTCCCGCGTGCAGAACGACGTCAAACGCATTCTCGATCTTTATCGCCGGCATGGCCGCTTCGGGGCAAGTGTCGAGCCAAAAGTCATTCAGCTCTCGGAAAACCGGGTGGACCTCGTCTTCGAGATCAATGAGGGCGAGTTTACCGGCATCCGCGGCATCGAGTTCGTCGGCAACCGGCAATATAGCGACAGCAAGCTACGCGGAATAATTCAGACCAAAGAGAGCCGTTGGTACCGCTTTCTCAGTAGCGACGACAGCTATGATCCGGATCGATTGACGTACGATAGAGAGTTGTTGCGCAGATTTTATCTTACCGAAGGATATGCCGATTTTCGGGTGGTATCGGCGATTGCCGAACTGACGCCCGATCGCAACGGCTTCATCATTACCTTCACACTTGACGAAGGCGAGCGATACCGCTTTGGCAAGGTTGACGTCAACATCAAGATTAAAGATCTGCCGGCTGACGCGGTGCTGCCTCTGTTGACCGTTCACAGCGGTGATTGGTACGACGCCGAAGCAGTCGAAAAATCGATTTCCGTATTGACCAACGAGCTCGGCAACCGCGGTTACGCCTTTGTCGAAGTCAAGCCAAATGTTACGCGGAACCGAGAAGACCACACGGTCGACATTACCTTCGATGTCCAGGAGGGGCCGCAAGTCTATGTCGAGCGGATCGATATCGTCGGCAACGTTCGCACCCTCGACAAGGTGGTGCGCCGCGAATTTCAACTCGTCGAAGGCGACGCCTTTAACGCCACCAAGATGCAGCGCTCGCAGCAGCGGATCAAGAATCTCGGCTTCTTCAAAAAAGTGGAAGTGACCAATAGCCCGGGATCGGCGCCCGACAAGACAGTGGTGACGGCCGAAGTCGAGGAGCAGTCGACCGGCGAGCTGTCGTTAGGCATCGGCTTTTCGACCACCGATGGCCCATTGGCCGATATCAATATCCGCGAGCGGAATTTTCTGGGCCGCGGTCAGGACCTGCGGATCGGCACTGTCGTCTCCTTGCGTTCGCAACAGGTCGACCTGAGCTTTACGGAACCGTATTTTCTCGATCGCAATATTGCCGCGGGTTTCGATCTCTTCGAAATCAAAACCAGCCCGACCCAGAATTTTTTCTCGGGCATAACCCCGCCTTACCAACAATTCTCGTATGGCGGGGCGCTCCGCACCGGGTATCAGATCACCGATAATTTACGGCAGACCCTGAAATATACGGCCCGCTCGGACGACATCACGAACATTCAGTCCAACACGTCTCTGTTCATTGTGCTTCAATCGGGGCAACATACGACCTCGGAGATCGGCCAGGTTTTGCTGTACGATCGCCGCGACGATCGGCTGGAACCGAGCGGCGGCTACTATGCCTCCGTCGGCAATGACTTTGCCGGGGTGGGGTTCGGTGTCGATTATGTGCGCAACAAGGTAAATGCCGGCTACTATTATTCGGTAGCGCCGGAGTGGGTGTTGAGCGTCACTGGAGAGGCCGGCTACATCTTTGGCTGGAATGGCCAAAACGTGCTTATTCAAGACCGGTTTTTTGTCGGCGGCGATAATTTGCGCGGCTTTCAGAGCGCCGGTATCGGGCCTCGTGACTCAGTGAGCGGCGATGCCCTTGGCGGCCAGAAATATTACATTGGATCGCTAACCCTGGGTGTGCCGCTCGGTTTGCCAAAGGAACTAGGGCTGAGCGGGCGGGTTTTCACTGATTTTGGCACACTCTATCACATCCAGCCGACAAACATCGTGCTGACCCCGGCGCAACTGATTTCAACCGGGGGGGTCCAACCGATGGTCGAGCAATCGCCGGCGATCCGGGCTAGCGCCGGGGTTGGCGTGTCGTGGAAATCCCCGGTCGGACCGATCCGGCTCGATATCGCCTATCCGATCAGGAAGGAACCATTCGACAAGACTCAGCTGTTTCGGGTCAGTTTCGGCACGAGGTTTTGATGTTGTTGTGGCACTTCCGCCGTCGCGCGCTGCTGCTGGTATTGCTGTGCGGTCTCGCCGGCAGCGCCGGGGCGCAGGCCCCACCGGCACCTTCCGCGCCTCCTGCACCGGCTCCCGCGCCGCCGACGCCAGCACCGCAGCCTCCGCCGCAACCCGCACCGCCGGCTGCCGCACCAATGCCTTTGACCGTCATGGTGGTCGATGTGCAGGCGCTTTTGCAAAATTCGAAGGCGGCAAAGATGGTGCGCGGCCAGATCGAGCAGAAGCGCAACGAATACACCAAGGATATTTCGCACCAGGAGGAGGCGCTGCGCGCCGAGCGCGATGCGCTGCAGCGGCAACAGGCTTCGCTTTCGGCTGATGCGCTGAACCAAAAGGGGCGGGAATTTCAGCAGAAAGTCAATGATCTCGAGCGCAATGTGCAAGGAAAACGCCAGGCTCTCGAGAAATCGAATGGCGAAGCTCTTTCCAAGATCCAAGAAGAAATGTTAAAGATCATCGCTGATATAGCAAAACAACGAAAGGCAAACTTGGTGTTTCAGCGTGCTGATCTCGTTCTTTTTGATCAAAACTTTGATGTTACAGACGAGGTGCTTCAGAAACTGGACGAACAGATGCCGACGCTGACGGTCAACTTTGTCGCTCCAACTCCCCCTCCTCCTGCTCCCAGCGCAACGGTCGCGCAACCCGCCGCGAGCGCTCCCGGCAAATCAAAGAAGAAATAGCGCGGGACGGACCGACGGCGACCGAGGTCATATGGCGGACCCACGTTTTTTCGACCGAGCCGGACCCTTCACGCTCGACGCGCTATCCGCCCTGAGCGGAGCCAAAGTGTTGCGTCGGCCGCCTGATGAACGGCTTTTCAGCGACGTCGCGCCACTCGAGACCGCGGGCCCGGATGACGTCAGCTTCCTGGAAAACCGGAAATACATCGAAGCCTTTACCCGCTCTCGTGCGGGTGCGGTATTCGTCGACCAATGGTCGGCCGAGCGAGCACCGCCCGACACGGCGCTGCTCGTCAGCGAGGAACCATACAAGTCCTATGCCCTCGCGGCGCGGGCCTTTTATCCTGTGGCGGAGGTCGCCGCCGGCCGCGCGCCATCGGCGATCATCGCCGCGACAGCCACCGTCCCCGAGGATTGTGAGATCAGCCCGCATGTGGTCGTCGAGCGAGGCGTGCGGCTCGGCCGCCGCTGCCGGGTCGGCGCGAATACGGTGATCGCCGCGGGGGTCGAGATCGGCGACGACTGTCTGATCGGGCCCAATGTGAGCCTGAGCCATTGTCTGATCGGGTCACGCGTCGTCCTGCATCCCGGCGTGCGGATCGGTCAGGACGGGTTCGGGTTCGCGCCCGACCCGAAAGCGCCAATCAAAATCCCCCAGCTCGGGCGGGTCGTTATCGGCGACGATGTCGACATCGGCGCCAATACGACTATAGACCGCGGATCGGGGCATGATACGATCATCGGCGCGGGCTCGATGATTGATAATCTCGTACAGATCGGGCACAACGTGGTTCTCGGTCGGTGCTGCATTCTTGCCGGTCAGGTCGGCATCTCCGGGAGCACGCGGCTCGATGATTTTGTCATGATCGGGGGGCAGGGCGGGCTCGCTGGTCATCTGCGAATCGGGGCGGGAGCCCGGATCGCCGCCAAAAGCGGTCTCATGCGCGACGTCCCGGCCGGAGAAACGGTATGCGGCAGCCCGGCCGTTCCGCTGACCGAATTCATGAGGCAGACCGTCGTGCTGCAACGCCTCGCGAAGAAGAAAGGTGGACCATGATCGATCCGGCCTGCGCAGCCGCGCAGGGCACGCAGATCGACTTGCAGCGGATCATGGAAATGATTCCGCATCGGCATCCCTTCCTGATGATCGACAAGGTCGTCGACGTTGTCGCCAACCAGCGAGCTACCGGCGTTAAGGATCTTTCGATCAATGAATATTATTTCAAAGGGCATTTCCCGGCGCGGCCGGTCATGCCTGGCGTGCTGATCATCGAGGCGATGGCCCAGACTGCCGCTGTCCTGGTGGTCCATACGCTCGGCCCGCGAGCGGAGGGCAAGCTCGTTTATTTCATGAGCGTCGATAACGCCCGCTTTCGGCGGCCGGTTTTCCCAGACAACCGGCTTGAAGTGCACGTCACCAAACAGCGCAACCGCGGCAACGTTTGGAGATTCGCGGGCCTCGCCAAAGTCGACGACAATGCGATGGCCGAGGCCGTTTTCGCCGCGATGATACTCGACGATTAGCGAGCCGCAGCATGCCGCAGATCCACCCCACGGCCCTTGTCGCGCCGGGGGCGATGCTCGCCGAGACGGTCGTCGTCGGACCCTATTGCATCGTCGGCGAGACCGTCACGCTCGAAGAGCGGGTGACCCTCCGCTCCCATGCCGTCGTCGAAGGCAGGACGACGATCGGCGAAGGCTCGCGGATTTTTCCGTTCGCCTCGATCGGGCTCGAACCGCAGGATCTCAAATATCGCGGCGAGGCGTCGGAACTGGTCATCGGGCGCAATAACACGATCCGCGAATATGTAACGATGAACCCCGGCACCGAGGGCGGCGGTATGGTCACTCGGGTCGGCGACGGCTGCCTGTTTATGGTCGGCGCGCATGTTGCGCACGACTGCCAGATCGGCAATCACGTCATCATGGCGAACAACGCGACACTCGCCGGCCATGTCGTGGTTGAGGATTATGCCGTTCTGGGCGGGCTCTGTGCGATCCACCAATATGTGCGAATCGGCAAGCATGCCATGATCGGCGGCATGTCTGGCGTCGAGCGCGACGTCATTCCTTATGGACAGGTGATGGGCGATCGGGCGCGGCTGTGCGGGCTCAATATCATCGGCATGCAGCGCCGCGGCTTCAGCCGTGAAGATATTCAAGGCCTGCGCAATGCTTATCAGTTTCTGTTCGCTTCGGATGGGACCCTGAGCGATCGGGTCAGCGAAACCGCCGAGCGTTTCACCGGCATTGGCCCGGTGGACGATATTATCGAATTCATCCGCGCCGATTCGAGCCGGGCCATCTGTCAGCCGAAAGGCGCGAATGGCGGATAGGCTCGGGATCGTCGCCGGATGCGGCGGGCTGCCGCGGCGCCTCGTCGAGTGCTGCCGCGCCGCCGGACGCGATGTCTTTGTGCTGGCGCTGGAAGGAGCGGCCGAGCCGGCGACGGTGCGCGACGTGCCGCATGCCTGGTGCCGCATCGGAGCGGCGGCGACCGGCCTTGATCTATTGCGCAAAAACAACGTGACCGAGTTGGTGCTGGCCGGCGGCATCCGGCGGCCGTCGCTGGCCGCATTGCGGCCCGATTGGCGCGCAGCCAGGCTATTCGCCCGCATTGGTTATCGCGCGATGGGTGATGACGGCTTGCTGTCGGCGGTTGTCAGCGAGCTCGAACAGGAGGGCTTTCGTGTGGTCGGCCCGGAGCAGCTGCTCGACCGGGCCCTGGTGCCCGAGGGCGCGCTGGGCCGCGTCCACCCCGATTTCGGAGGCGACGGCGGACATCGAGCGTGGGCTGCGCGTCGCCCGGACCCTCGGAGCCCTCGATGTCGGGCAGGCGGTGATCGTTCAGCAAGGTCTGGTGCTCGGCGTCGAGGCGATCGAAGGAACCGACGAACTGTTGCGCCGTTGCGGCGGGTTGCGGCGAGAAGGACCGGGCGGGGTGCTCGTAAAGGTCGAGAAGCCAGGTCAGGAGCCTCGGACCGATCGTCCGACGATCGGGCTGCGCACGGTCGCATTGGCGGCCGAGACCGGGTTGCGGGGGATCGCCGTCGAGGCCGACGCGACGATCGTGCTCGATCGCGAGGAGGTCATCCGCGCTGCCGACCGGGCGGGGATGTTCGTGGTCGGCGTTGGCCGATTGTGACCGCGGCTGAAACCACCTTCATCTTTCTTGTAACCGGAGAACCATCGGGCGACACGCTCGGTGCTGCATTGATAGCGGCGCTGCGCCAGCGCACTGCAGGAAGGCTGCGCATTGCCGGGATCGGCGGCGAGCGGATGCAAGACCAGGGGCTTGAAAGCCTTGTTCCGCTCGAGGATCTGGCGATCATCGGGGTTGCCGAAGTGCTACCGCGCGCCCCGCTGATTTTGCGGCGCGTCAGGGAAACGGTGGCGGCGATTCAGGCGCTTCGCCCTGATGCCGTCGTGACAATCGACAGCTCGGGGTTCAGCTGGCGCGTCGCGCAAAGGCTGCGCCGTCGCGGCGAGACCTTGCCGCTCATTCATTATGTCGCCCCAATGGTGTGGGCATGGCGGGCCGGGCGGGCGCGTCGCATGGCGCGTTGGTACGATCACCTGATGACGTTGCTGCCCTTCGAGCCCCCCCATTTCGAGCGAGTCGGGCTGTCCTGCGGTTACGTCGGCCACCCGGTGCTCGAAAGCGGCGCCGATCGCGGTGATGGCAACCGGTTTCGGGCGGCGCACGGCCTTGCCGAGAACGATCTTCTGATCACGGTGTTGCCGGGTAGCCGGGGTGGGGAAGTGCGGCGGCTGCTGCCGATATTCGGCTCGGCTCTGAACCGCCTGGAGCGCGTGATGGCGCCGTTTCGGGTTGTCGTGCCGACCGTCGCAACGGTCGCTGCGACAGTCGCCGGCGCGGTTGGTGCCTGGCCGGGAAGCCCGATCGTGGTGCACCAGCCGGAACAAAAATATGATGCCTTCGCCGCTAGCCGCGCCGCGCTGGCCGCTTCCGGATCGGTCGCGCTCGAATTGGCGGTGGCGAGGTTGCCGATGGTCGTGGGTTATCGTCTCAACCCGCTGACCGAGGCGTTGCTCGACCGGGTCCTCAAGGTGCGGCAGGTCAACCTGGTCAATTTGCTGCTCGGCAAACCGTTGGTTGCGGAACTCCTCGGGCCGAATTGCACGCCCGAGCGGCTCGCCGCCGCACTCGCCGAACTGGTCGGCAACGAGAGGGTTCGCGCGGCGCATCGGCAGGGCTATGATGAAGCCGTCGGGCGGCTCGCCGGCGACGGGGTTTCGCCGAGCGTGCGCGCCGCCGACCAAATCCTTGAACTCGTCGCCGCACGCCGGCGCGACGGTTCTGCATCAACAGCGCGAAGGAGTGTTCGATGACGATGACCGATGTAGCCGAGATGGCAAAGGCGATACCCGACAGCGACAAGTTCCGGTTTTTGCATACGATGATCAGGGTGCGCGATCTCGATGCTTCGTTGAATTTCTACACGAAACTGCTCGGCATGAAGGTGCTGCGCAAGCGGGATTACCCGACCGGCAAGTTTACCCTCGCCTTTGTCGGCTATGGCGACGAGACCAGCAACACGGTGATCGAGCTGACCCACAATTGGGAGCAGGCCGAGCCTTACAATTTAGGCAGTGCTTTCGGCCATTTGGCGCTCGGGGTTCCAGATGTTTACAAGACCTGCGAGCGCCTCGCCGCCGCCGGCGTCAAAATTCCGCGGCCGGCAGGTCCGATGGCGCATGGCGGCTCGGTCATCGCCTTTATCGAGGACCCCGACGGGTATCGGATCGAGCTCGTCGAACGATCTTAGGGTTCGGGCGCTCGGCCGCTACTTCCGCGGCCGCCGAGCTCTCAGGGCTGGATTGTTCGGGGCTCGGCTCAAGCGCGCTTCTCTATCGGCACGTAATGGCGCGACGCAGAACCGGTGAACAGCTGGCGCGGGCGGCCAATCTTCATGTCCGGGTCCTCGATCATCTCGGTCCACTGCGCGACCCATCCGACCGTGCGGGCGATCGCGAACAGCACCGTGAACATCGAGGTCGGGAAACCCATCGCCTTCAGGATGATGCCCGAATAGAAATCGACGTTCGGATATAGCTTGCGGCTGATGAAATAGTCGTCGTTGAGGGAGATCTTTTCGAGCTCCATCGCGAGATCCAGCAACGGCTCGTCCTTGATGCCGAGTTCATCGAGCACTTCGTGACAGCTGTCGCGCAGCACGCGGGCGCGGGGATCGTAATTCTTGTAGACGCGATGGCCAAAGCCGAATTGGATCTCGTGTTCGTTCTTGTTTTTCACGTGGCTGATGAATTCGGGGATGTTCTTCTTGTTGCCGATCCTCGCCAGCATCTTCAGCACCGCCTCGTTGGCGCCGCCGTGCGCCGGTCCCCACAGCGAGGCGATGCCGGCGGCGATGCAGGCGAACGGGTTGGCGCCGCTCGACCCGGCGTTGCGCACCGTCGCGGTCGAGGCGTTCTGCTCGTGGTCGGCGTGCAGGATGAAGATGCGGTCCATCGCCCGCGCCAGGACCGGGTTGACCTTGTGCTCCTCGGCCGGCACGGCGAAGGCCATGCGCAGGAAGTTCTCGGCGTAGCTCAGCGAGTTCTGAGGATAGATGAACGGTTGCCCCAGCGAATATTTGAACGCCATGGCGCCGATCGTCGGCATTTTCGCGATCAGCCGATAGGAGGCCACCATCCGCTGGTACGGATCATGGATGTCGGTCGAGTCGTGATAGAACGCCGACAGAGCGCCGACCACGCCGCACAGCACCGCCATCGGGTGGGCATCGCGGCGAAACCCGCGGAAGAAGGTGGTAAGCTGCTCATGCACCATCGTGTGATGGGTGATGTCGTAGACGAACTGCTCTTTCTCCTTGGCGGTCGGCAACTCGCCGTTGAGCAGGAGGTAGGCCACCTCTAGGAAGTCGCTCTTCTCCGCGAGCTCCTCGATCGGATAGCCGCGGTACAGCAATATTCCTTCGTCGCCATCGATATAGGTGATGCTCGAACGGCACGCCGCGGTCGCCATGAACCCGGGATCGTAGGTGAAGTGGCCGGTCTGCGCGTAGAGCTTGCGAATGTCGATGACCCGCGGACCGATCGTCCCGCCCAGCACCGGCAACTCTACCGACTTGCCGGTGTCGTTGTCGGTCAGCGTTACCGTTCCGGTCGTCATGTTGTTGCCGTCCATCGATGCACCTCTATCGCTGCGCCTGCAGGCGGTTGCCGGTTTTCGGGAAAATAGGCCGCAGGCGCGCGATTGGCAAACAGAGCGTCAAGCGCTGACGGCAGCGTCGGCAATTCGCTCCAATGCCTCGTCCCTCCCGAGGGCCAGCATTACGACGAATATCCCCGGAGAGGCGGACGATCCGGTCAGAGCCGCCCGAAGGGGTTGTGCCACCGCGCCAAGCTTCATTCCTTTCTCCTCGGCAAATGAGCGTATTGTATTTTCCAGGGGTTCCTGCCGCCATTCGGCGCCTGACAGTTGCGGAAGCAGGTCAGCGAGCAGTCGGCGAGCTTCCAACGTCAACAGCTTCGCCGCCCTCTCGTCGGGCTGAAGGGGCCGCGCCGCGACAAGGAAACGAGCATTGTCGGCGAGCTCCGCCACCGTCTTGGGGCGCAGCTTCAGCTCGGGCATGGTCTGCTCCAGACGAGCGCGCTCGGTCCGGGAAAGCGTCCGGCCAGAACCCCGTTCGAGCCTGTCGGCGACGAGTGCGACAAGGCGGTCATCCTCGGCGAGCGCGAATATAGTGGCCGTTTATGCTGTCGAGTTTGGCGAAATCGAACCGCGCCGGGGCGCGGCCGACGGCGTCGATGTCAAACCAGTCGATCGCCTGTTCGGTCGAGATGATCTCGTCGTCGCCATGGCTCCAGCCAAGGCGAAGCAAATAATTGCGCAACGCCTCCGGCAGATAGCCGAGCTCGCGATAGGCATCGACGCCGAGCGCGCCGTGCCGTTTGGAGAGCTTCGCGCCGTCGGGTCCGTGGATCAGCGGCACATGGGCAAATTCCGGAACCGCCCAGCCGAGCGCGTCATAGATCTGCTTTTGCCGGAAGGCATTGTTGAGGTGGTCGTCGCCGCGGATCACGTCGGTAATGGCCATGTCGTGGTCGTCGACGACGACCGACAGGTTGTAGGTCGGGGTACCGTCCGCCCGCAGAATAATCAGGTCGTCGAGTTCGGTGTTGGCGACGGTGACCTCGCCCTGTACATGATCGCGGATCGTCGTCGAACCCTGCTGCGGCGCCTTCAGCCGGATCACCGGCGGCACACCAGGCGGGGCCTCCGCGGGGTCGCGGTCACGCCAGGTTCCGTCATAGCGGACCGATCGCTTTTCGGCACGCGCCCGCTCTCGCATCGCCTCGAGCTCGGCCGGTGTGCAGTAGCAATAATAGGCGCGCCCTGACGCGAGAAGCTGCCGCGCCACTTCGGCGTGGCGCCCAGCGCGGGCGGATTGATAAACGATCTCGCCATCCCAGGGAAGGCCAAGCCAGTCGAGCCCGTCGATGATCGCGGCGACCGCAGGTTCCGTCGATCGCACCCGGTCGGTGTCTTCGATGCGCAACAGGAACTTGCCGCCGTGGTGCCACGCAAACAGCCAGTTGAACAACGCCGTCCGGGCACTGCCGATGTGCAGGAAGCCGGTCGGGGACGGGGCGAAGCGGACGATGACCCCCATTTTGCGCGCCCTCGTCATTTCGGGGTGCGGGCGCAGCCCGCGAGCTCGGAATCCAGGAACACCGGCCTGCGACCACTCATCGACAAGCGGTGTTCATAGCTTCCGGGCCTGGCCCTTCGGGCCATCCCGGAATGACAGTCGGGGCGGGAGAGCACAGGCTGATCCGGCAAATCTTTCCTTCCCCGGAGGATGGGGAGGCGGGCCGCTGATATCAACGCTCGGGCAGCTTGTGGTCGCGAAACATCTCCCGCAGGTGGGTCTTCATCAGCTTGCCCGTAGCGGTGTGAGGCAATTCGCCGAGCACAACGACATCGTCCGGAAGCATCCAGCGCGGGAAGCGCTCCGCGAGAAAGGCGATCAGATCATCGCGGTCCGGCTGCCGGCCCGGGCGCGGCGTCACGATCAGCAGCGGCCGTTCGGCCCAGCGTGGATGGGGCACCGCGATCACCGCAGCCTCGGCGACATCGGCATGGGCGACCGCGGCGTTTTCCAGATCGATCGAGCTGATCCATTCGCCGCCGGATTTGATGACGTCCTTGCGCCGGTCCATGATCTGCATATAGCCGTCGGGGTCGATTGTCGCGACATCGCCGGTGTGAAACCAGCCATCCGTGCTCGACGACCGCGGCACCTGCCTCGGCATCCTCGAAATAGCCGCTGACGATCCACGGGCCGCGCACCAGCAATTCGCCCATCGATTTGCCGTCGTGCGGCTGTGCCTGCTCGGCGTCGTCGATCACTTTCATCTCGACGCCGAAAACCGGCCGGCCCTGTTTGGACTTGACGTTCATCTGCGCATCCGGGTCGAGCGCAAGGTGCTTCGCCTTCAACGCTGCGGCGGTGCCGAGCGGGCTCATCTCGGTCATCCCCCAGGCATGACGGACCGAAATGCCCCGTCGTTCAAACGCCTCGATCAAGAACGGCGGCACCGCCGAGCCGCCGGAAACGATCCGCTGCAACGTCGAACAGCGTCCACCAGCGGCGGAGAGATGCGCCTCGAAGCCGAGCCAGACCGTTGGCACACCGAGGCTGATCGTCACCCCCTCCGCCTCGAACAGCTCGTAAAGGCTCTGCCCGTCGAGTTGCGCCCCGGGCAGCACCAGCTTTGCTCCGTTCATCGGCGCGGTGTAGGCGGTGCCCCAGCCGCAGGCGTGAAACAGCGGCACCACCGGGCACACCGTATCACTAGCCGATAACGGTATCGCATCCGGCAGCGAGATCCCGAACGCGTGCAGCACCGTCGAGCGGTGGCTATAGAGCGCGCCCTTTGGATTGCCGGTGGTTCCGGAGGTGTAGCACAACGCTGCGGCAGTCCGCTCGTCGAATTCGGGCCAGTCGAAATCCTCGTCCTCGACCTCGATCAGTCGTTCGTAACAGGGGAGTTTCTGAAACTTTGCTGCAGGCTCCGCGCCCGCTTCGGTCATCAGGACAATTCGGCAGTCGGCCGGCAGGTTGAAGGCCAGCCGCTCGATCAACGGGACAAAGCTTGTGTCGACAAACAGGAGCCGGTCCGCGGCATGGTTAACGATGTAAATGATTTGGTCATCGAACAGCCGGGGGTTGATCGTATGACAGACCGCACCAATGCCGGAGATGCCGTAATAGAGCTCGAAGTGACGAAAAGTATTCCAGGCGAGGGTGCCGACCCGGTCCCCAGATCCAATCCCGAGCCGCAACAATGCCCGGGCGAGCTGTTTTGATCGGAGCTCGGCATCGGCGTAGGTGTAACGATGGATCGAGCCATCAATATTTCGGGACACGACTTCCGTGTCACGATGATAGACGGCTGCATGCTTGATGATCGCGGAAA
Organism: uncultured Alphaproteobacteria bacterium; assembly: GCA_963698995.1. GTDB lineage: Bacteria > Pseudomonadota > Alphaproteobacteria > ATCC43930 > CGMCC-115725 > AP-15. Next base: position 56,794 of record CAVOTD010000041.1, on the reverse strand, counting down.
TCAGGAGCGGCCGCTCCGACATCAATCCCCGCATCGCTTCCTCCCGCGCTGGCCCCACAGTCGTTGCTGCCGGCAAAATAGCGCCGCACCTGCCTCCCCACTACAAGGCTTTGCGGGGGGCCGAAACGCCCAGCACCCCGATGCGTCAACTCGAAGCGAGACTTTGCGAAATTACGTAATCAAAAAGGGGCAAATAGCGGCCCGGGATCGCATCCGATGGCGCCTCTCCGACTTTCGCTGCGCCGAGATGTTGATAAAAGGTCGCGGCGAACGGATCGGCGAGAATCGACAAGGAGCTGCCTCCCTGTCGCCCGACAAGCCTGGCAACGGCTTCGAACAGGGTCCGCCCAACTCCCATCCCGAGGGCGGACGGCTCCACAAACAGCAGCGCGAGGTCGAACGTGCCCTGCCTCTCCGTTATTTTGGCAGCGGCGACACCCAACAGGCGGCCGTGCTGATCTTCCGCGACAAGGACGCCGCCTTCCTCGACCATTGACGGTGTGACGGTCAGCGCCGGTGTCGATTGCCGCAAAAACTCCGCGTCGTAGCCCCAGTGCGCCTTGGACCGAATGCACAACGCCGTGAGCGCATCTGTCTCCTCAGTTCGGGCCGGCCGAACCTGCACCATCCGAAGGAAAGCTCAAAAGCGACGCATGAGGCCGACCAGACGGCCCTGAACCTTGACGCGGTCGGGTCCGAAAATCCGCGTTTCGTAAGTCTTGTTGGCCGGTTCGAGCGCGATCGAGGCGCCGCGGCGGCGCAACCGCTTCAGGGTGACCTCCTCATTGTCGACCAGCGCGACGACGACGCTGCCGTTTTCCGCGCTGTCGCAGCGTTGAATGATGACCGTGTCGCCGTCGAGGATCCCGGCTTCGATCATGCTGTCGCCGGCCACTTCCAGCGCGTAATGCTCGCCGCCGCGCCCGAGCAGACCCGCCGGCACTCCGATCGTCGTGCTCTGGTCGCGCAACGCCTCGATCGGCGTGCCGGCCGCGATCCGGCCGTAGAGCGGGAGATCGACGGCCTCGACATCCTGAGCCACCGGAGTACCGGGCAGCGAGCCGGTGAAATCGCCACGGATCACCGTTGGAGAAAAACCGCCGCGCTCGGCCGCCGGCCCGACCGCGCTCTCCCCGGGGAGCTTGACGACTTCCAATGCCCGGGCGCGATGCGGCAGCCGCCTGATGAATCCGCGCTCCTCAAGTCCGCTGACCAGTCGGTGAATCCCGGATTTGGATTTGAGGCTCAGGGCGTCCTTCATCTCGTCAAAGGACGGTGAAACGCCGGTCGCGGTCAGCCGCTGGTTGATAAACAGCAACAGCTCGCGCTGCTTCCTGGTCAGCATGGGACCTCCTTCTGCGCTGCAGAACGAACCCTAAACATAGCAGGCGTTCTACTTTAGTTCGCGCCTCTCGTCAAGCACCGCTACGAGGCGTGGCGCTGGCGGCCCCCTCAGATAGGCAGTACGCCGCCGGGAAAGAGGACAATCGGCACAATGGCGCCAGCCGCCTCTGCCGGGGTATGCGGCGGGCGGACAACCAGGCAATCGGCCGCCGCCAATAACCGCATCATCGAACTGTCCTGCACATCGAAGGGCAACACCTCGACCGTGCCGTCCGCGCGCCGGGCGAGTTTCGAGCGCAGGTAGTCCTGGCGACCGTCATTCTTGGCAAGCGACACGCCAAGCCGCGCCGTCTGCGGCGCGTCGGCCAGCACTGCGGCGCCGCCCAGGCGGTCGAGGGCCGGCCGCAAGAACAACAGCGCGCAAACCAGGGTCGAAACCGGATTGCCCGGCAGGCCGAGCATCGGCGTTGCCCGGTAACGGCCGACCATCAGCGGCTTTCCGGGCCGCATCGCAATTTGCCAGAAATCGAGCTCGAAACCGTCGGCGGCGAGCGCCTCGCGCACCAAGTCATGCTCGCCGACCGAAACCCCGCCGGTCGTCACCAGCAGGTCGACCCCGCTCGTCGCGGCGGCGATTCGCCGGAGCGCCGCGGTGTCGTCCGGGGCATTGCCGGCCGATACCGGTATTCCGCCGCACGCCGCAACAAAGGCGGCGAGGGCGAGGCTGTTCGAGCTGACGATCTGGTGCGGACCGATCGGATCGCCCGGCATGACGATCTCGTCGCCGGTCGACAGGATACCGACGCGCGGCCGTCGATGGACCGAAAGCCACGGCCGGTTCATCGCCGCCAACAGGCCGATGTCGCGCGCGGTGAGCCGCCGCCCGGCCCTCAGCAAGATCTCGCTTTCGGCGAAATCAAGCCCCTCGCGGCGGACATAGCGGCCGAGCGGCGCGCCTTCGAGCACGCGAACCAGATCGCCATGGCGTTCGGTGTCCTCCTGGATGACGATCGTATCGGCGCCGGTCGGCAATGGCGCGCCGGTAAAAATGCGGGCGGCTTGCCCGGCGCCGAGCTGCCCGCCGAACCCGGCGCCGGCCGGCACCTCGGCAATGATTTGCAGCTCGACCGGGATTTTCGTCAGATCGTCGGCGCGCACGGCGTAGCCGTCCATCGCCGACACCGCGAAGGGCGGCTGGGTGCGGCGCGCCGCGACATCTTCGGCGAGGACGCGGCCGAGGCCGTCGGCGATCGATATCTGCTCGGGCGGCACGCTCTTGAGCGGTTCGAGCAACCGCGCCAGCGCCTCTTCGACAGAAATCATCGCTCTGCCTCCCAGTTTCCCGATTTGCCGCCCGATTTGTGCAACAGGCGCAGATCCGTCACGACCATGCCACGGTCGACAGCCTTGCACATGTCGTAAACGGTCAGGGCGGCGACGCTCGCCGCCGTCAGCGCCTCCATTTCAACCCCGGTGCGCCCGCGCAATTTGCACGTCGCGGTGATCTCGACCGCCGACAGCTCGGGTACGCAGACGAGATCGACATTGACCGAAGCGAGGGCGAGGGGGTGACACAAGGGTATCAGTTCCGCCGTCCGCTTCGCCGCCATGATGCCGGCGAGCCGGGCGACGGCGAGCACATCGCCCTTGGCGACGTCTCCGGAGCGGATGCGCTCGAGTGTCTCCGGGCGCATCACGACGCGGGCGCCGGCAATCGCCACGCGGTCGGTATCCTGCTTGTCCGAGATGTCGACCATCCGGGCGCGGCCCTCGGCGTCGAGATGGGTGAAGCCGGGACCTGTCGGCGGCAACCGCAGCAGGCGTCGCGTTGCTGCCGTCAGGTCGGGCTGCCGGAGCAAGGTTTCGCCGACCAGAAAACAACGGGCGCCGGCGGCGGCCAGACGATCGAGATCCTCGGGGCCGCGTATTCCGCTCTCGGCGACGACGAGGCGGTCCGAGGGGACTTCCGGCGCCAAGCTCTCGGCCGTGCGCAGATCGGTGGCGAGCGTCTTCAGGTCGCGGTTGTTGATGCCGATCATTCGCACTCCGAGCTTTAATGCGCGGTCGAGCTCGCCCCGGTCGTGGATTTCCACCAGCACATCGAGACCGAGCTCGGCGGCGGCTGCCGAAAGCTCGGCGGCCGTTGCGTCGGAAAGCGCCGCCATAATCAACAACACGCAATCCGCGCCGATGCGGCGGCTTTCGATGATTTGGTAAGGATCGAGGATAAAATCCTTGCGCAGCACCGGCAGGTCGACAGCCCGGCGCGCCCTAGCGAGGTCATCGTCGCTGCCTTCGAAATAGGGGGTGTCGGTCAGCACCGAAAGGCAGCTCGCGCCGCCGGCTTGATAGGCGCGGGCGAGGGTCGCAGGATCGAAATCGTCGCGAATGAGGCCGGCGCTCGGCGACGCCTTCTTGATCTCGGCGATCAGGCCATGCCGTCCCTCGGCGAGATGCCGCTCCAGCGCCGCCGCAAAGGGCCGCACGGGCGGTGCCTCGGCGAGACCGGCAACGAGCGCCGCCTCGGACAGCGCGGCCTTGGCGCGGGCGACATGGGCGCGCTTCGTCGCGCAGATCTCGGCGAGCACATCGCTCATTCGGCAACCGCCTCCGCCTGAGCTGGCGCGTTGGTGCGGGCGACCAATTGTTCCAGCACCCGCTGCGCGGCGCCCGCATCGAGCGACCGGGCGGCGAGCTCGATACCGTCTTCGAGCGCCGAGGCCCGCCCGGCAACGACCAAGGCGGCGGCGCTGTTCAATAGGACGACGTCGCGCAACGACCCCCCCGCCCCGCCGAGCAATTCGCGCATCAAACGGGCGTTGTGTTGAGGCTCGCCGCCGCGAATATCCTCGAGCCGCGCCCGCTTGAGCCCGACTTCTTCCGGAGCGATCTCGAAGATCTCGACCTTGCCATCGGCGAGCGCGGCTACCGTTGTCGCGCCGGTCGTGGTCAGCTCGTCGAGACCCTCGCCGTGCACGACCCAGGCGCGCTCGGCGCCGAGGCGCCCGAGCACCTCGGCCATCGGCCTGACCCACTCCGGCGCGAACACCCCGACGAGCTGGCGGCGCGCGCCGGCCGGGTTCGACAACGGCCCGAGTAAGTTAAAGATTGTCCGCGTGCCGAGCTCGACGCGGGTTGGCGCGACGTGGCGGGTGGCGCTGTGATGGCGCGGCGCCATCAGAAAACCAAGGCCGATCTCCCACAGGCACTGCTGTACGACCGCAAGGTCCGCGTCGATATTGACGCCGAGCGCGGTCAGCACATCGGCCGAGCCCGACCGCGAGGAAAGTGCCCGGTTGCCGTGTTTGGCGACCGGGACTCCACAACCGGCGACGACCAGGGCGCTGGCCGTCGAGATGTTGAAGGTGCCGGAGGAATCCCCGCCGGTGCCGCAGGTATCGATCGTCCCCAGCGGCGCGTCGATCGGGACGGCCTTGGCCCGCATGATGCGCGCCGCCCCGGTGATCTCGTCGACCGTTTCGCCGCGCACCCGGAGCGCCATCAGAAAACCGCCCATTTGCGAGGGGGTGGCATTGCCGCTCATGATGATGTCGAACGCCGCCTCGGCCTCTCGTTCGCTCAAAGAGCGACCTTGGGCGACATGCGGCAGCAGCGATTTGAGATCACCCATATCGCCGGTCATGCGGCGTTCCGATCGCGGTTGCCAATCATCAAGAGCACGTGCGGATCTCGCCTCCTTTGGCGATACCCTTATAGCAGTCGACAATAGCCAACGCGAACTGTCGCACTGTCCGCGGTCATTCGGCCGAACCGAGCGACTTTGATCATCTCAACCCGGAGGCTCCGGGAAGCGCTTATTTACCATATCCTTGACCGCGGCTCGGATGCGGGCGAGGATCATTTTAGAGGCGATAACGAACTTTCTTAAAGGCGGCGGGCGTTCGCGCGATCGGCCGACCGCGTTCAAAACCAATGGGAGGGCGATGTGGCGATTTTCTTAAGCAAGCGCGAGCTCGCGCAAACCGAGCCGGCCGAGACGGTAGCGTTTCAGTCTCCCGTGCCCACTCGAATCGTGTCGAATGGCGAGTTTAATCCGCTGCCCCAGACTGAGCGCCAGAAGCAGTTTGAAGAGCGGCTCAGGACCCTTGCCGAGACCAATGCCCACAAACTCGGCATGGACCGGCGGCACTTCTTGCGCACCAGCTGCGGCATGGCGGCGGCCTTTGTCGCGCTGAACGACGTATTCGGGCCGATCTTCAATGTCACGCCGGCCGAAGCGGCCGAGCCCGCAGCCGCCGCCGCGCGGGCGAACAGTCTTGCCGGCCAGTTCATCCTCGATGACCAGGTCCATTTCGTGCGCGACGACTATAAGGTCGAAGACATTCTCGGCCTTGCCAAATATGCCGGAGCTCACTGGAACCCGTCATTGCTGAAGGAACTCGTTCGGGCTTTCGCTCGATCGCTACAAGTTCGATAATTTCCTGAAAGAGGTCTATCTCGACAGCGACACCAAGGTGGCGCTGCTGAGCGGCGCCCCGTTCGATAATCCCGCGGCATGGTTTCTGTCCAATGACCAGATCAAGCTGGCGAACCAGACCGTCAACAGCATCGCCGGCTCGAAGCGTCTGTTGTTCCATTCGCTGTTCACGCCGGCCCAGCCGGGGTGGATGGAAGAGGTCGACCGCTGCATTGCCGAAGTGAAGCCCAACAGCTGGAAGGGCTACACGATCGGCGACCCGCTGCAGCCGCAGACCACCAAATACCCCTGGCGCCTGGACGACGAGAAGCTCGTCTATCCCTTCTATGAAAGGGCCGTGAAGGCCGGGATCACCACTGTCTGCATCCACAAAGGCTTGCTGCCCAAAGACTATGAGACGGCGATCCCCGGCGGGGCGTGGAGATATGCCAATGTGGACGACCTGCCGAAGGCGGCGAAGGACTGGCCGCAGATCAATTTCGTGATCTACCATTCCGCACTGCGCGCGTTTCTGGAGCCGCCCGACAGCGAGCTCGCCGAGTTCGAAAAGAACGGCTACATCCGCTGGGTCTCCGATCTTGCTGCAATTCCCGAGAAGGCGGGTGTCGGCAATGTCTATGCCGACATCGGCACCTCTTTTGCCATTTCGGCGGTCTCGAACCCGCGGTTCTGCGCCGCAATGATGGGCACCTTGGTCAAGGGGCTGGGGCACGACCATGTGTTCTGGGGCACAGATTCGGTGTGGTACGGCTCGCCGCAATGGCAGATCGAGGCATTCCGCCGGCTCGAGATCCCCGAAGATATGCAAAAGAAACACGGCTTCGCGGCGCTGGGCGCCGCCGACGGCCCGGTAAAGAGCGCGATCTTCGGCTACAACGCGGCGCGCTTCTACAAGCTCGATCTGCGCGCCGAGCTTCCCCCCTTGAAAGAAGACGGTATCGCCAAGCTGAAGGCTGCCTATCTCGCGGATGGGCCGGGCCGCAGCAATACCGCTTACGGCTACGTCGCCCGATCCGGATAAGGCGGCGACTAGTCCGCGGAGGGCGGCGGATCGAACGCCCTGACCGGCGGCAGCGGACCATCGAACCGCGCGATCTCGATATGGCTGAGCTGGCCAGTGCAGCCTTGCGCGAGCTTTGATGTGCCGATGTCGCGCGTCAGCACATTGGGATTGCCGTGGACGCAGATCGGGTCGTCCAGGGTGGGATCGTCGGGGTCGTACCAGGCGCCGGTCGAGAGCTGGACGACGCCGGGCCGCAACGCGTCGCTCAGCACTGCGCCGGCCAGGCAGCTGCCGCGATCGTTGTAGAGGCGCACGACGTCGCCATCGCGAATGCCTCGCGCCGCGGCGTCTTGCGGGTGGATGCGGACTGGCTCGCGGTCCTTGATCTTCGACTTGAGGCTGGTCGCACCGAAATCCAACTGGCTGTGCAGGCGCGTGGCCGGCTGATTGGCGACGAGCTGCAGCGGAAAACGTGCATTCGCGGCCTCGGTGGGCGGCAGCCAGACCGGATATCCGGGGCAGTCCGCGTAACCGAACCCGGCGATCCGGGCGGACGCGATCTCGATCCTGCCGCTTGGCGTCGGCAGAGGTGCGGCTGCGGGATCGCGGCGAAATGCCCGCACGATGCCGCCGTCCCAATGCAGCGCCGGCAAGACCAGCTCGCCTACTTCCCAGAACGCGTCGAAATCGGGTGCCGCCGCCCCTCGCTCCAGCAGAGCGCGGCGGGTCAGCTCGTAAAGATGCCGCAGCCACTCTAGTGCCGAGCGGCCCTCGGTAAAGCGAGAGGCAATCCCAAGCCGCTCGGCGAGTGCAGAAAAGATCTCGTGATCGTCGCGTGCTTCGGCATAGGGCGGCACCGCCCGGTGCATCGCCACCAGCAATCGATCACCGGGCGAGCCGCCAATGTCCTCGCGCTCCAAAGTGACGGTCGCCGGCAGCACGATGTCGGCGTGACGCGCGCTCGCGGTCCACGCCGAATCGTGCACGATGACGGTATCGGGTCTGCCGAACGCGTCGCGCAGCCGGTTCAAATCCTGATGATGGTGGAACGGATTGCCGCCCGCCCAATAGACCAGCCTGATCTCGGGGTAGGTGAGCCGCCGGCCGTTGAAGTCGAACGGCTGCCCCGCGCCGAGCAGCATATCGGTGATGCGCGCCACTGGAATGAAGTCTTCAATACTATTGCGCTCGATCGGCAATGTCGGGAGCGGCACGGCCAATGGCGGCTTTCCGGTATTGGAGGTCGACCCCAATGCATAGGCGAAGCCGCCGCCCGGCAGTCCGATCTGGCCGAGCAGCGCTGCCAGCACGACGCCCATCCAGACCGGCTGCTCGCCGTGTTCGGCACGCTGCAACGATTGCGAGCAGGTGATCAGCGTGCGCCGTCCGGCGGCATGCCGCGCCAGCCGGGTGATGTCGTCGGCCGGCAGTCCGCAGATCGCCGCCGCCCAAGCGGCGTCCTTCGGCCGGCCGTCATTGCGGCCGAGGAGATAGGCCTCGAAAATCTCGTAGCCGACGCAATAGCGATCGAGGCAGGCGCGGTCGTGCAGCCTCTCGGTCACCAGCGTGTGCGCGATGCCGAGCATCAGCGCCACATCCGTGCCCGGATAGATCGGATGCCAGACCGCCGCGACCTCCTCCGGCAGATCGTCGCGCAACGGGCCGATCAGATGGAATTCCGCGCCGCGGTTGCGGGCGGCGCGCAGCCGGGCCTGTGCGATGTGCTCGCCGGTCCCGCCGCCGCCGACATCGTTGTTCTTCAGCGCCATGCCGCCGAAGGCCAGCACGAGGGCGCTGTGCGCCACCAGCTCGTCCCAGCTGACGTTGTTGCCGGCCACGGCATCCTGCGGACCGATCACATGCGGCAGGATCACCGTCGCGGCACCCGAGCTGTAGCTGCCGACCGAGCGGACATAGCCGCCGGCCGTATTGAGGAACCGATGCAGCTGGCGCGGCGCGTCGTGGAAGCGCCCGGCGCTCGCCCAGCCATAGGAGCCGCCGAAAACCGCGCGCGGGCCGTGCGCTGCATAGATCCGCTGCAATTCTGCCGCGACGAGATCGAGGGCGCGTGGCCAATCGACCGGGACGAACATTTCTCGGCCGCGCTGCCGATTGGGCCCGGGACCGCGCGCGAGCCAACCGCGCCGGACCATCGGTCGGGCGATCCGCGCGCGGTGCGACACCGAGGCGGGAATATTGCCGAGCAATGGCGAAGGATCGGGGTCGCGCGGATGCGGCACGACCTCGACTGCCGCTGTCGTGGACCAGCACCGAGAAGGCGCCCCAATGCGAGCTGTGCGGGAGGGCGCGGGACGAGGGAGACGTGGGCGTTTGGGTCATCGACAGCTAAGATAGGCCGATGCGCTTCTCGCGAAAGGGCCCATCATGTCGCTGAGCCGAGAGTTTGCTGGGTTCGTCGCCAATCTCGAATACGAAGCCCTGCCGCCCGGGGTCGTCGACCGCGCCAAGGGCGTGACCTTGCAGGCGCTGAGCTCGGCCCTCCTAGCACGGGACATGCCGGCGAGCCGACAGGCATTGGCGTTAATGCAGGAGGAAGAGGCGGGCAGCGGCGGGGCGGCGACGGTGCTGTGCCACGGCGCGAAGCTGACCAAGGCCGGAGCGGCCTTTGTCAATGCGGAGATGATCTTCGCCGGCGGCAAGTGGGACACCTTCCGCATGCTGACCCATCCCGGCATCGCGATCCTGCCGGCCGCGATCGTCGCGGCGGAGATCACCGGCGCTTCCGGCAAGGAGTTTCTGACGGCCGTCGCCGCCGGCTACGAGGTCATGGAGCGCATGGCCGCCGAATTCATCCCGACCGTCATGTCGCGCGGTTTCCACGCCGGGCCGGTGTTCGGCATTTTTGGCGCCGCGGTCGCCGCCGCCAAATTGCAGCGCCTCGATGAGGGCCAGATCCACAGCGCCATTGCGCAATGCGTCAACCTCGCGGCAGGCAATCTCGAAGGCGCGCGCAGCGGCGGGCGGTCGTTGCGCGAGGGCGGCGCGGTCCGCAATGCTCTGCTCGCCGTCGCCTTGGCCAAGCACGGCACCCCTGGCGGCGAGACGGTATTGGAAGGCGAGGCCGGCTTTTATCACGCCTATGCCGGCAGCAACCGCGGCAAACTGCGCTACAGCTTTACCGGCGCGAACCGCACCGATCTTGCCAAAATCACCGAAGGTCTCGGCCGTAACTGGATCTTTCTAGAGACGCTCTACCGGATCTATTCCACCGCCGGCTACAACATCGCCCATGTCGACGTGACGGCAAGGCTGTGCGAAGAGCACAATCTCAATTACGCCGACATCGACCGTATCGAGGCGCTGGTCAACTGGTTCGAGACCGAGTATCCGAGCCCGGCTTTCCCCAGCCGCGGCATCGAGAGCCAGCCGCAGGTCGGCAGCACGCAGTATTTCACCGCCTGGGGCGCCGCCGAGCGCGGCTATCCCCTATTGCGCGGCGCTGGGCCTGGCCCCGGCGAAACCGACCCGCCGCAAGTGCTCGACCTGATGCACCGCGTGACCCTGATCCCGACGGTGCGCCGCACCCTCTTCGGCCCACGCATCACCGTCTTCACGAAAGACGGCCGCAGCTTCACGAAAGAAGGTACCGGCCGCGAATTCATCTGGGATTTCGAGGAACAAGCCCGGCGCATCCGCCCGATTACCCCCGGCCTCGCGATTGGCGAAGGGCAGTTCGCCGAGCTGATCGATGCTTGCCGCCACCTCGATGGCATCGACCGCGCAGCCGCGAAGCTGATTTCAATAACGATTCCTTCTTGACACGTGGAGAAAATCAGAAATCTCCGGAATTGGCGGCTGCTCCTTCTGGGTCAGGGTGGCCAAAAACCCGGATTACTGGAAAGCCGGCAGGCCTTATCTCGACGGCATCGAGTACACGATCATTAAGAACCCGTCGACGGCGATAATGGCGTTTGCCGCCGGTAATTTCGACCGATACGCAGTGGGCATTCTGTCGCTCCCGCTGATGAAGCAGATCCAGAACCAGGCGCCGCGTCAACCGCGCTGCGCCTCCATTCGACAACCCCGAGCCGCGGCGCGCGATGGCGCTGACTCTCGATCGCCAGGCCTTTATCGACATCCTCAGCGACGGGCAGGGCGCAATCGGAGGGGCGATGATGCCGCCGCCGGCAGGACGCTGGGGCATGCCGCCGGAGATCCTCGCCGCGTTGCCGACCTACGGCCCCGATGTCGCGAAGAACCGCACCGAAGCCCGCGAAATTATGCAGAAGCTCGGCTACGCGCCCGACAAGCGGCTCGCCGTCACGGTAACAACCCGCAACGTTCCCGCCTATCGTGATCCGACGGTGCTGCTGATCGACCAGCTGAAACAAATTTACATCGACGGCGTGATGGACGCGGTCGATACGACGCAATGGTATCCCAAGGTCATGCGGAAGGATTACACGGTCGGCGTGACGGTCAGCGAGAATGGGCTCGACGATCCCGACCAGCAATTCTATGAGAATTTCTCGTGCGGCGCGGAGCGCAACTATACCGGTTACTGCAGCCCGGAAGTCGATGCGCTGATCGATCGGCAGTCGATGGAGCCTGACCCCGAGAAGCGCAGGAACCTGGTGTGGGAGATCGAACGGAAATTGGCGGAGGACGGCGCGCGGCCGATCATTTTCTATCCGGTTTCGGGAGCCTGCCGGCAGCCCCAGTTCAAGGGCCACACAATGATGGTCAATGGCAACTACAATGGCTGGCGCCTCGAAGACGCCTGGCTCGACAAGTAGCGGCGGCACAACCGCGTTCTGTTGCGCCATAATGCCGCCGTCGCTGCCAAATCCGTGAATGCGGCTATCGGGTAAGGCATCCGGGGCAGACGGATCACTGCGATAGGCATGCGCGGCGCTCTCGGCATTTTCTTTCTGCTGTTTCTCGCCTGGGCGCTTGGCGAGCGCCGGCATGGCGGCCATTCGCGGCAAATCCGCTGGCGCACTGTTGTCGCCGGCCTGGCATTGCAGGTCGGGCTCGCGCTGCTCCTGATCCGGCTTCCGCCGGCCTCCCATGCGCTGCTGCTGTTGAACCGGCTTGCACTTGCATTGCAGGAGGCCACCGATCGGGGCACCGCCTTTGTCTTCGGCTATCTCGGCGGCGGCGCGTTGCCGTTCAGCGAGACAGCGCCCGGCGCCAGCTTTATTCTAGCCTTCAAGGTGCTGCCCCTGGTGCTGACGATCAGCGCGCTCTCTTCACTGCTGTACTATTGGGGCATCTTGCAGGCGGTGACCCGTGCCTTTGCTTGGGTCTTGCGGCGGAGCATGGGCATATCGGGGGCGCTCGCTCTCGGTGCCGCCGTTCATATCTATGTCGGGATGATCGAGGCGCCGCTCCTGATCCGCCCCTATCTCGCGCGGATGCAGCGGGGCGAGTTGTTCGCGGTTATGAGCTGCGGCATGGCTGGCGTGGCCGGCACCGTGATGGTGGTCTATGCGACGATCCTTGGGCCTGTCATCCCGGACGCGCTGGGCAACATTCTGATCAGCTCGGTGATCAGCACGCCGGCGGCTCTCGCCGTGGCGGCGTTGATGGTGCCGTTCGGCCCCGGCGACGACCAAGCCGAGATCAGCGCGGATGAACGCCCGGCGGGGGCTTTCGACGCGCTGGTGCGAGGTACCAGGGACGGGGTGGCGCCGTTGATCGGCATCGTCACGGTGCTGATCGTTACCGTGGCGCTCGTCGCGCTGGTCAACATGGCCCTCGGCCTGCTGCCGGGCGGCATCACGCTTCAAGGCCTGTTCGCCGTGCCGTTCCGCCCGGTGATGTGGCTGATCGGTATTCCCTGGTCCGAGACCGCGGAAGCGGCGGCATTGATGGGCACCAAGACCGCGCTGAACGAGTTTGTCGCCTATCTCGATCTCGCGAAATTGCCAGAGGGTGCACTCGGGCCGCGAGCCCGGCTGATCGTGACCTATGCGCTCTGCGGCTTCGCGAATTTTGGCTCGCTCGGCATTCTGGTCGGCGGGCTCGGGGCGATGGTGCCGGAACGCCGCCGAGAGATTACCGCGCTTGGTTTGCGTTCGATCGTCTCCGGCACGATTGCGACCTGCATCAGCGGAGCCGTCGCCGGGCTGCTGGCATAGCCCCGGGACAGACAGTCTCTGACCTGGCATTCGTCACAAATGGGCTGGTCTTCGCTCACTATCGACGGATCGTGAGAAAGCGCGTTGAATGACGATCTGACAGAGTTCGCGATGATCAGCTCTCTTGATACGCACGAGACCGTCAAGAACCTGACTGCCGCGGGCTTCACCGACGCCCAGGCCGAAAGCCCGGACGGCTGCCGTCAAGCGGGCGCTCGAGGTCGACCTGTCGAACCTCGCCAGCAAGACCGATATTGCCGACCTGCGGCGTGAGATCACCGGTGTTGAATTGCGGATGATCAAATGGGTGGTCGGAATTGGGATCACCGCGACGCTGACTGTCGGCGGAATGATCTGGACCGAGACACAGGTTCTGCTGCGGGCGCTTCACGCCTAGGGAACGTCTGCAAAAGCCAGCCGCAATGATCGTGGTATAATGTTGGCGGGTGGATTGGTGCGCATAGGTTTGGGGATGAAGCAGTTAACGCTGGCGACGGTGGGGTTTGAGCGGTACGGCAAGACGACGCGGCGGGCGGCGTTTCTCGCCGAGATGGAGCGCGTGGTGCCGTGGTCGGCGCTGTGCGAGCTGATCGAGCCGGTCTATCCGAGGCCGGGTAATGGCCGTCCGCCGATCGGGGTGGAGCGGATGCTGCGGATCTACTTTCTGCAGCAATGGTTCAACCTGTCGGACCCGGCAGTGGAAGAGGCGCTTTACGATTTCGCGGGCGATGCGCGGTTTTGTCGGGATCGACCTCGGCCGCGAGCCGGTGCCTGACGAGACCACGGTGTGCCGCTTCCGCCATCTGCTCGAAGCGCACGATCTGGGCCAGCAGCTGTTCGCAGAGGTGCAGCGGCATCTTGCCGCCAACGGGCTGAAGGTGGCGACGGGCACGATCGTCGATGCGACGATCATCAATGCGCCCTGTTCGACCAAGAATGCTGACAAGGCGCGGGATCCCGAGATGCATCAGACGAAGAAGGGAAACCAGTGGTACTTCGGGATGAAGGCGCATTTCGGGGTCGACAGCCGCACCAAGCTGATCCACGCGGTGGTCGCCACCCCAGCCAATGTCGCCGACAGCGTGGTACTGCCCAATCTGTTGCATGGCAAAGAGACCCGCGTGTGGGGCGATCAGGCATACCGCGGCCAGAGGGCGGTGATCAGGGAGCATGCGCCCAAGGCCCAGGACTTCATCAATCGCCGCTACCGCCACCGTGGCGTGGTGAACGAGAGTGAGCGGGCGAAAAACCGGACCAAGTCCAAAGTAAGGGCCAAGGTCGAACATCCGATCGGGGTCATCAAGCGGGTATTCGGTTTCGTCAAGGTGCGTTATCGCGGCCTCAAAAAGAACACCCATTGCCTGTTCGTGACCTGCGCGCTCGCCAATCTGTTTATGGCGCGCCGGCATCTCTTGCGCTGCTACGGGGCGTAATCTGTCGGACTTGGCCACCAAAGGTTGCATGCGCCGCAGGTGCCACACCAAGAACGACACCACCACTCCCAAACGGTCGTTGGCTGCTGCAATTTCAATGGCGGTCATCCAGCCGCCGCCTCCTTGTTCAGACCTTCCCTAGCAGAAAGGCTGGCCCGCAGGCCGCCGTCATTCGGTCAGAGCAGTTTAGCGAGTCTCGCCGCGGCGAGCCCAGCGAAGAAAGCTGGTGCTGCCGGTGGGTATCGAACCTACGACCTCTCCCTTACCAAGGGACGACAATAGCGGGAAACCGGCGGAAACCCTAGCGTCTCTGATCTGTCGTTGCGGGAACGTTCCATGAACTTACCTGCGTAGCGGGGACATTCCGGGGATACGGCATCAGGCCCTTCGCTCGAAGGCCTTGCGGGCAGCCGTCATGTAGTCGGGGTGGTGGTGCGCGTAGAGTTCGGTTGTGCGGGCTTCTGAGTGGCCGAGATAGCCGGCGATCTCGCGCAGCGAGACGCCGCGTTGCGCCATCCAGGTCCCAGCAGTGTGCCGCAAGGTGTGGCTTGTGCATTCGGGGATCCCGGCGCGTGCGGCGGCGCTGTTGAAGCCGGTCTTGATACTTTCGACCCGCTCGCCCTGATACGCGATCACGTATTGCGAATTTGATCGTGGCTGGGTGCGTCGCAACGTGAAAAGAAGAGCGCGCGGGACTGGGATGTGGGGCCGGCGCTTCTTGGTTCGCGGGCGACCCGGCTCGTTAAAATCGATCCTACCGCGGATAAGGTCGATCTGCGACCACTGTAATCCAAGGATCGCACCCCGTCTGGCACCGGTGTAGAGGGCGATCATCGCATAAAGGGGCAGATGCAGCCGGGCCCGCTTGTCGCGCCGCATTTCCCATAGAAGCCTAGCGGCTTCGGGCCTGGTGATCCAGTGATCGCGCCCTGGCGGTGTCGGCGGGACCGGTACGTAATAGACACCGGGCACGAGCCGCCGCCGCTCGATCGCGTGCCGGATCGCTGGGCGGAGCGTGCCGCCGAGCTCTCGGATGATCGTCCCGTTTCCGGCGCCGCCGGCGACGATCTCGACCTCTGTCCGCTCGCGGTTTAGCGCATGTATCGAATGCTCGCGGCGCCACGCCCAGTATTCCTTGACCCGCTCGCTCACTAAAGTGGCCATTGTGTCGTCGCGGAAGAAAGTGAGCAACGGCTCTATCGATCCGGCGAGCGTTGCTGGCGACATGACCTCGCCGCCATGTTCGCGAGCGTAGTCGCTTAGGACATCGGCTACTCGGACCTGATCGGGATCACCTGGGCCGGTTCGGGCGGCGCGTCGACGCTCGTGCAACCAGTTTTCAAAGAATTCGCGAGCTGCCCCAGGATTGGAGGCATCGAAAGGCGTTGCCCTTTCGAACTTTTTTCCGCGCTCGGTCCAGCGGATGTACCAGATCGCTCGAGTCCATCCCTTTTTTCGGACAAGATCAAGCCGGGGACCGCGGTTTGGACGGGGCATTGCCGATTTACCTCTCTGGCTGCATTAAGGAAGGCTGCAACATCACTTCCGCGGTAAAGCCATTTACCGGCAATCCGGGTTCCGACGAGGCGTCCGGCCTCGCGCTCCGAGCGGATCGAGCGCGCCTTGATCCTGGCGCCGGTCGGGTCAAGCATCTGCGCGACCTGGGCGTCGGAATAGAGCGGCTCGATTGCTGGCGGTGTTGTTGAATTATCAACCATCGATATTTCGCTTGATCCGAGCTGTTACCGTTTCGCCGAGCTTTCCCGCGACGTCGGCGCCAAAGCTTTGCAAATCAGCGCTGATCGCAGCTTCGGGATTGACGACAGCCGCCAAATATGGCCCAGCCATGCTTACGCCGAGATTGCGATAGAGTTCGTCGAGGTCGACGCCCGCGGGCCCAAATGGTTGCCCCTTCGGAAGGTCGATCGTCCGGGACGGGTCACCAACCGGGCGCAATGCCTCGAGAACGGCGTTCGCGGCCTCGACCGCTTGATCAAAGGCGTAAGGGTTGGACATCCACCCTTCGGCGCCCTCGAGCGTGTTGCTGGATGTGAAGCCGGCGGATCGCCCAACATCGCGCATCAGATGACCGAGCAGTGTCAGCAATCCTCCGAGCTGCCGGCCGTAGATCAGCTCAAGCCCTTGGTCGAACTGCTCTTCCACGCGGAAGGTTAGCTCGATACGTCGCTCGGCTTCCTGGCTTTGCGTGCGGCCGTGCTGCCTCGCCGTGTCATCCAACAGCTCTTTGATTTGCGGCGTGACTCGCAGGCCGAGCGCCGAGCGCTTCCCAGGTGTGGCCGGCTTGCGCGGCCGTCCTCGCTTGCTCGTCGAAGCCTCCATGCTCCTGAAATCCGATCGTCACCGACACTTTTCTATATATGCATAGAAATTCGTTTGCGTAAAGGGAGCGCCGTCACATTTGCTGCGCATCGTTAGATATTTGCCTCCGAGACTTCTCACATCGGGCCGACAGGTTCTGCTCGACTACCAGTTTGGATGCCGACATGAGCTCGACCCTGCATTGCGAGGTCTTCACGGCTTCGCGCCTCCTCTAATTCTTGCGGCATGAACGGAATTCGTCGCCCAAACTGGGCATCAGGGAGATCATTGGCCGCTCGTCATTTCTGAAAGAGCTGATCGACAAAGCAAATTTATAGAGCGGCCGAAGGCGATCAGGCGAACGATTTCTTAATGCCTTGAACGCGCGCCCATTGCGGCGACAGCGGTTGCGCGCGATAGCGTCAGGCCTACAGCAAGTCCTTAGGGCCCATGACGGGAAGCAACGCGAAATATCAATGGCGGCCCGGGCTGGACGCTAGCTCCAGCCTTATCGCCGGAGATTTTCCGATCCTCCGGACTGCTCTCCAATGCAGGGGTCAGGACTGAAGCGTATAAACCACGGCACGCTACGCCCGCGGAACATTCCGTCAAACGGACGTTTCAGAATGAAACGGCGCTAGAATGCCGCGCCGGGCCGCGCCGCGCGCTGCGGGGCGCGCCCGGGTCACCGCGCTTTGTCGCCTACTACCGGGTGTCGACCGCCAGCAAGGCGCCTCGGGACTGGGTCTGGAAGCGCAGCGCGAGGCGGTGGCTCGCCATGTCGCCGGCGCCCAAGGCGTCATCGTCGCCGAGTTTCAAGAGGTCGAATTGGGCAAGAAGCAACGACCGGCCGCAAATCGCCGCGGCGCTCGCCGCCTGCCGACTGCGCCACGCAACGTTGGTCATCGCCAAGCTCGACCGGCTCGCGCGCAACGTCCATTTCATCTCGACGTTGATGGAGTCGGGCGTCGATTTCGTCGCCTGCGACAACCCGCATGCGACGCGCCTGACGATCCACATCCTGGCCGCCGTCGCCGAGCACGAGCGCGAGATGATCTCGGCGCGCACGATCGCCGCACTGGCCGCCGCCAAGGCGCGCGGCGTCAAGCTCGGCAACCCGAAGCTGCGGCCCGGCGACCGCCGCGCCGCGCGGACGCGCGGCATGCGCGCAGCGATTCGCCGACGCGCATGCCGCCGACGTCCTGCCCTATATCGCGCGCGCCCGCAAAGCCGGCTGCGCCTCATTGGGCGAGCTCGCCCGCGCGCTTTCCGCCTGCGGCATCCGCACGCCGGCCGGCGGCCGCGCGTGGAGCGCGGCGCAGATCCGCCGCATCCTGTTGCGCGCCCGGTCGGACCCCGATGTACGCGACGTACAAAACCCGACTTTCCCGATTCGTACCGGCTGAACAAATTGCCAACTTTGCGCCCGCTGGTAAGCCGCCTCGAAGCGGCGCTCGACGGCGAGCCGCCGTCGGCGCCGTGCCCGCTGGTCGGCGGTTGTGCCTTGGGCTCGGCGACGTGCCGGATCTTTGCCCCCGGCTGGTATTGCGAGGACCGCGACCTGGTGGTCTTCCCCGAGCTGCTGCGCGACGCCGATGACGAGCCGGACTGTGACGACGAACCCAATGGCGACGACGAGCCCGACGACGATTATGTGTGACCCGATGACGGCAGCCGAACGCGCCGCCGTGGCGGCCAGCGTGCGCCGGACATTGCGCTTTATCGAGGACCGCGCGCGGCTGGTGTCGCCGGCGACGCAGCACCGCGTGACCGGCCGCTTGCGGGCGCTGATCGCCGAGCTCGAGCAGACGGCATGACCGAAAAGCTGGATCCCGAATTAAAGCGGCTGCACAAGCTGTCGCCCGGCGAGCTCGCCGACGCGGTCGGCGGCGTCAAGGCGGCGATCGCCGCGCTCGACGAACAGCTCGACGGCTACAAGGCGGAAGCCGTGCGCCGCGATTTGCGCGAAGCCGACGGCACCTTGTTCCGCCTGGCGTTGTCGCCGCCGACGACGCAAGCGCGGCTCAACAGCTATATGTTGCGCCAGGTCTTCGGCGACGCCTTTGTCGACCATTTCTCGCGCCCGGTCGAAATCGACTGGGTGATGCGCTGCAGTGCCCGCAAAGCCGCCTAACATCCCCCGCCGCATGTTGGCGGTCATGCAAGCGCGCGGCTCGATCGACCGCGCGATGGGCGAAGCCGGCCTCGAATTGCGTTCGGTCGTGCTGAGCGGCGCGCCGCCGGTCTTGGTGTTGCTCGGCATGCTCGGCGCGCCGGCGAGCTCGTGCCTGGTGCACGTCCTCGGGCTCGGCTGGCCGTTAAAAGAGTGGGCGCGGCACGGCTGGCAAGGCCGGCCGATTATTCAAGAAACCGCCTCGGGGATCCTGATCGCGGCATTGGCGGCACTGGCCCATGGCGAAGCACGGCTATTACTGGACCGCGCATTGGCGGCAACTGCGCCGCGCCGCGCTGCAACGTGACGGCTATTGCTGCAGCGTCGCCGGCTGCTTCGGCCGGGCGACGATCGTCGACCATATCGCAACCCGGCCGCACCAGCTCGAGCCGTCGCCCGAAGATCGGCTCGACAATCTGCGCAGCCTGTGCGCGACGCACGATTCGCAAATCAAGGAACACGGCAACGGCCGGCGCGGCCGCGGCGGGCGCCCGCTGGTCAAGGGCTGCGGCCCCGATGGCTGGCCGTTTGCATCACCCGGTCAATAGTCAGAAGGCGCCTTTTATGATGCGCAAGTTTTACCCGATCGCCGGGCTCGCCGGCCTCGCGCTGGCCGCGCTCCTCGCCGGCACCGCGCGGGCCGGCGACAAGATCAGCGCGCCGTTGCAGCTGAAGATCTACCCACATTTGACAGTCGCGGTGACCCCGACCCGGGCGGTCATCCATTGCGACGCGGCGCCCGGCACCGTGGTCGCGGCGATCTCGCATGCGGGCGGCAACGGCCAGCCGGTCAGTTACACCTTGAGCGCCGGCGACACCGCCGATTTCGCGATCGCCGGCGGCAAGGTCGTGGTCGGCCCCAATGGCCTCGCCGCCGGGCAATGCGGCCGGGCGCCGAGCGTCACCGTCACCGCTTCGCAATAGGACGAGCCACATGAAACACCGCTATTGGGCCTTCGGCCTGGCGCTGCTGTGCGGCGGCGCCGCGCACGCCGCGCAAACGACGGTCACCGGCACCCTGGCGATTTCGATCCTGCCGCCGCTGACCGTCGCGATCCAGCCGGCGAGCGGCACCGTCGCGTGCAACGCGCCGGCCGGCACCGTGATCTCGGCGATCTCGACCGCCGGCGGCGACGGCAGCCCGGTCAGCTTGGCGATCAGCGGCGACATCACCGATTTTTCGCTGAGCGGCGCCAATATCGTGGTCGGCTCGGGCGGCATCGCGGCGGCGAGCTGCGGCACCAAGCAGAACGTTTCGGTGACGGCGTCGCAACCGTGAGCGGCGCCGCCGCGGCGGTGGCCTTGCATCTAGCGTTCGCGGCCGCGGTGCCGTGCAACGCGCCGCCCGGCACGATCGTCGCGGCGATCCGCTCGAGCGGCGGCGACGGCAGCCCGGTCGCGCTCAGCCTCAGCGCCGGCGACACGGCCGATTTCGCGCTGAGCGGCGCGACGATCGTCGTCGCCGCCGGCGGCATCGCCCCGGGCCATTGCGACTCGCTGCGCACCGTCACGATCACCGCGACCCAGAACTGACACCCGCGACCTTGGCGTCTGAGGCGCCGCGCTGCCGGCTGTGCGGCGCCTACGTGAGCCGATGGTGCGACTACCTGGACTGCCCGCACAGCGCTTCGCTGCGGCGGGCCGCTTGCGCTGGCGGCGGGGCGGCGTGGGCAACACGGCTAAGGCTAGCGACACCCGGCTAGCTTGCCCGGAAGGGGATGGGGGTATCGCCGACCTGGCTCGGGCCGCCCGCAACCGCAACGGGTCCAACGCGCGCAATGCCGCGAAATTTGATAGGGGGGGGGTCTTTTTTCGTGAGCGCGATGGCAGCGACAACCCTCATTCAATCTAGGCGATCGGTCTGCCGCATCTGAGGACGCCGATCAGGGGGTTGCTCGAGCGGGGTCGAACGGGCGTTGGCCGAATTCAGCCCGCAGGCGCTTGAGATCATCGAGCCCTTGCTGCCGAGATCGGTCCGGAGGGCCCGCAGGCTGGCTGCGCAGGATGGCGCGGGGGGGGCATTAGGACAATTATATTATATAGACTACAATAGCGGCCAGCTTTTTGCGCTAAAAAGGTGGATCGGCCGTTGCGCCTTTCAAAAATTGGCAGGCGAATACTCGAAAATTAGGCTTTTTGCCTTCAGGCGGGCCATTTTTTTGGGGCCGCACCGGTTTTTGGGCAGCCGGACAAGCTATACGCCGACCCGGTCCAAAGGGGGGTGAGAGGTGGGCGTAAATAGGAAGCAGCACAGCGCAGGATTCAAGGCGGGTAAGCAATGGCGGTGCCTTCCGGGAGAATGCCTTAGCGGAGCTGTCGGTGGAATTCGGGTTCTCCGAGACTGATCAGCGCCTAGAAGCAGGAGCTGGTGACACGTGCGGGCGAACTGTTTGCGCGGACGGCAAGGCGCCGGCGTTAGACGACGCGCAGAAGGTCATCGACGATCCGCACTGGAGGATCGGGCAGCTGCAGGGAGTGGAAATTTCCTTGCCGGGCAGTCCGCCATCACCTCATGATTTTCACCAAGTTGCCGTTACCCTGGACGAGAGAACCACGGTTTAACCGCGATGGCAAAATTTCGAGATGGCACGCGGGTTTGGATCAATGGCAAAGATCCTTTCGACGATGTCGAACTTCGCGCTATGCTTCGGGAAATCCAGCCTAGCGCACCGATGCGCTCGGCAATGTGAAACGCAGCGGACTTTTCGGTCCTGTTCGACGGGGGATGAGCTTCGAAATGATGGCTGCGGTTCAAGACACTTTCGACTACATCGTGATTGGCGCCGGTTCGGCAGGTTGTGTCGTTGCTGCGCGGCTCAGCGAATCCCAGCGACATCGCGTTTTGCTGCTCGAAGCAGGAGATCGCGATCGGAATCCATGGATTCGTGTTCCGATGGGCTATTCCCGGCTCATCGCCAATCCGCGCCTTAATTGGATGTACGAAAGCGAGCCTGAACCGGATCTTGGGGGCCGAACTATTTACCAACCGGTCGGCAAAGTGCTCGGTGGCACCAGCTCTATCAACGGCATGGTTTATATGCGCGGCCACCCAGCCGATTACGACGAGTGGCATCAGCTTGGCTGCACCGGGTGGAACTGGGAGAGCGTACTGTCCTACTTCAAACGGGCCGAGGATCAGGAGCGGGGAGCGGACGAGTTTCACGGCGTCGGCGGTCCGCTTCGCGTCTCCGATCCGCTGGAGCGTTGGGAGTTGGCAGATCGTTGGATCGCCGCCGCAATCGAGATCGGGCTGCCCCCCAACAATGATTTCAACGGTGCTCAGCAGGAGGGGGCAGGTTATTTCCAGAGTACGACGAAGCGCGGCCGCCGCTGGAGCACCGCGGATGCTTATCTGCAAGCGGTGCGAAGGCGGCGAAACTTGACCATCCAAACCAACGCGCGGGCGACCCGTATCCTAATCGAGGATGGCAAGGCTATTGGGGTTACCTTTGTCAGTGGGGGCGCGCGACAGACAGTGCGTACGCGGGGCGAAGTGATCGTCTGCGGTGGGGTGTTCAACTCGCCTCAACTTCTGCAAATGTCTGGGTTGGGATCGCCGGAGCTGTTGCAAGAGTACGGCATACCCGTAATTCGCGCGATACCCGCGGTCGGCGCCAACCTGCAGGACCATTTCAATGTTCGGCTTGTGTTTCGATGCACGAAGCGGATCACATTAAACCATGTGGCCAATAGCCTTCCTCGACGGGCCTTAGCGGCCCTACAATACGGCCTGCTCAAGTCCGGCCCGCTGGCGAACAACGGTGTTTGCGCCGGAGGCTTCGCTCGCAGCAATGCGACGCTCAATCGGCCCGACCTGCAGCTCGATTTTATCAATTGGAGTGTCGCCGCACGCGGCGGGCGAGAGGTGCGCGCCCATCGGTTCCCCGGCTTTAGCGTCGACGTGGTGCACCTATGCCCACTAGCCCGCGGCAGTGTCCGGCTGCAAAAGCCCGGACCCGCTCGCGACCCCAGAAATCCGCTTTAACTTCTTGCGTCAACGCGAAGACGTGAACGTGTTGACAGTTGGCATGCGGCTAGCGCGAAAGATCGTGCGGCAGCCTGCACTTGCCGGTTATGTGGCCGAAGAGATCATGCCCGGACCGGGTGTCAGAACCGATGGCGATTTCGAGGCCAGCATTCGCGCGAGCGGCATATCCAACTTACATCCCGTGGGTACCTGCCGAATGGGAGGAGACGATGCTGCGGTGCTCGACCCACGACTGCGGGTGCGCGGAATTGGGCATCTGCGTGTCGTCGACGCCTCGATAATGCCCTCGGCCCCAGCTGGCAATACCAACGCGCCGGTGATCATGATCGGCGAGAAGGCCTCTGACCTGATTCTCGAAGATGCCCGGATGAGAGGCTGAACGAAGGCTCGCTATCGGCAGGCCGAGCCTGACCCGGTTTTCCTACTCCATCATTCTTCTCAGGGACTACCACCGCCAAAACCGCGGTCGGGTGCTGGCCCCTGACTTCATCTAATTGACCGAAGGCGACATTCTGATCGGCGCCTGCAGGGGACGGGGCATCTGGCGGCAGTCATTAATGTGGGAGATAGCCAAGTCCTTCATGGCGTGCGTTGCCTACAAACGGCAGCTGCATCCCTTGACGCACGAAACCGCAGGTCCAGAGGTGGCCTTTCTCAAAACTGACCGCGCTGCGTTGGGTAAGTGTTCGTGCAAAGGACCGGACACCCGAAAAAGCGTCCTAGATGCGTCCGACTCGCATCGAAAATGTGTCCAGACGACCCTGATTAATAAAAAGCGTTATGTTGCTCCATTGACAACTTCATAATTTGATAATAACATAATTCGCAACGACCGCTGGCAGCCAGTGAAGAGCATGGCCCATTGGACTTATTAAATTTCGGTCCCTATCGGAGAGCTATATGACCATCAGTATTAGCAATTTGAGTGTAAATAGTACCGCACCTGTAGGGACCGTTATCGGGGTATTGACGGCTCAGGACGGGTCGGGCGCCACCATACCATGCAGTTTCACATTAACGAAAAATTCGGCCGGATTCTTTGCTATCTCCGGCAACACTTTGGTCACGGCTCGCGCGCCAATTTTGGCCGGCACGTATTCGGTGCGGGTTCACGCAAACGGGACATACGTCAGATTCGGCAGCAACGCAGTATTTAACATTAGCATCAACCTAGCTGCGCCACCGCCGCCGCCGCCGCCGCCACCGCCACCGCCGCCGCCGCCGCCGCCACCGCCGCCGCCGCCGCCGCCGCCGCCGCCGCCGCCACCGCCGCCGCCGCCGCCGCCGCCACCGCCGCCGCCGCCCGCCGCCGCCACCGCCGCCGCCGCCGCCGCCGCCGCCACCGCCGCCGCCGCCGCCGCCGCCGCCGCCGCCGCCGCCGCCACCGCCGCCGCCGCCACCGCCACCGCCGCCGCCGCCACCGCCGCCACCGCCGCCACCGCCGCCGCCGCCGCCGCCGCCGCCACCATTACAGCCGGTGATTACGGTGACCCCGAGCACGCCGACAGTTCCGGATACGACCCCTTTAGGGGCGGTAGTTGCGAAGTTTTCTGTAGCCATGAACGACGGCTCACCTTTCGGCGGAACAGTCGGCTTTGGTGCGCCGTACTATGATGCTGGAGGGATCTTTTCGATTTCCGGTAGTAATATAATCGTCAATCCGTCCGGACCTGGCGTCGGCCCGAACATGAGCACCATCACTGACCACATCACATTAGTAGCGATTCCATGATCGAGCGGTACCCGGCGCGTCGAATACAATGAACGGGAGAGGTCATAGGGCCGCTGACCCTTCGGCAACCCCCGGCGCTGGTAAAAAATTACGCCGATTAACGGCTGATGCTGACCCAACTCGGCATGAAGGGATTATCGCCAACGCTCGCCCCGGCCCCGGGGCGAGCGATAACGTGGAACGATGCCGGCGGCTGGATGATCTTCGCACATAACCGGCAAGTGAACTTTCTCGCGCACCGTCCGGATCACTTCCCGTGTCGGGGCACGACCTCGAGGGTCCGGTGACAGCTGCCTTGCGCAGGGGCTTTGATTGGCCTGGTAAGCCTGTCGAGCAAGCATTTCTCGGTCGACGGTACGTTGATCGAGGCCTGGCCTCGATGAAGAGCTTCACGCCCAAGAACCGCCGGGGAAGTAGCGGACCGAGAAGCGGCGGGCGCAATGCGCGGGCCGACTTCAAGGGCGGGGAGCGGTCCAAATAAAACCCACCGCAGCACGACCCAGCCCGATGCCAGGCTCTATCGCAAGGGGCCGGGCATGGAGGTAAAATTGTGCTTCATCGGGCATGGGCTGATGGAGAACCGCTCGGGCCTGATCGTTGATGCCAGGCTGACCCGGCTTCCAAGTATGCCGAGCGATTGGCAGCGCTCGACATCGTCCGGCACTTTGCCGATCGGCCGATTGCGATCACGCTCGGTGCGGATAAGAGCTACGATGCCGCCTACTTTGTCCTAGAGCTGCGCGCGATGCATGTGCGGCCGGGTGCGACGCTGAATACTAACCGACGACGCTCGGCGATCGACCAGCGAACGACCCGTTAACCCCGGCTATGCGGCAAGGCATCGAGGCCGACCTCGACGTTCGCTACGGGTCACGCGACAGCGCCGCCTGCGCGGAATTCTCCTGGGAAGGCTCCGACGACAATACGCAGCCAGTAGACGCCGCTGGGCAGGGATCGGCATTGCCGGACGCTTCATCGGACATTTCTTCATCCACAAAGGCGATACTTCTGCCTTCCTCGCCGAACGCGAGTGACTTCTTCAACAGCCTGCTGGGGCGCCGTCGCAAGGTGCAGCTGGATGCACATTCGCTGCACTGACAGGTGTAGAGTTTATCCAGGAGCAAACGGACCTTCTTAGCACGCAAAACTGAGATTGAACGCCTCTTGTTATCAAGCCTAGATGTTTGCGTATACCTGTCGGAGCTGATCGACTATCTGGTCCCAAGTGAAAAGCTGCAGTGCACGCGCTCGCGCCGCCTGACCCATTCGGCGGCGTTGCACATCATCTCTTAGCAGATCGGCGACAGCGGCGCGCAGCCCCGATACGTCACCTGCTTCAACCAAACGCCCCGTCTCGCCGTCAACAATGACTTCCGGAATGCCGCCTCTCCGCGTTGCCACCGTGGGGAGTCTCCAGCAGGCCGCTTCCAGGATTGGTATCCCGAAGCCTTCCGGATAGATGGACGGCAGTACCAGAAGGTAGGAATCACGATAATAACATAATAGCTCTGTTCTGGAGACCTCACCCGTGATTGTCACGCGCTTTGCCGCTGCAGGGGACAGACTGACTGTGAAGGTACTCTTCAAACGGTGCGCCCGCGAATTTCGCTAGTCCTCTCACCATCGGTTCCTTACTGGTATGGATGGCGACCGAAGCTCTTCGGATTTTCATGAACGGTCCTACAATAGCCAATCGGATATCTTGAAACTCCTCTAGCAAGCTACTGAACGCGTCGATCAGGATGTGCAATCCCTTGTCCGGGACCACGCGCCCCACGAACAATATACGGCGGTAGGGCTCATCCGGAATGCGGGGCGCGGCGGCGATCTCAGTGAGCTCTTCTGGGGCTACGCCGTTGTAGACCACGTGGACCCGGCTCGCGAACTCCGGCCAAGCACCTCGGATGCGGTTCGCGAAATAGTCGCTACAGCAGACGATAGCTTGGGTTGCCGCAAGGCGAGGCTGCAGCCATCGCCGATTTAGCTCGACCAACCAATCGGCGTGCATATGGAGGACAAGTTTGGCGCGTGGGTTACGCGATTTTATGAAGGGAACAAATTGCGAAAAGTTCTGCACATGAACGATGTCAGCTCTGTCCAATTGGAGGTCCTTGGCAATCTGCTGGGCATAATTCCGAAAGTACCAGGAAGAACCGAAAAAACTGCGGTCCGGCGGGAGTAGCGCGAACTCATCAAACGCCCTGCCAGCCCTCAAATACCGGTCGTATCCTTGCTCGACCCGTCTATATTCGATGCCTCCACATTTAGAAAACTCCGCCTGGTCCGGGCCACGGGCCGAATAACAGATGACGGAATGGTCCTTTTGCAGACCACGTGCTACCCGGTCTGTCCATAGCGCGATGGAGTCGGCACTCCTGACAGGCGGTGCGACGGTGCTCCATGGCTGATGTACGAAAGCGATACGCAAGGCTTCTCTCCCAATCCCCTGGGCCGAACTCTGGCCTAGTCGAAGCGCTTGAGTTATGGTTTTTATACGGTTTCTGCACGGTGCAGAAGGCCAATCGGATTTCAAAGATTCGTTAACAATCGTGGAAGGTTGGGGAACTCCGCCGCCTACCTTCTGGAAAACTGAATAGTGTTCTCATTCCTACTAAATCGGCGTCCTTCGGATTAGCGAGTTAGCGAGGCGATCTTTGCGCCGCAGCGACGGCAAAACCGCCCTGCAACGATGCCCGACTTGTAAATGCCGCCATCTGCCCTTCGCTTAGCTTCGGCTTGCGTCCCGGGGCTGGCCGATTGCACAGCCCGGCAATTCCTTCCGCATTGTAGCGGTGAACCCAGTCACGCAAGGTCTGGCGGTCCATCCCAGCCAGCCGCGCTGCGCTTGCCCGATCCATACCTTCCAGGGCGTTAGCGATCGCGATCGGCCGGCCGCTGCGCGACCGTCGCCTCCCGCCGCGCCTGACGGCCAGCTCCTCCGAACCAATCTCATCGCGGATCGACAAAGCAGACATTGTGGGTTCCTCCTCCCCAGACCACAACATCTGCTACTCGCGAGCTGTTTTCGATGCAACTCCCTTGGCGAGTCAGCATCAACTCAGGTCGGTATGAATTTAGCCTTCGGATTCCGGGTGTCGAATAGAAGGCAGACCATGCACACCCTCTGCTATGCGTCGACAAGAGAGCACACGCAACACAGGTGGTTGGCCAAATTAAGGTTAATAACATGGACTCATCTACAAGGGAAATATCACATTATTTGCTTAAAATGCGCCGATTTTAATTTACAACCGGGCTCGCTAGGCCGTTAAGGTTGCGTTACTGCCCTGGTACAGAGCAGCCCCTCAGTCATAATGGAAGGGGGTGTATGCCGGGAGTTTCCGTAGCCGACCCAGGAAGCGCATCCAACACGGCGCTCCCGCTCGATGCCGCGATAACCTCGGGTGGTTTCGTGCCACCGCGTCAATGGGGTTTCGCCAGCGATGCGCGGGCGGCTCTGATGGTATGCTTGCTTTTTGCCGATCTTTTGGTGGTCGCGGCTACCGGGATCATCAGTTATCTAATCCGATACAGACTATTCAGAATTCAGCCGCCCTATCTGGCGAATATCGCGATCGGCTGTGTGATTTTTTGTCTGATTCTCCAGAGCGCGGGCATGTACCGGTTTCCTGCTCTGCGTGACCGACTTCAGCATTTGAAGCGTCTCAGCGGCTGCTGGGCCGCCACCATATTGCTGCTGATCTCAATCATCTACTGGAGCAAACTCGCCGACGAACTCTCTCGGGGTTGGATAGTACTTTGGGCGGCCAGCGGCTGGCTTGGGCTGATGGGGACCCGGCTGCTCGCGTGGCGGGTTATGAGATCGTTGCGGGCGCGCGGCCATCTGCTTACGCACACTGCTGTAGTTGGATACGGGTCGGCAGCAGCGCATCTGGCAGAACGTTTGCAGAGCAACAATAACGACGACGTACGGGTAATCGGCGTGTTCGAGCCCGTGAATGAGCCAGATGACCCTCTAGGATCTCATGCGGGCCGCGACCTTGGTCACCTATTACAACTGACCGCCAGCATGGTGGTCGATGAGATCGTTGTCGCAATGCCGTGCACCCAACTCGCCGAGTCCGGTCCGCTGCTCTGCGAGCTGAGTGCCTTCGCGGTCGACGTCAAGATATACCTGGATTTTGCCGGGGCCGGAAGAGCTGGCGGTCCAATATCAGTTCTCGTACCGATTTGGGAGCGTCCGCTCGCCGGCCTGCCGTCAGTCATCAAACGCGGCATGGATATTTGGCTTAGTGCCATGATGTTGATCATAACGCTGCCGCTGATGGTAGCTGATCGCCGTGCTCGTCAAGCTCGACAGCCCTGGGCCCGTGTTGTTCAGGCAGCAGCGGTTCGGGTTTCAGCAAGAAGCCCTTCACCCTCTATAAATTCCGCTCGATGCGATGGGACGCGGGCGACGACCCGTCGGTGCCGCAAGCCCGGCGCAATGATCCGCGCGTCACCCGGGTCGGCCGCTTTCTGCGGCGCACGAGCCTCGACGAACTGCCGCAGTTTTTCAACGTGCTCAAGGGCGACATGTCGTTGGTCGGCCCGCGACCTCATCCGACGCCGCTCGACGACAAATTTGCCGCGGTCATCGATCGCTATCTCGCGCGGCATCACGTCAAGCCGGGGATCACCGGCTGGGCCCAGGTGAACGGCCTTCGCGGCGAGACCGACACCTTGGACAAGATGGAACGGCGGGTCGAACACGATCTTCATTACATCGACCACTGGTCGCCGTTGTTGGATCTACGAATTCTCGGCATGACCTTGGCGGTCGTTCTGAAGCAGCGGAATGCCTACTGAAAGGATTTATCGGCCTGCTGTGGGAGAAATCTCGTGGTGACTACTATACGTTATCTTTACCACAAAAGTTTTCCTTTCCGGGGGTGGTGTAGCCCCGCGACGGCGGAGCCTCTGTTACTTGTTACTTGTGCTGCATCGCCTTGGTATATTTCACCGCAGGAGCCGAGATTTGTATATAGTGCATCCGTTTCATCTCACGGCGGCACAGCGTCACGGTGTCCAGGATAAACCACAGGCCAGCGACAGAAACGCCAGCAACATGGTGCCGGTTGCACAGAATACCGGACAGGTCTTTATTGCTCTGTTCTTGCTCAGCGTAGCCGCCCAACGCGGTTGATAGCCATCGGCGCCCATGATCAGCAAAGACCGAGCCGCTAACCCCACAGAGAGCTCTGCTCATCGCCTCTGCCGCGTCGTACTGTTGGAATTGCCGAATTGGAAATTGCTCGTACTCGCTGCTGCGATTGGAGTCATCTGGGCGGCGAGCCTATTCGATTGGAGTTTTGTTGTGGGACGGCATCCGTTTTGGCGGTTCATCGAGGGAGCCGTCCACGGCTGGCAGCTCGAGATAGCGCAAAGGCTGATCGGCTACCTCTACTACGTGCAGAGCCCGTGGCAGCTGCCGTTGTTTTACGTCTCGGCGCTCGGTGCGCCCGCGGGCACAAATATCATCTTCTTGGACGTCGCGCCTATCGTCGCGCTGGTCGGCAAGCTGGTCCACACGCTCACCGGCGTTGTGGTGAATCTCTACGGCGCCTATCTCTTTCTCTGCTTCCTTCTTCCTGGCGTAATGATGACGCTCGTGCTGATCGCGGCACAGGTTCGCTCCGCCCTCGCAGCGATCATCGCCGCAATCTTCGCCAACAGCATGCCCGCCCTGCTGTGGCGGTGGGCACACGTCGCCCTCGACGCGCATTTTCTGCTGATTGGGGCGCTCGCCCTTTACCTATTCTCGTTAAAGGAGCGTGCTTGGCGCGGCCTCGTGGCAGTTTGGATCAGCTGGCTCGTCCTGGCTTACCTGACTAATATATATCTCTTCGCGATGGTTGGAACCGTCTGGCTTTGCGCCATCGTCCAACGGCGCTTAAATGGGCTCGCGACGACGTGGCAGAACGTCCGGAATCGGAGCGCTGACGGTAGCGTTGGTCACCACGGTCATCGCCCTCAGCGCTGGGTTCGGCGCCGGAGGCGAGCTGCCCTTTTCCCTCTCGTACGGGCAGCATGCGATGAATCTGCTCTCGCCCTTTGTGGCGCAGGAGAGCGGCTTGTTTCCCGGGCTGGGAGGGGTCATCGACGCAACAGGCGGCCAATACGATGCTTTCAACTATCTCGGCCTGGGGCTGCTGCTCGCCTCCCTGCTCATGCTTCCGGCCGAGGCAGGCTGGCTCAGACGAAATCTCCGGCGCCACATCGCATTGCTAGTCGCTCTCGTGGCGTTTACGATGTTCGCGATTTCCCATCGCGTTTTCGCCGGACATTGGCTGCTGTTCGAATTGCCGCTGCCTGTCTATATCACCGGAGTGCTCGGAATATTCCGGTACAGCGCGAGGTTCTTCTGGCCCATCGGCTATGCGCAGATGGCGATAGTAATTGCTTTGGGGTTCCACCGTGCACGGCCCGTGATCGCCCTGTGCTTGTTAGGCGCGGCGATTCTTCAGCTCTTCGACGTTCAGCCGATCAGACAGCGGCTCATCGCCGACGTCACCTCTGGGCCGGGCGCGGCGGAATTCGACCGTAGCGAGATGGCAGGTTTGATCGCACGGGCGCGCTACATCGAGGTCGTTCCCAGCTTCCAATGCATGGATGGCGTACAGGAGGTGGGAGGAAAGATGGAGCGGGCGAGCATGGATTTGATGCTTGCAATGGCTAGGACAAGCATTCCTACAAATACAGTCCTGTTGGCGCGGCACAGCTTCGGTCTTACCCTTTTAAATGTGTTGCGGGCGCCGTCCCATGCTTTCGAGATGAAGGAGGCGCGGCGTGATGAGTACTGCAACGACGAGATCGAGCGCGCACGCAGCGGCGGACGTCCAGGCGACATCGTCGTACTCCTCTCGGAAAGCCCGCGGCAAGAGGAGATGGCGCCGGGCGTGACCTGCTCGCCTCTTTCTTGGGCACGCTACTGCGAGAGGTCCGAGAAGTGAACGGCAAGTGCTGAAGCGCATTGAGACTGTTGACCTCACGCCTCGGGGGCGGTTAGCTTGTTGGACTACGCAAGATGAAGATCGCCCTGCTCACCACGGACAATCGCGAGCATTATCGCAGTTATTCCGAGACAGTTCCGCATTTCGGCACCGCGCCGGAGGCTTTGATGCAGGGCTTTGCGACCATGCCGGAATTGGAAGTGCACGTGGTTTCCTGTACGCAACAGCAAATGAAATCGCCGGACAAGCTGGCGGAAAACATTTTTTTCCACAGTTTGTATGTGCCGAAATTGGGGTGGATGCGAACCTTGTATCAAGGCTGCATTCGCGCGGTGCGTCGAAAGTTGAACGTGATCAACCCCGATCTCGTGCATGGCCAGGGCACTGAACGTGACTGCGCTGTTTCCGCGGTCTTTTCTAAATTCCCCAACGTGCTGACCATCCATGGCAATATGCGCTTGATTGCGGAAGTCAACAAAGCGGAGCCGTTCTCTTTGTTACCGTTCTCTTTCTTTTGGCTCGCCGCGCAATTGGAAAAGGTCACGCTGCCCCGCACTCGCGGCGTCGTGTGCATCACCCGCTACACGCAGGATGCCGTGAAAGATCTCGTGCAGAAAACTTGGGTTGTTCCGAACGCCGTGGACGAAACTTTCTTCTCCGTGGATGCCGAACCGGACGCTTCGCGCACCATTCTTTGCGTCGGCATGGTCTGCTATCGCAAAAATCAAAACGCTTTTATCAAGGCGTTGGACCCTCTCGCGATCCATAGCAAGTTCACTGTTCTGTTCCTGGGCGGCGTGAATAAGGAAGAGGCTTTTGGCTCCGAATTTTTGGAACTGGTCGCTCAACGTCCTTGGTGCGAATATGGCGGATTTGCAAATCGCGAAAATCTCCGCAAACATTTTAAAACCGCGTCGCTTCTCGTCCTTCCGTCTCTTGAGGACAATTGTCCTATGGTCGTGCTCGAAGCCATGGCCGCCGGTGTTCCCGTGCTTGCTGCGAACGTCGGCGGGCTTCCGGATCTCATCGAGGACGGAAAGAACGGTATCTTTTGCGACCCTCTCGACGCTGACACCATGAGAAACGGCGTGAGCCGCCTTCTAGAAAATTCACAATTCTCCCACGAATTGGCCGCGACGGCAAAAGCGCGCGCGAGGGAACGC
This sequence comes from uncultured Alphaproteobacteria bacterium, assembly GCA_963698995.1. GTDB lineage: Bacteria > Pseudomonadota > Alphaproteobacteria > ATCC43930 > CGMCC-115725 > AP-15. The sequence continues at coordinate 24,144 of CAVOTD010000041.1, read as the reverse complement.
TTTCATCCCCTGGTCATTGGTCGACGACATGTCGAGATCTACCGTGAAGTCTTGAGCAAGCCTTCGTAAACTTTCTCAAATTGCCTCGCCACATCAACCCAGGTCAGCGGCATCGGCGGAACATCCAGGGCGCTTTGGTGATTGGGATTAAGATACTGTATATGATAATCCGCAATAGAACGCCCTCCTTCTCGTTTACCGCCGGGGTCTCTTGAGCCTTATTGGATGAAGCATTGAGGGCAAGTCACCTAGAATGATCAATCAATCGGCCGAACCGCGCTCTCCAATTACGCAAGGTCCCTCGTCTCTTCTCGCGGACGTTTCTACACGAGCTTTATGTCGACTGTACCGTCGCCATTTTAATCTCGACGTGTCCCGCCATTTCCCCGACGTTGAACGGCTTCAGTATCGAGAATGTCTACAGAGTGGTGTTCGTTTTTTTAGTCCGTTTTGCCCAGGGGATGAGCAATTTTATGCTGAGCTTTCGAAGAACCCCTGGTATTATGCTCAAAATAAGGAAGAATATAGCTATGCTGGCACGTGGTTACAAGAAGCAGTTTCGATTTTGGATGTAGGATGTGGCGTCGGTAATTTCGGCGAATTTGTGCCTCATGCTCGTTTTACTGGCTTGGAGTTCTCGCCATCAGCGGTAAAAGCTGGCCGGAATCACGGCCGCACCATTCTCGCCGTACCCGTGACAGACCACGCGCGAAGCAATCCAAACGCGTACGATGCAGTGACCGCTTTCCAAGTCGTCGAACACGTCACGGACCCGGTCGAGTTCCTTCGCGCAGTGGTTTCCTGCACACGCTCCGGCGGTCGCGTCATTATTAGCGTGCCAGCTGAGGACGGTCCGCTTGGGGCGTTTGTTAACAGTACACTCAATCTCCCTCCGCACCATCTGACGCACTGGACGGATCGTGCACTGAGCTTCGTAATGAAAATGATAGGCTTAGTGGACGTGAGCTTATACCATCTACCACTCGAGCCGGAGCATGAGGTAGAGGCGGTTACGCAATTCTTCGCTCGCGCAATCCGGGGGCCCCGCTTCCATGAGAACCTTATTCGCAACAGCCTTGCTGATCGGCTGTTTCTTGCCATGATCCGGGTGGCGGCGAAGAGAGTGCGCCGGGGTATCGCTACACCCTTTATGAAAGGTTACAGTGTCCTTGCGGTTGGGACAAAGTCCCATCAGCAGTTGGACGATTTAGGCTCATACGACAGCTAACGGGCCTGGGAAGAAAAGGGCTTAAATCCGCCGAAAGTGGCATAAACTCTAGAGTTATCGCGAATTACCGCGGGTATTTGTCAGTTTGTATGTCCCAAAAATGGAGGTGGTGCGAAATGCATCAAGGCGGCATTCGCAGCGGTGCATCGAAAGTTGAAAAGGATCAAGCCCGATCTCGTGCCGAGAATCAGACCGGGTTTGGCTGCGCTCAAAACAAACTCGATGATCCTGACCTCGTCGCGTCCTGCCTTTCGAATGCGGGAGTTAAGCTGTGGCCAGATCGAATCCAGGTAGACAGGGTCAGCAAGACGAATGGGATTGGCGACGACGTTTTGAAATCCTGCTGCGCGAGCAGAGGCCACGTACTCGCCCACGGGACGGCGGGTGGCTCTTCCGTATTTTGGATACATGAGGGAGTACAGCCAGTCGGGATAGACCTGGAAATCCAGCGGAGGCATTGGATCTTCGAAATAGCCGTGCCCACCAAGGTCGGTGACTTGTGCCATCCGCGCACCTGGCTTCATGAGATTGAAGCAGACAGTCATCGCGCCCAGCAGATCTTCCGCATGCTCCAGCACTGAGAATGAAAAAATGAAGTCCGCGTGGCGACGGCCGTCTTCCGCTTCAACAAATTTGAGGTGCCATTTGATACGGTCTTCGTTCAATCGTGCCGGAGCTCCTATGAGGGTGGCGTCGATATCCAGGGGCAGTCCCTGTGCACGGAGCGCCTGCAGCACATCCTGCTGTCTGCTATCAATCACCGGCACATTTGGTTCGAAGACCTCCACCTGTTGAGCACCGAGGCCTAAAAACAGAGCAGTTGTCGCCAAGCAATTGCCGGCGCCGAGTTCACATACGTAAGCGCCTTTCAGGTCGGGCCCATTCGCCAGCTCCGACAGTACGCTCTTGCAAATTCCGCTGTACCTACCCACGGCTTCCTGGAACGATCTTAAAGGAACCGGCCTCGTACCAGTCTTGAAGAGTTTCCTGCGATAATCACCGAAGCGCCCGCGGAAACCGCACCAGTATAACGTTTGCAGCAACTGATAGGGTCTATGGCTGAACCAAGTCATCGGTCATCGGAGGAATTTGAAATATGCGCCCGACATCACCCGCCTAATGTTTCGGTACCACCACGCCGGATCAGCTAATTTTTTTGCACGAATATGCAAACGTTTTCTAAACTCACGCCTCTTGATACAATATTTTTTTCCACAAACGTAGTCGATCAAGTTATTCATGTCCTTATCTCCCGATAGAATAGTCTTGGCATCGGCGAAACACTTCAACTTGTGCTTTATAACTAAATTGGTCAACACTGACTGATCGTGCCGATGGGCAACAAACCCATCGAAATTTGGCAAGGCCAACCGGTTCGGCTCGTCGGTTATAACCTCCGGTCGCTCACACCAACTCAGCCACTCATTAATCAATTTAAGTGCCTTCGCGTTTTTTTGCCAGATAGAAAATGTCGCCTGTACTTGCGGATGATCCCAGTACTCTGGAGTATCACAGTTCATCGCTACGAAACAGTCTCGTTTCGTCCAGCGCTTGTTGGGCCCGTATTGTGGTACGTATACGCCCGGTAGGATGCCATCGTTGTTCTCGAAGCACCAGGCGAGCAGAGGTTGCGGTGACTGCTCAAATCGATGCGGATAGACACGCTGCCCGACATCCCAGTAGATCAAAAAGGCACCGTCCGACATCCTCGCCAATTCATAGTTTATGATGTAAGGTTTCCACAACCAGCAACCAAAGCCGATTTTATGACAAAAAATATTACTATGCTTCGTGAAAAAATGCTCTTTACGTAGCCTATGTTCATTCCAGCAGGCGACGTAATCGATCCCCACGTCAATAGCGCTTCTGCTTAAGCAAATTTGTTGTTGTCTGAACTCCTGCGTGGCAAAGCTAACGAGGGTGGTAGGACGATACCCCGCGTCGATATCAACCGACATTCTTCAATACGGCCTCGGATAGCGGGTCGCACCCCGATGCCTCCGGCCGGCAAATCCAGGTTGAGCACGCGCTAGAAAGATAGTCAGCGGAATAAGCATCAAGTAATACAAGAACCTTAGGTCACCAAACATCGGGTTGCCCACAATGCAGAGCATGAAGGTGATATTTATCGCCTGGACTGCGTCGAATAGGGTCTCGCTTGCGGCATCACCAGCAGCGTGCGCAAGCCGCGCCGCCTTCGCCCAAAACAGCGCCACGCCCACGAACAGGCTCGTAAGCAGTCCGTAGCCGATCAGCCCGCCCTGATGGATCATGGTAATATAGTCGGAGTGTATGGGCGCTAATTCCATATCAGGGTCAGAGTAATATTTTCTCGCGTCGACTGTGACGTTGCCGATGAAGAACTTGCCCACCAAAATAGACCTCTCGACCATCTCGTCGCGTACGGCATGGATAATGCTCAGTCTGAAGCCGTTATTGCTTTTCGATGCCAGCGCATCTTCCTTCATCAACGGCTCGATTGAATAGAGGCCCTCGGCCACGTCTTCGCTGATAAAGACCGCCAGGTTCCCTAGGATGATCATGCCTGCAACGGACACGCATGCAACACGAAACAGAGGCCGGTAATGCGGCCGGTAAAGCACAATCGCCGCGATCGCGAATAACGCGATGAAGCCAGTTGTCGAGCTTGGTCGGAGGGCCAGGCTCAGGCCGATCAGGGCTACGGAAAGGACGAATAGTGCCTTCCGCCGAAACAAACCGCACAATATCATGAAACAAACAGGCGCGAACGCAGGAGCGATACCACTATAACTGCCAGGAGCGGCCTCGTTCAGACCTAATGCGTAGTCCACCACAAACCACAGAACATGGAAGAGCGCAGCGATCCCAATGATTCTGAAGAGGTACTCGGTGACGGCCGCACCATCCGCTCGGGTCGCCTGGGTCGGGATCACAAGGGGCAGTGCGGTAAGGATAAGTGGGATCAATCCCGAGGCGGCGGTGGTCGTGCCCGGCTCCACGGCGATCGAGTAGCTGAAGGAAAAAACGCCCGCGGCGGATAGCGCGAGAGCCGCCAGCGGGAACAGCGGCGACGCGTTGACCCGCTGGCGCGTTAAAACCAGCAGGGCAAACCACGATAAAAAGAACATAGCAAACATATATTTCAGGAGCTGGAGCGCGGCTCCATAGGGATTATCGTCATGGTTGCCAGGCGCTATCACATAGAACAGTACGACGATCGAGGTGATCATGAACGGCACGCGATCGAGCGACGATCGAAACGTCACAGGAAAGCAGACAAACGTGCGAACCTTTCGGGTCCATCTCGAAACGATCGGGTCTAGGGAGCGATAGCCGGCGCGGTGCTGGGCAATTAACAGTTGCGCGGGTGGCATACCCATATCTAAGAGTATCTTCGGTGCACCCCGAATCAATCCGCGAGCTCCGAGAACGGGATCCGAGCATTCCATGCAAGCATAGCTCTCAGCTTCATCCCTGATGGCCAGCGAGCGTCATTTCGATCGCATTTTCCATGATTTGAACAGCGCTGTCCAACCCCAAGAGGATGTCGCCGACGCTCGGGGACACAAATTTCGTACTTGTCCGTCCAGACACCGACCTCCTCACCCGGTCCAACAAACAAACAGTAGCTATCCGAGCTGCCGGGAGTTCGCCGGAGACGGAAGCCAGCTGAGGTTCGGAGCTGGCCAGAGGTTTTCATAGCGCGGCGCGGACATGTCGAAACTCGCATGTTATTGCGGCTCCGAATATAATTATATTGACAATACCCAGTCAATGTGATAAGAGCAAACCATCTAACTGATGTCAGTCAGGCTTGGTAGAAATCCCTTATTTAGGTTCGTAACGCGCGGGAATTTGGCTCGCTGCGGCCTACACAAAAAAACTTGGAGGTGATTATGAATCGGTATATTACGGTTATAACAATTGCTATAACCGCTTTTATTTTCACCATTTCCGCTTGGGGGCAGACCGTCTCGGTGGTAACGCTGACTAACGGTCCACCGAATATTCCTTACGGCGCTCCGGGGAGCTGCACGTATTCTAACTGCACATGGATACAGGCCGGCTTGCCCGCCGGCTCCCCAGTCACCGACGTATTTGCCGATATGTTGCCGATGTCAGCAAATTATGCGAACCCGTTCTCATTGAGCGGGCCGAGTGCCTCAAATTTCTCAATTTCGACCACCAATGATGGAACCCGCAATGTCGGGCATATCACGACGAATGGGGTCTTAGGGGCCGGCGATTACGACATTACCGTAAATGCCGGGTCAGCCTCGCAGCGGATTACCGTCCACGCGGCGAGCGGCATTACGGTCGGGTGTGGCACCGATACGACAATTCAGAATGCGGTCAACGCCAATCCTGGAACAAATGTCTTCCTGCTGGCAAACAACTGCACCTATAATTTTGCCGGCACCGTCAACGCCAACGCCAATCAACTTTTCCTTGGAGCCGGTATCGGCAAAACAACCATTACGGGCGGCGGCCAAGGTGGTAATACGCCTGGCTTTTTCTACGGTAACGGCGCCGGCCCGCCCGGAAACACAGGTGTTGGCATTGGCAATCTGACCTTTAATAACTTCAACGGCGTTAAGATCCAGGCCACCGATTTTTGGGTGGTGCGTAATAACTACTTTACCGGTGGCTCTGGGAGAGCTCTTATGTTCCAGGGCAACAACGGGCTGTTGTTCGCCAACAATACCTGCGACACTTTAGGCGGGTCTTGTGTTTATGCGGGCGTGGGGTGGAGCGGTGACGGGGCGCCGTCAGCCTCAACACCAAACATGTTTATTGGCAATCATATGTTTGCCAATAACCAACAGCTTGACGACAGTTGCAATGATAGCGGCGGCGGCTTCGCCAAAGGGACCGGAAATAGCGCCGTTCCTGGTGTTTACGAAATCGTGCAGAACAACTACATACACGATAATTTAGGGTGGGGCGACTGGTTTGATTTCTCTGGAGATCAAGTAGTCACTATTACCCAAAATACTATTCTTAGTAATGGCACGTCAGGAATTTCCGATGAGATAGCAAGCGGCGTCAATCACCACGATATTAGTTTCAATGTACTGCGGCACAATAGCCTGGGATATACCAATCCCTCCAACAGCTGCTTCCATTTCTGGGGGCAGTTATTTAACGACGAGTCGGCCAACGTCGCTATGCACGATAACAATATAACCGCAGACCCCGTACTATCGGGAAACCCGTATAATGTTACTGCGCCACAAATCGCCATTGATCTTGATTCGAACGGCCGCCAAAATGGTCCGGGCAGTACTGATACGGTGGCTAACACCACCATTTCCAGTAACACTGTCAATCTGATCGGCGCGGGATGCTGTGACTCGGCGCTCTCGTTTAGCGTGGCGGGGGGTACCAATACATCAGGTTCGTCGGCGTCTGGAAACCATTACCACTTTACTGGAGGCGATCAAGGTACGGCCCAATATTTTATGTGGCATGACAACACAAAAAGCACTCTAGCGCAGTTCTGCAGTGTAAACGGGCAAGACTGCCCGGCGTCAGGAACGACGGTGGACAGTACAGCAGTTATTGCCTCGGGCTGCACGCATGTCGCGTGTTCGGGCTCAGGGGTTGGCGCTGGCGGGGTGCCGCTTGCGGCGGCTAGTAACCCGAGCATTCAGAGCTTAGCGCTGTCGAATTCCACTTTTACCCCTAACGTCGCGAATGGCGTCGTCGGCACGGTATCGGCGACGATGTCGGACGGGTCGGCGTTCTCCGGCAAGCTCTCGATTACCGGGACCAATTCCGGCGGGTTCCATCTCTCCGGAAACACCCTGGAGGAGAAAGCATCGGGCACGCCGGCTGGCATCTACAACGACTTCAATCTCGTCGCTACGCAATCGACGGCCTCGAACTCGCCGCAGCAAATCTCGCCGACGGTGACGGGCGTCGTTGACGCGCCGTTCGGCGGCACGGCCCGGTCGATAACGAATAGAATTCAAGCTGAAGACTTTGACGTCGGTGGGTACGGCGTCGCCTATCATGCAACAGATGCCTGCACTCTCGGTATCGATACCGCCTACGGGCCAGACCGTCTCAATGTTAACCCGACGGCCGATCTCGACAGCGAGAATAATCTCAAGATCGGCTGCAATCAGGCCGGCGACTGGCACAACTATACGATCACCGTGCCGACGACCGGAACCTATACTCTCAATATGAGGGTGGCGAACATCCAGGCGGGCGCCGCATATCACGTCGCGGTCGACGGTGCGAGCGTCGTAAGCGGGATCGCCGTTCCGAATACGGGGGCCTACGACACTTTTGCGACCGTAACATCGAACCGCTTCGGCCTGACTGCAGGACAGCACATCCTGCAACTCGTGCTCGATGCGGTGGGACCGTCGGGCTTTGGCGGCGACTTCAATTGGATGCAGGGTACGCTCGTAAAAGCGGGTGCTATCGGTTCGAAAAATATCGACATCACCGTGACTCATTAGCCGGGGCACTGAACAAATCGGCTCGATCTCGGCGGACCTGAATAGAGGCGACCGGTTGAAGTGAGCCCGTAAAAGGCTCGAGTTCGAACGTCTCAATAATACGCGGAGCGCGGGAACCGGCGGCTTCTCCGGTTCTCGCATCCGCTTTCCCGATACCCGCCCAGCCCTCATAATTGTTCCAATCGCGAAACTCCTGCTAAAAGTTGCACTCTGCCCGACGGGTTAGTAACATCGGGACAGCCATTTCGGAGGTGCATAGCATGAGTATGATGGCTGCGGATGCCTCTGCGGTAATACGGACGCGCTCCCGCGATATGCTTGGGTGCGCCATTATCGGCAGCGTCGGCATGTTGATAATTGAGGCTATAGTACTTCACTTAACCTACTACACAGATGAGATCATTGCGTACTGTACCCAGTCGCGGTGCAGAGCTTAACGGCCAGTCTCCAAAGCTGGATCCGGCCTTACGAATACTTTATCCTATTGGCTGCCAACAAGATCTACCTGCCGCTTTGGCTCGGCGTATCGCTGCTCTTCGCGGTGGGAGCGACCATCCTATCGGCTCTTGCGTGCGAACGATTATTCGAGCGGCAGCTGCCAAAGGCGGGATGGTGGATCCTCGGGCTTGCCAATCCGCTCCTCTTTTATCTGTTGGCCCAATCGGAAGTGCGTCTCGCAGGCCCTGTTCAATCTTTTGTTGGCCGGCGCCATGATTGCCTTTATTGCTGAATGGTATCGGCTATGGGATCCGCCGCGCCGCGGTTGGCGCGCCGATCGCTTGGCCGTTTTCATCAATATAATGGCGGCGGCACTGTTGTTCACAAAGGAGCTCGCCCTCGCAGCCGCGGTTGTTCTACCGGCCGCCACTGCACTGATCCGCTTCAATGCGAGGCGACTTTCGCCGATCTTCCTCTTTTCCCTGCTTTTGCCAATTGGCGCCGTCGGCTGCTGGATATACCTCAAATTCAAATTCCCCGGATCGCAGCTCCCGGGTGCGGAAGGGCACTACAGTCTAAAGCTGAACCCGATCACATGGGCAGAAAACTTCATTACCACCCTGGCCTTTCCAATTACGCCCCTGCCAAGCAGCTTTATAGCATTTGCGGGACTGAGACCGCTCTGGGTCGCGGTCGCCCTCGGCTCGGTTTCGCTCTTTTTAGCGGGCCTGTTGCGCGAGTTCCTGCGTCGCCCGAAGATCATCCTACCACTCCTCGTCCTGGCCGGCTGTTGCACGCCAATGATATTGATCAAACCGTCCGAAATCTATTCCACTATGATAGCACCATTCGCGGTTTCGATCGTGCTCCTTTTTACCGTTCGAAAAGCGCCTCGGCTTAGTCTGGCTTATGGCCTATTGCTTTACTGTGCTTCCCTTGGAAACGTAATTATCTACTCTTATGGACCGGATTTTGAGCCTTTCAGGCTACAACATCTTCAATATTCGATCTATGACAAGTATTATCAGCGTGAGCCGATCTGCCCCATTGGAAAAACCGCCCACATTGCCTGGGATGCAACAGCGTCTGGAGAATACCGGGGCGCGGAGGAGCTGCTACACGGTGTCGTACGAGGGCAGCCTGTATGTGTTCGGTGAGCCAGCGATCATATGCCGTAGACGCTCGGCAGAAATGTCATCGTTCTGTCAATCAGTTGGTGCGGTCACAGGCCGTGGGACACATGAAAGAAAAAGCGCCCGAGAGCGCCTATCGCCGCAAAAATTACACGAACCACGGCCGTCAGTGGGGAGAAAATATAAATTCGTCTAGCGCGAAACCAGGGTGACCGTCTCGAGAGGATGCACGACGGTAGAGAGACATCCATTCGTCATGCTGACATCAGACCCGGTGGTAATCCCAGTCACGTGACTTGTGGAATCCTTCTGATGAAACATCGTATTGCCCGCACTGGCGAGTTCCTCAACACAGACCTGCACGCTCTGATGTCTTTGGAGTTTGCAGGGTCATAAGGAGGAGGTTCCATGAGTTGTGAGTGATAGCCCGTGAGATTGACGAGTGCGATACCCCACGAGCCGTCGGGATTCTTGGCGGCCGCAGCGGTAATCGCTGGCTCCGAGCCGTTGTTGAAATGCATGTCAGCAGTCGGCAAGGCGGGCTCGCTCGTCGAGCGGCGCACTATGGCGCCGACATCGATGGCTCCCAAGATGTTCGTCAGATTGTAATAATACGTGCTGTATTTGATATCGGTGATGGTTTGAGGCTTGCAGTCCATGCATACAAACATATTCCAGGTCCAAAAGAACCAATCCGTCACCCCATGGTTCAGATCGGAAAGCAAGGTCGAGTTGGCGACCGCGTCACCCGCCACGGCAGGATCGCAACCTGTCCTCGCAATAGGGCTCAACATTTATCGAGACCCAATAGGGCTTGCCGTGCTGGACGGCATAATTCTGCTGGTCGGTAGTAACGGCCGTACCGTATGAATGCGTGTCGACGGCCCCCAGAGCGGCCATGGCGCCCCGGTCGTTAGCCAACGTATTGAAGTAGAGATCGTTGTCTCCCGGCGCGAAATCGTATTTGGTAATTTCCTCCTGAGTGTAGGGCTCCCATTCGACAGTTTCCGGCCCCAGGACGAGGACGTCGGTGAGACCGCGAGCATCGAGCGCTTGCCTCAAGGCTTTTATGGCATCGGCAGTCCCTTGAGCTGAATCGCAATCACGGTTGTAAAGGTGATGCCAAGTGTTGGGTTTGTTACCGATCGAGATGGCGCGTACTGGAATGCCGGCATTACGCTCACTGAGCACGTTGTCCGCGTCCGCATTTGCGTCTTTGTCGCAAGGGTGAGCTTGTTCCACCACATTCGTCAGGCCTGCCTGCATAGCCAATTGCAGTACGCCGAAATCAGGATTGCCAGTGAATATGCGCATCGCATTTAAATGACCTGGACCGAAGGCATGGCGGAATATCTCGGACAATACGTTGGAAGGTATCTGCCCCCAATTGCTGTTGCTCCAATCCAGATTGCCATTGGCATCAGGCATTGGAACCGCGTTGGCCCCAACTCCGTCAAACCGCTGGACCGCCCCCGAGTGCACGGTGATCGTCACATCGCACGTGGAGCAAGCGCCGCCAGTGGTACTTCCGGCGGTGCCGCCAGTGGTACCGGACGTAGCAGAGGCAGAGCCGGTATACGAGTTGTTCGACTGGAGGGCGGAGGAGGTGAGGTTCTGCGGTTGCCAGGGGATATTGAGGTAGATATAGGTGAGTGTGTAGACGCAGTTGGTGGAGATGTTTCCGCCAATGTCTAAAGTAGGCGTGGCTTTGCCGCAGTTGGCGAATACTTCCATTTGTCCCTCGCCGGTTAAGTCATAGGCGGCTCCGTAGCCAGAGGGTATGGCGACGCCGGTGGTATAGTAGCTAGTGAAGGGAGTGGGGGTTTGAGTGGAGGCAGAGAAGGCAAGGATCAATGCGGCTGTGCCAATGACAGCAGCTATGAAGTTTTTTATAATCAAGCGCCGTTCCTCACTTTATAGATCCCGCTGTCTGCAATCTGCCACAATTTCCCATAGAGCGAGCCGTCGGCGGATACAAGAGCTTCGTGGACCTTCTTCGCGGATCTTGCCCTCTTCGATGACGATGAAGCGATCCATCGTGCGGATGGTGGAGAGGCGGTGCGCCATGACGACGACAGTCTTGCCGCGCATGAGCGTATCGAGCGCATCTTGAATTAGCGATTCCGAGTGAGAATCAAGCAAGCTCGTGGGCAAGCTCCTCGACCAGCTGGAATTGCTGCTCGAGGAGCTCGAAGGCAGCGGCACCGAAGACGAGGTCACCGGCAGGATAGGCGAGGCGGACCCTACGACGGTGCACGGCTTTACCCGCTAAAAAAAGGTGCGGGCCCCGTTGCCGGCTCACCTGCCACGCGAGCGGGGGCCGCGCCAGCGCCCGCTCCTGCCCCTGCTGCGGCGGCAGGCTGGTCCAACTCGGCGAGGACGTCACCGTGCCGAGAAATTCACTTGCCGGTCATGCGAGAAGATCACGCAGCCGCCGGCGCCGTTCCACGTGATCGCCCGGGCGCGGGCCGGGCCAGCCTATTGGCGATGATCCTTTATGCCGAATTCGGCGAGCACCAGCCGCTGAACCGGCAGAGCGAGACCTATGCTCGCGAAGGCATCGAACTCGACGTGTCGACCCTGGCGGATTGGGGTCGGCGGCCTGCACGGCGAGCCTGACGCCGCCGATCGAATTGATCCGCCGTCACGTGCTCGCCGGCGAGCGCTTGCACGGCGACAATACCACCGCGCCGGTACTGCCAAGACAAAAGACCGTTATCGGCCAGGTATGTATGTGCGGGAGGATCGGCCGTTCGCCGGTCTCGATCCGCCGGCAGCGTTGTTCTTCTACTCGCACAACCGCAACGGCGAGCATCCCGCTCGCCATCTCGCCGGCTATGCCGGGATCCTCCAGGCCGATGCTTATGCCGGCTTCGTCCATCTCGACGATGCCCGGCGCCAGCCCGGTCCGATCACCGAGGCGCGCTGGAGCCCTGCCCGGCGCAAATTCTTTGTGCGGGCCGATCTCGTCAAATCGCCGCTCGCCGGCGACGCAGTACGCCGCATCGCGAGATCTTCGCGATGCCATTTACAAATGTGACTGGGGCCGACCGGCGCCCGATTGAGCGGAGCTCGCAACCGCACCCGTTGTTAGCCGAGCGAGCGCCAGCTCGCTCGGCTCGTAAAGGAGCTCAGCCGACCTTGAAGAGACAAGCGTCGCGGTGATTGCGTCGGTTTGGCCGGCCTCACTCGCAAATCCCAGATGCGCAACACCGCGATTGCCCGACCGGCTTTGCCGCAGTACATGCTTCTCCGGAAAATCGGCCGGTCACGGGGTCGTCCTTGAGCGAATCGGGGTATCGCAGAATCTCATTGCTCTGGATAATTGTACTGCTCTTGCTGTGCGCGGTGCACGGGGTGTGGACCGTGTCAGGTGTTGCTTATCCGCCGGATGCCGATACCCTCCGCGACATCGGCTTCGCGCAAGGCATCCTGGACGGTGACCTGTTCGGCGATCCTATCTATGCCGGTGAGATACGCTGGTATCCGCCACTCGTGCCGGCCTTTGCAGCAGCAGCCGCGCGGCTGCTCGGCATCGCTGACCTTCCGACTTTCTGGGTACAGGCCGGTCCCTGGATCAATCTCCTCGTTCCGGCAACGTTCTTTTTGGCAACGCGGCGATTGCTCGGCTCGACCCCTTCGGCAGCGGCAGCGCTGACCGTCTTTGTTTTTCTCAACGGCGCCGTCGGTCCGCCGTGGGTAGCGGGTGGTTATACGCCTTGGCCCTTCACCCCAAGCATAAGCCAAACTTTTTTCTTACTGACGCTTTGGTTGATTATTGCTCGCGAGGGAAGCCGCCTGTGGCTGGATGCTGCGCTCATCGGGGCTGCGGTAGGCGTCACCTTCCTCGCCCATCCTGTCCCGGGCATCATTCTCACCCTCGTCGTCACTGCCGTTGCCTTTGGCTTGCGCGGCCTGCGGGTCGAAACGGTTTCGTGGCTCGCCGTCGTTGCTGTTGTGCAGCTAGCCGTCATGTCGCCGTATCTCGCCCCGATCGCACTGCACTATCCCAGCGGCATCGTCCATCTAAAGCCGAGTTTGTACCTCTCTCGGCTGATGGAGCCGCGCTTCGGCGCAATAGCGCGCACAGCACTCCTGAATATGCCGGGCATGCTCGCCTTAGTGGGTACTATGTTCCTCTACCGCCGCCGCGTCAGGCTCGGGAAGGGCGCAGCCGTAGCTCTGGGAGCGTGGATCATCCTGTGCGCTGTCGCACTAGGCCGCCACTACGCCTGTTATCTCGCAGCAAGGGCAACCGGAGCTAATGTTGCCGAGGTCACGGTTTGCCGCGTCTTCCTGGTGCCAGTGCAGCACTTTCACATGTATCTGCAGATTGCCTGGGCGATACCGATCGGCTTCGTCAGTTGGCACCTCTTCCGCCTGTTTCTGGAACGCAACACTGGCTCTCGGACTGGTGTCGCGGCTGTAATGGTCTTAGCACTCGCCGCAGTTGGCGGATGGTCCGTGCTAAACCGGAAATGGGATGCCGAGGCTCGACACCGAGTTCTGCACACCGCGGACGGCGGGGGATTGATTGATTTGGACGCTTACCGTTGGATCCTCGCGAACACGCGACCAAACGACACGTTTGCGACGCCGGCGGCCGATTTGGGCGATCCGGCAGCATTTGCCGTGTACGCGGCTGCTAGGAAGCTGGTTGCGGCGGAGGAAATGCACTCGAATCCATACGTGTTGTGGGAAGCGCGGGAAGCGCGGCGGCGGCAGATACTCGAGGCGGCCTCGGGCGGTGTACCTCTGCTGCCCGCGCCCGCGCGCTGGTTCTCGGCACCCGCTCCTACAGCTCGGTCGCCGCTATCCTGAACAACCACCGAGAGCACGCCCCGGCCGAGGCGCCGATCCTAATCCACGAGAACATCCGCGGCCCTGGTTACTATCACTGAGGAAATCCCCAATGCTGATCCATCCGACTGTCGAGCGGCTGCGCGCACTCGGTCTTGCCGCCATGGCCGACGCCTTCATCGAGCTGCAGAACGCCCCCGATGCTGCCGAGCTGACGCGGGAGGATTGGCTCGGGCTGCTCGTCGATCGCGAGGCGACCAACCGCGAGAACAAGCGCCTCGCCCGCCGTTTGCGCGAGGCTCGGTTGCGCCAGTCCGCGGTTGTCGAGGACGTCGACTTCCGAGCACATCGCGGCCTCGATCGTGCCCTGTTCCTCAAGCTCGCCACCTGCTAGTGGATCCGCGACCATCATCTTCTGGTCGTTATCGGCCCAACCGGCATCGGCAAGTCATGGCTTGCTTGCGCTCTCGGTCACAAAGCCTGCCGCGAGGGTTTCTCGGTGCTATACAAGCGCGCCACGCGCCTGTTCACCGATCTCGCCCAGGCGCGCGGCGAAGGCCGACTGCCGCGGCTGATGACCACGCTCGAACGCACCCGCCTGCTGATCATCGACGACTGGGGGCCGGAACCGCTCAACGCCGAACAGCGTCGTGATCTGCTCGAGATCATCGACGATCGCTACGATAGAGGATCCTTGCTGATCACCAGCCAGGTCCCGGTCAACCGATGGCATGAGGTGATCGGCGACCCTACCCTGGCCGACGCCATCCTCGACCGCATCCTCCATCGCGCCCATTGCATCGAGCTCAAGGGGCGTTCCCTGCGCCGCCGCCTCGTCACTGCCGAAAGTCCCGCTGCATGAGCCGCCGTGCCCCGATCGCCCACGGGGGCCCACAGCGCCTCCCCACGCGCGCCGCTCCGTCGCTCGTGAGGGCACTGCGCGTCGCGCGCGGGGCCCCTCCGTGGACTCCGTGGACGATCCTCTGGCGACTTGACCGGCCCCAGCATTCTTATGCAACCTACATTCACGTCGGCGGTGCGGATCGCCGACCATCACGCCTCGGGCTTTTTGGCCCACTCCGAGCGTGATCACGATCACCGGATTCGGTGATCACAATCAGCCGGAATGGCTGATCACCTTCACCGGAATACGCACCTAGGATCAACGTGCGGGATCCAACACTGTTCATGGGAAAAGAAATTGAAGTCTCAGTAGTTACCCCGAGCTTCAACATGTTGAGCTACCTTCAGCGGTGCGTCGCATCGGTTGCCGACCAGGAGGGTGTGCAAGCCGAGCACTTGGTCATGGACGGCGGGTCGCGCGATGGCACAGTCGAATGGCTGAAAACGCAAGCTTCGCTTGCGAGCGAGGTCCGAGCGGACACCGGCATGTACGACGCGGTCAATCGGGGGTTCCGGCGGGCGCGCGGTCAAATCGTCGCTCATCTCAACTGTGATGAGCAGTACCTGCCGGCAACTTTGGCGACCGCAGTCAGGTATTTCGATACGCACCCAAATGTGGACGTGCTGTTCGGCGATACGCTGACGGTGCGTCCGGACGGCTCGCTGGTAGCCTACCGGAAGACCATTTGTCCGATCTGGCCGATTCTGTCGTTGCCACCACTCTATGTCCCGACCGCGGCGACATTCTTCCGCCGCAAACTGGTGGAGGATGGCTTGCTCTATGACGACAGCTACAAGGATATTGCGGATCTCGACTGGGTCGTCCGGCTCGTACGCGAAGGATACAAGTTGGCGCACGTGCGTCAGTATTTCGCAACCTTCACGATGACCGGGAGTAACCGCAGCCAGATCGCCTCGACGATCGAGGGCGAAGTCAAACACTTTCTCGACGGCCTCCCGTGGTGGATTAGGCGTTTTCGCCGCCAATGGCGGCTCGTGGGCTGGGCGGAAAAAATGCTGTCCGGCTGCTATTTTCAAGCAACACCTTTGCAGTACGCAATCTACGCACCGGGACGATCGGCTGGCCGAACCCTCTTCGTAGCGGAAAAGGTATCGTTTCGCTGGCGCTCGTAAGACCTCGCCCGCTGCCGGTCGTCTCATCTTCAGGCATGGGAAGCGTCACTGCTGGTCGCGAAACCGCCGACGAACCCACAACCCGGGTTCGCATCTCGGTCCGCGGAGGTCAAAGTGATCGCTCCTTGTCGGATAACTCAGGCGCGAGCCTAACTTGTGCTCAGTTGGTACGGGCTGTGTAGCGCGGCGATCGGAACGAGAAGACAGCGACAATCAGGATGGAAATCCGGTGCCGCGACATTGGCATGATCGTCGCGACTTGTCTGTCGCGCAAGGGGCAATCGAAGCTTTGACTGTCGCGGCGAGGCGATCAGGCATTGGTCGTGATTGTCGCGTGGACCGGTGGTGGCCGCGAGCGCGGCGCGGCGGCGGTAGCGTTCGACGTTCATCTCGAAGATGGCGGCGCGGCGTGAATGGCTTTCATCCGCCGTGGACCTGGTCCGCCCCATGCGGCAACGATCGCGCAGCCACGGCATTCTGCCTCTCAAGGTCATGAAAAGTTCGCTGGATCAGCCAGACGTAGGGTAGGAGTTGAGTGATCGAATAAGGAAGGACCGTTCCCCAGATGATTCCGGCGATACCAAACTGATTCGCCAATGTTACTTTCGTCGCGATCGCAACGACCGCGAATGCGACGCAGAGCGGGAGTTGCGCGCGGATTACCGAGGCACCGTTGAGAAACATCGACAAGCCAGCGCCGATCGTCTCCAGGACCACCCATAACGCGATGCCCGCCAAGAGCCCGAACCCGAGCGAAATTGAGCGTTGGAACCAGAGGCTCGCCAAACTGTCGCCGAAGAAGAGGCCAATAAGGGCGAGCGGGATAACAAGAACCTCAGCCGCAATAATCGATGCGGTCACGGTGCGCCGAGCCCACGCGATGTCGCCGCGCGCTACTGCTTCCCCGTAGGCAGGCCACAACGGCCCGAGCAGCGTTCCGGCTAACATTCGACAGGGGCCGAACAATTTCATAGCAATGGCATACAACCCCGCAGCTTCGGGGCCACAAATCCAAATGGCCAACAGGTTGTCCGAAGAGAAGGCGACGATTCCAACTAAGTGCAGGATAAAGAAGAGAAGGCCGAGTTTGAATAGCTTTCGCACAGCCTCAAGCCTGACGCTGCTCCAGGAGGGGCGAAGCCAGGGACGCTCGAAAAGGAACAGACCGCCGAGGTTACAGATCATAGAAATGAGCGGGATCCCCGCATCTGCGAAGATCAGCCAGGGCAGCGGCGCTTTCAACCATGCGAGCACGACCAGCGTTACGATGCCGCCGATGGTACCAAGCATCGCCCAAAGCATCGTGATGTGAACCTCTTGATAGCCGGTCCGAACCTTGACAGCGACACCAGTCAGGACGTAGGAAACCACTAATGCCATCGTAACCTTCACCGCGGGTCCGACTTCGTCGATGGCGGTGGGCGAAGAGAGATTGAATAGTGTCGGCCATGACACGACTAAATCCAACCCGGCAAAGACGACTAAAAGGACGCACGAAAACGCCAACGCCATAAAGAATGCGCTGGAAACGTAAGTGCGCGCCGAGGTCCGATCATCGGCGCCATGCGCAGTTGATATGGCATTGATTAGTCCGTTCCCGATCCCGAGATCGCCCAGAGCGGAGAGTGCCATCAGCGATGACAACGTCACCCACAGGCCGAAGCGCTCTGCCCCGATGAAGTGCAGCACAACCGGCATCGCGATAAGGGAGCCGAGCATCCCTAGGCCGCTGTTTGCCGCTGTCATCGCTCCGCTGAACGCGGCGCGGCGGCTACGGCGTGACGGGGGACTATGGAAGTCTGACCCATCTCGCTTCAGCGCCCTAACGAAGTTGCCTCCCCGCAAGAGAGAACGCAGGATGAGTATAGGCGACGTTTGGCCGATCCTGGTCAAAGGCAGCACCTCTATAGCAGGACGCTCTCCCGATGCACAAAAGGCCGACTGCCACTTAGATACTCGACCCACTCGCCGGCCAACGCCCGGCGGGGATCGGTGAGGCGACGCGTGGCCCAACATACCACGCCAATGCTGAGCTGGGAAGTCGCCCTAACGACGCGGCCGTGATTGCTTTCGGGCGGAGCCCTCTGATTGCTGGTTCCTTTTAAACGGGTGCAGCGCTTATACTCTATCGTTCAGACGTGGACGATCGGCTCGCGATATTTATCATGCTTTATCAAAGCAATGAAGTAGCTTCCGCTGCGGAAGCCGTGGCTGGCGAAACCAAGCTTAACTTACTTATCGTCGGTCATGGCTGCTCACCTGAATCGGGCTCCGAACCGGGTATAACATGGAATTGGGCTTGGCACCTTGCGGCGAGAAATCGTGTTTGGGTTATCACCCACGGATATTTCCGTCCGTTCATCGAGCGGTACATCCGCGATAATCCGCGCCCCAACCTTCACTTCATCTGGGTTGGTCCGCTGGGATGGTGGGATCCCTGGAACGGGACAGAGCCACGGGGCATCCGTCTTCACTACATGATGTGGCGGCGCGCGGTGGTCGCAGCGGCGAGGCGGCTAATGGCCACGGAGTCGATCGATATTGTCCATCATGTAGGTTGGAGCACGATCAGCGCGCCGCCGCTGCTCTGGCAGATAGGCAAGCCGTTCGTCTGGGGTCCGATAGGCGGCGGGCAGGTTCTGCCTTGGCGCTTTCTGGCGTCCGGCGGCCGCGCTGCCATTCCGGAGTTGCTTCGGACGCTGCGAATTTCAGTTCTGCCATGGACTCCGACCCTGCGCTTGGCGGTTACGCGGGCCGATCTAGTGTTGGCGATCAACCGCGAAACTGCCGCCATGCTACGTAAGGCTGGTGCGCACCACGTTCCATTGCTGCCGGACACAGGGATTCCGGCGGCTTTGCTTCGGTCCCCAAAGACGCACAATCCCACTGCCGCGCTGACCGTCATCTGGGCCGGTCGCTTCGAACACTGGAAGGGCCTACTTATTTGCCTCAGGGTAGCGAAGGCCTTGGAGAGACGGCACATAAAGTTCCTTATCGCCGGGTGGGGTCGGCTTCAGGGATGGGCGCAACGGTATGCGCGAAATCTCGGCCTTAATGATCGGGTGACATTCTTGGGGCAGTTATCGTGGGATGATTTGCAGCAACACATTGCGGAAGCGGACCTGTTCTTGTTCACAAGCCTCAGGGATGCGTTCGGCACCGTGAACTTTGAAGCTATGGCTAAGGGCTGCCCTGTGCTGTGCTTGGATCATAACGGCGTGGCGGCTCACCTGCCGGTGCTTGCGGCCATTAAGGTGCCGGTCACCACACCGCGAGCGGTGGTCCGGGAGCTCACCCGCCAAATCGAGGCGCTCGCGTCCGATCGAGCGCGGCTCCGGCGAATGTCAGAGGCCGCCTACAGCTTCGCGGTGACCCAGCACTGGGACGGCCGTGCCCTGCTCATGGAGCAACACTACCGCGAGGTGTTGAGGCAGCAC
Source organism: uncultured Alphaproteobacteria bacterium (assembly GCA_963698995.1). Classification (GTDB taxonomy): domain Bacteria; phylum Pseudomonadota; class Alphaproteobacteria; order ATCC43930; family CGMCC-115725; genus AP-15. The sequence goes on along the minus strand of CAVOTD010000041.1, from coordinate 4,616 downwards.
GTCAAGAATTCAGCTACCGTGGCCGCCATCGGGTCAGATTACCGGCGCAAACAGGACTAGCGGGTTGCGAGCGGGTTGCCCGTTGCGCCTCGCTGTTGACAGGGAATGCGCGTCATGCGTTCGATGGTCCCAGTATCGAAATTTCTCGGTTAATTCGCGATGCCCCTGAACTGCCGTGCGGTTGAGAGTGGGCAAGGGCTAAGGCTATGCGCTCCGTGGCTGCAGTCACGCACTTCTTCTCGCCGCTCAAGCATTTCGACCTGTTCTCCTGCCGTGGCTTGATAGACCCATATTTCCATCAGCTTGTAATCATGCTTAAGGCTATTGCGGAGCTTTTTGCTTACAACTAGTGTATCGTCTCTGAAATAGAGTTCCTTTAGTGTCGCGGCGGCAAGTGCCTGTCTGGCGGCGTTGATCTTGCGCAGGATCTCCTCTCCCTTCGCCTTCCACACGTAGCGCCGCGGATTTTCGTTGCGCGCGGCCAGGAACGCGATGATGGCGTCGGCCAATTCTCGGGTCGAGGCAAAGCTCTTCTCGGTGATGAACTCGGTGAGGTCGCGGAAGAAGCGCTCGACCAAATTCATCCAGGAGGACGAGGTCAGCGTGTAATGCATGTGAAAGCGGGTGTGGCGATCGAGCCATCGGGTGACCGCGGGATGTTTATGGGTGGCGTAATTGTCGGCGATGATGTGGATGTCGAGATCGCCCGGGGTCTGTTCATCGATGGTTTTGAGAAAGGCCAGCCACTCCTGATGGCGGTAGCGCGGCGCCAATCGGGTGATCAGCTTGCCCTCGAGATAATTAAGCGCGGCAAACAAGGTCAGCGTGCCATGTCGCACGTAATCGTGGGTCTTGGTGCGAATGTGACCAATGCCAAGCGGCAACCCCGGTTGCGTGCGCTCCAATGCCTGGCATTGTGATTTCTCGTCGCAGCACAGCACCAGCGCCTTGTCCGGCGGGTTGAGGTACAACCCGATCACGTCCCAGAACTTCTCTTCAAAGCGCGGGGAGCTATCGCCGAATTTTGGTGACGGCCTGAAGGATCAGGCGGCGGCTTGGGCGTGAGGCGCGGCAGAATTGCCGATGACCTCGATCCCGTCAGTGAACCTCACACCCCGGATCAGTTTTGGCAACTGGTTATGGCCGTCGATGCGGCGCCAATTTTTCTGCGCGCCTTCGACAAGCTTGAAGACCATGGCAAGCGCCGTCTTGTTCGACAGACAGCCTTTTGACCGGATGGTTCGGTGCCGGACGGTCGCAAAGGTGCTTTCAATGGGGTTCGTCGTTCGTAAGTGCTTCCAGTGCTCGGCCGGGAAGTCGTAGAACGCCAGCAGCGCATCGCGGTCCTTGGTCAGGCAATCGGTCGCTCTCTGGTATTTGACCTGATAGGTTTCGACAAAGGCTTCCAACGCGGCAACGGCATCCTTCTTGGTCTCGGCCATCCAGATCTCCTGCAGCGCGCGCTTGGCCTTGGTGTGTAGGCTCTTCGGCAGCTTGTTCAGGATGTTGGCGGTCTTGTGCACCCAGCAGCGTTGCTCGCGGGTTGTCGGCCACACCTCGCCGAGCGCCTTCCAGAACCCGAGCGCGCCATCGGCGACCGCAATCTGCGGCGCCGTTGTCAGACCGCGACGCTTCAAATCGAGCAGCAGATCACGCCACGATTGTGAGCTCTCGCGCATGCCATCGGTGAAACCGACAAGCTCCTTCCTGCCTTCCGGCGTCGCGCCGATGATGACCAGGATGCACTGCGCCTGTTCCTCGAGCCGGGCCTCCAAATGGATGCCGTCGGCCCAGCAATAGACGTAGCGCTTGGCTGACAGATCGCGCTTCTGCCAGCGCGCATGCTCCTCGGTCCACACCTCCTTGAGGCGGGCGATGGTCGACGCCGATAGACCGGGCGCCTCCTTGCCGACGAGGGCCGCCAGCGCTTCCTCGAAGTCGCCGGTTGAGATGCCCTTCAGGTAGAGGACGGGGATCAGCACCTCAAGGCTCTGCGATCGCCGCGCGTATCGCGGCAGGATCGACGGCGAGTACCGGATGCGCTCGCCCTCGGTAGCTTCGCGGTCGCGCACCCGCGGCTGGCGAACCGCGACCGGGCCGATGCCGGTCATGATCTCGCGTTCCGGAAGATGGCCGTGGCGCACGACGCGCTGCTGGCCCGTCTCGGTCTTGAGATCGGCATGCTTTGCGAGAAACTCGGCAACCTCGGCTTCGACCGCCTGGGTCAGCAGCGCACGCGCGCCGCTGCGCAGGATCTCTGTGAGAGAATCGGTAAAGGCCCCTGGCTGGGCGAGCTTGATCACGTTACTGTCGGACACGGCGTATCACTCCTTCATTGGAGAAGTGGAGGCGTTGAACACCACCACGATACGCCGCCTTACCCGGTCACGCCGTCACCAACTTCTGGCCATAGCTCAAGCGCTTGTCGTTGGACAGCTTGAAGGTGCGCGACAGATGCGGCTTGATGTCACTGGCCGCCCACAGGCGATGCACGCTGGCCGTCGACACCCCGGCGGCGCGGGCCATTGTGCGGCAACTCCACCGCCCCAAATGGGGCGGCGGCGTCACCGCGCCTGCTCCAGCACTTGCTGGACCGCGGTCTGCTCCAGCCATGGCTTGCGTCCACGTCCGGCGCGATCGCTCAACCCCTCAAGCCGGCGCAGCGCAAAGCGCCCCACTCAGCGGTTCACACAAAGCCGTGAGATCCCCAGTTGCTCGGCGATGCGCTGTTGGGTCAGACCTTGCACGCTCAGCAGGATGATCTCCGCTCGCTGCCGATCCCGCACCGGCACTGTTGTTGCGCGAGCGCGGCGGTTCAATTCCTCGGCCTCTTCCGCAGCCAACTCGATCCTTTGACGCGCCATCACCAACTCCCCCAATCGGCACGCCAATGATATCATTCGTCCTAGGGAACGTCTGAATAAGGGCTGGAACTGGGGCAAGGAGGCATGGCGATTTGCTCGGCGAGTACGAAACGGGTCTATTGGGCCGCGTTGATGCCGTATTGGGGCGGCTGCACGGTTGCCGGCCTGGTTGCAGACACATTACGCTTCTGGCAGCCCAATAGCTGCCGGCGCGCCATGAACAGATTGGCAAGCGCGCAAGTCACCAGCAGGCGATGCGTGTTCTTCTTCAGTCCGCGATAGCGTACCTTGGCAAAGCCGAACACCCGCTTGATGATCCCGATCGCATGTTCGACCCGGGCCCGCACTTTCGACTTGGTGCGGTTTTTCCTCCGCTCGACCTCATCCACGATGCCACGGTGACGGTAGCGGCGATTGGTGAAATCGCGGGCCTTGGGCGCATGATCCCGGATCACCGCCCGCTGGCCGCGATACGCCTGGTCACCCGACACCCGGGTCTCTTGCCCGTGCAACAGTTCGGGGAGCACCGTGCTGTCGGCGACATTGGCCGGCGTGGCCACCACGGCGTGGATCAGCTTGGTGCGACTGTCCACCCCGAAATGCGCCTTCATGCCGAAATACCACTGGTTGCCCTTCTTCGTCTAATGCATCTCGGGATCGCGTGCCTTGTCGGCATTTTTGGTCGACGACGACGCATTGATGATGGTCGCATCGACCATCGTGCCCGTGGCCACTTTCAGTCCCTTCGACGCCAAATGCCGCTGCACTTCGTCGAACAGTTGCTGGCCCAGATCGTGCGCTTCGGAGCAAATGACGGAAGCGGCACACCGTCGTCTCGTCGGGCACCGGCTCGCGACCGAGGTCGATGTCGACAAAGCGCCGCATTGCCGACGAATTGTAGAGCGCCTCCTCCACCGCCGGGTCCGACAGATTGAACCACTGCTGCAAGAAATAGACGCGCAGCATCCGCTCCACCCCGACCGGTGGGCGGCCATTGCCCGGCTTCGGATAGAATGGCTCGATTAGCGCGCACAGCGCCGACCACGGCACAACGCGCTCCATCTCGGCAAGAAACGCGGCCCGCCGCGTCGTCTTGGCGTAGCGCTCAAACCCCACCGCCGCCAGCGTCAACTGCTTCATCCCCCAACCCAATGCAGCAATCCACCCCGCCAAATATTATAGCACGATCATTGCAGCTGGCTTATGCAGAGGTTCCTTAGGTTTTGTAATCCTATTTTATAGACGGTACGCTAGGCAAGGGACCATTTTCGAGGACCGCAGATCTGTTTCCGCAGCCAGCATTCGAAATCTCAGCTCTTCTACTCTCCTTGTACCGATTGGTGCTATGCGTTATACAAACCGCATGATGATCTGCCGAAAACTGAGGTCCCAGGGAGTGGTGTGATGTGTAGCGTCGCAATCGGCATGCCAGTGTGGAACGGCGAAAAGTTCCTACAGGAGGCTATTGAATTGATTCTGGCACAAACTTACGGCGACTTCGCACTCGTAATCTCGGATAATTCCTCGACCGATGCCACGGCCGAGATTTGTCAGACCTACGCGAAGAGTGACGCACGCATAAATTACATTCGACAACAGACAAATATTGGAGCTGCGGCGAATCACAATGAAGTGTTCCGTCGCTCTTCCGGCCGGTACTTCAAGTGGGCAGCTCACGATGACGTTTTGGCGCCCGACTTCCTTCAGAAATGCGTCCGCGTGCTCGAGGAGGACGAGAGGTCTGTATTATGC